>CALQKH020000001.1 GCA_943331105.2 Akkermansia muciniphila
GAAGCCTTCATGGCCCAGCACTACATTGGCATTCCGGTCCCAGCTGCCTTGATCACCAGTGTGGCGGTGGACAAAGCATTGGTGTCGGCTTTGTCGCTGCAAGCGGGTTACAAAATTGCCGCCGTGCACAACCCGCGCGAGCAGCGACGGGTATGGCTGGAAATGAGCGAGAAAAACGCCGACATCCAATTGGCGCGCCTGTTGGCCGAAGAAGGCTCGCAACAAGCCCGCACCCGGGCCTTGGCCGATGCCTTGGATTTGGCACCAGACGATATGGATCAGCTGCACATCGAGTGTTTTGACATCTCGCACACGGCCGGCGAGAACACGCAAGCCTCATGCGTGGTGTTTCGCCAGCACAAGATGCAAAGCGCCGAATACCGGCGCTACAACATCGAAGGCATCACGCCGGGCGACGATTACGCCGCCATGCGCCAAGTGCTGATGCGCCGTTATGGCAAGTTGGCCGAGGCTTTACGTTCCGGCGAGGGCACGGCTCGGTTGCCAGATTTGGTGCTGATTGACGGCGGCAAGGGCCAGGTCAGCATGGCGCGTGAAGTGTTCACCGACTTGGGGCTGGACCTCTCGCGCATTGTGGGAGTGGAAAAAGGCGAGGGCCGCAAGGTGGGACTGGAAGAGCTGGTGTTTGCCGATGGCCGAGAGAAGGTCTATTTGGGCAAAGATTCGGCGGCGCTCATGCTGGTGGCGCAAATTCGCGACGAGGCGCACCGCTTTGCCATCACTGGCATGCGGGCTCAGCGGGCCAAGGTGCGCATGGGCGGCAGCAAGATCGAAGAAATCCCCGGCATCGGGCCCCGTAAACGGGCCAAGCTGCTGCAGCGTTTTGGCGGTGTGCGTGGGGTTGAGAGCGCCAGTGTGGAGGATTTACTCGGCGTGGAGGGCATCTCGCGGGAGCTGGCAGAGACCATTTACAACGCCTTGCACTGACCTCAAAAGTTCAGACCCCAGGGTGTCAGGCTCCTGCCTCCATCACGTGCCACAATCGAAACCATGTTTTTCACGATCCCCACCCTCATGACTTGGACGCGCATTGTCGCGATTCCTTTGATCATTGGCGTGTACTACTTGGACAGTCTGACGATTGAGACCCAAAACCTGATCGCCACGCTGATGTTTGTGGTTTTTGCCTGGACTGACTGGCTGGATGGTTTTTTGGCCCGAAAACTCAACCAGACTTCGGCTTTCGGTGCATTTTTGGATCCGGTCGCCGATAAGTTTTTGGTGTGCGCCGCATTGCTCATGCTGGTGCAAATGGACCGAGTGAACGTTTTGGTCGCGCTCATCATCATTGGCCGCGAAATCGCTATTTCATCTTTGCGTGAATGGATGGCGCAAATTGGTGCCAGCAAAAGTGTGGCCGTTCATATGGTGGGCAAACTCAAGACCACAGTACAAATGGTGGCCATTCCGTTTTTACTCTACAACGGGACCTTGTTCGGTGTGATCGACACCCGCGATTGGGGTGCGGTGCTGATTGTTGTGGCCGCTATCTTGACGGTCTGGTCCATGGTTTATTACATGCAAAAGGCTTTGCCTGAAATCCGAGCCCGCGTGAAATGACCTTGGGCAGATTGTCGGGTGCTTGGGTCTGGGCCATTCCCCTTGTGTTTGTGTTGATCTGGAGCACGGGTTTCATCGTCGCCCGTTTCGGCATGCCACATTCGCCGCCATTTTCCTTTTTGCTGTTGCGCTTCTTGCTCTCCATAGCTTGTTTCTTGCCTTGGATTTGGTGGGCCAAGGTTTCTTGGCCGCAAACAAGGCAGCAGTGGGTTCATCTTTCAGTCACCGGAATTTTGATTCAAGCTTGTTACCTGGGTGGCGTTTGGGCAGCCGTCAAGGCGGGGATGGGGTCTGGACTCTCTTCTTTGGTGGTGGGTATTCAGCCAGTCCTGACCGCCATTTGGTTGTCCTGGATGTCGCGCCCATCCTCCGATTGCGAAGCGCCTTTACCCGCTGTGTCGCTTCGCCAGTGGTTGGGTTTGTCGCTGGGCTTTATCGGCTTGTTGATGGTGGTTTGGCACAAACTCAGTTTGTCCAACCCTCTGGACCATGTGACACCCGCGAA
This sequence comes from Akkermansia muciniphila, assembly GCA_943331105.2. Lineage (GTDB taxonomy): Bacteria > Pseudomonadota > Gammaproteobacteria > Burkholderiales > Burkholderiaceae_C > Limnohabitans_A. Next base: position 2,087 of record CALQKH020000001.1, read on the forward strand.
TATGTTGTTTGCCATCGGCGCTTTGCTGGCCATCACGGCGGGTACGCTGTATCAAAAACATTTTGTGCAACCCTGCGATGTTCGAACGGCCAACACCGTTCAGCTCATGGCTTCTGCTGTGGTCATTTTGCCGCTGGCGCTGCTGGAGACCGAAGCCATCCGCTGGAACGGTCAGTTGACAGGCGCCATGGCCTGGTCGGTCTTGGGCCTGACCCTGGGGGGCAGCTCTCTCTTTTATATTTTGATCCAACGCGGCGCTGCGGCAGCAGTGACCAGTTTGTTGTACTTGGTGCCACCGACAACGGCGGTGATGGCTTGGTTCTTGTTTGATGAAAGCATCACGACCCTGACTTTGGCCGGAACAGCCCTCACAGCGTTGGGGGTTGGCTTGGTGGTTCGGTCACCTCGGTGAATGCGTGATCATTCACTTGTCTGTATTCTCTGCATTTTTTGAAAAAGGAAACCCCATGACCCGACACCGTATAGCAGTGATTCCAGGTGACGGCATTGGCAAAGAAGTCATGCCCGAAGGTTTGCGCGTGATGGAAGCCGCAGCCCGAAAATTTGGCATTGACTTGCAGTTTGACCATTTCGATTTTTCCAGCTGGGACTATTTCGAAAAACACGGAAAAATGTTGCCCGACAACTGGAAAGACCAGATTGGCGGTCACGATGCGCTTTACTTTGGCGCGGTGGGTTGGCCCGACAAGATCGCCGACCACGTGTCGTTGTGGGGTTCCTTGTTGTTGTTCCGCAGGGAGTTTGACCAATACATCAATTTGCGCCCAGCCCGTTTGATGCCGGGCATCATCGCGCCTGTGGTGCGCCGTGACGGCAGCCCTCGTCAACCCGGTGAAATTGACATGTACATCGTGCGTGAAAACACCGAGGGTGAGTACTCCAGCATCGGTGGGCGCATGTTCCCTGGAACCGAGCGAGAGATTGTGATGCAAGAGACGGTGATGTCACGCATTGGTGTCGATCGCGTGCTGAAATTTGCATATGAATTGGCACAGTCGCGTCCCAAAAAGCACCTCACCAGCGCCACCAAGTCAAACGGAATCGCCATCACCATGCCTTATTGGGACGAACGCGTGGCTGAAATGGCCAAGGCCTATCCCGGCGTGAATGTCGATAAATTCCACATTGATATCTTGACGGCCCACTTTGTTCAGCGCCCAGACTTTTTTGATGTGGTGGTGGCCAGCAATTTGTTTGGTGACATTCTCAGTGATTTGGGGCCTGCGTGCACCGGCACGATCGGCATTGCGCCCAGTGCTAACCTCAATCCAGATCGCAAGTTCCCTTCCTTGTTTGAGCCTGTTCACGGGTCTGCCCCTGACATCGCGGGCAAGGGCGTGGCCAACCCGATCGGTCAAATTTGGTGCGGCGCCATGATGCTCGAATTTCTGGGTTACAAAGAAGCTCACGATGCGGTTTTGGGGGCCATTGAGAAAGTCTTGGCGGCAGGCCCCGACGCACCGCGCACGCCCGATTTGGGCGGCAAAGCCAGCACTTCTGACGTGGGACGCGCCATTTGTGAGGCTTTGTGATGCGCCATCCAGCGCAGCCGGGCCCTTGCATTAAAAAAACTGTTCAAGCGTTTACTGAGCTTGATTTTCAAGGCTAAAATTAGCCACAGATCTGGTGTTCAATGGGGTTTTTTGACTCACCCACAAGGTGATTATTCTTGCCCTCTGTTCACCTGTTGTTGAAGTCTTGTGCCACAGCACCATTTTTGTGTGGGTCGGCATCTGTTTAACCACCGTGATAAACGGTCTTTATACCCAGAGGTTTTTTGTGAACAAAACTGAATTGATCGAACACATTGCCAAGCATGCTGATTTGTCCAAGGCAGCTGCGGGTCGCGCCCTTGAGGCCACCATGGGCGCAGTCCGTACCACTCTGAAAAAGGGCGGTACTGTTTCTTTGGTGGGTTTTGGCACCTTTGCAGTGGGCAAGCGTGCAGCTCGCACGGGTCGCAACCCACGCACTGGCGCTGCGATTAAAATCAAAAAAGCCAATGTGCCAAAGTTCCGTCCAGGCAAAGGTCTGAAGGACGCTTTGAACTGATAGACATTTGAGGGGGTGCTTAGCTCAGTTGGTAGAGCGGCTCCTTTACACGGAGTAGGTCGGCGGTTCGAGACCGTCAGCACCCACCACCTCATGAACAAAGGCGAACCCGTGGTTCGCCTTTTTTATTGATCAACCGAGACTTCGAAAATGTTTGACGCCATTCGCAATAAATCCAGAATCCTGATGGGCGTGCTGGTCCTGCTGATCATTCCTTCGTTTGTTTTGTTTGGCGTAGAGGGTTACAACAACCGTGACGCCCGAGGCGCTGTCGTCGCCCAAATCGGGGATGTGGAAATCACCCAGCAGCAATGGGATGCCATGCACCAGCAAGAGGTTGACAAAATTCGCTCGTCCATGCCCAACCTTGACCCCAAGATGTTGGGTTCGGATGAGGCCCGCTACGCGAGTTTGGAGCGCATGGTCAACGATCGAATGATCGCTGTGGCATCTGACAAGCAGCTGTTGGTGACCAGTGATCAGCGGTTGGCCAATTACCTTCAGCAAGACCCTTCTATCGCCAGACTGCGCGGCCCCGATGGCAAACTGGATATGGACCGATACCGTCAGTTGGCTTCCAGCCAAGGCATGACGCCTGAAATGTTGGAAGCCCAAGTCCGTCGTGATCTTTCTGGTCAACAAGTCTTGTCCGCCCTTCAGGCTTCGGCCATGTCATCGCAAAAACAAAGTGATCTGGCTTTGCAGGCTTTTTTCCAGCGCCGAGAGGTTCAACTGCTGGGCTTTTCTCCTGCCAATTACGCGGCAAAGGTCAAGCCCAACGATGCAGATCTTGAGAAGTTTTACCAATCCCACTCTGACCGATTCCGTTCGCAGGAAACCGCAGACGTGGAGTATTTGGTCTTGGACGCAGCTGCATTGGCTAAAAATATCCAGTTGCCAGAGCAAGATGTCAAAACCTACTACGAGCAAAACGTCCAGCGGCTGTCTGGCCAAGAGCAACGACGTGCGAGCCATATTTTGATCAATGCGACCAAAGAATCTCCAGCCGCCGAAAAAGACAAGGCCCGTGCCAAGGCCGAATCTCTGCTCGTCACTTTGCGCAAGGACCCCAAAGCCTTTGCTGAATTGGCCCGTAAAAATTCGGATGACACGGGTTCTGCAAGCAATGGCGGTGACTTGGATTTTTTTGCAAAGGGCGCCATGGTCAAGGTGTTTGAAGATGCCGCATTTGCGCTCAAAAAAGGCGAGATCAGCTCGGTGGTCGAGTCGGAATTTGGTTTTCACATCATTCAACTCACCGACATCAAAGCACCGGTGACTCCTAGCCTCGAATCCATGAGACCGCAGTTGGAAGCCGATTTGCGCCAGCAACAAGCCAAGCGTCAGTTTGCTGAATTTGCTGAAACATTCAGCAACAGCGTTTACGAACAAGCCGACACATTCACCTCTGTGGCTGACAAGCTTCGCTTGCAAATTCAACAAGGCAAAGGTTTGACCCGGTCTCCTTTGGCTGGGCAGCAGGGCGTTTTGGCCAACCCCAAAATACTGGAGGCTGTTTTTGCCGATGAATCCATCAGCAAGCGTCGCAATTCTGCAGCCATTGAGCTGGGCAATAACACCTTGGTGTCAGCGCGTGTGGTCAATTACAGGCCAGCAGCCTTGCGGCCATATGCCGAGGTGAAAGACCAAGTTCGCGCAGAGTTTGTGACTGAACAGGCGATAGCGCTTGCCAAAACAGAGGCTGAAGCCCGCTTGGCCGAGTGGCAAAAGAATCCGTCATCTGCTCCATTGAGTTCGGCCTTGATGATCTCGCGTGACCAAACGCAGGGGCAAGCCCAAAAGCTTGTTGATGCCGTCTTGCGAGCAGATCCAGCCAATATGCCTGCTTGGGTAGGTGTTGACTTGGGCTCCATGGGTTACGTCGTGGCACGCGTCAACAAAGTCGTGCCGCGCGACGAGCCCAGTCCACAGCAAAAAGCGCAAACGCGCGAACAGTTTGCACGCTTGCTGGCCAGCGCTGAGGCCGCTGCCTACATGGCGCATTTGCGAACACAGTTCAAAGTCAAAATCTTGGTGCCCAAACCCAAATTGGCGACGGTCTCTTAAATCTCTTTCGTCAAGTCAACGGCCTTTTTCTTCAGGCTATAATCTTTCCTTCGCGGTGGCTGTAGCTCAGTTGGTAGAGTCCAGGATTGTGATTCCTGTTGTCGTGGGTTCGAGCCCCATCAGCCACCCCAAGTCAATCAAGCATTTAGCCCAGCCCTTACCGGCTGGGCTTTTTGCTTTTTGGGGTTTACAGACAGCGCAACTTCAAGCCTGTCTGTGACGCCACACCAGGCCTGGATGATGGTTGTCATTCGGCCTTGATGTTGGCCTCCTTGATGACTTTGCCCCATTTGGCATAGTCGCTCTTGACCTTCTCGACGGTTTGTGCGGGCGTTAAGAATTCCGCGTCGCAACCCAGTTGCTTGTATTGCTCCTGCAAACTTTTGTCCTCTCCTGCCTTGAGTAGCGCCTGTGACAGTCGCGTCACCACCTCAGGCGGCATGCCTGCTGGACCCATGAGTTGGAACCAGCCAGTGGAATCAAAACCCTTGTAGCCGAGTTCCTCCATGGTCGGGACGTCGGGAAAGGCGCCTGAGCGTTTAGGCGATGTCACAGCCAAGGCGCGCACCTTGCCAGACTTGTATGGACCCACCGCTGCGGTCAGTGATGAAAATAGCATCGGAACTTGGTTGCCCATCAGGTCGGTCATTGCCGGCGCTCCGCCCTTGTAAGGAATATGCAACAAGTTGATGCCGGTAAAACTCTTGAGCAGTTCGCCGGAAAAGTGATGCGGACCTGCAACGCCCGAGGTGCCGTAGCTCCATTTGTCCGGTTCCTTTTTCGCGGCGGCCACCACGTCGGGCACGCTCTTGAATGGCGAGGAGGGATGCACCACCAGGACGCTACCAGTGCTGCAAACATGGCCGATGTGGGTGAATGAGTTCAAGTGGTGGTAACCCACTTTGGTCAGGTGTGGCGCGGTGGTGAAGGGCCCACCATCGGCAAAGTAGAGGGTGTAGCCATCTGGCGGTACCTTGCTGATGAAATCCGCGGCTACCCCGCCGGCGGTGCCCGGCTTGGGTTCGACGATGATGGCTTGCCCCAGCAGCGGCTCGAGGACACGCATAAGTGGGCGAGCGGCAGCGTCCGCAGCGCCGCCGGCGGTGTAGCCCAGCACCACGCGTATCGGTTTGTTGGGGTAAGCCTGTGCTTGGACCTGTGTGCCCCACGTCACGGCAAGAGCCATCGCAATGGCCGATATTTGTTTGAACATCGTGTGTCTCCTCAAGGGTCTGTGAAAAATCAATTTATTCGCACTTGACAACTTTTACACCGATTTTTTCCATCAAAAAAACCTGTGAAAACAACCTGCTTGATCAGCTGCTGGGGGGCAACCGTGTCGCTCTTGGTCAGAGGTCACCAATTTTGTAATGAAGCTGGATCAGTCGACGCGCACCACGAGCTTGCCAAGGTGCTGGTTGCTCTGCATGCAATGCTGCGCGATTGGCAGTTCGTCGAGCGCGAAAATCTGATCGACCAATGGCGTTACGCGCCCATCTGCCAACATGGGCAGCAGATTGCTTTCTAGGGCTTTAGCCGCGGCGATGCGGTGAGACATCGTGCGCATCTTGTTGGATACGCCGAACAACTGCAGCCTTTTGCTGTGCAGCGCGCCGAGGTCTATGCGCGCGTCGACCTGGCCGTCGACATAGCCCACCATGGCCAGCCGCGCTTGGAAACCCATGGCTTCGATGCATGCAGCAAAGACACTGCCGCCGACGGTGTTCACCACCAAGTCCACCCCCTGGTTTTGGGTGGACTGCATGACAGCTGGGACGAAGTCGGGCGCCCGGGTGTGCAACGCGACGTCGAGGCCCATCGCCTTCAGGCGCTCGAGTTTTTCCAACGAACCAGAGGTGCCGATCACCCGCGCACCCAAGGCCTTGCCAACCTGGAGTGACGCCACACCAACGCCTGACGAGATGCCGGTCACCAGCATGGATTCGCCTGCAGCCAAGCGGCCATGAGCCATCAAAGCTTCATACACCGTGAGGAACACCACCGTTGTCGCCGCCGCCTGTTCCCAAGTGAGGCGCTGGGGAGCCGCAAACACCTCCTCGGCATTCATGCAACCGTGTTCGGCGAAAGCGCCGTCACAGCGGCCCATGACGCGGTCACCCAGTTTCCAGCGCGTGACACCTGCGCCCAGTGCCGTCACTTCACCAGCCGCCTCGAAACCCGCAGGCCGTGCCGTAGCCGCCGTGTGCAGGCCGTGGCCCGCGATGAACTCACCACGATTGAGTGCTGCGGCACGAATTCGAATGCCCACCTGACTGGGCCCTGGTTGCGGAACGGGTATGTCGCGCATTTCCAGAGACATTTCATCTCCGGCTGTCCGGATCCACCAAGATTTCATATTGTTTCTCCTATTCGCGTTGAATCTTTGCATCGCGTATGACGCGAGTCCAGCGATCAATGGCCGCGCGCAGTTCGGCCCCGAAGTCGTCGCCAATGCTCGGCTCCACATCGAACCCGGCGCTGCGCAGCTTGTTCAGCAACTCTGGATCTCGCAATACTTGGGCAGAAGCCTGTTGAAGCCGGGTGATGATGGGTCGCGGAACGGCAGCAGGGGCCACCACGCCGTACCAGACTTCGTAGCGTTGCATGTTCAAGCCGGATTCAACCAAAGTCGGCACATTAGGCGCCTGCGGTGAGCGCTTGTCACCGGTGATGGCCAGTCCAATCAGCCTGCCTGAGTTGAAGTGAGGCACCATCGGCGACAAGGTCGAGATGATGAAGTCGACTTGTCCCCCAACCGCATCTGCAGTTGCCGGCGCGGACCCTTTGTACGGAATGTTCGTGAATTTCGCGCCTGTCTGGATCGCAATCAACTGCCCAAACAGGTGCGGGCCGGTACCAACGCCGGGCGAAGCGTAATTGAGGTTCTTTGTTCTGCCCAGGGCGATCAGTTCCTGGATCGTCTTCACGCCGAGGCTTGGGTGCGCCGCGATGGCGGCGGCATTGCTGGCCACCTTCGCGATCGGCACGAAGTCTTTGAGCGAGTCGTAGCGGATTTCCTTGAACATCAGCGGGTTGGTGGCGAGGAATTCATTGGCAAAAAGCAGGGTGTAACCGTCGGCAGGAGCACGAACGACCAGTTCGGCGCCTATGTTGCCGCTGGCGCCCGGCTTGTTGTCGATCAGCACCGGCTGCCCCAGCAGTGTCGACAACTTCTCACCATAGGTCCGAGCGGCCACGTCGGCACCACCGCCTGGAGGGAATGGCACGACCAGTTTGATCGGCCGATCGGGCCAATTTTGGGCCGCTGCCCCGAGGGTCATGGCGGCAAGGGCAACCATTAGCGCACATCGGCCACTGAGGAAAATAGAAAACCACATCGTTGTTCTCCTGTGAGCGATTCGGCCGAGTACCGAGATTTTCTCGCCGAGAAAATTCAAAAAACTTATCGCATTAAATTCGGTATGACCGAATTAGTCAATGTGAACGATTTGGAAGGTACAGCAGTGGCCCTGGTTGAGGATTCATGAGCCATAGTCTGGTCGGATGAATGTGCCTTGAAGAAAATGCAGCGCATCGATAAAGGGAAGCCTATTGCTGCTGCCATTGCATCTGCAAAGGTCGTAGCTCAAGCCAGTCAGCGTCCTGGATTTCTGAGGCCGCCCAAACATTTGGTTTTTGCCTTTCGGTTGATCCAAAATTTATGGCTATTGCGATGTATAATCTCAGGCTTGCATGCGGGAATAGCTCAGTTGGTAGAGCGCAACCTTGCCAAGGTTGAGGTCGCGAGTTCGAGCCTCGTTTCCCGCTCCACTTTTTGGTGGAGCTTCTTCCTATCAGAGAAAGCTCTGCTGCTTTTTTGGGCGCGATAGCAAAGCGGTTATGCAACGGATTGCAAATCCGTGGAGCCCAGTTCGACTCTGGGTCGCGCCTCCATTCACCGTGACACCCTTGAAAATCCCGACTTGAGCGGGATTTTTTTTGGGGTGCTCACATCAGCTCCGCATCAGTTTTTGGATCAAATCCGCCGACCCTGAGGCACCGTACTTGCGCATCAGCTTGACCCGGTAGATCTCGACTGTTCGGTGGCTAATGCCCAATGTTCTGCCAATTTCCTTGCTGGTTTGGCCATCCATCAACTGTGCGGCCACCTCGCGCTCACGTGGTGTGAGTTCGGTCTTGACGGGCTTGCGCGCGGAAAGGTCTTCAAAGGTCCAAATGCCGGCCGCGTGGGGGGCGGCACGGTTCAAGGCTCGGCCTGTCACATGACACCAGAAAGTTTCACCTTTGAAGCGGCCGTCCACCCGTTTCATGATGCGGTCATCAGCGTAGACACCTTGGGTGTTCAAAATCGGTGCGATTCGCTGGCCTGTTCTTTCGTACTCGTCAGCACTGGGGTAGAGCAGTTGAAAGCTTTGTCCGATCAGCTGCTCTTGGGTCACGCCAAACATGTCGCAGACGCACTGGTTGCAGTCCACAATGGCTCGGTTGCGCGAAAGAACCATGCCGATGGGCGCCAGATCGAAGGCAAGACGGTAATCAATATCGGTGTTCATCTTCACAGAGCGGATTCAAATTCAGTTTTACTCTGACAAGTCATGACACCCATGTCAGGGGCGGACTCTACGAAAAACTACGTATCTCATTACGTAGTATCGTAGCGGTCTTAATCACCACATGGAGACAGGCGTGAACAAGATTTTTCCTTCCGCAGCCGAGGCCTTGAAAGGCATCGTTGCTGACGGTCAGTTGATTGGCGTGGGTGGTTTTGGCCTGTGCGGCATCCCCGAGGCCCTGATCGGTGCGCTCAAGGACAGTGGTGTGCAAAACCTGACGGCCATTTCGAACAACGCGGGCGTCGATGATTTTGGTTTGGGCATTTTGTTGCAGACCCGCCAAATCAAAAAAATGATTGCGTCTTATGTGGGTGAAAACAAAGAGTTTGAGCGCCAATACTTGGCAGGTGAGCTGGCTTTGGAGTTCACGCCTCAAGGAACGCTGGCCGAGAAGCTGCGTGCGGGCGGCGCGGGCATCCCGGCCTTCTTCACCAAGACCGGTGTAGGCACCTTGGTGGCCGAAGGCAAAGAGCTTCGCGAGTTCGACGGCGAGACCTACGTCATGGAGCGTTCGCTGGTGCCGGATGTCTCTTTTGTCAAAGCACACCGTGCTGACAAGTCCGGCAACTTGCAGTTCCGTTACACCTCTCGCAATTTCAACCCTGCCGTGGCCATGGCGGGAAAAATTTGCGTGGTCGAGGTCGAAGAGATTGTCGAAACCGGTGACATGCATCCTGACAGCGTGCACCTGCCCGGCATTTACGTACACCGCATCGTGTTGAATGCGAAACCCGAAAAGCGCATCGAAAAGCGCACCATCACAGAAAAGGCGGGCGTATGAAGCCCGCCGTGACCGAAACAACAGGAGTTTGATATGAGCTGGAGTCAAGACCAAATGGCCGCCCGTGCGGCCCATGAACTGGAAGACGGTTTTTATGTGAACCTGGGCATCGGTATTCCTACCTTGGTCGCCAACTTTGTGCCTGCTGACAAGGAAGTCTGGCTGCAAAGCGAAAACGGCATGCTGGGCATTGGACCTTTCCCCATCGAAGAGGAGGTCGATGCTGACCTGATCAACGCGGGCAAGCAGACGGTGACCACCATCAAAGGCTCGTCTATTTTTGGGAGTGAGTTGTCTTTTGCCATGATCCGTGGCGGCAAGATCAATTTGTCGATTTTGGGTGCCATGCAGGTCAGCGAAAAAGGCGATTTGGCCAACTGGATGATTCCCGGCAAGATGGTCAAGGGCATGGGCGGCGCGATGGACTTGGTGGCAGGCGTCAAGCGCGTGATCATCTTGATGGAACATGTGGCCAAAAAGAAAGACGGCACCGAAGACATGAAGATTTTGCCCAGCTGCACACTGCCTTTGACGGGTGTTGGCGTAGTGGACCGCATCATCACCGATTTGGCCGTGATGGACGTCACCGAGGCAGGCCTCAAAGTGATCGAGCTGGCTCCCGGCGTGACCCCCGAATGGCTGCAAAGCAAAACGGGTGTGAAGTTGCACTTCTGAGTGCGGCCAGTTTTGTGCAAGAAAATAAAGGCCCCGTAAGGGGCCTTTTGCTTGGCATGCTCAATTGGAGCGGGTGAAGGGAATCGAACCCTCGTTATTTGCTTGGGAAGCAAAAGTCCTACCATTAAACGACACCCGCATTCGGGACATTCTAATCGTTCAAAGTCGGCCATCGACGCAGTCTTAAATGATCAGCAAAGTTAAAATTGACCCATGCGTATTCCCCTTGTTAAACCCCAAACCCTCAATTCGCAAATTTGGTTTTTGACCGTACTGGCTTGTTATGCGGTGTTGGAGTTGTCTTTCAACCACAGGTTGTTGGAATTGGCCGGTGACCTGCAACTGACAACCACCCCAGACCAATTGCACGACATCGAACTTTGGGGTCGAGTTGTTTCTGGCTTGGGCCTGGCCTTGTTGTTGATGCGATGGTTTGACCGTTTTGTGAAGTCCCGGTTTTTATTGGTGGTGCTCTGCTGTTCTTTGGGCTTGGTCAGCATGTGGCATTTTCAAAAAGCACTGGTGGACACCATCGTTTCTCGCGCTGACCAGCAGGATTTGATGATGAGTTGGCGCTCGCAGCTGAGTACGCAAGAGGCGCTGAATGGCCGAATGCTGCTTCGTGGTGAGACCTTGTTGGGCAGCCCCGCGCCTGAAGATATTCGCCCTGTCATGAGTGCCCTCTGGGCATCTTCGTTGGCGGGGTTGTCACCAGACGATTTGGATTCGGAATCAGGTGCCGCCCAATTGATGGGTGGGTTTTTTGCGCCCAAAATCACCCCAGAACAACTCTCAGCGGCTTACCGCAAGACGGTCATGACGCCTGTGGTGCTGGGGGCATCTTTGATGTTTGGCTTGCTCAACCTGTGCCAGTTTTTTGCGGGTGTTATCGCCTTGGTGCTGACCTTGACCCGTCAACACGGTTTGCTGCTGCGTTGCAAATTTTGGCTGTTGCCCTCGTTGACTGCTTTGTGCCTCGGCTTGAGCTGGTGGCCTGGTAATGTGTGGACAAATTCGCCGGCTTACCAGTTGGTTGCAAGTCCTGCACTTTGGGCAGACAAACCTTACTTGGCCCCGTTTGTGGAGTGGAGCCTGCGTGCCGAGCCAGCTTGGGCTGACTCGGTGGCTTGGGTCCACGGGACATTGCTGCAAGACTATGCGTTCAGAGTGCCTTTTCAAGGCATCTTTTGATCAAAGTTTTTGCCATCACCGCCAGTGGCATGAAGCTGGCGGTGATGGATTGCACAGTGTTTATTTCAAGATATCGCCCACACACAGGTACTTGATTTCTACATAGTCTTCCATGCCGTGACTGGAGCCTTCGCGGCCCAGACCCGAATGCTTGACACCGCCAAAAGGGACGTGCTCGGTCGCCAAAATTCCCACATTGATGCCGACCATGCCGTATTCCAGTGCTTCGCTCACGCGGAAGATGCGGCCCACGTCGCGGCTGTAGAAGTAGCTGGCCAAGCCAAACTCGGTGTTGTTGGCCGCATCAACCGCTTCTTGCTCGGTTTTGAACTTGAAGATGGGTGCAAACGGGCCAAAGGTCTCTTCTTTGGCGCACACCATGTCGGCGCTGGCGTCTGCAATCACGGTGGGTTCAAAGAATTGGCCGCTCAGGCGCTTGCCGCCTGTGAGCACGCGGCCACCTTTGGCAATCGCGTCGTTCACATGGCGCTCGACCTTGTCCAGGGCAGAGGGCTCGATCAACGGGCCTTGGTTGACGCCTTCGGCAAAACCGTTGCCCACCTTGGCGGTTTTGACTTTGGCTGCGAACTTGGTCGCGAACTCTTCGTAGACCGATTCGTGCACATAAAAGCGGTTGGTGCAGACACAGGTTTGGCCTGCGTTGCGGTATTTGCTGGCGAAAGCGCCTTCGACAGCGCTGTCGATGTCGGCGTCTTCAAACACGATGAAAGGCGCGTTACCGCCCAACTCGAGTGACATTTTCTTGACCGAGGGGGCCGATTGCGCCATCAAAATGCGACCCACTTCGGTGGAGCCTGTGAAGCTGATGTGACGCACCACGTTGCTGGCACACAGCACCTTGCCAATGCCGATGCTTTGCTGGCCGTCGGCGGTGATGATGTTGAGCACCCCGGCAGGAATGCCGGCGCGTATGGCCAACTCTGCCGCAGCCAAGGCCGTCAGCGGCGTTTGCTCGGCAGGTTTGATGACCACGGGGCAGCCAGCAGCCAGCGCAGGGGCTACTTTTCGGGTGATCATGGCCAGTGGAAAGTTCCAAGGTGTGATCGCAGCGCACACGCCAATGGGCTGCTTCAGCACCAGCAGGCGGCGGTTGTTGTCAAACTGAGGCAGGGTCTCACCGTTCACGCGTTTGGCTTCTTCGGCAAACCACTCCACAAAACTGGCGCCATAGGCCACTTCGCCACGCGACTCTGCAAGGGGTTTGCCGTTTTCTGCGGTCATGAGACGGGCCAAGTCTTCTGTGTTGGCGATCAGCAGATCAAACCACTTGCGCAAGATGATGCTGCGCTCTTTGGCGGTCTTGGTTTTCCAGGGACCCCAGGCCGCATTGGCTGCGGCAATGGCGGCTTCGGCTTCGGCCGCACCCAAGTTGGCCACGCTGGCCAGGTGCCCACCCGTGGCCGGGTCGGTCACCTCAAAACGCTGGTTGCCCGTTACCCACTGCCCGTTGATCAGGGCGTCGGTCTTGAGCAAAGTGGGATCGTTCAGGAAGGCGAGAGGGGATGTTTTCATGTCCATAAGGTTCTCCAAAATTGAGCAAAGCAGGTTCAGTATCCAGAATGAACCGGAGCTTAGCCCTTGCCGAATGTCTTCGCTGTCACAAAAGTCGCAAAACCCTGATGTGGGCTTGACTGCCTCAAAAGGACTGGGTGGGGCCAAATCTATAATGGCGGGTTGCACTGAAAGCGTCCCACAACATGAGCCAAGCCACTTTTTCTGTCTCCGACATCCGCAAGACCTTTTTGGACTTTTTTGAGTCCAAGGGCCACACCGTCGTGGCGTCCAGCCCCTTGGTGCCGGGCAATGACCCGACATTGATGTTCACCAACTCGGGCATGGTCCAGTTCAAGGACGTGTTTTTGGGATCGGACAAGCGCTCTTATGTCCGGGCAGCATCTGTACAAGCTTGTTTGCGCGCCGGTGGCAAGCACAACGACTTGGAAAACGTGGGCTACACCGCCCGACACCACACTTTCTTTGAGATGCTGGGCAACTGGTCGTTTGGCGACTACTTCAAGCGCGAGTCGCTGGAGTGGGCCTGGGAGCTCTTGACCCAGGTCTACAAACTGCCCGCCGACAATCTGTACGCCACGGTGTACATGGAAGACGACGAGGCCCATGCCATTTGGGAGGGCATTTTCGTCAAAGCGGGTTGGACGCCTGAGCGCATCAAGGCCGAGAACCGCATCATCCGCATCGGCGACAACAAGGGTGGCCGCTACAAGTCGGACAACTTTTGGATGATGGCCGACACCGGCCCTTGCGGCCCATGCTCAGAGATTTTTTACGACCACGGCGCCCACATCCCCGGTGGCCCACCCGGCAGCCCCGATGAAGACGGCGACCGCTTCATCGAAATTTGGAACAACGTGTTCATGCAGTTCAACATGGACGAAACCGGTGCCGTCACGCCGCTGCCCGCGCCTTGCGTGGACACGGGCATGGGCCTTGAACGTCTTGCAGCGATCCTGCAACACGTTCACAGCAACTACGAGATCGACATTTTTGACGCACTGATCAAGGCCGCATCCCGCGAAACGGGCTGCACCGACTTGAGCAACAAGTCGCTCCGCGTGATCGCCGACCACATCCGTGCCACCGCGTTTTTGGTGAGCGACGGTGTGGTGCCCAGCAACGAAGGCCGCGGCTATGTGCAGCGCCGCATCGTGCGCCGCGCCATCCGCCACGGTTATTTGCTGGGCCAAAAAACGCCGTTCTTTCACAAGTTGGTGCCCGATTTGGTCCAGCTCATGGGCGCGGCTTATCCGAACATGGCCGATCAAGCCGAGCGCATTGCAGACGTTTTGCGTGTGGAAGAAGAGCGCTTCTTCGAGACGCTGCAAAGCGGCATGCAAATTCTGGACGCCGCCCTCGACGGTGGCGTGAAAGTGCTGCCGGGCGAAGTGGCCTTCAAGCTGCACGACACCTATGGCTTCCCGCTCGACCTGTCGGCCGACGTGTGCCGCGAGCGTGGCCTGAGCGTGGACGAAGCGGGTTTCGCTTCCGCCATGGAAAAGCAAAAAGCCCAGGCCCGTGCTGCTGGCAAGTTCAAGATGGACAAAGCGCTGGACTACACCGGCGCTGGCAATGACTTTGTGGGTTATGAGGACCTGACGGCCAACGCCAAAGTGCTGGCCTTGTACGCTGACGGCAATGCAGTCACCGAGCTCAAAGCCGGTCAGGTGGGCGTGGTGGTGCTGGACACGACCCCGTTCTATGCTGAGTCGGGCGGGCAGGTGGGCGACCAGGGCCTGGTACACAACGCAGGCGGCCAGTTCAACGTGGCCGATACGCTCAAGATCAAAGCCGATGTGTTTGGCCACCATGGTGAAGTGAAATCCGGTAGCCTCAAAGTTGGCGACTTGGTGCAGGCCCATGTGGACTTGGACTTGCGTGCCGCCACCGTGCGCAACCACAGTGCCACCCACCTGATGCACAAAGCTTTGCGCGAAGTGCTGGGCGGCCATGTGCAGCAAAAGGGCAGCTTGGTCAATGCCGAGCGCACCCGGTTTGACTTTGCGCACAACGCGCCCGTGACCGATGCCGAGATCCGCCAGATCGAAGCCCAGGTGAACGCCGAAATTTTGGCCAATGCGGCAGCGCAAGCGCGTGTGATGGACATTGAAAGCGCCCAGAAAACCGGCGCGATGATGCTGTTTGGTGAGAAATACGGCGAGACCGTGCGCGTGCTCGACATTGGCACCAGCCGCGAACTGTGCGGCGGCACCCACGTCAAAGCCACGGGCGACATTGGCCTCTTCAAGATCATCAGCGAAGGCGGCGTGGCCGCTGGTGTGCGCCGGATCGAAGCGGTGACCGGTGCCAATGCTTTGGCTTATCTGCAATCCCTCGAAGACACCCTCACGCAAGCTGCGGGCACGCTCAAGGCCCAGCCCGCTGAATTGAACAACCGCATTGCCCAAGTGCTGGACCAGGTCAAGGCGCTCGAAAAAGAACTGGCTGCCGCCAAAGGCAAGCTGGCATCGGCTCAGGGCGACGAGCTGCTGAGCCAAGCTGTGGACGTCAAAGGCATCAAGTTGCTGGTGGCCAAGCTCGAAGGGGCCGACGCCAAAACCTTGCGCGACACCATGGACAAGCTCAAAGACAAGATCAAGACAGCCGTGATCGTGCTGACCGCTGTGGACGGCGACAAGGTTCAGATCGCCGCTGGCGTGACCGCCGACACCGTGGACAAAGTCAAGGCGGGCGAGTTGGCCAGCTTTGTGGCAGGCCAAGTCGGCGGCAAAGGCGGCGGCAAGCCCGACATGGCCATGGCCGGTGGCACCAATCCGGCAGCCTTGCCCGCAGCCTTGGCCAGCGTGCAGGCCTGGGTGACGGAGCGGGTCTGAAGCTAGCGCCTGAACAAGCAGGCTTTGGAAAAATAGAAATCGGACCTTTGGGTCCGATTTTTTTAGCCAGCTTGTGATTCAGCTTGTGGCCCAGCGTGTGGCTTTGAGCATGACGATCAAGCCGCCGCTTGCGAGACCGCTCCCTGCTCAATCAAGTCATCTATTTCGGTCTCGCTCAAACCATGCTCTTGCAGCAGTTCGCGTGTGTGTTGCCCCAGCAATGGCGCGGCCTGTCCGGTGTTGGTGGGTGTTTGCGAAAAGTGGATCGGGCACCCAATACCGCGCGTCGTCCCCGCTTGCGGGTGCTCCAAGGTGACCACCATGCCGCGTGCCAGAGTTTGCGGGTGTGACAGCGCCTCGCCAATGGTGTGGACCGGGCCTGCAGGCACGCCCGCAGCATCCATGTCAGCCTGCCATTCGGCGCGTGTGCGTTGCCGCAGCACCGCGTTCATGAGCGTGACCAATTCGTCCAAGTGCGCCATGCGGTCGCTGTTGGTGACAAAGCGGGGGTCTTCGCGCCACTCGGGGTGGCCCAGCACGGTGCAAATGCGCTCCCAGTTGGTCTGGTTGGCCCCACCGATGTTGATCCATCCATCGCTGGCTTCAAAGGCTTGGTAGGGCGCGGTCAGGATGTGCGCCGAGCCCGTGGGCTGCGGTTCGCGCTGCGTGGCCAGCCAAACGGCGGCGTGCCAATAGGTTTGCTGCAGGGCAGCGTCGCTCAAAGAGGTGTCCACGATTTGGCCCTCGCCGGTTTTGAGCTTGTGGATGTAAGCCGCCAAGATGCCCGTGGCAGCCAAGATACCCGCGTTCATGTCTGACACAGCGTTGCCGCTTTTGGCAGGGGGTCGACCAGGCTCGCCCGTCACAGCCATCAAGCCAGCAAAGCCTTGGGCGATCAGGTCAAAGCCGCCCTTGTCGGCGTAAGGGCCGGTGCGGCCATAGCCCGAAATGGCGCAATAAATCAGAGCTGGGTTCACCTCGCGCAGGGTTTCGTAGCCCAGCCCGAGCTTTTCCATGGTGCCGCCCCGGAAGTTCTCGACCAGCACATCGGCGTCTTGGACCATGCGCAGCATCAGGGCGCGGCCTTGTGGTTTTTTCAGGTCAATGGCCAGTCCGCGCTTGTTGCGGTTGAGCATCAAAAAGGGCGCAGACACGCCGTTGATTTGCGGGTCGCGGTAGCCCCGAGCGTCATCGCCTCCGGGTAGCTTTTCGATCTTGATGACATCGGCCCCCATGTCGGCCAACAGCAAACCACAGGTAGGGCCCGACATGATCTGCGTCATCTCGAGGACGCGCAGTCCGGCCAAAGGTCCGGTGCGCGGGGCCTTTTTCGCGCTTCCTGTGATCGACATCGTCAGCGGCCTTTCCAAATGGGTTGGCGTTTGGCCACAAAGGCGTTGACGCCTTCATGAAAGTCTTCGCTGCCATAGGCCTGGCGGATCAGGTCTTCGGCCTCGGGTGCGGCATGCTGCACCAAGCGGTTCAGGGCTTGTTTGCTCACCTGTTGGGTCACCGGAGCCAAGGCCGTTAGGCGCTTCACCAAAGCGCTGGTTGCCCCATCCATTTCGGTGGGTTCAGCCAGTTGGTGCAAATAGCCGCAGGCCAAGGCCTCGTCAGCGCCGATCATCTCGGCCAGCATGAGCATGCGTTTGACGCGTTGCGGCCCGAAAGCGGCACTCAGGCGCGCCACATTCGCCACCGACAAGCAGTTGCCCAATGTTTTGGCAATGGGCACACCCAATTGCGAGCCCGGTGTGGCCAAGCGAAAGTCGCAAGCGGTGGCAATGGCCAGGCCGCCGCCGACAGCCCAGCCTTCGATGACCGCCACGGTGGGCATGGGCAAAGAGCAAAGCAAGTCAATGCAGGCTTCGATTTGCGCCTCGTAGTCCACGCCGTCTTCGCCCGTGCTGAAATTTTTGAATTGTTCGATGTCGGTGCCTGCCACAAAGGCTTGGCCTCCGGCGCCGCGAAACACCACAGCGCGCACACTGGTATCCACTTTGAATGCTTCGCAGTGGCGGCTGAGTTGTTGGTACATGCCCCAGGTCATCGCATTGCGAGCCTGGGGGCGGTTGAAGGTCACCGTGGCCACACCTTGCCAGATGGCAAGATCCACAGTGCCTGCTGTCAAGGTGTCGGTCATCAGCTGTCGAGTTTGACGTTGCTGTCTTTGACCACTTTGGCCCACTTGACTTGCTCAGTGCGGATGAAATCGGCAAAGCGCTGGGCCGAACCTCCACCGTCTTCTGCGCCAAACTGAGCCAATTTTTCTATCACGTCCGGCATGAGCAAGACTTTGTTGATGTCCTCGTTCATGCGCTGAACCATGGCCGCAGGCAACTTGCCAGGGCCGGCCAGGCCGTACCAAGTGGTGGCCTCAAAGTTGGGGAAGCCCGCCTCGACCATGGTTGGCACATTGGGGTAGCTGGATGCCCGCTTGGCTCGGGTTTGAGCAATCGCGCGCACTTTGCCACTTTTGACATGGGGTGTTGCAGCGGTCATGGTGTCAAACGAATAACCGATCTGGCCCCCAATCAAATCCGCCAACATGGGGCCTGATCCCTTGTAGGGAATGTGGATGGTGTCCACACCGGCAGCCAATTTGAAAGACTCCAGTGCCATGTGCTGTGCCGAGCCTTGACCGGCAGAGCCAAAGCTGACCTTGCCTGGGTTGGCCTTGCATTGGGCCACCAGTTCGGCCACCGTCTTGGCGGGTTGATCGTTGTTAGAAATCAACAAATTGGGTGTGATCCCCACCAAGGCCAAAGGCGAGAAGTCGCGGTCCACCACATAGCTGAGTTTGGGCATGAGAGCCGGGGCCAAGGCATGGCTGTTGATGTGTGCCATGAGCAGTGTGTTGCCGTCAGGAGCCGCCTTGGCCACCGCTTCAGCAGCAATCACCCCGGTGGCTCCGGCTCGGTTTTCAACCAGCACCGTGACGCCCCACATGATTTGCAGCTTTTGCGCCACGATGCGGGCCAAGATGTCGGTCCCGCCTCCTGGTGCAAATCCCACCAGGATGCGCACCGGCCCGGCGGGCAGGGTTTGGGCCTGGATTGACGGCGCCACCATCGTTGCGGCAGTGGCAGCGCTAGCGGCCACAAAGGTTCTGCGTTTCATGTTGTCTCCTTGGGTTTTGTTAGAAATGCACGCGAGAAAACGGAAAGCCCTGGGTTCTATGTTCTGAGTTCAGTGGCTTGAAAAGTGGTCCATGATGGCCTGCACGCCACTGCCTTGCAGCGCCACGCCCGACAGCTTCAGGCCCATTTCGCAGCCCGCCACGGTGGCGATCAAGGTCAGGTCGTTGCTATCGCCCAAGTGGCCAATGCGGAACATGCGGCCTTTGACTTTGCCCAAGCCCGTGCCCAAAGAACAGTCAAAGCGCTGATGGATGACTTTGCGCACCGCGTCGGCGTCCACGCCTTCGGGAGTCATGACGCCGGTCAGGATGGGGGAATACACCGCCGGATCGGCGCACTGGATCGGCAAACCCCAAGCATGGACAGCTGCACGCACGCCAGCGGCCCAGCGCTGGTGACGCGCAAAGACTTTGTCCAGGCCCTCGGCCAGCAGCATGTCGCAAGCCTCACTCAAGCCATAAAGCAAATTGGTGTTGGGGGTGGAGGGCCAGTAGCCGTTTTTGTTCATCTCGATCATCTCGCCCCAGGCCCAATAGCTGCGGGGCATGCCGCCTTTTTGGCTGGCCTCGATGGCGCGTGGCGACAGGGCATTGAAGCCGATACCAGGCGGCAGCATCAGGCCCTTTTGTGAGCCGCTGATGGTCACGTCCACACCCCATTCGTCATGGCGGTAGTCGGCACTGGCCAAGCCAGAAATGGTGTCCACCAAAAGCAAGGCGGGGTGCTTGGCTGCGTCCATGGCGCGGCGCACGGCGGCGATGTCGCTCGTCACGCCGGTCGAGGTTTCGTTGTGCACCACGCACACGGCCTTGATGCTGTGCCCCGTGTCAGCTTTCAGGCGCTGTTCGATCAGGTCGGCTTGCACGCCGTTGCGCCAGCCTTCCAGGCCAGGCAGGCTCAAAACCTCGGACTTGAGACCCAGCTGGTTGGCCAGCTTGTTCCACAAAAAAGCAAAGTGGCCGGTCTCGTACATCAGCACATGGTCGCCGGCTTGGAGCACGTTGCTCAGCGCCGCTTCCCAAGCACCGGTGCCAGAGGCCGGGTAAATCATGACCGGGTGGCGGGTTTTGAAAATCTTTTGCACATCGGCCAGGACTTTCAGGCCCAAGGCACCGAATTCGGGGCCACGGTGGTCGATGGTGGGCGAGCTGATGGCGCGCAAGATGCGATCGGGTACAGGCGAGGGCCCTGGGATTTGCAAGAAGTGGCGACCGGTGGGGTGAAAATTGGTGACAAGCATGGGAAATAGAGCCTTTCTGATGGCGCGTATTTTTTGTATTCAAAATACATTTGTCAAGGGTATTTGCCCTAAAATTGGGATAATCTGCCCCAATTTTTGTATTCAAAATCAATCATGGATTCCGAAAACCTGTCCATTGCCCGACCTGTTTTGCATGAACAAGTCGCGCACCGCCTGCGCCAAATGCTGGTGGAAGGCCTGATCCCGCCTGGCGGCAAACTCAACGAGCGCACCTTGTGCGAAGAGCTGAGCATCTCACGCACGCCATTACGTGAGGCCATCAAGATGTTGGCCGCTGAAGGCTTGGTCGAGCTTTTGCCGAACCGGGGTTCGGTCGCTGTGCAACTGAGCGAGGCCGATGTGCGCCACACCTTTGAGGTGATGGCCGGGCTGGAGGGCTTGTCAGGCGAATTGGCCGCCCAGCGCGTGACCGAGGCCGAACTCAATGAAATCAAGGCCTTGCATTACGAAATGATGGCGGCTTACACCCGCCGTGACCTGTCAGCCTACTACCAGGTCAATGCGGCGATTCACCGCAGTATCAATGCAGCAGCCAAAAACCCGGTGCTGACCGCCACTTACAACCAAGTCAATGCCCGCTTGCAGGCGCTGCGTTTTCGCTCTAACCAAGATGGAGACAAATGGCAACACGCGGTGGACGAGCACATCGCCATGGTGCAAGCCTTGGAAGCCCGTGACCCGGCTGCCCTGCGCCAAGTGCTGATGCAGCATCTGGACAACAAACGCAACGTGGTGATCGAGCAGCTGCGCAGTTCACGCCAGACCATTTCTGCTTCGCCAGAGGGCACCATCCTCAGCGTTATCCCATTTCAGACAGAAAGAAAAGCGCCATGAACGCCCCTTTGCCGATCGATGTGTCCAAATCCTTGCCCGACCAAGCTTACGACAAGGTCGCTCACATCAGCAACGAGGTGGCCGGTCTGCTCGCCAAGCGCTTGCGTTCCGACACCCGGGGGGAGGTCTTGTTTTCTCCCGCCGACCGGGGCCGCTATGCCACCGATGCGTCGATTTATCAGGAAATGCCTGTGGGCGTTTTCGTGCCGCATGACGAAGCCGATGTGCGCGGGGCGCTGGACATTTGCCGTGACTTGGGCGTACCCATCGTGCCGCGTGGCGGCGGCACCAGCCAGTGCGGACAAACCGTGGGCGCGGGTCTGGTCATTGATCACTCCAAACACATGCGCAAGATCATGTCGGTTGACGCTGAGCAGCGCACCGCCACCGTAGAGCCAGGGCTGGTACTGGACCATCTGAATGCTGCCCTCAAAACACACGGGCTGTGGTATCCGGTGGACGTGTCCACCAGCGCCCAAGCCACGCTGGGCGGCATGGCGGGCAACAATTCCTGCGGTAGCCGCTCGATTGCCTACGGCAACATGGTGCACAACGTGTTGGGCGCCCGGGCTTGGCTGGCCGACGGCAGCTTGCTCGATTTTGGCGCCTATGAACAAGCCCAAGGCCGTGTGCGCCAGATTGGCGACTTTGTGCGCGACTTGGCGCTGCAACACGCCAGTGAGATTGACGCTCAGTGGCCCAAAGTGTTGCGCCGCGTGGCGGGCTACAACCTCGACATTTTTCGCAACCAAAACGAGCGGCCTTACACGGCGGACGGCTCGGTCAACCTGGCGCATTTGCTCATTGGCAGCGAGGGCACACTGGCCTTGACCCGCTCACTCACGCTGCGCCTGGCCGAGGTGCCCCGCGCCAAGGTTTTGGGCGTGGTGAACTTCCCCAGCTTTTACCAAGCCATGGACGCGGCGCAGCACATCGTCAAGCTGGGGCAGGGGATGCCGGTGGGGCAGCTGTCGGCGGTCGAGTTGGTGGACCGCACCATGATCGAGCTGTCTTTGCAGAACCCGGCTTTTGCGCCCACGATCCGCACCGCCTTGTCGCCGCACATCAACGGAGGCATGCCCGAGGCGGTGTTGCTGGTGGAGTTTTCTGGCCCGAGCAAGGGTGACATTGCACACAAGATCAAAGAGCTGGTGGAACTGATGGGCGATCTGGGCTTGCCCGGCAGCGTGGTCGAGATGGTGGAGGATGCACCTCAAAAGAACCTGTGGGAAGTGCGCAAAGCAGGCCTGAACATCATGATGAGCCTGCGCGGCGACGGCAAGCCGGTGAGCTTCATCGAAGACTGCGCCGTGCCGTTGGAGAGTCTGGCCGAGTACACCGATGCCTTGACCGGCGTGTTCCGTAAATACGGCAGCCGGGGCACTTGGTACGCCCATGCCTCGGTGGGCACCTTGCATGTGCGGCCTATCCTCGACATGCGCCGCGATGGGGCTGCCAAAATGCGCGCCATTGCCGAAGAGGCGAGCGAACTGGTGCGCCGCTACAAAGGTGCTTTCAGTGGCGAACACGGCGACGGGTTGTGCCGGGGCGAGTGGATTGGTTGGCAGTTTGGTCCTCGTATCTCGGAGGCCTTCGCGCTCATCAAACGTGAGATGGATCCGCGGCAACTGCTTTGCCCCCAGCGCATCGTCAACCCGCCCAAAATGGACGACACCACCCTGATGCGGTATTCGCCCACTTATAAAGTGGTGCCCATACAAACGGCGCTCGACTGGCGCGCTTGGGACGTGCAAAACGACCCGGTGACCGAGCAAACCAGCGCACCCGGCACGGGCGGTGACCCGGCCCAAGGCCTGGCCAAAGCGGTGGAAATGTGCAACAACAACGGCCACTGCCGAAAGTTCGATGCGGGCACCATGTGCCCCAGCTACCGTGTGACCCGCGACGAGCAGCACCTGACGCGCGGCCGCGCCAACACCTTGCGCCTGGCCCTGAGCGGGCAGATTGAGGGTCTGGCGGGCCAAGACGCCTTGTCCAGCCAAGCGGTGCACGATGCAATGGATTTGTGCGTGGGCTGCAAAGGCTGCAAACGCGATTGCCCTACCGGGGTGGACATGGCCAAGATGAAGGTCGAGTTTTTACAGCACTACAAGGCCAAGCACGGCCACACGCTGCAAGACAAAGTCGTGGCCCACTTGCCCGAATACGCGGTGTGGGCAGCCCGCCTGGCCCCAGTGCTCAACCTGCGCAACCGCATGCCGCTCTTGGCCAACTTGACCGAAAAGCTGATCGGCCTGTCGGCTAAGCGCAGCTTGCCGCAGTGGCAAACGCAGCACTTCTTCAACACGCCAGCAAGCCCCGCACAGCCTACGGCCACCAGAGCCGAGGTGTTGACTGCCACGCGCGGCGTGGTCTTGTTTGTGGACACCTTCAACGGTTACTTGGAGTCGGCCAATGCGCATGCCGCCGTCAAGGTGTTGCAGGCAGCCGGTTATACCGTGCATGTGGCCACCAAGTTGCAAGATGACGGCAAGCACCTGTGTTGCGGCCGCACCTACTTGGCCACCGGCATGGTAGAGCGTGCCCGCGAAAAAGCCAGCGAGGTTGTGCAAAGCCTGCTGCCTTTCGCCGAGCGTGGATTGTCCATCGTGGGCCTCGAGCCCTCGTGTTTGCTCACCTTGCGCGACGAGTTACTGGTGATGGGTTTGGGCGAGGGCGCTCAAAAGATCGCCCAGCAGGCCTTGCTGTTTGAAGAGTTTTTGGCCCGTGAAGCCCATGCCGGTCATCTGGACGCTCTTAAAGCTCAGATTTCCCCGGTGGACCGCCCTGTTTTGCTGCACGGTCATTGCCACCAAAAAGCCTTTGACGCGGTGTCACCCGTGATGGAGGTCTTGCGCTGGATTCCGGGGGCCAAGCCGCAGCTGATTGAGAGCAGTTGCTGCGGCATGGCCGGCAGTTTTGGCTACGAGGCCAGCCACTTCGAGGTGTCCATGCAAATGGCCGAGCTGAGCCTGTTGCCCGCTGTGCGCGCCCAGCCCGATGCGATCGTGGTGGCCGATGGCACCAGTTGCCGCCACCAAATTCAGCACGGCGCTCAGCGTGAGGCCTTGCACCTGAGCCAGTTGCTGGCGGGTTTGCTGCCAGGCTGAGTCAAGCAGCCAAAACGCCTCCAGGCGGACTGCGCGGACTGAGTGCCAAACGCAGTCCGCTGGTCCAGGCTCTGTCTTGACCCGTGACGGGGTCGGTGAAGCGCACCGACTGCGCCAAGAGTTGCAGCGGCTGGCTGAAGTCTTCGGGTGCGTCCGGCCCGCGCATGACGGTGGGGTAAAACTGGTCACCTTCAATCGGCAAGCCCAAGGCGTTCATGTGGACACGCAGTTGGTGGCGCTTGCCGCTGATGGGCTCCAGCGCATACAGGGCACGTTGGCCATCGGTGTGCAGCAAAGCGATGCGTGTTTCGCTGTTGGCTGGCCCCGGCACTTCCTGCGTTCTGAAAAACGGCTCGCCCGGCACCAAGCGGCTGGTGTGCACCCGCGGCAGCCTCAGGTGGGGTGCATGCGCCGCGACTGCGTGGTAGGTCTTGTGGATCTGGTGCGCCCGAAACAGGGCGTGGTAAGCGTCGCGCTCTTGCTGGCGTTTACCGAACAAGACCAGACCCGCGGTTTCGCGGTCAATGCGGTGCAGCGGGACCAAATCGGCGCACCCCGTCTGTCGCTTGAGCTGCACCAACAGGCTTTGCTGCACATAGCGGCCTGTGGGCGTGACGGGCATGAAGTGCGGCTTGTCGACCACCAGCAAGTGCTCGTCTTCAAACAAGACCTGTGCCTGAAACGGCAGCAGGGGTTCATCGGCCAGATGCCGGTAGTAATAAAGGCGCTGGCCCGGTTGGCAACTTTGGTGGGGCAGGGCCGCATGGCCGTCTTCGTTCAGCACCAAGCCTTGCGCCAAGCGATCAGCCCATTCGCTGCGAGAAATACCGGGCATGCGCTGTGCCAAAAAATCGAGCAGGTGCGGTGCGCCTTGCGGAACCGACACCACGCTGGCGCTCACACCCTCGCGCATGGGCAACTGGATTGGGTGCCCGGATTCACGCATTTCAGATGCGGCGGAACACCAGGTCCCACACGCCGTGGCCAAGTTTGAGACCCCGATTTTCAAACTTGGTCAGTGGCCGGTAGTCGGGTTTTGTGGCAAAGCCATCTGGGGCATCGCTGGTGTTGACCAGCAAAGGTTCGGCGCGCAGAACGCCCATCATTTGCTCGGAGTAGGGCTGCCAGTCGGTGGCCAAGTGCAGGTAACCACCTGGCTTGATGTGCCGGGCCAGGCGCTGGATGAAAGGCGACTGGATCAGGCGGCGCTTGTGGTGGCGGCTTTTGTGCCAAGGGTCCGGAAAGAAAATGTGCACGCCGTCCAGACTGTCCGGGCCTAGCATGTTGTCCATCACCTCGATGGCGTCGTGTTGCACAATGCGGATGTTGTCAATCTGGTCTTCGCCGCAACGCTTGAGCAAGGCACCCACACCCGGCTCATGCACTTCGCAGCACAGAAAGTTGTCGTCGGGGCGCACTTGCGCTATTTTGGCGGTGGCGTCGCCCATGCCAAAACCGATTTCCAAAATCAGCGGTGCGCTGCGCCCAAAGGCAGCAGGCACGTCCAAGCGTTCTGCGCTGTAAGGCACCAAAAATTGGGGACCGAATTGCTCAAATGCCCGCACTTGGCCCGAACCCATGCGGCCAGCACGCAGGACATAGGTTTTGATTTGCCGCATGAAGGGTGCGTCGGGGGCAGCCTGTTCGGTCATACTTTCGTGGGCAGGCTGCTGCTGGGTGTTCTCGGACATCGTCATGAGGGAAGGCTTGAAGGCCGAAGTGTTTCGCAAAGTCTGCGATTATCGCGGCTGCTGTTTGGGGTGGGGCGATGAGAGGGGGATGTGACGAGTCAAGTGGCTGCAAACGGGTTGACCAACTGTACGCCCGCCAGAACTTCGCCTGCGCCCATGTCTTCGGTCAACAACACAGCGCAACCTGAAATGTGGGCGCTGGCCAAAATCAGGGCGTCCCAGTAACTCAAGGAATGACTTTGGTGGAGATCGAGCGCCATGTCGATGGTGTCTGGCGTCACACCAGCCAGGTCCATTTGGCGGTAGCACAGCAGTTGCGCGCGCACATGGCTGTGGGGCAGACCCAGTTTGCGCAGGCCGACCTGTATGTACTCGTTGAGCACCTGAGTGGACAACACTCCCAAATGTTGAAACCGCAGGTGCCTCAGCACATCGATGGCGATGCGCTGTTTGTGAGGTTCGTCGGGGCTGTCGGCATAAACCAAGATGTTGGTGTCGATGAAGCACCTGGTTTTGGGCAGTTCAAGCAGCCTGCCCCAAGGGGGTGTGGGTTCAGCCGCGATCATGCAGGGCGTCTCGGTCAAACTTCCAGCCCTTGAGTTGCCCGCCGCCGCTCAAGCAGCGTTGTTCCCAAGCTTGCCACTCGGCGTCTTGACGTTCTTGCCCAGCGAGTTGCTCCAAGTAATCTCGTACGGCCTGGTTCAGGCTTTTGCCCATTTTTCGGGCTGCTTCACGCGCAGATTCAGCAATCCGCTCGTCCACAGACAAGGTGATGTTCATGGTTTGACCTCCGCAACGGCATGAAATTCACACATATTATGTGTGAATCATGCTTCGGATGCAAACACTGTACCTAGGGTTTGAGCGTGCAGAGCCGTCCAATGGGTCAAGGCTTGGTCTATGGTCGTGTTCTCGGGCAGCCTGGGCAGTCCCAAGGCATGCGCCGCTGCATTCAGCGCTTGGAAGGGCTGCTGCAGATCCAGCGCCAAGGCGCCGTTTTGTTTGCTGAGCTTTTCGCCATTGGCACCCAGTACCAAGGGCGTGTGCAGGTACTGGGGGGTGGGCAACGCCAAAGCGCGTTGCAGCAAGATTTGCCTGCCCGTGTTGTCGGTCAAGTCTTGGCCGCGCACGACGTGGGACACGCCTTGCGCGGCATCGTCCACCACCACGGCCAGTTGGTAAGCCCACAGCCCGTCGGCGCGGCGCAACACAAAATCGCCCACTTCTTCGGCCACTTTTTGCTGCTGTGGCCCCAACCGGCGGTCAGTCCAGTGGGTGATAACAGGCAGGCCCAGCGCAGTTTGCACCGCCTGTACATCGAGCCTCCAGGCGCGGGCGGGTTTGCCTTTCAATCCCTCTCGGCAGGTGCCTGGATAAACCGCCGCTTGGTGGCGTGCCACCGATGGGGCTTGCGCTGATGCGATGGCGGTTTCGATGTCTTTTCGCGAGCAGCCGCAGGGGTAGGCCCAGCCTTTTTTAACCAGCGTGTCCAGTGCGCCTTGGTAAGCAGCGTTGCAATGGCTTTGCCACATCACTGGGCCATCGGCCACCAGGCCGAAAGCTGCCAATTGCTGCAAGATGGCTTGGTCAGCCCCCGGCACGCAGCGCGTCGTGTCCACATCTTCGATGCGAACCAACCATTGCCCGTTGTGTCCCCGCGCATCGAGCCAACTGGCCAAAGCGGCGACCAAGGATCCGGCATGCAAAAGGCCGGTTGGCGAGGGCGCAAACCGGCCTGTGTAAGAAAGCCCCATGGAGGTTCAGTGTTCAGTGATCAGCGTTTTTTGAGCACCGCCAAGGCCAGCTCCAGGCCAGAAACAAAGGCGTCCTCGACCCGGTGGCCCAAACACCAGTCGCCACACAGGCCGATGCCTTGGTCTTTGGACCACACAAAGCTCTCGCCCAAAGCCTGATTGGTTTTGGCATACAACCAACGGTGCACCTCAGCGTGTGCTGGGGTAACGCGGATGCCCGTGATCTCTGCAAAGGCCTTGATGAGTTTGGCCTTCACGCGCTCCGGTGTGTCGTTCACGTGCTCCGCAGACCAAGGGGCACTCGCTTGGACAGTCCAGCGCTCAATGCGCTCGCGACCAGGCTTGGACGATTCACGCGCCATCCAGGCAACACGGTGGTGGGTGCTGCGGGCAGCGTTCCACTGAGGGCCGATGGTGATCAGGCCGGGTTGCACCGCTTGTGGATAGGCCAACATCAGCGTCCAGCAAGGGTCTACCGTGACCTGGGCCAAAGGTTTTGCAAGCGCCTCAAGGCCAGAGGCTTTGAGCAAAGCCGATGCTTGTTCGGGGGGGATGGCCAAGATGACTTTGTCAAAGCCGGCGTAGACGTGTTGTCCGCCATCCTCTGTTTCGGTTTGCAGCTGCCAGCCGTTTTTTCTCAGGGGGTCGGCCACAATTTGGGTGACCCGGGTCTGCAATTGCACATTGCCGTCTTCAACCAAAGGCATCGCCCAAGCCTTGACCAAGGCATTCATGCCGGGGGCTGCCACCCAGTGACGCTCACCGCCGGGTAAGCCGGCTTCGATCACACGGCCATTGGGGTCGAGCACGCGAACGGCATTGGCGCTCCAAGGCTTGCAAACCCCTGGGGCGGTGCCGATGGCCAATTCAAAACGCGGATCGCGCACCGTAAAGTACTGCGCACCGTGGTCAAAGCCACCAAATGCGCTGGCGCGGGTCGACATGCGACCTCCAAGGCCTCGGCTTTTTTCAAACAAAGTGACGTTGTGTCCCGCTTGGCGCAAAGTGCGTGCACAAGTGACGCCGGCCATGCCGACACCGATGATGGCGATGTGTTGTGTAGTCATGGGGTCACTTTAGCTGAGAAAAGGGCCCGGATACAGCCCGGGTGGGTTATTCCCGATGCCTGAGGATCAAGCTGTTTTCAGACGGCGTGCTTTGGCCGAAGCAAAGCGTCCCGCGTGGTCTGATTTTCCAGCTGTGCCAGCCACCATTTGAGGGCCTGTCCCGCAGGAGCTTGGCGGTTATCACGCCAGGCATAGTGACAGGTGTTGGTACGCGGGGTGTTGACCATTTTGGCCACCAACAAACCCTTGTCAAGGTAGGGCAGGGCCAGCGATTCGGGTAAAAAACCACCGCCCAAACCGCGCAATTGGGCCTCTAGCTTGCTCGGCATGTCTGGCACCGTGAAGACATCTTGACCGCCCTGCAGACCAATCGTTAGCCCCGAACCCCGACTGACCGAGTCGGCCACGGCCACTGCGCGGTGTTGTTGCAAGCTGGCGTCGCTCAACGGCTCGGGGGCTTGGGCCAAGGGGTGGTGCGGAGCCACGGCATAGATAAAGGTGATGTCACCCAACACGGCGTGTCGCATGTCTGTCTGCGGGCCCGGCTCCAGCACCACGCCCAGCGATAAATCGGCCTGGCCCGTGGTGAGCGCAGCCAGAGTGCCCGACAGGGTCTCGTATCGCAAGCGAAGGCGTGTGGGCGTACCCAGCGCCAAAAAACGGGCGCACAAATCCATCACAACGCTGCGCGAAATGATGCTGTCCACAGCCAACGTGAACACAGCCTCCCAGCCAGTGGCCACTCGGCGTACGCGGTTGGCCACAGTGTCCATGTCGTCGAGCAAACGGCTTGCCTCGCGCAACAACTCACGGCCTGCAGCCGTTGGGACTGCTTGGCGAGCACTGCGATCAAACAGCAGCACATCGAGTGCGTCTTCAATTTGGCGAACCCGGTAGGTCAGGGCGCTGGGCACCAGGTTCATGCTGCGGGCAGCGGCGGCAAAGCTGCCATGTTGACCGATGGTTTGCAGCATTTGCAGGGCTTCGGGTGTCAGCCAGTCGCGTGGAGTTTGCATGGTTGTCTATTTTCATTCAATATTTTTAAATGATGCCAGCAAACCATATCAACGTTTCGGGACAGGGTGTTCGTTACAGTTATGAAATTGTTTGGCATTTGGCCAAGCATCTGAATTGGAGAATTGCATGCTCACCCTTCGCAAATCGGCCGATCGGGGTTATGCCGACCACGGCTGGCTCAAATCGTTCCATAGCTTTTCTTTTGCCAACTACTTTGATCCAGCGCACATGGGTTTTGGCAACTTGCGCGTCATCAACGAAGACCGCATCGACCCCGGTACGGGTTTTGGCACGCATGGCCACCGCGACATGGAAATCATCAGTTACGTGCTCTCGGGCAACTTGGCCCACCAAGACAGCATGGGCAATGTCAAGGGAATTCCGCCCGGCGATGTACAGCGCATGAGCGCAGGCAGCGGCGTGCGCCACAGCGAGTTCAACCATGCCCAAGGCGAGCAGACACACTTTTTGCAAATCTGGATCGAACCCAATGTGACGGGCATTGACCCGGGGTACGAGCAAAAAACCGTACCGACCAGTGCCAAACGGGGCCAGCTGGCGCTGGTGGCGGCACCACCCGCTGACCCGATGGCAGCCGACCACACCGTGCAGATACACGCCGATGCCCGCATGTACGCTGGCCATTTTGATGGGGCTGAAAACGCCGAGATGGCTCTGGACAGCGCCCGAAAGGCTTACGTGTTTTTGGTGCGCGGAAGCTTGCAGGTCAATGGCCAGTCGCTCAAGGCGGGTGATGCGGCCATGTTGCAAGTCGAACAGTCTTTGGCGTTGACCCAAGGCGACAATGCCGAAGTCTTGGTGTTTGATTTGTCCGCATGATCGCGACTGAAGGCCGCTCTAGGCGGTGTCCGTATTTTTCCTATCTTTTTCTCAACATTCAGGAGTTATCTCATGGCTAAAACAGTTGTTGTCTACCATTCCGGCTACGGCCATACCCAGCGCGTGGCCCAATTTGTGGCCCAAGGCGCCAATGCCCAAACCATCGCGATCGATGCCGACGGCAACATCACCGATGCCGATTGGGCCGCTTTGGACGCAGCCGATGCCATCATTTTCGGCTCGCCCACTTACATGGGCATGGCCTCTTGGCAGTTCAAAAAGTTTGCTGACGCCACGTCCAAGCGGTGGTTCAGCAGTGCCTGGAAAGACAAAGTGGCCGGTGGCTTCACCATTTCGGCCAGCCCGAGCGGTGACAAACTGTCCACCATCCAGTACTTCATCACTTTGGCCATGCAACAAGGCATGGTGTGGGTAGGTCAGCCGGCCATGAACGACGGCACCATCAACCGCATCGGCTCCAACTCCGGTGTGATGGCGCAAGTCGGCCCCACCAGTCCAGCCGAAGACATTCCACAAGGCGACTTGGATACCGCTAAGGCCTATGGTGAGCGTGTGGCTGCCGTGGCGGCCAAGTGGCGTGTTTGATGCTTCAAGTTTGAGGCCTTGAGCCCTAGCCGGAGCCGCCAAGCGGTTCTGGCTTTTTTTTCGCCCAAGGGCCAAGCGACCTGACACACGGCTGGCGCTTGGCGGTGCTTGCTAGGATAGGGGCATGAAAATCATCACTTTGCTGCCTTGGCTCGACTGGCTTGCGCTCTTGACTTTTTTTGGATTGTGGGTCGGCTACGCTTGGCTGGCTAAAGTGCGTGGTCTGCGCGATCAGACCCTGATCGCGACCACCAACCGATACCGGCAAATGTGGATGTTGCAGGCCACGGCCCGTGACCCCCGCATGCTGGATGGGCTGATCACCCAGAACCTGTCTCAAACCCCCGCTTTCTTCTCGTCCACCAGCATCATCATCATCGGTGGTCTGTTTGCCTTACTGGGCACCACCGACAAGGCTGCCGGCTTGGTGGGCGAGATCCCGTTTGCACAGCCTACCCCTTTGCTGGTGTTTGAACTCAAGATCCTGGTCTTGGTGGGTGTCTTTGTTTATGCTTTTTTCCGTTTCTCTTGGTCCATGCGGCTCTACACTTTTGTCGCCTTGGCCATCGGAGCGATGCCACCGCCTGAAGAATTTGCTGCTGAAAAGTTTGACCGCCAGCATTACGCTGAACGTGCTGGCAATTTGGTCAGTGCAGCGGCTGAAACTTTCAACGATGGTTTGCGTGCTTACTACTTTTCATTTGCCGCCATGGCTTGGTTCTTTTCCCCTATGGCCTTGGTGATGGCCACGGCATTGGTGGTGTTGATTCTTTATGGCCGCGAGTTCAGATCGGACGTGCTGCAAGTGCTGCGCGGCTGAAAAAGAATTCTAAAGAATCCACTTCCAGATCGCGCGCCAACAAGGAGCAAAAGCCTGGGGGTGAGCTCCTACAATGCGATGCTATGTTCGTTCACCTGCGCCTTCACTCCGAATTCTCTGTCGTTGACGCCACTTGTCGCATCGACGATGTGGTCAAAATTGCAGCCAAAGACGCGCAGCCTGCGCTGGCCATTACTGACCTGAACAACCTGTTTGGCACAGTCAAGTTTTACAAAGAAGGTCGCGCCAAAGGTGTCAAACCCATCATTGGCGCCGAAATCATTCTTGAAGGCTTGGGTGGCGATGTCGGTGTCACCAGCCGCGTGGTTTTGCTGGTGCAAAGCCATCCCGGCTATCTGAACCTTTGTGAGTTGTTGGCCCGGGCTTGGACGCAGAACATTGTCAAAGGCGTGGCCGTCGTCAAGCTGGCCTGGCTCAAGGAATTGGCGAACGGATTGGTATTGCTGTCCGGTGCCCAAGCCGGTCCTGTGGGGCAGGCCATCGTGCAGGGAGACGCCAACAAGGCCGCTGATCTGGCGCTGCAATTGGGCTCAATATTCCCGCACCGTTTTTATTTGGAGCTGCAGCGCGCAGGTCGCCCCGAAGATGAACCTCAGGTGGCGGGTGCCGTGGCACTGGCCGCTCGCCTGGGTTTGCCGGTGGTGGCCACGCACCCTGTGCAGTTTCATGGCCCAGAAGATTACGAAGCCCACGAAGCGCGGGTCTGTATCTCAGAGGGTGAAATTTTGGCCAACCCGCGGCGAATTCGGCGCTTCACCCGTGAGCAGTATTTCAAGTCGGCGGCCGAGATGTGTGCCTTGTTTGCGGATGTGCCCAGTGCAATTGCCAACACGCTGGAAATTGCCAAGCGCTGCAACCTGAGCCTGGTGTTGGGCAAACCCCAGTTACCAGACTTTCCGATACCGCCAGTCAACGGCGTGGTCATGTCGGTCGAAGACTATTTCCGGCATGTGTCTTTTGAAGGCTTGGAGCTGCGCTTGGCGCACCTGTACCCCGTCGAAACCAAGCGCAGCGAAGAACGTCCTCGCTATGTGGAACGCCTAGAGTTCGAGCTGAACACCATCTTGAAGATGGGTTTTCCGGGCTACTTCTTGATCGTGGGTGACTTCATTCAATGGGCCAAGGCCAACGGCTGCCCGGTGGGCCCTGGTCGGGGTTCGGGTGCGGGCTCTTTGGTGGCTTATGCGCTCAAGATCACGGACCTCGACCCTTTGCAATACAACTTGCTGTTTGAGCGGTTTTTGAACCCCGAGCGGGTCTCCATGCCCGACTTCGACATTGACTTTTGCCAGGGCAACCGCGACCGGGTGATCGATTATGTGAAAGACAAATACGGCCGTGAGGCCGTCAGCCAGATTGTCACATTCGGCACCATGGCCGCGCGTGCGGCCATTCGCGATGTGGGCCGCGTGCTCGACATGAGCTACACCTTTTGCGACGGCATCAGCAAGTTGATCCCCAATAAACCGGGCATGTCGGTCACCTTGCAATACCCACCTGCCACGCCCAAAGAGGGCGACAAGAACAACTACGCCATTGCCATGGAACCCATTCTGGCCGAGCGCATTGAGCGCGAGGAGGATGTGAAAACCCTCATCGAGCTGGCGCAAAAGCTCGAAGGCATGACCCGCAACGTGGGCATGCATGCCGGGGGTGTGCTGATCGCACCGGGCAAGCTGACCGACTTTTGCCCGCTGTACCAGCAGCCAGGCAGCGAATCGGCGGTCAGCCAATACGACAAGGACGACGTGGAAGCGGCGGGCTTGGTCAAGTTCGACTTTTTGGGGCTGGCCACGCTGACGATTTTGGAGATCGCCCGCGAGTTCATCATGAAGCGGCACAAAGGCCAAGAAAACTTTGCCTTTGAAAACATCCCACTCGACGACGCGCACACCTACAAGCTGTTTTCGGATGGCAAAACCGAGGCTGTGTTTCAGTTTGAAAGCCGGGGCATGCAGGGCATGCTGCGCGACGCCCGCCCCAGCCGCTTGGAAGACCTGATTGCCCTGAACGCGCTTTACCGCCCAGGGCCTATGGACCTGATTCCCAGTTTTGTGGCCCGCAAACACGGCCGTGAGCAGGTGGAATATCCGCACCCGGCGGTGGCCCAAATGCTGAGTGAGACCTACGGCATCATGGTCTATCAAGAACAGGTGATGCAAACCGCGCAGATTTTGGGTGGGTATTCACTGGGTGGCGCTGACTTGCTGCGCCGCGCCATGGGCAAGAAAAAAGCCGAAGAAATGGCCGAGCACCGCGAAAAGTTTCGTGATGGGGCACTGGCCACTCACAACATTCCTCAGGAAAAGGCCGATGAAATCTTTGACCTGATGGAGCGCTTTGCAGGCTATGGCTTCAACAAGTCACACGCGGCCGCTTACTCCTTGTTGGCGTACCACACGGGTTGGCTCAAGGTGCACTACACCGCCGAGTTTTTCTGCGCCAACATGACGGTGGAGATGGACGACACCGACAAGCTCAAGGTCTTGTACGAAGATGCGCTCAAGTTCGGTATCCGCTTTGACCCGCCTGACGTAAACCGGGGCACACACCGCTTTGAGCCCGTCACCGACAAGATCATCCGCTATGGCCTCGGGGCCATCAAGGGCACGGGCCAGCAGGCGATCGACGCCATTGTGGCGGCCCGCAACGAAGGTGGCCCTTTCACCAGTTTGTTCGACTTTGCTGTGCGTGTGGACCGTACCCGCATCAACAAACGCACGGTGGACGCGCTGATCAAGGCCGGCGCCTTTGACTCGCTGCACATGAACCGCGCGGCGTTGTCGGCCAGCATTGATCGGGCTTTTGACTTCTCAAGCGCCACCACAGCCAATGCCAATCAGGGCGGTTTGTTTGACATGCTGGGCGACGATTCCCACGGCTCCAGCACGCAAGAGCCCGAGTTGGTCGAGGTCATGCCTTGGGGCATCAAGGAGCGCCTGCTGCTTGAAAAAACAGCCGTTGGCTTTTTCTTGTCAGGCCATTTGTTCGATGCAGTCGAGCGTGAAGTGCGCCAATTTGCCCGCCGCAAAATTGACGAGTTGATCGACAGCCGCGAGTCCATGGTCTTGGCCGGCATCGTGAGTGATTTGCGCATCATCAATGGTCAACGTGGCAAGGTGGCCATCTTCAAACTCGATGACAAATCGGGCGTGATGGAGGCCACCGCCGACGAAACCCTGATCAACTCGGCCAAGCATTTGCTCAAAGACGATGAGCTGATCATCGTCACGGCCAAGATGCAGGCCGACCGTTTTTCGGGTGGCTTTCGGCTCAAGATCGAGCAGATCATGGACCTGGGCGCCGCCCGCTGCCGCTTTGGCAAATACCTGCGCGTGGCGGTCAATGGCCGTGCGCCCGACATTGCCCGCATCGTCAGAGAGTTCCCAGCGCAGCGCGAACAAACCGAGCAGGGCGACCTGGTGCGCGGTTTGCCCGTTCGTTTGGTGCTGGAGCGGCGCCATGAGTCGCTGGGCGCTCGCGCCGAGCTGGCGCTGGGCGAGGCTGCCAAATTTTTCCCGACCGATGCAGCTTTGGCCAGTTGGATGGCACAAGCCGACCAAGGCCAGGCGCGGATTGTTTACGACTGACCGGACTTCTGCGTCAGTCCGCATCAGCGGGCGCTGTTTTGCGGCATCTGCGGGTTGTTGATGCTGGTCCCAGAGAAGGCGTCGGGCGAAGCATTTTGGTTGCTGTTGGACGCGTTGCTGCTGCTGGCGTTGCTCAACTGGTTGTTGTTCTGGTTGACGGTGGTGTTGCCTGTGATGGAACCAAAATTGGGACTGCCTGCTATGACGCCTGTGTTGACCATGGGCCTGACCACTGGCGCTCGCGGCGTGGGCGTGCTGTAACTGACCGTGGACGCTTGGCCTTCTTTGCCCAGAGACTCATAAAGCTTGCCCATCAATTCGGGGTTGCCGACAATCTTGGCCTCAATGGCGCCTTCAAGGATGGAGGATATCTCCAGCGTCATGGCGGTGCCCAACCAGTTGGGGCTGTTGGCCAAGATCGTGGCCAATTGAACATCGGTGCAGCTGCCGGCATTGCGCTCCAGCCAATCTTTGGCCAAATTGGCCCGTGCCTCGGGGGCATGGGTGCGCAGCGCGAGCGATTTGAAATGGGCCACAAAACACGCGCCAGCCGGTTTTTTTTGAGCCCAAGCATTGGACACAGGCAACCATCCAATGGCGCTGATCAAACAAATGGCAAAAATTTTCATGGGTTTGGGGTGTGGGTTGCCAAGTTGAATGCGCGAGGGTTGAGCGAACTCACATCACTCTTGATGTGGAATCGGCACAACACAGACAAAGTTGAGTCGCTGGGCCTTGAACAGGCTTTGATACGGCCCTCGCTCAGTCCAGAGGCCTAAAGCCCAGCACGATCACCGGTGGCACCCGGCCATCGGTGTCTTTGGGGAAAATTTCGGTCTTGTCGATGGCCCGCAAAACGGCCTCATCCCAGGCCTTGTTGCCACTCGATTGGAGTATTCGGCGGCTCTGAATGACCCCGTCTGGCGCAACGCGGACCTCCACCTCGGCTCTGGGGTTGCCCACGACGTCGCCGGGGTAGGTGATGTTGGGTTTGATGCGGCCCACCAAGCGGCCCGCATAAGTGGCCGATGGCCCGGACGATTTGAGAGCTGTCCCGGTGGCGTTTTCGCCGCCCGAGGCACCTGCCATGCCTTGCATGCGCTTGAGGTTTTCCTGACGCAAGGCGTCAGCCCTGGCGGCGTCGGCTTTTTCAGCTTTCTCGGCTTTGTCTCTTTCAGCGGCTTTTTTCTTCTCCCGCTCTTTGTCTTCTTGGGCCTTTTTCTCTTTGGCGAGTTTTTCCTTCTCAAGCTTGGCCTTCTCGGTCTTGTCCTTTTCTGCTTTTTCTTTTTCAGCTTTGGCTTTGTTTATTTTTTCTTTCTCCAACTTTTCTTTCTCGGCCTTGAGCTTTTCTGCTTTCAGCTTGTCGGCTTCTTTTTTCTTTTCTTCTTGTTTTTTCTTCTCCAGCGCGATTTGTGCGTCTTTCAGTTCCATCGCCGGATCAGGGGCTGGTGGTGGCGGTGGTGTGGGTTTGGCAGGAGGCGTTGGTCGGGTTTCAGGCACCGGCACAGGTTCCGGCTCGGGCACGGGTTCTTGCAATCGGGGGGCGGCTGCCTGCGGCACGGCGGACCACAGCTCGGCTTCGGCTTGCAGGGTTTGCGGTTGGGTTTTCCAGGCCGTGGCCAGGCCCAACGCCAAAAACAACAAAACGTGCGCCACGCCTGCAATCACCCAAGCGCGGCCCATGCCGGGCTGCTCGGGGGGCGCAAACTCGAGGTGCGGTGTCGCCTTGGCGTTCAAAACGGAGTCCTTTTCAAGGCGCCAACTGAACAGACAAGCCGACGCGGGCAATACCCGCCCGCTGCAGACTGTCCATGACCTTGACCACGGTTTCGTATTTCACCGTGCGGTCGGCGCTGATGACCACGGCTGTGTTGGCATCGTCGCCCACCAGTCGTTTCACGCTGTTGGCCACGCTTTGCAGGGTGGCGCTGTCGGTTTTGCCATCGCTTACCAGTTCCAGCCGTTCGTCTTTTTGGATGACGATTTGGATGACTTTGTCGGGTTGCTTG
This sequence comes from Akkermansia muciniphila, assembly GCA_943331105.2. Taxonomy (GTDB): domain Bacteria; phylum Pseudomonadota; class Gammaproteobacteria; order Burkholderiales; family Burkholderiaceae_C; genus Limnohabitans_A. Next base: position 39,578 of record CALQKH020000001.1, read on the forward strand.
GCGGCTTTGCCCACGCTGGGCAGGTCCACCATGCTGGGCGTGATCATGGGCGCGGTGACCATGAAGATGATGAGGAGCACCAGCATCACGTCGATGAAGGGCACCATGTTGATTTCCGAGATGGTGCGGCGTCCGCGACCTCGGGAGGATGTGGCGGGCATGCTGTGGGCCTCTTTCAGTAGCCAGATGCCGAGCCGCTGCCAGAGGCTGCGTTCGCGCCCAGGCTGCGCTGCAAAATGTTGGAGAACTCTTCGATGAAGGTTTCCAGCTTGATGGCGATGCGGTCCACATCGTGTGAAAAGCGGTTGTAGGCCAGCACCGCCGGGATGGCGGCAAACAGGCCAATGGCGGTGGCCACCAGGGCTTCGGCAATGCCCGGGGCGACAGCCGCCAAGGTCACTTGTTGCAAGCTGGCCAAGCCCGTGAAGGCGTGCATGATGCCCCACACGGTGCCAAACAAACCGACATAAGGCGAGATGGATCCAACCGATGCCAAAAAGGCCAGTTTGGACTCCGCCGCGTCCATTTCACGCTGGAAACTCGCCCGCATGGCACGGCGGGCGCCGTCGAGCAAAGTGCCGGCGTCGGTGATGCGGCGTTCGCGCAGTTTTTGGTATTCGCGCATGCCACTGGCAAAGATGCGTTCCATCGGGCCCGACAGTTTGGCGTTTTGGCTGGCGGCGTTGAACAGCTCGTTCAAGCTGGTACCGGACCAAAATACCCGCTCAAATTCTTCGTTCAGATTTTTGATGCGCTTGATGGCGGTGATCTTGCGCACGATGGCCGCCCAACTGGCCACCGAGATGCTGAGCAAAATGAGCACCACCAGCTGCACGACAAAACTGGCGTGCAAAAGCAGCGAGACGATGGACATGTCTTGGTTCATTTCAGGGCTTCCAGAACAGGGGCCGGAATGCGGCCGGGTTTCAAGGTGGTGCTGTCGACCCAGCCTAAGCGAATGGTGCCTTCGGCCAGTAAGCGGTCGTTTTGCTCAGGCGTGCGCAAGTAGGCGCGCTGGGCAATGGTCAGGCTGGCTTTGCCGCTTGTTTGCAATTCGGCTGTAACGACCAGGGTGTCGTCCAGTCGGGCGGGAGAATGGTACTTGACGGTGGTTTCAGACACCACAAACATGCCCCCAGACTCGTCACGCAGCACCTGCTGGCCAAAGCCCAGGTCACGCAGCCACTCGGTGCGGGCCCGCTCAAAAAACTTGAGGTAGTTGGCATAAAAAACGATGCCGCCCGCGTCGGTGTCTTCCCAATAGATGCGGATGGGGTGTTCAAAAACGCTGGGGCTCACGTGGGTGCTGTTCATGGCTGCAACCAAGCTTTCAGGCGGGCGATCGCGGTTTGCAATTCGGCCATCGAGTTGGCGGTGGAAAAACGCACAAAGCGGGCGGTTTGGTCGGTGCCAAAGTCGCGCCCCGGCGTGATGGCCACATGGGCATGTTCCAGCGCGGCAAAGGCGAATTCCCAGCTGTCTTTCAGGCCCAGCTTTTGGCAGGCGGCGCTGCAGTCGGCCCACGCGTAAAACGCGCCATCGGGCGCCACGGGCACTGTCAGGCCCAGCGCATTCAAGGCCGGAATGAAGTAATCACGCCGGGCTTTGAATTCGGCGCGGCGGCGCTCGTATTCGGCCAAGCTGTCGGGCTCAAAGCACGCCAAGGCCGCTTGTTGCGCCACGGTGCTGGCGCAAATGAACAGGTTTTGTGCCAAGCGCTCCAGCACGGGTGTGATCTGCTCGGGCACCACCAGCCAGCCCAGACGCCAGCCGGTCATGTTGAAGTATTTGCTGAAGCTGTTGATGCTGATGACGTCTTCGCCCAGGGCCAGGGCGCTTTGGCCGAACTGGTCGTCGTGGCTCAGGCCCAGGTAAATCTCGTCGATCAGGGTGATACCGCCGTGCGAGCGCACCACATCGACAATGCGTGCCAGCTCGGCAGGGTCTATGGAGGTGCCGGTGGGGTTGGAGGGGGAGGCCAGCAAAACGCCACGGGTTTGCGGGCCCCAAGAGGCTGCCACTTTCGCAGCGCTGAGTTGAAAGCGCTCCGCAGCTGTGGTGGGGACCAAAACGGCTTTCCCTTCTGCTGCGCTCACAAAGTGGCGGTTGCAGGGGTAGCTCGGGTCGGGCATGAGGATTTCATCGCCCCGGTCGATCAATGCCAAACAAGCCAGTTGCAAAGCTGAGGAGGCGCCAGCGGTCACCACGATGCGGTTGGCGGGCACCTGCACGCCAAAGCGCTGTGCGTACCATCCGCTGATGGCTTGACGCAATGCGTCCAATCCGAGGGCCGGGGTGTATTGGGTTTGGCCGGACGCAATCACGGCTTGTGCCGCAGCCTGCACCATGGGGGGTGCGGTGAAGTCGGGTTCGCCGATGTTCAAAAACACGACAGGTTGGTCGGTGTGGGCGACCTGGCGGGCTTTTTGCGAAGCGGCTTTGGCCACTTCCATCACCCAAAAGGGCTCGATCCGCTCGGCACGCTCTGAGATGCGCATGACTGTGTTTGTGTGGCTGTTTTATTTGATGCGGCCAGACTGGCGGTCGGCTTGCACTTCGGCACTGCGCAGCTCAGGGGCCAAGCCGTTCAGAACCGCATTGACGTACTTGTGGCCATCGGTGCCGCCAAAGTCTTTGGCCAGCTCGATGCATTCGTTCAGTACCACGCGCCAAGGCACATCCAGGCAATGCTTCATCTCGTAAACGCCGATCCACATGATCGCCCGTTCAATCGGGGAGATCTCGGCAAAGCTGCGGTCGAGTTTGGGGGCGATCAGAGCGTCCAGGACAGCTGCATGGTCAGTACAGCCGTAAAGCAGCGCGTCGTAATGGGCCGAGTCGGCTTTGTTGAAACCGGACAAATCGCGTGTGAACACATCGATGTCGGCTGCTTCGTTGCGGCCCACGATGTGCTGGTACAAGGCTTGCAGCGCAAACTCACGCGAGCGGCTGCGGGCCGATTTGGCGGACGATTTGCGCGTGCCAGGGGCAGGCTTTTGGCCAGCGTCTGCTTCGCCGATGATGTTTTGCGGATCGGTCATCAGGCTTTGTCTTCTTCGTCAAGGTCGTCGGCCAACTCGGCCATGTCGGCGGCCAGGTCGTCCATGATGCAGGCCATCTCGACCGCCACGCGGGCCGCGTCGCGGCCTTTTTCGGTCTGGCGGGCCATGGCTTGGTCGAGGTTTTCGGTGGTCAAGATCGCGTTGGCGATTGGCAAGTTGTAGTCGAGCGACACGCGGCTCACGCCAGCGCCAGATTCGTTGGCCACCAACTCAAAGTGGTAAGTCTCGCCTCGGATGATGCAGCCCAGAGCGATGAGGGCGTCGTATTCGGCACGTTCGGCCATGGCCTGCAGCGCAACGGGCACTTCCAGAGCGCCGGGCACCATGACGTGGTCGATGCTGGTCACGCCCAAAGCTTCGAGTTCTTGGATGCAGGCTTTGGCCAAGGCGTTGGTGATGTCTTCGTTGAAGCGGGCTTGCACGATGCCGATGTGCAGAAATTGACCATCGAGTTCTTCGGTCTGGCCTTTGTTGGCGTCTTGCATGTTTATTCCTTGGGGATGTAGCCAGTGATTTCGAGACCGTAGCCGGTCATGCTGGGCATGCGGCGCGGATTGCCCATGAGGCGCATTTTGTGAACGCCGCATTCGCGAAGGATTTGCGCGCCGACGCCATAAGTGCGCAAATCCATCTTGCCGCGTTCGGGCGCTTGGGCCGAGCGGGCACGGCCTTCAAATTGGGCCAGCAATTGCTCGGCCGATTCGCCGCAGTTGAGCAAGACAGCCACACCGCAGCCTTGGGCATGGATGTAGCTCAGGCTGGCGTCCAATCCCCACGAGTGCATGGCGCGGTTGACTTCGAGGGCATCCAGAACCGACAGGGGTTCGTGCACACGCACGGCCACTTCAGATTCAGGTGACCACGCACCTTTGACCAAAGCCAAGTGCACAGCTTGGTTGGTTTGGTCACGGAAAGCGTGCGCAGTGAACTCGCCATGAGCGGTCTGCAAGGGGCGACTGCCAATGCGTTCAACCAGGGACTCGTTGCGGCTGCGGTGCTCGATCAAGTCGGCAATCGTGCCGATCTTGAGGCCGTGCTCGGCCGCAAAAATTTGCAAATCGGGCAGGCGGGCCATGGTGCCGTCGTCATTCATGATTTCACAAATCACGGATGACGGCGAGCAACCGGCCATGGCGGCCAAATCGCAACCAGCTTCGGTGTGCCCAGCGCGCATCAGCACGCCGCCGTCAACCGCTTGCAGCGGAAAAATGTGACCAGGCTGTACCAAGTCGGTCGGCTGGCTGGCCTTGGCCACGGCCACTTGCACCGTACGGGCGCGATCCGCGGCAGAGATGCCTGTGGTGACGCCTTCGGCAGCTTCAATCGACACGGTGAAGGCCGTGCTGTAGAACGTGCCATTTCGGGCAGCCATGGGCGGGAGTTTCAAAAACTCGCAACGCTCGCGTGTCAGGGTCAGGCAAATCAAGCCCCGTCCAAAGCGGGCCATGAAGTTGATGGCTTCAGGTGTGACGTGGTCAGACGCCAGCACCAAGTCGCCTTCGTTTTCGCGGTCCTCTTCGTCCACCAGGATCACGATGCGACCGGCCTTCATCTCGGCCACGATCTCTTCAACAGGCGATATGGCCACGGGTGTCGGTTGCGCGGGGGCGTTCATGGCAGGTCCTAAATTAAGAAGCTTGGGGCAACAGGCCAGCGCTGAGCATGCGCTCCACGTAGCGGGCGACGGTGTCGATCTCGAGGTTGACGCGGTTGCCAGCTTTGAGACTGCCCAGCGCGGTGTTGTTCACGGTGTGAGGAATCAGGTTGATGCTGATCTCGCAGCCATCGGCCAAATCTGCCACGCGGTTGACGGTGAGGCTGACCCCATTGACGGTGATGGAGCCTTTGTAAGCCAAGTATTTGGCCAAGGAGTGCGGGGCCAAGACCCGGAGCTCCCAGCTTTCGCCGATTTGCTCGAAATGGCTGATGTGCCCCACGCCATCCACATGACCAGACACGATGTGACCGCCCAATCGGTCGTTGGCGCGGAGCGCTTTTTCGAGGTTGACGCTGCCTTGTTGGTCCAAGCCGCTGGTCTTATCCAGCGATTCGGCCGAGATGTCGATGGTGAATTGACGGCTCTCGGGGCTGAAGGTGGTGACGGTCATGCAAGCGCCGTTCAGGGCGATGCTGTCGCCCAAGCCTACATCGTCAAGGTACCCGGCGGGGGCCTCGATGGTGAGGCGCTTGCCGTGGTGTAAAGAGCGACCCAGGTCGTGGGCGGCGACGATTCGCCCCACGCCGGTGATGATTCCGGTGAACATAGCTGTCTATTTTCGCAGGTAAAGAGGGTGAATCGGTCGGCAACGCAACAAAAATGCAGCCCATAGAGTGCTTCAGGCCTTGATGTCCTGAGCCTTTCGCTCAGGGTTTACCAAGGCGACAAGGCGGAATCTGTGTGCCTAAAATGGTGCATTGCAGCAGATTTTCATTTGCCGCATGTCATCAGGAGTTTTCATTGCCGGTCAAGCCAAAAGTCAAATCGACCCCTTCGCAGCCACCGCTCAATGCGAACAATGCGAACCAATCGGCAGCAGCGGAGGGTGTTCGCACCATCAAGAAATACCCCAATCGGCGTTTGTACGACACGCAGTCATCCAGCTATGTGACATTGGCTGAGATCAAAAAAATGGTGATGACGGCTTTGCCGGTGCAAGTCTTGGACGCCAAAACGGGTGAAGACCTGACTCGGACGATTCTTTTGCAAATCATCTTGGAAGAAGAGTCAGCGGGTGCGCCGATGTTCAGTGAGGCCGTTCTGTCCAACATCATTCGCTTTTATGGCCATGCCATGCAGGGGCACATGGGCTCATATCTCGAAAATCACGTGCAATCGTTCATGGATTGGCAAAACAAGTTGGGTGAGTCCAGTCCCGTCTTGAGCCCAGAGGTGTGGGCGCAGTTCATGCAATGGCAAACGCCCATGATGCAAAACATGTTTTCTGGTTTGGCCAACCCTTCTCAAAACGTCATGTCTCAAATGCAAGAGCAGATGCAAAAACAGATCCAAAAGAACACGGAGCAGTTACTTGGCGTCATGGGTTTGAGGCCCTGATGGGCCTTGCACGTCCTTTTGTCACGATTCGGTCGTTTTTGCGGGGACAATGCAGGGATGAGTGAAATGACCCCCACAGCCCCCACCTCCGCCAACCTGCCAGCCCCCAAAGTCGGTTTTGTCAGTTTGGGTTGCCCTAAAGCCTTGACCGATTCCGAACTGATCCTGACGCAGTTGAGCGCCGAGGGTTACCAAACCTCCAAAACCTTTGAAGGCGCTGACCTGGTCATCGTGAACACCTGCGGCTTCATCGACGAAGCCATTCAGGAAAGTCTGGACACCATTGCCGAAGCGCTCAACGAAAACGGTAGAGTGATTGTGACCGGTTGCCTGGGTGCCAAAACAAGTGAAGGCGGCGGCAACATGGTGCGTGAAATGCACCCCAGCGTGCTGGCCGTGACTGGACCGCACGCCACCCAAGAGGTGATGGACGCGGTGCATACCCACTTGCCGAAACCGCATGACCCTTTTTTGGACTTGGTGCCCGGCGGCTTTGGCGAAGCGGGCCTCAAGCTCACCCCACGCCACTACGCGTATTTGAAAATCAGCGAAGGCTGCAACCACCGCTGCACCTTCTGCATCATCCCTTCCATGCGCGGCGACCTGGTCTCTCGCCCCATTGGCGATGTGCTCAAAGAAGCCAAGGCCTTGTTTGAAGGCGGCGTCAAAGAACTGCTGGTCATCAGCCAAGACACTTCGGCCTATGGCGTGGACGTGAAATACCGCACAGGGTTCTGGGATGGCAAGCCGGTCAAAACCCGCATGTTGGAGTTGGTGCAGACCTTGGGCGAAATCGCCCGTGAACATGGCGCTTGGGTCCGTTTGCACTATGTTTACCCGTATCCAAGCGTGGACGACATCATCCCCTTGATGGCACAGGGTTTGGTGTTGCCTTATTTGGATGTCCCTTTTCAGCACAGTCACCCCGATGTGCTCAGACGCATGAAGCGCCCGGCCAGCGGCGAGAGAAATTTAGAGCGCATTCAGCGTTGGCGCGAACTGTGCCCCGAGCTGGTGATTCGCAGCACCTTCATTGCGGGTTTTCCGGGCGAAACCGAAGAAGAGTTTGAACACTTGCTGGGCTTTTTGCGCGAGGCGCAGATTGACAGGGCAGGGTGTTTTGCTTACAGCCCTGTGAACGGCGCAACCGCCAACGAATTGCCTGGGATGCTGCCGCAAGCGCTGCGCGAAGAGCGCCGCGCCCGTTTCATGGCGGTGGCCGAAGAAGTGTCGATTGCCCGCTTGCACCAGCGTGTCGGTGCCACCATGCAGGTGCTGGTGGACAGTGCACCCGCCATGGGCCGACGCGGTGGGGTGGGGCGCAGCTTTGGCGACGCACCCGAAATCGACGGTGTGGTGCGTTTATTGCCCCCCGAAAAAATCAGTAAAACTCTGAAGGTGGGTGAATTCACCCGTGCTCGTATCGTGCGTGTGGAAGGGCATGATTTGGTGGGGGTGCCGGTTTGAGCGCGAGCACCAAATGTTGACAGGCAACAAAAAAGCCGTTGATCAAAAATCAACGGCTTGTTGTGTGTTGAACTTATCGGGTTCGATAAGATTGGTGCCCAGAAGAGGACTCGAACCTCCACGATGTTACTCGCTAGTACCTGAAACTAGTGCGTCTACCAATTCCGCCATCTGGGCGCCTCAGGAATCGAAGGATTGTATATCAAAAAAGTAGCGCCACCCAGCGGCTTGCTGGAAGAAATTGAAGGCAGTGTCCAGGGCCATCGCGACGGTCATGGGTTCTTGATCCGTGACAGCGGTGAGTCCGACATTTACCTGTCGCCCAACGAGATGCGTGCCGTCTTGCACAAAGATCGCGTGAAGGTTCGCATCGTGCGTCAAGACCGCAAGGGCAGACCCGAGGGGCGAATTGTCGAAATCGTTGAGCGCCCTGAGCAACCCATCATTGGCCGTTTGTTGCACGAAGGGGGGTTATGGTTGGTGGCGCCCGAAGACAAGCGCTATGGCCAAGACGTGATGATTCCCAAAGGCGCCACCGGCACAGCCAAACCGGGCCAGGTGGTGGTGGTGGAGCTGACCGAGCCGCCCGCATTGTTTGGGCAACCTGTGGGGCGCGTGAAAGAAGTGCTGGGCGAGATCGACGACCCGGGCATGGAAATCGAAATCGCCGTGCGCAAGTACAGCGTGCCGCACGAATTTTCGGCCGCTTGCCTGGAACAAGCCAAAGGCCTGCCCGACAAGGTGCTGGCCAAGGACCGCAAGGACCGTGTCGATCTGCGCGACGTGCCCTTGGTCACCATCGACGGCGAAGACGCCCGCGACTTTGACGACGCCGTGTATTGCGAACCCGCCAAAGTAGGCCGGGGCAAAGGCTGGCGTTTGCTGGTGGCCATTGCCGACGTGAGCCACTACGTGCAAACCGGCAGTGACATTGACATCGATGCCTACGACCGCGCCACCAGCGTGTATTTCCCGCGCCGTGTCATTCCCATGCTGCCCGAGAAGTTGTCCAACGGCCTGTGCTCGCTCAACCCCGATGTGGACCGTTTGTGCATGGTCTGTGACATGCTGGTCAACGCCAAGGGTGATGTGCACGCCTACCAGTTTTATCCGGCTGTGATGCACAGCCATGCGCGGTTCACCTACACCGAAGTCGCGGCCATTTTGGCCAACACCCGTGGGCCTGAGGCGCTCAAACGCAAAGCGCGCGTGAACGACCTGATGAACCTGCAGGACGTGTACAAAGCCTTGCTGGCTTCGCGCGCCGTGCGCGGCGCGGTGGACTTTGAAACCACCGAAACCCAAATCGTGTGCGACGAAAGCGGCCGCATCGAAAAAATCGTGCCGCGTGTGCGCAACGAAGCGCACCGCCTGATTGAAGAAGCCATGCTCGCAGCCAACGTCTGCAGCGCCGACTTCATCCAGCAAGGCAAGCACCCTGGCTTGTTTCGCGTGCACGAAGGCCCGACGGCCGAGAAAAAAGACATCCTGCGCAATTACCTCAAGGCCTTGGGTTTGGGCATGAGCATCAGCGACGAGCCGCACACCAGTGAGTTCCAAAAAATCGCTCAAGCGACCAAGGACCGTCCAGACGCGCAGCAGATCCACACCATGCTGCTGCGCTCCATGCAGCAAGCCATCTACACCCCGGTCAATAGCGGCCACTTTGGTTTGGCCTATGAGGCCTACACCCACTTCACCAGCCCGATCCGGCGGTATCCAGACTTGTTGGTGCACCGCGTGATCAAAGCGATTTTGCTGGACCGCAAATACACGCTGCCCAGTTTGCCCGTGCCAGGTGAGGCACATGCCAAGCTGACCAAGCGGCTTGAAAAAGGACGCGCTGCCAAGGGCGATGCGCCCGAATCGTCTGCCCCACGCGTGCGCATGTCGGCCGCCGACCAACGCGCCTGGGAGGCGGCGGGCCTGCATTGCAGCGCCAACGAGCGCCGCGCCGACGAGGCCAGCCGCGATGTGGAGGCCTGGCTCAAATGCAAATACATGCGCGAACACCTGGGCGAGGAATACAGCGGCGTGGTGTCTGCTGCAACCAGTTTCGGCATCTTTGTGACTTTGGACACGATGTACGTCGAAGGGCTGGTGCACATCACCGAATTGGGCGGCGAGTACTTCCGCTTTGACGAGTTGCGCCAGGAATTGCGCGGCGAGCGCACCGGCATCCGTTACGCCATTGGCAGCCGGGTGCAAGTGCAGGTCAGCCGAGTGGATCTGGACGGCCGCAAGATCGATTTCAGGTTGGTGCACACCGGAGACGAGCTGGTGCAACGGGCCATGCGCGACAAAGGCCTGTCGGCACCTGCCGAAGGCGGGCGCGACAAGAAACGGGGCGCCCAAGACCGCCGCCAGGCCGATGCCGAGCGCAACCGCTCACCCATCCAGGCCCTCAAAGCCTCGGTCAAGAAAGCTGCAGCCAAAAAGAAAGGCTCCCGCAGCAGCAAGCCCAGGCGTTGAGCCGCACAACCCAACGATTAGCCGTTGACACATTGATGAAACTGACAATCCAGGCCTTCAGGCCTGGATTTTTAATAGGAACAGATTTCTCCTTTCCTTCTGATATTTCAGAGGAATAAATTGACATAAAGATATATTTTGGTCTTTATGCTTAAAAAGAGAAATATCTTGATTCTTTTTAAATGTCTTGTTTTTATCTTTTTGTCCATGGCTACCTGGCCATTGACCGCACAAGAAGTTCGGCAACCGACGGGGCCCGTGGTGCTGACCATCACCGGGAAAATCCAGACCCACAATCTGGACCGGTCCTACCTTTGGGACCTGGGCATGCTGGAGGCCTTGCCGCAAAAAAGCTTCACCACCATGACCCCGTGGGCCAAGACACCCATCAAATTTTCGGGACCGCTGTTGCGCGATGTGCTCCGGACCGTGCAAGCCGATGGCCAAACCTTGCAAGCCAAGGCCCTCAACGACTACGTCATCAACATACCCGTCCAAGACGCCCAACTTTTTGATGTCGTTGTTGCCATCAAGAAAAATGACCAGAACATCCCCTTGCGGCAAAGGGGCCCGCTGTTTGTCGTGTACCCCTTCGACAGCAAGAAAGAGCTGCAAACCATCAAGTACTACGAGCGATCCATCTGGCAACTGAAGTCGCTGACGGTTCAGTGAACACCCGACATGTCTGTCGAGACCCATGAGCCGGTTCACGCCAGTGACCGGTTATTCAAATCGGGGCTGATCGCATTGACGGTGGCCATCGTGGCCGTCCTGCTGATCATGCTGCAACTGATCTGGGCGCGATCGGCGGGATCGCTCGGTCAATCACGGATCCAGTCCGACTCGGTGGTCTTCATGGCTTTCCAGCTCGACAGGGAGTTCCTGCGGTTCCGCAACGAAGTCAATTCGTCCATTTACCGCAACGCGATGGACCCCGAACTGATGTCGCGTTTCGAAATTCTCCTCAGCCGTCTGGACCTGTTGCAAAACTTCCCCTCCCACGAACTGCTGCAAGAAGCCAAAGAGTTCGAGCGGGTCATCCCCTCCATGCTGTTGGCCATCCAAAAAATAGAAGATCTTCTGTTGAGCGGACAACCCGCCCAACTGCCGCAAATCATCCGGGAGCTCGACCGCATCACCCCCGATTTGCAATCCCTGGTGCAGATCACGCACCGCAGTGTGGTGCAAAAAATCGAAATCCAGGACCACACCGCACGCAAACAAGACCAATTGATCATGGGCCTCGCGGCGAGTCTGCTGATCTTTCTGATGCTCGGATTTGCGGGCCTTTTCTACAGTTTCCGCAAAGAAAAGAGGGAGCGCCTTCGGCTGCAAGTGGTCAACCGGGCACTTCAGGCCGCACGCATCACCGCCGAAGCGGCCAACGTCGCCAAAAGCCGCTTCCTGGCCAACATGAGCCATGAATTGCGCACGCCCTTCAACGGACTGCTGGGCATGATGCAAGTGCTGGACCTCAGTGGCTTGCGGTCTGACCAGCAACCGCTGCTGCACACGGCACAAAGATCGGCCCAGCATTTGCTGAACTTGCTCAACGACATCCTGGACCTGTCGGCCATCAATGCCGACAAACTGCAGATCCGAATGCTGCCCATGAATCTGGACGAAACGCTCTCTGAAGTGATTGGCTGGATGCGCCCCGTTGCCGAAGAAAAAGGGCTTGTCCTTGACTACCAGTCGCATGAGCTGGCCCACCCATTCATCTTGGGTGACGCCACCCGTTTGCGGCAAATCCTGCTCAACTTGCTGTCCAACGCCATCAAGTTCACATCCCACGGACACATCCTCGTATCCGTCAAACTCATCACACTGGACGCCAACCGCCTGCGCTGTTGTGTCACAGTGCAAGACACCGGCATGGGCATCAGCCGAGAAAAACTGACCAAACTGTTCCAGCGCTTTCAGCCCGGCGACGAATCCACAACCCGAACGCGAGGTGGTGCGGGCCTGGGCTTGGAAATTTCCCGAAGCCTGGCCCAGCGAATGGGTGGCGACCTGCGCGTTCAAAGCCAAGAAGGCAAAGGCTCCACCATTGTGTTTGAGTGGGTCGCACAAGCTGCAGCCACCAGCGGGGCAGGGCCCCTTCAACCCCAAGCCAGCGCCATTCCATTGCCCCAACACAGCACCCCGGCCAAACGGCAAAAACTCCTCGTGGTCGACGACAACGCCATCAACCGGATGGTGCTTGGCCGCATGCTCACACAGCTGGACTGCGAAGTCAGCTATGCCGAAGACGGATTGCAAGGACTGCGGTCCATCGAGCAACACGGTTTTGATTTGGTGTTGATGGACCTGCACATGCCCCACATGGACGGATTTGAGTGCGTCAAAGCCATCCGCAACCTGACCGACCTGGCCAAGTCACGGCTGCCCGTCATCGCCGTCACCGCCGACGTGCTCAGCGAAACGCAAGAACAAGCGCACGCAGCCGGATTCAATGACTTCCTGCCCAAACCCGTAGAGCGGGCCAAGTTGACCCGCCTGCTGGGTGCCTATCCACCACTGGCCATCTGACCACTCAGCAAACCAAGCCACAGGCCCGGCTGGTCATCCATCTAGGCCAATCAGAACCCCCCACGCGTCCTGACAGATGGAGGAAATTTGTTCCCGTATCTGGATAATAGTGCGTATTTAAAACATAAAAAAATATTCAAATACACAAAAAGAGCGTAAGAACAGTGATTAACGATAAACAAAAAATACTGGCAACCCTGGTGGAGCTGTCGGATTGGGAGTGGGCCAACCTGCCCTTGCTCAAGACCGTTGTGGGGCGGCACGTTTATTACTGCATCGCCCAAGACACCTTCTTCAACGCCAGCCACCAGACCGATCGTTCACTCAAGCAAGTCCTCAACCACCCCGAATACACCGACCGCGCCGTGCGCATGAAATTGCGCGAGCTGGAAGACGAAGGCCTCATCACCCGGGTGTACAGCGAAAACGACAAACGCGCCCGCCATATCGTACCCACGCCAAAACTCCTCGACCTGATGGCCCACCATGCTGAAACCATGCAAAAGCTGCTCGAAAAGGACTTCATCATCCTGGAAAAAGAAACTTAATGGATGCATGCCCCACAAGTCCACCACCTCACCGACGCCGTTAACCAGAACCTGGCCCGCTCGGCCTATGGCCGCTTCCTCGGAGTCAGACGCGATCATCTGCCCGCCATTTTCGGCGCCACAGCCTCCCGGCTACGCAGTTACAAAAACTTCCGGGGCTTTCTGATCAAAGTCACACCCAGGCCATGGTCGACGTGCCTGTGGCCTGGTCATGTTTCATAACCGCATGGACCAACTTACCAAACTCGCCACAGTCGATGGGCACCAAAAAAAGGAATTATTTTCCGTTATTTGGTATTAAATTCGTCAATTAATTTAATTCATAAGTGCATTATCAGAACTCTTGTGGCGAAGTTTCTTCGCATGCCTATACGCAGCAGTTCAAAGGGTTTTCTATGGTTCGCTTCTCGAAATCGGTTCTCACGTCAGCGGTGCTGATGGCTTGGTCGTCTTTGGTTATGGCGCAAGGTGGTGCAACATCAAGTGTTGAAAACATTAACCGCAATTTGACGGGACCCGAGGTCGTGAGTCCGGTTTCATGGGAGGCGGTTGGCTCGAGGTTGGCCAAACCATTGACTCAAGGGGAAGTCAAGCCTGGTGGGCCAACAATAAAAATTAACGGGTTTCAGTTTGAAGGGTTAACGGCGTTTTCAGTTGACGATTTGCTCCAAGCGTCATCCGCTCGTCTGCCGGGTGTTTACGACCTGTTTGCACTGCAAGCCATATCTGATGCCATCACGGCGTATTACCGCAAGGCGGGTTATCTGGTGGCCAGGGCTTGGTTGACACCTCAGGCAATCAAGGATGGTGTCGTTGTTTACCAGATATACGAGGGGCGGTTATCGCAATCGGAACCCATAAAGGTAGAGGCTAATCATCCCGGTATTGATGTGTCGCAGGTCAAGCAAATCGTTAAAAAAAGCTTGTGCGGTGAAGTTGACTGTGGCTCAAGCCTATTGAAGCAGTCCAGCGTAGATCGAGCTGCTTTGTTAGTGACTGAAATCACGGGGTATCAAATCAGGGCAGAGTTGGTGCCAGGCAAAGAGCTGGGTACAAGCACCATGGCCATGCAAGTTGATCCGCGAAGTGGGCGGTCGGTGACGGGCAGTGGCGGTGCGCGAAAGGGGGTTAACGCAGGGTTATCTGTTGACAACTTTGGATCTAAAGCAACGGGTGAAAACCGAGCACAGGTCCGATTAACTGGTCAAGATGCATTAAAGACCGGCGACCAAATGGGTTTGTCGTACATGACGACAAACAAAAAAGACATCGAGAACTACAACGTCGATTACAGCTTTCCCATCGGTCATGAGGGCTGGCGCATGGGCCTAGCTTCAGGCAAAACCAACTACACCTTGGGGGCGGGGTTTGGAGGTTTTGCGGGCGATGCAAAAAATCATGGGGTTAATCTGAGTTATCCCATCTTGCGAACAGGGCAGGGAAATATAGATTGGCGTGTGGACATAGACCGAATCAGCCTATCCGATCAAAGTTCGTTGCCTGAAGACCGCCGCTTGAACAGTGCCCGTATGGGTTTATCTGGCGATTTTCAAGATCAGGTATTGAATGGTTTGGGTGCAAGAACAAGTTGGTTGGTGGGTTGGGCTCAGTCCGATTTGAAGTATGAGGACGCCCGAGACTCAACAACAGTGGGATCTAGGGACAAATACACCGCTCGTATCAATCGATTGCAGGGCTTGGGTGGTGATGGTTGGTATACCAGTGCCAATGTTTACGGGCAAAGAGCCTCTGGCAACCTGGACGCATACGGAAAACTGTTCCTCGGTGGAGCAAACGCTGTCAGGGCGTATGCAGGCGGAGAGGTGGGTGGCGATACCGCTGTGGTTGGTCAGTTTGCCATCGGCAAAGTTTGGGCGAGCACCATGCTTGACCGCAACTTGATGGCTGATGTATCTGTGTTTTATGACCGTGGATGGGCTCGTTTGCAGCAAAACCCAACGTCAGGCGTGACAGACAACACCTCGGTTCGTGCGGGCTGGGGTGTTGAGGCAAAGGTCAGCCAAAAAGGTGCCTTTGTTCTGCGTGCCTTTTGGGCAAAAGGACTCAGCGGTGACTCAAGTGTCGATAACAAAGAAGACAGAGTGGGTTTGAGCTTGAGCATGGCTTACTGAGCCAAACCAAAAAGAAACTTCATAAATACACAAATAGAAGGCCAATATGAACGCCAATATCTTCCGCTTAGTCTTCAACAAAAAAACCGGCCAACTGGTGCCGGTAGCTGAAATCACAACCTGCAACAGTAAGGGCAGTGCCGGTAGCGCGGCTAGCGGTGTGGGCGGTGTGCCCCAATCGTCGAATGTCAAGGGGTTGCTTGCCTGGTCATTGATCAACGCAGCTGCAGCGGCAGCGTTTTTGACCATCCCCATCGTCAGTGGCAACGCCATTGCAGCCGATGTGTTGCCAACGCAGGGCAACGTGGTCAACGGCAACGCCACCGTCAATGTCAACGGTCGTGTCATGACCGTGCAGCAACTCAGCCAGGTGCTGGGTGTCAACTGGCAAAGCTTTAGCATTGGCGCTGGCAACACCGTGGTGTTCCAGCAGCCCAATGCCTCGTCAGTGGCCATCAACCGCGTCATTGGCAACAGCCGTTCAGAAATTTTTGGCAGCTTGCAAGCCAATGGCCAAGTGTTCTTGCTCAACCAAAACGGCGTGTTGTTTGGTAAAGGCTCGGAAGTGAGCGTAGGTGGCTTGTTGGCTTCGACGGCTGCCGATGCCACCAAAAACGCCAACGGCCAGTGGGTGCTCAGTGGCGGCAGCAGCAATGGCGTCATCAACCAAGGCAACATCAAGGCTGCTGACGGCGGCTACGTGGTGCTGGCTGGCGGCAAAGCCATCAACGAAGGCAACATCACGGCAACCCAAGGCGCTGTGGCCTTGGCAGCCGGTGGCGGATTCACCCTGAGCTTGGACAACGCTTCCTTGCTCGCCATCAAAGTGGACGAAGCCACTCTCAACGCCCTGGCAGAAAACAAGGGCCTCATCCAAGCCGACGGTGGTGCGGTCTACCTCACCTCCAAGGGGCGCGACAGCTTGCTCAACACCGTGGTCAACAACGAAGGCCTCATTCAGGCCCGCAGCTTGGGCTTCAAAAACGGCAAAGTCGTCTTGATGGCCGAGGGCGGCGATGCGTTGACCAGCGGCACCATCGACGTGTCGGGCCAAAACGCTGGCGAAAAAGCGGGTGCGGTGGTCATTGGCGGCAATCGCGTGGGCGTGTTTGGCAACGCCACCATTGACGCCAGCGGCGTGGCCGGTGGTGGCCGTGTGGTCATCGGTGGCGACTTGCTGGGCAAGGCCACTGATGTCGCCAACATCAGCTTGGCCGACAACACCGTCATTGGCAGTGGTGCCACCATCAAGATCGGCAGCGCTCAGGGTGACGGTGGTTTTGTAGAAACCTCGGGCAAAACGCTCACCATGCTGGGTACGGTCGAAGGCAAGAGCGCGGGCAAAAACGGCGAGTGGTTAATCGACCCGACCGACATCACCATCAGCACGGCGGCCAGCACAGCCACCAACACCAGTAACACGTGGGAAGGTAGCGGTTCAACCGCGATTGTGAACAACGCATCGATTGAGGGGGCGTTGAATACCGGTGCAGATGTAACTGTTACCACCGCCGGTGCAGGTAGCGCGGGTGGCAACATCACGGTTGCGGCCAATATCAACAAGACGGCAGGTGGTAATGCCAACCTGACGCTCAATGCCAATCAGTCCATCACACTGAACAACGGTGTCAACATTACATCCAACTCGGGGTCGTTGAATTTAACGATGAATGCATCACAAAGCTCAAATGCTAGTGTTGTAACGTTGAATGGAAATGAGATTTCAACCAATGGAACGGTTCGAATATTGAATTTGAATTCTGCTGTTTACGGGAGTGCAGCTGTTGTTATGAACGGTAACAACACACTAAATGCGGGTAGTGGATCGATTTTCATCGATGGACAGCAGCCAATTTTTCTACCATCCCTTGCTGGGGGTGTGAAAATTGGTGGCAATTTAACAACTGCAGGCAATGTGACATTAAACGGCTATGGCACAGGGACTGGCGGGCATGGAGTGTGGATTGATAACGGAACCATCAAAGTAGTCTCCGGTGTGTTAAATGTTACTGGACGTTCAGGTGGACAAAATGCTGTTCGCATTGAAAACAGTAGTTTGAATACCGAAGGAGGAATATTAAATATAAATGGCAATTCAAGTCAGGTTAATATTTTAGGAATTAGCTCTTTGGACTCCAGTGGGGGTGGAGTAATCAACGTCTCAACAGTTGACTTGAGTCCTTCGGCAAATACTCGAACGGCTGTCACCCTTGGCGGTAACTTATCGACCAATGGTACTGTAAACATACACGGGTCAACGCAAGGTAATGGAAGTACAGGCACAAATGTGACCGGCAACATCACGGTACTGGGTGGAACAACCACCATCACTGGCAATCAGTCGTGGGGCGGTGGCAACGCATTGGTTTTGGCCAGTGGCTCCAGTATCACCAGCACGGCGGGCGGCAATGCCATTGTCAATGTGACGCAGACGGGCAGCACCAATTTGTCTCTGGCAGGAACAACGCTGACCGGTAACGTCGCTCTCAATTCCAACGCCAGCATTGTCATGTCTGGCAACAACAGCCTCAATAGCACCAATGGCACAGTGGCCGTGAATGCAGATATACCCTGGGAAACAACAGCTCGAACCGCCATCAGCATTGGTGGAAACCTCAACACCAGCGGCCAAGTCAATATTACAGGGCGCTCTCGAACGGCCGCAACAGGCGTGGGGGTGCTGATTGCCGGCAATGTCGCAGCTAGCAACGGCACACTTAACGTTCGCGGTACTCAAGTGCTGGGGACGTATCTGTCCATGGCGGGAGCCAATGTCACGACGAGCAACGCCACGGTTAATTTCTTGGGTGATCGCAACCTGGTGACATCTGGCACAAACACATTAGATGCCAGTGCTGGCGGACAGATCAACCTCAACGCAACAGACTCAAACGGGACAAACAGTGTTCGTACTGCTGTTACCCTTGGCGGCAATCTGTCGACCAATGGTGTTGTGAATATACGCGGCCTAGCGCAAGGCGCAGGCAGTACGGGCACAAATGTGACCGGCAACATCACGTTACTGGGTGGAACAACCACCATCACTGGCAATCAGTCGTGGGGCCTTGGCAACGCAATGGTGTTGGCCAGTGGCTCCAGTATTACTAGCACGGCGGGCGGCAATGCCATTGTCAATGTGACGCAGACGGGCAACACCAATTTGTCTCTGGCAGGAACAACGCTGACCGGTAACGTCGCTCTCAATTCCAACGCCAGCATTGTCATGTCTGGCAGCAACAGTCTCAATGGCACGAGCGGGGCAGTGACGATCAACACCAATCTATCGACTGCACTGGGTAATTTGACCACCAACGGTAATGTTGCATTCAATACAAGCAGCGGAAATGGCAACATTACACAAGCGGCTTCCACGGCGTTAACTAGCGCCGGCAACCTTTCATTGACAACCGGCAGCGGTAACATCACGCTGAGCAATACGGTTAACAATTTAAGTTCCAGTATCAACCTCAATACCTCCGGAACTTTCACTGCAGATAGCACTACAGGTTTGATGGTCAATAGTTCAGGTGCGCTTAGGTTGAGTGGATTGAATGCTGTGGGTGATATCAATGTCTCGACCACAACTGGCAACCTCACCTTGAATGGCAACGTGGTCAGCACTGGGGGGGACGTTACCCTAACTGCTGGCGCTGCATCTGCAGTCGCTTCCAGTGCTACAGCCAACGGCGCTGTCACCGGCGGCGACGTTGTCAAGGGCAGTGCTACCAGCGTGACCGCTGGCAGCGGCAAGACGGTGGCTCTTTATTCGGGCAACGCCAACAGTTCCGCTTTGGCCACCTTGGTCACCAATGGCGATACCAGCCAAAACAAGGCCTATGCGACCAATGTGTCGGGTGGTGTTGGCATAGTCAATGCATCCAAAGCGCTGAACCTCTTTTATCGCGTCACACCATCCTTGACGGTCACCAGTGCCACCGCGCAAAACAGGGTGTATGACGCTACCACGTCGGTTAACGTGACCGGTACGATCAGTGGTGCCATCGACGGCGATGTGCCAGGTAGCATCATCACCGGTACTTTCGCGGACAAAAACGTCGGCAACAACAAGACCATCAACCTAGGTGCGGTGTCGGTAGCTGGGGCCAACTCTGGCGTGAGAGTAGTTGGATACCAAGCAACTTCCGCAGGGTCATTGACCGCCAACGTGACAGCGGCCACTCTGCAAGTGACAGGCGTGACGGCCAATAACAAGGTGTACGACGCCACCACAGTGGCCACCTTGGGCGGTGCAGCCACAGTGGCGGCACTGGGCTCTGATGTGGTCACGGTTGGTGGCACTGGAGCAGCCACGTTTGACAACAAGAACGTGGGCGCCGGCAAAGCGGTGGCGGTGACGGGCTTCACCCTCGCAGGCGCGGACGCAGGCAACTACGTGGTGGTCCAACCCACCAGTCTGACAGCGAACATCACCAAGGCCGACATCAGTGCCGTGACCGGTATCACTGCAGCCAACAAGGTGTACGACGCGACGACGGCGGCCACGCTGAACACCAGCGCGGCGGGCTTCACGGGCAAGATTGGCTCAGACGTGCTGAACGTGAGCGCAGCCAGCGGAGCGTTTGCAGACAAGAACGCAGGTGCGGGTAAGAACGTGAGCATCACGGGCATTACCTTGGGTGGCGCGGATGCGGGCAACTACAACCTGGTGAGCAGCACAGCCAGCACGACAGCGGATATCAGCAAAGCTGACATCAGTGCCGTGACCGGTATCACTGCAGCCAACAAGGTGTACGACGCGACGACGACGGCCACGCTGAACACCAGCGCGGCGGGCTTTACGGGCAAGATTGGCTCAGACGTGTTGAACGTGAGCGCAGCCAGCGGAGCGTTTGCAGACAAGAACGCAGGTGCGGGTAAGAGCGTGAGCATCACGGGCATTACCTTGGGAGGCACGGATGCGGGCAACTACAACCTGGTGAGCAGCACAGCCAACGCCACGGCCGACATCACTGCAGCGCCAACGCCAACGCCAACGCCAACGCCAACGCCAACGCCAACCGCGTACTTGGTCACGCCAGCGGCTACGCAGTTGTCATTGGCACGTGAGCTCTCGTCTAACGAGAGCACATTGACGACTGGGCCTATCACCACCTCTGCACCACGCGTGTTCACAAGTGAGGTGGGCGCTAGAACAGCACCTTCGTTGGTAGCCGTGACGCGCGGCGGTATTTCATTGCCAGTTGACGTGCCCACCTTCCGTGACGATGCGGATGAAAAGAAGGGTGGCAACTAAGCCCAAAGCCTATGACTTTTTCACTCGAAAAATTTGAGGCTCTGGCTTACACTCGAGACCGAGAAATGGGGATGCGCGAACTTGTCGCGCTTCTCCAAGACTTGGATTCGAACTACGGACATGTGGGATCTGATTTCCACGCGGTTGTGCTTCAAGCGGTATCGCAGCAAGAGGTTAATCAGCATGTATGGACACGAGCCGCTGCTGCTGCTTCGTGTTTACTGTCCGACCATGAGTTGTTTTTTTCGCCTGAGTGGCGTC
The DNA here is from genome assembly GCA_943331105.2 of Akkermansia muciniphila. GTDB lineage: Bacteria > Pseudomonadota > Gammaproteobacteria > Burkholderiales > Burkholderiaceae_C > Limnohabitans_A. Next base: position 60,361 of record CALQKH020000001.1, read on the forward strand.
AACGCATTTTGTCTAGCCATCGTTGGTTGTCAGCTTTGTTTGCGGCCACGCCGTTTAGAAACGCCGACCATGTGATGCGTGCCTTGAACAAACAGGAGGATAAGGGCGATCTAACCAAGCTGGTGGTGGGAGAGGCCGACCTGCTGAAGTTTTGTCTGCTTTATTCGCCAGAGTCTGAGGTGCCCCTCGATTTGGATGCGCTTTGGGCTGGCGACAAAGTATTGGCTGCGGGTTTGTGCTTGGTGCTGCTTTCGCCTAGGTTTTTGGGGTCGTCAGCAGCCCACACCAAACGTGAGCTGATTTTGCCTTGGCTAAGCGAGAGGCTCGATCAGGTGGATGATGTCGAGCAGTTACCTATGGGTGTATTACACGACCTCTACATGCACTGCAGCTATGCCGACCGCGCAGACAAGCACGACATCAAGAAGCCGATCAACGCCTTGATCAGACGGAAATTGCAGCAACACGGTGTGACAGACCGGGTAAGTGGCAAACCTGCCATAGACAAGAAGCCGGTCATGCTGGTCGTGTTGGAGTGGTTTAGCAGCGCACATTCCATCTATCGAACCCATTCACGCACCATGGAGGCGGCACGGGCCCACTTTGAATTGGTGGCCATGGCCTATGCTGATTGTGTCGACGAGACCACGCTCAAGGTGTTTGATGCCTTTGTGCCGATTGACCGCAACGTGGGAGTGATTGACCAGGTCAAGTTGATAAAGACCGAGGCCGAAGACAGAAATGCGGCTGTCTGTTACATGCCAAGTGTCGGCATGTTCCCCTTGACCATGTGGCTTGCCAATCTCAGGGTCGCTCCACTGCAGTTGATGGCACTGGGCCACCCGGCAACCAGCCATTCAGACGCGATCGACTATGTTGTGGTGGAAGAAGACTATGTGGGTGACCCAGCCTGCTTCAGTGAACAGCTGCTGCAGCTGCCAAGCGATGGCATGCCCTATCGGCCCTCGGCGGCGGCAGCCGGGTTGGATGTGATGCGCCAGCCCGATGCGCAGCCCGAGGTGGTGAAGATTGCCATGTGCGCCACCACCATGAAGCTCAACCCCGGGTTTCTCGCAGCCTGCGCAAGAATCGCCCATGAGAGCCAGGTGCCGGTGTATTTCCATTTTCTGATAGGGCAGGCACAGGGCTTGACCTATCCCAATGTACAGCGCGTGGTGCACCAGTATCTGGGTGATCGGGTCACTGTCTATCCGCATCAGAACTATGCCGACTACATGGCCGTGATCTCGGGTTGCGATATGTTCATCAACCCGTTCCCCTTTGGCAACACCAACGGCATCATTGACACGGTCAGTGCAGGGCTGGTGGGTGTTTGCAAGACCGGTTCCGAAGTGCATGAACACATTGATGAAGGTTTGTTCAAGCGCCTGGGCTTGCCCGATTGGTTGGTTACCGATACGGTGGACGACTACGTCAATGCCGCCGTCCGTCTGGCTTCCAACCATCAGGAGCGGGTGGCGCTCAGGGGTCGGTATGCCGGCCCCGCCAAAGTGGACGTGCTGTTTGAGGGACGCCCCGCTGTCATGGGCGAAAAAATACTGGCGTTGCTGGAAAAGGCTAAGGCAGCCCGCATAGCGGTGCCTGAGCATGCAGTCTGATTTCCTGCGCAAGCTGCTGCAACCCGGCAGGCTCACGCACGTGGTTGATGTGGGAGCAAACCCTATAGACGGTGATCCGCCCTACAAAGCCATGCTGGAGGCCGGGCTTTGTACTGTGACAGGGTTTGAGCCACAGGCGTCAGCATTGGCGGAGCTGGAGCAGAAAAAAAGCAGCGCAGAAACCTATTTGCCCTATGCCTTGGGGGCTGGCGACGAACGTGTGCTCAACATTTGCCGGTATTCGGGCTGGACCAGTCTGTTGTATCCGAGGCCCGAGGCCTTTAGGGTGTTCAGTCAGTTCCAGGACAACGCAACCGTCATAGACACCTTGTCCGTGCAGACCCGCAAGCTCGACGATATTGCCGAGTTGCAACCCTTTGATATGTTGAAAATTGACGTTCAAGGTGCTGAGAGAGATGTTTTTTTGGGTGGCATAAGGCAGCTGCAGAACGCCGTCGCCATCCAGACCGAAGTGTCGTTCATTCCCATGTACATCCAGCAGCCCGTGTTTGGGGACATTGATGTCACACTGCGCAAGCTCGGCTTTGTGCCGCACTGCTTTAGCCAGGTCAAGACCTGGCCGGTAGGGCCGCTGCAATATCAACCGGCAGCAGGCCGCGGCTATCACCAGCTACTGGAAGCAGATGTGGTGTATGTCAAAGACTTCATTGATCCGATCAAGATGAGTGACGAGCAGCTTAAGCACCTGTGCCTGTTGATGCACCACTGCTATGGCAGCATTGATTTGAGCGGGCGTTGCTTGGAGGTGCTGGAGCAGCGTGGCGCCATAGACAACGGCGTGAGTCGATATGTGACACATTTAAATTCTTCAAACAACAAGTCGCTGTGATTCAAATGACACCCGTATGGCTGAAGTGGATTCGAGAAAATTTTCTCCGCGGATGCTCGTCTGAACAGAGGCTGTCTGACATGACGGCAGCGGGTGTTGCACGCATGCAAGCTCAGCAGGCTATAGAGCAAGTGAAGTTGGCGATTGCGCCACTCAATAAAGTTGCGCAACCGTTCTGATATGAGCCCAGTCGAGTAGTTGAACGCATTGCAAGCCTAGCCATGCCTGCGCAGTTGTCGCTGCAATGGATGACCTGTTAGGTTGCGGTGGAGCCGGCGCAAGCCGCGCGGGCGTATAGGTTCAACATGACGCGTGGGAGCGGGGAAATCGGCTTGTGGGGTCAGGTCAGACGCGAGGCCAAGCGACTGGCGGTGAGGGCTTGGTTGGGGGGCCAGTTGTCGGCCAGTTGCCCATGCTGGGCCACCGCGGCGCAGGCGGCGTCGAAGGCGTTCAGGCCTTGCGCCATGCGGGCGCCAATGAGCCCGGCCAGCACATCGCCGGTGCCGCCAATGGCCAGGCGGCCGTTGCCACTGGTGTTGATGCGCGGCGTTTGTGCGGGCGCGGCGATCACGGTGCCCGAGCCTTTCAGGACCACGGTGCATTGGTATCGGTCAGCCAACGCTTGTGCGGATTGGATGCGGTCGTTTTGCACTTGGGCCGTGCTGCAGCCCAGCAGTCTGGCGGCTTCCAGGGGGTGTGGGGTGAGGACGGTGTCATGAGGCCGGTCTTGCCTTTTTGCGCGTTGCCGCAGACTGTTTTGCAGTGCGGTGTCATGTGCCACGGCATTGAGGCCATCGGCGTCCAGCACCAAGTGGGCGCTGCGCTGCAGTACTTGGGGCATCAGGGCTTGCACGGCCGTGCCGCCGCCGCAACCGCAGACCACATGCAGTGTGTCCAGCGCCAGTGGATCGAACTGGCGTTGCATCAGATCTGGGGGCGCGTTGTCGCTGGTCTGGCCTGACAGCAGGTTCAAGATGACCCGCCCGGCACCCGCGTGCAGGGCGGCGGTGGCGGCCAGGATGGCGGCGCCGGTCATGCCCATGCCGTGTGTGGCCATGCCTTCTCCGCCGATCACGGCCACATCGCCGTGGCTGCCTTTGTGGCTGGCGTGGTGTTTGGGCATTGGCGCACAAGGGGCGTTGAGCTGGGCCACGGGCTGCACGCGGTGCGGGCTGGCGTGGTAACCCAAGTCTTCCAGCCAGATCAGGCCACTGGCGTCTCGCCCATGCCCCATGAGCAGTCCAGCCTGCAGGGCAATCAGGCTCAAGGTGTGGCTAGCCTGCACGGCCGCGGTGTCGGCGTTTTCGCAGCCCAGCCATTGGCCTGACTGCGGGTGCAGGCCCGTGGGCACGTCGATGGACAGCACCTGGGCTGGGCTGTAGTTGATGGCCTGCACGCGGGCTCGAATGTCGGGGGTCAAGGGGCGGCTGGCTCCGATGCCGAGCAGGGCGTCGATGCACAGATCGTGTGCATCCAGCGTTTGCAGCCAGGCCTGGGGCACGTCGTGCTGGATGCGAACGCCCGCTTGCTGCGCCCGATGCAGGGCCGCTAGGGCATCTGTTGGGCAGTGCCCGGGTGCAGCCAGCAGGCTGACCACCACTTCTTTGCCCCATTGGTGCAGGTGCAGTGCGGCTTCCAGGCCGTCGCCGCCGTTGTTGCCCGGCCCTGCGGCCACCCAGATGCGCCGGGCGTGCGGCGCCACGGCCAAGGCCAATTGGGCACAAGCCAGCCCCGCGCGTTGCATGAGCGGTGTGGGGCTGAGCGCCTGCAGCAGGGGCTCCAGCTGCCGCACACCTTCAGGCCCCAGGATGGGCCAGTCGTGCGAGCGGGGCAGGGGCTGCATGGATTCAGTGGCTTTGCAGCAGGGGTTCGAGCAGCAAGGCCAGCTGCAAGATGGTGTCGTCGTGCATGGCCGCGTGCCAGGCCATCAGGCCCACTGGCAATTCGCCCGGGGCGTGACAGGGCAGGGAGATGCCGCAGCCGTCCAGGGTGTTCACAGCGCTGGTGTTGCGCAGCAGCAGGCCATTGACCCGGAAAAATTCTGCGTCGCGCTCGGCCCCGGGGGCGACCTGGCTGATGGTGGGCCCGGTGATGGGGGTGGTGGGCGAGAGCACGGCGTCGTAACCGACCAGCGCAGCTTCGACCCGGCCAATCCAGCTTTGCCGGGCTTGCACCAGGTCCATGTATTCATGGGCCTTCATGGCTGAACCGCGCATCACGCGCTGCGCCACACGCGGATCGTAGAGATCGCCATGGCTGCCGATCAGTTCGCGGTGCAAGGCAAAACCCTCGGCTGGGCTGAAGCCGCCTGTATTCATCATGGGTGCCAATTCATTCAGTTCAGACAGCTTTATCTGTTCAATCTGTGCGCCAGCTGCGCTCAGCTTATTCAGGCTACGTTCAAAAGCTCGCGTCACGGCCGTGTCCATGTTGTCCTGCATGAGAGTTGTGACAAAAGCCAAACGGTAGCCAGATAGTGGGCGGTGACCTTTGGGGACCTGTCTGGCCGACAGCACTTCGTGGGCCAAGATGGTGTCGCGCACAGTTCTGGTCACGGCGCAAATCGTGTCGAGGGTGGTGGAAAGCGGGTAGGCGCCTTGGGTGGGTACCCTGCGGGCTGTGTTTTTGAAGCCCACAATGCCGTTCAAGGCTGCGGGAACCCGGATGGAGCCGCCCGTGTCGGAGCCCAACCCGATGAAGGCGGCGCCCGTGGCCACCGACACGGCAGCGCCCGAGCTGGAGCCGCCGGGCACATGGGGCTGACCGGCGGTGCCAACGGGCCGGTCATAGAGCCCGTCCCAGGCGGCGGGTGTGCCGTAGTGGGGGTTGGTGCCCACGCCTGAAAAGGCAAATTCCACCATGTTGGTGCGCCCAATCAGGCCCGCGCCTGCGGCCCGCAGTCGGCTCACTGCCATGGCGTCTTGTTTGGCGGGGGGCTGCTGGGCCAAAACTTGAGAGCCCGCTTGAGTGACTTGACCCTGGACATCAAAGAGGTCCTTGACCGAGACTGAAAGTCCGGCAAGGGGACTGTTGTCCAAATTGTGATGATCTGCTGCAAATTTCAAGGCTTCTGGGGTCAGCTGAATGAAAACATCTTGACAAGCATGGCTTGCCGCTATCCCCAAGCAGTTTTCAGCTTCTGTCTTTGGATGCGCGCTGCCCGCGCGAATGGCTTGGCGGGTGGCAATCAGGTCAGCTTTCATGTGGAGAGGTGCTTTTGGCGAAGTCTGGATGCTATAATCCTAAGGCTTTGCTGAGTGCGGCGCATGTCTTTTGGGTGTCATTTTTGACTTTTCCGAACTTCCTCGTCAAACCTGCCAAGTTCATCCGCAAACCAGTCCCATCAAGGTGTTTCGTTTGGTTGTTCAACCTGACGCAATCAGTGGACTGGTTTTAGACCCAACCTTTGGAGTATTTTTATGTCCGTTACCATGCGCGAAATGCTGGAAGCCGGTGTCCACTTCGGTCACCAAACCCGCTTCTGGAACCCCAAGATGGCCCCGTTCATCTTCGGCCACCGCAACAAAATCCACATCATCAACCTGGAAAAATCGCTGCCGATGTTCCAGGATGCCATCAAGTTCGCCAAGCAGTTGTCCGCCAACCGCGGCAACATTCTGATGGTCGGCACCAAGCGCCAAGCCCGTGAGTTGGTGGCTGCCGAAGCCCAGCGCGCTGGTGTGCCTTTCGTCGACCAACGCTGGTTGGGCGGCATGCTGACCAACTTCAAAACCGTCAAGACCTCGATCAAGCGTCTGAAGGACATGAAGGCCCAGCAAGAAGTCGGCCTCGACAGCCTGAGCAAAAAAGAACAACTGATGTTCAAGCGCGAGATGGAAAAGCTTGAAAAAGACATCGGCGGCATCCAAGACATGGCCGCTTTGCCTGATGCGATTTTCGTGATCGACGTTGGCTACCACAAGATTGCCATTTCTGAAGCCAAAAAACTCGGCATCCCATTGATCGGTGTGGTGGACTCCAACCACTCACCAGAAGGCATCGACTACATCATCCCCGGCAACGACGACTCGGCTAAGGCCGTGGCTTTGTACGCACGTGGCATCGCTGACGCCATCATCGAAGGCCGCGCCAATGCGGTCAATGATGTGGTCAAAGCTGTCACCGAGGCCGCAGACGACCAAGCCGAAGAAACTGCTTCTGCCTGAGTTTCCAAGACTCGATGAAAGGGGCTTATCGGCCCCTTTTTTTTAATTTGACTTTTAGACTGAATACGGAGAAATCAAATGGCTGTTATTACCGCAAGCATGGTTGCAGAACTGCGCGCAAAAACCGATGCCCCCATGATGGAGTGCAAAAAAGCCCTGACTGAAGCCGAAGGCGACATGGCCAAAGCCGAAGAGTTGCTGCGCGTCAAATTGGGCACCAAGGCTGGCAAGGCCGCTTCGCGCGTGACCGCCGAAGGCGTGGTGACCAGTTTTGTGAGCGGCACCACAGGTGCCATGATCGAAGTGAATTGTGAAACCGACTTCGTGACCAAAAACGACAGCTTTTTAGCTTTGGCCAATGCCGCTGCCAAATTGGTTGCTGAGCACAACCCGGCTGACATCGCTGCCTTGGGCGCTCTGCCTTACAGCCAAGACAGCTTTGGCCCGACCTTGGAAGATGTTCGCAAAGGGCTGATTGGCAAGATTGGTGAGAACATGAGCTTCCGCCGTTTCAAGCGCGCCGCTGGTGGCGCCAAGATTGCCAACTACTTGCACGGTACCCGCATCGGCGTGTTGGTGGAGTTCGAGGGTGACGAGACGGCCGCCAAAGACGTTGCCATGCACGTTGCTGCCATGAAGCCTGTGTCTTTGACCAGCGCTGAAGTGCCCGCCGAGCTGATCGAAAAAGAGCGTTCAGTTGCCGCAGCCAAAGCAGCCGAGTCTGGTAAGCCAGCCGATATCGCCACCAAAATGGTCGAAGGCTCGGTGCAAAAGTACCTCAAAGAAGTTTCTTTGTTCAACCAGTCATTCGTCAAGAATGACAAGCAAACCGTTGAGCAGATGCTCAAGGCGGCCAGCACCACTGTGAGTGCTTTCACACTCTACGTGGTTGGCGAGGGCATCGAGAAGAAGGTGGATGACTTTGCAGCCGAAGTGGCTGCCCAAGTGGCTGCTGCTCAAAGCGCAGCTGCCTGATTTCATTGACCTCTTGATTTGCCATTTCTTTGACCCAGTTAATCACCCAGGAGCCCACCATGTCCTCACCCAAGCCAGCCTACAAGCGTATTTTGCTCAAGCTGTCTGGCGAGGCCTTGATGGGCGATGATGCTTTTGGTATCAACCGAGCCACCATCGTGCGCATGGCCGAAGAAATAGCCGAGGTGACGCGACTGGGTGTGCAAATAGCGGTGGTGATCGGTGGGGGCAACATCTTCAGGGGTGTGGCTGGCGGCTCGGTTGGTATGGACCGTGCCACTGCAGACTACATGGGCATGTTGGCCACCGTGATGAACTCTTTGGCTTTGGCTGACGCCTTGGACAAAGCGGGTTTGACCGCTCGCGTGATGTCGGCCATCGGCATTGACCAAGTGGTTGAACCTTATGTTCGACCCAAGGCTTTGCAGTATTTGGAGGAGGGCAAAGTGGTGGTTTTCGCTGCGGGTACGGGCAATCCGTTTTTCACCACAGACACTGCCGCTGCATTGCGTGGGGCCGAAATCGGCGCCGAATTGGTGCTGAAGGCCACCAAGGTGGATGGTGTTTACTCGGCCGATCCGAAAAAAGACCCGCATGCGACCCGTTACACTGAAATTAGTTTTGACGAAGCCATATCCCGTAATTTAGGCATCATGGACGCTACAGCTTTTGCATTGTGTCGCGACCAAAAGTTGCCCATCAAAGTGTTTTCGATCATCAAGAACGGCGCTTTCAAGCGCGTGGTGCTGGGTGAGGATGAAGGCACCTTGGTTTATGCTTGAGAACGTTCTGACGAGGAGAACCCCATGACCATTGCTGACATCAAAAAAACCTGCGAGACCAAAATGGAGCAGTCCATTTCGGCTTTCAAAAACAACCTGACACGGATTCGTACCGGACGCGCTAACCCTGCCTTGCTGGACACCATCCATGTGGAATACTACGGATCGCTGGTGCCTTTGTCGCAAGTGGCCAATGTCTCGTTGATGGATTCGCGCACGATCAGTGTGCAGCCATGGGAAAAGAGCATGGCCGCCAAGATTGAAAAAGCCATCCGCGAAAGCGAATTGGGTTTGAACCCAGCTTCGCTGGGTGAGTTGATCCGCGTGCCCATGCCCGCCATGAGCGAGGAGCGCCGCAAAGAAATGACCAAGCTGGCCCGTAGCGAAGGCGAAAACGCCAAAATTGCAACCCGAAATTTGCGCCGTGATGCCAATGAAGCGGTCAAAAAACTGGTCAAGGACAAGGAGGCTTCTGAAGACGATCAAAAGCGTGCCGAAGCCGATATCCAGAAACTGACTGACAAACGTATGGGCGAAATTGATCAGTTGGTGACCGCCAAAGAACAAGAAATCATGGCGGTGTAACCATCCTTTCAGTGCCGTGCTGTGCCGCGGCCTGAATGGCCGCCTTCAGGCGGCTTTTTTTTTGGAGAGTTCGTGCTCAAACAACGTGTCATCACTGCTGTCGTCCTGTTGGCCCTGCTTTTGCCCGCACTTTTCGCGGTCAGCCCTTGGCCCTTCATGGGGCTTACCGTTGTGTTGATTGGCGCTGGGGCTTGGGAATGGGGGCGACTCAATGGCGTAGGCTCCCTGCGGGCTTGGTTGGGTGCTTTGTTGTGCGTGCTGTCGTGTGTCATGGCACTTCAAGTGGGCTGGGTGCGTAACACGCCGCCCCATTTGTGGCTGTTGGCAGGAGCCATGTGGGTTCTGTTGGGTGCTTGGATGATTCAGCGTGGTGTTTCCGGCTGGGCCCTTTGGCCGCGCACATTGCGCTGGTTGACCGGCTTGGTTTTGCTGGCACTGGCTTGGTTGGCTCTGGCTCAGGCACACCAAAAAAGCGTCAACTTCCTTTTGTCTGTGCTGGTGCTGGTTTGGGCGGCAGACGTTTTTGCTTATTTCTTTGGCCGCGCGCTCGGCGGACGTTTTTTCAGCATCAAGTTAGCCCCATCGATCAGCCCTGGTAAAAGCTGGGAGGGTGTTCTAGGCGGTATCGTGGGCGTTTTTTTGGTGGCCTTTGCTTGGGTCGCATTTGACCAAAGCGGTGCTTCGGCCATGCCCAGTTTCTTCACGTTGATCATGGAAAAAGGCTGGTGGGTAGTTGTGCCGGCTTTGCTGTTCATGTCGGCCATGAGCGTGATGGGCGACTTGGTGGAGTCCTTGGTCAAGCGCAGTGCCGGCATGAAAGACAGCTCGGGATTGTTGCCCGGACACGGTGGTGTTTTAGACCGGGTCGATGCCTTGTTGCCGACATTGCCTTTGGCCATGATGTTGGTGGTTTGGATTTGAACAGGAGACATAGCTCATGAAGCAAGGCCAGTGCATCACCATCTTGGGTTCGACCGGATCGATTGGCGTCAGTACCTTGGATGTTTTGGCCCGTCACCCAGGGCAATACCGAATCCATGCGTTGACCGCCTCAAGTCAGGTGGATGTGATGTTGGCCCAGTGCGCCCGTTTTTTGCCCGAAGTGGCGGTGATGGTGCAAGAGGATGCGGGTCAATTGTTGGCAGAAAAAGCCAAGGCCGAAGGTTTGTCTGTGCGCGTCTTATGGGGCGCTGAGGCTTTGGACCAAGTGGCTTCAGCGCCTCAGGTGGATGCGGTGATGGCTGCCATTGTCGGAGCGGCAGGCTTGTCCCCGTGCATCGCTGCAGCCCGAGCGGGCAAGCGACTCATGTTGGCGAACAAAGAGGCTTTGGTTGTTGGCGGTGAAGTTTTCTTGCAAGCTGTTCGCGATGGCGGAGCCTTGTTGTTGCCCATCGACAGTGAACATTCAGCCATTTTTCAGTCTTTGCCCGAAGACCCCAGCACGTGGCAAAGGCGGGTTCAAAAAATCATTTTGACGGCCTCTGGCGGTCCATTTCGCGCACGAGACCCTCGAACGCTCAGAGACGTGACCCCCGAAGAGGCTTGCGCGCATCCCAACTGGGTGATGGGGCGCAAGATTTCGGTAGATTCGGCCACCATGATGAACAAGGCTCTGGAGGTGATTGAGGCGCGATATCTTTTTGGCATGTCGCCCGATCAGCTGGAAGTTGTTATTCACCCCCAGAGTGTCATCCACTCCATGGTGCAGTATCGGGATCACTCGGTGGTGGCGCAATTGGGCACACCTGATATGCGGGTGCCCATTGCTTATGGATTGAGTTGGCCTGAAAGAATGACCTCAGGGGCTCAAGCGCTTGATTTCCACGCTTTATCGGCCATGACATTTGAGGCCATGGATGAGCCGGACCATCTCTTGCGTTTTCCCGGCATCCAGCTCGCTTGGGAGACCTTGCGGGGGGCACCTGGCAGTTGTGCCGTTTTGAATGCAGCCAACGAAGTCGCAGTGGATGCTTTTTTGAACAAACGCATCCGTTTTGACCAGATTCAGGATGTCAATCGAGCCACTTTGGACGGCCTTTCATTTTCTGAGCCGAAGTGCTTGGAAGCCTTGTTGGACTTGGATACAAGCAGTCGTCGCCAGGCCGAGCAAAGTATCTTGCATCTGAACTGATGGGCATGATGAATGGGCTTTTGCCGATGTCTCCTGATGTATTATCTTGAATGATTTTTGATGTACTGCAAAAGAATTAACACGCTTTCGCTTGGAAGCATGAGAACTTGGCTTGTGGGTTTTTGCCTTGAGGTCTACAAGTTTTTCGCTCCCGATTGCAAACTGCTCCCTGAATGATTGCACCATGAATTTATTTGATTCCCGTCTCCATTGCATGTCTTTTGCTTTCAAGGCCATGGCTTTGGCTGCGATCAGCCTGCCTGCTTTGGCTGTTGAGCCTTTCACAGTGCGCGACATTCGGGTCGAGGGTCTGCAGCGTATCGAACCCGGTACTGTGTTTGCCTCTTTGCCGGTGAGGGTGGGTGACCGTTACACGACCGACACAGGTGCTGCGGCCATTCGTGCACTTTTCGCACTCGGTCTTTTCAAGGATGTGCGCTTGGAAACGCAGGGGGATGTGCTGGTGGTGGTTGTCGAAGAGCGTCCTTCGGTAGCTTCAGTAGAGTTTGTGGGTCTCAAGGAGTTTGACAAGGATGTTTTGACCAAAGCTTTGAGAGACATTGGCTTGGCGGAGGGCCGCCCATTTGACAAGGCCTTGGCTGACAGGGCCGAGCAAGAGCTCAAACGGCAGTACATCAGCCGCAGTTTGTACGGTGCTGAGGTTGTCTCAACCACCACGCCGGTAGACCGTAACCGTGTGAATTTGACGTTCACCATCACGGAGGGTGGTCCTGCAAAAATTGGACAGATTGAGGTGGTTGGCAACAAGACATTTACCGTCCAAACATTGCGCGATCAGTTCAATTTGGACACGGGTGGTTGGATGAGTTGGTACACCAAGTCAGATCGCTACTCGCGAACCAAACTGAACGCTGACTTGGAAGCCCTGCGCTCTTATTACTTGTCTCGTGGGTTTTTGGAGTTTCGCATTGACTCCACCCAAGTCGCCATGTCGCCCAATAAACAAGAGATGTCGATCACCATCAACATCACCGAGGGTGAACGCTTCATCACTTCAGGGGTGACTCTGGAGGGCAATTACTTGGAGCGCGATGATGAGTTCAAAGCCCTGATCAAAATCGCTGTGGGAAAGCCCTACAACGCTGAAACCGTGGCTGAGACCACCAAAGCATTCACCGAGTATTTTGGCAAGTTTGGCTTTGCTTTTGCCCGCGTTGAGGCCAAGCCGGTGATTGACCGTCAGAACAACCGCGTCCAATTTGTGTTGCAGGCCGAGCCGTCCCGCCGCGCTTATGTTCGGCGTATTCAAGTGGCAGGCAATGACCGCACGCGAGACGAAGTCATTCGCCGTGAGTTTCGTCAACTGGAGTCTTCTTGGTATGACGGCGACAAAATTCGTCTGTCGCGTGATCGGGTGGACCGCTTGGGTTACTTCACCAGCGTGAATGTGGAAACCATGGAGGTGCCAGGAACGCAGGATCAGGTGGATTTGTTGTTCACAGTGACCGAAAAGCCAACCGGCAGTATTTCTTTGGGCGCTGGTTTTTCGTCTATTGAAAAGATTGCCTTTAACTTCGGCATTCGTCAGGACAATGCGTTTGGCTCTGGTAATTTTTTGGCAGTGGAAGTCAACACCAGCCGGTTTAACCAAAACCTGGTGATCAGCACCACCAACCCTTACTACACCCAGAACGGCATTTCCAGAACCTTTGATATGTTCCACAGGACAACGCGGCCATTTTTTGGCAACATCAACTCTTATCGCATCATCAACACGGGTGTTGGCACGCGCTTTGGTGTTCCTGTGACCGAAACAGACACTGTATTTCTGGGTGTCAATGCTGAGCAAACCCAAGTCAAAGAGGGTGTGGGCATTCAAATGCCCGAATTGCTGCGCCCCTACATTGAAAAGCAAACCGCATTGCCTATCACGTTGGGGTGGGCCAGAGACAGACGTGACAGTGCCTTGGTACCCACCCGAGGCGCTCTTCAAAGATTCAATTCGGATGTGAGCTTGGCTGGCGATTCCCACTACGCCCGTGCCAGTTATCAGTTCCAACAGTACATTCCTTTAACAAAAAAATACACTTTCGCATTCAATGCCGATGTGGGCTTGGGACAAGGACTGAACGGCCAAGCTTTTCCTTTACTTAAAAACTACTATGTAGGCGGATTGGGCAGTGTTCGCGGTTTTGAAAGAAACACACTCGGTCCACAACCTGATAGCTCTGGTAACGCATCAACCTTTTTCCCGGGTGGCTCTAAAAAATTGGTCTTTAACGCTGAGTTCATCACCCCCTTCCCAGGTGCTGGCAATGACAAAACCTTGAGGTTGTTTGGCTTCACCGATGCGGGCCGTGCGTTCGGTGCCAACGAAGAACTGTCTTTGGATAAACTGAGCGTTTCCGCGGGTGTGGGATTGAGCTGGATCTCGCCCATGGGGCCACTGCGCTTTTCTTACGCAACCCCTATCGTCAAGCAGACAAACGATAGAATCCAACGTCTGCAATTCCAAATTGGAACTTCCTTCTAATGAACTCGATTCATCCCAAAATTGCCTTGGCATGTGCCATCGTGGCCTCCTTGTTGACCTTCACCGTCCAGGCCCAAGACATCAAGCTGGGCTTTGTCAATACAGAGCGTATCTTTCGTGAAGCCGCCACGGCCAAGCAAGCCCAAGCCAAATTGGAACAAGAATTTTCTCGCCGTGAAAAAGAGTTGGTGGACAGCGGGAATGCTTTAAAACAAGCTTCTGAGCGTTTTGAACGTGAGGCGCCGACTCTGGCAGAGTCTCAGCGTACGGCCCGACAGAAGCAGTTGCTCGACCAAGACCGGGAGTTTCAACGCAAGCGTCGTGAATTTCAGGAAGACCTGAATGCCCGCAAAAATGAAGAGCAACAAATCGTCGTGGAGCGAGCCAACCGCGCTGTCAAGCAGGTCGCTGAATCCGAAAAATATGATGTGATTTTTCAGGAAGCTGTTTATATCCATCCTAAACACGACATCACCGACAAAGTCATCAAGGCCCTCAATGCCTCGGTTGGCAAGTAACGGTTTTTCCCTGACGTTTCATTGTGTCGTTGACACTATCGACCATTGTTGATCGGCTCGGTGGGCGTCTTTTGGGTTCGCCGGAGCTGTCTATCGAAGCGTTGGCCCCACTGCAGACAGCGCAAAGCCAACACATCGCTTTTCTGAGCCACCCTAAGTATCAAAAGCAGTTGTCCGAAAGCCAAGCAGGGTGCATTATTGTTGCGCCGGCTTTTGAGTCGTTGGCTCCAGCAGGTCGCTCACTGATAGTGACCGAGGACCCTTATCTGTACTTTGCCAGATTGACACGTTTGTGGAAACAAACTCACGCACTTCATCAAGGGCCTCGCATACATCCCAGTGCCGTCATTCACCCCCAAGCTGATGTTGCCGATGATGCCGTGATTGGCCCTTTGTGTGTTTTGGAGCAGGGCACTCGCGTTGGCGCCGGCACTGTCCTTAAGTCAAGGGTGACGCTTTCGCAGGGGTGTGTTGTGGGTGCGCGTTGCATTTTGCATGCGGGTGTGGTGGTAGGCGCCGATGGTTTTGGCTTTGCACTTCACCAAGGCCAGTGGGAAAAAATTGAGCAGCTTGGTGCTGTTCGCATTGGCGATGATGTTGAAATTGGCGCCAATACGTGTATCGATCGGGGTGCCCTTGATGACACGGTCATTGAAGACGGCGTGAAGCTCGACAACTTGATTCAAATTGGTCACAACGTTCACATTGGCGCTCACACGGCCATGGCAGGTTGTGTGGGGGTTGCAGGCAGTGCCCGCATTGGTGCGCATTGCACAGTGGGTGGTGGCGCGGTGGTTTTGGGTCATTTGACCTTGGCGGATCATGTCCATATTTCGGCAGCTTCGGTGGTGACGCGCTCTATTTCGGAGCCAGGAAATTACACGGGCATGTTTCCATTGGATACCAATTCCAATTGGGAAAAAAATGCGGCCAGTCTCAAGCAGTTGTCCCGCTTGCGTGACCGCATCAAAGCACTTGAAGCGCACATTCATAACAACAAGGAAACCTGAGCATGATGGATATCCATAAAATCTTAAAACAGCTCCCCCATCGTTACCCCATCCTGCTGGTTGACCGCGTGCTGGAAATCGAAAAAGGCGTGCGCATCAAGGCACTCAAAAACGTGTCCATCAATGAGCCACATTTTCAGGGACACTTTCCGCATCGTCCTGTGATGCCAGGTGTTTTGATGCTTGAAGCTTTGGCCCAAGCAGCTGCTTTATTGGCTTTTGATACTTTGGGCGAGACACCAGATGATCAAACCGTTTATTACTTTGCAGGCATTGACGGTGCACGGTTTAAACGGCCAGTGGAGCCGGGTGATCAGCTGATCTTGGAAGTTGAACTTGACCGTATGAAGTCAGGTATTTTTAAATTCAAAGCACGTGCCAAGGTCGGTGATGACATCGCGACGGAAGCAGAGTTGATGTGCACCATGCGGAAAATCCCTCAGGCTTGATCTGTATGAGCAACATTCATCCAACGGCCATCATCAGTCCTGGGGCTGAACTTGACAGCTCGGTTTCGGTGGGCCCCTACACGTTGATTGGTCCCCATGTTCGAATCGGTGCGGGTACCCGTGTGGCGAGTCACTGTGTCATTGAGGGGCGCACCACGATTGGTCAAGACAATCGAATTTTTCAGTTCAATTCTTTGGGTGCGGTGCCTCAGGACAAAAAATACAAGGATGAGCCTTGTGAGTTGGTGATCGGAGACCGCAACACGATTCGTGAGTTTTGTACTTTCAACATCGGCTCTCCCGGTGATCGTGCTCTGACATCTGTGGGCAATGACAATTGGATCATGGCCTATGTTCATTTGGCCCACGATTGCCAAGTGGGCAACCACACAATCTTTGCCAACAACACACAGCTGGCTGGCCATGTGGTGGTGAGTGATTGGGTGATTTTGGGGGGATTTACCGTCGTGCATCAGTTTTGCCGCATCGGGGCTCACAGCTTCACCGCCATGAACTCATTGTTGTTTGCTGACTTGCCACCCTTTGTCATGGCGCAGGGCCAGCCTGCCCAAGCACGTTCAATGAACTTTGAAGGTTTGCGCCGACGGGGTTTTTCTGCTGAGCGAATGGGTGCCGTCAAAGCCATGCACAAAGCTTTGTACCGAGATGGCTTATCGCTCAGTGACGCCATGGTCCGCATTGGTTCTTTGTCCGAAGCCAAACCTGAGGTGCAGCCCGATGTGAACATGATGCTCGATTTTTTGAAGGCGGCCTCCCCACAACGTGGGATCGTGCGTTGACCCAATCCGAGCCTGTTTCTGTCGACAAAGCCCCCTCGGGGGCTTTGTCCTTTGCCATGGTGGCCGGAGAAGTCTCTGGCGACTTACTGGCCGGTTTGCTGATCCAAGGTTTGCAATCGCATTGGCCGAAAGCGCGTGGTTTCGGTATCGGTGGGCCTCGAATGCGTTCGCTGGGTTTTGAGGCTTGGTGGCCTCATGAAAAACTGGCGGTTCGTGGTTATGTCGAGGTTTTGCGCCATTACAGAGGGATCGTCGCCATTCGCAATCAGCTTCGTGAGCGTTTGCTGGCTCAGCCGCCTGATGTGTTCATCGGCGTTGATGCGCCCGACTTCAATCTTGATTTGGAAGCCAACCTCAAGGCTGCAGGTGTTCCGACGGTCCATTTCGTGTGTCCCTCTATCTGGGCTTGGCGGCCTGAGCGGATTGAGAAAATCCGCCTCAGCGTTGACCACATGCTTTGCATTTTCCCGTTTGAGCCTGCGTTGTTGGCTCAAGCCGGCATAGAGGCTACTTATGTCGGGCATCCTTTGGCGCAAACCATTCCTCTGTATGCCAATTGTTCAGCAGCCCGTCAAACTTTGGGACTCGATGCGCAAAGGCCTGTGGTGGCTATTTTGCCGGGCAGTCGCCTGTCTGAAATTGAACATTTAACCCCACGCTTCATTCAAGCTGCTCGGATCATGCAGCGACAAAATTCCGCTTTGCAATTTGTGCTGCCTGCAGTGCCCAGTTTGTTGCCACGCTTGCAGGCTTTGATCCATGCTGCGGGTGGTTTGCCCAATTTGCAGCTGCTTTCGGGCCAATCACACGCAGCGCTGGCCGCGTGTGATGTCACTTTGATTGCCAGTGGCACGGCGACGCTTGAGGCGGCTTTGTTCAAGCGTCCCATGGTCATTGGGTATCACATGAACTGGCTCAGTTGGCAGATCATGAGGCGACAACAACTTCAAGCTTGGGTGGGTTTGCCCAATATTTTGTGTGAAGATTTTGTTGTGCCAGAATTTTTACAGGATCGCTGTACGCCTGATGCCTTGGCAAAAGCATGTTTGGCATGGCTGTCTGCGCCAGATCGTATTGACGCATTGCAATCTCGATTTCATCAATTGCATCTTTCATTGCAACTTGATACAGCCCAACTCTCAACCCATGCCCTCGAAAAAGTTCTTGCACGCTGAACAGTCAGCGCTTTGTTTCCATGTTCCCGGTTTGGTGGCTGGGGTCGATGAAGCGGGTCGCGGTCCTTTGGCAGGGCCTGTTGTTGCGGCAGCAGTGATCTTGGACGAAATGAATCCAATTGTTGGATTGAACGATTCCAAAAAACTCACTGCCAAGCGTCGGGAGGGGTTGTTTGACGAAATCCGGGCGAGGGCATTGTGTTTTGCCATTGCCGAGGCGAGTGTTCAAGAAATTGACCAGCTGAACATTTTGCAGGCGACACTGTTGGCCATGAAGCGGGCTGTTGAGGCTTTGCGTTTGCCCCCTAAGCTGGTTTTGGTAGATGGCAACCGCTTGCCCACTTTGTCCGTGAGGGCTGAAGCCATCGTGCAAGGAGACGCGTTGGTGCCAGCGATTTCCGCAGCCTCTATTTTGGCAAAGGTCCATCGTGATCGTTTGTGCGATGCGATGCACCTGCGCCATCCGATTTACGGATTTGACCAACACAAGGGGTATGGCACGGCGCAGCACATGGCCGCATTGCAAGCGCATGGTCCCTCAGACTGTCACAGAATGACGTTTGCCCCAGTGGCCAGGAGTGTGCGTTGAAGTTGATCACATCCCGAGACAACCCCCATGTCAAGGCTTGGCGGCGGTTGGCCCAAGAGTCCACTGCTTACCGAAAAGTAGGACAGTTTTGGCTGGAAGGCGATCATTTATGCCGTGCGGCCCTTGAGCGCGGCGTGCGCCCTTTGCAGCTTGTGTTGACCGAGTCCTTTTGGGCGGAGCAGGGTGAACCGTGGTCTGGGGTGACCGATCAGGTTTTTGTATTGCCGGATGTCATTTTCTCGAGCCTGAGCGGCTTGGAGTCGCCCGCTCGCATGGGTTTTGTGGTTGGTTGGGCGGCTGAAAAACAGGTTTTGCCGGCGGTTGCCACCGTTGTGCTCGATCGCGTGCAAGACGCAGGCAATGTGGGCGCTATTTTGCGCTGCGCCTCAGCGTTCGGTTACCGGCAAGTTTTAGCCATCAAGGGGACGGCTGCTTTGTGGTCTCCCAAGGTTCTCAGAGCTGGCATGGGCGCACATTTTGGTTTGAGCTTGGTGGAGTCGGTCGATGAAAGCGAATTGGCCGCTTTGCAACTGCCGATCTTGACCACCAACGTGCACGGAGGAGCTTATTTACACGAATTGTTGCGCCGCGGCGAGTTACCTGCAGTAGGTGCTTGGGTTTTTGGCCATGAAGGGCAGGGTGTCAGCGATTCTTTGTTGGCGTTGGCGCAGCACCAAGTCCGCATAGCCCAGCCAGGTGGTGAAGAATCTTTGAATGTTGCCACCGCTGCCGCTATTTGTTTGCATGCCAGTGCAACGGCTGTTTTGTGATGATTTTGGATTAGCTAAACCACGCTTAGAGGCCAGATACCTCAGGGTTTTCATTGAGTCCTCAGCTATAATGGTGGGCTTTCCCGCATCAACCTGTACGCCACAGTCCATCCTAGGCCCAATCCTCGAACAAGCAGCCAAAAAGAGATCACATCTCTGGTGAGTGCTGAGGCGTACCCGAACTTATCCGGAGAACCCAGTGCTTTTGTCTCTTCAGGGAACCTTCCCGCCCGCCATCTTGGCGCTCGCAGACGGCACGGTCTTTATCGGCAACTCGATTGGAGCCACCGGCTCCACAGTCGGTGAAGTGGTGTTCAACACCTCGCTCACCGGCTACCAGGAAATCCTCACCGACCCCAGCTATTGCCAGCAGATCGTCACCTTGACGTACCCGCACATCGGTAACTATGGCGTCAACGTGGAAGACATCGAAGCCGATAAGGTCCATGCCGCTGGCTTGATCATCAAAGATTTGCCATTGATCGCCAGCAATTTTCGATCCAACCAAACCCTCTGCGCCTATTTGGCTGATGCGGGTACGGTGGCCATCGCCAACATCGACACCCGTCAACTGACCCGCATTTTGCGCACCAAGGGCGCCCAGAACGGCGCCATTGTGGGCTTGGCCAAAGGTCAAGAAGTTACGCAAGTTTTGATCGATCAAGCGGTGGCAGCAGCCAAAGGGGCGCCCAACATGGCGGGCCTCGATTTGGCGCAAGAAGTCACGGTGTCCACATCGTATGAGTGGACACAAACTGAGTGGGTTTTGGGCGAAGGCTATGGAAGCTTGACAGCGCCCAAGTTTCATGTGGTCGCCTACGACTACGGCGTTAAGAAAAACATTCTGCGCATGTTGGCCGATCGCGGCTGCAAAGTCACCGTGGTGCCAGCCAAGACGCCCGCTTCAGTGGTGCTCAAGCACAAGCCTGATGGCATCTTTTTGTCCAACGGTCCTGGTGATCCCCAGCCTTGCGATTACGCGATTGCAGCCGCCGCTGAGCTGATTGAAACCGGCATCCCCACATTCGGCATCTGCCTGGGTCACCAAATCATGGCCTTGGCCAGCGGTGCGAAAACCTTCAAGATGAAGTTTGGCCACCACGGTGCCAACCATCCTGTGAAAGAACTCGACACCGGGCGCGTGTCCATCACCAGCCAAAACCACGGTTTTGCGGTGGACGAGAAGTCCTTGCCAGCCAACTTGCGTGCCACGCATGTCTCTTTGTTCGACGGCACCTTGCAGGGCTTGGCCCGCACCGACAAGCCCGCGTTCTGCTTCCAGGGTCACCCCGAAGCGTCGCCCGGCCCACACGACATTGCTTACCTCTTTGACCGCTTCATCCACCTGATGGAGGCGAAATAACATGCCAAAGCGCACCGACCTCAAAAGTATCCTCATCATTGGCGCCGGCCCGATCATCATTGGTCAGGCCTGTGAGTTCGACTACTCCGGCGTGCAGGCCTGCAAAGCCTTGCGCGAAGAGGGCTACAAAGTCATCTTGATCAACAGCAACCCCGCCACGATCATGACCGACCCGGCCACGGCCGATGTGACCTACATCGAGCCCATCACTTGGCAGACGGTTGAGAAGATCATTGCCAAAGAGCGCCCCGATGCGATCTTGCCCACCATGGGGGGGCAAACCGCACTCAACTGCGCTTTGGACTTGTGGCACAACGGCGTGCTCGAGAAGTACAAGGTTGAGCTGATTGGTGCGACGCCAGAGGCTATCGACAAAGCCGAAGACCGCCTGAAGTTCAAAGACGCCATGACCAAAATTGGTCTGGGCTCTGCGCGTTCCGGCATCGCCCACAGCATGGAAGAAGCGTGGGACGTGCAAAAGACCTTGGGTTTCCCAACAGTCATCCGCCCCAGCTTTACGCTAGGCGGCACGGGCGGCGGCATTGCTTACAACCCTGAAGAGTTCGAGACCATTTGCAAACGCGGTCTGGAGGCTTCGCCCACCACCGAGTTGTTGATTGAAGAGTCCTTGCTCGGCTGGAAAGAGTACGAGATGGAAGTGGTGCGCGACAAGGCGGACAACTGCATCATCGTTTGCTCCATCGAAAACTTGGACCCGATGGGCGTGCACACCGGCGACTCGATCACCGTGGCCCCTGCCCAAACGTTGACCGATAAGGAATACCAGATTTTGCGCAACGCCTCTTTGGCTGTTTTGCGAGAGATCGGTGTGGACACCGGCGGCTCCAACGTGCAGTTCTCGATCAACCCCAAAGACGGCCGCATGGTCGTCATCGAGATGAACCCCCGCGTGTCGCGTTCCTCCGCCTTGGCCTCCAAAGCCACGGGTTTCCCCATTGCCAAAGTCGCGGCCAAGCTGGCTGTGGGCTACACCCTCGACGAATTGCGCAATGACATCACGGGCGGTGCTACGCCAGCCTCTTTCGAGCCATCGATCGATTACGTGGTGACGAAGATTCCGCGTTTTGCGTTTGAGAAATTCCCAACCGCCGACAGCCGCTTGACCACCCAAATGAAATCAGTGGGTGAGGTCATGGCCATGGGCCGCACCTTCCAAGAGTCCTTTCAGAAAGCCCTGCGGGGTCTGGAAGTGGGCGTGGACGGCATGAACGAGAAGACCCAAGACCGCGAAGTGCTCGAAAAGGAACTGGGCGAGCCCGGCCCCGAGCGCATCTGGTATGTGGGTGATGCTTTTGCCATGGGCCTGAGCGTGGACGAGGTGTTTGCCTTGACCAAAATCGACCCTTGGTTTCTGGTGCAGATTGAAGAGATCGTCAAGATCGAACTGGAATTGGAAACCACCACACTCGAAGCCATCACGGCCGACGAATTGCGTGCGCTCAAGAAGAAGGGCTTCTCGGACCGCCGCTTGGCCAAGTTGCTCAAGACCACCGAGCATGTGGTGCGTGCCCGTCGCCATGCGATGAACATCCGTCCTGTTTACAAGCGCGTTGACACCTGCGCGGCCGAATTTTCGACCGATACCGCTTACATGTACTCTTGCTACGAAGGCCATGGTGACGGCGAGTGCGAAGCCGAACCGACGACCAACAAGAAGATCATGGTGCTGGGTGGCGGCCCCAACCGAAT
Organism: Akkermansia muciniphila; assembly: GCA_943331105.2. GTDB lineage: Bacteria > Pseudomonadota > Gammaproteobacteria > Burkholderiales > Burkholderiaceae_C > Limnohabitans_A. The sequence goes on from CALQKH020000001.1 coordinate 82,347, forward strand.
CGGTCAGGGCATTGAGTTTGACTACTGCTGCGTGCACGCAGCACTCGCCATGCGCGAAGACGGTTACGAAACCATCATGGTCAACTGCAACCCCGAGACCGTGTCCACCGACTACGACACCTCAGACCGTTTGTACTTTGAGCCCGTCACCCTGGAAGACGTGCTTGAAATCGTTGACAAAGAAAAGCCAGCTGGTGTGATCGTCCAGTACGGCGGTCAAACGCCTTTGAAATTGGCACTGGGGTTGGAGGCGGCCGGTGTACCGATCATCGGCACCAGCCCTGACATGATCGATGCGGCCGAAGACCGTGAGCGATTCCAAAAATTGCTGCAAGACTTGGGTCTGCGTCAACCGCCCAATGCCACTGCGCGTACCGAGTCTGAGGCTTTGGAAAAAGCCGCAGCCCTGGGTTACCCCCTGGTGGTGCGCCCCAGCTATGTGCTGGGTGGCCGCGCGATGGAAATCGTGCACGAGCAGCGCGACCTAGAGCGCTACATGCGCGAAGCGGTCAAGGTGTCGCACGACTCGCCTGTGCTGCTGGACCGTTTCCTGAACGACGCCATCGAATGCGATGTGGATTGCCTGCGTGACCCCGAAGGCAAGACCTTCATTGGTGGCGTGATGGAGCACATCGAACAAGCCGGTGTGCACAGCGGTGACTCGGCTTGCTCGCTACCGCCTTACTCGCTGTCGGCTGCCACTGTGGACGAGCTCAAGCGCCAATCGGCCGCCATGGCTGGTGCCTTGAACGTGGTGGGTTTGATGAACGTGCAATTTGCCATCCAGCATGTGGACGGTAAAGACGTGATCTTCGTGCTCGAAGTCAACCCAAGAGCCTCAAGAACTGTGCCTTATGTTTCTAAAGCCACAGGCATTCAGTTGGCCAAGGTGGCCGCGCGTTGCATGGCAGGTCAAACATTGGCTTCGCAGGGCATTACGAAAGAAGTCACGCCGCCTTATTTCAGCGTGAAAGAAGCCGTCTTCCCGTTCGTGAAGTTCCCCGGCGTCGATACGATTCTGGGCCCAGAGATGAAGTCCACGGGTGAGGTCATGGGCGTGGGCAAGACCTTTGGCGAAGCCTTTGTGAAGAGTCAGTTGGGGGCTGGCACCAAACTGCCACGTCCGACCAAGGCCGACGGCACGCCTTCGGGCAAGGTGTTTATCTCGGTCAAGAACAACGACAAATTGCGTGCCATTGAGGTGGCGCGTCAACTGGTGGGGCAAGGCTTTGAGCTGGTGGCCACCAAGGGGACAGCTTTAGCCATTCAGGCCGCAGGCGTGGCCTGTGCCACGGTGAACAAAGTGACCGAAGGTCGTCCGCACATTGTGGACATGATCAAGAACAACGAGATTGTGCTGGTGATCAACACCGTGGAAGAGCGCCGCAATGCGATCGCTGACTCGCGCCACATCCGCACGTCGGCCTTGCTCAACCGTGTCACGACCTTCACGACAATCGCAGGCGCAGAAGCAGCTGTGGAAGGTATGAAATACATGGACCAACTGGATGTGATTTCCGTACAGGAAATGCACGCGCAGTTGGCGACCTGAGTTTCGCCTTGCCCTGGACCCTGTTTTTTGGGCAGGGCATAATGCACAAATTACCGCCGAGTTTCATCACTCGGCGGTTTGTTTTTGGAGAACCCCGCATGTCCACAATCCCGATCACCCAACGTGGCGCTGAAAAACTCAAGGATGAGCTTCACCGACTGAAAACTGTCGATCGACCCGCCGTCATTCAAGCCATTGCAGAGGCTCGCGCTCAAGGTGACTTGAGTGAGAATGCCGAATATGACGCTGCAAAAGACCGCCAAGGCTTCGTGGAAGGCCGCATTCAAGAAATTGAAGGCAAGTTGTCAGCTGCGCAGATCATCGACCCCGCATCTGTTGATGCGGGTGGCCGAGTGGTTTTTGGAACAACTGTTGAACTTGAGGACGAGAGCTCAGGCGAAGCGGTGACCTACCAAATCGTGGGCGAGGATGAAGCCGATTTGAAGTTGGGTTTGATCAATATCAGCAGCCCGATTGCCCGTGCATTGATTGGCAAGGAAGAGGGCGATGTGGCAGAAGTGCAGGCCCCAGGTGGTGTACGCCGCTATGAAATCGTGGGAGTGTCTTACGTTTAAGACACAAGAGGCCGTTTTAGAGCGGCCTTTCTGGATCAATCAACCTAACTTGGGTTCCTCAAAAAATCAGTCGTGACGACCTTTTTTGACAGATTTTTGTTTGGGCTTGGCCCGTTTGATTTGGCCCCCTGCAGCCAGACGTTGATTGCCAAGGACTCGAACGGTCTTGACTTCAGGGCGCTGGCCACCACGCGTGCTGTATTTTAAGATTTTGAAGTCACGGGGACCGGCTTTGCGGTCTTCATCAATCTCTTTGATTTTCTCGGGCTGGGGACGCCAGAGAATCAAAAGTTTGCCAATGTGTTGAATGGGCGCTGCGTTGAGTTGTTCCGCGAGTTGGGCGAACATGGCTTCGCGTGCCGAGCGGTCATCGCCAAGCACTCGGATTTTGATCAGGCCATGGGCATTCAGGGCGGCTTCGGTTTCCTTGACAACGGCCGGGGTCAAACCGTCGCCTCCTATCATGACGACTGGATCAAGGTGGTGGGCATCGGCGCGAAAAACTTTGCGCTCGGCAGGTGTGAGTTGTATTTGGGGCATACCCGTATTATCCCCGCAAGGACGCAGAAGAATGAAAGTCAAAACGAAAAGTAAAAAAGTCAATAAGGCGTGGTTGAACGACCATGTCAATGACACTTATGTGAAACTGGCACTCAAAGAGGGCTACCGCGCTCGGGCCGCTTACAAGTTGAAAGAAATTGACGAGTCATTGGGCTTGATTCGACCTGGGGATTTGGTGGTGGATCTGGGGTCCGCTCCTGGAGCTTGGAGTCAGTACCTGCGCCGCCGGCTTTCGCCGGATGGGGCCGCTGTGGGGGCGCTGAACGGTAGCATCATCGCCTTGGATCTCTTGCCTATGGCATCGGTCGAGGGCGTTCAATTCATTCAGGGTGATTTCCGCGAAAACGAAGTGGCTACTTTGTTGGAGTCTGCTTTGCAAGGGCGACAGGCCGATGTGGTGGTGTCAGACATGGCCCCCAACCTTTCAGGCATTGAATCCTCCGATGCGGCCCGTATCCAACATTTGATCGAGCTGGCGGTCGAGTTTTCCCAAAACCACTTGAAACCACAAGGTGCGTTGGTGGTCAAGGTGTTCCATGGTAGCGGCTACAGCCAAATTGTGAAGATGTTCAAAGAGACCTTCAAGGTGGTCAAACCGATCAAACCGAAAGCTTCCAGAGACAAGTCCTCCGAGACCTTTTTGGTGGGTATAGGCTTGATTCATGGCAATGAAGACCTTAAATCCTCCATTCATGAGGGCTAAAACAACAAATTTCGTTTGTGTGTGCTTGCCACAGGCCTAAAATGGTAAAAGTTTATTTTTTCGATTGGAGCCTCTCTTGAATAACCCTTGGTTTTCTAAAATTGCCGTCTGGATGGTGATTGCCATGGTGCTGTTCACCTTGTTCAAGCAATTTGATAACCGTGGTGTCGCCAGCGCGAATGCCATTGGCTATTCTGATTTCCTGGAAGAGGTTCGCAGTAACCGCATCAAGAGCGCCACGATTTCTGAGAGTCCTGGTGGCACTGAAATCATCGCCATCACTTTGGATGAGCGCCGCATCAAAACGACCGCCACCTACTTGGACCGTGGTTTGGTGGGTGATTTGATCAGCAGCGGTGTCAAGTTCGACGTGAAACCACGTGAAGAAGGCTCTTTGCTCATGACCTTGTTGGTCAGCTGGGGCCCTATGTTGCTTCTGATTGGCGTGTGGGTTTATTTCATGCGACAGATGCAGGGTGGCGGCAAAGGCGGGGCGTTTAGTTTTGGCAAGTCCAAAGCACGCATGATGGACGAGAACAACAACAACACCACCTTTGCTGATGTTGCGGGCTGTGACGAGGCCAAAGAAGAGGTCAAAGAAGTGGTTGACTTCTTGAAAGACCCACAACGTTTCCAAAAACTGGGGGGGCGTATTCCTCGCGGTTTGTTGTTGGTGGGCCCTCCTGGAACCGGAAAAACTTTGCTTGCCAAAGGCATTGCTGGTGAAGCCAAGGTTCCTTTTTTCAGCATCTCGGGTTCTGATTTCGTGGAGATGTTTGTGGGCGTGGGTGCTTCCCGTGTTCGCGATATGTTTGAGAACGCCAAGAAAAATGCCCCTTGCATTATTTTCATTGACGAAATCGATGCAGTCGGTCGCCAGCGTGGTGCCGGCTTAGGCGGTGGTAACGATGAGCGCGAGCAGACCCTCAACCAGATGTTGGTTGAAATGGACGGTTTTGAGACCAATTTGGGCGTGATCGTGGTGGCAGCGACCAACAGGCCTGACATTTTGGACGCCGCTTTGCTTCGCCCTGGCCGTTTTGACCGTCAAGTCTATGTGACACTGCCCGACATCCGAGGCCGTGAGCAAATCTTGAATGTGCACATGCGCAAAGTGCCAATTGGCCAAGACGTGAACGCAGCAGTGATCGCCCGCGGTACGCCAGGTATGAGTGGTGCCGATTTGGCCAACTTGTGCAATGAAGCGGCTTTGATGGCGGCGCGTCGAAATGCCCGCGTGGTTGAGATGGTTGATTTTGAAAAGGCAAAAGACAAGATCTTGATGGGCCCAGAGCGCAAGAGCATGGTCATGCCTGAGGAAGAGCGTCGCAACACGGCCTATCACGAAGCAGGTCATGCCTTGATCGGCAATCTGTTGCCTAAGTGTGACCCGGTGCACAAAGTCACCATCATTCCACGTGGCCGCGCATTGGGCGTCACCATGAGTTTGCCAGAGAAGGATCGGTACAGCTACGACAAAGAGTACATGCTGAACCAAATCAGCATGCTGTTTGGTGGCCGAATTGCCGAAGAGGTGTTCATGAACCAGATGACCACCGGTGCGAGTAACGACTTTGAGCGTGCGACATCGATTGCCCGTGACATGGTCATGCGTTACGGCATGACCGATGCCTTAGGCCCAATGGTGTATGCCGAAAACGAAGGCGAGGTCTTCTTGGGCCGTTCGGTGACCAAAACCACCAATATGAGCGAGTCCACCATGCAAAAGGTGGACATGGAAGTGCGCCGCATCATCGATGAGCAGTACACCTTGGCCCGTCGCTTGATTGAAGAGCACAGTGCTCAGATGCATGGCATGGCCAAAGCGTTGCTCGAATGGGAGACCATTGACAAGGATCAAATTGCGGACATCATGGCTGGCCGCGATCCAATGCCTCCGAAGGATTGGACACCTCGCACACCTCCCTCGGGTGGCAACAGCGGTGGTGGCTCCCCAGTCGTTCAACCTGAACCAGCCACCACAGTGGCCTGATCTATTCAGTTGGGTGCAAAAAGAACGGGGCCTTTGGCCCCGTTTTTCATGGGAAAACTCTGATGCCGTTCATTCCGACCTCAAAGCCTTTGGCCATGCATTGGCAAACTTCACGGTTTGATTTGGACTTGTCCAAGCCTTTGGTCATGGGGATTGTTAACGCCACGTCAGACTCTTTCTCTGATGGCGGTTTGTACGCTGACACATCACAAGCTTTACGTCATGCCGAACGACTGCTGAGCGAGGGGGCCGATATTTTGGACTTTGGCGCTGAGTCGACCCGACCCGGCGCCGAGCCAGTGTCACTGGCCCAAGAGTTGGTAAGGCTTGAACCTTTGCTGCGTGAAGCTGTCCGTTGGAATGTGCCAATTTCTGTCGACACTTACAAACCTGAGGTGATGCAAGCCAGCTTGGACTGGGGTGTTGACATCGTCAATGACATTTGGGCCCTGCGCAAGCCAGGTGCGCAACAAGTTGTGGCTGCTCATCCACAGTGCGGCATCTGTTTGATGCACATGCACCGTGATCCACAAAGCATGCAAACCCAGCCCATGGCGGGGGATGTGTTGTCTGAAGTAGAGCGTTTTTTGCGCGGCCGAGTGATCGCTATGTTGGATGCCGGTGTGGCTGTCTCTAGGCTTGTCTTGGATCCTGGCATTGGTTTCGGAAAAACCGTGGCGCAAAACTTTCAACTGTTGGCGAGGCAAGAAGATTTACTGCGTTTAAACATACCGCTGATGGCTGGTTGGTCTCGAAAATCTGCATTGGGTGCCGCAATCGCTCAAGACGGACAAGTGCCTGAGCCCTTGCAGAGGCAGTCGGCCAGCGTGGCCGCCGCATTGATGGCGGTAGAGAGAGGGGCTTCAGTGGTTCGCGTGCATGACGTCAAGGACACTGTTGACGCACTCAAAATATGGTCAATTGCTCAGCAGCACGTCTAGATGAGGATCAGGCCTTGGCCAGAAAATGACCGCTTTAACCATGGCTTGAACGGCTAAAATTCATTCTTACAACAATAATCTGGACCGCTCACATGGCACGTCAATATTTCGGCACGGATGGTATTCGCGGCACGGTGGGTCAAAGCCCGATCACACCTGATTTCATCTTGCGCTTAGCCCATGCTGTGGGTCGTGTGTTGAAGGCTCAAGAGGCACACCCTACTGTATTGATTGGCAAGGACACACGCATTTCAGGTTACATGCTTGAAAGTGCTTTGGAGTCGGGCTTCAACTCTGCGGGTGTTGATGTGGTGCTGTTGGGGCCAGTGCCCACGCCTGCTGTGGCCTATCTGACACGCGCCCAGCGCGCTTCATTGGGCGTTGTCATCAGTGCCAGTCATAACCCGTTTGCCGATAACGGCATCAAGTTTTTCAGTGCGCAGGGCAAAAAGCTGACAGATGCTTGGGAAGAGGCTGTTGAAGCCATCTTGTTTGAAGACCCCGTTTGGGTTGATTCTGCTGCATTAGGCAAAACTCGACGTTTGGACGATGCGGCAGGCCGTTACATCGAGTTTTGTAAAAGTACCTTTTCGAATGACCTGACGCTCAAGGGTTTGAAAATCGTGGTGGATGCTGCAAACGGTGCGGCTTACCAAATTGCCCCCAAAGTTTTCCATGAACTGGGTGCCGAGGTGATCGCCATAGGGTGTTCACCCAATGGCCTGAACATCAACAAGGATGTGGGTGCAACGCACCCCGCCGCCTTGGTTCAGGCGGTCAAAGACCATCGCGCCGACTACGGTATCGCTTTGGATGGCGATGCCGACCGCTTGCAGTTTGTCGATGCAGCGGGTCGCTTGTTCAATGGGGATGAGCTCTTGTATCTGATGGTTGCCGATCGCTTGGCCCGCGACGAAGCTGTGCCGGGCGCAGTGGGCACGTTGATGACCAATTTAGCGGTTGAAGTCGCTCTCAAAGAGCGAGGTGTGCAGTTTGTCAGAGCAAAAGTAGGAGACCGCTATGTGCTGGAGGTCTTGGAGGAGAAAGCTTGGTTGTTGGGTGGCGAAGGATCTGGTCATTTGTTGGCGCTGGACAAGCACACCACGGGCGACGGACTGATCAGCGCATTGCAGGTGCTGCAGGCTTGCGTGGGCAGCGGCAAAACCATGGCGCAATTGTTGGAGGGCATCACGCTGTTTCCTCAAGTCTTGATCAATGTGCGGTTGACGCCAGGCTTTGATTGGCAGGGCCACCAAGCCCTGTGGGACGCAAAGAGCACAGCTGAAGCTGAACTGGGCGAATCGGGCCGTGTTTTGATCCGCGCCAGTGGGACCGAACCTTTGGTGCGAGTGATGGTCGAGGCGCGCGATGCGGTTCAAGCCAGAGAATGTGCCGAGCGCATTGCGGCCACATTGGGTTGATATCTCTTGTGTTGAGATAAGTTTCTTGTTTGTTGAAGGCCAGAGGTCTGCCCAAGGCCTTAGCTTGACTTAATAAATGAGCCGATCGGGCTTGATCTCTTGCAAGATGGTGGTGGCGATTTCTTCAATCGACTTGGTGGTGGTAGACAACCATCGGATGCTTGAGCGGCGCATCATGGCTTCGGCTTCTGAGACCTCCATACGGCAATTTTCTATGCTGGCGTAACGCGAATTGGGTCTGCGTTCGGCGCGAATTTCGGCCAAGCGCTCGGGATGGATGCTCAGGCCAAATATTTTTGGGCGGTGTGGCATCAAGGCCGGTGGGAGTTGGCGTCGTTCAAAGTCCTCGGGGATCAAGGGGTAGTTGGCCGCTTTGAGTCCGTGCTGCATGGCCAAGTAAAGGCTTGTGGGTGTTTTGCCGCTGCGGCTGACGCCCACCAAAATGACATCAGCCGATTCAAGATCTTTATTGGATTGCCCATCGTCGTGCGCCAGAGAAAAATTGATGGCCTCGATCCGATCGTGGTATTCCTTGCTTTTACTCACATCAGAAAAGCGTCCCACCCGGTGGTGAGATTTGATGCCAAGTTCAGCTTCCAACGGGTTGACGAAAGTGCCAAACATGTCGAGCAACATGCCTTGGCAGTACTCTTGCAAAACCTTGAGCACATCCATGTTCACCAGAGTGGTGAACACAATCGGTTTGGTCCCTTCGATTTCAGCAGTGTGATTGATCTGGCGTACTGCTTGATGCGCTTTGTCGATGGTGTCGGTGAATGGCAGGCGTACATGCCGTGACTTCATGTCGAATTGGGCCAGGATGGCATTGCCAAAAGTTTCGGCTGTGATGCCGGTGCCGTCAGAGATGAAAAATACAGTGCGTTTTGGCATGCTTGCAATTAATTTCTATAGCAGGGGCCACCATGACCCCTAAAATCAGTCAATTATCCACAGCCGACCGCTCGGGGTTCTATCAAAAGAACAACATGTCCTCGACCTGCGTTATGGAGCCCGGTTTTAACTTTGGAGCTTTGCATGTCTGATCTTTTCAGCGAGACCGCCTTGGTCGTTCCCTTTGAGTTGCTGCGCATGACCGATGTTGAGTTGGTTGGCGGCAAAAATGCCAGCTTGGGGGAGATGATTTCACAATTGCCTTCTGGCGTGCGTGTACCCACGGGCTTCGCCACCACCGCCCACGCTTTTCGCCAATTTTTGGCGTTTGGCGGTCTGACCGAACGCATCAACGCGCGACTGGATGATTTGGACACCGAGGACGTTCGCGCCTTGGCTGCTGCGGGTGCTGAAATTAGGGCCATGGTTGAGGCTCAGCCATTTCCAGAGGATTTGGAGCAAGCTATTCGTGAAGAATTTATTCGTCTTCAGGGTGGCAATCCTGAAGCCTCGTTTGCAGTGCGATCTTCAGCCACAGCCGAAGACTTGCCAGATGCTTCGTTTGCGGGCCAACAAGAAACATTCTTGAACGTGGTCGGTATCCAGGATGTGCTGCACAAGATGAAAGAGGTGTTTGCCTCCTTGTACAACGATCGCGCCATCAGTTACCGGGTGCATAAGGGTTTCGCTCACGCCGATGTCGCCTTATCTGCTGGCGTGCAGCGCATGGTGCGTTCCGATTTGGGTGCAGCGGGTGTCATGTTCACCATCGACACCGAGTCGGGTTTTGAAGACGTGGTGTTCATCACCTCCAGCTATGGTTTGGGCGAGACGGTGGTGCAGGGTGCGGTGAATCCCGATGAGTTTTATGTGCACAAGCCCATGCTGGCCGCCGGCAAGCGCTGCGTGATACGCCGCAACTTGGGCTCCAAGCTCATTGAGATGGTGTTCGCTACCCCCGAAGAAAAAGCAGCATCGGGAAAGCTGGTCAAAATCAGCGATGTACCCACTGAGTTACGCAACCGATACAGCCTCACAGACGCCGAGGTTGAGCAATTGGCACGGTATGCGGTGGTGATCGAGCAGCATTACGGCCGCCCAATGGATATTGAATGGGGCAAAGACGGCACTGACGGATTGCTTTACATATTGCAAGCACGCCCCGAGACCGTTAAAAGTCAGGCCAAGGGCACACCAGAGTTGCGCTACAAACTCAAAGGAAAAAGCACGATCTTGGCTGAGGGCAGGGCAATTGGCCAAAAAATCGGCACGGGCCCTGTGCGCTTGGTTCACCACATCAGCGAGATGGACCAAGTTCAGCCAGGCGATGTGCTGGTGACCGACATGACCGACCCGAACTGGGAGCCGGTGATGAAGCGCGCCAGTGCCATTGTGACCAACCGCGGCGGTCGCACTTGTCATGCGGCCATCATTGCCCGCGAGCTGGGTATTCCGGCTGTTGTGGGTTGCGGCAATGCCACCGAGCAATTGATGGAAGGCAGTTTGGTCACCGTCAGCTGCGCCGAGGGCGATACCGGTCATATTTACGACGGTTTGCTGGAGACCGAAGTCAGCGAGATACAGCGTGGTGTGTTGCCTGAGATAAAAACCAAGATCATGATGAACGTGGGCAACCCCCAACTGGCTTTTGACTTTGCCCAGCTGCCCAATGCCGGCGTGGGACTGGCCCGTCTGGAGTTCATCATCAACAACAACATTGGCGTTCACCCCAAGGCCATCTTGGATTACCCCGCCATCGACGCGGACCTGAAAAAAGCCGTGGAATCGGTGGCCCGTGGTCACGCTTCTCCCCGTGCTTTTTACGTCGATAAGGTCGCGGAAGGTGTGGCCAGCATCGCTGCCGCTTTCTGGCCCAAGCCTGTCATCGTGCGCTTGTCCGATTTCAAGAGCAACGAATACCGCAAACTCATTGGCGGCCGTCGCTATGAACCCGAAGAAGAAAATCCGATGCTCGGTTTCAGGGGTGCTGCGCGTTACATCAGCGCAGACTTTGGCGAAGCCTTTGCCATGGAGTGTGAAGCCCTCAAACGTGTGCGTGGCGAGATGGGCCTGACCAATGTGCAAATCATGGTGCCCTTTGTCCGCACCTTGGGCCAAGCCGAAAAGGTCACCCAGTTGCTGGCAAGTCAGGGTCTGCGCCGCGGAGAGGACAACCTCCAACTTATCATGATGTGTGAAGTGCCCAGCAACGCTATTTTGGCCGATCGTTTTCTGGCGTTTTTCGACGGTTTCTCGATTGGCTCGAATGACTTGACCCAACTCACTTTGGGACTGGACCGTGACTCGGGCCTAGAGTTGCTGGCTGCTGATTTTGACGAGCGCGACCCAGCTGTGACCGCTTTGATCTCACAAGCCATCCAGGCTTGTTTGGCGCAGGGCAAGTATGTGGGTATTTGTGGCCAAGGTCCTTCTGACCATCCTGACTTTGCGCATTGGTTGATGGATCAAGGCATCAGCTCCATCTCGCTGAACCCGGACACCGTCATTGAGACTTGGACCAACTTGGGCCGTTAAGGCATCAACGCCATGGCGATGCTCAGCCCCCAAGAAATCGCCATGTCCGCCTCTTACCGATGGCGGCTTCACCGAAATGTTCTGATTTACGTCTTTTTTTTGCTGAGTCTGATTGGCGCCATGGCATGGGCTGAAAGTGCAGGTTTGTCAAAAAACCTGATTGGCCCTATTTTTTTGTTCAGTACCGTGATGATTTATGCCCTGATCGGCATCGCTGGCAGGACAACAAACGAAGACGAATATTACGTAGCGGGACGACGAATTCCTGCCATGTACAACGGCATGGCGACAGCGGCGGATTGGATGAGTGCAGCCTCTTTCATCAGTTTGGCTGGCGCGCTTTACCTGCAAGGTTATTCGGGCAGTGGCAACCAACCCGGAGGGCTGGCTTATGTGATTGGTTGGACAGGCGGTTTTTGTCTGGTTGCCTTACTGATCGCACCCCAATTGCGTGCCATGCGTCTTTACACATTGCCCGACTACTTTGACCAGCGCTATGGTGGTCGTTGGCCTCGTGTCATCGCTGCTTTGGCCTCTGTTTTGTGCTCCTTCACCTACATCGTGGCACAAATATACGGCATTGGTCTGATTGCTTCTCGTCTCACGGGTGTGCAATTTGAAATCGGCATTTTGCTGGGTTTAGGCGGAGTTTTGTTGTGCTCTTTTTTGGGTGGCATGCGCGCCATCACCTGGACACAAGTCGCTCAATACATCATGCTTTTACTGGCGTTCATGATCCCCGTGTCTTGGTTGGCTTACAAGCAATTGGGCAATCCTGTCGCGCCTTTGGTTTATGGCAACCAACTGTCTGCCATTGCGGCGATTGAAAAACGATTAATGGATGACCCTGCCGAGTTGGAGGTTCGGCGTGAATACGCGCAACGCGCCAAAATTTACGCCTTACGCTTGCAGGATGTGGATGCCGCCATCGTTGAATTGCAGCAAGAACTGGAAGGCAAGATTCAATCGCTCAAAGCCCAAGGGGCCGATTTCGCAACCATTGCCCAAGTCCGCAGAGAACTGTTGGCTGTGCCGCAAGATCCTGCAAAGGCCAGAGATGAGTGGACCCGTGCCAAGCTTGAAAACTTGGAACGTTCACGCCCACTGGGGGGCATGCCAGCGCATACACAGTCTTTCACTGGAGACCCTCAAGCCGGTATGGCCCAAGAACGCCTTTTCAATGAATCCCGGCTCAACTTTTTGGCGTTGATTTTTTGTCTTATGGTCGGAACGGCTGGTTTGCCTCATTTGCTGACACGTTTTTACACCTTGCCCAGTGTGGCTGAAACACGCAGTTCTGTGGCTTGGTCCCTGTTTTTTATTGGGTTGATTTACCTCAGTGTCCCTGCTTTGGCCGTTTTGGTTAAATTTGAGGTGCTCAACAATTTGGTGGGCAGTAGTTTTGACAGCTTGCCCAGTTGGATGGCTCAATGGTCAAGGTTGGACTCTGACTTGTTGTCTTTTTCAGATGTCAACGGTGACGGCATCTTGCAGCTGGGTGAGCTCAAATTGGGCGCCGACATGATCATGCTCGCCACACCAGAATTGGGCGGGATGCCTTTTGTCGTCTCTGGATTGGTGGCAGCAGGTGGTTTGGCTGCAGCGCTTTCGACGGCCGATGGTTTGCTCTTGACCATCAGCAATGCTTTGGTGCGGGATATGCGCCCCAACGGCGGCAGTGGACCCAAGTCATCTGAGGGCAGGGTGATTTTGTCCAAGTTCGCGCTGTTGGCTGTAGCCATGGTGGCGGCTGTGGTGGCTGCTTTCAAACCTGCTGAAATTCTGGCGCTCGTTTCAGCTTCTTTTTCTTTGGCTGCGTCTGCCTTTTTCCCTGGAATGGTGCTGGGAATGCTTTGGCCCCGGGTACACAGGCCAGCCGTGGTGATGGGCATGTTGTCGGGATTGGGCGTGACTCTCTACTACATGATTATCAATGCACCTGGATTCAGACATTTTTGGGAAATGAACCCTTTTAATGGGCTTTGGTGGGGCATTCAGCCCCTGTCGGCAGGCGTATTTGGAGTTCCGGTTGGGTTTGCTGTGATGTTGCTGGCAACTTGGTTGACGCCTGCCCGCTTTATCCGTCAAAGCACCGTGCTTCCAGAGTCAAAGCGCACCGCGTCCGAAAGCTTTCCTGGTCTCTGAGTTCGAGCTATAATCTAAGGCTCACCTTGCCGCACTCCGACAGACGCTGGGGGCGGCTTTCCAACCATTTGGGTTAACCTCAAGGAGTTTTAATGCGTCATTACGAAATCATTTTGCTGATCCATCCCGATCAGTCTGAACAAGTTCCAGCCATGCTGGAGCGCTACAAGGGCATGATTGTTGCCGGCGGTGGCAGCATTCACCGTGTTGAAGACTGGGGTCGCCGTCAGCTGGCTTATCAGATCAACAAACTGGGTAAGGCCCACTATTTGTGTGTCAACATTGAAGCCGACCAAGCAGTCATGGCCGAACTTGAGCACGCCTTCAAGTTCAACGACGCTGTGCTCCGCCACCTGACAGTGCTTAAGAAAAAAGCCGATACAGGTCCTTCGTCCATGATGAAGCAAGTCGAGCGCGAAGAGGCTCGTAAGTCTCAACAAGCCGAATTTGCGGCTTGATACTGACCTGTTGAGGAGTGAACAGAACCGAACTGACAGCCTGTATTGCAGAGCAATTACCTTTGCGATACACACCCGCCGGTTTGCCTGCTCTGGATTTGATTCTGGAGCACGCCTCTGAAGTACAAGAGGCAGGGCATATGCGAAAAGTCCAGTTAAAGCTTCGTGCCTTGGCCATCGGGTCACTGGCCGAAAGTCTGGTCAAGCAAGCGGTTGGCAGTGTTGGGACGTTCTCAGGCTTTTTGGCCACCCCTCGACAAGGTAAAAGTGTCGTGTTGCACATTCAAAAGTTTCAGCAAGATTAATTTCAGGAGGCCCCATGGCCACATTTAAAAAATTCAACAAAGACAAGCGCCCTAAGCGCAACACCCAGTCACTGCTGTTCAAGCGCAAGCGCTTTTGCCGCTTCACAGTCACTGGTGTCGAAGAAATCGACTACAAAGATGTTGACACCTTGCGTGACTTCATCGCCGAAAACGGCAAAATCATCCCTGCACGCTTGACAGGCACCCGTGCCATCTTCCAGCGCCAGCTCAACACCGCCATCAAGCGCGCACGCTTTTTGGCCATGTTGCCCTACACCGACCAGCACAAAGTCTAAGGAGTCCAACCATGCAAATCATCCTGCTCGAAAAGGTTGTGAACCTGGGTAATCTGGGCGATATCGTCAAAGTCAAAGATGGTTACGCTCGTAACTTTTTGATTCCACAAGGCCGCGCACGGCGTGCTACTGAAGCCAACAAAGCCGAGTTCGAAGCTCGCCGCCTTGAGCTGGAAAGAGCCGCTGCCGCTAAATTGGCCGAGGCACAAGCCCAAGGCGAAAAGCTGTCGGGTACAGTGGTCAAGTTGTCGCAAAAAGCGGGCGTGGACGGCCGTTTGTTTGGTTCGGTCACCAACCATGACATCTGCGAAGAGTTGAACAAGCAAGCCTACAAGTTGGTGAAATCCCAAATTCGTATGCCAAACGGCCCTATCAAGATCGTGAGCGATTCGACAGTGTCCGTTGCTCTTCACACCGATGTGGTGGTTGAGGTCACCGTATCCGTTTACGGCGAATCTGCCTGATCGTTCTTTCGGTCTTCAAAAGCCGCCAAGCCTAGCGCTTCGGCGGCTTTTTATTTGGGTCGAGCCTTTTTGAGGGGTTTTACAAACCTACTCACCGTCATTGCAGAGTTTATCCACAGGTTTATCCCGCATCGTTGCCGTTTTTGCCACTAACATGATTGTTTTGGTTTTTCACCCATGTCCTCTGCTTACTCCCAAACTTTGAACACTTACCCATCCGATCGATCTTCTGACATTCAGGTGGCTAACTTGCGTGTTCCACCTCACTCCATTGAGGCAGAGTCGAGCGTTTTGGGTGGCCTGTTGTTGGACAACGGAGCATGGGATCGTGTTGGGGATTTGCTCGTCGACAATGACTTTTATCGACATGAGCACAAGCTGATTTATGCGGCAATCGGTGCTTTGATCAATGTATCCAAGCCAGCTGACGTTATCACCGTCAACGAGTATTTACAAAACCAAGGCAAAGCTGATGAAATGGGTGGGTTGGGTTACCTGAACTCACTCGCTCAGTATGTGCCCAGTGCGAGCAATATCCGACGCTACGCAGAAATTGTGCGTGAACGCTCCATCCTGCGTAAGTTGGTCTCCGCCAGTGACGAGATTGCGACAAATGCATTCAACCCACAAGGCAAAGCGATTGATCGCATCTTGGATGAAGCCGAGCAGAAAATTTTCAACATCGGTGAAGAAGGCTCACGGATGAAGCAGGGCTTCCAGTCGATGGACACCCTGGTGGTTGAGTTGCTGGACCGTGTGCAGGAGATGGCTGACAACCCCAACGACATCACAGGTGTGCCCACAGGTTTTTATGACTTGGACCGCATGACTTCTGGCTTGCAACCGGGTGATATGGTGGTGTTGGCGGCGAGGCCCTCGATGGGTAAAACAGCTTTTGCCATCAACATCGCCGAACATGTGGCTTTGAACGAGGGATTGCCGGTTGCCGTGTTTTCGATGGAAATGGGCGCCTCGCAATTGGCTGTGCGCGTCGTGGGTTCAATCGGCCGCATCGATCAGGGCCATTTGCGCACAGGCAAGCTCAATGACGACGAATGGCCACGCTTGACCGAAGCGATTGAAAAATTACGCACCGTGTCATTGCACATTGACGAAACGCCCGGACTGACGCCCTCGGAATTGCGCGCCAATGCTCGTCGATTGGCGCGACAGTGCGGGAAGTTGGGTTTGATTGTGGTCGACTACTTGCAACTGATGAGCGGGTCCGGCGGCTCGGGAGGGGACAACCGTGCCACCGAATTGGGCGAAATTTCCAGGGGCCTGAAAATGCTGGCCAAAGAGCTCCAATGCCCCGTGATCGCCTTGTCACAGCTGAACCGAAGTGTCGAGCAAAGAACAGACAAGCGGCCCATGATGAGCGACCTGCGGGAGTCGGGCGCCATTGAGCAGGATGCTGACATCATCATGTTTATCTACCGAGATGATTACTACAACAAAGACTCGAAAGAGCCGGGTGTGGCGGAAATCATCATTGGCAAACAACGAAACGGCCCCACGGGGACCGTTAAGCTGACTTTCTTGAAGAATTTGACCCGTTTCGAGAGCTTGGCCTCAGGCCTCAGCGACGATTACTGAGGTACTTAAGCGTCAAAGCTCACACGATTGTCAAAGGGCTTCGCTGGCAAAGTCTGCCAAGCGTGACCGCTCACCACGCGCGAGGGTGATGTGCCCACCATGCGCCCAGCCCTTGAATCTGTCCACGGCGTAGGTCAGACCTGAAGAGCCTTCAGTCAGATACGGTGTGTCAATTTGTGCCAAGTTGCCCATGCAAATGATCTTGGTACCAGGGCCAGCGCGTGTGATCAGCGTTTTCATCTGTTTAGGCGTCAGATTTTGCGCCTCGTCGATGATCACGTACTTGTTCATGAAGGTGCGCCCGCGCATGAAATTCATGCTCTTGATCTTGATGCGGCTTTTGATCAACTCGTTGGTCGCTGCGCGGCCCCATTCGCCGGAATTGCCACCATCGCCCTTGGCCAAGAACTCCAAGTTGTCGTCCAACGCTCCCATCCAAGGACCCATTTTTTCTTCTTCGGTACCGGGCAAAAAGCCAATGTCTTCGCCCACACTCACCGTCGCGCGGGTCATGATAATTTCGGTGTAGCGACGATCGTCCAGCACTTGTGTCAGGCCAGCAGCCAAGGCCATAAGTGTTTTGCCACTTCCAGCTGTGCCCGCCAAGGTCACAAAATCGACATCAGGGTCAGTCAGCAAATTCATCGCAAAGTTTTGCTCTCGATTGCGTGTTGTGACACCCCAGACTGAATTCTTTTGGTGGGTAAAGTCCCTCAAAGTTCGCAGCACAGCTGTTTTTCCCCGAATCTCGGTCACCCTGGCATACAGACTGGGCTCACCGGCCGCCTCGAAGTAAACGAACTGGTTCATCAGCAAGCTGGGCACAATGGGCCCCGTGATGCGATAAAAGGTGTTGGTCCCTTGCTGCCAACTTTCCACTGTTTTGCCATGCTTGATCCAAAAGTCGGCGGGCAAGGCCAAAGATCCTGGATAAAGCAGGTCGCCGTCTTCCAAGGTTTTGTCATTTTGGTAGTCCTCGGCCTGAAGACCCAAAGCGCGCGCTTTGACACGCATGTTGATGTCTTTTGAAACCAAAACCACATCGCGCGGCGCGTGAAGCTCACCCAGCGCCATGACCACGCCAAGAATTTGGTTGTCTGCCTTGCCTTGCGGCAGTGCCAAAGGCAGGCTCAGATCCAATGCTTGTGTCTGGAAGAACAACTGACCCAGTGCATCTGTGTAGCCTGTGGTGTTCAAGGGTGAACCCTTGCCGAGATCGGCACCCTGTGCGGATGCCAAAGCGTCCAGGGAGCGACTGGCTTGTCGAGCGTTTCTGGCGACTTCTGTCATGCCTTTTTTGTGACCGTCGAGCTCTTCCAGCACGATCATGGGCAAAAACACATCGTGTTCTTCGAAGCGGAATAAACTCATCGGATCGTGCATCAATACATTGGTATCCAGCACAAATAACTTGCTGGGACCAACACGGCGTTTTGATCTCGGTTTGACGGGCTGCGTAGACCCGCGGTTCAATGGGTTGTCTGAGTCTTCTGACTTGCTCTTTTCAGGACGGGGCGTGTTTCGACTTTGAGTTTGTCCTTCATCACCCTCCTGCTCTTTTTTGCGTGGTCGTATTGACAATTTGGATGGCTCAATGGCGGTTGTTGGGTTGATCGAGGCTGTGATCGACCGCTTAGTTTCTACTTGAACCATGTCCTGGGACTCAAGCTCTTCGGGGGGGGCTCCAAGGGCTTTGGTGTTTAAGCGGCTGGCTCTTTGAGTGGGTGCTGGGGGCAATGGCATGAGCAAAGATATGTTGAGAGAAGAGTTGATGTGCAAAAAACAAAAAAGCCGCCTAGTGAACCAGGCGGCTTTTTTGAGGGGAGTTTACGGAACGTTTGTTCAGCGGCATGAGTTCATTATGCACTAGCCCAGTGACATCTTCGAACTCAGGTATCAAGCAGACGTCGTTGCCTTTTTCAAATCCTTGACTGCTTGAAGAACTTCCTCGACGTGACCTGGGACTTTTAGGCCTCTCCATTCGTTTTTGAGGGTGCCATCAGGACCGACCAAGAAAGTACTACGCTCGATACCCTTGACTTTTTTTCCGTACATGATTTTGTTTTTGACCACACCAAACATATGACACATCTTTTCTTCAGTGTCAGCAATCAGCTCGAAAGGCAATTCGAGTTTCGCTTTGAAATCATCATGAGATTTCATGTTGTCTCTTGAGACCCCCAGAACAAGTGCACCAGCCTTGACGAAATCTTTGTATTTGTCGCGGAACTGCATGGCCTCAGTTGTGCAACCTGGCGTGTTGTCTTTCGGGTAAAAAAACAAAACAACGGTTTGGCCCACGTGAGAAATGTTCGAAACTTTCAATCCGCTGGTGGCGTTGGCTTCAAATTCGGGAAGGGGTTTGTTCAGAACGATCGCCATAGAACTTTAACTCGCTAGTCTGGTTGAGCGTATGCCACCTTCATTTGGTGACATTGCCGCTGGAGGCCAATAACCTCGGCAACCTGCTATTTTACTCTGAACGGCGTTTTGACAGGCAACATCCGTTCAATCAATGTTCGGCTGTTTGTAATGCATGCTTTAGGACTCGATCAAAAGAAGTGCAGCCACTTTGCGCCCTTCACTGGCCAAGATGTTGTAAGTGCGACACGCGGCAGCCGTGTCCATGGTTTCTACCCCGATGCCTCTGCTGATCAGGTCTTGTAACCAATTTGGTTTTGCAAACCTCAGTTTTTTGCCGCTGCCAAAAAGAATCAGTTCAACCCCTACATGGGCCCAAGCGGCGAAATCGCTCTGGGTCAGTGAGTCGAATTGAGGGCCTGCCCAAGCAGAGGGTTGGATTTCGGGCAGGCTACTGACAGACAGAGATTGCGAATATCGAATGCCGTTGACCTCTATCCATGCAGGGTCATAAGCGTTGATGACGGGTGCATTTGATTTGTCTGGTTGAAGTTTCATTGAGAGGTCTGTTCGCGGCGTTTGGCAATTAGAGGATTGACTCAAAGACTTGGCGATTAAGGCGCACAGTTTTGTGGTCAAATTATAGGTTTTCTCCGTCTTAAATCTCCTACTGGAGGCACTTTGAAGCCCATTCAAAAATCAGCCAAGCTTGCCAACGTTTGTTACGACATCCGGGGGCCCATCATGGACCGGGCGCGTCAAATGGAAGAGGATGGACACAAGATCATCAAATTGAACATCGGCAACTTGGCAGTTTTTGGTTTTGATGCGCCGGAAGAGATTCAGCAGGACATGATCCGCAACTTGCCCAACTCGGCGGGTTATTCAGACAGCAAAGGCATTTTTGCGGCCCGTAAAGCCGTGATGCACGAAACCCAAAAGCAGGGTATTTTGGGCGTCACACTGGATGACATTTACCTGGGCAACGGGGCCAGCGAGTTGATCGTCATGGCCACCAACGGCTTGCTCGACAATGGCGACGAGTTGCTTCTACCTTCCCCCGATTATCCGCTGTGGACTGCCGCTGCGAGCCTGTCTGGCGGAACCCCTGTGCATTACCGCTGCGACGAGGCCAATGGCTGGATGCCCGATTTAGACGACATTCGTGCCAAAGTGACACCGCGCACCAAAGGGATTGTGGTCATCAACCCCAACAATCCAACGGGGGCCTTGTACTCGGATGAATTACTGCTGGGCATCGTGACCATTGCCCGCGAGCATGGTCTTGTTATTTTTGCCGATGAGGTTTACGACAAGGTCTTGTACGACGGCGTCAAACACACGCCCTTGGGGAGTTTGTCGCAAGATGTGCTGACGCTGACCTTCAATTCTTTGTCCAAAAGCTACCGCTCTTGTGGCTACCGTGCGGGCTGGATGGTGATTTCCGGGGACAAAAAAAGAGCCCGCGATTACATTGAAGGCCTGAATATGCTTTCAAACATGCGCCTGTGTGCCAACGTGCCTGGCCAGTGGGCCATTCAAACGGCTCTGGGAGGACACCAGAGCATCAACGAGTTGGTGGGCGAGGGTGGAAGGTTGCGCAAACAGCGTGATTTGGCGCACCAACTGATCACGGCGATTCCGGGCGTCAGCTGTGTCAAGCCCCGTGCGGCTTTGTACATGTTCCCCAAACTCGATTCGAAAATTTACCCGGTAAAAGACGACCAAGATTTTTTCTTGCAACTGCTGGAGGAAACCAAGGTCATGTTGGTTCAAGGTACGGGCTTCAACTGGCCCGATGCCGACCATTTCCGAATTGTGTTTTTGCCTCACGAGGACGATTTGCGCGAAGCCATTGGGCGCGTTGCTCGCTTTTTAGAAGGCGCACGCAAACGTTTTGGCACTGAAGCCTTGGCGGCTTGAATTCAAAAAATGCCCGAATCTTTCGGGCACATTGCAGTAAAGAAGATCAACATGAAACCGATCAAAGTAGGCCTCTTGGGCATGGGCACTGTGGGCAGTGGCACTTTCAACGTGCTCAAGCGTAACCAAGAAGAAATCCAGCGCCGTGCCGGTCGTGGCATTGAAATCACCATGGTTGCTGACTTGGATCAGGCCCGAGCCCAAGCCTTGGTGGGCGAGGGCGTTCAGGTGGTGGGCGATGCCCGCGCTGTGATCGCCAACCCCGAGATCGACATCGTCATTGAGCTGATTGGCGGATACGGTATTGCCAAGGCCTTGGTTATGGAGTCAATTGCTGCTGGCAAGCATGTGGTCACAGCCAACAAAGCGCTGCTGGCGGTTCACGGTACAGAGATTTTTGCGGCCGCGCAGGCCAAGGGGGTCATGGTGGCTTTTGAGGCCGCTGTGGCGGGTGGTATCCCGATCATTAAATCGCTGCGCGAAGGCCTGACGGCCAACAGCATCCAGTGGGTGGCAGGCATCATCAATGGCACGACCAACTTCATCTTGTCCGAGATGCGCGACAAGGGTCTGGACTTTGGCGATGTGCTCAAGGAGGCCCAGCGTCTGGGTTATGCCGAAGCCGACCCGACATTTGACATCGAAGGCGTGGATGCAGCGCATAAAGTGACCTTGATGAGCGCGATCGCGTTTGGGATTCCCGTGCAGTTTGACAAGGCCTATGTCGAGGGCATCACGAAGCTGGGTGCTGCCGATATCAAGTACGCAGAGCAATTGGGTTACCGCATCAAGCTTTTGGGCATCACCAAGCGAACGGCCCAAGGCATTGAGTTGCGCGTACACCCCAGCCTGGTGCCAACACAGCGCCTGATCGCGAATGTGGAAGGGGCCATGAACGCGGTGATGGTGCAAGGCGACGCCGTGGGCACCACTTTGTATTACGGCAAAGGCGCGGGTTCCGAGCCCACCGCCAGCGCGGTGATCGCCGATTTGGTGGACATCACCCGTTTGCACACAGCAGACCCGCTCAACCGTGTGCCGCACCTGGCTTTCCAGCCGGGGGCCATGAGTGATTTGAATGTCTTACCCATGTCAGAGGTGGTGACCAGCTATTACCTGCGTTTGCGCGTGGCAGACCAAGCCGGCGTGCTGGCCAAGCTGACGGGCTTGTTGGCCCAAGCCGATATCAGCATCGACGCGGTGTTGCAGCGCGAGGCTGATCAGGTCAGTCAAGCGGGTGAGAACCAGACCGACGTGATCATCTTGACCCACGACACGCGTGAAGGCACTTTGAACGATGTGCTCGCCCAAATGCAGGCCTTGCCCACCGTGATGGCGCCGATTGTGCGCATTCGCAAGGAAGAGTTGAACTGATGCGCTATTTGTCTACGCGCGGTCATGCAGACCGCAAGCAATTCTGTGAAATCCTGCTCGAAGGCTTGGCGCCCGATGGCGGTTTGTACCTGCCCGAAAGCTACCCGCAGATCGACTCAGCGGCGCTGACCCGCTTGCGCGACGTTTGGAAAAATCAAGGCTATGCTGGTTTGGCTTTCGAGGTCCTGTCGCTCTACATCGACGATATTCCAAGCGGTGATCTGCAGGCTTTGTGCCTCAAGACCTACACCCCAGAAGTGTTCGGTACCCAAGAAATCGTCCCACTCAAGCCTTTGAAGTCCACAGGCCAAGCCCAGCCTGATTTGTTCTTGGAAGCCTTGTCCAACGGCCCCACCTTGGCATTCAAGGACATGGCCATGCAGTTGTTGGGCAATTTGTTTGAGTACGAACTGGCCCGACGGGGCGAAGAGTTGAACATTTTGGGCGCTACGTCTGGCGATACCGGGAGCGCTGCCGAATACGCCATGCGTGGCAAAAAAGGTGTGCGTGTGTTCATGACCAGCCCGAACGGCCGAATGAGCCCGTTTCAGCAAGCGCAGATGTTCAGTCTGCTCGATGACAACATCCACAACATCGCCATCGAAGGCGTATTCGACGACTGCCAGGACATCGTCAAGGCCGTCTCCAACGATCTTGACTTCAAGCGCAAATACAAAATCGGCACCGTGAACTCCATCAACTGGGCGCGACTTCTGGCCCAGGTGGTGTATTACTTTGCTGGTTACTTCCAAGCCACTGCAAGCAATGAGGACAAGGTCAGCTTCACCGTGCCCAGCGGTAATTTTGGCAACGTCTGCGCCGGTCATGTGGCCCGCATGATGGGTTTGCCGATCGACCGTTTGGTGGTGGCCACCAACGAAAACGACGTACTTGACGAGTTTTTCCGCACAGGGATTTACCGCGTGCGCGGCACGGCCGACACGCATGAAACGTCCAGTCCGTCGATGGACATCTCCAAAGCCAGCAACTTCGAGCGTTTTGTATTCGACTTGCTCGAGCGTGATGGTGCCAAAACCAAAGCCATTTTTGGCGAGGGTTTGAGCCGTCAAGGTTTCTTCGACTTGTCGGGCGACGCCCGATTTGCCCAAGCCAGCACCACGTATGGGTTTGAAAGCGGCCGCAGCACCCACGCCGACCGCTTGAAAACCATCCAGCAGGTATTTGCCAACTACGGCGTGATGATCGACACCCACACCGCTGACGGCGTCAAGGTGGCCAAGGAGCACCTGAACCCTCAGGTGCCCATGATCGTGCTGGAAACCGCCTTGCCCATCAAGTTCGCGGCCACCATCGTCGAAGCTTTGGGTCGGCAGCCAGAGCGTCCAGTGCAGTTTGAAGGCATTGAATCTTTGCCCAAACGTGTGCTGGTCATGAAGGCCGATGTGGGCCTGATCAAGGCCTACATCACCCAGCACTGCGACTGAACGCCATGAGCAACGCCCCACGCGCTCCGTTGATGTCACTGGACGCTGCCTTGCAGGCCTTGCTGACCCATGTTCATCCTTTGACACGGTTTGAGACTGTGGCCACTCTGGATGCCGATGGTCGCTTCTTGGCGCAAAACGTGGTTTCTGCTTTGCAGGTCCCCGCTTTCGACAACTCATCCATGGACGGTTACGCTGTTCGCAGCGCCGATGTGCAGCATTCCGGTGTCGAATTGACCGTGACGCAACGCATTGCGGCTGGCCACTTTGGCGATCAATTGCTGCCCGGACAAACGGCACGTATTTTCACAGGGGCACCCGTTCCTCTTGGGGCCGATGCCGTCGTGATGCAAGAACAAACCGAATCCATCGTTGGACAGGATGTCAGTCGGGTGAAATTTTTGTTTGCACCCGAGGCAGGTCAATGGATTCGCCGCAGTGGTGAAGACGTCAAAGCCGGTGACACGGTGCTCATGCGTGGCCAAAAACTCGGTCCTGCCGAATTGGGTTTGGTCGCCAGCCTGGGCTTGTCGCATGTGCAGGTCATGGCGAGGCCCAAAGTGGCTTTGTTTTCAACCGGTGATGAATTGGTGATGCCAGGCGATGTGGCCCCAGGGGACATGCGGCCCGGGGCCATTTACAACTCCAACCGATTTTTCTTACGGGCTTTGTTGCAAAGGATGGGCTGTGAGGTGAGCGACCTGGGCATTGTTCCTGATCGCCGAGACGCCACTGTGGCCGCACTCCAATCTGCCGCTGAGCACCACGATTTGATTGTCACCAGCGGTGGCGTGTCGGTGGGTGAGGAGGACCATGTGAAACCTGCCGTGCAATCCTTGGGTGAATTGGCGCTTTGGCAAATTGCCATGAAACCCGGAAAGCCGTTTGCTTATGGCCATGTGCGGCGGGACTCCTTGCCTGGCGCAGCACATTTTGTCGGCTTGCCCGGGAACCCTGTTTCCAGCTTCATCACCTTCTTGCTCTTAGTAAAACCTTTGATTTTGACTTTTCAAGGCGCTGCGCCAAAGCCACCGGTGGCTTATCGTTTGCCTGCGCACTTTGATCTGCCCAAAGCAGACAAGCGGCGTGAATTTTTGCGCGTTAGGCGCAATGCTCAAGGTGGTTTGGACTTATTCCCGAACCAAAGTTCCGGTGTTTTGACCTCTGTAGTTTGGGGTGACGGCGTGGTCGATAATCCGGCTGAGCAAACCATTGTCCATGGGGATATGCTCAATTTTTGGTCCTTTTCGGAGTGGCTGTCATGAAGATTCAGCTGCGTTATTTCGCATCTCTGCGTGAAACCATTGGTGTGGGCAGCGAGGTATTCGTGACTTCGGCGACCGATGTGGCTACTCTGCGGCAAGCACTGATTGCACTCGGCGGCGCACACGCTCAATGCTTGGCCCTTGGTTTGCCTGTCCGCGTGGCGGTCAACCAAGTCATGGCCAGCGATGACACGCCTTTGATAGCCGATTGCGAAGTGGCATTTTTCCCACCTGTGACTGGGGGCTGAACGCATGCGGTCACAAGTGACGATCCAGACCGAAGACTTCGATGTGTCCCAAGAAATTGAAGTTTTGCGGGCACAAGACCTTCGCGTGGGTGCTGTGTGCAGTTTTGTGGGCACGGTGCGTGATACCCGTGCGCTCACAGGGCAGGCCAGCGACGAGGTGCAGGCCATGGAACTTGAGCATTACCCGGGCATGACAGAAAAATCGATTGAATCCATGATCGAGCAAGCGCATCAACGCTTTGACTTCTATGCCGCCCGTGTCGTTCACCGCGTGGGCCGTTTGTTGCCTGCAGATCAAATCGTTTTGGTGGCGGTCACGTCCGCTCATCGGGGTGAAAGCTTCAAGGCGTGCGAGTTTTTGATGGATTATCTGAAAACCCAGGCCCCGTTTTGGAAAAAAGAGCAAACACCGCTCGGCGCCCAGTGGGTTGATGCCCGTGTGTCCGATGATGCTGCCTTGGCACGTTGGGGGATTCAAAGCAACAACAGCTGATGTTGTTCACCTGATTACACCTTGCGCTTGTTGGTGGCGTGTGCTTTTTCAGTGTTTGTAAGCTGT
This sequence comes from Akkermansia muciniphila, assembly GCA_943331105.2. Classification (GTDB taxonomy): domain Bacteria; phylum Pseudomonadota; class Gammaproteobacteria; order Burkholderiales; family Burkholderiaceae_C; genus Limnohabitans_A. The sequence continues at coordinate 107,958 of CALQKH020000001.1, forward strand.
CGAGTTAGAGGCCGATGTAGGACCCTGTTCGCTACTGGGCGTGGGTTTGGATGCCACCATATTCCACTCTGCTTTGGCCATGGTTTCTCTCAGCAAATGAATCAATCCGTGAACCAACTGTGCTTGCAGATTGAGATGACACGACTGAATGTCTTCGCCCTTTTTTTGCCGAAAAATGACCTCTAAGTTGCCATGAGATTGCAGGGTCAACTGAACATCCGTGACCAACAAGGGCTCAGGACCCAAGGGCAATTGCTCGGCTTTTGCAGCATAGGGTGTTTCGAAATCGGCGTTCTTCAAAAAAGCATCTCGTTTGATGTCTGCCAAAATTTGTTGGGCATTGTGATCTGATGCCGCCACACCCGGTTGAGCTGCTTCCAACCGAGTCAAGGTTTGGTCCATGGCAGGCAGTAACCTGAGCGCCATGCGGCGAGTGAGCCAAAAACGAAATTCATGCGCAGTTTGTGTGTTCAGGCGCACCAAGAGGCGGTCTTGTATTTCATCGTGGCTGATGGACAACTGGTGGATCTTCATTCCTTGATTTTAGGCAACAAAGGGCAGTTGAAGCCGCTTGAAAATGGCCAATAAACCCCAAGCTGAGTCACATTGGAGAACTTTCATGCGATTAGACAAATTAACCACCAAATTCCACGAGGCCCTGTCCGATGCGCAGTCACTGGCATTGGGCGGGGACCACGCTTACATCGAGCCCGCTCACGTTTTGTTGGCCATGCTCAGACAAGACGACGGTCCCAAATCTTTGCTGGTGAGGGCAGGAGTTCAAGTACCCAGTCTCATGATGGCCGCGGAAACTGCGGTCCACCGTTTGCCCAAGGTCACCGGACAAGACCAAGTTCAGGTAGGTGCCGATTTGGCCAAGCTGCTGCAAGCTGCCGAGAAAGAGTCCATCAAACGGGGTGATGCCTTCATCGCCAGTGAACTCTTTTTGTTGGCTTTGGCCGATCACAAAGGGGAAATTGGACGTTTGGTCAAAGAGCAAGGCATGAGCCGAAAGAGCCTGGAGTCGGCCATCGATGCTGTGCGAGGCGGTCAAACCGTGGGCACCGCCGAATCCGAGGGGCAACGTGAAGCCCTCAAAAAATACTGTATCGACCTGACCGAGCGGGCACGCATGGGCAAGCTCGACCCGGTGATTGGCAGAGACGATGAGATTCGCCGAGCCATTCAGGTTTTGCAACGCCGCACTAAAAACAACCCAGTTTTGATTGGCGAGCCAGGCGTTGGAAAAACTGCGATTGTGGAAGGTTTGGCGCAGCGTATCGTGGCAGGTGAGGTGCCCGACTCACTCAAAGGCAAGCGTGTCTTGTCACTTGATATGGCTGCTTTGTTGGCTGGAGCCAAGTTTCGGGGCGAGTTTGAAGAGCGTCTCAAGACCGTACTCAGTGAGCTTGCCAAAGACGAGGGAATGACCATTGTCTTCATTGACGAGTTGCACACCATGGTGGGGGCCGGCAAAGCTGAGGGCGCGATGGATGCGGGCAATATGCTCAAACCTGCTTTGGCCCGTGGCGAGCTCCATTGCGTGGGCGCCACCACGCTGGATGAATACCGCAAGTACATTGAGAAAGACGCAGCCTTGGAGCGTCGTTTCCAAAAAATACTGGTCAACGAGCCTTCTGTTGAAGCCACCATCGCGATTTTGCGCGGCTTACAAGAAAAGTATGAAATTCATCACGGTGTGGACATTACAGATCCGGCCATTGTGGCTGCGGCTGAGCTGAGCCACCGCTACATCACCGACCGTTTTTTGCCGGACAAGGCGATTGATTTGATCGATGAGGCTGCCGCCAAAATCAAAATTGAGATTGATTCCAAACCCGAGGTCATGGACAAGCTGGATCGCCGTTTGATCCAATTGCAAATTGAACGTGAGGCCGTGCGCAGAGAAAACGACGAGGCATCGCAAAAACGTTTTGCCTTGATTGAAGAAGAAATTGAGAAGCTGAAGAAAGAAGCCGCTGACTTGGAGGAGATTTGGCACGCTGAAAAAGCGCAAGCCCAAGGCGGCCAACAGGTGCGTGAAGAAATTGACCAATTGCGCCAACAGATCGAGGAGTTGACCCGAAAAGGGGATTTCAACAAGGTGGCGGAACTGCAATACGGCAAGTTGCCAGCCTTAGAGAAAACGCTCAAAGAAGTTCAAGCCAAAGAGTCGATGCCGGGCGAAAAACCAGTGCACCGCTTGTTGCGCACTCAAGTAGGCGCCGAAGAAATTGCCGAGGTGGTGTCTCGTGCCACGGGCATCCCGGTCTCGAAAATGATGCAGGGTGAACGTGAAAAATTGCTGCAAATGGAAGACAAACTTCACCAAAGGGTGGTGGGCCAAGACGAAGCGATTGCCGCGGTGGCCAACGCGATTCGACGCTCACGATCAGGGCTGTCAGACCCAAACCGACCCACGGGTTCTTTTTTGTTTTTAGGGCCAACGGGTGTCGGTAAGACCGAACTTTGTAAAGCTTTGGCAGGGTTTTTGTTTGACAGCGAAGACCACCTGATTCGCATGGACATGAGTGAGTTCATGGAGAAGCATTCGGTCGCACGCTTGATCGGTGCGCCTCCAGGTTATGTCGGCTACGAGGAAGGCGGTTATTTGACCGAGGCTGTACGCCGTAAACCTTACAGTGTGCTGCTGCTTGATGAAGTTGAAAAGGCCCACCCGGATGTGTTCAACGTCTTGCTGCAAGTGCTCGACGATGGCCGTTTGACCGATGGCCAAGGTCGCACCGTGGATTTCAAAAACACCGTGATCGTGATGACTTCCAATTTGGGATCGCACTTGATCCAGTCCATGGTGGGGCAACCCGCTGAGGACATCAAGGATGCGGTGTGGGACGAACTCAAGACCCATTTTCGTCCAGAGTTTTTGAACCGCATCGATGAGACGGTGGTGTTCCATGGCTTGGATGCTGAGCACATTGCCAGCATTGCCCAAATCCAGTTACAGGTCCTGCAAACCCGTCTTGCCCGCATGGATTTAAGCTTGCAAGTGAGTGCCGCCGCCTTGTCCGAATTGGCCAAGGTGGGTTTTGACCCGGTTTTCGGTGCTCGGCCTTTGAAGAGGGCGATTCAGCAACGCTTGGAAAACCCCTTGTCCAAATTGTTGCTGGAGGGGCGTTTTCCACCCAAATGCAGTATCGAAGTGTCGGTCGATCCAGTACGAAATCCTGGACATTTTGATTTCAAGGTGGTCGAACAAGCTGTTTGATGGCCTTCTCTCTGGTGGTGTCTCATTCGCGGCTGTGACAGTTGAACGGGACGGTCTTGGGCACAATCAAGGCATGACCTCAAAAATTGCTGGCCACCTGCTCGTTGAATGCCTCTTGGCCCAAGGCGTTACCCATGCTTTTGGTGTGCCCGGTGAAAGTTATCTGGCGGTGCTGGATGGATTTCACCTGCACCGCGACAGCATTCAGTTTGTGACCTGTAGGCAAGAGGGGGGTGCGGCTTTCATGGCCGAGGCGCAAGGCAAACTGACAGGGCGACCCGGTATTTGCTTTGTTACCCGGGGGCCAGGTGCCACCAACGCTTCGATTGGCGTCCACACCGCATTCCAAGACTCCACGCCCATGGTGTTGTTTGTGGGTGACGTGGCCAGCGAAACGCGCGACCGCGAGGCTTTTCAAGAGATGGATTACACCCATTTCTTTGGCCCCTCTACCAAAGGCATGGCCAAGCGGGTCGAGCGAGTGGACGATCCAGAGCGTTTGCCAGAGTACGTCGCCCGCGCTTTCGCCACGGCCATGAATGGTCGTCCTGGCCCAGTGGTTTTGGTGTTGCCAGAAGACATGTTGACTCAACCCGTCAAGGCAGTCGCATTGCCCCGGTTGGATGCAGTTCAAGCTTGGAGCGATCCTGGCGCTTTGCGCACGCTGCGTGACATGCTGTTGTCTGCACGCCAACCTTTGGTCATTGCAGGGGGGGGCGGATGGACAACGCAGTCAGCTCAAGCGCTTCAGCGCTTTGCAGAAAATTGGCAGCTGCCAGTCACAAACGCTTTCCGCTTTCAAGACACCTTTGACAACCACCACGCCTTGTATGCGGGTGATGTGGGCATTGGCATTGGTCCTGCTTTGGCCAAGCGCGTTCGCGATGCTGATTTGATCTTGGCCATCGGCCCACGTTTGGGCGAGATGACCACGGGCGGGTACACCTTGCTGCAAGCGCCCAAAACACGCCAAAAGCTGGTGCATATTCATTCGAGTGCCGAAGAGCTGAACCGCGTTTATCAAGCCGATTTGGCCATCCACGCCACCATGAACGCAGCTGCCCGCAGCCTTGAGGTCTTGACCGCACCAACAGAGCTTCCATGGACGTCTTGGACTCAATCTGCCCATGCGGATTATTTGGCCAATTTACAGCCTCAGTTGCTGCCAGGTGCTATCGACATGCCGGCCATTGTTGCAACGCTGCAAAAGCATTTACCGGTCGATGCCGTGCTCACCAATGGTGCGGGCAACTTCGCCAGTTGGATGCATCGCTTTTACAAACACCATGGCTTGGTCAAAGGCCATAAAACCCAGCTGGCCCCGACAGTGGGTGCCATGGGTTATGGCGTCCCAGCAGGCATTGCCGCCAATTTATTGACAGGTCGTCTGGCTTTCACCATTGCCGGGGACGGTGACTTTCTCATGAACGGCCAAGAGCTGGCCACATCGGTTCAGCATGGCGGTAAGAGCATCATCGTGCTGCTCAACAACGGCATGTACGGCACCATTCGCATGCACCAAGAGCGCGAGTACCCACAACACGTGACCGGTTCACAACTGAAAAATCCGGATTTTGCAGCTTTGGCTCAAGCCTATGGTTATGTGGGAGTGCGAATTGATAAAACTGAAGGTTTTGAATCAGCTTTGTTGGATGCGCTTGCGCGACCACAAGGCACACTGATCGAGGTGATTCTTGACCCCGAGGTGATTACCACACGCGTTACATTGAGCGCCATCACCCGAGCGGCTTTGGCCGCTCAAGTGTCGTCGGGATGACCAAACGGGAGATCTTTGTCGTGTTGGATTGAGCAGCGTTTGCTGTGTAGACAACAAAAAACCCGCCTAAGCGGGTTTTTTGTTGGAAGCTCAACCGAATTACTTCAAGTGCTTGCCGATCAAGCCGGCCATCTCAAACATCGTGACTTGAGCTTTACCAAAGACAGCCTTGAGCTTGTCATCGGCATTGATCGCGCGACGGTTCACGCTGTCCTGCAGTTTGTGCTTCTTGATGTAGATCCACATTTTGCTGACCACTTCGGTACGTGGCAGTGGGGTTGCGCCCACGACAGCAGCCAATGCAGCGCTGGGAGTCAAAGCTTTCATGAAAGCAGGATTGGGTGTGCGCTTTGCCGCTGGTGCTGCTTTCTTTGCAGGCGCCTTAGCGGCCACTTTCTTTGCAGGAGCTGCAGCTTTTTTAGCTGGAGCAGCCTTGGTTGCCGGTGCTGCTTTTTTAGCGGGTGCTGCAGCTTTTTTGGCCGGGGTTTTTTTCGCAGTTGCCATGATGAGTTTCCTTTGGTCGGAAGTGGGTTCGCCGCTGATAAACGGTGTGTTTACAGCTAGAGCGATGCTAAAGGAGAAACTGATAGTTTCCAAGTGAAAAAAGCATTTTTATCTAGGTGTTGTTCCTGATTTCCAAACTTCGTCGTTTTTTCTCCTTGTTGTCTTTGTTATTGATGGGGCTGATCACTTTGGAGCGGAGTTTTTACTCAGGTGCTTTGCCAGTTTCTTTTGTCCAGGGTGGTTGAAATTTCACAATTTATTTTTTTCTTCCGCAATATGAAATTTTCGTCTTGCAACAAAGCTTTGTAAGTTAATTTGATGTGAATTTATATTTTGTATTGCGGAAAACCGCATGTAAGTCATTGATTTTAAACAATTAAAAATAAGTCTTATATAAGACATAAGATCAGTTAAGTGTCTTATATAAGAGTTAAGATAAGACCAGCGACACAGCAGACCGTGCTGCAACAGTCGTTTGATTTCAACTTGACCACAGGAGCTCCCATGTCTTCAAACAGCACCCAAACATTGAACCGTGAACAACAAATTGCCGCTCTCGAAAAAGATTGGGCCACCAACCCGCGTTGGAAAGGCGTGAAGCGCGGGTACTCCGCTGCTGACGTTGTTCGCTTGCGCGGCAGCATGCCCATTGAGCACACCTTGGCCAAGCGCGGTGCAGAAAAACTCTGGGATAAAGTCAACGGTGGCGCCAAGAAAGGCTATGTCAATTCATTCGGTGCCATCAGTGCCGGTCAAGCCATGCAACAAGCCAAGGCTGGTTTGGAGGCCGTGTACCTGTCAGGTTGGCAAGTCGCTGCCGATGGCAATACATCTGAGACCATGTACCCTGACCAATCGCTTTACGCCTACGACTCGGTGCCCACCATGGTGCGTCGCATCAACAACACCTTCAAGCGCGCCGACGAAATTCAGTGGGGCCGTGGCATCAACCCAGGGGATAAAGAGTTCATCGACTACTTTTTGCCCATCGTTGCCGATGCGGAAGCTGGTTTCGGCGGCGTATTGAACGCGTTTGAATTGATGAAGAACATGATCGCCTCTGGCGCTGCCGGTGTGCACTTCGAAGACCAATTGGCAGCTGTGAAGAAATGCGGCCACATGGGCGGCAAAGTCTTGGTACCCACCCAAGAGGCATGTGAAAAATTGATCTCTGCACGTTTTGCGGCTGACGTGATGGGCACATCGACCATCGTGTTGGCCCGTACAGATGCCGAAGCGGCCAATTTGATCACATCTGACCACGATGCCAATGACAAACCTTTCTTGACGGGTGAGCGTACCCAAGAAGGTTTTTACCGCGTTAGAAATGGTTTGGAACAAGCCATCAGCCGCGGCGTGGCTTACGCACCTTACGCTGACTTGGTCTGGTGCGAAACTGGCGTCCCAGACATCGGTTTTGCCCGCGAATTTGCGCAAGCTGTGCATGCTGCTTGCCCTGGCAAGTTGCTGTCTTACAACTGCTCACCTTCGTTCAATTGGAAGAAAAACCTCAATGACAGCCAGATTGCGTCTTTCCAGGAAGACCTGTCCGATTTGGGCTACAAATACCAGTTCATCACATTGGCCGGTATCCATATCAACTGGTACAACACATTCCAGTTTGCCCATGCTTACGCCAACGGAGAAGGCATGAAACACTACGTCAACATGGTGCAAGAGCCTGAATTTGCTGCTCGCGACAAGGGCTATACCTTCGTGTCGCACCAGCAAGAAGTTGGCGCTGGTTATTTTGACGACGTGACGACCGTGATCCAAGGCGGTTCGTCTTCCGTGAAAGCCTTGACCGGCTCAACCGAAGAAGAGCAGTTCCACTGATCGGTATTTGAGCCTGCCTCTGAGCAGGCTCCATGACGCCAAAAAAAGCCACCTTGCGGTGGCTTTTTGGTTTGCCCAACAACAGTGGTGCGTGGTGAGATTCACATGGCTTTCAGTGCTTCATTGAATGTTTTGCTCGGACACATGATGGTCTGCAACTTCTCAGCAGATGGGTAGTAATAACCACCGATGTCAACCGACTTTCCTTGGACAGCTTGGAATTCGCCAACGATTGTTTTTTCTTGTGTCGTCAGTGTTTTGGCCAAGGACTCAAACTGCTTGGCCAATTCAGCATCGTCGGTTTGTGCGGCCAATTCTTGTGCCCAGTACATGGCCAGGTAGAACTGGCTGCCACGGTTGTCGAGTTGGCCTGTTTTGGGGGAGGGGTTCTTGTTGTTGTCCAAGAGCTTGCCCGTGGCGGCATCCAAAGTCCGAGCCAAGACGCCAGCTTTTTTGTTGCCTGTTTTGAGACCCAAATCTTCAAGGGACACAGCCAGCGCCAAAAATTCCCCCAACGAGTCCCATCGCAGGTGGTTTTCTTCTACAAGTTGTTGCACGTGCTTTGGAGCCGAGCCGCCAGCACCGGTTTCGTACATGCCGCCCCCTGCCATCAAGGGCACGATGGACAGCATTTTGGCCGAGGTCCCCAACTCCATGATGGGGAAAAGATCGGTCAGGTAGTCACGCAAGATGTTACCGGTGGCGCTGATGGTGTCAAAGCCACGCACCACACGCTCCAGTGTGTAACGCATCGCGCGAACTTGGCTCATGATCTGGATTTCCAGACCTGCCGTGTTGTGCTCATGGAGGTACATTTTGACTTTGGTGATCAGCTGAGCTTCGTGTGGTCGGTACTGATCGAGCCAGAACACAACAGGCATGCCGGAGTTGCGAGCACGCGTCACAGCCAACTTGACCCAATCGCGAATCGCTGCGTCTTTCACTTGGCACATGCGCCAGATATCACCAGTCTCTACTTCTTGTGAAAGCAGCACTTCGCCGGTGTTGATGTCGGTGATGTTGGCCACGCCATCTTCTTGAATTTCAAAAGTTTTGTCATGCGAGCCGTATTCTTCGGCTTGCTGCGCCATCAAACCAACGTTGGGCACGGTGCCCATGGTCTTAGGGTCGAAAGCGCCATGCCATTTGCAAAAGTTGATCATCTCCATGTAGATGCGTGCAAACGTTGACTCTGGCATCACAGCCTTAACGTCTTTGAGGCGTCCGTCAGCACCCCACATTTTGCCGCCATTGCGGATCATGGCCGGCATGGAGGCGTCCACGATGACGTCGTTGGGTGAGTGGAAATTTGTGATGCCTTTGGCAGAGTCCACCATGGCCAGTTCAGGCCGGCCTTCGTGGCAAGCATGGAGGTCACGCTTGATTTCGTCTTGTTTGGATTGGGGCAGGGTGGCGACCTTGGCATACAAATCGGCCATGCCGTTGTTCACGTTCACGCCGAGTTCTTTGAACAAGGCGCCGTGCTTGGCGAACGCGTCTTTGTAGAAGATTTTCACGCAGTGACCAAACACGATAGGGTGAGACACCTTCATCATCGTGGCTTTGACGTGCAGAGAGAACATCACTCCGGTGGCGTGTGCATCTTCGATTTCTTTCTCGTAAAACTCCAGTAAGGCCTTCTTGCTCATGAACATGCTGTCGACCACTTCACGGTCGAGCAAGGCCACCTTCTCTTTGAGAATGACGGTCTTACCGGATTTAGTGATCAGTTCCATCTTCACTTCGCGTGGGCGATCCATGGTCATGGACTTTTCACCGTGGTAAAAATCGCCAGCATGCATGTGCGAAACGTGCGAGCGTGAAGCTTGGCTCCATTCAGCCATGCTGTGTGGGTTTTTACGCGCAAACTCTTTCACGGCGCGCGGTGCGCGTCGGTCAGAGTTACCTTCTCGGAGAACGGGATTCACGGCGGAGCCGATGCATTTGGAATAACGAGCTTTGATGGCCTTTTCTTCATCGTTTTTCGGCGCATCTGGGTAATCTGGAAGGGCATAGCCCTTGGATTGCAATTCTTTGATGGCGGCTGTCAGCTGGCCAACAGAAGCACTGATGTTGGGCAATTTGATGATGTTGGCATCCGCCTTGAGTGTCAGCTTGCCCAATTCCGCCAAATTGTTGGGTACACGTTGCTCGGCAGGCAGGATGTCAGAAAACTCGCCCAAAATCCGTGCTGCAACAGAAATGTCGCTGGTTTGAACATCGATTCCGGCGGGTTTTGTGAATGAGCGAATGACAGGCAAGAAGGCCGCTGTGGCCAGCAACGGTGCCTCATCGGTCAGTGTGTAAATGATTTTGGGTCGTGCAGTAGGCGTTGTCATCGTCGTGCTTTTTTACAGGATGAAAAAGAAGACCACTATCTTAAACCAAGCATTCCCACATGAGGCTGACACCATGACCAATTGAAGGTCTTCATGTCGCGCATTTTTGGAAAGAAATAGCAATGATTTCTAGGCTTTTGATCCAGTCATCAAATGTGTGAAAATTAGAGGTTATTTTTCAATTCCTTTTGCGTTGTCATTGGCTGCGCCCTCGATCACATGTCCATGGTTCAAATTACCCTTCCCGACGGCTCATTGCGAGACTTTTCCGGTCCTGTCACGGTCGCAGAGGTCGCTGCTTCTATCGGTACGGGCTTGGCCAAAGCTGCTTTGGGCGGCAAAGTCAATGGTCAATTGGTTGATACCAGTTTTATCATGGCCGCTGACGCCAAGTTGTCCATCATCACAGCCAAAGATCCGGAAGGCTTGGAGCTGATTCGCCATTCCTCGGCGCACTTGTTGGCCTATGCGGTCAAAAGCCTGTTCCCTGATGCACAAGTCACCATCGGACCTGTGATTGACAACGGTTTTTACTACGATTTTTCCTACTCACGTCCATTCACGCCTGAAGATTTGGTCGCTATTGAAAAGAAAATGGCGGACTTGGCCGCCAAGGACGAGCCTGTGGTGCGCCGTGTTTTGCCGCGAGACGAAGCGGTCGCCTATTTCAATAGTTTGGGCGAACACTACAAAGCAGAGATCATTGGCTCCATCCCTGCGGGTGAGGAGGTCAGTCTTTACCGTGAAGGTGAATTCGAAGACCTGTGCCGTGGGCCTCATGTGCCCAGTACTGGAAAGCTCAAACACTTCAAGCTGATGAAGGTGGCAGGTGCTTATTGGCGCGGTGACAGCAAAAACGAGATGTTGCAGCGTGTTTATGGCACAGCTTGGGCCAGCAAAGAAGACTTGCAGCTGTACCTGACCCGCTTGGAAGAGGCGGAAAGGCGTGACCATCGGAAATTGGGCCGCGAGCTTGATTTATTCCACATCGATGAACATGCGCCTGGCTTGGTGTTTTGGCATCCCAAGGGGTGGACAGTCTGGCAAACCGTGGAGCAGTTCATGCGCCAGGTTTACCGCGACAGTGGCTACCAAGAAGTTAAAGGCCCGCAATTGCTGGACAAGACCCTTTGGGAAAAAACTGGTCATTGGGACAAATACCGGGACAACATGTTCACCACCGAGTCTGAAAAGCGCGATTACGCTTTGAAGCCGATGAACTGTCCCGGTCACATCCTGATTTTCAAGCAAGGCATGAAAAGTTACCGTGATCTGCCACTGCGCTACGGTGAATTTGGCCAATGTCACCGCAACGAGCCATCGGGTGGTTTGCACGGCATCATGCGTGTTCGTGGTTTCACCCAGGACGATGGCCACATCTTTTGTACAGAAAATCAAATCTTGCCTGAGTGCGACGATTTCACCAAGGTACTCAAAAAAGTCTATGCCGATTTTGGGTTCAACAACATTCTTTACAAAGTCTCCACAAGACCTGCCGCGCGCATCGGCTCTGACGAGTTGTGGGACAAAGCCGAAAAAGCTTTGATGGACAGTTTGCGCCACTCGGGTTGTGATTTTGTGATTTCTGAAGGCGACGGCGCTTTTTATGGTCCCAAAATCGAATACACCTTGAAAGACGCCATTGGCCGTGAATGGCAGTGCGGGACGATTCAGGTGGACTTCAACTTGTCGGAGCGTTTGGATGCTGAATATGTGGCTGAGGACGGCTCGCGCCAACGTCCCGTTATCCTGCACCGTGCCATCGTGGGCAGCATGGAGCGGTTCATCGGTATTTTGGTAGAGCAGCATGCAGGTGCCTTGCCCACTTGGTTGGCGCCAGTGCAAATATCTGTGCTCAACATTACCGATGCGCAGGCAGATTACTGTCGTGAAATCGCTGCAAAACTCCAAAAATCAGTGTCAAATCAAGGCCTTAGGGTCGAATTGGACCTGCGTAACGAGAAAATCACGTATAAAATACGAGAGCATTCGTTGCAAAAGCTGCCTTTCATCCTCGTCGCTGGTGACAAAGAAAAGGCAGCAGGTACCGTCGCAGTGCGCGCCCGAGGCAACAAAGACCTCGGTGTGATGTCGATCGATGCGTTCATTGAGCACATCGCTGCCGACATCGCTTCTAAAGCATGAAGGTGAGTTTCGCCACAAGCTTTGGCCCGTGGGCACAAAGATGGATAGGCTGCTTTTTGCAGTTTTATTCCGTAAAGGATTGAGTCATCGCTACCGAATTTCGTGATCGTCGCCAACGCGAAGAACGTAAACACCGTTTGAACCGTGAAATCATGGCCCCAGAGGTCCGTGTTTCCGGCCCTGAAAATGAGCCCATGGGCATTTTGTCCTTGGCCGAAGCCTTGCGTCTTGCAGGTGAGATGGATGTGGATCTGGTAGAAATTGCCGCCACCGCCGTGCCACCTGTCTGTCGCTTGATGGATTACGGTAAGTTCAAGTACCAAGAGCAAAAGCGTGCGGCAGAAGCCAAAGCCAAGCAGACAGTCATTGACATCAAAGAAGTCAAGTTTCGGCCGGGTACGGACGACGGTGACTACAACATCAAGATGCGCAATATCCGTCGTTTTTTGGCTGATGGTGACAAATGCAAAATCACTTTGCGTTTTCGCGGTCGTGAGATCACCCACCAAGAATTGGGTTTGGCGCTCCTCAATCGCATTCGTGATGAATTGGCTGACACCATCATCGTCGAGCAGTTTCCCAAGTTGGAAGGCCGCCAGATGATCATGATGATCGCGCCAGGCCGTAAAAAGCCCGCCGGCGGCAAAACAAGCGATGTGCCTTCACAGGCTGAATCGGTTTGAAAGAATTTAACCTGCCTAACGGCGGGTTGGGTCAAAAGCAACTTTCGGGTTGTTTTTGTTAAAAGTGGCTCGGGGCCAACAAGGCTGCATTTTTTTGCAGACGCCTCACGAGCACAATTAAAGGAGCATTGATATGCCCAAGATGAAGACCAAAAGCAGTGCCAAAAAGCGCTTCCGTGTTCGTCCAGGTGGAACCGTTAAACGCGGTCAAGCCTTCAAACGTCACATCCTGACCAAGAAGACCACCAAAAACAAGCGTCACCTTCGCGGTTCGGTGTCTGTGCATGAGACCAATATGGGTCACATCGCACAAATGCTGCCGATGGCTGGCCTTTAATCACTGACGAACAAGGAGAATAAATATGCCTCGCGTTAAACGTGGTGTAACGGCACGCGCCCGTCACAAGAAAGTTTTGGCCCTTGCAAAAGGTTTCCGCGGTCGCCGCGGTAATGTCTTCCGTATCGCCAAACAGGCGGTGATGAAGGCCGGCCAATACGCCTACCGTGACCGCCGCACCAAAAAGCGTGTGTTCCGTCAGTTGTGGATTGCCCGTATCAACGCCGCTGCGCGTGAATGCGGTCTGACCTACAGCCAGTTCGCCAACGGCCTGAAGAAGGCTGCCATTGAAATCGACCGTAAGATGCTGGCGGATATCGCTGTGCACGACAAGGCCGCTTTTGCTGGCATCGTGAACCAAGTCAAAGCCACACTGGCCGCAGCTTGAGTCCATGAGTGGTATGGGCCTTAGGGCCGGTGCCACGCACTCGATCAAAGGGATTGAGGCTCGCAAAAGCTTCAATCCCTTTTTTGTTCTTTTTTAACAGATCACCGATCCTCTACAACATGAACGAGCTGGATACCCTGGTTGATAACGCCCGCCAGAGTTTTGCGCAGGCACTGACACCTGCTGACCTCGAAAATGCCAAAGCCCAGTTTTTGGGTAAAGCCGGTCGCCTGACTGAGCTGATGAAGGGCATGGGCTCTTTGAGCGTGGAGGACAAGAAATCCCGTGGCGCATCCATCAACTTGGCCAAGCAGGCGATCGAGGCTGCGCTCAATGACCGCCGCCAAGCACTGGCCAATGCCGAGCTCCAAGCGCAGCTCAAGGCCGAAGCGCTTGATGTGAGCTTGCCGGGTCGCAGCACCAACGTTGGTGGTTTGCACCCTGTCTCGCTCACACTTGAACGCGTGGAGCAAATTTTTGGCTCTATGGGTTTTGAGGTGGCCCAAGGTCCTGAGATCGAAACAGACTGGTTCAATTTCACCGCACTCAACACGCCCGAAGACCACCCGGCGCGGTCCATGCACGACACCTTTTATGTGGAGGGTGGTCATCTGCTGCGCACCCACACCAGTCCGATGCAAATTCGCCATGCTGTGCAGCATGTCAAGCGTTACCGAAACCAGATCGATGCCGGTCAACAGATGCCCGAGATCCGTGTGATCGCCCCTGGCAGAACTTACCGTGTGGATTCTGACGCCACCCATTCGCCCATGTTCCATCAGTGCGAAGGCCTCTGGATTGGCGAGAACGTGAGCTTCAAAGACTTGAAAGTCGTGGTCACTGACTTTTGCCGCACCTACTTTGAAAGCGACGACCTGGTGCTGCGTTTTCGGCCTAGTTTTTTCCCCTTCACTGAACCCAGTGCCGAGATTGACATCCAGTTTCAAAATGGCCCGCTGGCTGGTCGCTGGCTGGAGGTAGGCGGCTCCGGCCAAGTGCATCCCAATGTGGTGCGCAACATGGGCTTGGACCCCGAGCGCTTCATTGGCTTTGCCTTTGGCATGGGCATGGACCGTTTCACCATGCTGCGCTACGGCGTGAACGACCTTCGTCTGTTTTTTGACGGCGATGTGCGTTTCCTGAGCCAGTTTCAGTCATCCTGATACGACTTTTTGACATTTCTGAATGCCTGCCGCGCGGCGTTGGCCGTGAAGCAAAACGTAGTGAGTTCTGCACATGCAATTTCCTGAATCCTGGTTGCGCGAGTTCTGCAACCCACCCCTGACGATCCAGCAACTGGCCGATACCTTGACCATGGCGGGTCTTGAAGTGGAAGAGCTTGAACCCGTGGCTCCACCATTCACCGGTATCGTGGTTGGCCAAATCATGGAAGCCGTGCAGCATCCCAACGCAGACCGTTTACGTGTTTGCCAAGTGGACGTGGGACAGGGCGCTTTACTGAATATCGTGTGCGGCGCGCCCAATGCCCGTGTGGGCATTCGTGTGCCTTGTGCCATGGTGGGCGCTCAATTGCCACCAGGCGAAGACGGCAAACCTTTCCTGATCAAAGTCGGCAAACTTCGTGGTGTGGAAAGCCAAGGCATGTTGTGCTCGGCCAAGGAACTGAAGATTGCAGACGACCACGGTGGTTTGCTTGAGTTGCCCGCCGACGCCCCATTGGGTCAGGACATTCGCCAGTATTTGAATCTGGACGACTCGCTGATGACGCTGAAGCTCACGCCCAACTTGGCGCATTGCTTGAGCGTGTATGGCATTGCCCGCGAAGTGTCCGCCTTGACCGGTGCGCCGTTGAAGGTCCCGACTTTCCCTTCTATGGCGCCTCAAATTTCTGACAAACTGGCCGTCGTGGTTCAGGCCACAGACCTGTGCGGTCGCTTCAGCGGTCGGGTGGTGAAGGGTGTCAACACCCAGGCGACCACTCCCCAATGGATGGTGGACCGCCTGGCCCGTTGTGGACAGCGCAGCGTGAGTCCCTTGGTGGACATCTCCAATTACGTGATGTTCGAGTTCGGCCGCCCCTCACATATTTTTGATCTCGACAAGATCCACGGCGGTTTGCAGGTGCGCTGGGGCAAGCCTGGCGAATCGCTCAAACTGCTCAACGGCAACACCGTGACGGTGGATGACAAGGTGGGGGTGATCGCCGACGATCGTCAAGTTGAGTCGCTTGCCGGCATCATGGGGGGCGATACCACCGCCGTGTCGGACGATACAAAGAACATTTACATCGAAGCCGCTTTCTGGTGGCCATCCGCCATCGCGGGTCGTTCGCGTCGCTATAACTTTTCGACCGATGCAGGACACCGTTTTGAGCGCGGTGTAGACCCGCAGATGACGGTGGAGCACATTGAGCGCATCACCCAGCTGGTGCTGGACATTTGTGGCATGCCTGAGACACTGGTCGGCCCCATCGACGATCAGACCCTGAACATCCCAGCGATCAAACCTGTCACGCTGCGCGTGGCCCGTGCTGTCAAGGTCATCGGCATGCCTTTGACGCAGCAGCAATGTGCTGACGCCTTGCGTGGTTTGGGTCTGCAAGTGGCTGAGGGCGAGGGCACAGTCACCGTCACGCCACCCAGTTTCCGGTTCGATTTGCAAATCGAAGAAGACCTCATTGAAGAAGTGGCCCGGATGGTGGGTTACAACAACTTGCCCACCAACCCACCTCAGGCGCCTATCACCGCCAAGGTTCGCTGCGAAACCGAACGCAGCCCATCCACAGTTCGCCGGGTCATAGCCGCGTTGGGTTATCAAGAAACCATCAATTACAGCTTTGTCGAAGACAGTTGGGAGCGAGGTCTGGCGGGCAATGCCAACCCTATCCGTCTGCTCAACCCGATCGCCAGCCAGATGGGCGTGATGCGCTCAAGCTTGATTGGCTCGCTGCTTCAAGTGGTCAAGTTCAATGCCGATCGCAAGGCTGATCGTGTGCGCGTGTTCGAGTTGGGACGCGTGTTCCTGCGCAATGCCGCTGTGCAAAGCACCGACACCACGGTGGAAGGCTTTGATCAGCCCATGCGTGTGGCGGGTATGGCCTGGGGGCCGGTCGCGCCTTTGGGCTGGCAGGGCAAGGCCCGTTACGTTGATTTTTACGACGTCAAAGCCGATGTGGAACACCTGTTGGCTCCGCGTAAGGCCGAGTTTTTGCCCTCAGAACATCCCGCCTTGCACCCCGGCCGCTCGGCCCAAGTGGTGCTGGATGGCGTGATGATCGGCCATGTGGGTGAATTGCACCCACGTTGGCGACAGGATTGGGAGCTCAGCAGTGCACCCGTGGTGTTTGAGTTGTCACTCGACGCCGTCACGGCCAGAACCGTGCCTGTTGCGCGTCCGGTGGCCAAATACCAGCCGGTAGAGCGTGACATCGCTGTCATCGTCCGAGAGCACATCTCGCATGGCCAATTGATGGCGGCTATCCTTTCAGCACCCACCCAAGGTTTGTTACGCGATGCGGTGTTGTTTGACGTTTACCGCCCCAAAGCCGAATCAACGGGCGGTTTGGTTGTGGGCGAGAAGAGCTTGGCGGTGCGTTTGACCATGCACAGCGACGAGACCTCACTGACAGACGCTCAAATCGAGGCAGTCATGAACGGTGTGATATCGGCTTTATCGCAGCAACTGTCTGCACGTCTGCGTTCATGAGATTGACCCATGCAAATCAGCTTTGAATCCCTTGAAACGCCGGCGCTGACCAAAGCGCATTTGGCCGATTTGTTGTTTGAGCAAATTGGCTTGAACAAACGCGAGTCGAAAGACATGGTGGATGCGTTTTTTGATCTGGTGGTCGAGCAGTTGATCGCTGGTGAAGAAGTCAAAATCTCTGGTTTTGGCAACTTCCAGATTCGCACCAAGGCAGCTCGGCCAGGTCGCAATCCGCGCACAGGAGAATTGATTCCTATTGATGCACGTCGTGTTGCCACCTTTCATGCCAGCCATAAACTCAAGGCCTTGATTCAGGGCGATACCATCGAAGACGAAGGTGTGGAGATGGTAGGCCGCTGAATCGTTTCAAGGAGCCAACCATGTTGTTCAAATTCAAATCCAAAGTCACCAGTGATCTGATCATGCTGGAAGCAGATGGCAGAAGGTTGCTCAAAATCATGCTGGGCGATGATCCGATCAAAGGGATTGTTCTCAGCCAAGACATGCCAGCTGTGCTGGCCAAATTGGAGTCAGCGGTTGCACAAGACGAAGCCCTTCGGGCGCAGCGCAGCGTGGATGCCCAAAACGGTAAATATGATGCTGTAGCGGACGCCAATCAACCTGGCTTTGAGCCTGATGTTGTTCGGCTGGCTCAAAGGGCCAGCCCTATGGTGAAGTTGCTCAAACAATGTGTGGCCAATCCAACGGACTTGGTTTGGGGTGTTTGAGGTCAGTTGACTCGTTTGACGAAGACCTGCCCGTTCATCTTGAAACCTGGCTTGATTTGCCTTTTGATAAACCAACCTTGGTTCATTTCAAGCACAAAACGCACGGGTTTTGCGGAACAGTGGGAATCGTCGTTCAAGGGTTTCATGTCCGCCAGGTTGACGATCGTTCCGTCGTCTTCCAGAAATGCAGCCGTGAGGGGAATCAGCGTGTTGCGCATCCAGAAACACTGGGTGCTGGGCTGATCAAAGACAAACAGCATCCCTTCATGTTGTGGCATCTCTTTTCGCCACATCAGGCCTATCTGGCGTTGCTCTGGTGTCAGTGCAAGTTGGACATCCAAACGGTGCATGCCCGCCATCAATTGTGTTCGCTCCAAAGACATTTGAGGGGAGTTTTGAGCGTTTGCTTGAATACCTAAAAAGAATATCAAAATACCCAAAAATACCATCATTCGGTCGCTCAGGCGAGATCTAGACATGCGAAACAATAACGTGTGTCGGTTCATAAGCTGTGCAGGCTAGGAAATTTCAATACCAGAGCATAAATGATCAGGCCCTGGCTGACCTGGCCGCAAACGGATGAACTCAAAGGGGTCAAACCCCGGATGCATCCTTCAAGGAAGGTTCCGCATCTCTGTTTGATTGGCTGGGATCTTGCGTCACCACTTCGGCTTGAATTTGCATCGCCAATGATCCTTTTGCCCCCTCAACCAAGTCAAATTTGACCCGTTGACCCTCTTTGAGGGTTTTGAAACCTTCCATCTCGATGGCCGAAAAATGGGCGAAAGCATCAGCGCCACCGCCATCGGGTTGGATAAAACCAAACCCCTTGGCATCGTTGAACCATTTGACCGTGCCATAGGGCATACGATGTCTCCGTTTTGATCTGATAAATCAGTTTGTGTAGTTATTGGGGAATTTGTCAATGTGAGGTTTTCCCGGGGGCTGTTTTGGCCGCTGGGTATCAAGACTTTTTAAGTGACTGCCTCAAAGGGCTTCAAAGCATCGATAGAATGAAATGATGGCAACGAAAAAACCTCAAAATCCGACGCTGCCGACTGTGACACCCCGAACGCCTGATGGAGGCGACGCGGTGGTCCTTGAGCGGCGTGCGCAAAAAATTGAACCACCACAGATGTACCAGGTGGCCATGTTGAACGACGATTTCACGCCAATGGAGTTCGTTGTGATGGTCATTCAGGAGTTTTTCAGCAAAGATCGGGAAGCGGCTACTCAAATCATGCTCAAAATCCATTTGGACGGCAAAGGCGTTTGTGGTGTCTATTCCCGTGATGTTGCTGCCACCAAAGTGGACCAAGTTTTGGACGCAGCCAAACAGGCAGGGCATCCCCTTCAATGTGTCAGTGAGCCTCTTGAATAAGCGGCCATGCTCCCCATCTCCCCACCCTATCTCTCACTCAGCAAGGCATAAGGAAATCACATGATTGCCCAAGAATTGGAAGTCAGTTTGCACATGGCCTTTGTTGAAGCCCGTCAGCAACGCCACGAGTTCATCACGGTCGAGCATTTGCTTTTGGCCTTGCTGGACAACCCCAGCGCGGCCGAAGTGCTGCGCGCTTGCGCCGCCAACATCGATGATCTGCGCAAGGCCCTGGGTAATTTCATCAAGGACAACACCCCCCAAGTGGCCGGCACCGAAGAGGTGGATACGCAGCCCACTTTGGGGTTTCAGCGCGTGATTCAACGCGCCATCATGCACGTTCAGTCCACGGGAAATGGGAAAAAAGAAGTCACTGGCGCCAATGTGCTGGTGGCCATCTTTGGTGAGAAAGATTCGCACGCCGTTTATTACCTGCACCAGCAAGGCATCACGCGTTTGGATGTGGTCAACTTCATTGCCCATGGCATACGCAAGACGGATCCGCCTGAGGCGGCAAAGTCAGACTCCCCGTCTAACTCTGAAGCCGAAGAGACCAGCGGTGGTGAGCGCAGCGAAAAGGCCTCCCCATTGGAGCAGTTCACCAACAACCTCAACCAAGCTGCCAAAGAGGGCAAAATTGACCCGCTGATCGGTCGGGAGTACGAGGTCGAGCGCACCATCCAAATTTTGTGCCGTCGCCGCAAAAACAACCCGCTGCTGGTGGGCGAGGCCGGCGTGGGCAAAACGGCGATTGCCGAAGGCTTGGCTTGGCGCATCACCCAAGGCACAGTTCCGGACATCTTGGCCGAAGCCACCGTGTACTCTCTCGATATGGGCGCACTCTTGGCGGGTACCAAGTACCGCGGTGACTTTGAGCAGCGACTCAAAGGCGTACTCAAGTCGCTCAAGGACAAACCCAATGGCATTTTGTTCATTGACGAGATCCATACCTTGATCGGTGCGGGTGCGGCGTCTGGTGGCACGCTGGACGCATCCAACTTGCTCAAGCCCGCGCTCTCCAGTGGTCAGCTCAAGTGCATTGGTGCCACCACCTTCACCGAGTACCGCGGCATTTTCGAAAAAGACGCGGCCCTCTCACGTCGTTTCCAAAAGGTTGACGTGGTCGAACCCACCGTCTCTGAGACAGTGGACATCCTCAAAGGCCTGAAGAGTCGTTTTGAAGACCACCACAGCGTCAAATACACCATCGCTGCTTTGCAAGCGGCGGCAGAGTTGTCGGCCAAGTTCATCAACGACCGCCAATTGCCTGACAAGGCCATTGACGTGATTGACGAGGCCGGAGCCGCACAGCGGATTCAGGCTCCCTCCAAGCGTAAAAAGACCATTGGCAAGGCCGAAATCGAGGACATTGTGGCCAAGATTGCGCGTATCCCTCCGGCCAATGTGTCCAACGACGACCGCAGCAAACTGCAAACCATCGAGCGTGATCTCAAGTCAGTGGTGTTTGGCCAAGACAAGGCGCTGGAAGTGTTGGCCTCTGCGGTCAAGATGGCCCGCTCAGGCTTGGGCAAGACCGACAAGCCAATTGGTGCTTTCTTGTTCTCGGGTCCCACTGGTGTGGGCAAGACCGAAGCCGCCAAGCAGTTGGCCTACATCATGGGCATCGAGTTGATTCGTTTCGACATGTCCGAGTACATGGAACGCCATGCGGTCAGCCGCCTGATCGGCGCGCCTCCGGGCTATGTGGGCTTTGACCAGGGCGGCCTTTTGACCGAAGCCGTGACCAAAAAGCCGCACTGTGTGCTTTTGCTCGATGAGATTGAGAAAGCCCACCCGGACATTTTCAATGTGCTGCTGCAGGTGATGGACCACGGTACATTGACCGACAACAACGGGCGCAAGGCCGACTTCCGCAACGTGATCATCATCATGACCACCAATGCGGGTGCCGAAACCATGAACAAGGCCACCATTGGTTTCACCAACCCGCGGGCGGCTGGGGACGAGATGGGCGACATCAAGCGTCTGTTCACCCCTGAGTTCCGCAACCGCCTGGATGCCATGGTCAGCTTCAAACCCCTGGATGAGCAAATCATCTTGCGAGTGGTTGACAAGTTCTTGCTCCAGCTCGAGACCCAGTTGGCCGAGAAGAAAGTGGAAGTCACTTTCACCGACGCCTTGCGCCAGTCCTTGGGCAAGAAAGGGTTCGATCCGCTCATGGGCGCGCGCCCCATGCAGCGACTGATCCAAGACACCATCCGCAAGGCCTTGGCCGACGAGTTGTTGTTTGGTCGCCTCACCGATGGCGGAAGATTGACCGTGGACATTGACGACAAAAACGAAGTCAAACTGGACATCACGCCCACACCCAAAAAAGACAGCCGGGCTTCGCGATCGGAGCCAGCTGAGCCTGAGGAGGCCACAGCCGGCTGATTCTTGCACCCAACAGCCATGAAAAAAGGCCCCTCGGGGCCTTTTTTCATGGTTTTGGGCTTCTCTCATGGCGTTTTGGCGTGTTCGTTATTTACGCTTACTGCCTCCCAGCAAACCACCCAAAACACCCCGAACGATTTCTCGACCTATGGCTGAACCTACTGTTCTGACCGCACTTTTAACCACCATCTGGGCCACACCGTCGCGCTGACCGCCACGCGGCCCATGGCCACCGAATATCAGATCCGAAAGGCCTCCGATCAACCCGCTGCCTTGAGATGGGGCGACATCGGTTGATGTGCCGACTTGTCCCGCACCGGTGCCTCGCAGCTTTTCGTAGGCCGACTCACGGTCTAAGGCTTGTTCATAAATCCCCGCTACCAAAGAGCCTTGAATAATGGCTTGGCGTTGTGCGGGTGCGATGGGGCCTAACTGGCTTCCCGGGGGGAGAACAAACACACGTTCGGTCTCACACGGACGACCTTTGGCGTCCAAAAAGCTCACCAGCGCCTCGCCCACAGCCAGTTCGGTGATGGCCGCCTCAATGTCTAGCCCTGCTTTGGGCCGCATGGTTTGAGCCGTGGCTTTGACGGCTTTTTGATCTCTGGGCGTATAGGCCCTCAGGGCGTGCTGGATGCGGTTGCCCAACTGGCCCAGCACGCTGTCGGGTATGTCCAGCGGATTTTGCGTGACGAAGTACACCCCAACACCTTTGGACCTGACCAAGCGAACCACCAATTCGATGCGTTCAATCAAGGCTGCAGGCGCGTCCTTGAAGAGCAAGTGCGCTTCGTCAAAAAAGAACACCAGTTTGGGTTTTTCCGGGTCACCAATCTCGGGCAAGATCTCGAACAACTCGGACAGCATCCACAGCAAAAAGGTGGCGTACAGGCGAGGCGAGTTCATGAGCTTGTCTGCCGCCAGAATGTTCACCACCCCCAGACCTTGTGCATCGGTCTGCATGAAGTCCTCAATATTGAGCATGGGCTCACCAAAGAACTTGTCGCCACCTTGGGTCTCGATTTGCAGCAGACCTCGCTGAATGGCCCCGATACTGGCAGCGCTGATGTTGCCGTACTCGGTGGTGAATTGTTTGGCGTTATCACCCACATGCTGCAGCATGGCCCGCAAGTCCTTCATGTCCAGCAGCAGTAAACCGTTGTCATCAGCGATCTTGAACACCAGGTTCAGCACCCCCGCTTGCGTCTCGTTCAGGCCGAGCATGCGCGTCAGCAGCAAGGGCCCCATGTCAGAGATGGTGGCACGCACCGGATGGCCTTGTTCACCAAATACATCCCAAAGGGTGGTGGGGCAGGCTATCGGGTCGGGCAGTTGCAGGCCACGGTCTTTCAGTGCGTTGGCCAGTTTTTCTCCCACCTTTCCGGTTTGGCTGATGCCCGTCAAGTCTCCTTTGACGTCGGCCATGAACACCGGCACCCCCAGGCGAGAGAAGTTTTCTGCCAAAGTCTGCAAACTGACGGTTTTACCGGTCCCGGTGGCGCCAGTAATCAGGCCGTGTCGGTTGGCCAAGCCTGGCAAAAGGTGGCACTGAGCCTTGGCATTTTGAGCTATTAACATGGGTTCGGCCATTTTTGATATCCCCTGCTTGTGAAAAGTAAAATTCAGGCTCTAGATTAAATCAACATTCAAGGAAATCCCGATGGCTGGCCACAGTAAATGGGCAAATATTCAGCACCGCAAGGGTCGGCAAGACGAAAAGCGCCAACGCATCTGGACCCGGGTGGTGCGAGAAATCATGGTGACGGCCCGAACTGGCGGGGGAGATGTCAGTGCAAATCCACGACTTCGTTTGGCCATCGAAAAGGCCAAAGCGGCCAACATGCCTGCCGACACCATCAAGCGCAACGTTGACAAAGCCACTGGCAATCTGGAGGGTGTGAGCTACGAGGAGATCCGTTACGAAGGTTATGGCATCGGCGGCGCTGCCATCCTGGTGGACACCATGACGGACAACCGGGTTCGGACGGTGGCAGAGATGCGGCACGCCTTCAGCAAGCTTGGCGGTAATCTGGGCACTGAAGGCTCGGTGGTTTTTCAGTTCAAGCACTGCGGACAGCTGATTTTTGCACCGGGCACGGATGAAGACCAATTGATGGCCGTGGCGCTGGAAGCCGGGGCCGATGACGTGATCACCCTCGGCGATGGTGCCATCGAAGTGTTGACCGCTTATACAGAATTTGAAGCGGTTAAAAACGCTCTGGAAGCGGCTGGCTTGGTGGCCGAGTTGGCCGAAGTGACCATGCGTCCTGAAAACAGCGTGACTTTGACAGGAGAAGATGCTGCCAAAATGCAAAAATTACTGGATGTTCTGGAAGACTTGGACGATGTTCAAAACGTCTTTCACAACGCTGAAATTGAAGACTAAGGAAGTTGGATGAAAGTATTGGTAGTCGGCAGTGGTGGCCGTGAACACGCGATGGCGTGGAAATTGGCACAGTCACCCAAAATCCAACAGGTCTATGTGGCGCCGGGCAACGGCGGCACGGGCAGAGATAAAAACCTCGTGAACGTTCCCCTTACTGACTTGGTGCAGTTGCGTCAGTGGGCTCTTGACAACGGAATTGGCTTGACATTGGTAGGCCCCGAAGCTCCATTGGCTGGAGGCATCGTGGACGATTTTCGCGCCCATGACTTGCGAATTTTTGGCCCCACGCAAGCGGCGGCGCAGCTGGAAAGTTCCAAGGCTTTTTCAAAAGCTTTCATGCAGCGGCATGGCATCCCTACGGCCGAGTTTGAAACCTTCACAGATGCTGCCCTGGCCCATGCCTATGTCGACCTCAAAGGCGCACCCATTGTTGTAAAGGCCGACGGCTTGGCCGCTGGCAAAGGTGTGGTGGTGGCCATGACGCTGTCTGAGGCTCACGAAGCCATCGACTTCATGCTGCTGGACAACAAATTGGGTGTGACCCACAACGAGGGTGGTGCTCGGGTGGTGATTGAGGAGTTTTTGCACGGGGAAGAAGCCAGTTTCATGGTTTTGTGTGATGGCAAAAACGTGGCTGCTTTGGCTACCAGCCAAGACCACAAACGCCTGCTGGACGGTGACGATGGTCCCAATACGGGCGGTATGGGGGCCTATTCGCCAGCGCCGGTGGTCACAGCTGAGGTGCACGCTCGCGCCATGCGTGAGGTCATTTTGCCCACCATTCGCGGCATGGAAAAAGATGGCATCAACTACACCGGCTTTTTGTATGCGGGTCTCATGATCGACCCCACGGGCCGCATCAAAACATTGGAATTCAATTGCCGAATGGGCGACCCCGAAACCCAACCCATCCTCATGCGCTTGAAGTCAGACCTTTTGGACGTGTTGCTGGCTGCAACCTCTGAAAGTCTTGACACCTTTGACCTGGAGTGGGACCGCCGTGTGGCCTTGGGTGTGGTCATGGCTACGGCAGGTTACCCCTTAAATCCGCGCAAGGGGGATGCCATCAGTGGCTTGCCGCCCGACCAAGACGATGCCATGGTGTTCCATGCGGGCACCGCTGAAAAAGATGGCCAGATCTTAAGCTCTGGCGGTCGCGTCTTGTGCGTCACTGCATTGGCCGATTCGGTCAAGCAGGCCCAGCAAAAAGCCTACCAAACTGCCATGCCAATTGCCTTCGACGGCATGCAGATGCGCCGCGATATTGGCTATCGCGCCATCAAGAACTGATTGGGATGACCCTTGATGCGTGATTTGCCCCGTCACCCCATTCAGTTCAAGGGTTCCCGTTTGGCCCTTTGGGTGCTCAAGCGTCTGGGCTGGCGACTGGAATTTGACGGGTTTCCAACGCTTCAAGGTGTGGCCATTGTTTACCCTCACACCAGCAATTGGGACTTTCCCATTGGCCTTTTGGCCAAATGGGCGATGGGTGTGCCTGCGCATTTTTGGGGCAAGGACACTTTGTTCAAATTCCCTGTCGTGGGGGCTTGGATGCGTTGGGTTGGCGGTATGCCGATCGACCGAAGTTCTTCCAAAGGCGTGGTCGGGCAGATGGTGCAGACCTTCGAGCAGCACCAACAAAAAGACCAGCTGCTGTGGTTGGGTTTGGCCCCTGAAGGCACGCGCAGCCACACGCCGGGCTGGCGAAGTGGTTTTTACCAGCTGGCTCTGGGGGCGAAAGTGCCTTTGGCCTTGGTCAAACTCGATTGGGGTCAACGCCGCTTCAGCGTGGTGGATTTTTATGAATTGACCGGTCATGTCGAGCACGATTACGCGCACATGGCACAGGTGTTTGAAGGCGTCAAAGGCTTTCATGTTCACCAAATGGGGCCCATTCAGCCCTGGAGCCCTGGACAACCGGGGGGTGCTTTTGTCAACAGCCCAGCCACTTCAGCGACGCAACAAGCGCCGCACTCCTGAACCCGTTTACCGTTTGAAAGTTTTCCATGAGTTCAACCTTTGAAATCAGCACGGTCAAAAGCTACTTGCTTGGCCTTCAAGCCCGCATCACTGGCGCTTTAACCGCTCTCGACGGCACCCCATTTTTGACCGATGCCTGGCAAAAAGACCCCGGTGAAAAGCTTCAGGGCAATGGCATCACCCAAATTCTGGAAGGCGGGCCCATTTTTGAGAGGGCCGGCTGCGGGTTTTCGCACGTCACCGGGCCGCAGTTGCCGCCATCTGCCACACAGCACCGCCCCGAGTTGGCAGGCTCTGCCTTTGAGGCCATGGGTGTGTCCTTGGTATTTCATCCGCGCAATCCCTACGTGCCCACGGTGCACATGAACGTTCGCATGATCGCGGCCAAACCAGAGGGCAGGGCACCTGTGGCCTGGTTTGGTGGCGGTATGGACCTGACGCCTTACTACGGTTTTGACGAAGACGCGGTGCATTTCCACCAGTCCTGCAAAGATGCCTTGAGCCCGTTTGGTGAAGCCTTGCATCCCCGTTTTAAAACCTGGTGCGACGATTACTTTTGCAACAAACACCGCCATGAGCAGCGCGGCGTGGGCGGTATTTTCTTTGACGACTTTTCGGAATTGGGCATGGACCAGAGCTTTGCCATGCTGCAAAGCGTGGCCGATTCACTGCTGACGGCCTACATGCCCATCGTGATGCGCCGCAAGGACACGCCCTATGGCGAGCGCGAGCGAGACTTTCAGCTTTACCGCCGCGGCCGATATGTCGAGTTCAATTTGGTCTGGGACCGGGGCACGCATTTCGGCTTGCAGTCTGGTGGCCGCACCGAGTCGATCCTGCTGTCCATGCCGCCTGAGGTGCGCTGGTCTTATCAGCGCCAAGACGAGGCAGGCTCGCCCGAGGAACGCTTGCTCAGCCACTTTTTGGTACCCAAGGACTGGGTTTGAATCTGCCTGCTGCCATGGTCAACGCGCAAGCCAATGTGCAGCGCTTGGGCGTTTTTGGCGGAGCGTTCGACCCGCCGCACCGGGCCCATGTGGCCTTGGTGGAAGCGGCCATCGCACAACTGCAGCTTGACCGGGTTCAAGTGTTGCCGACAGGGCAGGCTTGGCACAAGCCGCGTCAGCTGTCGGCTGCAGCTGACCGTTTGGCGATGACGCGTCTGGCTTTTGAGCCCTTGCCGCAAGTGGCCGTAGACGACCGAGAAATCCTGAGAGCAGGGCCCAGTTACACCATCGACACCCTGCAGGCGTTGCAGCGCGAATACCCCCATGCGCAGTTGTATTTACTGATCGGTGATGACCAACGGCGATCGCTGCCGTCTTGGCACCAGATCGGCGAAATTGGCCGCATCGCTATAATCTGCGCCGCAGGTCGTGATATGGCCGTGCGTGCCTGGAACCAAGATTCGGATGCGCCTGAATCTTTCCCACCGATTTCTGACACGCTGCAAGCGCGCATGTGCTCTCTGCAGATGCCGCTGATGCCTCACAGTGCCACGGACATCCGTGCGCTGGCGGCCACAGAGCAAGCTTTGACCGGCTTGGTACCTCCCGCCGTTGAGCGCTATATTCACGAACACCACCTTTACAGGCCCCATTGATGACCGAAACCGCTGCCAAAAAAGACATTCAAAAACTCCAGCGGGCCATTGTGGACGCCCTGGAGGACGTCAAGGCCCAAGAGATCCAGGTGTTTGACACCGAGCATCTGTCTTCGTTGTTTGAGCGGGTCATCATTGCCTCGGGTACATCCAACCGTCAGACCAAGGCCTTGGCCGCCAGTGTGCGCGACAAAGTGCGTAACGCAGGATTTAACAAACCCCGCATGGAAGGTGAGGACAATGGGGAATGGATCATTGTGGATTGCGGCCCAGCCGTGGTGCACATCATGCAGCCCACCATTCGCACTTATTACAACCTGGAAGAAATTTGGGGCGGAACCCCCGTTCGTTTGAAGTTGGGCGCACCCAAGCCTTCGGTCGCTGCCGAGGTCAAAGGGCACATCAAAAACTCAGTGGCCAAAAAAGCCGCCACCAAAACGGGCGCTGTTAAAACCGCTTCGGCCAAAACTTCTGACACCAAAGCCGGCGCCAAGTCCACAAGCAAGGCCAAGCCCGCCTTGAAAGCACCGGTTAAATCTGCCAAACCTGCCTCCAAAACTGCAGTCAAAACCCCAGCCAAGTCGGCTGCCAAGCTTTCTGCAAACACCAGCAAGCCCACAGTCAAAACAGTGGGCAAGCCAACAGCCAAGCCTGTCAGCAAAGCGGGCGCCAAAACGCTTGCCAAAACTGCTTCAAAACCCGCAGCCAAAAAGGCGCCGGCTCGCAAAGCCGTGCAAGCTGCCACTCGACGTCAAGTCGATTGATCTTGCATGAAGCTGCTGATCGTTGCGGTCGGCCTGCGTGTGCCTGACTGGGCTCAAACAGCTTGGGATGACTACGCTAAACGTTTTCCGCCTGAGCTCAAGCTTGAGCTGAAGGCGGTCAAAACCGAGCCCAGGGGTTCTAAAACTTTAGCCAATTTGTATGCGGCCGAGCGTCAGCGCATTGAGGCAGCGATTCCCAAAGGCACCCGTGTGGTGGTACTCGACGAACGTGGCACGAACCTGACCACCCAGGCTCTGGCGACCCGTCTGACCAACTGGCAGCTTGGCGGTGACGATGTGGCACTGGTGATCGGCGGCCCCGACGGGCTTGAGCCAGAATTTCGTCAAACCGCACACGAGCGCATTCGCTTGTCGGACCTGACTTTGCCTCATGCCATGGCCCGCGTGCTGTTGATCGAGCAGCTTTACCGCGCATGGTCCATCAATGCCAATCACCCTTACCACCGAGAATGAGCGATTTCATCTATTTGGCTTCTCAAAGCCCGCGCCGCAGCCAATTGCTGGACCAAATCGGGGTGCCTCACAAGCTTCTCTTGGCCGGGCCCAACGAAGACGCCGAGTCTTTGGAAGAAGTGCGCGGCGCAGAAGCGCCTGCGCGTTATGTGGTTCGCGTGACAGGCCTCAAACTCGACGCTGCTTTGCAGCGCTTGAAGCACCAAGGCCTTTCAGCAGCGCCTGTGTTGTGCGCGGACACCACGGTCTGCCTGGGTCGCGATATTTTGGGTAAACCATCTGACGAAGCCGATGCCATGCGCATGCTCCAGCGTTTGGCGGGCCAGACTCACCGGGTCTTGACGGCTGTAGCTGTGCAAAAGGGGGGTAAACGTGTTGCGGCTCTGTCCGAGTCTTGGGTGCACTTTGCACCCATGAGCACTGCGCAGATCAAAGCCTATGTGGGTTCGGGCGAACCCATGGGCAAGGCGGGTGCGTATGGGGTGCAGGGCATTGCGGCCGCTCATATCGCACAGATTCGGGGCAGTTATTCGGGCATCATGGGTTTGCCGCTATTTGAAACCGCCGCTTTGCTGCGCGCGTGTGGCTTACGCTGCTGATTCACCCCACTTGGTTCCAAGCATGCAACAAGATATTTTGGTCAATTGGTCGCCCCAAGAAACTCGTGTCGCCGTGGTGGAGTTTGGCGCTGTGCAAGAACTGCATGTCGAGCGCACCTTAGAGCGCGGTTTGGTGGGCAATGTTTATTTGGGCAAAGTAGCGCGTGTCTTGCCAGGCATGCAATCGGCCTTCATTGACATCGGGCTCGACAAGGCGGCTTTTTTGCATGTGGCCGATCTTTGGCAAAAGCATGCCGAGGGTGAGTCATCAGCCGCGCGCACAGGCCAGCCACTGGTGCCGATTGAAAAGCAAGTTTTTGAGGGCCGTGCCATCATGGTGCAGGTCATCAAGGATCCCATGGGCACGAAGGGTGCCAGGCTTTCAACGCAAATCAGCATCGCAGGGCGGCATTTGGTGTTTTTGCCTCAAGACGACCACATTGGCGTGTCACAAAAAATACCAGCCGACCAGCGAGATGCGTTGCGCCAAAGGCTACAGGCCTTGGTGGGGCCGTCCGGTGGCGGATTTATTTTGCGCACCAACGCCGAAGACTCCAGCGACGAAGAGTTGAGCGATGACATCGCTTACCTGCGCAAGACCTGGGCCCGCACCAAGGAAGCCTCGATGCGGTTGCCACCGGGTTCTTTATTGCACCAAGATTTGACGCTCTTGCAAAGGGTCTTGCGCGATTTGGTCGGCGAAGCCACACAAAGCATTCGAATCGACTCTCAAGAGCAGTTTGCCAAGCTTCAGGTCTTTGGTCAGGAGTTCATGCCTAAAGCGACCGAGCGTTTACAGCACTACAAAGGCGAGCGACCAATTTTTGATTTGTATGCGATTGATGAGGAAATTGCCAAGGCCCTGGGCCGTCGGGTGGACCTGAAATCAGGAGGTTACCTGATCATTGATCAGACCGAAGCCTTGACCACTGTGGACGTGAACACCGGTGGTTATGTGGGGGCGCGCAATTTTGAAGACACGATCTTCAAAACCAACCTCGAAGCAGCCCAGGCCATTGCCCGTCAACTGCGGCTGCGAAATTTGGGCGGCATCATCATTGCCGATTTCATCGACATGGCACGCGCTGAACATCAGGAAGCCGTGCTGTCTGAGTTTCGCAAGCAACTTTCGCGAGACCGTGTCAAAACCATGGCCGGAGGGTTTTCATCCTTGGGCCTGCTGGAGATGACGCGCAAACGCACCCGTGAATCGTTGGCCCATATGCTGTGCGAACCTTGTCCAAGTTGCCAAGGCAAAGGGATCGTCAAGACGCCCAGGTCAGTGGTGTACGACATTTTGCGGGAAATTTTGCGCGAAGCGCGTCAGTTCAACCCCCGTGAGTTCCGCATCGTGGCGGCCTCTGCGGTCATCGATTTGTTGCTGGATGAGGAAAGCCAACACCTTGCAGGTTTATCGGACTTCATCGCCAAACCTATCTCACTGCAAGTTGAAACCAGCATGGGTCCCGAGCAATACGACATCGTGCTGCTTTGAGTCGACGCTTCAACAGGCCCGTGTTTGCGTCAGGTCGGGCCTGACTTATCCTTTGGATTGGGTTTCTTCGTCGGCCCATTCACCTCTGTGGTGCAAGCGGGCATAAGCGCCGCCCAGTGCCAACAGTGCGGACGGAACACCTTGTTCCACAATGCGGCCACGCTCCATCACGATCACCCGGTCAGCGTGCTCGATGGTGGACAGTCTGTGCGCCACGATCAAGGTGGTTCGACCTTGCATGAGTTTTTGCAGGGCGTCTTGCACCAAACGCTCGGATTCGTTGTCCAGTGCTGAAGTGGCCTCGTCCAAGATCAAAACAGGCGCATCTTTGTACAAAGCCCTGGCGATTGCCAAACGCTGGCGTTGCCCGCCGGAGAGTTGGTTGGCGTTGTGTCCCAGATCGGTGTCTATCCCCTGCGGCAGAGTCTGTACATGGGCCCACAAGTTGGCCGCTTTCAGGCAGTGCGCGACTTTGTCCCTGTCTGGTTTTTGTCCCAAGCTCACGTTGGCTGCCAAACTGTCATTGAGCATCACCACATCCTGGCTGACCATGGCCAACTGGCTGCGCAAGCTGTCCAATTGCCAATGGGCCAAGGGCACTCCGTCGAGCAATACCATGCCGCTTGAGGGGTTCAAAAAGCGTGGCAAAAGTTGAATCAAGGTTGTTTTTCCCGCGCCCGATGTACCCACCAAGGCCACGGTCTCACCGGGTTTCACAGCCAGTTGGACATGCGACAAAGCCGCTTCGCCTTCAGATGTGAACTGAACAGAGACGTCTTGCCATTCAATGGCGCCTTGGGCTTTTTGTGCTGTGTACGTGCCTTGGGCCTCTTCGGGTGCATCGTGCATCAAGGCCAAGCCCCTCTCCAGCGCAGCCAGTCCTCTGGTGATGGGATTGGCCACATCGGCCAGACGTTTGATCGGCGCTATCAACATCAGCATGGCGGTGATAAAAGCCACAAAACCACCCACGGTGGCACTGGAGCCCACTTCACGGCTTTGCACCAAAGCGATCACCAGCACCAATGACAGGGCAACGGCCGCCATGATTTGGGTCAGGGGCGTCATGGCCGCCGAGGCCACCGTGGATTTGAGCGCCAATTGACGCAGACGCTGACCCAGCGCATTGAAGCGCCCGATTTGCTGCGCCTGTGCACCATGTAGACGCACCATGCGGTGAGCCAAGACGTTTTCCTCCACCACGTAGGCGAGGTTGTCTGTTGCTTGCTGGCTTTCTTTGGTCAAGCCGTAAAGACGACGGGACAGCACCTTCATGATCCAGCTCAGACCCGGCGCCACGGTGAAAACCACCAAGGTCAATTGCCAGTTGAGCCACATCAGATAACCCACCAAGGCCAACAGGGTAAAACCATCTCGGGTCAAGCCAATGAGAGCAGATACCAGTTGCGAGGCGCCAACTTGCACCTCATACACCACCGTGTTGGACAGCGCACTGGCCGATTGACGGCCAAACAAAGTTAAATCAGCCCGGATCATTTTTGCAAAAAGATCGCTGCGGAGTTTTTCCATGCCGTCGTTGGTGACCCGGGCCAATGCGTATTGCGCCACAAAATGCGCCAAGCCCCGCACCGTGAACAAGCCAATGACTGCCAAGGGGATTGACCACAAGGGCAGTTCGTTTTCGGCAAAACCGTTGTCCAGCAAGGGTTGAAACAAGGCAGGAATCAATGGCTCGGTGAGCGCCGCTACCAAAGTAGCCCCCATGGCCAAGGCCCAAACCCACTTTTGGCGAACAAAATAAGGCTTCAAACGCATCAACCTTTGGCGAATGCTGGGTTGGGCGCTGGCCGGATTGGAGGAGGGCTGTGGTGCAGACATGTGAGCTGGCATTGTAAGCAGCCCCACTTCGTGCTCAGATTGGATTCATTTCAGATCAGTTTCTCACCCGAAGGCCAGATGCGTAAAATCATAAGAGGCACTCTGAAGGTGTACGATTACGCTTTTGAATGATTGCACTGATTAACCAAGCCAATGAAACTGTTTTTATTGCCAGCGCGGTCCACTTTGGTGCTGTGGAGCCTCCTCTTTTCAGCGGTCTTTGGCAACGCGGCATGGGCCCAATTTAGGGTCGAGGTCACCGGCGTAGGAATGACCCAATTGCCTGTTTTGGTAACGCCTTTCAAAGGTGAAGCCCAAGCACCTCAGAAGCTCTCCAGCATCGTTCAAGCCAATTTATCGCGAACCGGTCAATTCAAGCCCCTGCCCACTGGCAATTTGGCCTTTGATGAAATGAGCAGACCCGATTGGTCAGCCTTGCGTGCTTTGTCTGCAGAAGCTTTGTTGGCTGGCTCTGTGACCCGTTTGGCTGATGGCCGCTTTGATGTGCGTGCGCGTTTGTGGGATGCGGTCAAAGGACAGGAAAAGGCTGACTTCAGGGACACAGTTGGTGCTGTTGATTTGCGTTTGTCAGCGCACCGTTTGTCCGACTGGGTTTACCAGCAATTGACGGGCACACCTGGTGTTTTCACCTCCCGCATCGCATACGTCACCAAGTCATCAGGTCGCTACAGTTTGTGGGTAGCCGACTCCGACGGTGAGGGTGCACGCTCAGCGATCACAAGCCCAGAGCCCATCATTTCGCCTTCTTGGTCTCCAAGTGGCGCCCAATTGGCCTACGTTTCTTTTGAAAATCGCAAGCCGGTCGTGTACGTTCATGAATTGGCGACGGGTCAACGCCGTGAAGTGGCCAACTTCAAAGGCTCCAACAGTGCGCCGGCATGGGCGCCCGATGGCCGTTCCATTGTGGCCACCTTGAGCCGAGACGGAGGCTCTCAGTTGTGGCGTGTCGCTTTGCAAGGGGGAGAGCCTCAGCGCTTGACCAGCGGCAGCATCAACACCGAGCCAGCCTTTTCTCCTGACGGTCAAACCTTGTATTTCGTCAGTGACCGCGGGGGCAACCCCCAAATTTACAAAATGCCCGCTCAAGGAGGACCTGCAGAACGGGTGACTTTCTCGGGTGCCTACAACATCTCACCTGCATTGAGTCCCGATGGTCGTTGGTTGGCCTATGTGTCACGCACGGGGGCTGGATTCAAACTGCATTTGATGGACTTGACCTCTGGTCAAGTCATTGCTTTGACTGAAACGTCATTCGACGAGCGCCCTAGCTTTGCCCCCAATAGCCGACTTTTGATGTATGCCACCCAGCAAGGCGGTGAGGCCTTGATGACCACGACGCTGGATGGCCGTGTGAAAGCCCGACTGGCTGGGCAAGGGGGCGATTTGCGCGAGCCGCATTGGGGGCCAATGCGGCCCTGAACCTGTTTTTGACAATTTTTTATCCTTGAGGTTGATTATGAGCAAGCAAATTTGGTCCGTCATGTTGGTGTGCGCCGTTCTGAGCGGTTGTGCAGCGGGTGTGAAGTTAGACGATGTACCGGTTGAAGACAGGGCGGCAACATCATCGGGTGCGGGTTCGGCTTCGGGTTCAGGTGTGGCCGTTCAGGGGATAGGGTCAGGACAAGGCGGTGCTCAAACAGGGATGCCCACAGTTGTTGTGGATGCCAAAGTGGCAGGCCAAGGTCCTGTAGGGGTTGCCCATGTGGTCTTTTTTGACTATGACAGTTTTGTCATTCGCGCTGAAGCTCGACCCATCATCGCTTCTCACGCTCAATTTCTGCAGGCCAACAAGCAACGCAAAGCCAGCTTGGAGGGCCACACAGACGACCGAGGTGGCCGTGAATACAACTTGGCTCTGGGTCAAAAACGTGCCGATGCGGTTCGTCAGGCCTTGAGCTTGTTGGGTGTGCCCGAGTCTCAACTGGAGGCTGTGAGCTTTGGTAAAGAAAAACTCCTGTCCGAAGGTGGCTCTGACATCGACCAAGCCAAAAATCGTCGCGTTGAAATTCGCTACTGAGGTCTGACATGACGCAAGCCGTTTTGAGGTTGAAAAAAGCAAGCCTGGCTTGGGCACTCCTTTTTATTTTGGGGAGTGGCAGCGCTCAGGCTGCATTGTTTGGTGATGATGAGGCACGCCGAGCCATTTTGGACCTGCGTCAGCGCTTGGAGCAGGCACAAAACGCCAACAAAACACTTGTTGAACAAAGCGCACAACAGCAAAACCAACAAATCCAGCAGATCACGCAACAACACAACCAAACTTCGGCGCAATTGCGCTCTGCTTTGTTGGACTTGCAAACACAGATCGACAAGCTTCGTGCAGACTTGGCACAAAGCTTGGGAGCGCAAGAGCGTTTGGCTCGAGATTTGACAGAAGTTCAGCTGCGCCAAAAAGACACGCTGACCACCGTCGATGACCGCTTGCGCCGATTCGAACCCGTGAAAGTCACTGTGGACGGGCGAGAGGTTTTGGTTGAGCCTGCTGAAAAGGCTGACTTTGACCGGTCAATGGCATTGTTTCGGCAATCCGATTTTCCGGGGGCACAAGCGGCCTTCAGTGGATTTCTTTCGCGTTACCCCACCAGTGTTTACAAACCCTCCGGACTTTTTTGGTTGGGCAACGCCCAATATGCCAACAAGGCTTACCGCGAGGCGATGGCCAACTTTCAGCGCTTGTTGAGCGAGTCGCCAAACCACCCGAGGGCAGCCGAAGCCATGCTTGCGATCGCCAATGTACAGGTCGAACTCAAAGACCTCAAGGCCGCACGCAAAACCCTGGAGGACTTGCTCAAAGCCTTCCCTGCATCTGAAACAGCTGGCACGGCCCGTGAGCGTTTGAGCCGTTTGCGCTGATCTCGCATGCACTCCATTTCGGTCGCTGATCTGCACAATTTGACCGTCCAGATCTGGATCATTGGTTTTGTGCTGTCTTTGGCCGTTGGCGTCTTGATTCACCGGGGCCACTTTTGCACCATGGGTGCCATCAGTGATTGGGTGGTCATGCAAGATGCGACTCGCCTACGCCAATGGGCTTTGGCGCTGGCTGTGGCCATGATGGGTTTTGGCACGATGGCATTGTTGGGTTGGATAGACCCCGCCAACACCATTTATGCTGCCAAGCACCTCAGTTGGCTTTCAGGTCTCTTCGGGGGCGCTCTCTTTGGTGTGGGCATGGTGCTCGCATCAGGCTGTAGCAGCAAAACTTTGGTTCGTTTGGGTGCTGGAAATTTGAAGTCCTTGGTGGTTTTATTGGCCATGGCCGTTGCTGCCTTGGCCACCATGAAGGGGCTGACAGCTGTTTGGCGGGTCAACTTCATAGATCCCATCGGCGTGCACTTGTCTCATGGCCCATTTATGGGGCAATGGTTATCGGCCATGACCGGTTTGTCCTTGTCCAATGCTTGGGGCCTTTCGGCGGGTTTGGTTGCGCTGATTTTGTTGGTATGGGTCACGAAAGGGCGCGGCTTTAACACACTGTTCAACTGGGTCACAGGCGCGGGCCTAGGCCTGTTGGTGGTGGCCTTCTGGTGGTTGAGCGGCATTTTCGGCTTTGTCCCCGAACACCCCGAGACCTTGGAGCCTTTTTTCTTGACCACCCACAGTGGACGCATGGAGGCCTTGAGTTTCACGGCTCCCGTGGGTTACTGGCTGGATGCCTTGTTGTACTACAGCGACGGCAGCAAAAGACTCACGTTGGGCATGGTCACGGTGCTTGGGGTCTTGTCGGGTGCTTGCATCAGTTCAATTTTGCAGGGTTCATTTCGCTGGGAGAGCTTTACACAGCGCTCAGATTTGCTCCGTCACCTGGTGGGGGGCAGCTTGATGGGGGCCGGCGGTGTGCTGGCCATGGGGTGTACTTTTGGTCAAGGCCTGACAGGTTTATCCACATTGAGCTTGGGCAGTGCCGTGTCAGTCACAGGCATTTTCGTGGGTGCCTACACAGCTTTGCAATGGCAAATGCGCAAAAGCCAATGAGCACGATGAAGCAGGCCCAACACGCTGATGTTTCTCAGCCGAACTTGAGCGAGACCGATGATGAAAGGCGCTTCGGTGGACTTGCGCGTCTTTATGGCGTCACGGGTGCGAACAACATTCGCCAATCCCATGTGGCTGTGATCGGTTTGGGGGGCGTGGGCTCTTGGTCTGCCGAGGCTTTGGCGCGATCGGGCGTTGGTCACCTGACCTTGATCGACATGGATCACATTGCGGAATCCAACATCAATCGGCAAATTCATGCGCTGACAGCGACCACTGGTCAGTCCAAGGTGTTGGCCATGCAGGCCCGAATTGCCCAAATTAATCCCGCTTGCAGGGTGGATGTGGTGGACGATTTTGTCACCCCCGAAAACTGGCCTTTTTTGATGAGTGATGTTCCTGATGCGTTGATCGATGCCTGCGACCAGGTCAAAGCCAAAGTGGCCTTGGCCCATTGGGCCATCGAAAAGGGGGTCGGTTTTATCACCGTTGGAGCGGCTGGCGGTAAACGCTTGGCACACAAGGTGGATGTAGACGATTTGTCGCGCATCACCCATGATCCCTTGTTAGCCCAATTGCGCTACCGGCTGCGCAAATACCACCAAGCCCCGCGAGGTGAGCACCGTATGGGTGTGAAAGGTGTTTTCAGCCGCGAGTCGGTTGCGCCTCCGGATGCTTCTTGTGCCATCGACACTGACGGGTCTCTGAACTGCCACGGGTACGGATCGGTGGTGAGCGTGACCGCCACCTTTGGGATGTGTGCAGCTTCTGAAATTCTGAATTTTTTGGCAAGCCCAGACAAGAAGCCTAAAAATTAAGGCTATAATTTGAGTCTTGCTGGAGCGCATTGCCCTTTAGCATAGGGACCATAGCTCAGTTGGTAGAGCAGCGGACTTTTAATCCGTTTGTCGTGGGTTCGACCCCCGCTGGTCCCACCAGATTCAAAAGCACTTTGAACGCAAGTTCAAAGTGCTTTTTTCTTGGCTTTCTGTCACATGCGGCTTGGCTGAATGCTCTTGCGAACGATCAAAGTGGGCTTCGTGCTTGGCTGGGGCCCATCAGAGTCTTATGAGATAAATAGACCAAAGCCCCTGCACTTTTGATGGGGCACAGCTGCCATTCAAGCCGCTGTGGCCTCCTCAAGCTTTGAGGTCAATTCAAGCCAGCGCTCTTCTAGCGCAGAGACCTCGTCGGCCAAAACTTTGAGTCGGCGGCCAGCATCTGCCATGTCGGCCGGTGAAATAGGCGTTGTCAGCAGAGTCTCCAATTTCACTTTTTCGGCCTCGATGCTGGCCATGCGTTTCTCGTTTTGCTCCAGCTCTCTTTTGAGGGGGCGTGTTTGAGCCGCCAAAAGTTGGCGTTTTTGTGCTTCAATTTTGCGTTGTTCGGCACCGCTGAGGCTCGGCGTAGTAAGGCTTGTTGTTGCAGACGTCAATGGCTTGACTGTCACATCTACAGCGGCAGTGCCAGTTAACGCATCAGTCGTGTTGGCGTGCAAAGCAAGCGCAGCCGCTGATGGCTCGTTTGCAGTCTTTTGTGAGGCGTTCGCGTTGATTGCAGGGGTCGCATCACGGGCGGTATTTTTAGCCAACTCGCGCAAGCGCTTGGACTCGTCCAGCAGGTATTTTTGGTAATCGTCCAAGTCCCCGTCAAAGGGCTCGACCTTGCCACGGCCCACCATCCAGAACTCGTCGCATACGGCACGAAGCAGTGCGCGGTCGTGACTGACCAGCATGACAGTGCCTTCGAACTCGTTGAGCGCCATGGACAGCGCTTCGCGCGTGGCCAGATCCAAGTGGTTGGTTGGCTCGTCCAGCAGCAGCAAATTAGGCCGCTGCCAAACGATCATGGCCAGCACCAAGCGGGCTTTTTCGCCACCGCTCATGGTACCCACGGCCTGTTTGACCATGTCGCCCGTGAAGTTGAAAGTGCCCAAATAGTTGCGCAGGTCCTGCTCGCGGCTCGGTTCACCACTGTTGGGTCCCAGTTCTTTGGCCAATCGGATCATGTGTTCCAGCGGGTTGTCCTGTGGGTGCAACACATCGAGTTCTTGTTGGGCAAAGTAGCCGATGTTCAGGCCCTTGCCCTCGGTCAGCGTGCCCGCCAGCAGCGGCATGGTGCGGGCAATGGTTTTGACCAAGGTCGACTTGCCCTGGCCGTTGGCCCCCAAAATGCCAATGCGCTGCCCGGCAAGAACCGATTTGCTCACGCCTTGCAAAATGGCTTTGGGTTCGTCGTCCACGACATAGCCAAAACTCGCTTCGCTGATGGCCAGCATCGGGTTAGGCAGGTTGTTGGGCTCTTTGAAGCCAAAGGTGAATTCAGCATCGGCCAGCAGCGGGGCCACTTTTTCCATGCGCTCCAGTGCCTTGACGCGGCTTTGCGCCTGCTTGGCTTTGCTGGCTTGGGCTTTGAAACGGGTGATGAACTTTTGCAGGTGCGCGATTTTGTCCTGCTGTTTGGCAAAAGATGCCTGCTGCAACTCCATCTGTTGGGCGCGCAAGATCTCAAACGCGCTGTAGTTGCCGCCATAGCGGGTCAGCTTGGCCTGATCGATGTGCAGGGTGACGTTGGTCACAGCATCCAAAAATTCACGATCGTGGCTGATCACGATCATGGTGCCCGCATAGCGTTGCAACCAGGCTTCAAGCCAGACCAAGGCGTCCAAGTCCAAGTGGTTGGTGGGTTCGTCCAGCAGCAGGATGTCGGACGGACACATGAGCGCCCTGGCCAGTTGCAAGCGCATGCGCCATCCGCCCGAAAAACTGTTGACGGGATTGTTGAGTTCGTCCACCCGAAAGCCCAGACCCAAAATCAACGCCTCGGCACGGGGCAGGGCGTCGTGGTCGCCCGCATCGGCCAAGTCGGTGTAAACGTGAGCCATTTCCATGCCATCTCCGCTGGCTTCTGCGGCAATCAAGCGTTGTCGCAGTTCGGCCAAGCGGGTGTCGCCCTCCAGCACGAAGTCCGATGCAGGCTGGTCGGTTTCTGGCATGTTTTGTGCCACTTGGCCCATGCGCCACTGGCGGGGCATGTCAAAGTCGCCACCGTCTTCAGTGAGGCCCCCGTTGAACAAGGCAAACAAGGTGGATTTTCCCGCACCGTTGCGCCCAACCAAGCCGACTTTTTCGCCAGGGTTCAGGGTAACGGAGGCTTTGTCCAACAGCACCTTGGTGCCTCGGCGCAGGGTGACGTTTTTGAGGTTGATCATGAAAAAACAATGACCGGAATTGTTCCGGGATAAGGGGCGGCGTCAGCGCAGGGGCTGAAACTGCTTCGGGATAACCCGCTATTTTCGCCGATGTGGGTTCAGTCTGGCCCGTTAAAGGGTGAGCAATGCTTCTCGGGTCATGAGCAAGACCTGATCGTCGCCTGCGCTGGTGTCCAACCAAGTTACCTCGAGCGCTGGAAAGGCGGCGATGAAATGCTCCACCTCGTTGCCGATCTCCAGCACCAGCACTGCGTTCTCGCTCATCCTTTTGGGGGCGTCTTTGAGCAGCTGCCGCACAAAGTCCATACCGTCCGTGCCGCCAGCCAGGGCCAGCTCAGGCTCAGCGCGGTATTCGGCAGGCAGGGCGTCCATGCTGGCTTGGCAGACATAAGGCGGGTTGCACACAATCAGGTCAAACGGGCCAGGCACGGAAGACATGCCATCGCTGTGCACCAGCGTCACCCGCTCTTGTAAGCCATGCCGCTCGACGTTGATGGCCGCCACGGCCAGTGCTTCGTCTGAAATATCAGCCCCAGTCACCAACACTTCAGGCCAGGCCAGCGCCGCCAACACAGCCAAACTGCCGTTGCCCGTGCACAGGTCAAGAACTTGCTTGGTTTGCTCGCTGAGCCAAGCGTCGATGGTGCCGTCGGCCAGCACCTCAGCGATCAGGCTGCGCGGCACGATGGCGCGTTCGTCGATGTAAAAAGACACACCTTGCAACCAGGCCTCTTGGGTCAGGTAGGCGGCGGGCTTGCGGGTGCTGATGCGCTCTTCAATCAATGCAGCGCAAGCTGATTGCTGGTCAGCCGTCAGCTCCTGATCGGCCACCTCGTTCAAGTCTGTATCGAGCGGCAGTCCCAAGTGCCATAGGACGAGCCAAACGGCTTCATCAAACGCATTGAGTGTGCCGTGCCCATAGGAAAGCTTTGCTTGGTCTAAGCGGGCAGCAGATTCTTCTAAAAGTGCCGAGAGCTTCAAACCGCTCATGCCGACAGACCCGCGTTGAGTTGTTCCAGCGTACGCCGGTAAATGGCCTTGAGGGGTGCCATATCGCTCAGGGCCACATGCTCGTTCACCTTGTGGATGGTCGCGTTGGGGGGGCCGAACTCGATGACCTGTGAGCAAATTTGCGCAATGAAGCGGCCGTCGCTGGTGCCCCCAGTTGTCGACAGCTCGGTAGAGAGGCCAGTTTCGTCGGTGATGGCTTGTTGAATGGCTTTGACCAAGGTGCCGGGCGTGGTGAGGAAAGGCAAGCCGCCGATGGTCCATTTCAGCTCGTAATTCACCCCATGCCGGTCCAACACGTCGGTCAGGCGCTCCTGCAGGCTCTCGGGCGTGGATTCGGTACAAAAGCGAAAGTTGAAATCCACCACGCAGTCGCCGGGGATCACATTGCTCGCGCCCGTGCCTGCATGGATGTTGCTGACCTGCCAACTGGTGGGTGGGAAAAACGCGTTGCCCTCGTCCCAACGGATGCCGACCAACTCGGCCAGAGCTGGGGCAAGGCTGTGAATCGGGTTCTCGGCCAAGTGTGGATAGGCGATGTGGCCTTGTACCCCTTTGACGGTGAGTTTGCCGCTCATCGTGCCGCGCCGGCCATTTTTGATCATGTCGCCAGTTTTAATCACCGAGGTGGGCTCACCCACGATGCAAAACTGGGGTGTTTCACCCCTTGCCACCAGTTCTTTGCAAACCACGACAGTGC
Organism: Akkermansia muciniphila; assembly: GCA_943331105.2. Taxonomy (GTDB): domain Bacteria; phylum Pseudomonadota; class Gammaproteobacteria; order Burkholderiales; family Burkholderiaceae_C; genus Limnohabitans_A. The sequence continues at coordinate 149,417 of CALQKH020000001.1, forward strand.
CGTCCAGAGCGGGACCTTCTTCGTCACTGGTCAGCAAAAAGGCAATGCCCAAAGCGGGATCTGGATTCTGGGCCAGAAACTCATGCACTGCCACCACCATGGCAGCCAGCGAGGTTTTCATGTCACTTGCGCCGCGGCCAAAAAGTTTGCCGTCTTTGTGGGTGGGCGTGAAGGGGTCGCTGTCCCATTGCGCCAGTGGCCCCGTCGGCACCACGTCAGTGTGTCCCGCAAATGCCAACGTTTGATCCGATGAACCCGCACGCTTGGCCCACAGATTGCGCACGCGGAAAATCTCAGGGCCCGAGTCCATGAACTCGCACACAAAGCCCAAGGGCTGGAGCGCTTGGGTGATCAGATCGAGGCAGCCCGCGTCATCGGGGGTGACAGAGGGGCGTGAAATCAGTTGCTCAGCCAGGCGCAGGGTGTCGGTGCAAACAGCAGCAGAGGCGCTCATTTTTGATCCTTGTGAGGGTGTTCACGCACAAAACGGGCAATCCGCTCGGCCGCTTCCAGGCATTCAGGGGTTTCGGCCACCAAGGCCATGCGAATACGTCCTTGCCCAGGGTTGCCGCCATTGAAATCGCGTGCCAAGTAGCTGCCGGGCAGCACGGTGACGTGTTCACTGGCATAAAGGGCTTGGGCAAATGCGGCGTCGTCGCCTTGCCAGCCTGCTGGCACGCCAGCCCAAAGGTAAAAGCTTGCGTCGGGCAATTTCACGTCCAGCACCTCGGCCAAGACGGGCGTGACTTGGGCAAACTTGGTGCGGTACTGGTACCGGTTGTCCACCACATGGGCTTCGTCGCCCCAAGCGGCCACGCTGGCGGCTTGCACGACCGGGCTCATGGCGCTGCCGTGGTAAGTGCGGTAAAGCAAAAACTGTTTGATGACAGCCGCATCACCGGCCACAAAGCCGCTGCGCAAGCCGGGTACATTGCTGCGCTTTGAAAGACTGGTGAAGGCGATCAAACGTTTGAAGTCGGTGCGCCCGAGTTGGTGGGCCGCTTCGAGCCCACCCAATGGCGCCTCATCGCGAAAGTAAATCTCGCTGTAACACTCGTCAGAAGCGATGACGAAGCCGTATTTATCCGACAACTCAAACAACTTTGACCATTCGGACAGCGGCATGACCGCCCCCGTGGGGTTGCCGGGTGAGCAAACAAACAGCAGCTGCGTTCGCGCCCACACCTCGCCGGATACGCTGTCCCAGTCGTTGGCAAAGTTGCGTGCCGGGTCGCTGGGCACGTAGTGCACCTGAGCGCCGGACAGCAAGGCTGCACCCTCGTAAATTTGGTAGAAAGGGTTGGGGCTCACCACCGTGGGTTCAGGGCGGGTTGGATCGATCACGGTTTGCGTGAGGGCAAAAAGGGCCTCTCGTGAACCGTTCACGGGCATAACCTGCGTGACCGGGTCCAGTGACAATCCATAGCGAGTTTGCAACCAAGCGGCGCAGGCTTTGCGCAGCGCAGGTTCACCTGCAGTGGCCGGATATGCCGACAAGCCGGTGGCGACAGAAGCTTTGAGCGCTTCTTGGATGAAAGCGGGCGTGGCGTGCTTGGGTTCGCCAATGCCAAGGCTGATGTGGCGCAAGGCTGGGTTGGGCGTGCGGCTTGCGAACAGCTGCTTGAGCCGTTCAAAAGGATAGGGTTGCAGCTTGGTGAGAAGGGGGTTCATAACCCGATTATCCGGGAAGGCTGGGTTGAACTCAGCGAGTAGGCTTTTGCGCCACCAGGCACTATCAACCTTCATCTTGGCCATTCCTGTCAGTTAATATTGATGTTTTCGGGCCATGGCTGTCTGGGCTGCCCTATTTATTTGATCTTCAATCGATCCGACAACGAACCGAACCACCGTGCGTCTCAATTCCATCAAGCTCTCGGGCTTCAAATCGTTTGCCGAACCCACCAACTTTTTGCTGCCCGGGCAGCTGGTCGGTGTGGTGGGTCCCAACGGTTGTGGCAAGTCCAACATCATGGACGCCGTGCGCTGGGTGCTGGGCGAGTCCAAGGCATCTGAGTTGCGTGGCGAGTCCATGCAGGACGTCATCTTTAATGGCACCACCACCCGTAAACCTGCCAGTCGGGCCAGCGTGGAGCTGGTGTTTGACAACGCCGACCACCGCGCAGGGGGCCAGTGGGGTCAGTTTGCCGAAATTGCCGTCAAGCGCGTTCTGACTCGGGACGGCAACAGCAGTTATTACATCAACAACCAGCCGGTGCGCCGACGTGACGTGCAAGACGTGTTTTTGGGCACGGGACTGGGCCCACGCGCCTACGCCATCATCGGGCAGGGCACCATCAGCCGCATCATCGAGTCGCGCCCCGAAGAGCTGCGCCTGTTCCTCGAAGAGGCTGCTGGCGTCTCCAAATACAAAGAGCGTCGCCGAGAGACCGAGAACCGGCTGTCCGACACCCGTGAGAACCTGACCCGGGTCGATGACATCTTGCGCGAGCTGAACGCCAACCTCGAAAAGCTCGAAAAGCAGGCTGAAGTGGCCCGTCGATACAACACTTTGCAGGCCGACAGCACGCTCAAACAGCAGCAGCTCTGGTTCTTAAAGCGCCGTGACGCAGAAGGCGATCAAGGCCGCATGAAGTCCGACGTGGACCAGGCCGTGAATGCGCTCGAATCCCGCATGGCAGACCTGAGGCACGTCGAGGCCGATCTGGAGACCATCCGCCAGGCGCATTACGCTGCAGGTGACCAGGTCAACCAGGCCCAGGGGGCTTTGTATGAAGCCAGCGCTGAAGTGGGCCGTTTGGAAGCCGAAATCCGCTTTGTGGTGGAAGGGCGCCAACGCGCCGAGCAGCGTTTGCAGCAGTTGATCGAGCAAACCGCCCAATGGGGTACCCGCAGCCAAGACGCCCAAGCTGAGCTGGAGACTTTGTCTGAACAAATAGCCATGGCCGAAGACCAGAGCATGACTTTGGCCGCCCAGGTGGAAGACCAGGCCATGACGCTGCCTGATCTGGAAGAGGCCCTTCGCAAAGCCCAAAACGATGCCACTGCCCAACGCGCCTCAGTTGTGCAGGTGCAGCAGCAAATTGGCGTCTTGGCAGCGGACCAGCGCCATGTCGAAGAGCAATCGCGCCAGCTGGACACCCGCCGCGAGCGCTTGCTGAGCGACCGCAACGCCCTGACTGCGCCCGACGAAGCGCGACTGAGCCACTTGCAAGAACAACTGACCGAGGCCGAAACCTTGTCCGCCGAATCCGAAGCTCGGCTGCAGGACCTGCAAAGCCAAGTGCCCGTGTTGGACGAGGACCGCCGCACTCGCCAAACCGCCGTAAACCAAGAGTCGTCCAAACTGGCCGACCTGAGCGCCCGTATTGAGGCACTCAAGGCCTTGCAAGAAAAAGTGCGCACCGACGGCAAGCTCAAACCCTGGCTGGCCAAGCACGGCATGGAGGGACTTGAAGGTCTTTGGAGCCGCATCCACATTGAGCCAGGCTGGGAAAACGCCCTTGAATCGGCCCTGCGCGAACGCTTGTCTGCCTTGGAAGTTTCGCGCCTGGACATGGTGCGCGCTTTTGCGAATGATGCACCGCCCGCCAAATTGAGCTTTTTCAGTCCGCCATTAGCCGCCAAAGCCGAGCCGCGCACGGGCATTCCGGCAGGCTGCAAGCCCCTGGCTGAGCTGTTGCGCGTCAGTGATGCCGGATTGTTGGCGCTGCTGAGCGATTGGCTGCAAGGCTGCTACACCGCTCCGAGCATCGAAGACGCGCTGGCTTGGCGCAGCCAGCTCCAAGCCGGTGAAAACCTGTTCGTGCAGGCAGGTCATGCGGTGGACCTCAACAGCGTGGTGTTTTACGCCCAAGACTCCGAGCAAGCGGGTCTTTTGGGCCGTGCCCAAGAGATCGAGAACCTGGAAAAGCAACAGCGCGCCCAGACGCTGATCGCTGAAGAAAGCCGCAGTGCATTGGTTCGGGCCGAGGCGGCTTATGCCGAGGCCTCGCAACATTTGATCGCTGTGCGCCGCGAAGCCAGCGAAAGTCAGTCGCGCACACACGAGTTGCAGGTCGAGACCCTGCGCTTGTCGCAGCTGGTCGATCAAAGCCGCGCCCGCAGCGAACAAATCAGCAATGATCTGGCCGAAGTCGAGGCCTTGTTGGACGAGTTGCAAGAGCGCCGAGTGACCGCAGAAGCCCGCTTTGAGGAGCTGGACATGCAGCTGGCCGATACGCAAGAGCGCCATGCCCAGCTGGACGAGCGCGTCATCGAGGCCGAGCGCAAGCTCGCCGAATGCCGCGAACAGCAGCGCAGTCTTGAGCGCAGTGCACAAGAGGCTCAGTTCTCGCAACGCAGCTTGGACGCCCGTCGTGCCGAACTTCACCGCACCATTGAGACCGCGCAGCAGCAAGTGGCCAGCATCGAAGCCGAAATTCAGCGCGCCCGGGACGAGCTCAGCCGCCTGACCGATGCTGCAGCCCAAGCCGGTTTGCAAAATGTCCTGGCGCTCAAGCTCGAGCGAGAGCAAGCCCTGGGCGCCTGCCGCAGTGCCTACGACGACTTGACCGCCAAACTGCGTGCCAGTGACGAGCGCCGCGTGAGTTTCGAGCGGGAACTTGACCCACTGCGCCAACGCATCACCGATTTGCAGCTCAAAGAGCAAGCAGCCCGCCTGGGCCTGGAGCAATACACCCAGCTGCTGGTCGATGCACAAGCCGACTTGGAGGCCGTGGCCGTTTCGATTGAAGCGGGTCAGGTGCGCGTGACGGGCTTGCAAGGCGAGATCGATCGCATTCAGCGCGAAATCTCCGCGCTTGGCCCGGTTAATCTGGCCGCGCTGGAAGAGCTGACCACTTCGCGCGAGCGAAAAGTCTTCTTGGATTCACAGTGCGCCGACTTGACGGATGCCATGACCACGCTGGAAGACGCGATCAAGAAAATTGATGCCGAAACCCGCGACTTGTTGGGCGGTACTTTCAAGATCGTCAACGAGCACTTCAGTCGAATGTTCCCCGAATTGTTTGGGGGCGGCAATGCGCGTTTGGTGATGACCGGCGACGAAATTTTGGATGCCGGTGTTCAGGTGCTGGCGCAGCCACCGGGCAAGAAAAACCAAACCATCCATTTGCTGTCGGGCGGCGAAAAAGCCCTGACGGCCATCGCCTTGGTGTTTGCTATTTTTCAGCTCAACCCTGCACCGTTTTGCTTGCTCGACGAAGTGGACGCGCCGCTTGACGACGCCAACACAGAACGCTATGCCAAATTGGTCAAGGGCATGGGCAAAGAAACCCAGTTCCTGTTCATCAGCCACAACAAGATCGCCATGGAGATGGCCGAGCAGTTGATTGGTGTGACCATGCAGGAGCAGGGCGTTTCACGCATCGTGGCCGTGGACATGGAGTCTGCGGTCTCAATGGCCGATGTGGCCTGAGGACCTTATGTTGGAATCGATGAGTTCTTTGCAAATGAGTTTGGCGGCTATCGGTGCACTCACTGTGGGTGCCGTGGTTGTTTACAACTATTGGACGTCTCGCAAAAACGAACCCCGCCAGGCTGATCCATTGCGCGAACCTTTGGGCAGCGACATGGAGCCCGTTCTCGATACCGAGGTGGTCATGAAACCAGCTGTGGGTCAAGACCCTGTGCTGGACGATGGTTTTGGAAGTCTGCCTCTGCCTGAGCGCAAGACTGCTTTGGACGCGCTGATTGACGTGATGGCTTTGATCGAGGTGGATCAAGTGGTGTCGGGTGATGCGGCACTGGCGGCTTTGCCACTGACACGGCGAGTCGGCACCAAGTTGTTCACTGTTGAAGGGCTTTCACAAGAAACCGGGTTGTGGGACAGTTTGGCACCCTCTCGCCGGTATACGGCTTTTCAGGCAGGTGTTCAGTTGGCCAACCGCATGGGGGCTTTGAACAACATTGAATTTTCAGAGTTTGTGGTCAAGACTCAAGCCTTCGCCGACGCTGTGGGCGGTACGCCCAGTTTCAGTGACATGCTCGAAGAGGTGTCGCGTGCGCGTGAATTGGATCAGTTCGCCAGTGTGCACGATGCGCAGCTGAGCTTCACCCTGTGTGCCCGCAGTGCCGCCTGGAGTCCCGGCTACATCCAACAGCACGCTGGTCGGCTTGGATTTGTACCGGGTGTGATGCCCGGTCGCATGGTCTTGCCTGCTGCAGAACAAGGCATGCCTCCGGTATTGGTATTGACATTTGACAGCCAGGCGGCACTGGCCGACGATCCCGCTTTGTCGGCCATTCGTTCATTTGCTCTGAGTCTCGATGTGCCTCAAACCGCCCGAGTAGACGAACCCTTCACCCGACTTCGTGAAGCCTCCCGCTTATTGGCCGAAGCCATGGACGGTGTGGTCACCGACGGTGAAGGTCAGATGCTGAACGCCGATGCACTGGACCAAATTGGCAACGATTTGCAGCAACTGTATGACGCGCTCGATGCGCGTGAATTGTCGGCTGGATCACCTCAAGCCCGGCGTTTGTTCTCTTGAGCGGGTTTGAGCCTTGAATCCCAGCACGCCAGACCTGTTTGGCGATTTATTTGCCGAACCCTCAACGCCACTTACCCACATGGGCGTGTCCCGCGCCATGACCCCTGCAGAACAGGCAAGGCTGCTCCGCGCTGAATTGCACCATCACGCGTACGCTTATTACACGCTGGATGCACCGGAAATTCCAGATGCTGAATACGACCGTTTGTTTCGCGAATTGCAAGCGCTTGAATCAGCCCACCCTGATCTGCAGAGCCCAGACTCACCCACTCAGCGTGTTGGCGGCGCAGTCCTTGACGCTTTTGCCCAGGTCACCCACCGTGTGCCCATGCTCAGCATCCGCACCGAAACCGACACCGAAGCCAGCGGAGCCGAGGCTTTTGACACCCGCATCCGCAAAGAGTTGGGACTGACTGAAGCCGATCCGGATGTGGCCTATGTGGGTGAACTGAAATTCGACGGTTTGGCCATGAGTCTGCGTTACGAGGCTGGCGTGTTGGTATCAGCGGCGACTCGGGGCGATGGTGAAACGGGCGAAGAGGTCACGGCCAACATCCGAACCATTGGACAAATTCCGCTGCGTTTGCCACCCGATGCGCCCGTTGTGCTGGAAGTGCGTGGCGAGGTCTACATGCGACGCGACGACTTCGAGGCCTTGAACGAGCGGCAACGCCAACGCATTCATGCAGGCATGAAGGGCGAAAAAACCTTCGTCAACCCGCGCAACGCCGCTGCTGGCGCCGTGCGCCAACTGGATTCAGGCATCGCTGCCGAGCGCCCTTTGAGCTTTTTTGCCTATGGTTTGGGCGACATCACCCCGGCCAGTGAGGGTGGTCCGCTCTGGGAAAGCCACTTCGACATGCTGATGCAGCTCAAGGCCTGGGGCTTTCCAGTGGCCAAACAAACCGCTCGCGTGCTAGGCGCGGCAGGCCTCGTAGGCTTTCACCAGCGCATCGCGGCCGAACGCGATACCTTGCCCTACGACATCGACGGCGTCGTCTACAAAGTCAACGACTTGTCGCAGCAAGCCCGTCTGGGTTTTGTCACCCGTGAGCCGCGTTGGGCTGTTGCCCACAAATACCCTGCGCAAGAAGAGATGACCACTGTTCAAGGCATTGAAGTGCAGGTTGGGCGCACCGGCAAACTCACGCCCGTGGCCAAGTTGGCCCCGGTATTTGTGGGCGGGGTGACGGTGACCAATGCGACTTTGCACAATGAGCTAGAGGCTCGCCGTAAAGACGTACGGATAGGGGACACCGTGGTTGTGCGCCGTGCGGGCGATGTGATCCCAGAGGTGGTGTCGGTGGTGCTGGATCGCCGCCCCGCCGAGGCACCGCTTTTCACCATGATGACGCACTGCCCTGTGTGTGGCAGTTTGGCCGAGCGGGAAGAGGGCGAAGCCGACCACCGCTGCACGGGCGGTCTTTTTTGCAGCGCCCAGCGCAAACAAGCCATCTGGCATTTTGCCCATCGCCGCGCCATGGATGTGGATGGCTTGGGCGACAAATTGGTGGACCAACTGGTCGATGCCGGACACGTCAAAACCCTGGCTGACCTATACCACTTGAAGCTGGACACGCTGTCGAACATGGACCGCATGGCCGAAAAATCGGCCTTGAATCTGCTTGATGCTTTGGAGGCTTCCAAGCAAACCACCTTGGGTCGTTTTGTGTTCAGTCTGGGCATTCGCCATGTCGGCGAGGCCACGGCCAAAGAGTTGGCACGGCATTTCGGTCAGCTTGACGCCATCATGGTGGCCAGTGAAGACGCGCTCTTGCAGGTGGCCGACGTTGGCCCTGTGGTGGCGCACAGCATTCGCACCTTTTTTGACCAGCCGCACAACCGTGAAGTGGTGCAAGCCCTGCGCGAAGCCGGCGTCACTTGGCCTGAAGGCGATGCGCTGGCACCGACCGACATGCCACTGGCGGGCATCACCGTGGTGCTGACGGGCGCTTTGCAAAGCATGGGCCGAGACGAGGCCAAAGAGAAACTCGAAGCCTTGGGGGCCAAGGTGGCCGGCTCAGTCAGCAAGAAAACCCATTATGTGGTGGCGGGTGCCGAGGCAGGTAGCAAGCTGGACAAGGCTCAGGCTCTGGGTGTGCCCGTACTGGACGATGACGGTTTGGCCGTGCTGCTCGCAGGTCAGAAACCCTGACGACTCAATCGTCCTCAGCAGCGCTGATGTCCGGGAACAGCACGTCGGTAAATCCAAAGCGCGTGAAATCACGCACCCGCATCGGATAAAGCTTACCGATCAGGTGGTCACATTCGTGCTGAACCACGCGGGCATGAAAGCCGTCGACTGTGCGGTCAATGGGCGTGCCTTTGTCATCGAATCCGGTGTACCGAATGCGCGCCCAGCGCGGCACGATGCCACGCAAGCCTGGCACCGACAGGCAGCCTTCCCAGTCGTCTTCTTCGACTGTGCCCAGCGGCGTGATCACCGGGTTGACAAGCACGGTGCGGGGCACCAACGGCCTGTCGGGGTAGCGCGGGTTCATGGCCGAACTGCCAAAAATCACCAGCTGCAAGTTGACCCCAATTTGTGGCGCGGCCAGGCCAGCGCCATTGACCGCCACCATGGTGTCGTGCATGTCGGCAAGCAGGGCTTGCAGCTCGGGAGTTCCAAATGTTCGCACTGGCTCGGCCACGCGAAGAAGTCGGGGGTCGCCCATTTTGAGGATGTCACGAATGCTCATCTTGGCAATTTCACATGAAGAAATAAAAGAACACAATGATCTGCATGCGTCGCAGGCCATCGGCGCGGCCAATCTGGTGGCCTGAGCCGTCGTACAGTCGATCACCATCAATGCGACCCAAGGGCGTGCCCGAGGCACTGTAAAGCCGGTCTCCATCGATTCGCCCCATTGGGCTTCCCGAGGCGTTGTACACCCTGTTTGCGTCGATTCGTCCTAACTGACGCCCAGAGCTGTCATAGACGCGTTCACCGTCGACCCGCCCGATGTTTTGGCCCGAAGCGCTATAGAACCGTTCGGCATCCACCCGGCCCAATGCACGCCCGCTGCTGTCGTACAAGCGCTGCGCAAAAGCAGAGGGCATCAACAATAAAACGATGAGTAAGGCGGCGATTGGGCTTTTTGACATCAGAAAAATAATCTAAAAGCGACACAGTGCATCAAGGCAGCTTGGCGCATACCGACGCTTGGGCTTGTTGCGCATTTGTCTTTGTGGTCAGAGGATTTTGCGCCAACCAAAGCCCAATGTCTTGCATCACTTGACGGGTTTGCAATTGTCGCGTCAACAAATGCCAGCCTTCCGGGTAAATAGCAAAATCGAGCTTATCGCTGACTGAGCCTGCTGCGTTCAGGTGCTTCAGCCAATGGCATACCGGTGCTGGCGGGATGATGCGGTCGCGCAAGCCGTAAAGGACCAAACTGCGCTGCGGGGGCAGATCGCTCAAGTCTTGGGCCCGGCCCATGAGCGCCGTCACACCGGCCAAGCTGCTGACGCGGGTGGCTTTGATGAACAGCGGGTCGCGGCTGAGGTCACGCGAGACTTCAGGGTCATTGGTGGGGGTGATGCCCAGTGATTGCACGCCGCGGCCTGTGAACGTCATGTCAGGGGCCACAGCATTCATGAATTGCAAGCTCATGCGCTGGTACCAAGGCATGCTGTTGGCACCCCATACAGCAGGAGCCTTGAGCACCACTTGGTCAGCCACCAAACCGGGTGCTTCAGATGCAGCCACCCAGACCAAGGCACCGCCCATGCTCTCACCCACCACCGACAGGGGCAAATCTGGGTGCTGCAAGCGCAATTGGGCGGCTATATGCCGCAAATCGGCCAGTAGCGCAATGGTGCCCGGCCAAATGCCGGGTTCCGGGTTTGCACCAAAGCCGCGCTGATCGTAGGCGTAAACAGTGGCACCCAGTTCTGTCCTTAAATGCTGCGCGAGAGATTCAAAAGCTTTGCTGTAATCGTTGAAGCCGTGAACGCCCAACACAATGTGTCGTGGCTGAGGGTTTTGCCAGACGCGTCCTGTCAGATTTTGGCCATTCTCCAATTCAAATTGCAGTGGCAAAGGCGCTGTGGCGCTTGTGGATAAAGAATGATCGCGCAGGGGCTGCGAAGTCACTTGGGCCGGACTGGGTGCGCAGGCAGACAAACCCAACAGCGACAAGGCCATGAGCCAAGACCAGCCCGTGGACTTGAAAACCGCCAGAAAGCTCAAGGCCTGTATCCCATGTCTTACAGACCCTTGAGCTTGTCCAACGCAGCCAGCAGGGTGTCATCCTGTTTGGCAAAGCAAAAGCGAATCACTTTCTGGTCAAACCCGTTGCCATAAAAAGCCGACAGTGGAATGGCGGCCACACCGATGTCGGTGGTCAGCCATTTGCAAAAATCAGCTTCGCTCAGGTTTTTCTCGGGTACTTTCAAATTCGAGATGTCCACACACTGAAAGTAAGTGCCTTCGCCCGGTAGCAATTTGAAGTGTGTTTTCACCAAGCCGGCGCGGAACAAATCGCGCTTGCGTTGGTAAAACGCGGGCAGTTCCAAATAAGGAGCAGGGTCGGCCATGAAACGCGCCAGCGCGTGCTGCATGGGCGTGTTGACGGTGAACACATTGAACTGGTGGACTTTTCGAAATTCGGCGGTGTAAGCCGCAGGCGCTGCCACGGTGCCCACCTTCCAACCCGTCACATGGTAGGTCTTGCCAAAGCTTGACACGATGAAAGCGCGAGCAGCCAAACCGTCGAAATGGGCAGCGCTCCAGTGCTGGTTGGGCGCATACACCATGTGCTCATAGACTTCGTCACTGATCAACACGATGTCGGTGGGGGCCAAGATTTCTTGCAAAGTCAGCATGTCTTGCTGTGACCAGATCATGCCGCTCGGGTTGTGTGGCGAATTGATCAAGATTGCCCGTGTGCGCTTGTTGATGGCCGCGCGGATTTTGTCAAAGTCAGGCCGAAAAGTGCCAGGGGTAAGGGGTACACGCACCACCACGCCGCCCGCCAACTCGATGTTGGGCACATAGCTGTCGTAGCAGGGTTCAAGAACGATGACCTCGTCCCCCGGGTGCACGATGGCCAGTACGATGGTCAAAATCGCTTGGGTAGCGCCTGCGGTGACCGTGATTTCACTCGCCGGGTCATAGTGTCTGCCATAAAGGGCTTGAATCTTGCGAGACACCGCCTCGCGCAAGGGGGCAACGCCGGTCATAGGTGGGTATTGGTTCAGGCCTTCACGCATGGCGTCAGTGACCAGCGCAGGAAGGCGTGGGTCACAGGGAAAGTCCGGGAAGCCTTGACCCAGATTGACCGCATTTTTTTCAGTGGCCAAGGCTGACATCACGGTAAAGATGGTGGTGCCCATATGGGGCGCTTTGGAGACAATGGCAGGCGTGCGTGCGTTCATGGCAGTTTCAAAGTTCGTAATCGTTGACATGGCCGGTCATGGCCCGTGCGACCAAGGGGGCAGTCAGTCGGTCGCTGAGCATTTCGGCAAATTGGTAGACAAATTGGCGCAGGTATGCGCCCCTCTTAAAGGCCACACGGGCCACATTCATGCCCAGCAAAGCACCCAGCGGTCGAACCGCCAGGTCTTTGATCGGATCATCCTTGACGGCCATTTCAGCCACGATGCCAATGCCAAGGCCCAGTCGAACATAGGTCTTGATGACATCCGAGTCGATGGCCTCGAGGGCGATACGTGGGGTGATTTTTTTCGCAGCAAATGCTTGGTCAATTCTGCTGCGGCCTGTGAAAGAGGGGTGGTAAGTGATCAGGGGTTCGCTGGCGATGTCTTCCAGCGACAAATGGGTCTTGGCAGTGAGTGGGTGATCCAAAGGCAGGACCAGCACGTGTTGCCATTCGTAGCAGGGCAGGGTAACCAAGTCCTCGTAGGCCGACAAGGATTCGGTGGCAATGCCAATTTCAGCGGTGTCGTCCAACAACATTTTGGCCACTTGATCGGGCGCACCTTGGTGTAAGCTGATGTTGACTTGGGGGTATTTTTCGCGCAACTTGGCCACGGGTACCGGCAACACGTAACGCGCTTGAGTGTGGGTCGTTGCAATGGACAAAGTGCCACTGTCTTGGGTGCTGAATTGCTCGCCAATTTTTTTCAGGTTGTTGACCTCGCGCAGAATCAATTCAATGCTCTGCAGCACATGTTGACCAGGTTCGGTGATGCGCTTGAGGCGTTTGCCATGTCGCGCAAAAATCTCAATGCCCAATTCATCTTCCAACTCAATGATGGCTTTGGACACACCCGGTTGCGAGGTATGCAGGGCTTTGGCGGTTTCCGTCAAATTCAGGTTGCGGCGGGCCGCTTCTTGGACAAAGCGAAATTGGTGCAGGTTCATGTGTGAATTGTTATATGCTTGACCTTAATTATGCTTTATTCGTCTATTGCCTTGTCCCCATGTCCTGCGGCAATGCGGGCCATGAGGGAGGTCATGGCTGGATGTTCGCCAATTGCAGGAAGCAATTCGAATCGCATTTGCGGGTAAGCCTCGGACAGACTCTGCACGATCCCGGGCAAGTCTTCGCGAGCATGCCGACCAACCCCCAAAAACATAGGCACGATGCGCACATGGGACAAACCCTGTTTCATCATCTGTTCAATGGTGCTCGGCAGATCCGGCTGGGTCAACTCCAAAAAAGCCACGGCCACAGGCAAATTTGGCCACCTGTGGTTCATGCGCTCGGCCACGGCGTCAATGGGCAAACGCCATAACGGGTCACGCGATCCGTGTGCAAAAAGCACCACACCCGTGCCTGAATTGAAGCTGGGGTTCATCGACGAAGGACCATCCACCAAAATGCGGCCAAAGAAACGGCACTGTACAAAAGAGCTGGCGCAGCCGATGTGAGCAGCGGTTGCCAGTTTTGCAAGTTGCCGATGAAGCTGAACACGTTGTTCAGGAGCGCAAAGCTGATGCCCGCCAAAACCCCGCCAAACACATGTCCAGCGATTTGGCCTGATCGGAAGTGAAGGTAAGCAAAGGGGAGTGCCAGCACCAACATCACCAAACAGCTTAAGGGGTAGAACACCTTGCGCCAAAACTCAATTTCATAGCGTTGGGCGTTTTGGTTGTTGTCCGACAGATGTCGCATGTAACTGAACAGTTCCCAAGTGCTCATGCGGTCCGGACTGAGCAATGCGGCTGCCACCATGTCAGCACTGATGCCGGTGGACCAGACCTTGGTGCCTGTCTTGGTGGCATTGAACTGCAAGGATGGGTTGCTGCTGGATGCGTTGATGGACTTGTGGTCCACTTGGATAAGCTGCCATTGACCGGCTTGAATTTGGGCATTTTGGGCAGTGGTGATGGCCAGCAATTGGCCTGCCTCATTGAACGCATGGATGCGAACATCTTCCATTTGGTCAATGCCATCAAAACGGCGCACATTCACGGCGTACTGCTGGTTGCCTTGTTTCTCTCTCAGCCAGGCGCCAGTTTGGCCCACGGTCAGTTGACCTTGAAAAGGGGCTTTGATTTGTTGGGCTTGTCGTTCGGCCCAAGGTGCAGCGTAATCGCCCAAAAAAAATGTCCATCCTACAAAGATTAATCCCAGTTTGAGCAGGGAACTCAGGGCCATCCAGGGTTCAAGGCCCCCCGTTCGCAAGATGGTGAATTCGGAGCTTTTAGCCAAGCGAGCCATCACAAAAATACTGCCGATCAAGACAGAGATGGGCAGCAACTCGTAAAGGTGCGATGGAATTTTGAGGGAGACAAAGAGCAGCGCGTGTTGCAACAGGTAACCCTGGCTAGCGAAGCGGGAGAGTGATTGCAGCTCATCCACCATGTCAAAAAACAAAAATAGCGCGAGAAAGCCTAAAGCGACAAACACCACAGCCCGGATGATTTCCCCGAACAGCAAGCGACGAACGGTTTTCATGCTGGGGCCCCTTGGGTTTGACGGATGGACGGCAACCAATTGCGCCAACTCCAATTCATGTGGCGCCAAGCCAGCCAGACCAGTGACACCGCCAACACACCCCCATGCAAGCCAAGAACAAAAGGCATGGCACCCATTCGGCCAGTGCTGATCCAGCTTTGCCCCACGTTCAACAGGTTGTAATAGGCCACGAAAACAAAAAGAGCCAATCCCAAGTGGTAACTGCGGCCGACACGCGGGTTTACAGCCGACAGGGCCAGCGCCAGCAGCACCATGTTGATGGCGGTGAATACCAAGCCAACACGCCAAGCCAGTTCGGCTTGGTTGTTGGAGGTGGGTTGTTGGATCAGCTGCAGTGTGGTGCTTTGTCGGCTGTTGCGGACGCTGCTCACGGGCGAAGTGTCGCTGTCGATCAAAAGTTGGTAACGCTCAAATTGGGTCAGGCGCGTCTCCCCAGTGTCAAGATGGGTCAACCATTGCTGCCCTTTTTCAAGAAACAAAAACCGGTCCAGCCCCACAAACTCGATGCGTCCTTGCGAAGCCGTGGTCACGCTTTCCAACTGTCCGTCACGGCTGGACACGAACACGTTGGTGCCCCATTCTTGACCCGGACTGTCTTTGTCAATGAAAAACACGCGGTTGCCACCCGCCGATTCTTGAAACTGACCCGGGGCAATGCGTTCCACGTCGTTTCTTTTCTCATAGCGCTGGCGCAGGTCCTGAATTTGTTGGTGACTCCAGGGCCACACAAAAAGCGACAACAGGCCAATCACCACAAAAATGGGCCAAGAAAAACGGAAAAGTGGGCGAATAAATTGGCCCACACCCTGACCACTCGCAAACCAGATGACCATCTCGCTTTCGCCGTACATGCGTGACAAAGTGGCCACACTCGAGATAAAAAGGCTGAGCGTGATGATGGTGGTCATTTGCCCCAGCACACTGAAGCCCATGACCAGCAAAACTTCCGATGGGTTCACGCTTCCCCGGCTCGCTTGTCCCAAGGTACGGATCAAAATGATCGTCATAACGATGGTCACGAGGATCAAAAGTGTCGCACCAAAATTGCGCGCCAAGTCTTTGCGTAATGAGGAATGGAATAACATTGTCAAAACAGGAAAACCCGAATTATGAACTTCGAAATCCAAAAGCTTTCTCTTGCTCGTGCAATTCAGGGCCAACTCGATGCCCTGATCGTTTTGTGGCCGATTGAAACCGTACCCGATGCATTGGGGCATGACCCCGTGACCCGCTGGGTGGCCACAGCCATTGAGCAGGGTGATTTTGAACTCAAAGCCGGGGCCGTCATGTCACTGTATTGCCAGCCGGGGATCTCCCCCCGCCATCTGGTGGTGGTCTGCACTGCCAGCAACCAAGCTGGTCAAATTCGAAGCGCGGTTCAGGCCGCCTGGGGTGCGCTCAAGTCCGCCAAGGTCAAGCAGCTGGGCCTGCACATGGTGGGTGATGCAACGGCGCAGGGCCTGCAATGGGCTTTGTCCGGCCTGGCCGATGCCAGTTACAGCTACACCACCACCTTGAGCAAGCCTAAAACCCGTTTGCTCAAGCAGGTGATTGTCAGTACAGAAAACAGCATGCCGGCCCTTGATCATGCCGTGCGATACGCGCAGGCCTTGGTATCGGGCGTTGAATTGGCCAAAGAATGGGCCAATCGTCCTGCCAACTACGCCACGCCGACCCATTTGGCCCTTGCGGCCAAAGACATTGCCAAAGGCAAACCCTTCAAATGCGAGGTGTTGGGCCCTAAAGAGGTGGCCAAGTTGGGCATGGGTGCCTTCATGGCTGTGGCCCAAGGTTCTGCCGAGCCATTGCGGTTCATTGTCATGCGGTACAACGGCGCTGCAGCCACTCAAGCCCCTGTTGTGTTGGTGGGCAAGGGCATCACCTTTGACACGGGCGGAATCTCCATCAAGCCCGCGCCAGAAATGGACGAGATGAAGTACGACATGGGTGGTGCGGCCAGTGTTCTGGGCGTTTTCAAGGCCTTGACGCATTTGAAGCCCACCATCAACGTGGTGGGGCTGATTCCAGCCACTGAAAACATGCCCGATGGCTTGGCCGTTAAGCCAGGTGACGTGGTCACCAGCATGAGCGGTCAAACCATTGAAATCCTGAACACCGATGCCGAAGGCCGTCTGGTGCTGTGCGATGCGCTGACCTATGCTGAACGCTTCAAACCGCAGGCAGTGATTGACATTGCGACCCTCACGGGCGCCTGTGTGATCGCTCTGGGCGCTGTGCGAACTGGCTTGTTCTCGAGCAATGATGCACTGGCCATGCAACTGCAGCAAGCCGGCGAGACCTCTGGCGACACCTGCTGGCGCATGCCCCTGGACGAAGACTATGCCGAAGGCCTGAAGTCTCGCTTTGCCGACGTGGCCAACGTGGCTGGCCGTGCTGCCGGATCGGTCACCGCAGCCAAGTTTTTGCAGCGTTTCACCCAGAGCTTTCCTTGGGCGCACTTGGACATTGCCGGCACCGCTTGGCGAAGTGGCGCAGCCAAGGGAGCTACCGGTCGCCCCGTTGGAATGCTGCTTCAATACCTGACCGATCTTGCTGGCGCGACAGGGCCTTCAGGTTCTGCGCAATCTAAACGACAGACCCAGACCCAATCGACCATGCCGGTCACCAATGTCAAGTCCAAAGCACGTGCTTTGCGAAAATCCTGAAGACCCTTTGACTCACAGAGTTGATGACCCGCATCGAATTTCACTTCAACACCAAAGAACGCTTGTTGCACACCTGCCGCTTGCTTCGAAAGGCGCGTTCTCAGGACATGCGCATTGCGGTGGTCGGGGCGCCGGCCACTTTGAGGCAACTCGATACCGAGCTCTGGCGTTTTCAAGATGTGGCGTTTTTGGCGCATTGCACCCCTGAGTCATCGCCAGAAGTGCGAAGCGCTTCGCCCATCTGCTTAGGTCCAGATCCGCTGGCATGGGGCATGAACGATGTTTTGGTCAATCTCAGCGACGACGTGCCCACAGGTTTTGAGGGTTTCCAGCGACTGATTGAGATTGTGTCGAGCGACGAGCATGGCAAGGCCCAAGCGCGTCTTCGTTGGAAACATTACAAAAGCTTGGGTTTCGACCTGGTCCAACATGATTTATCCAAAAGCACTGAGCCATGAACGCTGTATCGAATGCAACACCCGACGTTCGTCCATTGCCTGACGAAATTCCGACCCTGACACAGGAGATGGGCGAGGTTTCGTCTGTTGTAGAAATTGCTTTAGACGCCCGCGCAGCAGAAAAGCAAGCCTTCATGGCTCTGTCGGCCGAGTTGCTTCAGCAACTGAGGCCGGAATTTGACCGTTTGGCCGCAGGTTTGGTGCATCGCACCCTTGAAACAGCGTGGCACCACAAGGTCAGCACCCCCACAAAACCGTGACGGCTTGTATTTCAAAACCTGTCACTTTGGTTTTCCCTGAGTCACAAGTGCATCAATTTGCAGTATCTTCAGGGCTTGCTTGATTGAAGCAATTTTTTGTATGGAGTGTTTATGAAATTTTCTGGTTCGCGTTCTTTGACCGTGGTGGCTTTGGCTGCTGCAGCCGTTGTGTTGGCCGCTTGCGGCAAAAAAGAAGTGGTTTCCAACGAGATGGTTGTCAAAATCGGCCACGTGGGTCCGGTCAGCGGTGCCATTGCCCACTTGGGCAAAGACAATGAAAACGGTGCACGCATGGCCATTGAAGAGCTCAATGCCGCTGGCCTGAAGATCGGTGACAAAACCGTCAAGTTCGAATTGCTGACCGAAGACGATGCCGCTGACCCCAAACAGGGTACAGCCGCAGCCCAAAAGTTGGTCGATGCCAAAGTCAATGGCGTGATCGGTCACCTCAATTCGGGCACCACCATTCCTGCATCACAGATTTACAACACAGCCGGCATTCCCCAGATCTCGCCATCGGCCACCAACCCCAAGTACACCCGTCAAGGTTATGCAGGTGCTTTCCGGGTGGTGGCTGACGACGTGCACTTGGGTGGCACGCTGGGCAAATACGCCGTTGAAACCCTGAAGGGCAAAAGCATCGCTGTCATCGACGACCGTACCGCCTACGGACAAGGCGTGGCTGAAGAATTCAAGAAGGCCGTCACTGCCGCTGGTGGCGCCATCGTGGGTCATGAATTCACCACCGACAAGGCTTCAGACTTCAATGCCATTTTGACCACCCTCAAGGCCAAGAAGCCCGACATCGTTTTCTTCGGTGGCATGGACGCTGTGGCGGGTCCGATGTTGCGCCAGATGAAATCCTTGGGTATCCAAGCCAAGTTCATGGGTGGAGACGGCATCTGCACCACTGAATTGGCCAAATTGGCGGGCGATGCCATGCGCGACGAAGGCGTTGTATGTGCTGAAGCCGGTGGCGTTGAAGGCGAACAAAAAGTAGGCATGGACAAGTTCCGTACCGACTTCAAGGCCAAATTCAATTCGGACGTACAGGTCTACGCCCCATATGTCTATGACGCCGTCAAAGTCATGGCCACTGCCATGGTCAACGCCGGTTCTGCTGATCCAGCCAAGTACTTGCCTGCTCTTAAGAGCATCACTTACAAGGGCGTGACGGGCGATATCGCGTTTGACGAAAAAGGCGACATCAAAAATGGCGCGTTGACTTTGTACACCTACAAAGGTGGCGAGCGTTCACAGATCGCTGTGGTTCGCTGATCTGACAGCCCCTGTTGGACAGGGGCCGTTTTCAAAGGGCGCATCCCATCGCCTTCTGGATCGCCAAAAAGAAAAAGCCTGCACATGTGCAGGCTTTTTTGGTTTTTTGGCGGAGCAGGCGGGATTCGAACCCGCGGTGGGCTATTAACCCACACACGCTTTCCAGGCGTGCGACTTAAACCACTCATCCACCGCTCCGAAGGGGCAGATTGTAGCAGTGGATGCGGCGTTTTTTGACCCGTGCGAACGATTGTTGTGAAGGTTCTGAAGGCTCGGCTCGGCTTGTTTTTCGCCATTTTGTGATTTGACGCGTTTTGCAAGGGCTTTTTGTCCTTAAACTTCGCCTTCGTTGAATATCTTTGTCCTTCCATTGGCGCTAAGCCCCATCAGCCCATGAAATTTCGATTCCCCATCGTCATCATTGACGAAGACTACCGTTCCGAAAACACCTCGGGCTTGGGCATCCGTGCATTGGCCGATGCCATCGTGGCCGAAGGTTTGGAAGTGTTGGGTGTGACCAGCTATGGCGACTTATCGCAGTTTGCGCAGCAACAAAGCCGTGCCAGCGCCTTCATTCTGTCCATCGACGATGAAGAGTTTTCACCCGGCCCCGACCTGGATCCGGCGGTCATCAATTTGCGCGCCTTCATCGACGAAGTACGCCGCAAAAACGCAGATGTGCCCATCTACATTTATGGCGAAACGAAAACCTCGCGCCATTTGCCCAACGACATCCTGCGTGAGTTGCACGGCTTCATCCACATGTTTGAAGACACGCCCGAGTTTGTGGCGCGCCACATCATCCGCGAGGCCAAAAGCTACCTGGAGGGTGTGCAGCCCCCGTTCTTCAAGGCGCTGCTCGATTACGCCGAAGACGGCTCTTACTCTTGGCACTGCCCTGGTCACTCGGGCGGCGTGGCATTTTTGAAGAGCCCCGTGGGGCAGATGTACCACCAGTTTTATGGCGAGAACATGCTGCGCGCCGACGTGTGCAACGCGGTGGAAGAGCTGGGCCAGTTGTTGGATCACAACGGCGCCATTGGCGAGAGCGAGCGCAATGCGGCGCGCATTTTCAATGCCGACCATTGCTTCTTTGTGACCAACGGCACCAGTACCTCCAACAAAATGGTGTGGCACCACACCGTGGCACCGGGCGATGTGGTGGTGGTGGACCGCAATTGCCACAAGTCGATCTTGCACGCGATCATCATGACCGGCGCTGTGCCTGTGTTCATGAAGCCCACGCGCAACCATTTCGGTATCATTGGCCCGATCCCCAAGAGCGAGTTTGAGCCTGCGGCCATCATGGCCAAGATCAAAGCCAACCCCTTGCTCAAGGGCGTGGACCCTAAAAAAGTCAAGCCACGCGTGATGACCCTCACACAGTCCACCTACGACGGTGTGCTTTACAACACCGAGACCATCAAGACCATGTTGGATGGTTATGTCGATAACCTCCATTTCGATGAAGCGTGGCTTCCCCACGCGGCCTTCCACCCGTTTTATGGCCCTTACCACGCCATGGGCAAAAAGCGTGCACGTCCCAAAGAGTCGATGGTCTATGCCACACAGTCCATCCACAAATTGCTGGCGGGCATCAGCCAAGCCAGCCATGTGCTGGTCCAAGATGCCCAGAACGTCAAACTCGACCGGCACTTGTTCAACGAGGCCTATCTGATGCACACCTCGACCTCGCCGCAGTACAGCATCATTGCCAGCTGCGACGTGGCCGCCGCCATGATGGAGCCGCCCGGTGGCACCGCGCTGGTTGAGGAAAGCATTGCCGAGGCGCTGGATTTCCGACGTGCCATGCGCAAGATCGATGCCGAATACGGCAAAGACTGGTGGTTCAAGGTGTGGGGGCCTGAGAAGTTTGCCGAAGAAGGCATTGGCCGCGCCGACGATTGGATCTTGCGCAACGACCCCCGCAAAAAGGCCAGCAAGTGGCACGGTTTCGGTCAGCAGCTGGCCGATGGCTTCAACATGCTGGACCCCATCAAGTCCACCATCGTCACGCCGGGCCTGGATCTGGATGGCAAGTTCGACAAGACCGGTATTCCCGCTTCCATCGTCAGCAAGTTTTTGACCGAGCACGGCGTCGTGGTCGAGAAGACGGGCCTCTACAGCTTCTTCATCATGTTCACCATCGGCATCACCAAGGGCCGCTGGAACACCTTGCTCACCGCTTTGCAGCAGTTCAAGGACGAATACGCCAAGAACCAGCCGATGTGGAAAATCATGCCGGAGTTCTGCCAGAAGCATCCCCGTTATGAACGCATGGGTTTGCGCGACCTTTGCCAGCACGTGCATGAGATGTACGCCAAGTACGACATCGCCATCCTGACCACCGACATGTATTTGTCTGATTTGGCACCGGCGATGCGTCCCTCAGACGCCTATGCCCACATAGCCCAGCGCAAGACCGAGCGGGTAGAGATCGACCACTTGGAAGGTCGGATCACCGTGGGCTTGGTCACACCTTACCCACCGGGCATTCCGCTTTTGATTCCGGGTGAAGTCTTCAACAAGAAGATCGTGGACTACCTCAAGTTCGCCCGTGAGTTCAACGAGAAGTGCCCAGGTTTCGAAACCGATATCCATGGCTTGGTCGAGATCACGGACGATGAGGGCAAAAAACGCTATTACGCTGATTGCGTCATGGCCTGATTCCCACCTTGATCGCAGGTCTACCCCGGTGCCCCTACACTAATGGGTTACCCCAATAGCCTTGCCATGAACGCCTTTGTAGACGTCTCTTTTTTCCCGCGCGACGCCAAGCCGCTGTCCAGTTACCGCAAATTCTGGGCGCATCGTTTTGGCACGGCCCCGTTTTTGCCAATGAGCCGCGAGGAAATGGCCCAACTGGGCTGGGACAGTTGCGACATCGTTTTGGTCACTGGCGACGCGTATGTAGACCACCCCAGTTTCGGCATGGCTGTGATTGGCCGCATGCTCGAAAACCAGGGTTTTCGGGTCGGCATCATTGCTCAGCCTGATTGGACCAGCGCTGAGGCCTTCAAGGCGCTGGGCAAACCCAACTTGTTTTGGGGGGTGACCAGCGGCAACATGGATTCCATGATCAACCGCTACACGGCGGACCGCAAAATCCGTACCGATGACGCTTACACCCCGGGCGACGTGGGCGGCAAGCGGCCTGATCGCGCTGCGATTGTTTACAGCCAGCGCTGCCGAGAGGCATTTCCGGACACGCCCATCGTGCTTGGCGGCATCGAAGGCAGCTTGCGCCGAATCGCGCATTACGACTACTGGTCAGACAAAGTCCGCCGCTCGGTGGTGGTCGACAGCAAGTGCGACTTGCTGCTGTATGGCAACGCAGAGCGGGCGATTGTTGAGATCGCCCACCGCTTGGCAGCGCGAGAGCCCGTGCAGAAAATCACCGACGTGCGCGGCACCGCTTTTGTACGGCGACAAGGTGATGAATCTGCTTTGGGCTGGTTCGAAATCGACTCCACCAGTGTTGACACACCCGGCCACGTCGAGGCGCACATCAACCCGTATTTGATGATCTCGGATCAAGCCCGAGAGCAGGGTGCCACCTGTGCACGAGAGGAAGAGGCCAAGGAAGTGGCCGAGGGCCATAACGCTAAAAACGTCGAAGCCGATTTATCTGCCGCCGTGGCCCAAGCCCGCACTGTGCAAGCCGCCATCCAGCCGCTGAATTTTGTGCCCAACCCGGCCTTATCGTTGGGTCTTCGTGGCAAAGGCACCCACAAAGTCCCGCCCCGCGACAAAAGCGTGATCCGCCTGCCCAGTTACGAACAGGTTAAAAGCGATGCCGTGCTGTACGCCCACGCCAACCGCGTGCTGCACCTCGAGACCAACCCCGGCAACGCCCGCTGCCTGGTGCAGGCCCACGGGGAGGGTGCCACCGCCCGCGACGTGTGGATCACGCCGCCGCCCATACCACTGACCACGGCCGAGATGGATCTTGTTTTTGATCTGCCTTATGCCCGCAGTCCTCACCCGCGCTACGCCGACGAAAATGGCAGCCACGACCATTCGACCAAGATTCCAGCCTGGGAGATGATCCGCTTCAGCGTCAACATCATGCGCGGTTGCTTTGGCGGCTGCACCTTTTGCTCGATCACCGAGCACGAAGGCCGCATCATCCAAAGTCGGTCAGAAGAATCGGTCATCCGCGAGGTGGAAGACATCCGCGACAAAGTCAAAGGCTTCACAGGCATCATTTCTGACCTGGGTGGCCCAACGGCCAACATGTACCGGCTGGGCTGCCGCAGCCCCGAAATTGAATCGGCCTGTCGCAAACCCAGTTGCGTGTTCCCCGGCATCTGCCAGAACCTGACCACTGACCACGGCCCTCTGATCAACATGTACCGCCGGGCTCGCAACCTGAAGGGCATCAAGAAGATCCTGATCGGGTCCGGCCTGCGTTACGACCTGGCCGTGCAGTCGCCTGAATACGTGAAAGAACTGGTGCAGCACCATGTGGGCGGGTATCTCAAGATCGCGCCCGAGCACACCGAAGGTGGCCCGCTGTCCAAGATGATGAAGCCGGGTATTGGCACCTACGACCGCTTCAAGTCAATGTTCGACAAGTACAGCGAAGAAGTGGGCAAAAAGCAGTTTCTCATCCCGTACTTCATTGCCGCCCATCCCGGAACCAGTGACGAAGACATGATGAACTTGGCGGTTTGGCTCAAAAAGAATGGCTTCAGGGCAGACCAGGTACAAACCTTCTACCCCAGCCCCATGGCCACGGCCACGGCCATGTACCACTCCAACCGCAACCCGCTGCGCAAAATCACCCGCGACAGTGAAAAAGTGGACGTGGTCAAAGGCGACAAACGCCGCCGCCTGCACAAGGCCTTTTTGCGCTACCACGACGCCACCAACTGGCCGTTGTTGAGAGAAGCTTTGAAAGCCATGGGCCGTGCCGACCTGATCGGCAACGGCAAACACCACTTGATTCCCAGCTGGCAACCGCTGGCCGAAGAAGGTTATCAAAGTGCCCGACGTAAAAACAGCACGGGGGCGGGGGCCAAGTCATCGGTGTCATTGTCTACCGCGAAGCGCTCAGTGGGTGCATCAAATGGTCAGCCCAAAAAAGGGGAGCTGCTTACCCAGCACACCGGCTTGCCGCCGCGCCGCAAGAGCTGATCACGGTCTGAGTTGCAGCTTGAGCGTGAAACTCAGCCGAAGGCCGCCATTCAAGCAGCAGTCAGTTCTCTGAAAACGCCAAACCTGCTTGCGCTGTAGGCCAAGGCAGGGGTGTTGTTCCAGCCATAGTCTCGCACCTTGCCCAGCACGATCAGGTGGTCTCCCGCGTCCACCAATTGGTGCAAGTCGCAGTCAAACCAGGCCACGGTACCTGACAAGCGCAGGCGGTCACTGTGGTGACGTTCTGAGGGCACGCCCATGAAACGGTCGGTCATGTTGCCCGTGGCAAATTGCATGGCCAGGGCCTGTTGGTCGTGGGCCAGCACATTGACCATAAAACCGTTGGATTCGGTGAAGGCGATCAGGCTGCTGGCGGCTTTGCGGATACTCCACAACACCATGGCCGGGTTGAGCGACACCGAGCTGAACGAGCTGCAGGTCATGCCCACGTCTTGCCATTCGTGGTGCGCCGTGATGACGGTGACACCTGTGCCAAAGCAGGCCAAAGCTTTTTTGTAATCGCCGGTGTTTTCTGGGCGACCGGGTGGCGAGTCTCGGTCTGAGGCGTAGGGGTCAATGGTCGGCACGTGAGAGGTTTTGGGCAGAGGCAGGTTCATGGCGGTCATTCAGGAGGGCTGCAAGGTATGCAGCAACTCGGTTTCAATTTGAATTTGCGTTCGGTTGTGTTGTAACTCGTGGCCACTGATCAAAAAATTGTCCTCGACGCGCTCACCCAGTGTGCTGATTTTGGCCAAGTGCAGCTGAATGCCATGTCGTGCCAGCACAGTGGCAATGCTGTAAAGCAAGCCCATGCGGTCACTGGCGGAGATGCTGAGCAGCCATTTTTGGGCTTTGTCGTCTGGGCTGAGACTCACCCGCGGCGTGACAGGAAAACTCTTCACTCGCCTGGAAACGCGACCACGAGAAGGCAGCGGCAAGGGCCCTTGCTTGTCGAGGGTTTGGGTCAGGCCTGACTCCACCATCGTCATGAGCTCGCGGTAGTGCTCGGGCAGCATGGAAGTGACGATTTGAAACGTGTCCAATGCCCAACCCGTGAGGGTGGTGTGCACGCGCGCATCCAAAATACTGAAACCAGATTGGTCAAAATGGCCGCATATGCGGGCAAACAAGTCGGGCTGGTCCTGAGTGAAGACCAAGACTTGCAAGCCTTCGCCCACCGGGGATGGGCGTGCTCGCACGATAGCGCGCCCAGGCGCTGCGTCTGGCATAGCGACATGGCGCGAGAGTTGCCGGGCGTGCCATGCGATATCGGAGGCATCGTGGCGCATGAAGTAACTCACATCCAAGGTGTCCCACAGGGCTTTGTGGCCCTCGTGGGGCTGCGCTTGGCGAGCCAACTCAATCAGGGCTTCGCGTTTTCTGGCTTGCACCTCGGTGTTGGCGTCCGGAGCGCTGCCGCCCAGCACGCGCAAAGTGGCTTTGTACAGGTCTTCGAGCAACTTGCCCTTCCAAGCGTTCCAAACCTTGGGGCTGGTGCCGCGTATGTCGGCCACGGTCAACAAATACAGTGCCGTCAGGTGCCGCTCGTCGCCCACGCGTTGAGCAAAACGCGCAATGACTTCGGGGTTGCCCAGGTCTTCTTTTTGGGCCACATGGCTCATGGTCAGGTGTTCGCTGACCAAAAACTCCACCAGCTTGGCATCGTCTTTGTCGATGCTGTGCTGCCTGCAAAAGGTGCGCACTTCGATGCAGCCCAACTTGGAGTGGTCTCCGCCACGCCCTTTGGCGATGTCGTGGAACAAGGCGGCGGCGTACAAAATCCAAGGCTTGTCCCAGCCGCTGGCCAGCTGAGAGCACAAGGGGTATTCGTGGGTGTGCTCGGCCATGAAAAACCGCCGCACATTGCGAAGCACCATCAAAATGTGTTGGTCTACCGTGTACGCATGAAACAGGTCGTGCTGCATTTGGCCCACGATGCGGCGAAACACCCACAGGTAGCGCCCCAGCACCGAGGTGTCGTTCATCAAGCGCAGCGCATGGGTGATCCCTTGAGGTTGCTGCAAGATCTTCAAAAACGTTTGCCGGTTGATCGGGTCCGCCCGGAACCGCCCATTCATGACCGAGCGCACGTTGTAAAGCGCCCGCAGCGTTCGGGCTGACAGACCCTTGAGGCCGGGTGTGGCTTGGTACAACAAAAAGGTTTCGAGGATGGCGTGCGGGTGCTTTTGGTACAGGTCGTCGCTGGCCACTTCGATCAGCCCTGCTTTTTCAAAAAATCGCTCGTTCAATGGCCGGAAATGGTCGATGCTTTCACCGCGTTCGGTCTTCAGGCGGTCTTCGATGTTGAGCAGCAGAATCTGGTTGAGCTGCGTGACCGCTTTGGCAGCCCAATAGTATTGGCGCATTAGCTTTTCACTGGCGCGCAAAGCCAAGCGGCCTTCAGGGGTCACGTCCGAGCTGAAGCCAAAGGTTTCGGCCACGCTGGTTTGCAGGTCAAACACCAGTCGGTCTTCGCGGCGTTTGGCTTGCAGGTGCAGACGCGCACGGATCAAGCCGAGCAGGGCTTCGTTGCGCTTGATCTGTCGTGCCTCAAGCGGGGTGGCCAATCCCTTTCGGGCCAACTCGTCCCAGCTGTGGCCCAACCCCGCAGCGCGAGCCACCCACAAGATCACTTGCAGGTCGCGCAGGCCTCCGGGGGACTCTTTGCAGTTGGGCTCCAATGAGTAGGGGGTGTTTTCAAACTTGTTATGGCGCTGGCGCATCTCCAGCGTCTTGGCCACCAGGAAAGCCTGCGGGTCCATGGCTGCGTGAAACGCCTGCTGAAATTCGCCAAACAAACGGGTGTTGCCTGTGACCCGACGCGATTCAAGCAAAGAGGTCTGGACCGTGATGTCTTTGGCAGCTTCTGCCACGCATTCGCTCAGTGTGCGAACGCTGGAGCCGATGTCCAGGCCTGTGTCCCAGCAGCTGCCAATGAAGCGCTCCAACTGCGCTTGAAGCTGGGGTGTGTGTTCTGGCGATTGGCCGTTGGGCAATAGCACCAAGACATCGACATCCGATTGAGGAAACAACTCGGCACGGCCAAAGCCGCCTACGGCCACCAAACAGAGCTCTGGGGCGAAACCGGCGTTTTGCCATAAATGACTCAGCAAGCCATCGGCCAAGATGGACAGCTGACGCAAGGTTTGCTTGAGGCCCCGGGCGGCGTAGCCGCTGCTCGCCAAGCTCGATAAGACTGCGGCCTTGTCATGCTTGTACGTGTCGCGCAGCTTGACCAGATCGGCCAACGGAGCTTGGATGCCCATGTCAGGCGCTGACAGTGCCGGACACAAAGTCGGGCACCGCAGGGGAACCCGCAGACACCGTCAACACTTCGTAGCCGGTTTCAGTCACCAGCACTGTGTGTTCCCATTGGGCCGACAAAGAGTGGTCTTTGGTGATGATGGTCCATCCATCGCCCATTTCTTTGATGTCGCGCTTGCCAGCGTTGATCATGGGCTCAATGGTGAAGACCATACCTGCGACCAATTGGGTGAGCGTGCCGGGCTTGCCGTAATGCAGGACTTGCGGTTCTTCGTGGAACACCTGGCCAATACCGTGGCCACAAAATTCACGCACCACCGAAAAGCCATGACCTTCTGCAAATTTTTGAATCGCGTAGCCAATGTCACCCAGATGGGCACCGGGTTTGACTTGCTCAATGCCTTTCCACATGGCGTCGTAAGTGAGGGCTGCCAAGCGTTTGGCAGCAATAGTGCCTTCACCCACCATGAACATGCGGCTCGTATCGCCATGCCAACCATCTTTGATGACGGTGATGTCGATGTTCACCGAGTCGCCTTTTTTCAGGGGTTTGTCGTTCGGGATACCGTGACAGACTTGGTGGTTGACAGAGGTACAGATGGATTTGGGGTAGGGTTTATAGCCACCCGGTGCATAGTTCAAAGGAGCAGGAACAGCATTTTGAACGTTCACGATGTAATCGTGGCACAGCTGGTCGAGTTCGTTGGTGGTAACACCCGGTTTGACGTGCGGGGTGATGAAGTCAAGAACTTCAGAGGCCAGGCGACCGGCTACGCGCATGGCAGCGATGTTGTCGGCGTTTTTAATGGTGATACTCATGCCCACAATTATCCCATTGGCGTGACGTCTTTCAGTACACCAGTGAACAAGACCCCTTTGCTATGAACTTCCGCTGTCCATGTACGCGCTGGTCAGGAATTTGGTCAGAGAGTTGCAAGGGTAATCCCTATACATCGACCGGATGATTCATCTGTATTCTGTATACAGAAATGACAAAACAAACAATGCAATTGTCTACAGCGCCCGATTTGGTCGAGCAGGTTTATGCCCGCTTGCTCGATGCCATCAGTGAAGGCAGTTTGCAACCCGGCACCCGCTTGAACCAAGAAGAGCTGGCAGCGGGATTTTCTGTATCCAGGCAACCTGTCTTGCAAGCCTTGCGCTTGCTGAAAAAAGACGGCTTTGTCGAAGACGCCCCTGGACGAGGCGTGCAAGTCACCCAGCTCGATGTGAACTGGATTGCTCAGGTTTACCAAGTTCGTGGCAGTCTGGATGCGCTGGCCGTGCGTTTGGCCGCCGAGCAGGGCGCCGAGATCGACCCCCAGGTCATGCGCCAAGGCCGTGCACTCAGTCAATCGGGGGACGTTCAGGCCATGATCCTTGCGGACTTGGCCTTTCACCGCGCCATTTACCAAGCCTCTGGCAACCCCCTCATCGCACAAAGTATTGACCTGCATTGGCACCACCTCAAGCGTGTGATGGGTGCAGTGTTGCAGTCTTCGCATCAGCGCCAAACCGTGTGGGACGAACACGAAGCCATTGCCCATGCGATTGCCGCAGGCGACGCCGATCTGGGCGTGCAACTGGTGCAAGAACACGCCAACGAGGCCAGCGTGCTACTCACGGCCCGACTTTCCGAACAAATTCAACACCTTAAAACAGGAGCACCAGCATGAGACTGACCCCCGAACAATTGGAACAATTTGACCGAGATGGTTATTTGTTTTTCCCTGGACTTTTCACCCCTGAAGAAACCCAAAACCTGACCGATGCGGTCCCTGAGTTGTACAGTCGCCGTGAGGCTTACAACGTGCGCGAAAAAGGCAGTGACGCCGTGCGCACCAATTTTGCGGCCCACATGTACAGCGAGCCGTTTGCCAAGCTCGCACGCCACCCTCGAATGATTGAACCCGTGCAAGATCTGTTTGGCGAAGCGTTGTACATGCACCAGTTCAAGATCAACGGGAAAATGGCCTTTGAGGGCGACGTGTGGCAGTGGCACCAGGACTACGGCACCTGGCTCAACGACGACATGATGCCCACCGAGCGCGCCATGAACGTGGCGATTTTTCTGGACGACGTGAACCCCTTCAACGGTCCGCTGATGTTCATCCCTGGCAGCCACAAAAAAGGTGTGGTCGAAGCCAAACACGACCTGTCAACCACCAGTTACCCACTTTGGACAGTAGACAACGACTTGATTCGCCAATTGGTTCAACGCGCAGGTGACAAGGACGGCGGCATTGTCAGTCCCACCGGACCAGCCGGTTCCATGATCTTGTTTCACAGCTGTCTGGTGCACGCTTCCACCAGCAACCTCTCGCCTTGGAACCGGGTGAGTGTCTATTTGAGCCTTTGTGCCGTGTCCAACCACATTCGCCGTCACAAGCGCCCCGAATACATCGCCCACCGCGATTTCACCCCCATCAGTTGCCTGCCTGATGATTGCTTGGTGAACAGCTACCCGGTCGACCTGCCATGGAAAAACGGTATGCCTGAAAGTGCGCTGCAGACCTCCCTCGAAAAACTGAAAGAAGCCGCATGAACCTGCACGCCAAACTCCTGCAACGCGCCGCCGAAAACCGTCCCATCCGCATCGGTCTGATCGGCGCAGGCAAATTCGGCTCCATGTACCTGG
This sequence comes from Akkermansia muciniphila, assembly GCA_943331105.2. Taxonomy (GTDB): domain Bacteria; phylum Pseudomonadota; class Gammaproteobacteria; order Burkholderiales; family Burkholderiaceae_C; genus Limnohabitans_A. The sequence goes on from CALQKH020000001.1 coordinate 179,461, forward strand.
CGCAGATTCCACGCACACCAGGTGTTCACTTGGTGGGGATTGCCGATTTGTCACCCGACAACGCCCGTACCAACCTGGCCCGCGTGGGCTGGGAAGCCGAGCGCCTAATGGCCAGCAGTCTGGATGACGCTGTGAAAAACGGCACCACCCATGTGGGTGACGACTGGCAGAGTTTGGTGCGTCACCCGGCGGTAGATGTGATCGTGGAGTGCACCGGCTCGCCCCTGCATGCGGTGGACCATATTTTGGAAGCCTTTGCTCAGCGCAAACATGTGGTCAACGTGACGGTGGAGGCCGATGCCTTTTGTGGCCCCTTGCTTGCCACCCGGGCTCAGACCGCGGGCGTGGTGTATTCACTGGCCTTTGGCGACCAGCCTGCGCTCATCTGCGATTTGGTGGATTGGGCACGCACTTGCGGTTTTCCGGTGGTGGCGGCTGGGCGCGGACACAAGTGGCTGCCGCACTTTTGCGAATCTACGCCCGAGACCGTATGGGGCTATTACGGCCTCACGCCCGAGCAGGCCGAGCGCGGTGGCCTCAACCCCAAAATGTTCAACAGCTTTCTGGACGGCTCCAAGCCCTCGATTGAAAGCACCGCCGTGTCCAACGCGACGGGTTTGGGTGTGCCCAGCAACGGTTTGCTCTACCCGCCCGCCAGCGTGGAAGACATCCCTTACGTTACCCGACCGATCTCGGAAGGCGGCGTGCTGGAGCGCAAAGGCATGGTGGAGGTGATCTCTAGCCTGGAGACCGATGGCCGAAAGATTCCCTACGATATCCGCATGGGCGTTTGGGTCACGGTGGAGGCTGAGACCGATTACATCAAGAACTGCTTTGAAGAGTACAACGCCCACACCGACCCGTCGGGCCGTTACTTCACCCTGTACAAACGCTGGCACCTGATCGGGCTGGAAGTGGGCGTGAGCGTGGCCAGCGTCGCCCTGCGCAACGAGCCCACGGGCGTGGCCATGGGCTGGAACGCCGACGTGGTGGCCACCGCCAAACGCGACTTGAAACCAGGAGACATGCTGGATGGCGAGGGCGGCTACACGGTGTGGGGCAAGCTGCTGCCGGCCGCCACCTCCAAGCGCATGGGTGGGGTGCCGCTGGGCTTGGCGCACGGCGTCAAGGTCGTTCGCCCCGTGGCCAAAGGCCAAAGCCTCACTTGGGACGACGTGGCCATGGACACCAGCACCCATGCTTACAAAATCCGTCGGGAGATGGAGGCGACTTCGGTGCTGGGTTGATCGATCCTGCATGCTCTGATCAACAAAGCCGTGCCGCTTGTGCAGCACGGCTTTTTTACAGGAAAAAGACAGTTCTGAATCTGCTCATCGAGCCTCCTGATAAGGGTTTCCCCCGTTAAAATATTGCCTTTGCCGGTCAGCCCCAGTCAGCGGCCCCGAAATGACGGTTTTCTGTCTCTTTACAAGGCCACCCCGTGTCCCTGCACATCACGACTTTTGAAGGCGCCAGCGCCCTCAGCCACTTTCGCATTGCCCAGCTTTTGCCACGTTTGGCAGCCATTTCTCCGCAAATTCAAGGCATTTCAGCCCGCTTTGTGCATTTGGTGGCGACTGTTGCGCCTTTGGCCGACTCCCAAAAGCAGACCCTCGCCGCATTGTTGACCTACGGGGAGCATGACACCGGTCCGGTCGAGGGTCCTCTGATCGTCGTCAGCCCCCGCATCGGAACCGTCTCTCCTTGGGCCTCCAAAGCCACCGACATTGCGCACAACTGCGGTTTTGACCTGCGCCGCGTCGAGCGCTTGACCGAATACCGTTTGACCATGAAATCGGGCTTGCTCAGTACAGCCAAATTAACCGCAGAACAGCTGGGCCAAGTGGCCGCTGAGCTGTACGACCGAATGACCGAATCGGCCATGCCCAGCCGCGATGAGGCAGCGGCTTTGTTCGCGACGCTTGAGCCCGCACCCATGGACCATGTGGATGTACTGGGTGGTGGGCGCGCGGCTTTGGTCGATGCCAACAAGCTTTGGGGCCTGGCCTTGGCCGAAGACGAAATCGACTACCTGGTCAATGCCTTCACGGGCCTGAAGCGCAACCCCACCGATGTGGAGTTGATGATGTTCGCCCAGGCCAACAGCGAGCATTGCCGCCACAAGATTTTCAACGCCGAGTTCACCATCGACGGCGTGGCCCAGCCCAAGAGCCTGTTCGGCATGATCCGCAACACGCACCAGCTCAGCCCTCAACACACGGTGGTGGCCTATTCAGACAATGCTTCGGTAATGGAAGGCCACACCGTAGAACGTTTTGTGGCCAGAACTTCAGGGCAGGGCGCGGCTTATCAGAGCGAACAGGCCTTGCACCATGTGCTGATGAAGGTCGAGACCCACAACCACCCCACCGCGATTTCGCCATTTCCCGGTGCATCCACGGGCGCGGGCGGCGAGATCCGCGACGAAGGCGCGACTGGTCGCGGCTCCAAGCCCAAGGCTGGTTTGTCCGGCTTTAGCGTGTCCAAACTTTGGGGCGGCATGTCAGACCAAGCGGGCGGGAAGCCCGATCACATCGCAAGCCCCTTACAAATCATGACCGAAGGCCCTTTGGGTGGTGCGGCCTTCAACAACGAATTCGGACGTCCCAACGTGCTGGGATATTTCCGCGAGTACGAGCAAACCGTTGATGGTGTGGTGCGTGGTTACCACAAGCCCATCATGATCGCCGGCGGTTTGGGCCAGATCGATGCCAAGCAGACGAAAAAGATCGAATTTCCTGCGGGCAGCTTGCTGATCCAGTTGGGTGGCCCCGGTATGCGCATTGGCATGGGCGGCAGTGCGGCCAGCTCCATGGCCACCGGCACCAACGCCGCGAATCTGGACTTTGACTCGGTCCAGCGCGGCAACCCCGAGATCGAGCGCCGGGCGCAAGAGGTCATCAACCAGTGCTGGGCACAAGGGGAGAAAAACCCCATCTTGGCGATTCACGATGTGGGTGCTGGGGGCTTGTCCAACGCATTCCCCGAACTGACCAACGACGCAGGCCGTGGCGCACGCTTTGATCTGCGCGCCATCAAACTCGAAGAGTCCGGTCTGTCGCCCAAAGAAATCTGGTCGAACGAGAGCCAAGAACGCTACGTGATGGCCATTGCCCCTGAGTCTTTGGCGCAGTTCACCGCCTTTTGTGAACGCGAGCGCTGCCCGTTTGCAGTGATCGGCGTGGCCACCGACGAGCGCCAACTGGTGCTCGAAGACAAAGGCCAAGAGTCGCCCGTTGATTTGCCCATGGATGTGCTGTTGGGCAAGCCGCCAAAGATGCACCGCGATGTCAATGCCTTGGTGCGCCAGTCGGCTGCCATGGACCTGACGGGTGTGTCCCTGCAAAAAGCAGTCATCGATGTGCTCAGCCACCCCACCGTGGCGTCCAAGCGGTTTCTCATCACCATCGGAGACCGCGCCGTGGGTGGCCTCACGCACCGCGACCAGATGGTTGGTCCATGGCAAGTGCCAGTGGCCGATGTGGCCGTGACCTTGGCCGATTACGCAGGTTTTGCTGGCGAAGCCATGAGCATGGGCGAGCGCACGCCCTTAGCTTCCCTCAACGCCGCAGCGTCTGGCCGCATGGCCGTGGCCGAGGCCATCACCAATTTGCTGGCCGCGCCCATTGAGCTGACCCGCGTGAAAATGTCCGCCAACTGGATGGCTGCATGTGGCGAGCCCGGCGAGGACGCCGCTTTGTACGAAACGGTCAAGGCCGTGGGGATGGACTTGTGTCCGGCGCTCGGCATCTCGATTCCCGTGGGCAAAGACAGTTTGTCGATGCGCACGCAGTGGACCGAGAACGGTGAGACCTGCAAAGTCACCTCGCCTGTCAGCCTGATCATTACCGCCTTTGCCAGCTTGCCTGATGTGCGCGGCACATTCACGCCGCAGCTGGATGCGCAAGCGACAGACACCAGCTTGCTGTTGATCGACTTGGGGCAGGGCCGCAACCGCATGGGTGGCAGTGTGTTGGGCCAAGTGCTGGGCCAATTTGGCGACAGCGTGCCCGATCTGGACGAACCACAAGCTTTGGTCAGTTTGGTCAAAGCCATCAACACTTTGCGCAGTCAAGGCCAGATCCTGGCCTACCACGACCGCAGCGACGGCGGCCTGCTGGCGGCAGTGGCTGAAATGGCCTTTGCAGGCCATGTGGGCGTGGCGCTCAATGTGGACATGCTGGTGACCGAGGGCGACGGCATCACCGACAGCCGCGCCGACCATGGCGACGCCAAAAATTGGGCAGGCCAGATCAGCGCTCGCCGCGACGAACTCACGCTCAAGGCACTGTTCAACGAAGAACTGGGCGTGGTGGTGCAGGTTCGCACATCTGAGCGCAACGGGGTGCTCCAAACCCTGCGTGAACATGGTTTGTCGAAACACACCCATGTGATTGGCAAAACCCGACCCGTGCAATCCACCATCCAGAAAGGCGTGGGCGAACTCAGCATCTGGCGCGATACCAAAGAAGTGTTTGTAGCCAAGCTCGAAGACTTGCAGCAGGTCTGGGACAGCGTGAGCTGGAAGATTTGCCAGCAGCGTGACAACCCTGCCTGCGCCGATGCCGAGCACGCTGCCGCTGGACGCGCCGATGACCCCGGTATGCATGTGGCGCTGAGCTTTGACCCGGCTGACAACATGGCCGCGGCTTTCCTCAATTTGTCGCGCCCCAAGGTGGCGATCTTGCGTGAGCAGGGTGTCAACTCGCATGTGGAAATGGCCTATGCATTCCACAAAGCAGGCTTTGAGTCGCACGATGTGCACATGACCGACTTGCAGTCGGGCCGCGCCAACTTGGCTGATTTCAAAGGCCTGGTGGCTTGCGGCGGCTTCAGCTATGGCGACACGCTGGGAGCTGGCATTGGATGGGCGCGCAGCATCACCTTCAACCCTGCTTTGGCTGAGCAGTTCAAGGCCTTTTTTGGGCGCACCGACAGCTTTGGTCTGGGCGTGTGCAACGGCTGTCAGATGTTTGCCGAATTGGCCGACATCATTCCAGGCGCTGAAGCTTGGCCGCGTTTCACCACCAACCAGAGCGAGCGTTTTGAAGCCCGCCTGTCCATGGTCGAGGTGCTTGAATCGCCCAGCCTGTTCTTGCAAGGCATGGCGGGCAGCCGCTTGCCGATTGCAGTCGCCCACGGCGAAGGCTTTGCCAACTTCAAGCACCGGGGCAACGCGGCCCAGGCCATTGGCGCGATGCGCTTTGTGGACAATACCGGTGCGGCCACAGAACAGTACCCCTTTAATCCCAACGGCAGCGCAGGGGGTCTCACGGCTGTGACCACTGCAGAGGGTCGTTTCACGGCCATGATGCCGCATCCCGAGCGCGTGTTCCGCAATGTGCAGATGAGCTGGACGAGTGGTGACATTTCATCAACCAGCCCTTGGCTGCGCGTGTGGCAAAACGCACGCAAGTGGGTCGGTTGATCTGACGCGCATGAAAATCCATAACCCTGCACAGTGGTTCCCTCCTTCGCAACTGGCTTTTTATTTTGATCAGGGCGCGTGGTCCCGTGGCTCCACTTTGTATCTGCAAGACAAGGTCTTGTTTTCGCAACTGACGCCTGATGGCGACGGCTGGCGTTTGCAGGGTCAAGTACAGGGCAACGATGCGCAGCCTTATTCGGTCAATGCCGAACTTCGCGTGAGCGCGGGTGGCAACTTGAGCGAGTGGCGCAGTGGTTGCACTTGCCCTGTTGGGCGATATTGCAAGCATGGGGCAGCTCTGGGCATTTTGGCCTCCATGCAAGGCTTGGCCCTGCTCAACGAATGGGGACCTGAGGGGCCTTCGGCCGAGGTGCTGGAGCACCGCTCCCAAATGGAAAAAGAGCGGGCTTTGAGTCAGGCTGAATACCAGGTTCGGGACTGGCTCACCCGCTTGGAAAACGCCAATGGCCCTGCTGCATATTCCTTGCCTGGCAGCACGCAAGATCAGTTTGTGTACAGCTTGTCCGTGGTTCAAACGGCTTACAAGCCCGTGTTTCACCTGGCTGTCAAACGGGCAGCGCAAAAGCGCAATGGCGAGTGGGGCAAAGCCAAAAAACTGAGCAACGAACCCTCTGCACATGATCCGATCTGGCAAACCAGCAGCCCATTGGATCGGGATATTTTTGACTTGTTGAAGGCTTGTCCGGCAGCCAGCAGCTTCAGTTCCTACGGTTTTCAAAGCGAGGTGAAATTACACGGGATGCCAGGCCAACTGCTGTTGAAACTGTGCAGCGAAACCGGTCGTTTGGTTTCAGAAGAAGGAATCACGTTGCGTTGGCAAGACGCCCCCGAGGCATTGGTGGGAACGTGGCGCGAAGTCAAAAGCGAAGCCCATCAGCCCAATGGATGGCAGCTGATCCTGCAACCACTGCGCGCGGGTGTTGTGTTTGGCTTGAACCAGCCACCTTTTTTCATGGACCCGGTGCATGGCCTTTGCGGCCCACTGGATACGCAGGGCCTGAGCGCCAACGAACTGCAAGTCTTGTCCAACTCGCCAGTGCTGCCTGATAGCTTGGCGTTCAAGTTTCAAAACCAGTTGCTTGAGCGTTTGGGCCCGGTGCCACTGCCACCCGTGATCCAGAAAATGCCCGAAATTCGGGATGTCAAGCCCCGCGCTGTGCTCCACATTGCACCCGCGCACCCCGCAGACCGAGCTTTGCAAGGCCTGTTTTTGGCCGAATTGACGTTTGACTACGCTGGCCACAGCGGTTTTTGGCCGGGCACTCAAGGCCGCGTCATGGTGGGACAAGGTGCACAAGCGCGCATGTTGCTCCGTGACCTGCCCAGTGAGCGCAAAGCGTGGGACACCCTGGCCGCTTTGGGTTTAGTCACTTTCGACGCCAACATGCTGGTGTTGCCGCCCGATCAGTCTCAGCAGCGCTGGTTGGAGTGGGTCGAGAGTGATTTTGCCCCGCTGCGCCAAGCCGGTTTGGACGTGAACTTCATGGCTGGCAACACCCCGTGGTTGCGCGAGGCTGATGACGTGCACATTGATTTATCGGGGGACTCCGAAGCGCCAGAAACCTCGCCTTGGTTTGACTTGTCTCTGGGCATGGACATCGACGGGAAGCGGGTGAACATCTTGCCTTGGGTGCCCACTATTTTGTCGACCCTTGCACAAATCAGCAGTTCGACCGCCGAGGCTGACAAAGCAGCTTTGCCGCCGTTTTTGTACCTGCCCGACTTGCAAGGTGAAGGTTTTGTGAAACTGCCCACCGCCAAAATCGAGCCTTGGCTGACCACCTTGATGGAGTTGGTGTCTGATCGTGGACGTGACTGGGGGGGCCTTGAGCTTCGTCTGTCGCGCTTGGAAGCCCTCCGCACCGCCGCCTCTTTGGGCGAGGGTGTCACTTGGGCGGGCGCACAAAGCCTGATGAATCTGGTGCAGCAAATGCGCGGCCTTGACAGGCTGCCCGAGGTGCCCGTGCCCGCCAGTTTGAGAGCCACTTTGCGGCCTTACCAACAGCAAGGCCTGAACTGGCTGCAGTTTTTGCGTTCGCACCAATTGGCCGGCATCTTGGCCGACGACATGGGCTTGGGCAAAACTCTACAGACCCTCGCGCACATCTTGACCGAAAAAGAAGCCGGACGTTTGACGCACCCGGCCTTGATCGTGGCCCCGGTGAGTTTGTTGGGCAATTGGCAGCGTGAAGCGGCCCGCTTTTGCCCCAGTTTGCGCAGTCACATTCACCATGGCTTATCGCGCCACGATGCCGCGCAAGACCTGAGTGGTTTTGACATCGTGCTCACACCTTATTCTTTGCTGCACCGTGACCGCGAGCTGTGGATGGGCACCGAGTGGCACTTGTTGGTGCTGGACGAAGCGCAGAACATCAAAAATGCCAATACCAATGCCGCTCAAACGGTTGGGGACATTCCGGCCCAACACCGTTTGTGCCTGTCGGGTACCCCCATGGAAAACCACTTGGGTGAGCTGTGGAGCTTGTTCCACTTTTTGATGCCGGGTTTTCTGGGCAGCCAAAAGCGGTTTGGGGAGCTGTTTCGCAACCCCATTGAGCGCCAAGGCAACAGCGAAAAAATGGACCAGTTGCGCAAGCGCATTACGCCCTTCATGCTGCGGCGCACCAAGGACGTGGTGGCCAGCGAGCTCCCACCTAAGATTGAAACCCTGATGCCTGTGCCGCTGCAAGGCCAACAGGCCGATCTGTACGAAACCATCCGATTGGGCATGGAAAAAACCGTGCGTGACGCCCTGAACGCGCAAGGCTTGGCCAAATCGCAAATCACCATTCTGGATGCTTTGCTGAAGCTGCGCCAGGTGTGCTGCGATCCGCGTCTGCTCAAACTGGGCGCTGCCAGCCAAGTCAAACAATCGGCCAAGTTGGAACAATTGCTCGACATGCTGCCCGAGATGGTGGCCGAGGGGCGCAAGATTTTGCTGTTCTCTCAGTTCACACAAATGCTGAGTTTGATCGAGCAAGAGTTGCCCCGATTGGGTATCCCTTGGGTCAAGCTCACCGGTCAAAGCAAAAACCGCGACGCCATCATCGACCAGTTCACCAGTGGTCAGGTTCCGCTGTTTTTGATCAGCCTCAAAGCCGGCGGCGTGGGCCTGAACTTGCCGCAGGCCGACACCGTGATCCATTACGACCCTTGGTGGAACCCCGCTGTCGAAAACCAAGCCACTGACCGCGCCCACCGGATTGGACAGACCCAAAGCGTTTGGGTGCTCAAACTGGTGGCGCAAGGCACGATTGAAGAACGCATGCTGGCCCTGCAAGAGCGCAAAGCGCAACTGGCGCAAGACATGTACTCGGGCGCGGTACAGCGCAAAGAGCCGCTGTTTGGCGAGTCGGACCTGAATGAACTCTTCAAGCCGCTGGGCTGAGCGGCTGCGCATGAGCGTGTGGCTGAAAGTTTTTTCCTGGTTGGCTGGGTCTTTGATTTTGGCGTCTTTCAGCGCCTGCAGCCCCGACCAGCCAGAGGCGATGCCTGCGAATCAGGCCTTGGCGGGCGCTTGGGTGCCAGCCGATTCGTTCAGCCCCGCTGTGCAAGAAGCCGCCCGTTTTGCTGTACAGACTTTTGCGGTTCAAAACAAGGCGCGGGTGCTCTACAAAGATGTGACCCAGGCCCGTCAGAAAGTGGTGGCAGGCCTGAATTTTGAACTTCTGATTTTGGTGACTTGGGAAGCCACTCCCCGAACAGCCCAAGCCAAGGTGTGGCGTCAGTTAGACGGTACTTACCGCCTTCAGTCTTGGGATTGGCAAGACTGACTCAGTTGATTTAATGCAACCCGACCACAGGCCTTGATTTGTAAAACTGCAAAGGACTTTCAGGCACGGCGTTCAGCACAGTTTTTTTGATCTTGCCGACCACATGCATTTCGCATGGTTTGCAGTCAAACCGGAGTGTGAGTTTTTCTTTGCCATTGATCAGTTGCATGGGCTCGGCCTTCACCGTGCCTTGCACGCCCGTCACGCCTTTGGCCTGTTTCGGACAAAGGCTGAGGCTAAATCGCACGCAGTGTTTGGTGATCATCAAGCTCACTTCGCCCAATTCTTCCTGGCTCTCGTAGGCCGCATCGATGACCTTGACGCCATGTTTGGCGTAAAAATCGCGGGCTTTTTGGTTGAAGACGTTGGCCAAATAGGTGAGGGTGTCTTCAGGGTAGGGCGCAGGCGGATCAATGGGCACAGCACGCGGCAGACGGTTCAGGCCCTCCGCGCGGGCGGCTTCTAAGGCTTGCACGGCCTCGCGACGCAGGGCGTTGAGCCGGGAAGGTGGCACAAACCAGGCTCGGGGTAAGGCGAGCTGCACGTCCAGAGGCTCAAACAGGGTGTCGCCCAGCTTGCCTAAGGCGCTTTTGAGCTTGTCCGCGGCCTGGGCTGAATCTTTGGGTGCTTGCCAAGTGATGGCCAAGTGCGCTGTGGCGCTGTGGCCGACCTCGTCGGTCAGAGTGAGTTGCAGTCCATTGTTGTTTTCTGCCAGCTGCATCCACACACCCATGCGGCGTTCCGCAGATTTTTTGTCCAGCGTGCGCACCCAACTCATGTCACGGTTGCGGTTGATCTGCACGCCTTGCCGCAGGTCCTTGAAGCCGTCCATAGGGTCTTTGGGAAACAACTTCCACACCCCTTTGGTTTTGGCAGCCTCGGCCCGGTTGATCTGCAAGCCCACCAGCTCTTTTTGAAGGTCGTAGTAGCAAAGGCCATCGCCGTTGTGCAGCTCGGTGGCTGGGTTGTCGGTGGTGATCTCGACGTGTTCAGCCGAGACCTTGCTGACCCAGCCAATGGTCTGGCCTGGATTTTTGGGGGTGTCAAATGCGCCAATGTCTTCTTTGCGGCCTTGCACAAAATAATCGGTGAACTCGCGGTTGAAGTTCTGGTTCGGATCAGGCTCAAAACTGAAGGTGGCGCGGCCGTGCGAGGATGCCGCCAGTTCGGGGCGCTCGTTGAGCACTTCATCGAACAGCTTGCGGTAGTGGGCCGTGATGTTTTTCACATAGGCCATGTCTTTGTAGCGGCCTTCGATCTTGAAGCTGCGGACACCCGCATCCACAAGCTCGCGCAAGTTATCGCTTTGGTTGTTGTCTTTCATGCTCAGCACATGCTTGTCATGCGCCACGATGCGGCCTTGTGCATCCTTGACTTCATAGGGCAAGCGACAAGCCTGCGAACAATCGCCCCGATTGGCGCTGCGCCCTGTATGCGCATGGCTGATGAAGCACTGGCCACTGTAGGCCACGCACAAGGCGCCGTGCACAAAAAACTCGACCACAGTCCGGTCGGTGTCCACTGCATCGCGGATGGCGCTGATTTGAGGCAGCGTCAATTCTCGCGCCAAGACGATTTGAGAGAGGCCCGCGTCTTGTAAGAACTTGGCTTTTTCTGGCGTACGAATATCGGTCTGGGTGCTGGCGTGCAGCTGGATAGGCGGCAGGTCTATCTCCAACAGACCCATGTCTTGCACGATCAGTGCGTCAACGCCCACTTCGTACAGCTGCCAAGCCTGTTTTCTTGCTGCTTCCAATTCATCATCGCGCAAGATGGTGTTGAGTGTGACAAAAATGCGGCTGTGAAAGCGGTGGGCGTATTGCACCAGTTTGGCAATGTCTTGCACCGAGTTGTCGGCGGTGGACCGAGCCCCAAACGAGGGGCCGCCAATGTAGACCGCATCGGCGCCATGGTTGATGGCTTCGATGCCAATGTCGAAGGTGCGTGCGGGGGCGAGGAGTTCGAGGTGGTGAGGCTGCATGGGCTGGGATTATCCCAGCTTGTGTCTTTTGTCCCTGGGGGCACCCTTCAGCTCCGGGGGAGCCATTGAGGTCTGGGGTAGCACTGAGACTCTGGGAGATCCCTGAAGGGGCGGGCACTGGCCGGGGCTCAGAGGCGCTTCGCTTTGCCACATCGCCCCAGCCAGTGCCCGCCCCTTCAGGGCATGGGCGTTCGTGGTTTTGGTGCAGGTGTGATCTTCAGCGTTGCCATCAGGGTAGCCAAGACATGCCGGGGCTTAAAGTTCCTGCATTTTGGGCTTAGCTCTCCTGAGACGCCGAACAAAAGGCATGGGCGCGGGATGGGGTGATGTGGCAAAGCGAAGCGCCTCTGAACCCCAGCCCGCGCCCATGCCTTTTGACCACAGAACCCCAGAAAACAAAAAACGCGACCGAAGTCGCGTTTTTAATGGACGCAAAGACCAGATCACTGGATCTTGGCTTTGGAGCGCAGACCTTCTTGGAAGCTGGCCAGTTTTTGCTGTTGCAGTTGCTGAGCGATCTGGGGTTTGACGTCGTTCAATTTGGGTAACTCGGCCTCACGCACATCGTCCACACGGATGATGTGAAAACCAAACTGGCTCTTGACCGGTGTGTCGGTCATCTGGCCCTTGGCCAGCTTCACCATTGCGTCCGAAAACTCTGCCACATAGCTGCCCGAAGCGGCCCAATCCAGATCACCTCCGTTGGCACCGGAACCGGGATCTTTGGACACCTTTTTGGCCAAATCTTCAAACTTGGCACCCTTTTTGATGTCGGCGATCAAAGCTTTGGCTTCGTCTTCTTTTTCGACCAAGATGTGGCGAGCGCGATACTCTTTACCGCCGTTGGCAGCCACGAACTTGTCATATTCAGCTTTGATGTCGGCATCAGTGACAGGGTTTTTCTTCTGGAAGTCCGCAAAAAGCTGACGGATCAGGATCGTCTGGCGGGCCAGCTCCAACTGGGCTTTGTAGTCGTCAGAGGCATCGAGGCCACGCTTACGAGCTTCTTGCATGAAGACTTCACGGGCGATGAGCTCTTCCTTGATTTGGGCCATGATTTCGGGTGTCACGGGTCGGCCAGAGGCTTCGACTTGCTGTTGCAAAGCTTTGATGCGGGAAGATGGAACAGGCTTGCCATTGACCACAGCCAGGTTTTGCGCCAGTGCGGGTGCTGCCAACAGAGCCACCAAAGCGGCGCTGAACAAATGCTTTTTCATGGTTTTTTCCTCAAATACAAAGAGTCGGATACAGGGTAAAAGTACAAAAAATCAAAAACGAGCGCGTTTTGTGATGGCTCAAATTCAGATCAGCTCGATGGCCAAAGCATGTAAACCCTGGTCGATGAAATCTTGCAGCGCATCATACACAAGGCGATGGCGCTGAACGCGGCTCATCGTTGCAAACAAAGGTGAGGCAATGCACACCCGCATGTGCGTGCCTTGACCACTGTCATTGGCACCCACATGGCCTGCGTGGTCTGCGCTTTCGTCGATCACGCGCAACTCAGTAGGTTGCAGCCGCTCCAGCAATCGGGCATGTATCTGCTGGCTCAGGGGAAGGGAAGTGGCGTTCATTCTTTGTCAGAGCCTTTGGCGCTCTGGTCGTCTTTGGGCAGGTAACGTGAAATGTAAATCCCTTGGCCCAGAATGAACACCAAGGGGAAAACATACCCCCAAAGTTTGAAATTCACCCAGTCCTCGGTGCTGAAGTAATGGGCCACATAGGCGTTGACCGTGGCCATGAAAAGGCAGTAGACCATCCAAGACAGATTCAAGCGGTTCCAGACCGCATGAGGCAGCTGCAATTGCTGGCCCAACAGCAGGTGCAAAAAATTCTTTTTCAGAAACCAGTGGGCCACAGCCAAAGCGATGGCCAGACCCGAATACAACAATGTAGGCTTCCACTTGATGAAGCGTTCGTCGTGCAGACTCAGTGTCAGAGCACCAAAGCCCAGCACCAACACCAGCGTGATCTTTTGCATGGTTTGCAGCTTGCCATCCAGTTTGTACATGATGGCTGTCTGCACCAAAGTTGCACCCATCAACACGGCTGTAGCGGTGTAGATGTCGGCCATTTTGTAGGCCCCAAAAAACAGCAAAATGGGGAAAAAATCGAGGATGAATTTCATGAAGGATTTTGTATGGCTGAGCGGTTCGCCCTGCCGACCATGGTCAGGAAGCCTCGAAGTCTAACGAAGCGGAGTTCATGCAGTAACGCAAGCCCGTGGGTGCCGGGCCGTCATCGAAAACATGGCCAAGGTGTGCGCCGCATTGGGCGCAGACAGTTTCTACCCGGCGCATGCCGTGGCTGTTGTCCACCCGGTCTTCAATGGCTCCTTCGACAGAAGATTGGTAAAAGCTGGGCCAACCGCAACCTGCGTCAAACTTGGTGTCGGATTTGAAGAGTTCGGCATCGCAGCAAACGCAACGGTAAGTGCCTTTGGCCCAATGGCCCTCGTATTTACCCGTGAATGGGCGCTCCGTTGCCGCTTGGCGCGTGACCGCAAAGGCCACGGGTTCAGCGCCTTTGGCGGACAGCAGATCGCGCCACTCTTGGTCGGTTTTGTTGATTTTGCTCATGAGGAACAGCTGATTTCGAGTTGACCAGCCCAGTCTGGCGGTAAATCGGCATAGGCTTGCATGCCTGAATGCTCGTCGAAGGGTGACTTTAACAAGTTGTGCAGAACTTCGATTTCCGAAAAATCGCCCAACTTGGCTTGGCGAATCGCCGTTTCGGCCAGATGGTTGCGCAGTACGAACTTGGGGTTGGTGCGCAGCATCTGCTGGCCCATGGCCGCGAAGCTGCTTTGACCTGTTCTCTCTGTGTATCGCGCGAGCCAGGCCAGCAGGCGAGGGCGGTCAAGCACCATATCGGTAACGCCGCTCCAGCCCGCGTCGGTGAGGGTGGAGGTTGTCGATTGCGCCACCACCGCTTGGCTCAGTTGACGCCAAAACAACGTGAAGTCCACTTTTTCGGCCGACATGAGTTGCATCACGTCCTCCACCAAGGACCAATCGGCTTCGCGTTCGGACTCGGGGGCCAAGTCGCCAACCAGGCCCAGTTTGGCTCGCATGGCATCGCCCAGGCAGCGCGGGAACAGGGTTTTGTAACCCTCGAGTACCTGCAGCGTCAAGTCGTGGTCATCGATCAGAGGGCCCAGGGCCTGGGCCAGGCAATACAAATTCCAATAAGCCACATTCGGCTGGCGTCCATAGGCGTATCGACCTTGGTAGTCCGAGTGGTTGCAAATGTGACCAGGGTCAAAGCCGTCCATGAATTGAAAAGGACCGTAATCGATGGTCAGGCCCAACAGACTCATGTTGTCAGTGTTCATGACACCGTGGCAAAACCCGACCGCTTGCCATTGGGCCAACATCAGGGCCGTGCGCTCTTGCACCACATCCAGCAAGGCGGCGTAAACATTGCCTTGCCAAAGGGCTGCACGTTCTTGGCACTCGGGCAAATGGTGGAGGATGGCGTGGTCCGCCAAGGTGCGCAAACTGTCTACATCACCTTGCGCAGAAAAATGTTCGAAGTGACCAAAGCGCAGAAAGCTCGGAGCAATCCGCGTCACCACGGCGGCGCTTTCGAGGGTTTCTCGCCGCACAGGTTCAGGGGACGCCACCAGGCACAAAGCGCGGGTGGTGGGAATGCCCAGACCGTGCATGGCCTCACTGCACAAATACTCGCGAATGCTTGAGCGCAGCACCGCCCGACCATCGCCGCCCCGGGAATAGGGCGTTCGACCAGCACCCTTGAGCTGAATTTCTTGCGGCCCTTGGGCTGATTGCGCCTCGCCGAGCCAAATAGCCCGGCCATCTCCCAACTGACCGGCCCACTGGCCAAATTGGTGGCCGCTGTATACGGTGGCCAAAGGCAGGGACCCGACCAACAGGGCATTGCCGGCAAAAGCCTGAAGGTGGTTTTCGTCAAACACGGCACTGGGCCAGCCCAGTTGAATGCGCAAATCTTCGTTGCGAGCAGCCCACGCGGGTGCGGCCAAAGGGGTCGGTTGCAAAGGCGTAAAGAAACGAGTGCCCAATCGACTCAATCGGTGAGTCCATTCCAACATGGGCATGTCGGGGTTTGAGTGGATCGGGGTATCGGTTGGCGCAAGTGACATGGTTGAGATTGTCACGCCCTTGACAAGCACCCGCTGTCAGGCGGGTTTTAGGGGTAAACCCATAAAGCCCGGGGTGCACAATCTCATCTTTTAAGTCAAAACCTTGACAGGAGACACCCCATGCAGGGACTGATGCAACAGCAATCATTGCTGATTTCTTCGTTGATCGACTTTGCCGAAAAACACCACGGCGACAGCGAGGTGGTCTCGCGCCGAGTAGAAGGCGACATTCACCGCAGCAATTGGGCGCAAGTGGCTCGCCGTTCTCGCCAAGTGGCGAACGCGCTGGACGCTCAAAACGTGCCCCAAGGAGCCCGCATCGCCACCTTGGCATGGAACGGTTACCGGCACCTTGAGCTTTACTTTGGCGTCAGCGGATCGGGCCGCGTCTTGCACACCATCAACCCACGCTTGCACCCTGAGCAAATGGCCTGGATTGCCAACCACGCCGAAGACCAAGTGCTTTGCTTTGACATGACGTTTTTGCCATTGGTGAAAGTCCTGCATGCCCATTGCAAGACCGTGACCCATTTTGTCGCGCTGTGCGATGCTGACAATTTACCCAGCGACACCGACATTCCCAATTTGGTGAGCTACGAGGCTTGGATGGGTCAACAACCCGACAGCTATCGCTGGCCACAACTCGATGAAAACACCGCGTGCAGCCTTTGCTATACGAGTGGAACCACAGGCAATCCCAAGGGGACTTTGTACAGCCACCGCTCAACAGTGCTGCACGCTTATGCAGCCGCATTGCCCGATTCCATGTGCATATCTGCCCGGGACGCCATCTTGCCCGTGGTACCCATGTTCCACGTCAATGCCTGGGGTATTCCATACAGCGCGGCAATGGCAGGCGCCAAACTGGTTTTTCCTGGACCGGCTTTGGACGGCAAATCGGTCTACGAATTGATTGAATCTGAAGGTGTCAGCTTTGCGGCAGGTGTCCCCACAGTCTGGCAAATGTTGCTCGGCCATATGAAACCGGCGGGCCTTAAGTTCAGCACACTCCAGCGCACGGTGATTGGCGGCTCGGCATGTCCACCCGCCATGATCGATGCATTCCGTGAAGACTATGGCGTGGATGTTTTGCATGCTTGGGGCATGACCGAAATGAGCCCTTTGGGCACCGTCTGCACCTTGAAGAACAAACACTTGAGCATGCCTGCCGATGCACAAATGAAATTGCGCATGAAGCAAGGTCGCTGCATTTACGGCATTGACATGAAGATTGTCGATGCCGACGGAAATTCATTGCCCCATGACGGCAAAGCAGCAGGCGACCTGTTGGTCAAAGGTCCTTGGGTGATTGCCTCCTATTTCAAGCAGGAAGGTGGAGACCCCTTGGTCGAAGGATGGTTCCCGACAGGCGATGTGGCCACCATTGATGCCGATGGTTTCATGCAAATCACGGACCGCAGCAAAGACGTGATCAAGTCGGGCGGTGAATGGATCAGCTCCATCGATGTTGAAAACATCGCCATGGGACACCCGGCAGTGGCCATGGCAGCGTGCATTGGCATGCGCCATCCCAAATGGGACGAGAGGCCCATTGTGTGTGTGGTCAAAAAGGCCGGATTGGAGGTCAGCCGCGAAGAATTGATCGCTTTTTATGAGGGAAAAACGGCCAAGTGGCAAATCCCGGACGATGTGGTCTTTGTCGATGCCATTCCATTGGGAGGCACCGGCAAGATGCTCAAGACGCGACTGCGCGAACAATTGGCCAATTACATGTTGCCTGGGCTTTGACTGCGATCATGAATTGAAGATTAAAAGTCGCGGGTGTGATACCCCTTAGGGGCAAACCCCGAGCGATTTTCTTTGGGCTGAGGTTACGCTTCATTGGTCATACATTTACAAAGCAGGAGACCTTGTCATGAAAACCACCATCCGTTTGATCGCCGCCACCACTTTGGCCCTCAGCGCCATGGGTGCTTATGCGCAAAAAGGCGAAACCGTCAAAATCGCCTGGATTGATCCTTTGTCGGGCCTGATGGCACCTGTGGGCAGCAACCAGCTCAAGAGCTTTCAGTTCTTTGCAGAAAAGTTCAGCAAAACCAATCCTGCAGGTGTCAAGTTTGAGGTGATTGGCATTGACAACAAGTTGAGCCCCGCTGAAAGCCTGAACGCCCTGAAGGCCGCTATGGACCAAGGCGTGCGTTACATCACCCAAGGTAACGGTTCGTCTGTCGCAGGTGCTCTGATCGAAGCCGTGAACAGGCATAACGAGCGCAATCCCGGTAAAGAAATCATTTTCTTGAACCACTCAGCGGTCGACCCAGACTTCACCAACAGCAAGTGCAGTTTCTGGCATTTCCGTTTTGATGCCGATACTTCCATGAAGATGGAAGCCATGACCACCTTCATGAAAGACCAGAAGGACATCAAAAACGTCTATCTGCTCAACCAGAACTACTCTCACGGCCACCAAATGGTGCGCTATGCCAAAGAAAACATTGCGCGCAAGATGCCCGATGTGAAAATCGTGGGTGAAGACCTGCATCCTTTGGCGCAAGTGCGTGATTTCGCCCCCTACATCGCCAAAATCAAGGCTTCGGGTGCAGACACCGTCATCACCGGCAACTGGGGTTCTGACTTGGCCTTGCTGGTCAAGGCGGCCAACGAAGGTGGTTACAACGGCAAGTTCTACACCTATTACACCGGTGTGACGGGCACACCCACTGCCTTGGGGCAAGGCGGTGCGGGCCGTGTTTTCCAAATTTCCTATAACCACTACAACATGGGTGGTGAGATGGGCAAATGGATGGCCGAATTCAAGCAAAAGTTCAACGATGATTTCTACACTGGCTCTGTGATTTCGATTTACAGCGCTCTGGGTGAGGCCATGGCCAAGGCCAAATCGACCGATCCAGTCAAAGTGGCAGCGGCCCTCTCGGGCTTGACCTTCAAGAGCTACCACGGTGAAGTTCAAATGCGCAAAACCGACCACCAATTGCAGCAACCGCTGTGGATGACCGTTTGGCAAAAGGCGGACAAGAAGTTCCCTTACAGCCCAGAAAACACGGGCATGACCTTGGCTCCCGTCAAGGAATACCCATCGTTCATCTCCAGCACACCCACCAGCTGCCAGATGAAGCGTCCAAGCTAAGCACGGGACGTCATCACCGTTCAATTTTGCAAGGGGTTGACGTCCCGTCATCGCCTTGCAGTGTGGGCCCAGACCCGATCAACACACGTTCATCGGGTTTTTTGTTTTTTGCCTTCCTTCACTGGGTCGGTTGATCTGGCCCACTTTCGGTAACGCAGTTAGACCCTTGAAGGTCTGGAAAGTTTTTATGGAGTTTTTCATCATCTCCATGCTCAACGGTCTCAGTTACGGACTGTTGCTCTTCATGCTCAGCTCCGGCCTGACGCTGATTTTCAGCATGATGGGTGTTCTCAATTTTGCTCACGCCAGTTTTTACATGGTCGGTGCATATTTTGGCTACACCCTGACTGGTTGGATCGGTTTTTGGCCTGCTCTCGTGTTGGCGCCCTTGTTGGTAGGGGCCTGTGGCGCGGTCTTTGAACGTGTCACATTGCGCAAGGTCCATCCTTTTGGCCATGTCCCAGAGTTGCTGGTGACCTTTGGCTTGTCCTATGTGGTTTTGGAAGTGGTGCAATTGGTATGGGGGCGTACAGCGGTTGAGTTCCCCCCACCCGAAATTTTGCGCAGTTCTGCTTTTACCCTGATCAACCACTCGGTTGACGGTCTCAGTTTTGTTTGGGGTGCCGCACCTGCAGAAGCATGCACCGCTGCGGATACCGCTGTGCGTTTGGTGTGTTCACCCTTCCCGGCCACCCGGGGCTTCATGATGCTGGTGGCTGTTTTGATGCTCTTGTCCTTGTGGCTGCTCCTGACTCGCACCCGCATTGGCCTAGTGATTCAGGCCGCTTTGACGCATCCCGAAATGGTTGAATCCTTGGGCCACAACGTGCCCCGTGTGTTCATGTTGGTTTTTGGTGCAGGCACCGGTTTGGCCGGCTTGGCGGGTGTCATTGGTGGAAGTACTTTTGTGACCGAACCTGCCATGGCAGCCACTGTCGGTTCGGTGATCTTTGTGGTGGTGGTGGTGGGCGGCATGGGCTCTCTGTCGGGGGCGTTTTTGGCATCCATCTTGATTGGGGTGATTCAGACCTTTGCTGTGGCCATTGATTACTCTTTCCTCACATTGGCCAAGGACATGGGCTGGGCGTTGTCGGCCGCCACCCAAGAAAATTCTTTTGCAAAACTCACCATTTCACAGGTTGCACCGATCTTGCCTTATTTGTTCCTGGTTCTGATTCTGATTTTCCGGCCCAAAGGCCTCTTGGGCACACGCGAAGGTTAAGCCATGGCTGCTGTTTACAAATTCAAACCCTACAACGTTGGGCGTTGGGTCATCTGGAGCGCTTTTGCGCTGGTCTTGGTCTTCGCACCTTTGGTGTTCACCAGCAACTTATCGACCACGATGTTGGCGCAAATGGGCATTGCCATCATTGCCTGCCTTTCGTACAACATACTCTTGGGTCAAGGCGGCATGCTCAGCTTTGGCCACGCGGTCTACACCGGGCTGGGCTCTTACATGGCGATCCACGCCTTGAATGCCGTATCGGGTGGAAAGTTGCACATTCCCGTGAGCTTGCTACCCATAGTGGGAGGACTGGCCGGCATGGGTTTTGCCATTTTGCTGGGTTGGGTCACCACGCGCAAATCCGGCACACCTTTTGCCATGATCACCTTGGGCGTCGCAGAGTTGGTGTTCGCCATGTCGCTCATGTTTTCTGAGTTTTTTGGCGGAGAAGCGGGTGTCTCTGGCAACCGCGTGACCGGTCAGCCATTTTTTGGCATCACTTATGCGCAGCAAATTCAGGTTTATTACCTGATTGCGATCTACACATTCGTGTGTGTGGCCCTCATGTATGCCTTTACACAAACCCCGTTGGGTCGCATCCTCAATGCGGTGCGCGACAACCCAGAGCGGGTCGAGTTCATTGGCTACAACACGCAGCGTGTCCGGTACATGGCCTTCATCATTTCTGGCTTTTTTGCCGGCATTGCAGGTGGCTTGGGTGCTCTCAACTTTGAGATTGTGACGGCCGAGGTCGTGGGTGCAGCACGTTCAGGGGCCTATTTGCTCTTCACATTCTTGGGTGGTGCCACCTTCTTTTTTGGCCCCATCATTGGTGGCATTTTGATGATCATTGCCTTTGTTTTGCTGTCTGAGTTGACCAAGGCTTGGTTGCTGTATTTGGGCTTGATTTTCTTGTTCATGGTCATGTATGCGCCAGGCGGCATTGCCAGTTTGATCATGATGAATTTGCGCGTTGCCAAATTTGGCAAGTTGCGCCAACTTTGGACCACCTATCTGGCTTTGGGTGTGACCGCCATTGTCATGCTTGCAGGAGCGGGCGCCATGATTGAAATGGTCTACCACTTGCAGCTCAATTCGGCCTTGGGCGATACCGTGAAATTCATGGGAGCCAGCCTGAATGCCAGAGGGCTTGACAGCTGGTTGGGTTCAGCCTTTGTCATGCTGACGGGTCTGGGTTTGTTCGAGTTGACACGTCGCCAATTTGCCCGTGACTGGAGTGAAATCCAGACGGAAATCGAAAAAGAAATCAAGCGAAGGGAAACTGCGGTATGAGTTACGCCCTAGAACTGAAAGACGTTCGCAAGAACTTTGGTAAAACCGAAATCATCCGTGGCGTTGATCTGGCCGTTGAGGCTGGGGAGCGGATTGCGGTGATTGGCCCCAATGGTGCGGGAAAATCCACGCTGTTCAATTTGATCAGCGGACGATTTGGTCCAACCAGTGGTGATATTTTGCTCAATGGTCAGCGCATTCAAAACAAGACTCCCTACGAAATCAACCGAATGGGTTTATCGCGCAGCTTTCAGATCACCAACATTTTCCCCAAGTTGAGTGTTTTTGAAAATCTACGCTGCGCTGTGCTGTGGAGTTTGGGCTACAAGTACACCTTCATCAAGTTTCTGTCCGGCCTGAAAGATGCCAATGAACGCACGGACCAGCTGCTGGACATGATCCGCTTGGATAAAAAGCGTGACGTTTTGGCAATGAACTTGACCTATGCAGAACAACGTGCGCTGGAGATTGGCGTGACGATTGCGGGTGGGGCCGATGTTATTTTGTTGGACGAACCCACTGCGGGCATGAGCAAAAGTGAAACCTCACGTTTTATTCAGCTCATCAAAGAAGTCACCGTGGGAAAAACCTTGCTCACCGTGGAACACGACATGGGTGTGGTTTTTGGCTTGGCCGACAAGATTGCGGTGGTGGTCTATGGCGAGGTGATTGCCTTTGACACGCCCGAATTGGTCCGCTCGAACCCGAAAGTCCAAGAGGCTTACTTGGGCTCACCAGTAGCCGATAACCAAGCAGGAGGCCACTGATGCTGAAAATTGAAAACCTGCACGCCTACTACGGCAAAAGCCATGTCTTGCATGGTGTGAATTTCGATGTTGCACCTGGTGAAATCGTGGCCCTTTTGGGGCGCAACGGTTCGGGACGATCCACCACGGCCAAAGCCATCATGGGTTTGGTGGAGTGCCAAGGGCGAATTGACTGGAAAGGTGAAGCGATTCAAGGCAAAAAAGCTTTTGAAATTGCCCACCAAGGCTTGGGCTATGTGCCTGAAAACCGGGAAATTTTCCCCAAGCTCACGGTTCATCAAAACTTGCAGCTGGGTCAAAAGCGCAGTGGCAAAAATGGCCGATGGTCTTTTGAAGACATGTTCAACATGTTCCCCCGCCTGAAGGAACGAGAGCACACCGAGGCCGGTGTGCTGTCTGGGGGGGAGCAACAGATGCTGACCTTGTGCCGGACTCTGATGGGCGATCCTGATCTGATCATCATCGACGAGCCCACCGAGGGTTTGGCGCCGAAAATTGTCGAGCTTGTGGGTCAGTTCCTGCAGAGCCTGAAAACACGGGGGGTGTCGGTCTTGTTGATCGAGCAAAAACTCACCATCGCGATGAACATCTCAGACAGGGCCTTGGTCATGGGTCACGGCAGCATCGTGTTCGAAGGAACACCCGATGAACTGCGTGCCAACAATTACATCCGCAAGGAGTGGCTCGAAGTCTGATCACCTGTCGGTGGGGGAGCAGATCTCTGGGGCGACAAAAATCTTTTGGTTGCCCTTTTTTATGCCTACAATACGAATAAACGAACGGTCGTTCTTTTTTCATTCTCTATCTAAGGAATTCCAGCATGACAGCTGAATACAAAGTCCACGGTGATATTGCGGTCATCACTTTGATGAACCCGCCCGTCAACGGTTTGGGGTTGTCCACCCGCGTGGGCATCACCGACAACCTGGAAAAAGCCAATAACGACCCGGCTGTCAAAGCCATCGTCATCACGGGTGCCGGAAAAGCCTTTTCGGGTGGCGCAGACATCCGCGAATTTGGCTCCCCCAAGGCTTTGCAAGAGCCCAACTTGCTGAGCGTGATTCGCACTTGCGAAAACTCAGCCAAGCCTGTTGTCGCGGCTATGCATTCGGTGGTCATGGGGGGGGGTCTTGAGTTGGCCTTGGGCTGCCATTACCGCATCGCTGCACCCGGTACCTCCATCGCTTTGCCTGAGGTGAAGTTGGGCTTGATCCCTGGCGCAGGCGGCACTCAGCGTTTGCCTCGTGTGATCGGTGTCGAGCCAGCCCTCAACATGATCGTCAGTGGCGAAGCCATCAAGAGCGAAATGCTGGCCATGCTGCCCGGGCAAAAATTGTTCGATGCTATGGCCCAATCTGCTGAGACCTTGGCGGAAGAGGCTTTGGCCATGGCCAAAAAAGTCGCGGCGGCACACGCCGATGGCGCGCCGTTGCCATTGGTGCGCAACTTGCCCTGCAAGCATCCCCAAGGTGATGCGTATTTTCAGTTTGCCCGCAACATGGTCAAAGGCATGGCCAAAAACTTGCCTGCGCCCGCCAAATGTGTGGATGCTGTCGAAGCGTCCACCAAGAAAAAATTCGAAGACGGCTTGGTCTTTGAGCGCGAAATTTTCATCAACCTGATGTGGACGCCTGAGTGCCGAGCATTGCGCCACATTTTCATGGCCGACCGTGCGGCCAGCAAAATCCCTGATGTTCCTGAAGACACGCCCAAGCGTGACATCCAGAGCATTGCCGTCATTGGCGCGGGCACCATGGGCGGTGGCATATCGATGAACTTCTTGAACGCAGGCATTCCGGTCAAGATGCTTGAAATGAAGCAAGAAGCCTTGGACCGTGGTGTCGCCACCATTCGCAAAAACTACGAAGCGCAGGTCAAAAAAGGCAAGCTTAAACAGGAAAAATACGACGAACGCATGGCTTTGCTCAGCACGACCCTGAGTTACGACGACATTGGTCAAGCCGATTTGGTGATCGAAGCCGTGTTCGAAGACATGGGCGTGAAAGAGGCCGTTTTCAAAGCGCTGGACCGTGTGATGAAGCCCGGTGCGATTTTGGCCTCCAACACCTCCACTTTGGACGTGAACAAGATCGCCAGCTTCACCCAACGTCCACAAGACGTGGTGGGCATGCACTTTTTCAGCCCTGCCAACGTGATGAAGCTTTTGGAAGTGGTTCGTGGTGAAAAGACGGGCAAAGACGTCTTGGCCACCGTGATGGCCATCGGCAAAAAAATCAAGAAAACTTCGGTCGTGTCTGGCGTGTGCGATGGCTTCATTGGCAACCGCATGATCGAACAGTACAGCCGACAAGCAGGTTTCCTGATCGAAGAAGGTTGCACACCCGCCCAGGTCGACAAAGCGGTCGAGAAGTTTGGTTTTGCCATGGGCCCCTTCCGCATGGGCGATCTGGCCGGCAATGACATCGGCTGGGCCATTCGAAAGCGCCGTTACACCGAAAAGCCCAACCTCAAATACAGCAAAACCGCTGATTTGCTGTGTGAAATGGGCCGTTATGGTCAAAAGACCGGCGCTGGCTGGTACGACTACCAGACTGGCAAACGCGATGCGATTCCCAGTGCCGTGGTGGTCGAGATGATCGAAAAGCACCGCGCTGACCTCGGGATCACGCCACGCAAAATTTCAGACGAAGAAATTGTGCAACGCTTGGTGTATTCGCTGGTCAATGAAGCAGCGCACATCCTGGAAGAGGGCATTGCCAGCAAGGCCAGCGACATCGACATGGTGTACCTGACCGGTTACGGCTTCCCAATTTGGCGCGGTGGCCCCATGAACTACGCCGACACCATTGGCTTGTTCAATGTGGCTGAAGCCATGAAGCGCTTCGCTAAGAACCCCCACGACGACGCCCAATTCTGGCAACCCGCGCCCTTGTTGGCACGCTTGGTGGCCGAAGGCAAGACATTCAACTGATTTTTTTATTTTCGGGGAAGCGGTTTTTCGGCTGCTTTCCCACATGAAAGGTTTTCATCATGACGAATGCTGTCATCGTTTCCACCGCACGCACTCCCTTGGCCAAGAGCTGGAAGGGTGCATTCAACATGACCCATGGCGCCACTTTAGGCGGCCATGCCGTACAGCACGCTGTGGCCCGCGCAGGCATTGATGCTGCCGAGGTTGAGGATGTCATCATGGGCTGCGCCAGCCCCGAGGGCGCAACAGGCGCGAACATCGCCCGACAAATCGCGCTCAAGGCTGGTTTGCCCATTTCTGTTTCGGGCATGACCGTCAACCGCTTTTGCTCTTCAGGTCTGCAAACCATCGCCCTGGCTGCTCAGCGCATCATCGCTGGTGAAGGTCAGGTGTATGTGGCGGGTGGTGTCGAGAGCATTTCTTGCGTACAGCAAGAAATGAACTTGCACATGATGCAAGATTTGGCGCTGGCCAAGATGAAGCCCGAGATTTACTGGAACATGCTGCAAACTGCTGAGCAAGTGGCCAAGCGCTACAAAATTGGCCGTGACGTGATGGACGCTTATGGCGCAGCCAGCCAGCAAAAAGCCTGTGCGGCCCAAGCAGCTGGTTTATTCAGCGATGAGATTGCCCCCATCACCGTGACCGCTGGCGTGGCCGACAAGGTCATGGGCCTGACCACCAAGCAAGTGACCGTGAGTGTGGACGAAGGTCTGCGCGAAGGCACCACTGTGGAAGCCATCAGCGGTCTGCGATCTGCGCTGCCCGGCGGTTTGGTCACAGCAGGCAATGCCAGCCAGTTTTCTGATGGCGCTGGTGCTTGCGTGCTGATGGACGAAAAGTTGGCCGAGCAACGTGGGCTGAAACCCATGGGCCGGTTCTTGGGTTTTGCCGTGGCCGGTTGCGAACCTGACGAAATGGGCATTGGTCCGGTGTATGCCGTGCCCAAAGTCTTGGCGCGTTTGGGTCTGACCGTCAATGACATTGATCTCTGGGAACTGAACGAAGCCTTTGCGGTGCAGGTGCTGTATTGCCGCGACAAACTGGGCATTCCTGCCGACCGTTTGAACGTCAACGGCGGCGCGATTGCGGTTGGACACCCTTACGGTGTGTCGGGTCAGCGCCTGACAGGTCACGCCTTGATCGAAGGCAAACGCCGCGGCGCCAAGCGCGTGGCGGTGACCATGTGCATCGGCGGCGGCATGGGCGCTTGCGGCATTTTCGAAGTACTGTGAGTGTGAACGGCATCGGCTGTCGCCTGGATGGCTGATCCGAACAGGGGCAGGGGGCATGATGCCTCTTGCCCTTTTTCATTTGGAAGAGACAAACTGACATGAGCTTGCGTCCCACAGTTGATTTCTTGTTGCACGACTGGCTGAAGGTCGAAAGCCTGCAAAGCCGCGAGCGCTTTGCCGACCACTCGCGTGAAACCTTTGACGCCGTTCTGGACACTTGCGAGCGCATCGCCCGCGAGAAATACGCCCCCTTCAACCGCCTGGTGGACACACAAGAGCCACACTTTGATGGCGAAAAAGTCATCTTGCCGCAGGCCACACACGACGCCTACAAAGCCTATGCCGAATCGGGCATGCTCAGTGCGGCGCAAGACTACGAGATCGGCGGTATGCAGCTGCCTTACACGGTGGAAGCCGCAGCCAACGCTTTTTTTGCCATGGCCTCGGTCAGCATCGGCTCGGGCATGCTGACCAGTGGCAACGCCAATTTGCTGATGGTGCACGGCACCGACTTGCAACAGCAAGTGTTTGCTGCCAACGAATTTTCGGGTCGCTTTTCGGGCACCATGTGCCTGAGCGAACCACATGCGGGCTCTTCGCTCAGCGATGTGACCACCCGTGCCATACCCGATGGCACAGATTTTGAAGCCGACGCTTTGGGACCACGTTACCGCCTCAAGGGCAACAAAATGTGGATCTCTTCGGGCGAACATGAACTGTCCGAGAACATCATCCATTTGGTGTTGGCCAAGATTCCTGATGCGTCTGGCCAACTGGTGCCAGGCGTCAAAGGCATCTCGCTGTTCATCGTGCCCAAAAAGATGGTGGACACCAACGGTCAACTGACGGGCGAACGCAACGATGTGGCGCTGGCGGGCCTGAACCACAAATGCGGTTGGCGCGGCACAACCAACACACTGCTGAACTTTGGCGAGGGCAAATACCCCGTAAGAGGAGATATCGGAGCGATTGGGTATTTGGTCGGCAAGCCCGGCGAAGGCCTGCGCTGCATGTTCCACATGATGAACGAGGCCCGCATCGGCGTGGGCATGGCCGCCACCATGCTGGGCATGGCCGGTTACTACGCCAGCCTGGATTACGCCAAAAACCGCCCACAGGGCCGACCCACAGGGGCAGGCGGGAAAGACGCCAGCCAACCGCAGGTGCGCATCATTGAGCACGCCGACATCAAGCGCATGCTGCTGGCCCAGAAAGCTTACAGCGAAGGCGCTCTGGCTTTGGCCTTGTATTGCGCCCGTCTGGTGGACGAACAGCACACGGGCACAGCCGAAGACGCCGATGTGGCGCGTTTGCTGCTGGAGGTGCTCACCCCCATTGTCAAGAGCTTTCCCAGCGAGTGGTGCTTGGAGGCCAACAGCTTGGCCATCCAGATCCACGGCGGATATGGCTATACCCGCGACTTTCCGGTGGAGCAGTACTGGCGAGACAACCGCCTGAACATGATCCACGAGGGCACCCACGGCATCCAGGCCATGGACTTGCTGGGCCGCAAGGTGTTGATGGAAAAGGGACGAGGCCTGCAATTGCTGGCTGAGCGCATGCTGGCCACTGCGGCCAAAGCCGAACCAAGCTGGGGCCCAGAGGCCGCGGCTTTGCGCGATGCCCTCCAACAAGTCGGCCAAGCGACCCAACAAGCTTGGCAGGGCGCAGAGCCTGCCCAGGCTCTGGCCAATGCGGTGCCTTACTTGCAGGCCTTTGGCCACGCGGTGATTGCCTGGATCTGGCTCGACGTGGCCAGCAGCTTGGAGAACAACAACACGCCAGCAGCACAAGGTCGTCGCGCTGCTTGCCGTTTTTTCTTCCGTTACGAGCTGCCCAAGATTGGTGCCTGGCTGAAGGTGGTGTGCAGCCGAGATTCGACCTGTGCCGATTTACCCGAGGAGGCATTTTGATGATCCGACACATCGTCATGTGGAATTTAAAAGACCACGCCGAGGGCGCTGACAAAGCCAGCAATCTGCAAAAGGCCAAGGCACTGCTTTTGTCTTGTGCTGAGGTCGTACCTGGAATTCAGGCGTTTGAAGTGGCCACTGCCACACCGGGCATGGATTGCACGAACGACTTGGTACTGCACATGTTGTTGGATGACGCGCAGGTGCTAGCGGCTTACCAAAATCACCCGCAACATTTGGCCATCAAGCCTTTCATGAAGGCGGTGGTGCTAGAGCGCCGCTGCATGGATTTTGAAATCTGACCTCACTTTTACCCCTTCACGTCAAGAACCCAAGGATTTATCGCATGGCACGCACCATACAACAACTGTTTGACTTGACCGGTCAGGTCGCTTTGGTCACTGGCGGCTCGCGCGGCTTGGGCCTGCAAATGGCCCACGCACTGGGTGAAGCCGGTGCCAAGATCATGCTCAGTTCGCGCAAAGCTTCCGATCTTGAGCATGCCGCGGCTGAGCTGCAGGCAGCTGGTATCGACGCCCGTTGGATCGCCGCCGACTGCGGCAAAGAGGAAGACATCCGCCGCTTAGCAGCAGAAACCATGGAGCGCATGGGGCCCATTGACATTTTGGTGAACAACGCGGGTGCCACTTGGGGTGCCCCCGCTGAAGACCACCCTGTTGAGGCTTGGGACAAGGTCATGAATTTGAACGTGCGCGGGTACTTCATCCTCTCACAAGAGGTGGCCAAGCGCTGCATGATTCCGCGTGGTAAGGGTCGGATTTTGAATGTGGCATCCATTGCTGGTCTCGCTGGCAACCCCTCCGAAATGAAGACCCTTGCGTACAACACCTCCAAAGGTGCGGTGGTCAACTTCACCCGCGCTCTGGCGGGGGAGTGGGGCGAGCACGGCATCACCGTCAACGCCATTTGCCCTGGCTTTTTCCCGAGCAAGATGACTTATGGTCTCTTAGAAAAAATGGGCGCCGAGAAAATCGCCCAAGGCGCACCCTTGCGCCGTTTGGGCGACGATGAAGACCTCAAGGGTTTGGCCGTTTTGTTCGCTTCCGATGCGGGCAAGCACATCACCGGTCAGTGGATGGCTGTGGATGGCGGTGTGAGCGCCATCATCGGCGGCTGATTTGAGGCCAGCAACAGCATGAGCATTCCGTTTGGCGCAACCATACCGTTTGTGGACCACCTGGGTTTCACTTTAGAAAAGTTCGAAGGTGGTCAATCTGAGTTGCACTATGCACCCCAACCAGAACACCTCAATTCATTTGATGTCACCCATGGTGGCGCCGTCATGGCGCTGCTGGATGTGGTCATGGCCACTGCAGCCCGCAGTGTGGAAGTCAGCATGGGTGTGGTCACCATCGAGATGAAAACAAGTTTCATGCGGCCAGCGAAAGTGGCAGCAGGTCAAAAGTTAACCGGTCATGGTCAATTGCTGCACCGCACGCGCACCATGGCTTTCACTGAAGGCAAGATTTACGACACAGAAGGGCAGTTGTGTGCCCACGCCACAGGGACCTTCAAATATTTGCCCCGCAGCAACACCGAGCCATCTGGCAGTGTGCCCACCGATTGATTTTTTTTTACACTGGAGAACTTCCCCATGCCCTTGAACCACCGCATCGTTCTTGATAACCGCCCCCAAGGCGAAGCCACTGCACAAAACTTCAAATTGATCGAGCTGCCTCTGCCAGAAATCAAAGACGGTGAAGTGTTGGTGTGCCACCATTTCTTGAGCTTGGACCCCTACATGCGTGGCCGCATGAACGAGAGCAAAAGCTACGCCCAACCTCAAGCTTTGGGCGAAGTCATGATCGGCGGCACTGTGGGCGAAGTGGTGGACAGCCGTCACCCCAAGTTCAAGGCCGGAGACCAAGTGGTCGGCATGGGCGGCTGGCAAGAGTTCAGCGTAGTCGATGCCACCGTGGTTGGCGCACTGCGCAAGGTCGACACCACCCATGTGCCGCTCTCGCACTACCTGGGCGCTGTGGGCATGCCCGGCGTGACCGCTTGGTACGGCTTGGTCAAGATCATTGCCCCCAAAGCCGGCGAAACCGTCACAGTCAGTGCAGCCAGTGGCGCAGTAGGCAGTGCTTACGGCGCTCTGGCCAAAGCGCGTGGTTGCCGTGTGGTGGGCATCGCAGGCGGCAAGGACAAGTGCGACTACGTGGTCAAGGAGCTGGGCTTTGACGCCTGCATCGACTACAAGGAACACAAAGACTACATCAGCCTGTCCAAAGCACTTCGCGAAGCCTGCCCGAACGGCATCGACGGCCACTTTGAAAACGTGGGGGGCATGGTGCTGGACGCGGTGATGTTGCGCACCAATGCCTTTGCACGCATCGCGGTGTGCGGCATGATCGCCGGCTACGATGGCGCACCTCTGCCGATGGCCAACCCAGCCCTGATTTTGGTCAATCGCATGAAGATCGAAGGCTTCATCGTCAGCGAACACATGGAAGTCTGGCCCGAGGCGCTACAGGAACTCGGCACCTTGGTGGGCACAGGTACGTTGCGCCCTCGCGAATCCGTGGCCCAAGGCTTGGCTGCTGCGCCTGAGGCATTCCTCGGTTTGCTCAAAGGCAAGAACTTCGGCAAGCAGCTGGTCAAACTGGTCTGAGACAGCCCGCATGTCCGATCTGATCCTTCACCACTACCCGACCTCGCCGTTTGCAGAAAAGGTTCGGTTGATCCTGGGCCACAAGCAACTGGCCTGGAAGAGCGTTTTCATCCCGATGATCATGCCCAAGCCAGACCTCACGGCGCTGACGGGTGGTTACCGCAAAACCCCCGTACTGCAGATCGGTGCAGACATCTACTGCGACACCGCGCTCATTGGCGATGTGCTGGAGCAATTGGCACCCAAGCCCACGCTTTACCCCGAAGCCATCCAAGGCGCAGCCCGCATCGTGGCGCAGTGGGCGGACAGCGCCTTGTTCACGGCGGCGATGGCCTACAACTTTCAACCTGCTGGCGTGGCGCAAGTCTTTGCGGGTGTACCCGCTGAAGGCGTGCAGGCCTTTGTGGCCGACCGCACCGCCATGCGCGGCGGTGCGGCCCGCATGGCGTCCGCTGATGCCACCAGCACGTACAAAACTTATCTGCAGCGCATCGCCAGCATGCTGCATGGGCAAGACTTTTTGTTCGGCAATCAGCCTTGCGTGGCCGACTTTGCGGTTTATCACCCGCTGTGGTTCACTCAAGAGCGCACGCCCGCGTTATCGGGCATTTTGGATGCGACACCCGAAATCCAAAGCTGGATGTCCCGCATGAAAGCCATTGGCCACGGCACACCCGGTAAATGCAGCGCCGAGGAAGCCTTGCACCTGGCCCGCAACGCAACGCCTGTCGCCTTAGGATCTGAAGTCTTTCAGGACGAACACGGTATCGCCTTGGGCAGCCAAGTGGTGATCGCGGCCGACAACTTCGGGTTGGAGACCACGCAAGGCGAACTGGTTGCAGCGACAAGTACCCGATACATCTTGCGCCGTAGCGATGAACGCGCGGGCACCGTCCATGTTCACTTTCCCCGCCTGGGCTTCACATTGAAAAAGGTTTCCCCATGATCGAAAATTTCAAAGGAAAAACCGCTGTCCTGACCGGTGCTGGATCCGGCTTTGGTCTGGAGTGCGCCCGCATCGGTGCCAAGCTGGGCATGAACCTGGTGTTGCTGGATGTGCAGCAAGATGCGCTTGACAAAGCCGCTGCAGAAATGACCGCGCAGGGCGTACCAGTGTTGGCCCGAAAAGTGGACGTCTCGAATGCCCAGGCCATGGAGCAGCTCGCTGCCGAAGTGAAGAGCCGTTTTGGCGCACCGCACTTCGTGTTCAACAACGCAGGCGTAGGAGCAGGAGGCTTGGTTTGGGAAAACTCGGTGGCCGACTGGGCATGGGTGCTGGGTGTCAACCTCTGGGGTGTGGTGCATGGCGTGCGCCTGTTCACCCCCATGATGCTTGAAGCCGCCAAAGCCAATCCGGACTATCGGGGGCATATCGTCAACACGGCCAGCATGGCCGGTTTGCTCACGCCTCCCAACATGGGCATTTACAACGTGAGCAAACACGCCGTGGTGTCTTTGACTGAAACCCTGTACCAAGATTTGCAGCTGGTGTCTGACCAAGTCAGTGCCAGTGTGTTGTGCCCATACTTTGTGCCTACGGGCATCAGCCAGAGCCACCGTAACCGACCTGCAGACCTGGCGGCAAACAAACCCACCGCCAGCCAATTGATCGGTCAAGCGCAGAGTGACAAAGCGGTTGGAAGTGGTAAGGTGTCAGCGGCCGATGTGGCTCAAAAAGTCTTTGACGCTGTGGCGTCTGGCCAGTTTTACATTTACAGCCACCCTCAAGCCTTGGGTAACGTTCAAAGTCGGATGGAGGCCATTGTCCAGGGCCATAACCCGCCCGATCCTTTTGAAGCCCGTCCTGACTTGGGTGAGGGTTTGCGCAAAGCATTGCGTTCAGCATGAAAAAGCAACACAAGCGGCCATCTCGGCGGGGTCTCATGGCATATGCCGATTTGTCATTGCATTTCTGTTTTTTTCAAGACCTGCATGCGCACGCGGGTTTTGACTTTTTTTATTGAAAGTGAAGACCGGTTTTAAACAACAACGGCCTGCTGATTTTGAACATTTGCATGTGGCAAACTCGAAGTTTTCGCACAATCTGTGAACCGTGACATGCACAAAATCCTGGCCCAACTGGCCGCTGAAATCAAAATTCGATCGGATCAGGTCAAGACCGCAGTAGAACTGTTGGACAGCGGGGCAACGGTTCCTTTTATTGCCCGATACCGAAAAGAAGTGACCGATGGCTTGGACGACATTCAGTTGCGTGAACTTGAATCACGTTTGGGCTATTTGCGAGAGTTGGAAGAGCGACGCACAGCCGTGATCAAAAGCATCTCCGAGCAGGGCAAGATGACACCCGAGTTGTTGGCCGCGATCGATGCTGCGCCCACCAAGCAAGAGCTTGAAGACCTTTACCTTCCCTACAAACCCAAGCGCCGAACCAAAGGCATGATTGCCCGCGAAGCTGGTTTGGAGCCTTTGGCCGACAAACTTTTTGCCGACCCAACGCTGGACCCGCACGCACAGGCTCACGACTATGTTTTGGCAGCAGGCGCAATTGAAGGGGCCGACTTCACCACCACAGCCGCCGTGCTCGACGGCGTCCGAGATTTGCTGAGTGAGCGCTGGGCCGAGGATGCGTCATTGGTACAAGTTCTGCGCGAGTGGTTGTGGCATGAAGGCCTTTTCAAAAGCAAGCTATCCGACGGCAAGGATGAGAACAATCCAGAAGTGGCGAAGTTCCGTGATTACTTTGACTACGACGAGCCGATTGGTCACGTTCCCTCACACCGTGCGTTGGCCGTGTTTCGTGGCCGCGCTTTGGAATTGCTGGATGCCAAGTTGGTGCTACCCGTTGAGCCCGAGCCTGGCAAGCCCAGCATCGCAGAAGGCAAGATCGCCATGCACCTAGGATGGAGCCATAAGGCCCGCGCCTCAGACGATTTGATTCGCAAATGCGTGGCCTGGACTTGGCGCGTGAAGCTGAGTCTGTCCACCGAACGCGATTTGTTCACCCGCCTGCGCGAGGATGCCGAAAAAGTCGCCATCAAGGTGTTTGCCGATAACCTGCGCGATCTGCTTTTGGCCGCGCCAGCTGGCCCCCGAGTCGTCATGGGCCTAGACCCGGGCATCCGAACAGGTGTGAAAGTGGCTGTGGTGGATGCCACCGGCAAACTGGTCGACACCACCACGGTTTACCCGCACGAGCCTCGCAAGGACTGGGAAGGCGCTCTGTTCAATTTGGCCAAGCTCTGCGAAAAGCACCACGTCAACCTGATCGCGATCGGTAACGGCACCGCCAGCCGCGAGACCGACAAGCTGGCGGGCGATCTGATCAAACAACTCGCCAAGCTGCGCGAGGGCGTGGACATCACGAAAGTGGTGGTCAGCGAGGCGGGCGCTTCGGTGTACTCCGCCAGCGAATTTGCCAGCCAAGAGATGCCCGACGTGGACGTGAGCCTGCGTGGCGCCGCCAGCATTGCCCGCCGCTTGCAAGACCCGTTGTCTGAGTTGGTCAAGATCGATCCCAAAGCGATTGGCGTGGGCCAATACCAGCACGATGTGAACCAGAGCGAATTGGCCAAGACCTTGGACGCGGTGGTGGAAGATTGCGTGAACTCAGTGGGCGTTGACCTGAACACCGCCAGCGTGCCTTTGCTCACGCGCGTGTCTGGCCTTTCTGGCGCCGTAGCCAAGTCGGTTGTGCGTTGGCGCGATGCCAATGGCGTGTTCAGGACGCGCCAAGATTTGCTGAAAGTCACTGGTTTGGGCGCCAAGACCTTTGAACAAAGTGCGGGTTTTTTGCGCATCCGGGGCGGCGACAACCCGCTCGACATGACCGGTGTGCATCCCGAAACCTACCCGCTGGTCGAGCAGATCATTGTCAAAACGGCCAAGCCCATCCAAGAAATCATGGGCCGTTCAGAAGTGTTGAAGGGACTCAAACCAGAGCTGTTTGTGAGCGACAAGTTCGGTCCTGTCACCATCAAAGATATTTTGGGTGAACTGGAAAAGCCCGGCCGTGACCCACGCCCCGACTTCAAAGTAGCCCGCTTGGCCGACGGTGTAGAAGACATCAAGGATTTGAAAGAGGGCATGACCTTGGAAGGCACTGTGAGCAACGTGGCCCAGTTTGGCGCTTTTATCGACTTGGGTGTACATCAAGACGGCCTGGTCCATGTCAGCCAATTGGCCAACAAGTTTGTGTCCGATGCACGCGAGGTGGTCAAAACGGGCGACATCGTCAAAGTGAAGGTGCTCGAAGTGGACGTGTCCCGCAAACGCATCAGCTTGACGATGAAGCTGGACGCTGCGCCCGCGAGACAAGTGCAAGACAGAAGGGACCCCCGCGACAACAAGTTTGAAGGTGCAGGGCGTGACAACCGCCAGCGTGGTGGTGGTTCGGTTGGGGGTTACACCACGCCAGCCGCCGCCAGCTCGGCCATGGCCAGCGCCTTTGCCAAGCTGCAAGGTCTGAAAAAATAGAACCCATGCACGCCCTTCATATCCACGCAGGCCCCAAGGCGCTGGCCCACATCCGTGAACATGGCCTACGGCCAGAGCACATCGGCGTGATCCCGGGTGCTGCAGGCGGCCCCAAGGGCTTGATCCTTGGACCATTGGATCGCTTCATTTTTGGCGATTGGCTGGCCCGAAGCACACAAGCTGTGGATTTGGTGGGTGCTTCCATAGGGGCGTGGCGCATGGCCACCGCTTGCCTGAACCAGTCGGTGGCGGCGTTTGAGCGGCTAGAGCACGATTACATCCACCAGCATTACGAACCGTTACCAGGTCAAAAGCGGGTGAACGCCAAGCAGGTGAGCGATGCGTTTGGACACAGCCTGCAAGTCTTTTATGGCGGACGCATTGGCGAGGTACTGAGCCATCCGCGCTTTCGCTTGCACATCATGACCTCACGCGGGCGCCACATTTTGCAACGCGAACACCCACTGGCCACTCCACTGGGCTACGCCGGTGCTTACCTAAGTAACGCCCTCAGCCGCAGAGCTTTGGGCGGGTGGCTGGAGCGCGTGGTGTTTTCAGGGCAGGGCGCGGCTTTGCCGTTTGACGCTCAAGACTTTCGCACCCGTGCTGTGGGCTTGACAGAAGGCAACTTCATGGCCGCGCTTCAAGCGAGCTGCTCAATCCCCTTTGCCCTCAAAGCCGTGCAGAACATACCGGGCGCTCCCGCAGGCGCTTATTGGGACGGCGGCATCACCGACTACCACCTGCACCTGAACTGGACCGCACCCAAGCTTGGCCAAGGCCCAGAACGCACCATTGTTCTGTACCCGCATTTCCAGAGAAACGTGGTACCCGGTTGGCTCGACAAAGCACTCAAGTGGCGGCACGGCGCGACCTCATTTTTAGACAACACCGTGGTTCTGGCCCCCAACCCTGAATGGGTCAAAACCCTGCCTGACGGCAAGCTGCCCGACCGTCACGACTTCGTCCGTTTTGACCGCAATCTGCCCGCACGGGTCAAAGTGTGGTTTGCGGCCGCAAGCGCCAGTCAGCAATTGGCCGATGAGTTCCATGCCTGGTTGCATCAGCCCGACCTTTCTGTTCTGAAAGCTCTTTGAGGATTTGTCATGACCCAAGCCTTTGTCGTCGGTCAAATGACCGTGAAAAACCAAGAAAAATGGGCGGAATACCGATCGCAGGTTTTGGCAACATTGCTGCCTTTTGGCGGTGAACTGGTCTTTCGGGGTGAGCAGGTCAACGCCTTTTCGGGTGTTTGCCCGCACCCTGACATCGTGGTGATCCGATTCCCCTCTTTGGATGCGGCCGAAGGCTGGCATGGCTCCGCAGCCTACCAAAGGCTGATCCCCTTGCGCCAACAGGCAGCCGATGTCGTTTTGGTCACTTATGCCGCATGACCCTGTTATCAAAGCGGATAATCACGGCATGCCGACTGATCCCCTTTTCCTCACTGCCGCCCTCTACAAATTTGTTGATTTGCCGGACTTTGAAGCCCTGCAAGGGCCTCTGCAAGACTGCTGTGAAGCCAATCTTGTCAAAGGTACCTTACTTTTGGCGCAAGAAGGCATCAATGGCACGATTGCCGGGCCGGAAGAAGGCATTCGCGTCGTGCTGGCGTTTTTGCGGGCTGATCCGCGCTTGGCCAGCTTGGTGCACAAAGAATCGTGGAGCCCCTTGCCGCCCTTTACCCGCATGAAGGTCAAGCTCAAAAAAGAGATCGTGACTTTGCGCGTGCCCGAGCTGGACCCCAACAAGACAGTGGGCCAGTATGTCAAACCAGCCGACTGGAACGCCTTGCTGGCCGATCCGGACGTGGTGGTGATCGACACGCGCAATGACTACGAGGTGGCGATAGGCACTTTCAAGGGCGCCGTGAACCCCAAGCTCAAAAACTTTGTTCAGTTGCCCGCGTGGCTCGATGCACAGCCTCATTTGCAAGGTGAAGCCGCCAAAAAGACCAAAGTGGCCATGTTTTGCACAGGCGGTATCCGTTGCGAAAAATCCACCGCGCTCATGAAGATGCGCGGCTTTGACGAGGTCTACCACCTCGAAGGTGGCATTCTCAAGTACTTGGAAGAGATACCGCCTGAGCACAGCATCTGGGAAGGCGAGTGTTTTGTTTTTGACGAGCGCGTGAGCGTGGGCCATGGTCTTGGCTTGGGACACCACGAGCTGTGCCGTTCTTGTCGCTGGCCATTGAGTTCACAAGACAAACTTTCACCGCATTACGTCCTGGGTGTGAGTTGCGCGCACTGCCACGACCAGCGCACACCAGAGCAAAAGGAAAAACTGGCCGAGCGCCAGAGACAGGTGGAATTGGCCGAGGCCAGAGGTGAGATCCATGTGGGCGCGAAGATGCCCAACCAGAACGCACCTTGAATCTTGGCCATCAGCGACATGACCCTCTTCGTCAACGGCAACCGCGAAGGGGGATCTATGTCCGCGGCTGATCACAAACTCTTGAGCAACATGTCCCGGTATTCGTCTGCAGAAGCGATGCGCGGGTTGGTTTTGTGACAGTGATCGGCCAATGCCCCAGTGATCACCGCGTCGAACAGGCCCTCGGTCACGCCCATCGCGCCCAGCCCGGTGGGTAGGCCCAAACGAGCGCACATGTCCCGAATGGCATCCGGGATGTCAGAGCCGCTTTGCAGGCCCATGGCCTGGGCCATGCGGTTCAGGCGGTTTTCCTTTTGCACCGATTCGGCCGAGGCATTGAAATTGATCACCGCAGGCAAAAACATGGCATTCAAGGTGCCGTGGTGCAGACGCGGGTTGACGCCGCCCAGGCTGTGACTGAGCGAGTGCACACAGCCCAAGCCTTTTTGGAAGGCCATGGCGCCCTGCATGCTGGCGCTCATCATGTTCAAACGCGCATCCCGGTCTTGACCATTGGCTGTGGCGCGTTCGATGTGCGCCCAGCCACGCGCCAAACCATCCAAAGCAATGCCATCGGCTGGCGGGTTGAAAGGCGCCGCCATGAAGGTTTCCATGCAGTGCGCGACCGCGTCCATGCCGGTCGCAGCCGTCAAGATGGGGGGCAGGCCGAAGGTGAGTTCGGGGTCGCAAATGGCGGCTTTCGGTACGATGAACCAAGAGTGGAAACCGACTTTGCGGCCATCGTCCAGAATCAAAATCGCGCCACGGGCCACCTCGCTGCCGGTGCCGCTGGTGGTGGGCACCGCAATGATGGGGGCCACCCGGTCAGTGATCTTGAGCGAGCCGCCTTCGATGGTGGCGTAGGTTTTGAGCGGGCCTTCGTGGCTGACGGCAATGGCCACGCCCTTGGCGCAGTCTATGGCCGAGCCTCCACCCACCGCGATCAGACCGTCGCAGCCATGCTGTTGGTACATGGCTGCAGCGGCGCGGACGGCTGCCTCGTTGGGGTTGGATGGGGTCTGGTCAAAAACGGTGACGGGCAAGCCCGGCAAGGCGTCCAGGGCTTTTTGAAGCACGCCCGCAGCTTTGACGCCTGCGTCGGTCACGATCAGCGGTTTGCTGATGCCCACGCGTTCACATTCGGTTTGCAGCAGTTTGACCGCGCCGAAGTCGATCTGGATTTGGGTGACGTAGTTGATGAAAGACATGCAAAAACTCCAATCAGGGGCCTGGTTCAGAATAGACAGAACACCGGGCCAGGGCGTTGTACGATCTGACTGCATTTTGATGCAGGAATGGGTAGGAGGCCTGCCGGGGCTGTCACCCTTGTTTGCCTTTTACCCCGATGCCCTCCAGTACTGGATTCGACTACACCCCTTTCCCTGAAACCATGAGCAGCCACCACGCTAACCCCCATGCCTTGCTGAACGCTGCCACTCGCAGCCTGATTGACCGGGTTCACCGTGCAGGGCGTCCGCCCATGGCTGCGATGACGCCAGAACAGGCGCGTGAGTTTTACGACATCGGCAGCCCTATGCTCGACCTGCAGCCCGCCCCGCCAGTGGACCGGGTAGAAGACATCACATTGCCCGCCCGAGATGGCTTCGCCATGCCCGCCCGCTTGTATGCACCTCAAAGTGCCAAACCTGTGCCCTTACTGCTGTACATACACGGCGGTGGTTTCACTGTCGGCAGCCTCACAACCCACGACGTTTTATGCCGTCAACTGTCTCGCCTTGGTCACTGTGCTGTGGTGTCGCTGGCTTACCGGCTTGCGCCTGAGCACCGTTTTCCTCAGGCTGTACACGACAGCTGGGACGCCTTGAATTGGCTGCACCAGAACGGCCAGACTTTCGGCTTGGACACCACGCGCCTGGCTGTGGGCGGCGACAGTGCGGGCGGAACATTGGCTGCCGTGTGCGCTTTATTGGGCCGTGATGCAGGATTACCACTGCGCTTGCAACTGCTGTTTTACCCCGGTACGTTGGCCAAGCAAAACACCGCCTCGCACCACACTTTTGCCGACGGCTTCATGCTCGACAAGCAAACCGTCGACTGGTTTTTTGCCCATTACATCGATCATGCTGACCGAGATGATTGGCGCTTTGCACCCATGAACGCCCCCGACCACTCGGGCTTGCCCCCCGCTTGGATTGGCCTGGCCGAGTGCGACCCTCTGGTGGACGAGGGCGTGCAGTACGCCGACACCCTGCGCATGGCGGGTGTACCGGTCGATTTGGAAATCTACAAAGGCGTGATCCATGGTTTCATCACCATGGGTCGCGCCATTCCCGACGCACTGCGCGCGCACGCCGATGCGGGTCGGGCCTTGAAACTCGCTTTTGAAAGTTGAACCGATGAAACGCCAGGACTTCCGTTTTTCACACCGCATGCGCGTGCGCTGGGTCGAAGTGGACATGCAAAAGATCGTGTTCAACGGTCACTATCTCATGTACTTTGACACTGCCGTGACCGACTATTGGCGCAACCTCGCCATGCCCTATGCCGAGACCATGCACCAGCTGGGCGGGGATTTGTTCGTCAAAAAGGCCAGTGTCGAGTACCACGCCAGCGCCGAAATGGACGATTTTCTGGATGTGTGCATGCGTTGTGACCGGGTGGGCAACTCGTCCATGATGTTTGCTGGGGCGATTTTTAGGGGCGATGAACTGTTGATCACCAGCGAGCTGGTCTATGTGTATGCTGACCCGGTGGCCAAAAAGAGCCAGACCATCCCGGCCCCGCTGCGCGACATGCTGGAGGGCTTCGAGCGGGGCGAAGACATGGTGCAGGTGCATATCGGGTCGTGGCACGACTTTCAGAAATTAGCCAGCCCGCTTCGCACCGAGGTGTTTGTGCAGGAGCAAAAAGTGCCCGCGGAGTTGGAATGGGATGAGGCCGATGAAACAGCCTTACACGCCGTGGCGCTGAACCGCATGGGTTTTTGCCTGGCGACCGGACGACTGATTGAATACGCGCCCGGTGTGGCCAAAATCGGGCGCATGGCGGTCAAAAAGCAAATGCGCGGCAGCGCATTAGGCCGGCGCGTTTTGCACGCGCTGATTGACGCCGCTCGGCACCGCGGTGACACCCAAGTGATCCTGCATGCCCAGTGCAGCGCCGAAGCTTTTTACAGTCGCTCTGGCTTTGTGTCGCAGGGCGCAGTTTTTGAAGAGGCAGGAATGGCGCACATCGAGATGGTGCTCAAGCTTTAAAACCAGCGCATGGGTGCGGTATGGCTCTTGTCGACCACAGGCTTTGCTTTGCGGCACAGCCCGCCCATAGGTGGGTAATTTTCCATCTTCAGGCAGATTCAAAAGCGCTCAAATGTCTGCAAGCAGGGGGTAGGGCAGAGGCAAAAAGTTGAGCGCTTGGCCGTCAGATTTACCCACTCGCCAACCTGTCTGCATGCTTTCAAGTGTGCCACTCACCAGCGCGACAAAGCCTTGTCCGTCGGGCCGAGCAGCGCTCAAGACCACGGTGGCGCAGGCTTGCTCTGGGTCTTCGGGAGTGAACACCTCTTGACCTGCAGCCATCAACACAGGGCTGTGAACCAAGGCCATGCGCCGCTTGAGTGTTCCGCGAAACTGGCTGCGGGCGACAACTTCCTGGCCGGGATAACAGCCTTTTTTGAAGTTGACGCCGCCCACCGATTCGTAATTGAGCATTTGCGGGACGAAGGCTTCAAACACGGGCTGGCTGACCAAGGTCACGCCGCTGAGCACTTCGGTCCATTGCCAGACCTCGGCAGAAACATCGGGGCCAGTGGGCAAAGTTTGTTCAACTGACGCGACCCACAAAGCGCGAGGGGTTCGGGTATCACCCAGCACAGCGGGATAAAGCGCGACCGTGTGGACGCCGTCATGGAGCATGGTCTGCCAGGGCGTGGCATCGTCCGTCAGTTTCAAGGCATTCTCGCCCAGCAAGCCGCGCAGCTGCCACTGGCTGGTGGCATCGCTCATTTTGACTTTGGCGCGAAGCACAAACATGGAAAGGCGTTTGAGGGTCTGGGCCAGCAAGTCTTGACTCAAGATCAGCAAGACGTTGTCCGGCGCGGTTTTAATGACAATGAAGCTGGCTTGCATTCGACCTTTTGCAGAACAAAAAGCAGCCAAGCGCGCTTGGCCAACGGGCAAAAGCAGCACGTCATTGCTCAGTTGGTTGTGCAGAAAGTTCGCCGCGTCCTCACCTTGGGCTTGAATCACGCCCAAAGTGGGCAGCAAACTGACACCATGTAGAGCAGACAGGTTGATGCTGGATTTGACAGGCATGTTCATGGGACACCGGGTAATGAGATAAAGCAGTCTGAATTATCATCGCCACCAAGTTTTCAACATCTGAACAAGGACTCTGCTGTGATCAAAGGCTGGATGCGTTGGTTGATCAGCCTGGTGGTCTTGGGCGTGACAAGCTTTATTGCCGTGAATGTCTGGCTTCATGCCCCCATGGATACGCGGCAAGCCACTTTGGACTTGTCAATTGAGCCGGGCACATCGGCCAAAGGCATTGCCCAGGCAGTGCAAGATGCTGGCGCGCAGACATCGTCCACACTCTTGTTCTCTTGGTTTCGTTTGTCAGGCCAGTCGCGTCTGATGCGCGCCGGCAGCTATGAGATCCCACCGGGGACCACACCTAAGCGTTTGCTCAGCATCCTGGTGCGGGGCGAAGAAAGCCTGCGCAACGTGACCTTGGTGGAGGGCTGGAATTGGCGGCAAGTGCGCCAAGCCCTCGCGAAGTCTGAAAACCTCAAGCCAGACAGCCAAAGCCTGAGCGATGAGGCCTTGATGGCGCAATTAGGACGTCCCAGCGTGTCCCCTGAAGGGCGCTTTTATCCGGACACCTATTCTTATGCCAAAGGTACAAGCGACCTGACCGTGTTGAAAAGGGCGATGATCGCCATGGACAAACATCTTCAACAAGCTTGGCAGTCCCGTTCCGCCAATGCCGCACTCAAGTCGCCTGAAGAAGTCTTGATTTTGGCAAGCATCGTCGAAAAAGAAACCGGCAAAGCGCAAGATCGGCCTGAGATTTCGGGGGTTTTCAACAACCGATTGCGCATCGGTATGCGCTTGCAAACCGATCCAACGGTGATTTACGGCCTCGGCGATGCCTTTGACGGTAATTTGCGTCGGGTGCACCTGACGACCGATA
This sequence comes from Akkermansia muciniphila, assembly GCA_943331105.2. Taxonomy (GTDB): domain Bacteria; phylum Pseudomonadota; class Gammaproteobacteria; order Burkholderiales; family Burkholderiaceae_C; genus Limnohabitans_A. Next base: position 221,854 of record CALQKH020000001.1, read on the forward strand.
ACCCTTGGAACACCTACACGCGTTCGGGACTGCCCCCAACCCCGATTGCCATGCCAGGCAAGGCCTCCTTATTGGCCGCAGTGCAGCCCGCCAAAACCCAAGCCATTTATTTTGTGGCCAAGGGTGATGGCTCAAGCCATTTCAGCGCCACACTGGATGAGCACAACCGGGCCGTCAACCGATACCAGCGCGGCCAATGACAGGCCTGCAAGCTTGCCAACAGCATCAGCGACAATCGGGGATTGAATTCATATCTTTATGAGCAGCGGCATATTCATCAGTTTTGAAGGCATCGACGGCGCGGGCAAATCCACCCACATTGCCCGTGTCGCCGATTTATTCCGCCAAGCGGGCAGGGTGGTGGTGCTGACCCGTGAGCCGGGTGGCACATTTTTATCCGAAAAGCTGCGTGAATTGGTGTTGCACGAACCCATGGATTCTCTGACCGAAGCCCTGTTGATGTTTGCAGCCCGTCGCGAGCATTTGGTGCAGGTGATTGAGCCCGCATTGGCCCGCGGTGAGGTGGTCCTATCAGATCGTTTCACCGACGCCACCTTTGCTTACCAAGGCGGTGGAAGGGGATTTGATTGGCAGGTTTTGGGCCAATTGGAGGGCATGGTGCAGGCCTTGCCCGACAGCAGCTTGCGCCAACCTGAACTGACAATTTGGTTTGATTTGGACCCGGTCATTGCGGCCGAACGACTGGCCTCTGCCCGCGTACCCGATAAGTTTGAATCACAACCCGCTGATTTTTTTGCCGCAGTCCGGAGCGGTTATGCCCGCCGCCAAGCAGAAATGCCCAGCCGTTTTGCACGCATTGACGCAGCGCAGAGCATCGAGGCTGTGAGTGAAGACGTTTCTCGCATCGTGACCGATTGGCTGAGTCGGAGCACAAGATGAGCGTCGACCACACCGATTCGTTGCACGCCCCGTGGATTGCCCGGCAGACCACCGATTTGCTGGCGCAAGGTGGCCATGCTTGGTTGCTCCAAGGTCCCTCTGGCTTGGGTCAGTACGAGTTGGCTTTGGCTTTGGTTTCGGCCTGGTTATGTGAAAAGCCTACCCAGAATAGGGCATGTGGCGATTGCCCCAGTTGTCATTCAATGGCTGTTCGCACGCATGCCGATTTAGAAGTGTTGATGCCCGAAACGGTCATGATCGAACTGGGCTGGCCTTTGTCAGAAAAAGCCCAAGACGAGATCGACAAAAAAACCCGCAAACCCAGTAAAGAGATACGTGTGGACGCGATGCGCGATGCGGTGGAGTTCTCGCAGCGCACCAATGCTCGCGGTCGTGGCAAGGCCGTTTTGGTTTATCCGGCCGAGCGCATGAACACGATCACGGCCAATGCTTTGCTCAAAACCCTGGAAGAGCCACCAGGTGATGTGCGTTTTGTGCTGGCCACCGAGGCCAGCCATATGCTGCTGCCCACCATCCGAAGCCGCTGTTTGGCCCACACCATGAAATGGCCCGAAGCCGATGAGTCTTTGGTTTGGTTGACCGGGCAGGGCGTGCCCAGCGCTGTTGCGCAAGAGTTGCTTCGCAGCGCTGGCGGCCGACCCGCAGATGTGCTGCGTCAGACCGAATCCGGTTTGTCGCCGGACTGGTGGGCCCAATTGCCCAAAGCCATGATCCAAGGCGATGCTCGGCATTTGACCGATTTGAGCCCTGCCCAGGCGATCGATGCGCTGCAGAAGCTTTGTCACGACCTCGTGCTGCGCCATTCAGGTGCAGAGCCACGTTTTTTTGAGAAAACGCAATTGCCTCCCAGCGCAGCCTCTGTGATGAATTTGACCGATTGGTTCAAGCGACTGATGCAGTCTGCACGTACCTCGGAACACCCTTTCAATGCAGGTTTGATGCTGGAAGCCATGACCGCCGACGCCCAACAAACCCTGATGTCCAAGGGCTGAGCCATGTACACCGATTCACATTGCCATTTGAATTTTCCTGAACTGATGGGCGAGCTGGACACCATCCAGCAAGCCATGCGCGACGCACAGGTGACGCGTGCCCTTGTGATCTGCACCACCATGGAAAAGTTCGATGAGGTGCACGACTTGGCCTTGGCGCACGACAACATGTGGGCCACCGTGGGGGTGCACCCAGACAACGAAGGTGTGCGTGAGCCCAGTTTGCAGGATCTGCTGGATGGCGCTGGCCGACCCAAAGTGGTGGCAATTGGAGAGACCGGCCTTGATTACTACCAAATGGATGAACGCAAAGGCGGTCGAACTGTGGCCGATATGGAATGGCAGCGTGAGCGGTTTAGGACCCACATTCGGGCAGCAAGGCATACCGCCTTGCCCTTGGTCATCCACACCCGACAGGCTTCAGACGACACGATTGCCATCTTGAAAGAAGAGGGTGAAACCGGGGGAATTGGGTGCGCCGGCGGTGTATTTCACTGTTTTACTGAAAGCCAAGAAGTGGCTCGCGCTGCACTGGATCTGGGTTTTTACATCTCGTTTTCCGGCATCTTGACTTTCAAAACGGCCGCTGATCTGCGAGACGTGGCTCAGTTTGTGCCCGATGACCGCTTATTGATTGAGACTGACAGCCCCTATTTGGCACCAGTGCCCTATCGAGGTAAAACAAACAACCCCTCTTATGTGCCCTTTGTGGCCAAGCTCTTGGCCAGTTTGAGAGGCCGTTCTGCCGAAGAAATAGGCCATCTCACGACCCGGAATTTCTTGAATTTGTTCAATAAAACCCATTGATCATTTATCATGTATTACATTAATAAAGCCATAAAGTTCTTTGTTTTAATTGAATTTATTTTTTTTGGACTGCATGCTCAAGCGGGTTCTTACGAAGATTTCTTCAAGGCCGTTCAGGTTGACAACGTCAGGACGGTTCAAATGCTTTTGCAAAGAGGTTTTGATCCCAATACAGTCAATCCTGAGGGTGTTCCGGCCTTGATGCTGGCCGTTCGAGAGCCTTCACTCAAAGTCGCCGAACTTTTGGCCGGTTGGCCCCAAACGCGTGCCGAAATACGCAATGCCCACGATGAAAGTCCCTTAATGCTCGCCGCGCTCAAGGGGTATTTTCCTTTGGTCAAAAAGCTGGTGAACAACGATGCAGATGTGAACAAACCCGGTTGGACGCCCTTGCATTACGCAGCCACAGGGGGCCATGTGCCCGTGATTGAGTTTTTGCTGGAAGAAAGTGCTTACATTGATGCCGAATCACCCAATGGCACCACGCCCTTGATGATGGCTGCGATGTACGGTAGCCCCGAAGCGGTCAAAGTATTGATTCAGGCTGGTGCTGATTTGACCCTCAAAAATCAACAAGGCATGACCGCCTTGGATTTTGCGGTTCGTGGGCAGCGCGCCAACGCCCGTGAGTTGATTGAAACGGGTTTATCCCGTTTGGCCGATCGACAAAAGCGGGACTCACAACTTCAACAAACACCAGCCGTCCAGCCTGCAATGCGTTGATGTTCCTGTGACAGATAAAGCTCGGGTTTGTTTCAAACATCCCAACTTTAAATTGCTTACGATGTGTATTATGTAAAGTAACAATGATATGGATTGAGTTCTATCCAAGACCCATCTTATGGGTGGACTGGATAAATAGAATGATCAGGGTATCAGGCGCAAAGAGTGAACGTGTGCGGGCCGAGACAACGATAAGCTCCGGTAGTGCCCCCGAGCCCATTGATGGGCCATGTCACGGCTGCGCGATGAAACGACATGCCCACTTTGGCCCGTTTGGTAAATGAACCAACCTTGACCCTCTGAGCTCAAATCATAGATCGCGCGCATCGATGCGGCATGGCGATTGGCAAAAGGTTCTTTCTTGTCATTGGCCCAATACTGCCCGACATTGACCGTGAAAAGATCACCAGGACTTTCAACGCGAACATCGAACAATGCGTTCAAGCCGGGAACTTTGCCAAGAGGCTTGTGGCTGCTGATGGCCGGATGCCATGCACCCCAATGCCATTGATTTGTATTTGAGCCCAACTTGGCGGAAATTCGGCTCAAACTGCGGTCCATGGCCGCTGAAACCAAGGGAGCACAGCCCGCACTACCGCACCAAAACTTGTCATCGCGGGCCAAAATACCCTCCAGCGAAAGCCTGAAGTGACGCTTGCCATACAAAGCTTGAAACCGTTCAGCACCCAAACGGGATGACAAAACAGTGCGTGTGATTTCGTCGGCCCAAACATTCAAAATCAAGGCCCCTGCGCTTTGGGTACGCATCTGGCCATCAAAAGAAGCCAGCAACTTCATGGCCTCATCACCGGTTGCATGTGTGGGCTTGGCCTGCAATGCAGCGGGTAAAAGCGACTTCGCACCCAAAGAAAATACATCGTTTTGTACCTGCTGCATGCTCTGCAGATTGTGCAAAGGGCTGGATGAGAGCAGCTGCTCAATGCGCTCAAACCGCTCAGGTGTCGTCCAATCAGATCCAAAAAAGTGAGGGTAATCTTTGGGCAAAATATTCTGGTTCGCAGTCGCGTGCCAGCCCTTTGCGCCAATTTGAGCCGTGTTCAAACTGGGCGTTTCCGAATAGGGAATCCAGCCTTGCCAGTCATACTGAGGCAGCCATCCTGGGGCGGGTGCCACACCTTGAATGTCGTTATCGGCCAGTCGAAAGGGAACTTTGCCAATGGCCTTGAAGGCCACCTCCCCTTGTGTGTCGGCCATCACGACACTTTGCATGGGTGAATGATGGCCCTCAAAGGCCTCTTGCAACTGGATAACGTTTTGAGCCCAATTGGCTCGCATACCTGCATCGATGGTGCGGTTATCGGGCGTGAGCGCCGACCACTTCAGACTCATCGCAAAAGCGGCCGAGTTGAGCACCCCTTTGTACTGCGCTTGAACATCGCTGATGACTGGACCATGGCGAGTGTTTCGAACAGTCATGACTTCATCACCCTGCCCTTTGACTCGAATGGTTTCGGTACGGGTCTCAAACGCAGCCCATCCCGTTGGCGTTCGGTATTGCCCAGGACGGGCCGCATCCAATTGTTCCAGATAAAGATCTTGAACATCAGGTCCTGTGTTGGTGAAACCCCAGGCCACACCTCGGGTTCTGCCCAGCACCACAAATGGAAGACCCGGCAAGGTCGCACCCATCACATCCAAAGCTGGGAGTGATTGACCTTGCCAAATAAATGCAGGCGATTGAAGGCGTGCGAAATACCAAATGGCAGGGGCACTCAGCGCCAAATGGGGGTCATTGGCCAGCAAAGGCTTACCGCTTTGTGTATGGCTTCCGGCTACCACCCAGTTGTTGCTGCCTTTGCCGTCCAAAGTGCCAACATCACGTACCCAGTCTTGAGACCATTGAGCCAAAGCTGTCTGCGCTTTGGGCGAATGAAGGGCTGCTTTGGAATTGGCTTCAGCCGATGCATAAACACCCAATTGGGCATACAAGGCCGGTAAATCGACCGCAGTAGCAGGCTTTTCGCCGGGGTATGGCGGCATCAGTTGCCACAGTTGCTGTTGCGTGAGCACTTGGGAAGCGCTCAGCCGGGCAAATTCATTGCCCCAGTTGCCCCCCAAATCCAAGGCCATCATCAGCGCCCAACCCACGCAGTCTTCGGGTTGCCAATATTGCGCTTTTTCCCCTCCTGGGGTTGCACCCAAGATCATGAATTCGGGTGATGGGCGCACAGCGCCTGTTTGCCAAGCCGCCTGAATGCCATCGCTGTAAGCCTGCAAAGCCGCTTGCGCCAAAGGTGACATGGCTTTCAATTGCTGCTGCGCCATCGAAATGATGCCCAAGGTGCGCATCAATTTGTCGGTGTCCAGGGTGGCAGGTCCTAATATTTCAGACAACTCACCCCGCATGACGCGGCGGTTGAATTCCAATTGCCAGCCACGTTCTTGAGCATGCACAAAACCCATCGCTCTCCATGCATCAAAGGGGTTGCTGGCTTGAATGTGGGTGACATCGGACTCATCGCGTCCAATGTGCACCGAGCCCGACAAACCGGGTAGTCGCAAAGTGCCATCAAGCTGCGGCAAGCTGCGAATCATCTGCACTGAGAAAACGCCACCCGCCAGTAAAAAAGCCGCAATGGCCAACACTGTCAAACGTCCGAGCCATTTCATGCGCTGTCTCTCCAGGGTCTATCTCACCGAAAAAGGTCTTAAATATGACCCCAAACCATGAGCGCGTCACGCCCTTCTGTGACAAGGTCTACCTTGGCACCAACGGGCAGCAGGACCTTGGTTTCGACATGGCCAAAGGGCAAGCCCGTCAGGACAGGCGCTTTGATTTGGCTGCGCAGCCAGTCAAACACAGTGAGCAACTTGAAACCTTTATCGTGTCCGGGAACCAGCTTGAACTTGCTGAACTGGCCCATCAGCACCGCCCTTTGTTGAGCCAACACACCTGCATGAAGCAGTTGCGTCAACATGCGCTCTAAGCGGTAAGGGTGCTCTCCCACGTCTTCGAGGAACAAAACCCCACCTTTGACCTGCGGGAAATACGTCGTGCCCAGCAAAGATGTCAGCACCGTTAAATTGCCACCCCACAGCGGTGCGTCTTTCACCAACACGCGACGTTCAGCTTCGGCCTTGGGCAACTGCCAGCCTGTGCCCTCGCCCTGCTCCAAGAGTAAGTCATCAAAGCACGCTTGCATGATGTCGTCAGGCTCTTGCTCCATGCCAAAGTCTTCACCGAGGGCGGGGCCTTGCCAGCTGATTCGACCTGTCTTGGCTAGCACCGCCAGGTTGAAGGCTGTGAAATCGCTCAGACCCACAAATTGCATGCCGCCGTCAATCGCTTTGGCAATTTTTGGGTAGGGCAAGGCAGGTAGGATCCGCGTGAGGCCGTAGCCGCCGCGCGAAATGAGGGCCAGGTCGGCACCACTGGCACAAGCGCGGGTGATGGCGGCGATGCGCGTGGCGTCGTCGCCCGCAAATCGCAGATGGGTATCCAAGGCTGATTCGTCAACTTCCACCTCATGGCCTTGCGCTTTCAAACGCTTGAGGCCTCGACGGAAAGCGGCTTTGTCCCGCACGGCGCTGGAAGGGGAAAAAATGTAGATTTGGGCCATGGATTGTTTTCTCTTCAGGGCTTGAAGTGTCGCACAGCGTTTTCTGCGATCGCCCTGCCCTGCTCCTGTACAAAGTGACCCGCATCGGGGAGCAACATGGGCTCAGGGCAGCCCTTGATCTGGCTTTGCAACTGGCGCATCACGGGCTCCCCCAAAACCGGGTCTTGCTGGCCAATGGCCATGAACGTTTGGCCTTGCCAAGCGAGGCGCCAAAATGCCTCGGCTTGGCGCGACACGGCCGCGCCGGGTGAATCCGCAAACTCCGGCACCATGGGCGGAAAAGCCCTGAGCGCCGCGCGAAAGCCTTTGTCCGGAAACGGTGCGTTGTAAGCCGCTGTCTCTTGCGTTGTCATGGCGCTGTTGCCCCGCTTGAACAACTTGCCAACATCAAACAGCGGCTGACTGGAGCACCACTCTCGCCATGCCAAAAAGCCTGGGCTTAAGGGAGCTTCACCTGTGGCCAAGGTGGTGTTCATGACCAGCAGTCCTGTGTAACGCTCGGGTGCGGCCATGGGCAAAGTCAGGCCCAAAATGCCACCCCAGTCTTGCACCACCAGCACCACGCGCTGCAAATCCAGTTGCTCGATCATCTCCAGTAACGACTGACGGTGGGTGTCAAAATGGTGAAAATCATCCTTCTTGGGCTTGTCGCTCTTGCCAAAACCAATCAGATCGGGCGCCACCACGCGGTGACCCGCCGCTAACCAGACGGGGATCATCTTGCGGTAAAGGTAACTCCAGGCCGGATTGCCGTGAAGGCACAACCAGGTCAACGCGGAGTCCTTTGGGCCTTCGTCCAGGTAATGCATACGCAGTCCGGCGATGCTGGGCAGATGGTTGACATAGTGAGCTTGCCAGGGGTAATCGGGCAAGTCGGCAAACGCTGCATCGGGCGTGCGCAGAGCGTCTTCGCGCACTGGGTCGGTATTCAAGCGCCGGGTTTTGAAAAAGTCTTTGAGTAACTGGCCGCATTCCTCTGCCAGCACGCCACCTGAGACTTGCGTCTGGTGGTTCAACTGCGCGTGGTCAAACAGGTTCAGTACCGAACCCGCCACACCCGTTCGCGGATCGGGCGCGCCGAAAACCACTCGGTCCACACGGGCATGCAACATGGCTCCGCTGCACATGGCGCAGGGCTCCAGCGTCACATACAAGATGCAGCCATCCAGTCGGTAGTTACCCAGCACCCGCGCAGCTTCGCGCAGGGCCACCACCTCGGCATGCGCCGTGGGGTCGTGGTTGGCAATCGGCGCGTTGCGGCCTGTGGCGATCACCTGTCCATCCTTGACGACCACTGCGCCCACGGGCACTTCGCCTGCAACGGCAGCCAATTGCGCCTGTGTCAAGGCCAAGCGCATGCCTTGCTCATCGGTCATCTGTGGTCGGGCAGGGTCGTGATGGAGAGATTGTTTGGGCAGGTACATGATGCTCAGAGGTTACCAAATGGTGGGGAAACCCATTGACATCTCAAGGCCGAGCGGGTTCCAGCCGCATCAAGGCCCCGTCGGCGCTGTCGCTCAGCAAGTAAACCAATCCGTCAGGTCCCATGCGGATATCGCGAATACGACCTGCACGACCTTGCAGCAGACGTTCCTCGCGGATCACTTTCTCGCCATTGAGCACCAAACGCACCAACATTTGGCCACGCAAGGCGCCCACCAGCAAATCCCCCTGCCATTGAGGAAACTGTGAACCGCTGACAAAGGCCATGCCCGAAGGCGCAATCGATGGCACCCAAACGTGCAAGGGCTGAACCATGCCTGGCTTGCTTTGACCCTCACCGATGCGCGTGCCCAAGCCGTAATTCACCCCGTAAGTGACCACGGGCCAACCGTAATTGAGTCCCGAGCGCATGACATTGATCTCATCACCACCTTGCGGCCCGTGCTCGTGCGTCCACAATTCACCCGTTTGGGGATGCAAAACCGCCCCTTGCATGTTGCGGTTGCCGAGGGTCCATTTTTCAGGCAACGCCCCAGCCCGCTTGTTGAAGGGGTTGTCGGCAGGCACGCGGCCATCGTCATGCAATCGGATCACTGAACCTGCATGGTCGTCGATTTTTTGTGCGCGATCTTTGTCGCCCCGATCACCCAAGGTGAGGTAAAGCATGCCAGCTTTGTCAAACACGATGCGCCCACCAAAATGCTGACCTGAACGCGTCTTGGGCTGCATGCTGAACAGCAACTGAACCTCGGTCATGCGCTGGCCTTGGAGTTTGCCTCGGGCCAAAGCCGTGCCCCACCCCCCCGGTCCCGCCGCGTTATAAGCCCAATAAATCCAGCCATTTTGCGCATATTGCGGGTGCAAAACCACATCGAACAAGCCGCCCTGCCCTCGTTCAATGGACTCCGGCAGACCTTCAATCGGTTTAGGGTCTAAACGAAAATCTTTTCCCACCAAACGCATTCGTCCGGCCCGTTCGGTCACCAACATGCGTCCGTCTGGTAAAAAAGCCAATGACCAGGGATTTTCCAATCCGCTTAGCAAGGTTGTTAGCCGTAAGCCATGCTTTTCGGAATGGATGACCCCAGAAATTTCTTGTGCCCACGTGAAAGCACAGCCTGACAGGGTCAAAAGCAGAATTTGAAGAGATCGAATAACCAAGACTTTCATCTGTACAGGCTCCTGTGGTTGGACTGCTGAAATGCATCCATGCTGTGGATAAATTGTCCAATTTTCTTTGGACCTCAACCCACAGCCATGCCAAAGAGAACGTTTTCAAAGTCATGAAAAAGGCGGCATGTGCTATAAAAGTTCGAATAAGAAGTGTAGTTCTGGGTCCCCAAATCACAGGGTTTGCGAGCCGTCACTGCAAAAAATGGAGACAAAATATGCTGAATAAAAAACTGTTCTCATTGACTGCTTTCGCATGCGTGGCTTTTGCAGGGTGCAGTTCACTAGGAATCAAGACTACACCGCCACAACTGGCACCCGCTCAAGGCGCTGCGCTTTTAAATTGTGATGCACTGGGTAGTTTCAGCTTTACCAGCACCACAGTCACAATGGCACGTGTCGTGGCTGCTGGGACCCTCAGAAATGCAGAGCAGCCAGTGGGCGAACACTGCCAAGTGACAGGATTTATGAACCGGCGTGTCAGTCCGGTTGATGGTCAAACCTATGCCATCGGCTTTGAAATGCGCCTGCCCCATGACTGGAATGGCCGATTTTTGTACCAAGGCAACGGCGGCACTGATGGCATGGTTGTGACGGCCGACGGCGGTTCATCGTTGGGAAGCGGCGGCATGCTTCGTAACGGATTGCAGCAAGGTTTTGCCGTGATCAGCTCTGATGCCGGACACACAGCCGCACAAAATCCACTGTTTGGACGAGATCCTCAGGCGAGACGCGATTACGGCTACCATGCAGTCGGCTCTCTCACGCCCATGGCCAAGGCTTTGATTCGCTCAGCTTACGGCAAAGGTCCTGATCGTTCCTACATCGGAGGCACCTCAAACGGTGGTCGTCATGCATTGGTGGCAGCCTCCCGCTATGCGGCCGACTACGACGGCATCTTGGCCAATGCGCCCGGCATTTACCTGCCCAGGGCATCGGTGGCCAATCTGTCCCAAGTCAAGCGTTGGGACTCGGTCGCTACCACACGTGTTGTCAACGGTTTGCCCGACTATGAGTCGGCCCTTCCCATCAACGAAAGGCGGCTGATAGCCAACGCCATCTTGATGCATTGCGACGCGCTAGATGGCTCGGTAGACGGGCTGGTCCAGGATACGCAAGCTTGTCAAAAATCTTTTGACCTGTTGAGAGATGTGCCCACGTGTACAAGCTCGCGCGATGGCACCTGCCTGACGTCTGAACAAAAGGCCGTGGTTGCTGCTGTGTATTCACCGGTGAAACGTGCCAACGGTGAACTGTTTTATGCGGGCTTTCCTTTTGATCCTGGTATTGCCCACCCAGGTTGGGCAGAGTGGAAATTCAGGAACTCAGTGCGTACCGCGCGCAATCCGGTATCCGTCGGCTTCATTTTTTCGACCCCACCTTCTTCCGACTTGGCCAAAGCCAAAGAGCCATCACGAACTGCAGCATTTGCGCTCAACTTTGATCTTGAAAAAGAGGCGCCCAAAATTTTCGCGACCGACGCCATCTACACGGAAAGTGGCATTTCTTTCATGTCTCCTCCCAACGCCACTCGCATGGAGGAACTTCGAGCACGGGGCGGCAAAATTTTGGTGGTTCACGGCACTTCAGACCCCATCTTTTCCATTGACGACACAGCAGCGTGGTACAGAGATCTGAATGCTCACCATGGTGGCAAAGCCGACAGTTTCGCTCGATTTTTCCCGGTACCGGGCATGGGGCATTCAAGGGGTGGACCCGCTACAGACCAGTTTGACGCCCTGAGTGCGCTGGTCGATTGGGTGGAGTTTGGCAGAGCGCCTGAGCGAATCGTGGCCGCTTCACGGGGGCCAGGCAACCCGGGTGGTGCCAATCCCGATGTGCCCAGTACTTGGCCGAATCCGCGCACACGCCCGCTGTGCCCCTATCCAACGGTTGCCAGATACCAATCTGGTGACAAGGAGCAGGCCGCAAGTTACGCTTGCGTGCGCTGAACCTTATCGCTCGATCACAACGACCCTCTCAAAGGGTCATTGACATGGGCCTTGGTTATGTCGATTCTCGATATCCCCACTCAATAATGACGTGGGAAAAATTGCCGATGAATTCAATGGGTTGCGTGTGCTCAATTCCATTCAAAATCCATAAGTTTGAAGATTTTTAGTTACACAGCGCAACCTCTTAAAAAGTTAATTCTTATTTTCAAGTAGAAATTTTAAAACCGCATCTCTAGCTATTGGTTCATTTGCATTGAAATGCCCCTTTCCTTCCAATAAAATTTCAGTAGATTTGGTTCTCCACTGCCAATATGGTTTATCGGAACACTGTTGATAAGAACCATCGTTACGAATAAAGTCAGGATCAATTTTCCAGTTAACGATGAGTGTGGGAGTAGTAAAATGTGATTTAATTGGATTCCTAAGAGCACAAGGGAAGCCAGATATAATAATTCCAGCAAAACCATCTTCCTTGGCATTATGGGCAGCCATACCGCCTTCACTGAAACCCATCAAGAAAATATTATTTTTATCCGCCCAATCAAGTTCTTTAATTTTTGACAAAGCATATTCAGCTTCAGCTGGGCGCAACTGATCAACTGGAACTCTCCAAACCATTCTATTTGGAAGTGTTGAAGTACAATTAGTTTGTCTATTGAGTATTGCGAAAGAATTGGGAAGTACAACAATAAAATTTTTTGATTTAAGGTACGATGCCCATCTTATTTCATGGTCATTTATTCCACCGCAACCATGCATAAATATAACAACAGGCAATGGTGAATCAACTTTTACATTGTTAACATTTTTAACCAAAAAATTGGAAGGCACATAAACTTGAGCACTTTCCCAAGCTTTAGAAACATCATAACCTTGCACCATAAAAGAATTTGCTATACTTGAATACAAGACTAAGGCAGCAAATAAAATTTTATTTGTCATAGATCTACTCAGGAAAATTAATTCATCGTTTGCCAAGTTGCAAATAGTTCGTAGATTTGGTCCATATAGTCTTCACGCCAACTTGAAACGACAATGATACGCTCAGTTTCAGGCTCAATACCTACTCGCTGTCCACCATAGCCAACCCACCAATAGCTGGATCTACTTCCGATGTTTCCAATCCAAGTTTGATATCCATAGCTCTTAAAATTTGGCGCAACTTTACTGTTATTTGCCATTTGTGATTTGGTTAAGGAAGTCATAAATTCTCTCATACAAACATCAGAGCCTTTCAGTCTGTCAATTGACCACATAGCCAATCTTCCCCAGTCTCTTGTTGTAGCCGAAAATCCAGCATAAGCAACAGCTCTATTATTTTTATCAACAATCCAACTTCCTTTTTTTTCTGATCCAATTTTCATCCAAATATTCTCATCGAATTCCTTAAGGAATCCACCACGAGATTGGATAACACTCTCCAATGCTAGCGTATCTAGATTACTATAATTGAAAGATTCACCTGGTTTTCTGTCTTTAAAGAAACCGGTTCCATTTCCGCCAAATTGATGCATATACTCTAAGCCTGTAAGTGTTTGATCTATAGCAATCCTTAGCCAAGCATTTTGTATGAATTCACCATTACTTAATGAATCAGCAACACCACTTGACATGGTCAAAAGATTCCTAACACTTGAGGCTCCAAGTTGTGTGCCAACAAGCTCTGAACTGTAATCAGCAGCAGACTTATCAAGACTATCAATCTTCCCAGAACAGAAAGCTGTACCTACTGTCATTGCTGTAAGAGTTTTACTCATAGACCAACTTAAGAAGTGCTTATCCTCTGAAGCAGGCTTATTATGATGTTCGAAAATAATTTTACCTTTTTCAATCATAAGTAAACTAAGAAGACTTGAATTCTTCGCCAATACACTAGCACGATCAGCTATAAGCTTCTCAGACGGTGACAATTGCTCGGTATTAAATCTACGAATAGCGCTAGGATCAATAGGTGTCCAATGCCTATTTTTCGCAACAGATAAAAATCCACTAGCTTGTGCAGCTTGAGATACTTGCCCAACTTGTGACCAGACGGGATAGCTTAAAAAAATCGTAAGCGACAACAACAATGATTTGACAAGCATCTCTACTCCACAGAGAAATTGACAAGTTAAGATTAAAAGTAAATTAAACTTAAAAAATAACGCTTCCTCAGAAGAGGAAAGTCGTCGTAGCTAAATTTTGCTTTTTTGAGTGCCATAGGACTTTAGAGTCACTACGTTTTTGAGCAATTGCAACGTTATGTTACTTAACGTGTAACTGCAAAGTCAATACCCAATAAAATCAACAGACTTTATTGGTTTATGAAACATTTGTGTAAGTTGAAAACCTATATAAATCAACAACTTAGCTCACAAATGTCACTCCCACTCGATCGTCGCTGGCGGTTTGCTCGACACGTCGTAAGTCACCCGGTTGATGCCGCGCACCTCGTTGATGATGCGGCCTGAAACTTTCTTGAGCAGCGCATAAGGCAACTCAGCCCAATCAGCGGTCATAAAGTCGCTGGTTTGCACTGCACGCAAAGCCACCACGTAGTCGTAGGTGCGGCCGTCGCCCATCACGCCCACGCTTTTGACGGGCAAGAACACAGTGAAGGCTTGGCTGGTCAAGTCGTACCAAGTTTTTCCGGATTCGTCGGTGAAGTTGCGCAGTTCTTCAATGAAGATCGCATCGGCGCGGCGCAGCAGGTCGGCGTATTCTTTTTTAACTTCACCCAAAATACGCACGCCCAAACCGGGGCCAGGGAACGGGTGGCGGTAGACCATCTCACGTGGCAATCCCAGCGCTACGCCAAGTTCACGCACTTCGTCTTTGAACAATTCGCGCAGCGGCTCCAAAAGTTTCAGGCCCAGTTGTTCGGGCAAGCCGCCCACGTTGTGGTGGCTCTTGATGGTGACGGCTTTTTTGCTTTTGGCGCCGCCCGACTCAATGACGTCGGGGTAAATCGTGCCTTGGGCCAGGAACGTCGCGCCCTTATGCCCGCCGTCACCGGCTTTCAACTTGGCAGCCTGCTCTTTGAACACATCCACAAACAAACCGCCGATGATCTTGCGCTTGGCTTCGGGCTCGCTCACGCCCGCCAGATTGCCCAGGAACAAATCGCTGGCATCGACGCGGATAACTTTCGCATGCAGTTTGCCGACGAACATCTCCATGACCATGTCGCCCTCATTCAGGCGCAGCAGGCCATGGTCCACAAACACGCAAGTGAGTTTGTCGCCAATGGCGCGGTGGATCAGCGCGGCGGCCACGGACGAATCCACGCCGCCCGACAAGCCAAGGATGACTTCTTCGTCACCCACTTGTTCACGAATTTTGGCCACGGCTTCTTCGATGTAGTTGCCCATGATCCAGTCAGGGCTGGCCTTGCAAATGTCGAGCACAAAGCGGTTGAGCAGCGCTTGGCCTTGAACGGTGTGCGTGACTTCAGGGTGAAACTGCACCGCATAGAAATGACGCGATTCATCGGCCATTCCCGCAATCGGGCAAGCCGGGGTCGAGGCCATGACTTTGAACCCGGGAGGCATGGCGGTGACCTTGTCGCCATGGCTCATCCAAACCTTGAGCATGCCGAAGCCTTCTGGTGTGGCGAAGTCTTCAATGCCCCTGAGCAATTCGGTGTGGCCATGCGCACGCACTTCTGCGTAACCAAACTCGCGGGTAGTGCCCGCCTCCACCTTGCCGCCCAATTGCTCAGCCATGGTCTGCATGCCATAGCAAATACCCAGCACCGGAATGCCCAACTCAAACACGGCGTCCGGTGCACGGTCATCGACTTCGTAGACGCTGGCGTGGCTGCCCGACAAAATAATGCCTTTGAGGTTGCCGTCTTTGGCGTACTCGCGCACCCAGTCGCTGCTGACATCACAGGGGTGCACTTCGCAAAAAACATGCGCTTCGCGCACACGGCGAGCAATCAGCTGGGTGACTTGTGAACCGAAGTCGAGGATCAAGATTTTGGAGTGCTGCATGGCAGGCGCCGTTCTAAAGAAATGAAAAGGCGTCTGGGGTGCAGACGCCTTGGTTATCAAGCACAGATTTTAGTCGGCCCTGTAGTTCGGGGCTTCTTTGGTGATCTGCACATCGTGAACATGGCTTTCTCGAATCCCCGCAGCGGTGATTTCCACAAACTGCGACTCGTTGTGCATGGCCTCGATGGTGGCGCAGCCGCAGTAGCCCATGCTGGCCCGCAAACCACCCGCCATTTGGTAAATGATGGCCACGACCGAGCCTTTATAGGGCACACGGCCTTCAATGCCCTCGGGCACCAATTTGTCGGCATTCGGGTTGCCAGTGCTGGACTCTTGAAAGTATCGGTCAGCACTGCCCTGCTGCATGGCACCAATTGAGCCCATGCCGCGGTAGCTTTTATAACTGCGACCCTGAAACAAGACGATTTCGCCGGGTGCCTCCTCGGTACCCGCAAACATGCCGCCCATCATCACAGTGCCAGCGCCCGCGGCTATCGCTTTGGCGATGTCGCCGCTGTAGCGGATGCCGCCGTCAGCGATGAGTGGTACGCCTGTGCCTTTGAGGGCTGTGGCCACAGAGTCCACCGCCATGATTTGCGGCACGCCCACGCCAGCCACAATGCGGGTGGTGCAGATCGAGCCGGGACCGATGCCCACTTTGACCGCGTCGGCGCCGGCTTCGACCAAGGCCAAAGCGGCAGCGCCGGTGGCGATGTTGCCGCCAATGACTTCGATGTGAGGGTAGTTTTGCTTGACCCAGCGCACGCGGTCGATCACGCCTTTGCTGTGGCCATGGGCTGTATCCACCACGATGGCGTCCACACCGGCACGGGCCAGCGCTTCCACGCGCTCTTCGGTACCCTCACCAACGCCGACGGCCGCACCCACACGCAGCTTTCCGGCTGTATCGCGGGCGGCGTTGGGAAAGTTGAGTTGCTTGGTGATGTCTTTGACCGTGATCAGTCCCTTCAGTTCAAAGGCTTCGTTCACCACCAGCAGGCGTTCGAGTTTGTGTTTGTTCAGCAAATGCTTGGCCTGCTCGGGCGTGGTGCCTTCGGGGACGGTTACCAAACGCTCGCGCGGTGTCATGATTTCACTGACCTTTTGGTCGTAGCGGGTCTCAAAGCGCAGGTCTCGACCGGTCACGATGCCGACCACCTTGCCGCCGTCGCAAACCGGAAAGCCCGACACGCCAAGCTCGTCGCTCAATGCCATGACCTGGCGCACGGTGGTCTCGGGGGTGATCACCACCGGGTCGCGCAACACGCCCGATTCGTAGCGCTTGACCTTGGCCACTTGGGCAGCTTGCTCTTGGGCGGTGAGGTTTTTGTGGACGATGCCAATACCACCTTCTTGCGCGATGGCAATGGCCAAACGCGCCTCGGTCACAGTGTCCATGGCGGCGGAAACCAGGGGCAGATTCAGGCGAATGTTGCGGGTGAATTGCGTCGCGAGAGACGTGTCCTTGGGCAGGACTTGGGAGTACGCGGGAACGAGGAGAACGTCGTCAAAAGTCAGGGCTTTACCAAGTAGGCGCATAAGCTGAGGCTCCAAAAAATGGATTGTACCCGTGCAGACCAAGGGATTTCCCTGATCTGACCTCAAAAATCGAAGGCTCAAAAGGCTCAGGTGTTTTGGTAGTGCAGGACCTTGAGCGACTTTTCCGAGTCGGTGTCGGCAAAAGCTTGCGGGTTGGCCAAACGCTCCACAAAACGCAAGATTGGCGCCGCTTGCGCCACCTGCGCGTGCAAAAAAGAAGTGTCCAGTTCGGGCGCGTTCAGACACAGCAGCACATGGCCTTGAGGCTCCAGCAAATCCGGCAAGCGCCGGATCAGCTTGATGTAATCCTTGGAAGCGATAAAACTGCCCTTTTGGTAGCTGGGCGGATCAACCACGATCACGCCGTACGGCCCCATTTTTTTGATCTTGCCCCAAGTCTTGAAGATGTCATGCCCTAAAAACCGGGCTTTGGCAGGCAAGTCATTCAAGCGGTGGTTTTGCTGGCCCACGGCCAATGCGCCCTGACTCATGTCCAGATTGACCACTTGGGCCGCTCCACCCTGCAGAGCCACCACCGAAAAAGCGCAGGTGTAAGCAAACAGGTTGAGGATGTTTTCGTGTTGTGCATGGCGTTTGAGCCACTCGCGACCGTTGGCCATGTCCAAAAAAAGACCGTGATTTTGACCGCGCATCACATGCACCAAGTACTTGGCACCCTGCTCTGTCACCAAATGCGGCTCGGGCACGCTACCGGCCATGAGACGGGTTTGTGCTTCCCCCTGCGCGCGGCACTGAAATACCCAGTTGAGCGGCTCGCCTGGGGCCAGGTTCTCCCAGCGCTGGGCCAGAGTCTGGTGGCACCGGGCCAATTCTTCCTCGCTCACGGGCTTGAAACTGGTCAAGACCCAGACGGGTGCAAACCAATCAAGCGTCCAGTGCTCGCATCCGGGATACAGCCCGCCACGCCCGTGGAAGACCCGGTGCACGTCGGCTGTGTTTTCCATCTGGGAGATGGCGTTCAAAAGGGCTTGCACGTTGTTTTCAATATCCTGCAGCGGAGCCGCTTTTGCGGTTGGCAAAGAGGCCCGTGCGGCCTTTACCTTGGCGCTTGAAGCGCTGGCGGCGTGCGACCTTGGGGTCCACCTTGAGTGGGCGGTACAACTCAATCCGGTCGTCGGCTTGAACCACCTGATTCCAGGGTACTGGTTTGCCCCAAATGCCGGGCTGCTGAAACTGGAGAGATGACAAAGAGACATCGTCGGTTGAACCCTGACTTTTCAGACTTTGCGCCACCCCCTGCTCCAGCACAAACGCCACCGTGCTGCCATTGGGCACTTGCAAGCGCATTTCTTGCACATGACGGGGCCCCAAGCTCCAGCAAAGCGTGACAAGAATGTCTTGCTCAACCATAGATGGCTTCTGCGCGTTTCACAAAGGCATCGACCAGGCTGGCAGCAATCTTGTCAAAGACAGGACCCACAATAGCCGCCAGCGTTTTGCTCGAAAAACCGTATTGCAACTCCAACTCCACCTTACAAGCGCGTTGCGTGCCATCGCCCACGGGGGTGAAGCGCCACATGCCACTCAGGTTTGAAAAAGGGCCTTTGACCAGGCTCATACCGACCGAACGACCTTCTTCGTGGGTGTTGCGGGTGGTGAAGGTTTGCTGGATGCCGCCCAGGCTGATGCCGACCTCGGCCACCATGCCTTGGGCGTCGGTTTCGAGCACGCTGGCTTTGTCACACCACGGCAAAAATTCGGGGTAACGCGCCACGTCGGTCACGAGGCGAAACATTTCTTCTGGCGAGTACCAGATCAAAACGGACTTGTGGATATTCTTCATACAATGCAGCGATTGTAGTTTTTCGATGCGCCTGCAGGCGGATCAGTCAGCTGCACACCCTTGCGAACGGCCTTGCCGTCCTTATCTGCTCCTCATGGCCACCACCAAAAAGTCCCCTGCTGCCCCCACCTTTTCTAAGATCGCCGAGAACAAAAAAGCGTCCTTCGACTATTTTTTTGAAGAACGCTACGAGGCTGGGATGGTGCTGGAAGGCTGGGAAGTCAAGGCCATCCGTGAAGGCAAGGTGCAACTCACCGACGGGTATGTGGTCATTCGCAATGGCGAGTTGTTCATCATCGGCTGCTTGATCAACCCGCTCAAAACCGCGTCAACGCACATCAACCCTGAAGCAGCACGGACACGCAAACTGCTGCTGAACAAAGAAGAGATCAAGCGCTTGATCGGGAAGATTGAGCAAAAGGGCTACACCCTGGTGCCCATCAATTTGCACTGGAAATCGGGCAAGGTGAAGTGTGACATTGCACTGGCCAAGGGCAAGGCCGAGCACGACAAGCGTGACACCATCAAGGACCGTGAAGGGAAACGAGAAGTGGAACGCGCCATGAAGAGCCGCCACCGCGACCGCTGAGTTCGCCCGCGCAGGACTCTGCCGTTCAGCTCAAATCGCGCAGCGGGTGATCTTCTAAAGACCATGGACTCACAAAGAAACTTGCCGCTTCCAACGCGTTCACTTCTTCCACCCGAACCGGTTTCCATTGCGGACTGTGGTCTTTGTCGATCGCTAAAGCACGAATGCCTTCCACCGTTTCGCTGTCCTTGACAGCACGCAGGTGGAAACAATGGTGCACCATGTCACGCTCCATGCGCAGGTCATCGGCCAAGCTCATTTGCCGGGCGCGACGAATTTGCTCAAGCACCACGTGCAGCATCAAAGGCGAGCGGTGGCGCAAGGTACCGGCCGTTTTTTGGCTCCATTCGTCTGAAGCCGCTTCTAAACAATGCACCATGTCGGCCACCGAAGACAAGCCAAAAACTTCATCGATCTGAGGCTGTTGAATGAGCTTTTCAGGGGTCAGTGAACCTGATTGGGCCAGCACCCAGCGCTCTACCGATTCGGCGTTTTCAAAAGGACTGCTGATCAAGGTTTGCCAGATGGGCTCCAGCATGCCACTGGGCAAGGCGATGTCAGCCAACTTGGCTGCCACAGCTTGCGCGCCGGTCAGCATGGTTCCGGTCAGGGCCAAATATTCACCCAATCGCCCAGGGCAACGGCTTAAGAAATAGCCCCCCCCCACGTCCGGGAACAAGCCAATGTGGGTTTCAGGCATGGCCATTTTGGTTCGCTCAGTCACCACTCGCACGCTGGCGCCCTGGCTGATGCCCATGCCGCCGCCCATGACGATGCCGTCCATGAAAGCGATGTAAGGCTTGCTGTAGGTGTGAATCAGGTGATTGAGGCGGTATTCTTCGGTAAAAAAGTCAGCCAAAGAAGCATCGCCTGCGTGAGCAGCCTGATGGAAAAACCGGATGTCGCCACCCGCGCAAAAGGAACCAAATGGGCCCTCTTTGCCCATGCCGCGCACGGCCACAGCCAAGACTTGGGGCTCGTTTTTCCAAGCCATCAGCGCGTCTGTGATGTGACGCACCATTTCCAATGACAAAGCGTTCAGTGCCTTCGGACGGTTCAGGGTGATGCAGCCAATGCGGCCTTCGATTTGTGCGATGACATCAGTCATTGTTTTGTTTCCAGCCTAACCATTGGTTCATGAGCAAAGCCCCCAGGACGAGGGAGCCACCTAACAATACGCTCATTTGCGGGGCTTCGTTAGCACCCCACCAAGCCAATCCAATGCCAAAGACAATCTCGAGCAAACACAGCAATGAGGCTTCAGGCGCTTTGAGCACCCGCACACAAATGACCGAAAGCACGCAAGGAATGGCCAATTGGAACAGGCCTAAGATGGCCAGCAGCCCTACATCGTGAACAGAAGCCTGAAAAGGCATCGCCAAGGGCAAGGTCAACAAAGTGGAGAAGATGGCGCCCAACAAAACCGATGGAACCAAGTCCAGGCTGTGTCCTTCGTTTTGGCTCTTTTGAGCCAATGTCCATTGAACGGCACCTGCAATGGGGACGCAAAGGGCCACCAGAGAACCGATCAAAAAGTTGGGGTCACCCAAACTCAGCTGTGTGCCGTACATCCACCCGATGCCAAGGCCCGCCACCCAAATCGCGATCCAAGTCCTTAAGGGCAAATGGTGGTGCAAAAAGACACGGGTGAAAAGCGCGGTCAGCAATGGGCCTACGGCCATGGTCACCAAAACATTGGCCACTGCCGTCAAGGTCAAAGCGACCATGAAAGCAGTGAACATCACACTCCAGCACAGGCCAGAGAGCCAGAAATAGCGGTTGCGCCAAGGCAACCGAGACCAGACGTCCCTGCCTTGCCACAAAGGCAAGATGATCAGCAGGGACACCACGGTAAAGAAGCTGCGCCAGAAGGTGACTTCAAAGCTACGGGCTTCCTCAAGATACCGAGTGACCACACCAGCCATGGACCACAAGGCGGTGCAGCCCACCATGGTCCAAACGGCCATGCCGTGGGTCATGCGCATGATTGATGGCCGATCACTTGTTGCGCTTGCGGTCGCTTTCTTTCAAGAAGCGCTTGCGCAGACGTACGCTCTTGGGCGTGATTTCAACCAACTCGTCATCCTCGATGAACTCGACGCCGTATTCCAAGGTCAGGTCAATCGGGGGCGTGATCTTGATCGCGTCCTCCTTGCCTGACACTCGGAAGTTGGTCAGCTGCTTGGTGCGGGTGGCGTTGACCACCAAGTCGTTGTCACGGCTGTGGATACCCACGATCATGCCTTCGTACACCGGATCGTTGGCCTTGACGAACATGCGACCGCGGTCGTCCAACTTGCCCAGGGCGTAGGTGAAGATTTCACCGTCGTCCATGGAAATCAGCACGCCGTTCTTGCGACCGCCAATGTCACCTTTGTGGGGTTCGTAGCTGTCAAAGATGTTGGAAATCAAGCCGGAGCCACGTGTCAGGTTCAGGAATTCGTTGGTGAAACCGATCAGACCACGGGCTGGAATACGGTACTCCAAACGCACACGACCACGGCCATCGGGTTCCATGTTGACCAATTCGCCCTTGCGCTCGCCCAAGGCTTGCATCACACCACCTTGGTGGGTTTCTTCAATGTCTGCAGTGACCAACTCGATAGGCTCATGGCGCTCGCCATTCACATCTCGGAACACCACGCGAGGCTTGGAAACCGCCATTTCGTAGCCTTCGCGGCGCATGTTTTCCAGCAAAATGGTCAGGTGCAATTCGCCGCGGCCCATGACCTCAAAGATACCTTCTTCGTCAGTTTCCTTGACGCGCAAAGCCACGTTGTGTTGCAGTTCTTTTTGCAGGCGGTCCCAGATTTGACGGCTGGTCACAAACTTGCCTTCACGACCGGCCAGAGGGCTTGTGTTCACACAGAAGTTCATGGTGAGCGTGGGCTCGTCCACTTTGAGCATCGGCAATGGTGCGGGGTTGGTCACGTCGGTCACCGTCACGCCAATGTTCAGATCGGCAATGCCGTTGATCAAAACGATGTCACCAGGACCGGCTTCGGTCACTTGCACACGGTCCAAACCTTGGAACTTGAGGACTTGGTTGATGCGGCCCTTGATGGTTTTGCCGTTCGGTCCCTCCATGACGACCACGTCCATTTGGGGTTTGATGGTGCCCTGGCTGATGCGGCCTACGCCGATGCGGCCTACAAAGGTCGAGAAGTCGAGCGCAGAGATTTGAAGTTGTAAAGGTGCTGCTGGGTCACCTTGTTGGGGGGGGACATGCTTCAGAACAGTGTTGAACAAGGCCGACATGTCAGGGCCCCACTGCTCACCAGGTGCGCCCTCGTCCATCGATGTCCAGCCGTTGATACCGGATGCGTAGACGACTGGGAAATCGAGCTGCTCGTCATTGGCGCCGAGTTTGTCAAACAGGTCAAAAGCGGCATTAACCACCTTGTCTGGGTTGGCGCCGGGCTTGTCGACCTTGTTCACCACCACGATGGGCTTCAAGCCCAAAGCCAATGCTTTCTTGGTCACAAAACGGGTTTGAGGCATTGGGCCTTCTTGGGCGTCAATCAGAAGCACAACACCGTCCACCATGGACAAAGCGCGCTCGACTTCGCCACCAAAGTCCGCGTGACCGGGTGTATCAACGATGTTGATGTGGGTGCCCTCCCAGCTCACCGCGCAGTTCTTGGCCAAAATCGTGATGCCACGCTCGCGTTCGATGGCGTTGTTGTCCATCACGGTGTCCACGATTTTTTCGTGGTCAGCGAAGGTACCCGACTGGCGAAGCAGTTGGTCCACCATGGTGGTCTTGCCGTGGTCAACGTGGGCAATGATGGCGATGTTGCGAATTTGCTTGGTCATGCTTTCTCTTCCTTTAAACCTGCTCGGCCAGCAACGGCTCGGTGGCAGGTGATTTTTCTAAAATCTGTTGAATTTCCATCGGGCTCAACAATCGACCCGGAATCAATTCGCCGCCATGCACAACTGCTGTTCCCAGCAAGGCACGAGGATGTCCTCCATACACGGCAACTTGATCACAATCAACCCAAGGGCCGTGTCTGCGCACCCCATTCAAAAAACGATCTGAGCTGGTTTTGTCGAGCTGCACCTCGGTGTAACCCGGCAACAAGACCTCTACCGGCTGCAGGACTGCCAAACGCTGGTCTTCGTCCATGGCCTCCAGTTGCATCAATGACACGCACTCAGCCTCTGCAAAAGGCCCAGTGACCACTCGGCGCAATGCACTCAAGTGGCCACCACAACCCAAGGCATCTGCAATGTCTTCGCCCAGCGTTCGGATGTAAGTGCCTTTGCTGCAACGCACACGCAAACGCAAAAAAGGGGCATCGCCTTGCAGTTGCATGTCCAGCAAATCCAGATCATGAATCACCACGTTGCGCGGCTCGCGCTCAACGGTTTCACCCTCGCGGGCATACTCGTACAAGGCCTTGCCATCCTTCTTCAAGGCACTGTGCATCGGGGGTACTTGACTGATGGGGCCCATGAACTTGTCCAACACCTCCACCACCATACCCGCTGAACATGACACTTCGCGGACAGTGATCACATCGCCTTCGGCATCGCCTGTGCTGGTTTTCAAGCCCAGACGCACTGTCGTTTCGTAAGTCTTGTCGGCATCGAGATGTTGCTGGCTGAACTTCGTGGCTGCACCAAAACACAAAGGCAAGACGCCTGTGGCCAATGGGTCGAGTGTGCCGGTATGGCCAGCTTTTTCAGCCCGAAGCAACCATTTGGCTTTTTGTAAAGCCTGATTGCTGGAAAGACCCAAAGGTTTATCGAGCAACAACACCCCATGCACAGGGCGCCGCTGCACCCTGGTGCGTGGCGAGTTCATGCTCAGTCCTCCTGGGCGCGAGACGACACAGCTTTAGCGATCAAGGCATTCATGTCGGACGCACGCTCGGTGGTGCGGTCAAACAAAAAATGCAACGTTGGCACGGTGTGGATGTGCAAACGCTTGAACAAACCATTTCGCAGGAAACCGGCTGCCGCATTCAGTCCTTCGGTGGCTTCGTCGGGGTTACCCGTCAAAACACTGAAGAAGACCTTGGCGTGCGCGTAATCCGGTGTGACCTCGATCGCATTGATCGTGACCATGCCGACTCGCGGGTCTTTCAACTCGCGCGCAATCAACTCGGCCAGATCGCGCTGGATCTGGTCGGCCACGCGGAAACCGCGGTTGGGCACAGAAGACTGCTTTCTTCGGACCATTTACAGCGTTCTCGCAATTTCCTTGACGTCGAAGAATTCGAGGTAATCGCCTTCTTTGATGTCGTTGTAATTTTTGAGTTTGATACCGCACTCAAAGCCTTCTTTGACTTCGCGCACGTCGTCCTTGAGGCGTTTGAGCGAGTCGAGTTCACCCGTGTAGATGACGACGTTGTCGCGCAACAAGCGGAACTTGGCGCTGCGGGTAACTTGACCCGAGGTGACCATACAACCGGCAACAGTGCCGATCTTAGAAGCCACAAACACGGTCCGGATTTCGGCCATGCCCATGATTTCTTCGCGCTGCTCAGGTGCCAACATGCCCGACATGGCGGCCTTGAGTTCATCCACAGCGTCATAAATGATGTTGTAGTAATGAAGGTCAACACCATTGCCTTCGGCCAGCTTGCGCGCACCGGCGTCAGCACGCACGTTGAAGCCGATGACAATAGCCTTGGAGGCAATCGCCAAGTTGATGTCCGACTCGCTGATGCCGCCCACGCCGGAGTAAACCAGTTGGACTTTGACTTCTTCGTTAGACAGTTTAAGCAAGGATGCACCCAAGGCTTCTTGTGAACCTTGTACGTCGGCCTTGATGATGATAGGCAGCATCTTGACCTCACCCGCAGACATGTCAGTGAACATGTTCTCAAGCTTGGCAGCTTGTTGTTTGGCCAATTTGGTGTTGCGGAACTTGCCAGCGCGGTAGGTGGCGATTTCTCGGGCACGGCGCTCGTCGCCCATGACCATGAATTCGTCACCCGCTTGGGGCACTTCGGTTAAGCCTTGAATCTCAACAGGGATCGAGGGGCCAGCGGACTTGATGGCAGCACCATTTTCATCCAACATGGCTCGCACGCGGCCAAAAGTCTGACCTGCCAACACCACGTCACCTGTGTTCAAGGTACCTGACTGAACCAGGATGGTGGCCACAGGACCACGACCCTTGTCCAGACGCGCTTCGATGACCAGACCCTTGGCGGCGGCTTGCACCGGGGCTTTGAGTTCCAGCACTTCGGCCTGCAGGAGCACTTGCTCCAAAAGATCGTCGATGCCCATGCCGGTTTTGGCCGAAACGGAGACAAAAGGTGATTCCCCACCGAATTCTTCGGGCACGACTTCTTCAGAAATCAGCTCAGCACGGACGCGTTCGATGTTGGAGTCGGGCTTGTCCATCTTGTTGATGGCCACCACAATCGGGACACCGGCCGCTTTGGCGTGTTTGATGGCTTCTTTGGTCTGGGGCATGACGCCATCGTCACCGGCCACCACAAGAATGACAATGTCAGTGGCTTGTGCACCACGGGCACGCATGGCCGTGAAGGCTTCGTGACCAGGCGTGTCCAGAAAAGAGATCATGCCGCGAGGCGTCTCGACGTGATAGGCACCAATATGCTGCGTGATGCCACCGGCTTCACCAGAAGCCACTTTGGCACGGCGAATGTAGTCAAGCAGCGAAGTTTTTCCATGGTCGACGTGGCCCATGACGGTGACCACTGGGGCACGTGGCAGGGACTCGGCTTGTTGATCCGACACTTCGTCATCGGTAAAGGCTTCTGGATCATCCAAAGCTGCCACCACCGCTTTGTGGCCCATCTCTTCCACCACGATCATGGCAGTGTCTTGGTCTAATGGCTGGTTCATGGTGGCCATTTGGCCCAGCTTCATCAGGTGCTTGATGACTTCAGAGGCTTTGATGGCCATCTTGTGAGCCAACTCGGACACGGTGATGGTCTCTGGCACGTGAACTTCGATCACGCGAACTTCGGTTGGGGCCTGCTGGTTCTGGCCATCATCACGATCACGGTCGTTGCCACGTCGGCCACGAGGACCGGTGCGCCAATTGTTGCGGCCTACACCACCACTGGTGTCGCCGCGCGTTGGGATGGCTTTCTTTTTGGCGGGGTCTCCTGCCCAACTGGACGACAGCTTGGCGGATTTGACTTCCTTGTTCACGCCAGGCGCTACAGGGGCAGCTGCTTGTGCCGCCGCTGCTCGGGTGCCTGGTGCTGGTGTCCCCGCAGGTTTATGCAAGGTCCCTTTGACGGCCGCTTTGGGCTCGGCTTTGGGCTCATCTTTTTTAGCGACCAAGACCTTTTTGGGCGCATTCATCATGCTGCGAATGGCTTCGGCTTCGGCCAAGGCTTTGCGGCGGCGTAAGTCCAATTCTTGAGCGCGGGCGGTTTCTTCATCGGCTTTGGCTTTTGAATCCGCCGCAGCTTTGAGCACTGCGGCTTCGCGCACAGCCTGATCAGCTTTGACTTTGGCGGTGGCAGCTTCTACAGCCTCGGCCGCCTTGTTGGCCGCTTTGTCTTCGGCAGACACCACCGGTGTCAGTTTGGCTTGAGAGGCAGCATTGATGCTGGCCGCTTCTGCACGGGCCAACTGTTCGCGGTCAGCGCGGCTCAAAGCTGGCTTGTCGGGTGTTTGACCCGTAGACAACGCAGCAGCTTCGGCCAATGCTTTGGCATCGGCTTGCGCTTGGGCTTCTTGCGCTGCCATTTCAGAACGCTGCTGGGCTTCTTGAGCTTCGCGTTGGCGGCGCATTTCAGCCAACTCTTGCTCTTGGCGACTGATCAGCTCGGCTTGGTGACGGGCTTCTTCTTCTCGACGGGCCAAATCGGCATGGTCAATGACGGGCTCTTCCACCACTGCGCTCGACTCGTCATCGCGTTTGAGCACGGTGCGCTTCTTGCGAACCTCTACTTGAATGGTGCGTGCCTTGCCCGAAGCATCGGCTTGCTTGATCTCGCTGGTCGATTTCTTGACCAAAGTGATCTTTTTACGGTCCGCCGTGACGGTGCCGTGGCTGGCTTGCAGGTAACTGAGCAATTTTTGCTTGTCAGCATCTGTCAACACATCATTGTCAGAGGCTTTTGCAACGCCCGCAGATCGCAATTGATCAAGCAAGACATCGGCAGATTTTTTGAGTTCATTGGCGAACTCGGCAACAGTGGTACTGGACATAATTTTGTTCAA
The DNA here is from genome assembly GCA_943331105.2 of Akkermansia muciniphila. Taxonomy (GTDB): domain Bacteria; phylum Pseudomonadota; class Gammaproteobacteria; order Burkholderiales; family Burkholderiaceae_C; genus Limnohabitans_A. The sequence continues at coordinate 249,515 of CALQKH020000001.1, forward strand.
GACTCCATCAGGCTTCAGGCCTGGCCAGCGAACCAATGTTCGCGAGCTTTCATGATCAAGGCGGTTGCCTCTTCAGCCGTCTGGGCCGTGATGTCTGTTAACTCATCAGTGGCCAAGTCAGCCAGGTCATCACGGGTTTGGATGCCCGCGTCCACCAGCTTAGAAATCAACTCAGGCGTCAAGCCCGGCAAGTCACGCAAATCCTGGGAGACGTCTTCAACGCTCTCTTCACGCGCAATCTCAAGCGTCAGCAGTGCATCTTTGGCACGGGTCCGCAGCTCATTGATCGTGTCTTCATCGAAGCTTTCGATCTCCAGCATTTCTTGAATCGGCACGTAGGCCACTTCTTCCAAGCTGGTGAAGCCCTCACCAATCAGGATGTCGGCAATTTCTTGGTCGACATCCAGCTTTTCCATGAACAACTGGCGAATGCCCGTGGTCTCTTCAGCCTGCTTTTGGGCGGACTCGGCCGCGTCCATGATGTTGATTTTCCAACCCGTGAGGTCAGAGGCTAAACGAACGTTTTGACCGCCACGACCAATGGCGATCGCGAGGTTTTCCTCGTCGACCACCACGTCCATGGCGTGTTTTTCTTCGTCCACCACAATAGATTGAACATTGGCAGGTGCCAAAGCGCCGATCACAAACTGGGCTGGATCTTCACTCCACAACACGATGTCTACGCGCTCACCAGCCAATTCGTTCGTGACGGCGTTGACACGGGTGCCACGAACGCCTACGCAGGTGCCGATGGGGTCAACGCGTTTGTCGTGCGACAAAACCGCAATCTTGGCGCGCGAACCAGGGTCACGGGCGCAAGTTTTGATTTCCAACAAGCCTTGCTCAATCTCGGGGACTTCTTGGCGGAAAAGTTCAATCATGAATTCAGGCGCCGAACGTGACAACAGAATCGGCGCTCCACGAAGCGTCAAGTCGACTTCCATGATCATGGCGCGCACACGGTCACCACTTCGAAGGTTTTCCTTGGGAATCATCTCGCTGCGTCTCAAGCGGCCTTCGATGCGACCCGACTCACAGATGATGTCGCCCTTGTCCATCCGCTTCACGGTGCCCACAAAAATCTTCTCGCCGCGCGACATGAAGTCGTTGAGGAGCATTTCGCGCTCAGCGTCACGAATTTTTTGCAGAATCACCTGCTTGGCGGCCATGGCGCCAATCCGGCCAATCGGTACGGACTCGATGGGTTCTTCGATGTACTCGTCAACCTCGATATCAGGGATCTGCTCTTTGGCTTCAAACAACAGAATTTCTTGTTCCGGCAGCTGTAAACCCGCCTCATCGGGAACCACGTGCCAACGGCGAAAGCTCTCGTAATTGCCGCTGTCACGGTCAACAGCCACTCGAATGTCAACTTCGCCTGTGAACAATTTTTTGGTGGCTTGAGCCAAAGCCGCTTCAACGGCACCAAACACCACGTCGCGCTCAACGTTCTTTTCACGTGAGATGGCTTCGACCAACATCAACATTTCGCGATTCATGACTTAAATCTCCTGTTCAAACGGGCCAAACAAGCAGGCCCCAAATACTTGATCTGAAAAATGGGCCAACCGTCAGGTTTCTTGTTTGGACTTTCGTCCTTTAAAGTCCACCACGGGGGCAAGACGCGCTTCGCGCAACTCAACGAATACAAAACCCAGCGCATTGAGGGGCTCTGGGATTCTTTTTTTGCTGACTTTTTGCCCGGGCTTGACAACGGGTGCATCGCTCCAGACGATTTGCCAGCCCTGGCCAGTGGCATCACGCTCGAGCGTGCCACGAAATTTTTTGCGCGTTGGGTTGACCATGCCAGCTGATTTGTCACCCATTGGCACCTTGAGGGTGATGTCAATCAACTGACCAACAAAACGCTCAAAATCCTGCTCATTGCGCAATGGGCGATCAATGCCAGGAGAGGACACTTCTAGGCGGTTGTAGGTCACTCCGTCAACCTCCAAAGCAAACTGCAACTGGCGGTTCACTTTTTCGCAGTCTTCAACGTTGATGAAGTGCTCAGATCCAACAGTCCAAGGCCAATCAATCGTGATGCGCAATAAACCGCCCGCTGTGCGGTCAATCTCAACCAGGTCATAACCCAGTCCAGTCACAGTTTCTTGAACAATTTGCTGCAATGCCACAGAGCTTCAGGATGTCAACGTTAAAAAAGAAAGACCCAAAAAAAACGGGCGGTGAAAACCCGCCCGTTTGGTCGTGAAGACAATATTCTATCTGAAAAATCGTTGTAAGTGTGTGATTTTCAAGGAAATCATGGCAAAGGGGACGTCAATTGGCTCATCTCAAATCGGGAAATGCTTGCACCAGAGTCCGGGTGTATTCATGCTGAGGATGACCGAGAACCTGGTCGCAAGCCCCTTGCTCCACCACGATTCCAGATTTAAGAACCAACACCTGATGGGCCATCGCCCGCAAAACATCGACATCATGGGTGATCAGCAAATACGCCATACCGCGTTTTTTTTGCAACGCTTGTAACAACTCCAGTATCTGTTGTTGAACCGTCACGTCCAAAGCGCTGGTGGGCTCGTCCAGCACCAAAAGTTCGGGCTCCACCACCAAAGCGCGGGCCAAAGCGATGCGTTGGCGCTGTCCGCCAGAAAAAGCGTGTGGGTAGCGGCTGAGTACATCAAAAGACTCACCACCCAAACCCACCTCTTCCAAAGCTTGGCGAACGCGCTCTTCTATTTGGGCGAATGTCCATTGCGGATGGTGCAAGCGCAAGCCTTCAGAGACGATTTCACCGACGGTCATGCGCGGGGACAAGCTGCCATAGGGGTCCTGAAAAACCACCTGCACCCGGCGACGCAAAGCTTTATCCAATGCCGGACTGCCTTGCCAGGTTTGCCCTGCAAACGACAAGTCACCTTTAAAAGGGATCAAGCCCAACACCGCCTGTGCCAAACTGGATTTACCTGAGCCGGATTCCCCCATCACACCCAACGTGCTACCAGGCGCGATCGAGAAATCCGCACCATGCAAAGCTGTGAAATGGTGTCTTTTAAACCAAGCTTTGAATCCAGGCACAGCGATGGGGTAGCTCACCTGGAGTTTCCGCACTTGAAGGATTGGAAGTGTATGCGCGGGCGGCGTAGCAACCAAGCCATCTCGGCTGGGGTGACTTGACAGCAAGCGCTGCGTGTAGGGGTGCTGGGGCGACGCAAATACAGCTTGTATGTCACCTTGCTCCACCACATGCCCTTTTTCCATCACGACAACACGGCTGGCAAAGTGGCGGACCAAGGCCAGGTCGTGTGTGATGAGCAGCACAGCCATTCCGGTTTTTTGTTGCAAATTGGCCAGCAACTGCAGCATCTGCAGGCGCAAGCTGGCGTCCAATGCAGTGGTGGGTTCATCGGCCAACAGCAACTTGGGCTCAGACGCCAGAGCCATGGCCATCATGGCGCGTTGGCGTTGCCCCCCAGACAACTGGTGCGGATAAGCACCAAAACGCCGCTCGGGGTCATCGATCCCGGTTTCGGACAACAAATGCACGGCCCGCGCATCCGCATCACGCCGAGGCAACAGCTTTTTGAGCTGCAGAACTTCCGAGATTTGCGAGCCCACAGTCATCAAAGGGTTAAGGGCCGTCATCGGTTCTTGAAAAATCATGGCGATCTCGTCGCCACGGATGCGCTGCATCTCCAAAGGCGTTTGCAGCAGCAAATCTTGGCCTTGCCAAAGCACATGGCCAGAAATATCAGCAGACTCCAGCAAACGCAGAACCGACAGCGCAGTGACCGACTTCCCCGAGCCAGACTCGCCCACCAAGGCCACGCGCTCACCGGCCTGAATGCTGAGGTTCACACCATGCACCACCGCTTGTCCACCAAAGGCGATGCGCAGGTCTTTGAGTTCCAACAAAACCTTGGCCGTGCTCATGCTTGCGCCTTTCGCGGATCCAGCGCGTCGCGCAAGGCATCGCCCATGAAAGTCAACAGCAACAAGGTCACCACCAGCACCACAAAAGTGGAAATGGATATCCACCATGCATCGATGTTGTTTTTGCCTTGGGCAAGCAATTCACCCAAAGAGGGCGTACCGGGTGGCACACCTAGACCCAGAAAGTCCAGCGAGGTCAAGGCCAAAATGGCACCGCTCATGCGAAAAGGTAAAAAGGTCACCACCGGGGTCATGCTGTTGGGCAGCACGTGCCGCCACATGATCTGCCAATTTCCCAGGCCCAGCGCCCGTGCCGATTTGACGTAATCGAGTTGACGGTTGCGCAGGAACTCGGCCCGCACATAGTCGGACAAACCCATCCAGCCAAACAGACTGAGCAATAAAAGCAAAAGGCCGACACTGGGCTCGAACACAGCCGAGAAGATGATCAGCAAATACAACTCGGGCATGGCACTCCAGATTTCAATGAAACGCTGAAACACCAAGTCGGTCTTGCCCACAAAAAAGCCTTGCACTGCGCCGGTCAACACACCCAACACCACACCAAATAAAGTCAGGGCCAAAGCAAACAGCACCGATACCCTGAAGCCATACAACAACCGTGCCAACACATCGCGGCCCCTGTCGTCAGTCCCCAACCAGTTATGACCCGTGGGCGGCGCTGGGTTGGGCAAAGGGGCGAAATAGTCAAGTGTGGTGTGATGGTAAGGATTGGGAGCCTGTAATGCCCAGTTGCCGTCCTTTTTCAGTTGCTGTTGAATGAACGGGTCCAGGTAATCTGCAGGCGTCTCAAAGTCTCCGCCAAAGACTTTTTCTGGCAATGGTTGGACCACAGGGAAATACCACTGCCCCTCAAAGCGCACCACCAGAGGCTTGTCGTTGGACAAGAACTCAGCACCCAAGCTGAGCACAAACAGCGTCACAAAAATGATCAGGCTACCAAAGCCCAGGCGGTTGCGACGAAAGCGCTGCCAAGCTCGCGCTGAAGGCGAAGCTTGCGCAGGCAAAGTGGATGGGGCTAGGGTGCTCATTTGTCGAACTTCACACGCGGGTCCACCCACAAGTAACACAGGTCACTGATCAACTTGGTCACCAGGCCAATCAGGGTAAACAAATACAAGGTGCCCAGCACCACCGGGTAGTCACGCCGGATCACGGCCTCGTAGCTCAGCAAACCCAACCCATCGAGTGAGAAGAGGGTTTCGATCAGCAACGAGCCGGTGAAAAACGCACCAATGAATGCCGCTGGGAAACCCGTGACCAGCGGAATCAAGGCATTGCGCATGACATGGCGGTAAAGAACCCGGTTTTCGCTTAGACCTTTGGCGCGGGCGGTCAGCACATACTGCTTGCGAATTTCTTCCAGAAAAGCGTTCTTTGTCAGCATGGTGATGACGGCAAACGACCCCACCACACTGGCCGTGACCGGCAAAGCGATGTGCCACAAATAGTCAACCACTTTGGCCCCCCAGCTCAGCTGCTCCCAATTGGACGAGGTCAGGCCGCGCAGCGGAAACCACTGCAGCTGCCCACCAAAGATGACCAGCAGGGCCACACCCAGCACAAAACCCGGAATGGCATAGCCCACGAGCACCAGCAAACTGGTGAGGGTGTCAAAGCGCGTACCGGCCCTGACCGCTTTGGCAATGCCCAAAGGCACCGACACCAGATAACTCAAAAAAAACGTCCACAAACCCAAGCTGATGGAAACCGGTAGCTTCTCCTTGATCAAGCTCCAAACGTCTTTCGGGTAGAAAAAGCTTTTGCCCAGATCAAACTGCGCAAACTGCTTGAGCATCATCCAAAAGCGCTCAGTGGGTGGCTTGTCAAAGCCGTACAGCGTTTTGATTTCGGCAATGCGGGCAGCGTCTACGCCTTGACGGCCTCGGTAGCCGCTGCCACCAGCGGCGGCGCCCTCCCCGCCCGTGTCCCGGCCTTGAAGTTGGGCCACCATTTGTTCGACCGGCCCCCCAGGCACAAACTGGATCACCACAAAGGTCATCAACAAGACCCCGAACAAGGTCGGGATCATCAACAGCAAGCGTTTAAAAATATAGGCCAGCATGGGTCAAGGGGCCTTTGGGGTCACTTGTGACGGTGCGGACATTGAAACATTGGGCGACCACCAAACGGTGGTGACCAGTTTTTCCGGCTGGTAAAAACGGGGTAACTCGGTTGGGCGCGCAAAGGCTTTGGCACGCCATGACACCCTGTGCACCCCACCATACCAGTGTGGTACCGCGTAATGACCGTGACGGAGCACCCGATCTAAGGCTCGCAGGCTGGTCACCAGCTCTGGCCGAGATGTGGAACTGACCACCTTGTCCAGCAGCGCGTCCACAGCCGGGTCTTTCAGGCCGATCACATTGCCAGAACCTTCCACGTCGGCCGATCGGCTACCGTAACGCTCCAGCAACTCGGTGCCGGGTGCTTCGCTGCCCACGGTGCGGTTGCTGACGATGTCAAAGTCGAACACATCCATGCGCTTTTGCAACAGCGCAAAGTCGATCACCTTGTACTGCACCTGTATGCCCAGTTTTTCAAGGTTCTTGGCAAATGGCGTGACGACGCGGCCCATGGAACCAGAACTGTCCAGAAACTCGATGCTGAGGGCTTGTCCCTTGCCATTGCGCAATGCGCCATCCCTGTAAGTCCACCCGGCATCTTTGAGCAAATCACGCGCTTGGCGTAAATGGTCGCGCAAAGTGTGGCCCGAGGCTTGATCGAGCTCGGTTTGGGGTGGTTGCGGCACATCTTGCTCAAACACCGCAGCAGGCAGCTTGTCCCTCAAAGGTGCAAGCAATGCCAACTCGTCTGAACCAGGTCGGCCCTTGGCTTCGAAATCACTGGCCACAAAATAGCCGCGCACACGGCTGTAGGCGTTGTAAAAAAGTTGGCGGTTCAGCCACTCAAAATCCATGGCCAGGGCAATGGCCTGGCGCACCCGCACGTCTTTGAACTTGTCACGACGCGTATTGAACAAAAAGCCCTGAAAGTCTCCCGCGTTGCCATGCACCAATTCTGCTTTGATCAGATCACCGCGATCAAACGCACGACCTCTGAAAGCCCTGGCCCATTCCCGCGCGATAAAGGACTGCATGTAATCGAACTCACCCGCCTTGAAGGCTTCAAGCTGGGCGGTGCTGTCTTTGTATATTTTGTAGGTGATGCGGTCGAAGTTGAATTGGCCTTTGCGGACGTTCAGGTCGCGCGCCCAATAAGCCGGATCGCGCTCGTAGGTGATGTCCTTGCCAAACTGCACACGGCCAATGCGGTATGGGCCAGAAGCGATGGGAATATCCATGACCATTTGGTCAAAGGGCTTTAGCACGCCGCCCTCCAGCCCCCACTTTTGACTGAAAACTGGCAAACTACCGACGATCAAGGGCAGTTCGCTGTTGGGCCGGACAAAATCAAAACGGATGCTGCGCTCCGTTAACACAGTCGCTTTTTTAACTTCACCAAAATAGGTGCGGTACTGCGGCGCAGCCTGCTTGCTGGTCAGGCGCTCAAAAGAATAGCGCACATCGGCAGCCAGGACCGGATCACCATTGTGAAAGCGAGCCAAAGGATGGATCTGGAAGGTGACCGACAAACGGTCGCTGGCCACAGAAACATCCGATGCCAGCAGGCCATAGGATGTGGTTGGTTCGTCCATATTGCCCACCAACAACGTATCGAACATCATGCCCAGCATGGACGGCGGGGCACTGCCCTTCAAGGTAAATGGGTTGTACTTGTCAAAGTTGGACTGTCGGGTGGGCGGAACCAGCATGATCTCGCCGCCTTTGGGCGCGTCAGGGTTCACATACGCAAAATGGGCAAACCCGGCTGGGTAGCGAATATCCCCGAATTGGGCATACGCATGTGCAGCCAAAGCGTTGCCCGCCACCCCAAGCCCAAGGGCCAAGCAGCAGTGTGTCCAGAAACGGGCCAAGGGTCTTCGCATGCGACAATTCTGCACACATTTTTCAGGAGTTGAAGGCATGACCACAAAAACAGGATTTCTGTCGGGCAAAAAATTGTTGATCACGGGCGTTTTATCCAACCGCTCGATTGCTTATGGCATCGCCAAAGCCTGCCATGCCCAAGGAGCCGAACTGGCTTTCAGCTACGTGGGCGATCGTTTCAAGGACCGCATCACCGAATTCGCGGCCGATTTTGACTCCAAATTGATTTTTGATTGCGATGTAGGCAGTGACGAGCAGATTGAAAAGCTGTTCACCGACCTGTCTGCCACTTGGCCAAAGTTCGACGGTTTTGTGCATGCCATTGGCTACGCACCACGCGAAGCGATTGCCGGTGATTTTCTCGATGGTTTGTCGCGCGAAGGCTTCAAGATCGCCCACGACATCAGCGCCTACAGTTTTCCGGCGATGGCCAAAGCCGCCCTGCCCTACTTGAACGACAAATCGGCTGTTCTGACCTTGACGTATCTCGGCGCAATCCGCACTGTGCCCAACTACAACACCATGGGCTTGGCCAAAGCCAGCCTGGAGGCGTCGGTACGTTATTTGGCCGAGTCGCTGGGTGGTCAGAACCGGGGGCTGCGGGCCAACGGCATTTCTGCGGGCCCCATCAAGACTTTGGCAGCCAGCGGCATCAAGGGTTTTGGAAAGATATTGTCTGTGGTAGCAGAAGCCTCGCCGATTCGTCGCAACGTGACCATTGAGGACGTGGGCAATGTGGCCGCATTCATGCTGAGCGACTTGGCTGCGGGCGTGACCGCTGAGATCACCTATGTGGACGGTGGTTTCAGCCAAGTGGTGGGTGGCATCGCTGAGCCCTCCGCCACCTGAGCCCCAACAACTGCGAGTTTCGTTGAAACGACGGGTTTCGGCCCATTCAAGCCACAGCGCCACCTGCCCTGCCGGTGACAGCTGGAGTCTCTGATGGTCTGCATAATTTCAAGATGACAGATATTGCCCCGCTCAACGCCCCAGAGTCCAAAACTGATTTGTTTTTGTCTTTCACCCTACTGGCGCTGCAAGGCTTTGGTGGCGTCTTGGCTGTTGTTCAACGCGAACTGGTTGAAAAAAAGCGCTGGATGACTCAGGCTCAATTTGTCGAAGATTGGGCCGTGGCTCAAATCATGCCGGGCCCCAATGTGGTCAATTTTTGTCTGATCATTGGTGGCCGCCACTTTGGCTTGGGTGGGGCTTTGGCTTCTTTAGCAGGTTTGCTGCTGGCGCCTTTGGCTGTGGTTTTGATTCTGGCCTCCGTGTTCGGCGGTGTGTCTGACGCCGCTTGGGCGCAGGGCGCATTGCGAGGCATGGGTGCAGTAGCAGCCGGACTGATTGCCGCCACCGGCATCAAGTTGATCAGCGCTTTGAGGCTAAACCCGATGGGCATGATGGTGTGTTTTGCCGTGATGCTGAGCACTTTTGTGAGTGTGAGTTTGTTGCGCTGGCCCCTGCTTTGGGTATTGCTGGGCATTGGCTCCCTGGCCTGCTCATGGGCTTATCTTCAGCTGACAAGACTGGCTGAACTCGAGGCCCCAACATGATCATCAGTTTGCAATTGACGATCGGTGATTGGCTGACGTTTTTTAACCACTTTTTATCGCTTTCTCTTTTGGCGGTGGGCGGGGCCATCATCACTGCGCCAGACATGCACCGGTTTTTGGTGGACGATAACGGGTGGTTAACCGATCAGCAGTTCAGCTCCTCCATTGCTTTGGCACAAGCATCTCCGGGTCCAAATGTTCTCTTTGTGGCTGTCATTGGTTGGAACGTGGGGCTGAATGCAGGAGCCGGATTGGGTGGCGGTTGGATGAGCGTCGCTTTGTCGAGCTTGGGCGTTTTTCTCAGCCTTTTAGGCATCATGCTGCCGTCTTCCGTATTAACTTACACCACCACGCAATGGGCGCATCGTCACCGAGACAAACGCGGCATCAAGGCCTTCAAATTAGGCATGGCCCCGGTGGTTATTGCCTTGTTGGTTTCTACGGGTTGGCTATTGACCGCCAGTCACAACGATCCGAAAAGAGACTGGCCACTTTGGCTCTTGACCTTGGCCTCGATGCTCTTGGTTTGGCGGACCCGCATTCACCTGCTTTGGTTGCTTGGAGCGGGCGCCGTGATTGGGGCTTTGGGTTGGATCTAAAGACTTTTTAAATCAGCGTGGACTTTCGAAAAACACCGTGTTCGAATAGTCGCTCACCTCAAAATAGACTTTCTTCTCGCCGGGGTCGACGGCCATGTTCAGGTTCTCATCCAACACCCCATAGCCATACCGGTAGGCGCGTGGCTGTTTGTCATCGGTTCCCAACGCCGTGCTGACTTTGTCGACCTGAATGAAACGGCGAACGAGTTTGTCACCCGCATAAACCTCCATCACGCCGTTGGTACCCGTCCAATTTTGAATGCCACGGCTGATTTTGTTTTGCTGCTCCTGCGTACAGGCCGACAAGAAGGCCAGCAAACCAGCAAGCACACACACGGAGAGGATGGATCTTTGGAACATATTGGAATTAGATGATTTGAGGGTGATGTCTAAGGGGCAACTCAGCTGCGTTGACGCAAGGCTTCGTAAAGGCAAACTCCACTGGCCACCGACACGTTCAGGCTTTCAACCGCTCCGCGCATCGGGATGCTGACCAACTCATCACAATTTTTACGTGTCAGCTGACGCATACCGTCGCCCTCAGCGCCCAACACCAAAGCAGTGGGCACTTTCAGATCAGCTTGGTAGATGTTGCGAGGCGCATCATCGCTCGTACCAATCACCCATATGCTGCGCTCTTTGAGCTCACCCAAAGTGCGCGCCAGATTGGTCACCATGAAGTAAGGCATGGTTTCAGCTGCACCGCTGGCGACTTTGGCTACGGTGGCATTGATGCCGGCGGCATGGTCTTTGGGGGCGATCACCGCATGTGCACCGGCACCATCGGCCACACGCAGGCAAGCGCCAAGGTTGTGCGGATCGGTCACGCCATCCAAGATCAAGAGCAAGGGCGGACCTTCGACAGTATCAAGCAGGTCATCCAGAGAGTGGTTTTGCGGAATGGGCGTGACCAAAGCCACAACGCCCTGATGGCCATGACCACCTGCCAGCTTGGACAATCGCTCGCCATCTGATTCGATCATGCGCATGCCCGAGTCACGGGCCTTGTCGATGAACTGCCGCATGCGGGCGTCGCGGCGGGTGACTTCGAAATGGATTTCAACAACAGATTGGGGGGCGATCTTGAGGCGAACGCCGACGGCATGGAAGCCGAATAGCACTTTGTGGGATGACATGCGTTGATTATCGTTGTTCCCCAAAGCACTGAGAGATGAGCGTTACGGTTCTATTTGCTGAGCCCGGAGGTCGCCTCGCTCAAATGGCCAGCCTGAATCACCAGACTGCGCTCGCACCTGGCAGCCAACTGACGGTCGTGCGTGACCAAAATCAAGGTGGTGCCTTGTTCACGATTGAGCGCGAACATCAAATCCATGATGGCTTCGCCGGTGGCATGGTCGAGGCTGCCTGTGGGCTCATCGGCCAGCAGCAATTCAGGCTGCACCACAAAGGCGCGGGCCAAAGCCACTCGCTGCTGTTCACCACCCGACAAGACTTTGGGCAGGTGCTTGAGGCGCTCGCCTAAACCCACGCGCTGCAGCATGGCCGTAGCGGTGCTGCGTGCATCCGGCCGATCGGCCAATTCAAGGGGCAGCATCACGTTTTCGAGCGCCGTGAGGTTGGGCATCAGTTGAAAACTTTGAAACACAAAACCCACATGTTGGGCGCGCAGAGCGGCGCGTTCGTCCTCCGATAAATCAAAAAGCGATTGGCCAGCCAAAACCACTTGCCCACTGCTGGGTGTGTCAAGACCCGCCAAAATCGCCAGCAGAGTGCTTTTGCCAGAACCGGAAGCACCGACAATGGCTGCTGTTTCCCCGGCGTTCAACGAAAAATCGATATCGCGCAAAATGTCCAGCTGACCGCTGGCATCTTGCACACTTTTAGAGACGCCACGCACGGCAATGATGGATTCAGGCATGCACACACCTTTGTTGAGACGACGCCACTTTACCTTTACCCTGCTGGCCCTGGTCGGCTGGGGCTTTGCCACGTCTCTTCAAGCCACCTCACCTGCATCTGTGCAACGCATTTTGGTCTTGGGTGACTCCCTGAGCGCTGAGTACGGCTTGGCCAGAGGCACAGGCTGGGTGGCTTTGCTACAAAAGCAATTGACACAAGAAAAACCTGGCGTAGAAGTGATCAACGCCAGCATCAGTGGTGACACCACATCAGGTGGTCGCTCTCGTCTGCCCGCCTTGCTCAAAAAGCACCAGCCCAGCCATGTGGTGATCGAGCTGGGTGGCAACGACGCCCTGCGCGGCTTGCCCATGGCCATGACGGAAGGCAACTTGCTCGAAATGACCAAACAGTCCAAGAGTACTGGCGCACAGGTGCTGCTGCTGGGCATGCAAATGCCGCCCAATTACGGCCCCGACATGGCCCGCCAGTTTGAAGCTGCTTACGCACAAGTGGCTAAAAGCCAAAAGGCGGCGCTGGTGCCTTTCTTTTTGAAAGGCGTTGGCGATGACCCGGATCCGCTCAAATGGTTCCAGCCCGACCGCATTCACCCCAATGAAGCGGCGCAGCCGCGCTTGCTGGCCAATGTGTGGCCCACTTTGAAGAAACAATTGAAATGAGCCTTCACCTGATTTCGGCCGCAGATGCTATGGCCCAACTGAACCAATTTGATGCGATCCTGGACGCTCGCTCAGAAAGTGAGCACGCCGAAGACTGCCTCCCCGGCGCACTGAGCTGGCCCTCGCTCAACAACGAAGAACGCATCAAGGTCGGAACACTTTATAAGCAAGTTAACCCCTTCGAAGCGCAAAAAGTGGGCGCCGCGTTGGTCGCCAAAAACATTGCCCGTCACATCGAAGCAAAAGTGATGGACAAGCCACGCAGCTGGCAACCCCTGGTGTATTGCTGGCGCGGCGGCAAACGAAGCAATTCGCTGGCACTGATCTTGGGGCAAATTGGTTTCAAGGTGCACCTGATTGAGGGTGGTTACAAAGCTTTTCGCAAAGAGGTGATGGAAGACACGCCGCGCCAAGCACAACGCCTGCAGTTTCAGGTGCTGTGTGGCCCTACAGGTTCGGGCAAAACGCGTTTGCTCCAAGCGTTGGCACAACAGGGTGCGCAGGTATTAGACCTTGAAGCCATTGCCTGCCACCGCAGCTCAGTACTGGGATTGATTCCCGGCACGCCTCAACCTACGCAAAAAGCTTTCGACACCCAAGTTTGGAATGCTTTACGCGGTTTCAGCGCCGACAGGCACGTCTTTGTGGAAGCAGAGAGCAAGAAGGTAGGTAATTTGACCGTGCCCGCAGAACTGATGGTGGCCATGCGTGCGAGTCCATGTCTGCGCATAGAACTGTCGCTGGACAACCGGGTGAATTTACTGCTAGAAGACTATGCGTTTTTCACGCAAGACCGCGCCCTGTTTGCCGACCGGCTTGAACGTCTCACCGCCCTGCGCGGCAAAGCCGTGGTGCAAGGCTGGCAAGATCGGATCGAACGGGGAGAAATGCGTGAGGTGGTGACTGAGTTACTCTCAGGACATTACGACCCTGGCTACGAGACATCTACGGGCAAAAATTTTGTGCACTATGCCAAAGCGCCCCTGATTTCGCCCGCCAGCCACAGCATGGCTCACATGCTGTCATTGGCCAAGCAACTGGTGCAATCGGTCTGAACACCTTTTTTTTGCAAAGTTCTTTTCAGATCCGTGGTAGTTCGCTCACGCTGCAGGTGCTGAGGATTCGGCCGCTCCTGGCGCGGCAGTGTTGGCATCGATCTCATCGCCCTCGATTTCAGAGCCGTCTTCGGCCAACAGGCCCGATTTCCGATCAGACTTGGCTTTGAGCTTGTCCTCTTTTTTGCGTTTTTTGGCCAATTCTTTCTGGCGCTTTTCGAATCCGTAGTTGGGTGTGGCCAAGATGGCTCCTTTAATTTGTGCTGCCCAATGTAACAGCTTCTTTGGGGTATTCATCCCACTCGACACTGCCCCGATAAGCATGCCAGCTGGCATGACCCAGCCAAGGCCCCACGACGATGATCCCTAGCCCCCATGGCCACAGGGCCAGCAGCACCAAAACACTGAGCAGCAAGCCCCAGAGCAGCATCACACCTGGGTGTGAGAAAACCACCCGCAAACTGGTGATGACCGCCGAGATGGCATCGGTGTCGCGGTCCAAAATCATGGGAATCGACACCACCGACAAGCCATAGACCAGCACAGCAAAAGCGCCGCCCACCGCCAAGTAAACCAGAAGGAAGTCCATATTTTGTCGGTTGAATATCGCCTCGATCACCCCGGTTGTGGAGGGCATGCCGGTGTTGAAGAACACGGCAAACACCACCAATGACGCCCTGCCCCAGAGCAGCTCCAACACCATCAGCACCAACACCAGCATGGCCATGCTGCGGCGATGTATGTCCCAGCACATGAGCGACGAAACCATCTCAGGCAGTTCGCCACTTTCGCGCTTACGGCTGACATCGTAAAGACCCATGGCCAAAAAAGGCCCTAAAAGCAAACAGCCTGAAACCAAGGACATGGTGTATTCAGGCTTGTGCTGGAAAACCCAGGCCAGCACCTGCGCCATACCCCAAAAACACAGGCCATAAAACAGGGCAATACCCGGATGGTGACGCAAATCACTCAAACCTCGGCGCAACCAGCGAAAAGGGTCCACAAAACCCAAGGACCGCATGCGCGATCGCGGCCCAACGGGTGGCGGCGGCACATAAGGCGTGGCCATGCTGGGCAGGTCTGAATCATGCTCAGGGAAATTGTCTGCAGCGGTCATGGCAAAGATGCGTTTCCCAAAATGAAACGATCAGGGTAACGCTACAGACTGGCTTTGAACAGTCATCCAAGTGCCCAAACTGTAGGCTTTGATTCAAACAATCACTTTTTTCTTGACCTGCATGATCAGGGCATGGGCAAATGCGCTTGCACTGCTTGATGCAGGTCAAGTATCAGGTCATGCGCAGATTCAAGACCCGTAGAAAAACGAACCAGCGTGCCATGTTTTAAGTGACGAGGCCATTTTTTTCGCATCGACGCGATGTCATAAGGCACCACCAAGCTCACGGGCCCACCCCAGCTGTAGCCAATTTTGAAAAGTTTCAAACCGTCACAAAATGCGTCAATCTGGGCTTGGCTAAAGCGTGCATCGATCATGACGCTGAACAAGCCAGCTGCCAATCCACTGCCTGGATTTCGCTCGCACAAGGTCTGCCAATGTTGATGGCCGGGGGCCCCTTCAAAGGCGGGGTGCATCAGTTGCGCACATTGCGGCTGGTCTTGCCACCACGCTGCCAAAGCGCGGGCGGTCTGGTCGTGGGCCTTGTAACGCAGGTCCATGCTGGGCAGCGAGCGCAAAACGGTTTCGGTATCGTTGGCAGCCACGCCCAAGCCTAGCCGCATATGACAAAGTTTGATTTTCATATGCAATGCCGCATCCCGTGTGATGACGCTGCCCATGAGCACATCACCACCACCACTGGGGTATTTGGTCAGCGCATGGGCGCTGATGTCCACCGACAAACTGCCTTGACCGCCAGTGCCTGAAGGGTCTATCTGAGCATCATTCAACAGATCAAATGGCTTAAAGGCCAAGCCAGCACCCCAAGTGTTGTCCAGCGCGCACATGACGCCTTGCAAGCGACAACGGCGCACAAGTTCCGGCAAATCAGGAAACTCCATGCTCACTGAGCCCGGCGCTTCGAGCCAGACCAAGCGCGTTTGCGGCGTGATTTGACTCGTCAGATCGGCCGGGTCCATGGGGTCATAAAAGCGGTGAGAAATGCCAAAGTGGCGCAACTCGCCATCAGCCAGCGCCTTGTTGGGGCCGTAAGCATTGTCGGGAATGAGCACCTCATCACCGGCGCTCAAAACAGACAAAGCCACCAAAGCCAACGCAGCAAGCCCACTGGGCACCAAAACACATTGCTGGCCTCCCTCTAAAGCGCACAAACGCTCCTCCAGCAAATAAGTGGTGGGCGTGCCGTGCAAGCCGTAGGTGTAGGCAGATTTGTCCTTCCACTCGCGTTGCCGCATGGCCGCAACCGTGGGAAAGTAAACGGTCGACGCTTTGAACACACCCGGTTGCGGTGCATCAAAACCGCTGGGTGGGACATAGGGGTGGTGGATCAGGCCAGTTGTGATGTGGCCGAAAGCGTTTTTAGAGGATTCATCTTGCATGCAGGGATCCTAATGCAAACAGCCTCCAGAAGGAGGCTGAAACAACGCAAATGCGGGTAAGTCCGAAGCGGATCAAACGCTCCACTTTTCCAACAATTTTTCAGGACGCATAGCGTCGTAGGGCTCAAAAGGCTGGTGAATCCAAGGATTGGTCGGCAAATCCTCGATCGAGTAATCAGGCTTGAAGGTGGACACCCCTTTGGTCCAGATCACGGCTGTGCGCAGCTCCGTCACTGGCTTGTAATTGTTTTTGAGCTGGTCAACCACGGCGCGCAAGGTGTGGCCAGTGTCGGCCAAATCATCGACCAACAGCACTTTGCCCGCTATTTCACCTTTGGGCGTGGTGATGAAGCGCGCAATGTCCAAGTGACCCTGAACCGTGCCCGCATCGGCGCGGTAAGAACTGGTAGACATGATGGCCAAAGGCTTGTCAAAAATGCGCGACAAGATGTCACCTGGGCGCATGCCGCCACGGGCCAGGCACAAAATGGTGTCGAACTGCCAGCCCGACTGGTGGATGCGAATTGCCAACTTTTCGATCAAATTGTGGTACTCGTCGTAACTCACGTACAGGTGTTTGCCGTCTTCGGTCAACATGGGTTCACTCCAAAAAAGTCAGGGGTTGAAATCGAGGGGATCGCAGACCAAGGGGTTCAGACCGCGAAGGGGTTGTGCAACAAGATCGTGTGGTCTCGGTCCGGGCTGGTGGACACCACGTGCACAGGCACACCGGTCACTTCGGCAATGCGATCCAGGTAATAACGGGCGGTCGCCGGCAATTTGTCCATCTCGGTCACGCCCACCGTGGTTTCTGTCCAACCAGGAATGACTTCGTAAATGGGTTTGCAGCGGGCGATTTCGTCTGCGCCCATGGGCAAGATGTCAATCGTTTCGCCATCCAGTTCGTAGCCGGTGCACAGCATCAATTCTTTCAGACCATCGAGCACGTCGAGCTTGGTGATGCACAGACCGCTCAAACCATTGACCTGAGCGCTGCGCTTGAGCAAGGCCGCATCAAACCAGCCACAGCGACGTGAACGCCCGGTGGTCACGCCTTTTTCAGCGCCAATGGTAGACATGTGGTAGCCGGGGGTACCGGGAGTTTCCCAGTCGAGCTCTGTCGGAAACGGACCGCCACCCACGCGGGTGCAGTAAGCCTTGGTGATGCCCAAAATGTAATGCAGCATGCCCGGGCCCACACCCGCACCGGCAGCGGCATTGCCCGCGACACAGTTGCTGGAGGTCACAAAGGGGTAAGTGCCGTGGTCCACATCCAGCAAAGTTCCTTGTGCGCCTTCGAAAAGCAAATTAGCACCCGCATTGTGAGCCTCGTTGAGTTCGCGTGAAACATCGGCCACCATGGGCAACAAGTCCTTGGCGTAGGCCATGGCTTCGTTGTACGTGGTGTCAAAGTCCACCGCCGCAGCGCCTAAAATATTGACCAAAATCTCGTTGTGCAAAGCCAAGTTTTCGCGCAGCTTAGTGGCGAAACGCTCGGGGTACTTGAGGTCTTGCACACGCAATGCGCGACGCGCCACTTTGTCTTCATAGGCCGGACCAATGCCACGGCCAGTGGTGCCAATTTTGGCCGTGCCGGCTTTCTCTTTGGCGGCTTCGCGGCCCACATCGAGGGCGACGTGGTAAGGCAAGATCAATGGGCAGGCTTCGCTCACACGCAAGCGTGAACGAACCTCAACACCAGCCTTTTCAAGGCCTGCAATTTCTTCGAGCAACTTGGGCACCGACAAGACAACGCCGTTGCCGATGTAGCACTTGACGCCTGGGCGCATGATGCCGCTGGGGATCAAGTGCAAAGCAGTTTTCACGCCGTTGATGACCAATGTGTGGCCCGCATTGTGGCCCCCTTGAAAACGCACCACGCCTTGGGCACTTTCGGTCAACCAATCGACCAGTTTGCCTTTGCCCTCGTCGCCCCATTGGGTACCCACGACGACCACGTTACGGCCTTGCTTCATGTTCATGCTTGAAATGTTCTTTCTCAAAGAGCTTGTACAACCCATTGCCCAGCCGCTTCAACCAGTTCGCGGTCGCAATGGAATTCGTCGATTTCGCTTTCGTGCCCGGGCAAAACACAAACCACTGTTTCACCGCGACTGCGCAGAGATGCAATTGCCGTGTGCAAAGATGCAGATGAACCCCAAGGGGCCCGAATGGCTGCGCGCAAGGGCAGTGGCTTGACAGCAGCGACCAGTTCTTTCAGATCCAAACTGAAGCCAACTGCCGGACGGTCACGGTCAATGCGATGGCCGAAAACCGCACCTACGCCGTCGTAACGGCCACCCCTGGCCAACGCATCGGATGCGCCTTGCGCATAAACGGCAAAACGCATGCCACTGTAATAGGCGTAACCACGCGAATCGCCCAAATCAAAGCTCACGGCAGCACCGGAAATTTGTGACGACAACCAGCGCAATTGGTCTAAAGACTCAGAGACCTCAGGATATAAGGGTAAACGCTCGGCGGCAACATCAAGGACACTTAAATCACCGTACAAGTCGACCAATGCAAGCAAGCCCTCGCGGACCGTCTGTGACAAGCTTTTGCACAAAGTCTTCAAGCTTGAGGCGTCTTTACGCGCCAAAGCGGCGTGGATCTGGTGGCGAAGGTCTTCGCTCAGCATCTCATCGCGCAACAAACGATTGACGATGCGGGCATCGGCCAAGTCGACTTGCAAACTGCCCGCTCGACCAGCAGACAGACAGTCGAGTGCCAACTGCAAAATTTCCAGGTCGGCTTCAGGACCCGCATGACCGTAGATCTCTGCACCCAGTTGCAAGGGCTCACGGGTCGCATGCGGCCGCGCCGGACGGGTGTGCAAAACAGGGCCGCAATAGCAAAGACGCGTCAAAGACGACCGCCCAAGCAAATGGGCGTCAATTCGCGCCACTTGGGGCGTGGTGTCGGCGCGCAAACCCAGAGTTCGACCTGAAAGTTGATCGACCAGTTTGAAAGTTTGCAAATCCAAAGCTTCTCCCGTGCCGGTCAGCAGGGATTCCAAATGCTCCAGCAACGGAGGAATGACCAGCTCGTAGCCATAGCCACGGGCGGTATCCAGCAATTCGCGGCGGAGTTCTTCGATGTGGCGAGCCTCAGAGGGCAAGACATCGGCAACGTGATCCGGGAGGACCCAAGCAGACATGAGGGGATGGGGGGAGACGGTTAAAAAAGGGATTTTACCGGGTTGACGGTCTAATTTTCGGTCAAGTGCCAGTCAAATGGATCTGATTTGACACAAAGAACAAATTTGAGCGCCGAAGAGCATCAGCGCCAAGACCTCAAGCAAGAAACCAGATAACGGACATGCCACCCAGCACCATCAGCATGCCAAAGAGACGAATTTGACCATCGTCCATCTTGAGCATTTGCTCAAAAAGGCTTTTCCAGAGCCGCGGTAGAACCATGGGCATCAGCCCTTCCAGAATGAGCATCAAGCCCAAAGCCAAAAGGAATGAGCCCAACAAACTTTACTTTCGTGAAGGTGCGCTGGAAGGTGTGCCCCGCATGCCTTTGAAAAACTCTGAACTGCCGGGGTCCAGAACCATGACATCGCCTTTGCTGTTAAAGCTCGATTTGTAAGCTTCCAAGCTTCGATAGAACTGCGCAAATTGTGGGTCACGGCCGAACGATTCAGCGTACAAACGGGCGGCCATGGCATCCCCCTCACCTTTGATCTTTTGGGCATCACGGTAAGCATTGGCCACAGTCACCTCACGCTGGCGGTCAGCATCTGCGCGAATTTTTTCACCTTCAGCAGCACCGGTCGAGCGCAGCTCGTTGGCGACACGCTTTCGCTCAGCTTCCATGCGTCGGTAAACCGATTCAGTGATCGTGTCGACATAATCTGCACGGGTGATGCGAACGTCCACCACATCGACGCCCCAAGGCTTGGCACCACGGACAACTGCCAAAACATCTTCCTTGACATCGTCCATCAATTCTTCACGCTTGAGCGACAACAAGTCCTTGACCGTGCGCTTGTTGATTTGCTCTTGGAAAGCGTTGCGAACAACACGGTTGAGCTGGCTGGTACCGGCCTTTTCATCCAAACCCACATTTCGAATGTAGGCCTGAGGGTCGGTGATTCGCCAGCGGACATACCAATCGATCACCACACGTTGCTTTTCAGCCGTGAGCATGGGTTCGTTATCCGGGCTGTCCAAGGTGAGCAAGCGCTTGTCAATGTAGTTGACATTTTGGAGGGGTGGAGGCAATTTGAAATGCAAACCAGGTTCGGTGATCACTTCTTTGATCTGACCCAAAGCGTAAACAACGCCAAACTGACGTTGATCCACCACGAAAAGCGTTGAACTCAAAAGCGCAAACAAAACCAGTGCGCTGGAAATCCACAATCCGATGCGATTCATTTTCTTAGTCCTTATCGTGGATCGCGGTCGCGCGAACGTTGTGTATCCCTGGAGCGCGTTTCAGTTGAAACTGAGTTGGTACTGCCACCAGTGGCTGGCGCGGAGTCCATGATGGGGGGGGGGACCTGGGACACCTGCTGCATGATTTTGTCAAGCGGTAGGTACAACAAGTTCGAGCCCTGTTTACTGTCCACCAAGACTTTGGTCACGTTGCTGTAAATCTGCTGCATGGTGTCTGTGTACATGCGATCGCGCATGACTTGCGGCGCTTTTTGATACTCAGGCAAGATGGTTTTAAATCGCTGCGAATCGCCTTCAGCTTGCGCCACGATACGTTCACGGTAAGCGTCTGCCTCTTCCTTCAAGCGAGAGGCCGCACCCACTGCGCGAGGCACAACATCATTGGCATAGGCCTGAGCTTCATTTTTTGCACGCTCACGCTCTTGGCCTGCTTTTAAAACATCGTCAAATGCGGACTGAACTTGCTCGGGTGGGCGAACACCCCCCTGTTGCAAATTGATGCCTACCACTTCGATACCGACCTTGTACAGATCAAGAATGGTCTGCATTTTTTCGCGCACGCGTGGGGCAATTTGATCGCGCTCCTCAGCCAAAGCCGAGTCCATTCGCATCTTGCCAACCACCTCACGCACAGCAGTTTCTGCAGACTGAATAACGGCTTGTGTTGGGTCGCGGCTTTCGAAAAGGTAAGCGCGCGCATCATTCAAACGGTATTGAACAGCAAACTTGATCTCAACAATGTTTTCATCTTCGGTCAGCATGGCCGACTCACGCAGGCCCGTGGCTTTGATGATGTTGTCCCGGCCAATGTCAACCGATCGGATTTGGGTCACAAAAACCAACTCATGGCGTTGGACTGGATAAGGCATACGCCAATTAAAACCGGCGTTGACCGTAGAGTGGTACTTCCCAAACTGAGTGATCACAGCCTGCTGACCTTCTTGCACAATGAAGAAGCCCGTTGCCAACCAAACCAGCAAAGCGCCACCCAAGATGACTCCAATGCCCAAGTTCTTGATGAAGGCCGGAATTTCAGGCCCCCCCGAACCTCCGCCAGAGCCGCTGGGGCCTTGAGGCCGCTGGGGTCCGCCATTGCCACCAAAAATTTGACCCAGTTTACGGTTGAAGTCACGCCACAGCTCATCGAGATCAGGTGGACCGCTTTGCTGCTGAGGGTTGCGTCCGGAGGGCTGTTGCCAAGCATCAGGCTTGGGCCCCGGTGGCGGCACATCGTTGTTGGGTTTGGCACCCGAATCGTTGGACGGCTTGTCGTCGTCACGACCCCAACGAGGGTCGTTCAGATTGAACATGCCTCGAATCTTTGCAGGCAGCAAGGACCATCGAAGGGGGGGAAGGTGGAAATTCATGGTGATAAATCTTTGTCTATGTGACGAAACAGCATTGTGCCGAAAATGAAAGCCTCTCAGGGCATGTCATCCTCATATTCCCGGCCAATGTCACGGGGATCAGTTTCTGATAGTGAGATCACGGGCAAAACAATCTTGACAATGTCCGAAAGAACGGTCCGCAAGACGGACAGGCCCAAACCACTTTGAGCACTTAGAAAGACACGAGAAACAGGCTTGCCGTCCAACTCGTATTGATCTTGCATATGAAGGGGGTAGCTCGCACGGTCTAATGCGTCAATTTTATTGAAAACCAACAACTGTGGGACTTGATCTGCGCCAATTTCGGACAGAACTTTTTGCACTTCATACATCTGCTCGGGAAAATCTGGATTTGAGGCATCCACCACATGAATCAACAAGTCAGCATCGGTGGCTTCTTGCAAGGTGGCTTGAAAAGCCTCCACCAAGCCGTGCGGTAAATCACGGATAAAACCCACCGTGTCTGACAAGGAAACTGAACGGCCTGCTTCACCCAAGTACAGCTGCCGAGTGGTGGTGTCCAGCGTTGCAAAAAGTTGGTCGGCTGCATAAGCCCTGGCTTTGACCAAAGCATTAAACAGTGTGGACTTTCCGGCATTGGTATAGCCCACCAAAGAAATATTGAAGGTATCCCGGCGATCGCGTTGACGCCTCTGGGTACTGCGCTGGCGCTTGACTTTGATCAATCGCTCCTTGATGCGTTTGATCGAGTCTTGGATCATGCGCTTGTCCAGTTCGATCTGCGTCTCACCTGGGCCGCCGCGCATGCCGATGCCGCCACTTTGGCGTTCTAAGTGAGACCAACGCCGAACCAAACGGGTACTCAGGTATTGCTGACGGGCCAATTCGACCTGCAATTTACCTTCGTGGCTGCGGGCTCGTTGTCCGAAAATTTCAAGAATCAGCAAAGTGCGGTCGTTGACCGGCAAACCGATGTGTCGTTCAAGATTGCGCTGCTGTGCAGGACTCAAGGCTTGGTCAAAAAGAATTTCAACCGCTCCGTGAAGCAATGCCATCGCTTTGATTTCTTCGGCTTTGCCTGTGCCCACAAAAAGAGCGGCGTCAGGGGCTTTTCGTTTGCACGTCAAACGAGCAACAGGCAGCAAACCGGCCGTTTTAGCGAGCAGCCCCAATTCAACCAGATCGGCATCAAAGTGCGGCAAACCAAAATCAACACCGATCAAAAGCGTCGGTGCTGTTTTTTTAATGGATGCATCAGACAAAATCAGCAACCTTTGGTGGCCAGAGAAGCCACCCAAACCACAAAGGGCATGGTCAGGCTGTGATTTCGCCGGTTTCAGGCGTGCTGAAAGTGACAGAGCGACCTGGAACGATGGTCGAAATAGCGTGTTTGTAGACCATCTGGGTGACGGTGTTGCGCAGCAACACAACATATTGATCGAAGGACTCAATTTGACCCTGCAGTTTGATGCCGTTGACCAGATAAATGGACACTGGCACATGCTCTTTGCGCAGTGCGTTCAAGAAGGGGTCTTGCAAAAGTTGGCCTTTATTGCTCACGATATGCTCCGTGTTCAGAAGTTTGAAAGTCTTGACCTTACCACAGGGCCTGTGGTGACCATTTGAGATGAGATGAATCCCTCGAGCCTCAACTGGATTCCTTATCAGCAAAGGGATTGGTCGATGTTTTCATCTCGATCCGAAGTGGCGTTCCTGAAAGGTTGAAGGCCTTGCGAAAACGCCCCTCTAAAAACCGCTTGTAAGTGTCAGTAACGTGCTCCAGCGAATTGCCGTGAACCACAATCACTGGGGGATTCATTCCCCCTTGGTGGGCATAACGCAGTTTAGGACGGAACATGCCACCGCGTTGCGGACTTTGGAACTGAACAGCCTCCAACAACAAGCGCGTCAAAATCGGCGTGCTCATCTTGCACATCGCCGCCTTGTGAGCCTGAACGATTGAAGCCCATACAGGACCTAAACCTTGGCGTTTTTTGGCCGAAATGAAGTGCATGTTCGCAAAGCTCAAAAACGGCAAGCGTGTTTCGATTGAGCGTTGCACCAATTGACGCTGGTATTCGTCAACCGCGTCCCACTTGTTGACGGCCAAAACCATGGCACGGCCACTTTCAAGGGCATAACCAGCAATGTGCGCATCTTGGTCGGTCACGCCCTGCTCAGCATCCAGGAGCAAGAGCACAACGTTGGCCGACTCAATGGCTTGCAGCGTTTTGACCACTGAAAACTTTTCGATCGCCTCAAACACTTTGCCTTTACGACGCAAACCAGCGGTATCAATCAACTCAAATTTCTGACCTTGCTTTTCAAACGGCACCGAGATCGCATCGCGTGTGGTGCCGGGCATATCGAACGCAACCAAACGTTCTTCGCCCAACCAGGTATTGATCAGGGTTGACTTGCCCACGTTGGGGCGACCCGCCACGGCGAGCTTGATGACCGAGGGGTCATCTTCGGTCTCTTCGGGTTCATCGGGCAGGTTCAGCGATTCAAATGCCAACTCGACCAAGCCACGCGTACCTTGACCGTGAGCAGCCGAAATGGCGATCACCTCTCCCAAGCCCAGCTCGTAGAACTCCGTCAGTTGAATGCCTTCGAGCATGCCCTCAGCTTTGTTGGCGACCAGCAAAGTGGGTTTGCCAATTTTGCGCAGGTATTTGGCAATGTCGTGGTCTTGTGCTGACAGCCCGCCGCGTGCATCCACCACAAAGATCACCATGTCAGCTTCAGCAACAGCTTGCTGCGTTTGCTTGGCCATTTCTTTGTAGATACCGGTGCTGGCGTCCGGCTCAAAGCCCCCGGTGTCGATAACGATAAATTCTTGGCGACCTTGTTTGCCATTGCCGTAGTGGCGGTCGCGAGTCAGACCCGCAAAATCAGCCACGATGGCATCGCGGCTTTTGGTCAGGCGGTTAAAGAGGGTCGATTTGCCCACATTGGGGCGGCCAACGAGGGCCAATACGGGTTTCACTTAAAAATTTTCCGATCCATCATTCAGGGCGAAAACCATGAACGCCCCCGGTGCGTGTCACCACCACCAACATCTGCCCAGACCAAATTGGCTTGCCCATGATGGCACTGCTGTCTGTGGCCACGCGTTGCAAAGCTTGACCATTTTGTGGCGATAAAAAGTGAAGCCAACCCTCTTGATCGCCCACCACCACCGCATTGTTCAAAAGCAAAGGCATGCTCAGACCGCGAAAGCGCAAAGCGTCTTGCGTCCAAAGTGGGTTGCCCGTGCTGCGCTGCCAAGCCAATACTTTGCCATCCGACTCCGATCCCACCAAAATTTGTTCGTTGCCATCCAGACCTTGATGGCCTTGGGCGGGACGGGACCACGCCATGCGTCCCGTCAGACCGTCCAAACAGGCGACAGCCGTTTGGAAAGAGCGAACACAAACGAGATTGCCTTGACGACTGGTACCGGCCACCAAATCAACCAAGCGCTCAACTTCATTGGTGCCGCGGGTCACGCCCACCAAAGTTTCCCAGCGCACAGCGCCTGTCAATGGATTGAGAGAGGCCAGTCGCCCCCCCCACCCGACCAAGAGGTTGTCCCCGAGAGGCATCAACAGGCCCGCTTGACGAAGCAACAAAGGATCGCTGGGACGCTGTTGGCCCCAAAGTCGTTGCCCGGTGTCGGCATCAAAAGCCGTCACGGCTCTGTCGCCGGTCATCACAAACACGCGATCACCAGCAACCAACGGAGGGGTGTAAGACAAGGCAGGCAAAACATGCCGCCACAAAACCTTGCCCGCCTCGGCAACCACCAATTCATTGGCCTGGGTCACCACTGCAAAGCGGCGACCGTCGCCCCCCACACCCGCTTGGATCGGCGCGTTCAGATTAAGGCGCCAAATATCACGGCCATTGAGAACATCGATCAAGGCCAGCTGGCCTTGCGAAGAGGCCAACGCCATCTGCTGCCCATGCACGGAAGGAAGCAACTGTGGTGACACGGACCCGATTTGGCTCTTCCAAACCGGTTGAACTTTGAAAGTACCACTGACTGCAGGCAAAGGCGAAGCCTTGGGTTTTTCAGGTGCACTCGAACAAGCACCCACAAGCAAGGCCGCAGCCACAAGCATGAGACGCGACACCACTGAAAACATAGGCGCCATCACTGGGTCTTTCCTGATGATGCTAGAGCTTGTGGATCGACTCCTAAAGCATTGAGTTTGGCTTCTACCAAACGGCGGTAATCAGGGATCTCGCTCAATTCATCCCATGCTTTTTTATAAGCAGACAAGGCTTCGGGCTTTTGATTTTTGGCTGACAAAACATCACCCTTAAAATCCGAAGCCAAACCCATCAAAGATGGTACGAAGGGCTGAGTCAATTGAGACATGGCCTCATCCATTGACCCATCGTCCAATAAAAGAGCAGCCAAACGGAGTCGGGCAATGTCACGATAAGCTGGCTCTGGCGCAGCACCCACCACCCATTTCAGGGCTGCTTGCGCCTCAGCAGATTTGCCTTGGGTGCTTAAGAATTTGGCCGCAACCAAAGAGGCCTGATGGGCAAACAAAGTACCGGAGTATTTGTCTTTGATGTCCGCCAAGCTCCGCTGGACCCGCGCCAAATCGCCAGCATTGGCCGAACGCTCAACCTCATCGAAGAGAACAGCAGCCTTGGCCGCCTGATCCCGCTGCCAGTATTGGTAGCCGTTCCAAGATGCGTATGCGCCCAAAACGGCGATCAAAACCCAAGAAATCAGGTTGCCGTATTTCTTCCAAAAATGCTTGATCTGGTCAAGTTGTTCTTGTTCTTCAAGGTCGAGGGCTTTGGCCATGGTGTATTGACTATTCGGTAAACATCAAAAGTGTGATTGTAGGCTGTGGGCCCAGTCGGCCACAGTGCCCAAAGACTCGGTGCGCTGAACCCCTACGCCATCCCGCAAGGATTTAACGGCCACCCGTCCTAAGGCCAATTCTTCGGCCCCAAAAATCAAGGCAAAACGAGCACCAGAGCCATCGGCCTTTTTAAATTGAGACTTCATGCTGCCCATGCCTTCGCCACTGCCCGAATGCATTTGGGCCGACACGCCGCAAGCTCGCAAGGACTGCAGAACCTGCATGGCCACGGGCAAGGCCGCGGCTTCTGGAATGATGGCGTAAACATCAGGGGCCAAGTCTGGCAGGGTCTCGCCCTGCTCTTTGATGAGTTCCAACACGCGCTCGACACCCAAAGCCCAGCCCACCGCAGGTGACGGCTTACCGCCAACTTGTTCAATCAGGTAGTCATAACGGCCACCGCCGCAAATCGTGCCTTGCGAGCCCAGGCTCGTGGTGATGAACTCGAACACAGTGAGGTTGTAGTAGTCCATGCCGCGCACCAAGCGCGGGTTGATGGTGAAGACCATGCCATTGGCATCCAAAATCGCCTTGACCGCGTTGAAGTGCGCCAAAGAGGCCTCACCCAAAAAGTCAAGCAAACGGGGTGCCGCTTCGACCACACTTTGCATGGCCGGATTTTTGGTGTCCAAAATGCGCAGCGGGTTGCTGTGAAGGCGTCTTTTGGCCTCATCGTCGAGAGCATCCTTGTGCTTTTCAAGGTGAGCGATCAAGGCAGCGCGGTGGGCTTGGCGCTCGGCCGGCTGCCCCAGACTGTTCAGTTCAAGGCGCACGTCTTTCAGACCCAACACCTTCCACAGGTCATTGGCCAGCAAGATCAGCTCGGCATCCACCTCGGCGCCGCCAAACCCAAGCACCTCGGCACCGACTTGGTGAAACTGGCGGTAACGACCACGCTGCGGACGCTCATGCCGAAACATCGGCCCCATGTAATACAGGCGCTTGCCACCTTCGTAGAGCAAGTTATGCTCAACCACCGCACGCACCAAGCCAGCAGTGCCTTCAGGGCGCAAAGTCAGCTGCTCGCCGTTCAAGCGGTCTTCAAAGGAATACATTTCCTTTTCAACGATGTCAGTCACTTCGCCCAAGCCGCGCACAAACAAAGCGGTGGGCTCAACGATGGGTAAACGCACATTTCTGTAGGCGTAACGCGCCATCAAGGTGCGAACTTGACCCTCCAGCCACTCCCAACGGGCTGCGTCTGGCGGCAAGATATCGTTCATGCCCTTCACGCCCACCAGCTTTTGCGGCTTGGTGGCTTTGTCGGATTTTGAAGAGGTGTTTTCTTTCAGCGCGTCGCTCATTTTTGTTCTGCAGATTCGGAACCAAAGCGGTTCTCAATGTAGTTTTCAACCAGCACCTGAAACTCTTGCGCAATCCCTTCGCCACGCAAAGTCAGGCGCTTTTCGCCATCAATGAATACAGGGGCAGCTGGCGCCTCACCCGTACCCGGCAGGCTGATGCCGATGTCAGCGTGCTTGCTCTCGCCTGGGCCATTCACGATGCAACCCATCACAGCCACTTTGAGGTTTTCGACCCCGGGGTAGCGCACACGCCAGACAGGCATTTGTGCACGCAGAAAATCGTCAATTTGTTTAGCCAGCTCTTGGAAAGTGCTGCTGGTGGTGCGACCGCAACCGGGGCACGCGGTCACACTGGGCACAAAAATACGCAAACCCAAGGACTGCAAAATCTCAGAAGCGATCACCACCTCTTGCGTGCGGGCCTCGCCCGGCTGAGGCGTGAGTGACACTCGAATGGTGTCACCAATGCCTTCTTGGAGCAGGACCGACAAGGCAGCAGCAGATGCCACTGTGCCTTTGGTGCCCATGCCCGCCTCGGTCAGGCCGAGGTGCAAAACATAATCGGTACGGTGGCCCAGTTCTCGGTACACCGATATCAAGTCCTGCACGCCCGACACCTTGCACGAGAGTGTGATCTGGTCCCCAGACAAGCCCATGGCTTCAGCCCTTTGGGCAGAAGAAATGGCCGAAGAAATCAGGGCCTCGTACATGACTTGTCGGGCTTCCCAAGGCGCTGCTCGCTGGCTGTTCAAATCCATCAACTCAGCCAAAAGCTCTTGGTCCAGACTACCCCAATTGACACCAATGCGAATGGGCTTGTTCCAACGCATAGCGGCTTCGATCATTTGCCCGAACTGAAGATCACGCTTGTCGCCTTTACCCACATTACCTGGATTGATGCGGTATTTGGACAATGCTTCTGCGCAAGCCGGATAGTCGGTCAACAAACGGTGGCCGTTGTAGTGAAAGTCGCCAATCAAAGGCACATCGATGCCCATTTTGTCAAGCTGATCGCGAATGTGTGGAACCGCTTGAGCAGCCTCAGGCGTGTTGACGGTGATGCGCACCATCTCTGAGCCTGCAATCGCCAACTCTTTAACTTGTATGGCCGTGCCAATGACATCCACGGTGTCGGTGTTGGTCATGGATTGAACCCTGACAGGTGCCCCACCGCCCACCGTGACCACTTTGGAACCCCAGACAACGCGAGACTGCCTGCTGACTCTCTTGAGAGGTTTGGCAATTTCAATCGGATGGTCCGATGACGAAGTCAAAACAGAAGACATGATTACTCCTTCACTTCAAACCGTGCCACGGTCACTTGGGTATGTGGCTTCAAATCAAAGGCCTCGCCACGCAGTGTGACGCTCACCGATTGAGCGCGCCCCACCACCACACGAACAGGCAGTGGACTGTCAATCCGGGTGGTGTCGCCGGCCTTCAAAAGGCCACTCCAGACCACCACATTTTGAGCATCGCGCAATTCCAACCAACTTTCAGCCGAAGCCTTGAAAACCCACGGTGCAGATTTGACTGTCGGCCCTGTCAAACCTACGAAAGGATTTTTGATGGCACTGCCCTCTTGCGTCACGGCCAAGAGCGCAGGAACTGGCTCAAGCCCTGAAGGTGGCAAGCTGACTGACGATGGGCTCAAAGGTTCAGTGCGCGTCTGCGAAAAAGCCCTGTCTGAAGTCGATTGAGTGGGTGCAACACGAATATCTTGAATCACGTCAACCCTGGCGTCGCTTTGCGACCAGGGTAATCTGGACAGGTCCAACCAACCCCAATGAAGAGGGGAAGGCATCCAAACAAACGACAATGTCAATGCCAACAAAAAGGCCCCCAGCCAAAAAACCTTGGATGTCAACTTGGCTTGAAAGGTCCTGCTCTTTTGGGCATGCGTCAGTGTTGACGGTTGCTGAATGTGTTTCAAGGCAGTTAGCTGACCCGATGGTCGCGGCAACAGAGCCAAAACGGGTACAGGGTCAAGGTTCAACTGCCGGCACACACTGGACGCCAATCCTCGGTAAAAAACCGGTCCCTTGTCGGCATCAAAGGCATTGGCTTCTAGGGCCTCTAACTGCCGAACAGGCACCTTGAGGTTCACGGACAAAACGGCCACATGAACACCCGCCTTCATTCTGGCCTCCCGCAGCATCTGCCCCGCCGTCATGGGGGAGCCCGATTGGTTATCGGAATCGTTGTTCATTCGGTCACTCCTGACCCGCAGGTGTCGCGTGTCGCACCAATGGCACAACGCGTTGCTGAGCCATGCGGGATTGAACCTGCGTGCGATCTTTCACATCCCCAGCCAATTGTCCACAAGCTGCATCGATGTCATCCCCACGGGTTTTACGCACCGTGGTCACCAAACCAGCATCTTGCAGGTGCTTGGCAAAAGCCTGCACACGGGCATGGGGTGATCGCAGCAAGCCTGAGGCCGGAAACGGGTTGAAAGGAATCAGGTTGAATTTACAGCGCAAGCCTTGACGGGCGTGTTTTTGCACCAAATCGATCAATTGACTGGCATGCTCGACTTGGTCGTTGACACCATCCAGCATGCAGTATTCAAAAGTGATGAAGTCGCGAGGCGCGTGGGCCAGGTAACCAATGCAAGCCTGCATGAGTTCAGCAAGCGGGTATTTGCGGTTGAGAGGCACCAAGTTGTCGCGAAGCGCATCATTGGGTGCATGCAAAGAAACTGCCAAGGCGACCGGGCAATCGCCCGACAACCGCTCGATCATGGGCACTACGCCCGACGTCGATACCGTCACGCGGCGGCGAGAGAGGCCATAACCATGGTCATCGAGCATGGCGCGCAAAGCTGGCACCAACGCCGAGTAGTTTTGAAGGGGTTCGCCCATGCCCATCATCACCACGTTGGAGATGACGCGGTCTGGCGTATTCAGGTGCTTACGTAAAAAATGCTCGGCAAACCACAACTGTGCAAGGATCTCACCCGTGGTGAGGTTGCGGCTGAAGCCTTGGTGACCTGTAGAGCAAAAGCGACAGCCGACTGCACAACCCGCTTGAGAAGAGATACACAGAGTGCCCCGGTCGTCTTCGGGAATGAACACAGATTCGATGGCATTGCCATCGCCGACATCGAACAACCACTTGATGGTGCCGTCGGTTGAAATGTGTTGGCTGATGACAGGCAATGCCGAGATGTGGGCATGAGCCTGGAGTTTTTGGCGCAGTGATTTGGCCAAGTCGCTCATATGATCGAAATCCGCAGCGCCCCGCTGGTGAATCCAGCGAAACAACTGGGTGGCCCTGAAGCGCTTTTCGCCCAGCCCCTCGCAAAAAACGGCCAAACCATCCAGATCAAACTCAAGAAGGTTGGCCGTCATGGGGGTCGGGACGGGCGAAAGCCGCAAAGCGATCAGCGTGCGTAAACGTTCAAGCCAGCGAAGAAGAAAGCGATTTCAACTGCGGCTGTTTCAGGGGCGTCGGAACCATGCACAGCGTTGGCGTCGATGCTGTCAGCAAAATCGGCGCGGATCGTGCCCGCATCGGCTTTCTTGGGGTCGGTAGCGCCCATCAGATCACGGTTTTTGGCAATCGCGTTCTCACCTTCGAGGGCTTGAATCATGACCGGGCCGGAGATCATGAAATCAACCAAATCTTTGAAGAAAGGACGTGCTTTGTGCACACCGTAAAACTGCTCTGCTTCGCCACGCGACAGGTGCACCATCTTGGCGGCCACAACCTTCAGGCCTGCTGCTTCAAAACGGGCATAGATTTGTCCGATAACGTTTTTGGCGACGGCGTCCGGCTTGATGATGGAGAGAGTGCGTTCGATGGCCATGATTTTTTCCTATTTCAAGAGTTTTATAAAGCAAATTTGCCTAGCAGCAAAGCCAGATATTCTAACCTGAGTGTGTCCTGCAAAGGCCTCGACCCCGCCAAAGCAAGGGTCTCATGCCAGTGGGCAATTTCCATAGAAGAATCAACTCAACGGCTGGTTTTGCTGCCGCCTCGTCCCCCACGCCCCGAACTACCCGGGACTTTTTTCAAACGGTTGAAGCTTTCAGCACCGATGTACTTGGCTTCATTTTTGGGGGCATCCGATTTGACATGCAAACCCGATCCACCGGGCGCTTGATTCGGCTTGGCCGCGGGTTTGGCTCTTGGTACAGCCGTGCCCGCACGCCCTTGACCACCGGTTCGCGGACGTCTGTCATTGCGGTTAGTCCGCGTCACAGGCTCGGTCACAGCGCGGGGGCGATCGGACGTTCCCGCCGCTCGCATCAAAGAACGGATGTCCGTCTCGTCCAGCTCCAGCCAAGCGCCTCGGCGCAAACCATGTGGCAGCACCATAGCGCCATAACGAATGCGGATCAAACGGCTGACCGCATGGCCTACGGACTCCATCATGCGGCGTACTTCCCGATTGCGTCCCTCAGAAATGGTGACGCGGTACCAACAGTTGGACCCCTCCCCGCCACCATCTTCAATCGATCCGAATTGCGCAGGGCCGTCTTCCAGCATGACGCCGTCCAGCAAGCGGTGCTTTTCGTCCTTGCTCAAGGCGCCCAGAACACGAACGGCGTACTCCCTCTCCAAACCAAAGCGGGGATGCATCAACTGATTGGCCAATTCACCGGAACTGGTGAACAACAAAAGCCCTTCCGTATTCAGGTCCAAACGGCCCACCGACTGCCATTTGCCATTTTGCAAACGTGGCAATTTGCGAAAAACAGAAGGACGGTTTTGCGGATCGTCGTGGCTGACGATTTCACCCGCAGGCTTGTGGTAAGCGATGACACGGGCAGGTGGCGGGTCAATGCGGATGCGAATCGGCTTGCCATCGACCTTGATCTGATCACCGTATTGGACACGCTGGCCTACGTGAGCGGGTTCGTTGTTGACCGCAATCCGGCCTTCAGTGATCAGCTTTTCCATCTCGAGCCGAGACCCCATGCCCGCTTGGGCCAGCACTTTGTGCAACTTGGGAGAATCGGTTTGTGGTGCCAAAACTCGCTTGCCCAAATCTTCGGACAAGGCCTGAGCAACCTCTTCGTCATCGAATTGGCCAGACACCACATCGGCCAAGGCGATGGGCTTGAAAGAAACCTGCGGTTCTGGCGCCAAGGCGCTAGGCTTGCGTTTGGCGTAAACGCCAGCGTTGGGGTTCTGGTCGTTTGAAGAGTGATCGTTCATGTGTTGGGGGTTTCATCCCCGTTCAGGGCGATTGTGGAGGCCGCATCGGGCACATGGGTGAGTGACGCCAAGTGAATTGGGGCGTCAGACAGGTCCTCGTCCAAAGACAAGCTCGCTTGCAAGGGGGCTTCTTCAAGCATGCTGGACAAAGCCGACATCTGCGGGTCAACCTGAGACAACAAAGGAAGCTGGTCCAAAGAAGCCAAGCCCAGGTCGTCTAAAAACTGACGCGTTGTGGCAAAAAGACTGGGGCGGCCCACCGTTTCTCGGTGACCGATCACTTCAACCCATCCCCGGTCTTCAAGTTGCTTGAGGATCTGAGAGCCAATCGTGACACCGCGGATGTCTTCCATGTCGCCACGAGTGACAGGTTGACGGTAGGCAATGATGGCCAAGGTTTCGAGGACAGCTCGTGTGTATTTAGGGGGTTTTTCTGGGTGCAAACGATCTAGAAAAGACCGCAGCTCGGGTCGACTTTGGAAACGCCAACCGCTCGCCACATGGACCAACTCCAAGCCCTTGTGCGCCCATTCGAGTTCAATTTCTTGAAGCATCAACCGCAGGGTATCGGCCCCAAGCTCATCGTCGTACAAAACACGAAGATCGCGCAGGGACAGTGGCTGGCCTGCAGTGAGCAGCGCCGCTTCCAGGACACGCTTGGCTTGCGCCATGTTCATGGTGTCGGTCTTTCGGAAAAAAACGCCTCACGGCGAGGTTAGGGAATCAGCTGCCACCATGGTCAAACGCAGGCCTCAAGATTCGGCAAAACGTCAATGACTCAGACTGGGGATTCAAGCAACGCTTAGATTTCAGCTGCCAAATTGTAACTGAGGCCCAATGGATGCAATGCATCAGCCATGTCTTGTGGCCAGTCGGTTTGCAAATCGATGCTGTCGCCGGTGATGGGGTGGACGAAAGCCAAACGCCATGCATGCAGAGCTTGACGAGCCATGCCGCCCAATGGCGTACCGCCGTAAACCCCATCGCCAATCAACGGGTGGCCGATGTGGGCCATGTGCACTCGAATTTGGTGTGTACGCCCCGTGTGCAAAGTGCAACGAACCAGGCAGCAACGCTCACCTTGAGCCAGCAAATCAAGGGTCGTTGAAGCGGTTTTGCCCGATTGATGGGTCAAATCCACCACCGCCATGCGCAAGCGATTGGTCGGATCTCTGCCAATGGCAGCATCCACATGCTTTTGGGCAGAACCTGTCCAGCTTTTATGGGCCATGGCCAGATATTGTCGGTGCACCTCACGGGCAGCAATTTGATCGACCAGCGCGTCCATGGCCTGTCGAGTTCGGGCCACCACCATCAAACCACTGGTGTCTTTGTCCAAACGGTGAACAATGCCAGCGCGAGGGACTTCGCTGGCTTTAGGGTCCAGAGCCAACAGGCCATTGAGCAAAGTGCCCCCCCAATTGCCAGGCGCAGGGTGCACCACCAAACCAGCAGGTTTGTGTATCACACGCAGGTGCTCATCCTCGAAAACCACATCAATGGGCATGGCTTCTGGCACAAAGGCCTGGGACTGAGGGGTTGCACGCAGTGTGATTTGTAATTGGTGCCCCAAACGGACTTTGGCTGCTACCTTGGTGGTCACACGCCCTTCCACCAAGGCATCGCCTTGTTCAATCAATTGCTGCAAGTAGCTGCGTGAAAACTCAGGGACCAATTGCGCGAAAACACGGTCCAGCCTTTGACCGTGTAATGACGAAGGCACCAAAGCGTGGCGAACCTCATGGGTGGCCTCCACCAAGCGCTCTGCGTCGTCAAGCGCTTGACCTGTGTCTTCCAATTCGGGGTCGGTCGATATAATCAAAGTGTTCAACAGATCAAGGGTGTTTTAGATGCAAAGCTTCAGATTATCGACGGTTCTTGTCGGTCTTGTCATGGCTGCGGGACTTCTTCTTCTGAGCGGCTGCGCCAACAACCCCAAAGACCCCACTGCAGGCTGGACCCCTGAGAAAATTTACAGCGAAGCCCGCGACGAGGTCAACGCGGGTGCCTGGGACAAGGCGATTGGCTACTACGAAAAGCTTGAAGGTCGCGCCGCTGGAACCGTTTTGGCTCAACAAGCTCAGATCGACAAAGCATATGCCCAGTACAAAACGGGCAGCAAAATCCAAGCTTTGGCCACTTTGGACAGGTTCATTCGCTTGCACCCCACCAGCCCAGCACTGGACTACGCCCTGTTTTTGAAAGGCTTGGTCAATTTCAACGATAACTTGGGAATGTTTTCTTTTTTGACTCGACAAGACTTGTCAGAGCGTGACCAAAAAGCTGCCAAAGACTCTTATGAATCTTTTCTTGAGCTGATCACCCGATTCCCCGACTCCAAGTACAGTGCTGACGCTCGTCAGCGCATGACCCATGTGGTCAATTCTTTGGCTGCTTACGAAGTGCATGTGGCACGCTACTACGCCAAGCGCGGGGCTCATGTGGCCGCCATCAACCGGGCACAACAAGCGATCATCGATTTCGAAGGTGTCCCGGCCATCGAAGAAGCCCTGGCCATTTTGGTCAAGTCGTATGACGCCATGGGCATGACGGTTTTGCGAGACGACGCATTGCGGGTATTGACCAAAAACTACCCTCAGTCGCCTTACCTTCCAGGCAATTCTCCATCCGGCACTAAAGCTTGGTGGCGTCTTTGGTGAGCTGCTGCAAAGTCTCCAAAAAGGCTTTGTGATCATCTAAACGGCGCATCTCGGGCAGACCTCGTACCAAGCGCCGGCCATAGGACATGCCGACCAAACGGTTGTCGCACACCACCAAGATCCCTCGATCGGTTTCACTCCGTATCAAACGACCGGCTCCTTGTTTGAGCGATACAGCAGCTTCCGGCAAAGCGTGGTCGGCAAAAGCACTTTTGCCTTGTTGAGTCATGCGTTGGCTGCGGGCTTCGAACAAAGGATCACCGGGAGGAGGAAACGGCAGCTTATCGATCACCACCAGCTGCAAAGCATCACCGGGCACATCAAAACCCTCCCAAAACGAGGCGGATGCCACCAGCACACAGCCGCTGCGACCATGTGGATCACCCTGCCCACCTCCCTCACGGAAACGCTCCATCAACCTGCGCTTGGGGCTTTGCCCTTGCACCAACACTTCTACGCTGGCATCGCACTGCGCCTGAAGATGTTCACCTATGCTTCGCATCGCATGCAATGTGGTGGTCAACACCAAGGTTCGGCCTCCCAGAATGGCCAAAGCCTCTTGGACCAAACGGGCCACCTGCCCAGCATGACCTGCATCACCTGGGCGTGGCAAATGGGTGGGCACATACAGCGCCGCTTGGCTCGCATAGTCAAATGGACTGTTGACTTGCATGACCTCGGCAGAACCCAATCCACAAGGCTCGGTGAACCAACGCAAAGTGGGCTCGTCGCCCAATGTGGCCGAAGTAAAAATCCAAGCACGCTGACCCACGCTCGAAGGAGCGACATGGGACGCACTGTCCAAAGATGTATTCCTGGGATCTCCGGCCAGGAGAGCTTCTAAAGAATCGGGGTCGGCCAGTGGGCTTGCATCGTTGACTGGAGCGGCTGAAGCGGGCCGTGTCAGTGCCGAAAAAGACTGCGCAATGTCCAAAGGTGACTCGATCAGTCGCAGCTGCGCACTGACTTCTGCCCAGCGCACACCCTCCGGCTTGGGGGTGTCGGCAAACATGGCGGCACGCTGCATCAGCTCGCGGGCGCGATCCCCCAAGCGCTGAAAATCAGGTCCCAACTCGCTCACCATGTCCAAACCATTTTGCATGTCTGCCAGCGCCTGTGTCACAGCCTGCATACCGGTGTTCCATTCGTCAGGGTCTACGCCTTCTGGCTGTTGGCCTGTCCAACGCAAACGCACGGCCCCTCGGTATATGCCAGCGGCCAAGCGCCAATCGCGGGCTGCTTTTTCTAAGCCAGCGCTCAAAGACTGCCAATCAACAAGACCACGCGCCAACTGCAAACCCGTGGCCAAAACGTCTCGCACCAACTCGTGCAGTTGCACCGTGGACAACTGCTGGCCTAAAAAATTCACCCCAATCTCGTTGAGTTGGTGGGCCTCGTCGAACACTGTCACGCGTACCGTGGGCAACAACTCGGCCACACCCGACTCACGCACCGCCATGTCGGCAAAAAAAAGATGGTGATTGATGACCACCACGTCCGCCGCCATGGCCTCTTTGCGAGCCAGATTCACATGGCAGGCCCGGTAGCGGGGGCAGCTGGAACCTAAACAGTTGTCCCGGGTGGACGTCACCAGTGGCCACAAAGGCGAACGCTCGTCCAAACCTGTCAATTCGGCCATGTCGCCCGTGCGCGTGGACTGCGACCAGGTCTCAATCTTGGCCAAGGCTTTTTGCGCGCCCGGTTGGGCTGATTCGGGGCTGTGACGCGCTTGCTCCATGCGGTGCAAACACAAATAGTTGGAGCGCCCTTTGAGCAAAGCCACGCGAATCGGCAAACCCAAGACCTCGATCAGACGGGGGATGTCACGCGAAAACAATTGGTCTTGCAAGGCTTTGGTCGCCGTGGACACCAAGGCCCTCTGGCCACTGAGCAAAACAGGCACCAAATACGCATAAGTCTTACCCGTTCCCGTACCCGCCTCAACCACCAACTGCCCACCAGCTTGAACCGTTCGACTCACGGCCAAAGCCATGTCAGTTTGTCCCTGCCTAGCTTGGAAACCAGGAACAGCTCGGGCCAAGACACCTTGACTGGATAAGGTATCGACCACCCGCTGGTCAAGCAAGTTCAAGCAGGCTCCTTGGGCATCAATCGGGCCTGCAGCGAGGCGATTTGGTCACGCAACGCCAAACGCCTTTTTTTCATACGCCGCAGGCTCAGATCATCTTGGTTTGCAGCTGTGGCCGATGCTTGGTCAATCAAGGCATCCAAATCGGCATGGGCCATTTGCCACTCGATCAATTGACGCTGGGGTGAGTGCAGATCAAACCCTGGCAATGCTGGCGGCGAACTGTCCATCATGGCGTGCCCTGCTTGGCAGGCTGCTTGCCGAGCAAGCGCAGTTCACGCTGTTCTGACCGCCACTCACGCTCTCGAGCGTTCAAGACCAGCTCCTGCTGGGCCAACGGGTCAAGTGCTTGCCTGCGGATTCGACGGGACTCGATCAAACAAGCATTGACCGCAAACTTTTGCCAACACAGCACTTGTCGCTGCTCATCAGATTTCAAAATGGCATCACGTTGGACTGCCAAAGCCTGCCTTTGAAGTGCAATTTCTTGGGGTACGGTCTGAAGTTCTGAATTGTCTGATGCTGCAGCCTCCAAGTTTTGAGCATGTGCCAAACCAAGCAGACCCCAAGCCGCAAACCAGACAGCCAGCCAAAACAGGCGAACGCGGATCATGTGAGGTTCGTGTCCACAGTTCGGTGTTCCAGCGCCAAAAATTCACTGGACTGCATTTCATGAAGACGCGACACCGTTCGGGGAAACTCATGGGACATGGGGCCAGCGGTGTAAAGCCCCTCGGGCGGCACGGCGGCCGACATGATGAGTTTGACCCTGCGGTCATACAGCACGTCGATCAACCAAGTGAATCGGCGTGCCTCGGATGCCATGCTGATCGGCATGAAAGGCACATTGCTCAGCAAAACGGTATGGTATTGGGTGGCGATTTCCAGGTAATCGTTTTGCGATCGAGGCCCCCCACAAATGGCCCTGAAATCAAACCAGACCACGTCGCCCGAACGACGCAGGGCCGTGATCTCACGGGCCTCGATGTGCAGCACGGGGCTTTCATCTGGGCCGGTCGCCAACCGGTTGAACGCATCGTTCATCTCCGTGTCGGCTTGATCTCCCAATGGAGTGTGGTAGAGCTTGACCATCTCTAAGGTTCTGCGGCGGTAGTCCGTGCCGTTGTCGACATTGAGCACCTGCATGCGCTCGTTCAGAAGCGCAATGGCAGGCAAGATCCGGTCGCGGTGCAAGCCGTCGGGGTAAAGACCGTTGGGTTCAAAGTTGGACGTGGTGACAAAGCCCACACCGTTGTCAAACAGCGCCACCAGAAGGCGGTGCAAGATCATGGCATCGGTGATGTCAGCCACATGGAATTCATCAAAACAAATCAGCTGGTAACGCTTGGCCATGCGCTTGCCCAGCTCGTCCAAGGGGTTCACCGTACCTTGAATGGCCGTCAATTCGCGGTGAACCTCGCGCATGAATTCGTGAAAGTGCAAACGCGTTTTGCGCTCCACCGGCACAGCGGCAAAAAAGCAGTCCATCAAAAAGCTTTTACCTCGACCCACCCCGCCAAACATATAAACCCCCTTGGGGATTTCCGGCCGGGAAAACAACTTGCCCAACAAGCCTGAGCGCTTGGATTTGTAGGTCGTCCACTCGCTGGCACAGCGCTCCAAGGCGTCAATGGCTTTGAGCTGTGCTGGATCGCTCTGGTAATCACGCTTGAGCAACTCAGCTTCGTAAACTTCACGAACAGACATGGGCAGTGGACTCTTCAATTCAAATGAGAAAAACCCGGGTGCGGCCCGGGTTTTCAGGGTGAGTGAACTTTAACCCAACTCACCCGAAACCACAGTTGAGGGCGAGTCAAGGGCTCAGAAGTTCAGGGTCCGTTTGTCCACGGCCAAGGCTGCTTCTTTGGTGGCTTCACTCAAAGATGGGTGAGCATGGCAAATGCGGGCAATGTCTTCCGCGCTGGCTCGGAATTCCATGGCCACCACGGCCTCGGCGATCAACTCAGAGGCTTGTGGTCCCACGATGTGAACACCCAGGATTCCGTCGGTCTTGGCATCGGCCAGCATCTTCACCATGCCAGTCGTGTCGCCCAAAGCGCGGGCACGGCCGTTGGCCAAGAATGGGAAAGAGCCCGCTTTGTAAGCCACACCATCGGCTTTGAGCTGTTGCTCGGTGCGTCCCACCCAAGCAATCTCGGGGCTGGTGTAGATGACCCAAGGGATGGTGTTGAAGTTGACGTGACCGTGTTGGCCCGCGATGCGCTCGGCCACCGCCACGCCTTCCTCTTCGGCTTTGTGCGCCAGCATGGGGCCACGCACCACGTCACCCACTGCCCACACGCCGGGCAGGTTGGTTTTGCAATCCGCGTCCACCACAATCGCACCGCGCTCATCCAGCTGCAGACCCACCGCTTCGGTGTTCAAGCCGATGGTGTTGGGCACCCGGCCGATCGAGATGATCAGTTTGTCGGCGTCCAGCGCCACGGCTTCGCCCTTGGCATTGGTGTAGTTGACCGTGACCCCCTTCTTGCCATTGACGATCTCGCCGACTTTGACGCCCAGCTCGATCTTCAGGCCTTGTTTGTCAAAGGCCTTCTTGGCTTCTTTGGCGATTTGCTCGTCCACCGCGCCCAAAAACGTTGGCAAGCCTTCCAAGATGGTGACTTCTGCGCCAAGACGACGCCATACAGAGCCCATCTCCAAGCCAATGACGCCAGAACCGATCAAGGCCAGCTTCTTGGGCACAGCGCCTAAACGCAAAGCACCGTCGTTCGACAAAACATTCACTTCATCAAAAGGTGTTCCGGGCAAGGCACGGGCGTTTGAGCCTGTGGCGATGATGACGTGTTTGGCCATCAAAGATTCTTCTGTCTTGCCCGCCACGTTGACGGTGTAGCCCCCATCGGCTTTGCCGGCGAAACTGCCGCGACCGTGGAAAAAGGTGACCTTGTTCTTTTTCAGCAAATACAAGATGCCATCGTTGTTTTGTTTCACCACGGTATCTTTGCGGGCAATCATCTTGGCCACGTCGATCTTCACACCGGTGGCGCTGATGCCGTGCTCGGCAAAGTGATGGTTGGCGTGGTCAAAGTGCTCACTCGACTGCAACAACGCTTTGGAGGGTATGCAACCCACGTTGGTGCATGTACCGCCGGGCGCCGGGCCACCGGCTGCATTTTTCCACTCGTCGATACAAGCGACTTGGAAACCGAGTTGGGCGGCACGAATGGCCGCAATGTAGCCACCGGGACCACCGCCGATGACGACGACGTCAAATTGTTTGCTCATGAGAAATGCCTTTTGGATGAAAAACGCCCCCTGGGTAGGGGGCATTCAAAACAAGGAGTTTTAGATATCGAACAGCAAGCGGGCTGGGTCTTCCAGCGCCTCTTTCATGGCGACCAGGCCCAGCACGGCTTCACGGCCGTCGATGATGCGGTGGTCATACGACATTGCAAAGTAGTTCATGGGGCGAACCACGACTTGACCGTTTTCAACCATGGCACGGTCTTTGGTCGCGTGCACGCCCAAAATAGCCGATTGGGGTGGGTTGATGATGGGGGTGGACATCATCGAGCCGAAAGTACCGCCGTTCGAGATCGAAAAGGTGCCGCCGGTCATCTCTTCGATGCCCAGCTTGCCGTCTTTGGCTTTTTGGCCAAACTCGGCAATTTTCTTTTCGATGTCGGCAAAGCTCATTTGGTCGGCATTGCGCAGGATGGGCACCACCAAGCCGCGTGGCGAACCGACCGCGATACCGATGTCGAAATAGCCGTGGTAGACGATGTCGTTGCCGTCCACCGAAGCGTTGAGCACCGGGAACTTCTTCAGAGCGTGCACAGCGGCCTTGACGAAAAAGCTCATGAAGCCCAACTTGCAGCCATGTTCCTTCTCGAAACGATCTTGCATGCGCTTGCGCATGTCCATGACCGGGGCCATGTTGATCTCGTTGAAGGTGGTCAAAATGGCGTTGGTCGACTGCGACTGCAGCAAACGCTCGGCCACGCGGGCACGCAGACGCGTCATGGGCACGCGCTGCTCTGGGCGGTCGCCCAGGTTGACGGCGGGTGCTGCCACTTGGACCAAGGTCTTGGTTGGCACGCCTGTGGGGATCACAGCGGCTGTTGACTTGACGCCGCCGGCCACGGCTGACAAAACGTCGCCCTTGGTCACGCGGCCATCTTTGCCGGTGCCGGGAACCGAGCCAGCGGCCAGGCTGTTGTCGGCCATCAACTTGGCTGCTGCAGGCATGGCCACACCGGCCATGCTGGTGCTAGCCACCGCAGGTGCAGCTGCCGCTGCTGGGGCCGATGCTGCGGCAGGAGCGGCTGCTGCAGGTGCAGCTGAGGCCACTTTGCCATCGGTGTCGATGCGAGCAATCAACTGCTCGGCCGTGACCGTACCACCATCACCCACCAGTATTTCAGACAAAACACCGGCCGAGGGGGCGGGTACTTCGAGCACCACCTTGTCGGTTTCGATCTCGATCAGGATCTCATCCGCCGCAACGGTGTCGCCGACTTTTTTCTTCCACTGCAGCATGGTGGCTTCCGCCACGGACTCGGACAGTTGAGGGACTTTGACTTCTACGATAGCCATGTTGATTTCTCTTTAAAGGTTAAACGCCAGTTTGTTCTTGGGATCACTTGCTCAACACAAAGCCCTTGAGCTTTGAGAAGGCCGCTTCGATCAATGCTTTTTGCTGGTCCTGATGCAGGTGCGAATAACCCACGGCAGGCGATGCGGAGGCTGCGCGTCCGGCATAACCGAGGCGCTGACCGCTTTGCATGTTTTCGTGGATGTTGTGCTGGATGAAGAACCAAGCGCCTTGGTTCTGTGGCTCATCCTGACACCACACCACATCGGTGGCGTTCGGGTACTTTTTGAGTTCTGCGGCAAACGCCTTGTGCGGGAACGGATACAGCTGCTCCACACGGACGATGGCGGTGTCATCGGCGCCTTTGGCTTCGCGGTGTTTGACAAGGTCGTAATAAACTTTGCCTGAACAGGCGATCACGCGCTTGACCTTGTCAGCCTTGATGTCCTTGGTCTCACCAATCACGGTTTGGAAACTGCCTTTGGTGAACTCGGAAACTGGCGATGTCGCGTCTTTGTTGCGCAACAGCGACTTCGGGGTGAAGATCACCAGCGGCTTGCGCAAATCGCGCACCATCTGGCGGCGCAGCACATGGAAGATCTGGCTGGCGGTGGTGGGCTGAACCAACTGCATGTTGGTGTCGGCTGCCAACTGCATGAAGCGCTCCACGCGGGCCGAA
The DNA here is from genome assembly GCA_943331105.2 of Akkermansia muciniphila. Lineage (GTDB taxonomy): Bacteria > Pseudomonadota > Gammaproteobacteria > Burkholderiales > Burkholderiaceae_C > Limnohabitans_A. The sequence goes on from CALQKH020000001.1 coordinate 292,726, forward strand.
CTGTGCTCTGGGCCTTGGCCTTCGTAGCCATGCGGCAGCATCAAGGTGATGCCGTTGACACGGCCCCACTTGACTTCGCCCGAAGCGATGAACTGGTCAATCACCACTTGAGCGCCGTTGGCAAAATCACCGAACTGGGCCTCCCAAACCACCAAGGTATTGGGGTCGTTGGAGGCATAGCCATATTCATAGGCCAGAACCGCTTCCTCGGACAAGATCGAGTCAATGACCACAAATGGGGCTTGCTTGTCAGACACATTTTGCAGAGCCACATAAGAGCCGGTGTCCCACTTTTCACGCTTTTGATCGTGAATGACCGCATGACGGTGGGTGAATGTGCCACGGCCGCAATCTTCGCCCGACAAACGCACGGGGTAACCACTGGCCACCAGCGAGGCAAAAGCCATGTGCTCGCCCATACCCCAATCGACGGGGATGTCGCCGCGACCCATTGCGGCGCGGTCATCGTAGACTTTTTTGACCAGTTGGTGCGGCGTGACGGACTCAGGAATGGTCGAAATTTTCTCGGCCAGGCGCTTCCAGTCTGACGGTGGAATCGAGGTGTCGCCCGCATCGGTCCATTTTTTACCCATGAAGGGCGCCCAGTCCACGGTGAACTGGGTTTTGAAATTGGTCAACACAGGTTCGGTCGTGTTTTTGCCCGCATCCAAAGCAGCGCGGTAAGCCTTCGCCATGTCGTCACCCAAGCTGTCGCCCAAACCTTGCGCTGTGAGTTTGTCTGCAAACAGCTTGCGTGTGCCGGGGTGCGCCGCAATTTTTTTGTACATCAGAGGCTGCGTCAACGCGGGGGTGTCCTGCTCGTTGTGGCCCAGTTTGCGGAAACACACCACGTCCAGCACCACGTCCTTGCGGAAGGTCATGCGGTATTCCAGCGCGAGCTGTGTGGCCATGACCACGGCTTCTGGGTCGTCACCGTTGACGTGCAACACAGGCGCTTCGACCATCTTGACGATGTCAGTACAAAAAACGCTCGAACGCATGTCACGCGGGTCAGATGTGGTGAAACCAATCTGGTTGTTGATGATGATGTGCACCGTGCCACCGGTGGAATAGCCACGGGTTTGGGCCAGCGCAAACGTTTCCTGGTTGACACCTTGGCCACCAAAGGCTGCGTCACCGTGCACCAAAACGGGCAAGACTTGCTTGCCCAGTGGATCGCCACGGCGGTCCATGCGGGCACGCACTGAGCCTTCAACCACCGGGTTCACGATTTCCAAGTGGGAGGGATTGAAAGCCAGCGACAAGTGCACAGGGCCTCCGGCCGTGTTCACGTCCGAGCTGAAGCCCTGGTGGTACTTCACGTCACCCGCAGGCAACTCCTCGGGGGCGGTGTGGTCGAATTCGGCAAACAGGTCGGCGGGCAGCTTGCCCATGGTGTTGACCAAAACGTTCAAGCGGCCACGGTGAGCCATGCCGATCACGACTTCTTGCACGCCCTGAGCGCCAGCTGACTGGATCAACTCGTCCATGGCCGCAATGAAGCTCTCGCCGCCTTCGAGCGAAAAGCGCTTTTGGCCCACGTATTTGGTGTGCAGATAACGCTCCAAGCCCTCGGCCGCGGTCAAGCGGTCAAGAATTTGTTTTTTCTTGTCGGCCGTGAAGTTGGGCTTGCTGCGGATGCTTTCGAGCTTTTGCTGCCACCAGCGCTTTTCAGCCTGCTCGGTGGTGTACATGTACTCAGCACCCAGCGTACCGCAATAGGTCTCGCGCAGCGCATTGAGCAGCTCGCGCAAAGACATGTTGTTTTTGCCGAAAAAGGTGTTGCTGGTGTCGAAGACGGTTTCCTGGTCGGCATCCGAAAAGCCGTAGAAAGCCGGATCGAGGTCGGGAATGTGGGGGCGCTCGGTGCGCTTCAAGGGGTCCAGATCGGCCCAGCGCTGACCGACGTTGCGGTAAGCGGCAATGAGCTGCTGAACGGCTGTGCGCTTGCGGCCCATCTCGACGTTTTCGCTGGCCATGACCACTTTGGTGCCACCGGCCTTGGCGCGTTCGGCAAAAGCATTGATGACGGGCAAATGGGGAACATCTTTGGCATTGGAGCCATCGAGAGCGGGGACATGTTGGAGGGCGTCAAAATACTCGCGCCAGGAGTCAGGCACGCTGCCTGGGTTGGCCAGGTAGTTCTCATACATCTCTTCGACGTATGGGCCGTTGCCTCCGAAAAGGTGGGTGTTGCCTGAATAGGCAGCGTAGACGGAATTAGTCTCGCTCATATTTCGCTGACCTCCGTTCCCCTCAGGGAAACATTAGTTGGTTGAGAATTACCTTCCGCGACACGGCTGAACCGGTTGGCGGATGCGACTGTGGCATGGGAAGGGCCTGAGTACAACGCACATTGTGCCACGCCTTGCCCAACCGCCAACTTACATAACGCTTATAGGGATATGACGTTGGGATCAAAAAACCCCGCCAAGGCGGGGTCAGAAGGATCAGCCCTTGATCAGCTCAACGATCTGCTGCAAAGCAGCCGGATCGTCCATGGTGGTCAAATCACCAGGGTCCCGGCCCTCGGCCACAGCCTGAATGGCCCGGCGCAGCAGCTTGCCGCTTCGGGTTTTGGGCAAAGCGGACACGAAGAACACCCTTGAAGGCCTGGCCACTGCACCCAATTGTGAGTCCACGACTTTCATGACTTCGCACTCCAACTTGAGGCGAGCGGCTGCATCCGTCAAACCAGAGGTGTCCTTGGCAATGGCAAAAGCCATGGCCACCTGCCCTTTGAGCTGGTCGGCCACACCCACCACCGCCACTTCGGCGACGTTGGGGTGACTGGAAATGCTCTCCTCAATCTCACGAGTACCCAAGCGGTGCCCAGCCACGTTGATCACATCATCGGTACGGCCAAGAATGAAGTAATAACCATCTTCGTCTCGAACCGCCCAGTCGAAGGTGCTGTAGACCAGCTTGCCCGGCACCGTTTTCCAGTAAGTTTTGACAAACCGTGCATCATCGCCCCAAATGGTTTGCAGGTTGCCGGGTGGCAATGGGCCTTCAATCGTCAAAACGCCCTTTTGGTTGGCGCCGGTCAGCTCTTCGCCGGTTTGGTCATCCACCAACTTGACGTTGTAGCCATAAATGGCCTTGCCGGGCGAGCCAAACTTGCTGGGCGCTTTTTCAACGCCATTGCAAATGCTCAAGATGGGCCAGCCAGTCTCGGTCTGCCAATAATTGTCGATGATGGCTTTGCCATTCAAGCCTTCAGAAATCCACTTGGCCGTGGGCTCGTCCAGCGGCTCACCGGCCAAGAACAAGGCTTGCAAACTGGACAAATCGTATTTGCTGAGCAATGCCGGGTCTTGTTTTTTGAGCACCCGAATGGCCGTGGGCGCGCTGAACATGACATTGACTTTGTACTTCTCGACCAAGCTCCACCAAATACCGCCGTCTGGGCGGATCGGCAGTCCTTCATAAAGGACAGTGGCCATGCCGCCAATCAGCGGGCCATAAATGATGTAGCTGTGGCCCACCACCCAACCGATGTCGCTGGTGCAAAAGAAGGTGCCACCCGGCTTGCCTTCAAACACATGCGGCATGCTGGCTGCCAGAGCCACGGTGTAGCCGCCGGTATCGCGCTGAACGCCCTTGGGTTTGCCGGTCGTGCCCGATGTATACAAGGTGTAGCTGGGGTGGGTGGATTCGACCCACTCACAAGGCACGACCGCATCCATGTGCTTGGCACGCTCCGTGGCATAGTCCACGTCACGCAAGGCCACAGGCGTGAAAGCAGCGAGGTGGCGATCCACCATGATCACATTGGCGGGCTTGTGTGCAGACAACTGGATGGCTTCGTCCAGCAAGGGCTTGTAGGGCACCACCTTGCCACCCCGAGAACCGGCATCAGCGCTGATGATGACCTTGGGCGAAGCGTCTTCGATGCGGGTGGCCAAAGAATGGGAGGCGAAACCACCAAACACCACCGAATGGATGGCTCCCAAACGCACGCAAGCCAGCATGGCAAAAGCAGCCTCCGCAATCATGGGCATGTAAATCAACACGCGGTCGCCCTTGACCACGCCCAAATCTTGCAAAACAGCGGCCATGCGCTGCACCTCGGCATGCAAATCGCGGTAGGTGTAGGTCTTTTCCTGGTTCGTCTCGGTCGAAACAAAGATCAAGGCCGGCTGGTCGGCGCGCTCTGCCAAGTGGCGGTCCACCGCGTTGTGGCACAGATTGGTCTGGCCCCCTACAAACCATTTTGCAAATGGTGGATGGCTGTAGTCACAAATTTGCTGCGGCTGGACTTTCCAGTCCACCAATTTGGCTTGCTCGGCCCAAAAAGCATCACGATCATGGATAGATCGCGCGTGGAAATCAGCAAAATTGCCCATGAAAGTCTCCTGTTTACCGGCTAAGTCAATGCGTCTGAACGAAAGGGGCGCACATGCCCCCCCTCTTCTGAATTCATAATTATGGCCAAACGACTTGCTGGAAGCTGACTCAAAGACTCATTTAAAAAGGTTTTGCAGCAGCTTGAAGTCAGGGTGCTCAGCTGTGCGGACCCATTCAAAAGCCACCATCTCGGAGGTGACCAATTCAGCCCCAGCCCCCGCCAAGCGGTCATAGGCGGCATCCCGGTTGCGCTCGGTGCGCGAACTGCAGGCATCGGTCACTACCCATACTTCGTATTCATCTTCCAACAAATCAAGGGCTGTTTGGAGCAGGCAAATATGCGCCTCACAACCCGCCAAGACAATGGTTTGACGCGCTTGGGCAGCCGTCTGGGGTTTTTGCAAATGGCGAGGCAGGCTGCGGGCGTTGCCGCGAGGCGATTGAACGGGTTCGGGTTTCAACCACTCGCCAAGGCCTTCTTCGACCGCGCTGAAATGCATCTTGGCCAAAATCTGTTGACAGTGGTTTCGGATGTCGGGGGGCATCTCGCCCAAGCGAGAGGGGTTTTGCTCCGTGCCCCAGGTCGGCACCTGCAACGCTTTGGCCAAAGTGGCCAGTCGCGCAGCATTGGCCCACACCCCATCGGCATCCAGCATCGCAGGCTTCAAGCGCGCTTGAAAATCCACCAACACCAACTGACTCTCGTCCACTTGCATCAACATCGTTCGTCCTCGGTAAATTGTGGATGGATTGTCGCAGCACAACTGAGCACTATCGCCAAGACTTGGCCTGGCCCAATTTGCACCCAATCAAGTGCACGGGCCACATCCGTTATGCTCAAAGCTTATGCGATGGAAGTTCCTATTTTTAGCCGGCTTGTTTTTAAGCGCTCCCTCTTGGTCTGCCCCTTCCGACGAAGCGGTGGTCACTGCGCTGCCTGACAAAGGCTTTGTATCGCAAATCACTGGTCAACTGAGCTTGGCCAAAGACAAGGCGAGCGATCAAGCAACAGGCATGGTCATCCAGGCGATGAGCCTCTTGGGCGTTCCCTACCGACGGGGCGGCAACACCGAAAGCACCGGTTTTGACTGCAGTGGATTTGTCCGTCACCTCTATGAAAAGTCGGTGGGCCGCCTGTTGCCGCGACGCGCTGAAGAACAAGCACGCGCCACACAAGTGATCGACAAAGAAGAACTGAAACCCGGTGATCTGGTTTTCTTCAACACCATGCGCCGAGCATTCAGCCATGTCGGAATTTATGTCGGTGATGGCCAATTCATCCACTCACCCCGTGCTGGCAAATCCGTGCAGGTAGAAGACATGCGCAGCGCCTACTGGCAAAAAAGGTTCAACGGCGCACGCCGTGTCCCCCTCGACACTGAAAACGCCAAACCATGAAAACCCAAATTGACCACCTCGTGGTGATGGCTCCTTCTTTGGACGTGGGCGTGCAATGGTGCGAAGCCACCTTGGGCATCACCCCTTCTGCTGGTGGCGAACACGAAAAATACGGCACCCACAACCGCCTCTTCAAAATCGCCACACCCCAATTTCCTTTGGCCTATTTTGAAATCATTGCCATCAACCCCGAAGCCGTGATTCCCAAGCGGCTGCAGGTCACACGCTGGTTTGACATGGATGACGCAGTCTTGCAAAAAACCATTGCCCAAGAACCACGCTTGGTGCACTTTGTCAGCAGCACCGATGACATCAAGGCCGCGCGCCACGCCTTGCGAACCCAAGGTATTGAGCGCGGGCAAGTGGTGCATGCCAGTCGCAAATCAAGCAAGGGCATGCTCCACTGGCAAATCACCGTGCGCGAGGATGGCGAGCGCCTGTTCAACGGCTGCTTGCCCACTTTGATTCAATGGGGCAAACCCGATGCCGCAGAACCCTTGCGCTTGCACCCGCGCAACAGCTTGCCCCGCTCTGGTGTGACTTTGCAAAGCCTGACCCTTCACCACCCCAGCGGCCCCAAACTGCAGACCGCACTGGATGCCGTTGGCCTGACGGGTGTGGAGGTCTTGACGGGACCCGCCAATTTGGTGGCCACCCTGCAAACGCCCAAGGGCTTGGTACAACTGCAAAGCTTGGGCGCTTGATCAACTGTCTTTGGGCAACGTGGTCAACAGGGCCATGCCCGCCATCATCACCGCAGCCGTCAACCACAAAGCGCCTTTGAAGCTGCCCGTGGCTTGGGCCATGGCCCCAGCCACCACTGGCGCAATCATTTGTGCAGCACCGTAACTCAAGGTCAAACGCGCCATGGCCTTGCCCGGGTTTTGGGGTGCACGCCGCCCTACCAAGGCCAATGTCAAACTCACGATACCGATGAAAGTAGCCCCATAACCAATGGCACCGGCCAGCGCCGCAGTCAAGGAACCTGATAAAGCCGGCAGCACAATGGACACCGTTTGCAGCCCAAACGCCAGCAGCAAAGCCGGTATGTCACCCCACCGGCGCGCCACTCGGTCCCACAAAAACACAGCGGGCATTGCGGCCAAACCCACCAAAGCCCAAACAAAAGCGCCCTGCCCGGCCAAAGCCGGTTCACGCTCAACAATGGCCACCGTGAACGTGGCACTGATGACAAACCCCCAACCGGCCGCGAAATAACTCAAGGCCATGGTCCTCATCCATCGTTTTGAAACCAACGGCTGCGCTTGCGCCAAAACTTGAGGCGTTGGTGCGGGGGGCACGGGTGGCCGCCAAAGCCAAGCGGGCACAAAAAACAACAATCCCAAAGCAGCAAAAGCCAGCCACTGGTCAGACCAAAGGGACCAGATGCCCGACAAGACCCAAGCACCCAACGCCGAAACCACAATGCCCAGTCCGAGGCCAATGAACAAAACGCCCAACTCAGGCCTTCTGCCTTGCCGCATCAACCAACCCAATACCAAGCCAGAGCCCAACAACATGCCGGTAGCCCCACACAAACCACCCAGAAAACGCCACAGGCCCCAGGCTGGCAACCAGGTTGACATCGCCATGGCCGCTGTCGTCAGTAAAGCCATCCATAAACCTGCACTGTAAAAACGGTGACGCCAACGCACATCGTCCATCCAAGCCGTGACCAAGGCCCCAACGATGTAACCCGCGTAATTGATGGCCGCCAGCCCACCGGCAGCGGCATCGTTCAAACCGGTTTGTGTTTGCAGAGCAGGCAACAAGGGCGTATAGGCAAAACGGGCCAGACCAATGGTCAAAACCAATCCGCAAATCCCGCCAAGCATCACTTGCCAGGCCTGCAAAGGCCGCGTTGTTGAAGAGCTGGTAGTTGTCGTCATGGTCATAGGTTAACGCGAGATTGTGGGCTCGCACTCCATCAAGGGGGCTTTGCCATGAATCTTGTGGTGGGGGGTGTTGACGTCGCTCAGACGACAGAACGCCCGTGTTGTGCAGGGTTTTCACCATGCCACAGCCTGGCACAGAACCCTAAAGTGAATCCAAAACCACAAGGAGACTGTCATGACAACCCACCTTCAATCTGGATCCATCGATCAAACCACTGCGCCGAAACGTTTGGCATCGCCCCTGAGGCGCAGCCTTGGCCTTTTGGCGCTGAGCCTGGGTGCATTGAGCGCCACAGGCGCAGCGGCCCAAGCTTTTCCCAACAAGCCTTTGCGCTTGGTGGTCACCTTTCCTTCGGGGGGAGCGCCCGACATTTTGGCCCGTCTGTTCAGTGAAAAAGCCCAATTGGGGTTTCCGGTGGTGGTCGACAACCGGCCAGGCGCAGGCGGCAACATCGGGGCTGACAATGTGGCCAAGTCACCCGGTGACGGACACACCATCGTCATGGGCACCGTAGGCACGCATTCGATCAATGGCGCGCTTTACGAAAAAATGCCCTATGACATGGTCAAGGATTTCAGCCCCATCTCGTTGATCGCATCGGCTCCCAATTTGCTGGTGGTCAACAATGCCTTGCCCGTCAAAAACGTGCCCGAGCTCATCGCTTACATGAAGGCCAACCCCAACAAGTTGTCGTTTGGGTCTCCTGGCATTGGCACCTCGGTGCACGTCTCCGGTGAGTTGTTCAAGTCACTCACGGGCACCACCATGACGCACGTGCCCTACAAAGGTCGTCAATTCGCCATCCCCGACCTGATCGGCGGTAGCATCCAGGTGATGTTTGACAACATGCCGTCGGCCTTGCCCATGGCCAAAGAGGGCAAAATTCGCGCCTTGGCCCAAACCACGGCCAGGCGTTCACCCGCTGCGCCCGATGTGCCTACCGTGGCCGAATCGGTGCCTGGTTTTGAGGCCACCACATGGTTTGCCATGTTCGCTCCCGCCAACGTACCTCGCCCTGTCATTGACCGACTGAACGCCGAAGTTTTGCGGGTGTTCAAGCTCCCGGACGTGCAAGAACGGCTGAAAACTTTGGGATTAGATGCCGTGCTGTCCAGTCCCGATGAACTGGCGCGTTACCAAGCCACTGAAATCACCAAGTGGGCCAAGGTGGTGAAAGACTCGGGCGCCAAGGCCGAGTGATCTGGCCAAACCAGCAGGCTCCCGGGCCAACACCCGGGTGACCTGTCTGACGTTTAGCCCTCAAGCCACAATGCCTTGATCACGCAGGGCTTTGATCTGCTCTGAGCTCAGGCCCATGCCCGCCAGCACCGTATCGCTGTCTTGACCAACTCGGGGCGCGTTGCGACGGTGACCGCCGGGTGTGCGTGACAACTTGGGCACGATGCCCGGCACCATCAAATCGCTGCCGTCTTCCATGCGCACGGTTTGCAGCATGTCACGCGCTTGGTAATGCGGGTCTTGCGCGATATCGGCAACGGTGTAGATGCGACCAGCTGGCACACTGGCGCGGTCCAGCGCAGCCAATACCTCGTCCACCGTGTGCTGCGCCGTCCAATCACCAATCACCCCATCGATTTCGGCCACTCGGGCCACACGCCCGGTGTTGTCTTTCAGGGCGGGGTCTTGTGCCAGGTCGTCTCGGCCAATTTCGGCCATCAACCGTTTAAAGATGCTGTCGCCGTTGCCCGCAATCAGGGCGTAGCCGCCGTCCTTGCACAGGTAGGCGTTGCTCGGTGCAATGCCCGGCAATGCGCTGCCAGCAGGCCCACGCACAGCGCCAAAGGCGCTGTACTCGGGCAACAAGCTTTCCATGCAGTTGAACATCGCCTCATACAAAGCCACGTCGATCACCTGTCCCCTGCCCGAGTTCTGGCGCTCATGTATGGCCATCAAAATGCCAATCACCCCATGCAAAGCCGCCAGCGTATCGCCAAGGCTGATCCCCACGCGCACAGGCACACGGCCTGGCTCTGCTGTCAGGTGACGGATGCCGCCCATGGCCTCGCCCACCACCCCAAAGCCGGGACGGTCGCGGTAAGGGCCAGTCTGGCCATAACCGCTCACGCGAAGCACGATCAAACGCGGATTCAAAGCCATCAAATCTTCGGGACCCAAACCCCAGTTTTCCATGGCTCCGGGGCGGAAGTTTTCAATCAGCACATCGCTTTCAGCAGCCAACTGGCGCACGATGTCTTGCGCGGCGGGCTGCTTGAGGTCCAGCGCCAAAGACTGCTTGTTGCGCGACTGCACCTGCCACCACACCGAAGTGCCGTCTTTCATCAAGCGCCATTGCCGCAAAGGGTCGCCCGCGCCGGGCGGCTCGATCTTGACCACATCGGCCCCAAAGTCGGCCAAGGTTTTGGCCGCAAAAGGACCAGCAATCAACTGGCCCAGTTCCAGGACCTTGAGGCCCGCCAAAGGGCCGGTAGAGGGTGAAAAAGCTTTTGCGTTGGTCATGGTTTCACAAAGTCTGCATCCACCCAAGCCTGGGCAGTTTGTCGATTGAACTTGAACCCTGCCGCCACCTTGACTTCGGCCAAGGCGGCGCCGCCCTCTTCCTGCGCACTCAACATGGCATAGGGGTTGTCCTCGTCGGGCACGATGCGCAACAGCACCGTGATGCGGCTGTCTTGTCCGTTGACGGTCACGCTTTGGTTGAGCTGTGCGTGCAACTGCTGCTCGCTTCGGCGTACAAACTCGCTGGCGGTTTTGACCAAAGTGATGAATGCAGAGCCATCGAGCGGCTTGGGGTTCTTTTTGTCGCGCCCCATGGTCCACGGCCCCACCAGCGCAGGTTCGCTCTCGCCGGCCTTGTACATGGCCACAGCCCAACCGTCATCATCGTCATTTTTGATGACCTGAGCGGTCCATTGCTCGTTTTGCCAAAGGCGGGGCTCCTGAAGCAAGGGCCGGTCTTGCATTTCTTGCATGTCTGGGGTTTTGTCGTTCACCGGGGAGTTGTCGTTCATCATTTTCTTCAAATCAAGCGCCGATCATGCCTCAAGGCCGCAGGTGCAAGGCCAACAGCAGCACCTGGCTGGCCCCTTGCTCGCGCAAGAGCGCTGCCGCCACCGTGGCTGTCCATCGGGTGCGCACATCAGTGGCCACCAAAAGCACCGCGCCGACAGGCATGGCGGCATCGGGTGCCAGGCCAATGGCCGACTCCAGATGCGCCACCACGGGAGTCGATGCTGCGTCATCCGGCGCATGCCCGCCCATCCAAATGAACACATCGTGCAAAGGCAGTCGCCCCTTTTGGGCGATGTACTCGGCCACGCGCCTGTTCGAAGCCATGTCGGGCGCAGGCAGGGGCACCACACACACCGGGCGGGTGGGCCAATTTTTAGCCCAGCGCCCGAGCAAGGCGACGGCCCCAGTCAAGATCTCGGCAGGCACATCCCCGGGCGCAGCGCTGCGCAGCGCCTGCAGCTCGGTCACCCAGCCCGGGTCGTCAGCATAGGCCACGGCGCGGCCCACCTCAAAGCCGCGAATCGCGCCCTTGCGCCCCACCCCGCTTGGCCAACGTTTGCGCGGCTCGATGTCCACGTCCATGCCACGCAAAAAGTTACGGGCAGCGATCAGTTTCTCGGATGAAGGCGCATGGCCGGGAAACGGCAAATGTCCGGTGCATACCGAGCAGCGACCGCAGGGCGCGGGCGAAGGATCGTCCAGCGCGGTCTGCAAATACGCCATCAAGCAACCCTGACCATGCGCGTACTGGCGCATGATGTCGGCCTCTTGCTGGCGAACCTGGGCCAGCGCGGTCCATTTGCCAGTGTCGTGCTCATACGGCACGCCTGTCGCGCGCCAAGTCGGGCCGTCTTTGTCCACCACGCCCTCCACCGCCAAAATTTTGAGCAGCGCTTCCAGCCGCCCCCGGCGCACGCCCGTGTCGGCTTCGATCTCCAGCAAACTGCGCCCATCCTTGCCCAGGCTTTGCAACACCTTGGCGGCCGTTGACGCGTCAGGGATTGACGCGGTGGCAAAGTAATCCCAAATGCGTTCGTCGGCATCAGACGGCAACAACACCCCTTCGGCATGCGCCACTGCCCTGCCCGCCCGCCCCACCTGTTGGTAATAGGCCACCGGGGTCGAGGGCGAGCCCACATGCACACAAAAACCAAGGTCCGGCTTGTCGTAACCCATGCCCAGCGCTGATGTGGCCACCACCGCCTTGACCTGGTTATGGCGCAATAGTTCTTCGACCTTCAGTCGAGTGTCGGCATCGGTCTGCCCACTGTAGGCTTCAACCGCATGGCCGCAGCCGCGCAAAAAGGCCGTGAGGCGCTCGGCCTCGGCCACCGTCAGCACATACACAATGCCCGAGCCGGGCAGCTGCTCCAGCGCATCGGCAATCCAGGCGTAGCGCTGCAAGGGCGTCAAACCCGGCACCACCGACAGCGTGAGCGAGGTGCGGGCCAAAGTGCCCCGAAAGGTCACGGTGCCCGCGCCCAACTGCTGACCAATGTCGTGCGTTACCCGCTCGTTGGCCGTGGCCGTGGTGGCCAGCACGCTGGCCGTGGGTGTCGACAAAAGCGCCCGCGCCAGCCGCTGGTAATCGGGCCTGAAATCAAAACCCCAATCGCTGATGCAATGTGCCTCGTCGATCACGATCAGGCCCACCCGGGCCAGCAAAACGTCCAGCCGCGCCGCAAATCGTGGGTTGCCCAGCCGCTCGGGTGAAACCAGCAGCACATCGATATCGTCCGCATCGAGCCGCTGAAAGACCTCGTCCCAGTCGTCGATGTTGGTGGAGTTCACGGTGGCCGCCTTCAAGCCAGCCCGCTCGGCGGCGCTGACTTGGTCGCGCATCAGCGCCAAAAGCGGCGACACCACCAAGGTGGGACCAGCGCCTGTGCTGCGGATCGCGTGCGTGGCCGTCCAATACACCGCCGACTTGCCCCAGCCCGTGGCCTGAACCACCAGCACGCGCGACGCCGGTTGCAGCACCGCGTGAACCGCATCCACCTGATCGGTGCGGGGGGCTGCACCCGGCCCGGCCAGACGGACCAGGATGGTGCACGTGTGTTGCTCGGCGAAGTCGCGGGTGTGCGACGGCTGCGCCTGGCTGAATGTGTTCATGGACTCCCCTTGCACGCCTAGTTTGGCGTTTTTTGATCATGGGAGATTGTGCAATGCCGATGGGCGGGGTGAACACCCGGTTCACCGCTGCAGGTCTGACCTACGAAGGCAGAACGCCCTGGCGGAGATGCGCCTGCAGCCCCCGACGAGGCGAAGGCCCGATGGCGGGGGCGTGGCCCAGGCGCGTCCACATTTGCACCGTGTGTCCACGTTCGGCAGCGCCCAGCAACTGGTGCACCGCTTGGTAGTGCGGCTTTTGCTCGGAGTATTCCTGCAAAGCCTGCGACAACGGGTGCATGGACAAGCCCTGCGCCGTAGCCGCCAATTGGGCCCGCACATAAGTGCGACCGACCAGCAGCTGCGAGCTGCGGTCGTTGCGCTCGGTGCTCAGCCAAAAATACGCGGGAGTGCTGGCAATGGCGACATTGAAGCGCTCCAGCTGGCCCTTGATTTCCGAGCTGTCCGGAGCCGGTGCTTGGGTGCGGTCAAACAAACCCAGGGCGTTGATCACTCGCAGCATGGGCGTATTCAGCGAAATGCCATCGCGGTGCTGGGCAATCTCCTGGGGGCCGATGCGCAGCACATGGTAGGACTCCAGCAAGGTGCGCGGCGTGACCAGCTCGGTGCGCCAAGCGTCCATGGCGATCTGCGCGTGGCGAGCCATGGCCGCCTCTTGCGACCGGGTGACGATGCCTAAACTGACAGGCAAACCCTTGACGCTATCCTGCACGGCCTGCAAGGCAGCAGCATCGGGCGTGCGCGTTTCGTACACGCCCTTGTGCGTGTGGCGCTTGAAAACTTGCGCAAACAGCGGGTCGGGCTGCACCTGCGCGTCGCGCACCAGCCGAATGCAGGCGGTGGGCCGGGTATCGGGCGCTTGGGCGCTGTATTCCCCTTCAGGAAACATCGCCACCTCGGTGCGGTAACCGCGCTGGCGTGCCGCCAAGTCCAGCACCTCGATGAAGGTGCCCTGGCTGATCACCAACTGGCGCGACAGCGGATCGGTCTCGGGCAGCAAACGCGTCATGTCCATGCGCAGCACGATGGTGTCCTGCGTGTCCAAGTCCACCAGCCACGACTGCAGGTTGTGCGCGTTGGGCGCCAGCAAGGCGTGCGAGAGCGCCCAGCGGCGGATGTCCAGGCTATCGGCTGGCGGGTTCCAGGCTGCAATGGCCTCGGGCGGCATGCTGCTGTCGCACGCGGTCAAGCTGGACACGGTGGCAGCGGCGATGAGTCCGCCGCCTGCGATTCGCAACATGTGTCGTCTGTTCATGGGGTACTCCTCCGGATTAAAAAAATCATTCAAAAGAACCAAATTCGATTGTCTGAACCTCAGAGACATTACACAATTGCATGCAACCAAATACCAGCCATTCATTCATGAATACATCACATTTCAACTGGGCGCTCATCCCCTCTTTTTTGGCCGCCCTCGAACACGGCAGCCTGATGGGCGCGGCCCGCGCTACCGGGGTGAGCCAGCCTACGCTGGGACGGCACATCGCCGAGCTGGAAGACCAACTCAAACTCGTGCTGTTCGAGCGCACTGGGCGTGGCCTGCAGCCCACCGCGCAGGCATTGGCGCTGGCCGAGGCGGCCCACACCATGCAAGACGGCGCAGCGCGGTTTTCGCGGATGGCTTCGGGCTCTGGGCAAACGGTGCAAGGCCGGGTGCGGCTGTCGGCCAGCCAGCCCGTGGCCTGCTTTTTGATGCCGCCCATCCTGGCCCGCATGCGCCAGGCGCTGCCAGATGTGGTGGTGGATTTGCTGGTCAGCAACTCGGTGAGCAACCTGCTCATGCGCGAGGCCGACATGGCGCTGCGTATGGTCAGGCCCGAACAGGGCAGCCTGGTGGCCCAGCACATTGGCCAAGTGGCGTTGCGAGCCTGTGCCAGCCAAGGCTATTTGCAGCGCAAAGGTACGCCGCTGCAACCCGCAGATCTGCTGGCGCACGACCTCATCACGGGCGACCACAACACCGAGATCGAGGACGGCTTCGCGGCACTGGGTTTTCCGCCCAGCGGCTTGCGCTACGGTCTGCGCACCGATGACCTGATCGCCCGTTGGGCAGCCGTCCAAGCCGGGTTGGGCGTGGGTTTTGTGAGCGAGCACCTGATTGACTCAGACCCGACAGTCCAGGCCATCCTGCCCATGATCGAGCTGCCAGTCTTGCCCGTTTGGCTCACGGTGCATCGCGAGTTGCGTACCAGTGCGCTGATTCGGGCGGTATTTGACTTTTTGGCCGACGAGGTACCGCGCAGTCTAAAAAACTGATGGCAGGTTTCAAATCGGCCAGAGGACGAACTGCCCCACAATCACCACTTTGCACTTTTGTCAGCAGCGGCTTCATTTATGGCGATTCAATGGTTTCCCGGACACATGCACCTCACGCGCAAGGCGATTGGGGAGCGCATCAAAGACATTGACGTCGTCATTGAGATGCTCGACGCCCGCCTGCCGGGCTCGAGCGCCAACCCCATGCTGGCCGATCTGATCGAAGGCAAACCCGCCCTGAAAATCCTGAGCAAGCAAGACTTGGCCGACCCGGTACAAACCGCGGCATGGCTGACCCACTACAACGCCCTGCCCGGCGTGAGCGCTTTGGGCATGGACACCAGCGTGGTGTCTCCCGCCAAAGCCTTGATCGACGCCAGCCGCCAGTTGGCCCCCAACCGGGGCGGTATGGTCAAGCCCATGCGGGTGCTGATCTGCGGCATTCCCAACGTGGGCAAATCGACTCTGATCAACACCCTCAAAGGCAAACGCGCTGCCAAGACCGGTGACGAAGCAGGCGTGACCAAACTGGAGCAGCGCATCACCTTGGCCGATGATTTTTATTTGTACGACACGCCCGGCGTGCTTTGGCCGCGCATCATCGTCGAGCAAAGTGGCTACAACCTGGCCGCCAGCGGCGCGATTGGTGTCAACGCGTTTGACGAAGAGGTGGTGGCGCTGGAGTTGTTGAACTACCTGATTCCGCATTACCCGCAGGCCATCACCGAGCGCTACAAAGTGCAAAACGTGGCCAGCCACACCGACGAAACCTTGCTCGAAGCCATTGCCCGATACCGCGGTGCGATTCAAAGCGGCGGTCGGGTCAACACCACCAAAGCCGCCGAAATCGTGATCTACGATTTCAGATCTGCCGCGTTAGGCCGTTTGACGCTAGAGACCCCCCAAGAGTTTTCCGTTTGGCTGGCAGAAGGCAAAAAAGCCGATGCCGAGCGCGCTGTGCGCAAAGAAGGCGGCAAAAAAGCCAAAAAGGCCTTGAAAGACTGAGCCCAAAATGCAAGCCCACAAACCCACGCCCGACAAAGAAGCGATCGCCCTGTTGCCAGAATTCGAGCGCCTGGGGCTGGACCGCATCAGCTTGGTGAGCACGGGCAGCGAGGCACACCAAGCGCATGACCAGTTAATCGTGGCCAAAGCTTGGGGTTTTGACACCGAGTCCAAACCCACCTTTCGGGTGGGCGAGCAGTCTGACGGGCCGCACATTTTGCAGCTGGCCACGGCCGAACGGGCATGGGTGTTTCAACTGCACGAGCCCGAATGCCGCGCCGTGGCGGCCGACTTATTGGCCCGAGGCGGCATTGCCAAAGCCGGATTCGGCTTGGGCGACGACCGTAAACGCATCGTGGACAAACTGGGCATCGACCCGCAGGGCATCTTGGAGCTCAACACCATCTTTAGGGAGCGCGGTTACCGCAAAGACATGGGCGTAAAAGGTGCGGTGGCGGTGCTGTTCAACCAGCGCTTCATCAAATCCAAAAAAGCGGCCACCAGCAATTGGGCCAACACCCGCCTGAGCGAGGCGCAACTGGTCTACGCCGCCAACGACGCCTATGCAGCCATTCGCGTTTGGCATGCATTGGGCATGTGAAGCGACAGCCCTTGCCCGGTCGGGTGAGGCTGTTCGCATCTCCTCTCAGTTGCTTTAGCCACCAAATGGCAATGAAGAGTGGTGTACCACGATGCGCAGCCTGCCGGCGGAATCTTTGACGTAAGTCCAAGTCTTGTCAACGGTGGTGACCTTGCCCGCTTTGTCGGTGATCATCACATTGCCCATGCTGCTGGCGGAACTGCCCGCAATGAAAATGGCAGCATTTTTCGATTCACAAGCGGTCCAACCATTGAGCGCAAAACCCTTGTCTTTTGGGAAATTGCTGTCGCCGCCAACAAAGTATGCCAAGGCGCCAGCCCGCGTGGTGCGGAAGGTTTGGGGCACCACGGTCAGTGTGGGCTTAAATAATACGGCGCCCATTTGGTAACCGTAAGCCGAGTCAATCACTTGCTCGGCCAAAGCTTTGGCGGCTGCCTGGCCTTTGGTCGCGCCTGTTTGACTGATGTCGACCAAGGCTTTGCACCAAGCGGTCTGAGCACCACGCACTTCGGCTTCGGTGATGCCTTGGTTAACGACCACGGATGCCGATAAGGCACTGGACAAACCCATAAGAGCCATTGAAGTGGCGATCAAATGCTTAGATTTCATGGCTGCGTTCCCAATCATTGAGATAAAAAAAGTTTTAGACATCCGGCAAGTCGTCAGGTGTCCTTTCGCATTAAAAAAGACTTTGATGGTCTTTTTTTTGAATATTTAATGACTCTTTATTGGGAGTGGCATTAACAAGAGATGACAACCATCAGCACAGGATGCGGACAGCGACAATAGGAAAATGTTCAGAAAACAACTCAGTTGGGTCTTACTCTTTTTGGCCGCCTGCATTGTGTTGCAGGGTGTTGGGGCAGTTTTTGCGCTGCGTGAAGCAGAACGTCAAGTCGTTCGCGGGCGCATTGCCAGCGATATTCACCAAGGGTTTGTGCAACTGTCGGCCACCAAGCAGCACCTGCGTGCATGGGTGACTCAACACAAAATTGGGGCCGGAGGCAACCCGGCAGCCCGCGAGGCCTTGCTCAACGAGATGCACCAAACCTTGGCCGATTTGGCGAACCTGGCCCGAACAGCGTCCAGCTTGGGCATGGACCGCAGCGATGGCGAGGAGCAAACAGCCAGACAAGAGGCTTTGCATGTTTTAGGGCAAAACGTCAAAACACTCGGAGACGCCGTTGGACAAGTTAAAACCCTGCCAGCCGATATTCCGGCCCGTTTGGGGTGGGACACCTTGAGCGAGGTTTTCGAAAAGTCGGAGGGGCGTGATTTGCGCGAGTTGATTGGTCAAAGCATTGTTCGTGAACGTGCCGCCATGCTGCGAGAGCGCCAAGCCGCAGATGCCACACTGGCGCGTATCCGTTGGTTATGGGTGGGCATGGCCTTGTCACTGGCCTTGTTGGCATTGGGCGCTACGGTCTATTTTGCGCGAGCCCTGCGACGCCCCATCGACGAATTGGCCCGAGGTGCGCACAAACTCCGACAAGGGCGATTGCAGCACCGCATTCCGCTGAATGGTCAGGATGAGTTTTCGGACGTGGCACGCAGCATGAACGCCATGGCTGCAGCCTTAGAGATGCACAGCCAGCAAGAAACCGAACAGCGTCATCGGCTGGAGTCTGAAGTGCGCGAACGCACCAGCGCCTTGCATGAGGCGAACAAGTCTTTGCAGCAAACCGACACAAGGCGCAGACAACTGCTGGCCGATATCAGCCACGAGTTGCGCACCCCAACCACCGCCATTCGAGGTGAAGCCGAAATCACCCTGCGCGGTGGTGAAAGACCCAGCCCCGAGTACCGCGAAGCGTTGCAACGCATTGTGGCGATTTCGCGCCAACTGGGATCGGTGATTGACGACTTGCTCGCGATGGCTCGCAGCGACATGGAGACGCTGAGCATCGTGCACCAAACAGTCGACCTGTCCGAACCCTTGGCCGATGCCTTGTCTCAGGCCAGCGCCCTGGCGGGCGAAAGGAGTATCCACATCGATTGCCCTGTTATGCCCAAAGGCACGGTCAAGGTGATGGGGGATGGGCAACGCCTGAGTCAACTGTTACTGCTTTTGCTGGACAACGCCGTGCGCTATTCGCACAGCAATGGCACGGTCACAGTCCGCTGGGAACGCAGCACCGATTTTCCACCCATGTTGATGCTGCAGGTCATCGACCAAGGTATTGGCATCCCTGCTGAGGAGCTGCACCAAGTTTTTGACCGCCATTTTCGGGGTAGCCTGGCACGCTTGCACCGAGCAGCAGGCAGTGGTTTGGGTCTGCCCATTGCCAAGGCCTTGGTCTTGGCTCACGGCGGCAATTTAACGCTGCAAAGCCCTGCCGATGAAATTCGAAACACGGGAACTTGCGTGGTTTTGAACTTGCCATTGTTGACCCGCCCCGTCTTAGAAACCCCTCAAAAAGCTCAAACATGAACATCATCCTGATCGAAGATGACACTCGAATTGCCGACTTTTTACAACGCGGTTTGAGGGCCGAAGGGCTGCAGGTGCAACGAGCTGCAACAGGTCCAGAAGGGCTGGCCTTGGTACTGGAGACAGCCCGGCAAAACAAAACCGAAAACGCTGTCACCGTGGTCATTTTGGATTTGATGCTCCCCGGCATGAACGGCATGGAAATCTGCCAAACTCTGCGTGCAAAAGGCATCACGTTTCCTTTGCTCATGCTCACAGCCTTGAACACCTTGGAAGAAAGAGTGGCAGGTCTTCGCATGGGGGCCGACGATTACATGTGCAAGCCCTTTGAGTTTGAAGAATTACTGGCCCGGTTGGAGGCCTTAGCGCGGCGAGGATCCGGCCTGCAAAGCACCCGTCCTGCCCAGCTGCAAGTGGCCGACATCGTGCTTGACCGCGAATCGATGCGGGCCAGTCGCTCTGGGGAGGCCCTGAACCTGACGGCGCGTGAGTTGGCCCTGCTGGAACTGCTGATGACTGCGCCTGGCCGCATGTTCAGTCGCGAACGGATTTTGTCCAGTGTTTGGGGTTTGAACGAGGACCCGCTGACGAATGTGGTGGATGTCTACATTCGGCGCTTGCGAAGCAAACTCGATGAGGGTCGCCCGGTGCCCTTGATTCAAACCATGCGCGGTCTGGGTTACCGGCTTGAGGCACCCACCGAATAATGGGACTGAAGGTCATGACCCCTGCAGGTCTCATCGCTGATTTCACCGTGCCTGACCAGCCAAGTGCAAAACGCCTCGACCGCCGGCGTTCTCCTCAATGATTCGGGATAGCAAAAGAAATAACCCCGGTCGTTGTGCACCACTTCCGTAAAGGGAATGACCAACTTCCCGGCCTCCAAGTAATCCTCAATCAGGCACCGCTGCACCATTGCAACACCCAAACCACTGACGGCCGCCTCCAGCAACTGGCTAACTTGGTCAAAACTGGCAGCAGCTTGAATGTCGCGATGATCAATGGCCTCATTTGAAAGACAAGCGATCGTTTCGAACCAGTGATGCCATGTGTGCGGGTGATGTGCATGAAACAACAAGGGCCATTTCAACAAATCAGCTGGTTTCTGCAGGGGCTTAGGGCCTGTCAAATCGACCGGACGACAAACAGGAACAATTTGACGACCCACCACATAAGTGGCTTCTAAACCGACAGGCCAGTGCCCATTGCCACCGCACAAGCTCGCCCCCTGAGAGGCCAAAAGCGGGTAATCACCCGCACGGTAGGGCACAAACTCCAAACTGATTTCAGGGTGTTCACGTTGAAACTCCGGAAGGCGTCGAATCAACCAGTGGCTGGCCAAGGTGGGCGTGACCGACAAACGAAGCACAAGGTTGGCAGACCTGACTTTGGCTTTGGCTGCTGCAGACTCCAGCGCATCCAAGGCGGGTGCCACCAAGCTCAAGTAATCACGCCCGTGGTCAGTGAGTTCACATCCTCGGACATTTCGGGTGAACAGTTGACACCCCAGATCGGCCTCAACTCTGGAGATGGCGCGGCTGACGG
Organism: Akkermansia muciniphila; assembly: GCA_943331105.2. Lineage (GTDB taxonomy): Bacteria > Pseudomonadota > Gammaproteobacteria > Burkholderiales > Burkholderiaceae_C > Limnohabitans_A. Next base: position 313,329 of record CALQKH020000001.1, read on the forward strand.
CGCCCGGTGTGACGCACAAAATTTCGGCTGCCTTTAGAAAAGTGCCCAGCCTCGCTGCCGCAACAAAGGCGTGTAACTCTGACAGTGAGGGCGAAGCAATGCGCATAGTGAATTTTAGTCACTATTGACAGCCCGAATGTCGCTCGCCAATCATCAAACTGCCTTTCAAAATGGTGTTTTTCAAGGAGGCTGGTGATGCGTGTCAAATTACTTTCTATTTTGGCTTTGGTGTGTTTGCAGGCCCTCTCAGCGGTGGTGCAGGCACAGGCTTTCCCTCAAAAACCCATTAAATTGATCGTTCCTTTCGCGCCTGGCGGATCAACCGACATGGTTGCGAGGCTGCTGGCTGAACGCATGAGCCCGATCTTGGGTCAAAGCGTTGTGGTGGAAAACCGCGCGGGTGTGGGCGGCGTTTTGGGTGCTGATGCAGTGGCAAAAGCAAGCCCAGACGGTTACACGCTGTTGATGGGAACCGTCAGCACGCATGGCGCCAGCCCAGCGGTGTACAAAAAAATCCCCTATGACGCCGCCAAAGATTTTGAACCCATCACCAACGTCATGTCAGTGCCCAGTGTCCTGACCGTTCACCCCAAACTGCCCGTCAAAAACTTGCAAGAGTTTGTGGCCTTGGCCAAGGCCTCGCCGGGAAAATACTCCTATGGATCGCCAGGCAACGGCTCCTTGGGCCATGCCAACGTCGAAAACCTTTTGCAATTGGCAGGCATCAAACTCTTGCATGTGCCCTACAAAGGGGGAGGACCTGCGCTGAACGACGCTTTGGCTGGCCAAATCGACGCACTGACCGACAACCTGCCTTCCACCCTGCCGCATATCCAGGCAGGACGTTTACGTCCGCTGGCCTTGTTGTCACCTCAGCGCAGCAAACTGTTGCCCGATCTGCCTACCTACAAAGAATCTGGTTATCCAGATTTGGATGAAGGCGGATGGTTTGGATTGCTGGCGCCCGCCAAAACACCACGGGCTGTTGTACTCAAGCTCAATGAGGCCGCACACCAAGCCATGCAAGACCCTGCATTCAAGGCACGCGCTGAAACGATTGACGGTATCTCTATGGCCAACACCCCCGAACAATTTGGCGAGCAAATCAAGCGGGCTTTGGCGCGTTACCAGCGCATTGCAAAGTCTGCCAACATTCAAATCGACTGAGAGAACGCGACATGGCTGAGTCAAGTTATGTGTTGAGCCGCCCTGAAAACAAACGGCGTTTGCCCTTGGTGTGCGACTCGCCACACAGCGGAACCAACTACCCATCAGATTTCAGGTCTGCACTGCCCTTCGCGCAGCTCCGCCAAACAGAAGACACCGACATCGACGCTTTGTGGGCCGGTGTGCCCGCCGTTGGCGGCACATTGGTGTCCGCCTTGTTCCCACGTTGTTACATCGACCCTAACCGTGCGCTAGAAGATCTGGACCCATCGCTGATCGCTGGGACTTGGCCGGTGCCTTTGGCACCTGGCCCCAAATCGAAATTGGGTTATGGCCTGATTTTCAGCAAAGTCGATGCCCACAACATGATTTACGACCGGCAACTGACGGTGCAAGAAATTCAACAAAGAATTGACCACTACTGGCAACCCTACCGATCTGCGCTGGATGAGGAAATACGTTCGTCCTACGACGCATTTGGCAGCGTCTGGCATTTGAATTTGCACTCCATGCCGCAAAATGCTTATGAAAGGCTGGGCATCAAAACCGACAAACCTTTGGCAGATTTTGTTCTCGGTGATCGGGACGGCACCACCTGTGAACCCGCATTCGTGAGTTTGGTTGAAGAAAGCCTTCGTTCGTGTGGCTACTCCGTTGCTCGAAATGACCCTTACAAAGGCGTCGCCCTGCTAGAGCAAATCGGTCAACCTGCACAAAGACGGCACAGCCTACAGATTGAAATCCGCAGACCGTTGTACATGCATGAAGCCAGCCGTGAACGCAACGCTGATTTTGACAAGCTCAAATTGAGCCTGGACAAGACACTGAGCGATGTGGCTCTGTATGTCCAATCTCAAGTGGGTGGTCAAAAAGCTTGATCCTCAAGAAAGACTTAAGCGGTCTGTCTGGACGGTTTGAAAAGCATAAAGCACCTCGGACAAGGCACTCAGTTTGATGGGCTTGGGTAAGAAATGGTCCATGCCAGCTTGCCGACAGCGCGCTTGGTCTTCAATGAACGCGTCGGCAGTCACCGCAATGATGGGCAATGCTGTGCGCCCTTGAAAGCGTTCCCAATCTCGTATCTGACGAGTCGCTTCATAACCATCCAGCACAGGCATTTGCACATCCATCAAAATGGCCGAGATCGCATCGGCTTCCAGCATCACCCGTTTTACAGCCAGCTGCCCATTGTCAACGGCAATTGCCTCAAAACCCAGTTGGTTCAGCATCGCACAAATCACCTGCTGATTGACTCGGTTGTCCTCCACCACCAACACTCGGCCTGACATTTGTTGAGATGAATCTTGGGGCATCAGGCCGGTCCGATGACAAGTATCGACTTCTGACAGATCCACCGCATCGGTCATGACATCCAAACGCAGACGAATCCAAAACCTCGCGCCCTCGCCTTCTTTGCTTTCAACCCCGACTTCTCCTCCCATCAGTTGCGTCAGACTTTTGACGATGGACAAGCCCAAGCCAGTGCCTCCAAATTGACGCGTTGTCGAGTCATCGACTTGGCTAAAAGGCTGGAACAACAAGGGCATTTTTGGTGCAGGAATTCCCATGCCTGAGTCCTGTACAGCCCACTCAACACAAGCAGACCCGTCCACTTGACTCAACTCGGTCGCCTCAATGCGCACTTCCCCCACCGCAGTAAATTTGATGGCGTTGTTCGTCAAATTGGACAACATCTGTTTCAATCGATTGGCATCCCCTCGATAACGCCTGCCATGTGGCCCATTCCACTGAACACTCAACTTCAGATCTTTGGCTGTCGCGTTGTTGGCAAACAAGGCTTGGGTGTTGAGCAAAAGCTCGACTGGATTGACCATACCCGCTCCAAGGGTCTGGGTTCCTGACTCAATTTTTGACAAATCCAAAATATCGTTGAGCAACGTCAACAGCGACTGGCCCGATTGCAATATGGTGCGTGCATGGTCTTGTGTCTTTTTTGAATCAACAGGTCCTGACAGCAGCAACTGAGCCATGCCCAACACGCCATTCATGGGTGTACGCAATTCATGGGACATGGTCGCCAAGAAGCGGCTTTTGGCCTCGTTGGCAGCTTTGGCCAACGTCACAGCACGGCTCAATTCAGCGGTGCGCTGCTCCACTTTTTCTTCAAGTTGCTCTCTGTTGCGAGCCAACTCGTTGGTCCGGCTCTCCACGATTTCCATCATGCGGTCGAATGCAGCAGCCGTTCGCCCGACTTCATCCTCACCCACCACAGACACTCGCTTGGTGTAATCACCGCTGTGCTCAACTTCCACAATGGTGTTGAGCAAACTCGTCAGAGGCCGAATCATGGAGTTGATCAATCGCATCAACATGAAACTGATCAGGACCAAGATGCCGGACACAACAGCTGCCAACACTATTTTCACTTGGTCAATGGTCTGATTGGCATCGGCCAATGCTTGGTTCATCAACTGACGTTGCCACTCTTTTTGAGCCCCAATGTGATCCAACTGACGATTGCGGGCAGGCACCAAGTCGGTGGTCAATAAGGCGTATGCCGCCGCTACTTGACCCGTTTGCGCGTGGCCCACAACCTGCAGTGACAGGCGCCAAAACACATCATCCGCTTCACGGATATTTTTCATGATGTCTCGACCCACGTCGGTGGACAAATTGGCTTCCGTTTCATGGATCAAATCCACCAATCTGCTGCGATCTTTTCCAATACGTTCAATCGCAGCATGGAGTTCTGTGGGATCCTTGGCCGACAAAATGGCATGCCGCGCCTCCAGTGAAATTTTGACCATCAACAGCTCAACTCGGGTCATGCGATCAACCTGAGGCTCATACATATCGATGATTTGCTTTGCACTGGATTGAACATGGTGCAAGGTCCACCAACTCACCATCACAACAGCAAACAGCAAACTGCCCATTAACCCAAATCCAATCAGGAGTCTGAAGCGTATCGATAAGCGGCTGATAAAGATATTCATCGCAATAGTTCTTAAAAATCAATTTTTATATTGTAATAAATATTAAATAATTCAATAAGTAAAAATTTTAACAAGACAGCCATTAATCTCAACCGACATTTTTTCTATGAATCCACGAAGGCTGATGGCATGTGTTGCAGCACTACTTGACGCCCTAAAATCTCAACAACGCGCCCCACTCTTTGGGCCCTGATTCATACACTCTCTCTGCAAAAAAATGTCAATAAGCTTGGCGCCTGATAACCCTGCGATTGCACCGTCCACAGTCGCTTTCATGTCTTTTGCCAATACCCGCTGGCGGGTCCGCCGCCCCAAGCCTTTTGTGCTGGTCATTGAGGGCGAGGACGTGCCCGCTGCATCCGCCAAGACCTGCGATTACCTGCATGAACAACTGCTCTCGCCGCAGTGGCGCGAAGCCTTTTACCAATTGGTCGATGCCACGGGCTTGGTCGTTTGCCTGAACCTTCACACCGAACACCCCACTTACCGCGATGTGCGTGGCCGATCCAGCAAGGGACGTCTAAGCCAAGGCGAGTACTACCACCACGACGGCTGCACGGGCCCTGTCAAACCACGCTTCGTCGAAATACGCTGCCCCATCCAACCCCAAACCCGTGGCGTCGCCACCGCCGTAGCGCCACACCGCGATGTGGTCAAAGCCATGGTGCAGGTTTTGCCTGCTGAATTGGCAAGCTCAGCTGCACTGGTTTCGCAAGACATGGGCACAGACGCATTGAACCAAATGGACGGTTCAGCGCTCGAACATTTGCAAGGACTGATCACGCGAACCGTGCGAAAAAAACTGAACGCCGAAGGAGCCCGGGTCTATTTCCGCCAAGTCGATGAAGCGGCCAATGCCTACTTTGAGCCTTGGGCCTTGGGCGAAAGCCGCATCATCGCCAATGGCAACAGCGGCGTCACCATGCAACATCGCCGCGCCTACCAAACCACTCATACCGGCGGTGTGGCCAACGGTCATTTGGTCAAGCGCTGGCCCAATGAAGAATTGTTGCTGCCAGGCGAGATGCTGGATCCCGCGTTCTTGGCTGCTCTGTGCAGCGAAGAAGACGACGAAAGCGCGGGTGGTCAAGCGCGTGAGGTCTGCGCCTTGGCACGAGACCTCAAGCCCGCTCTCGCACCAACAAACGCAAAGCCCACAAGCCCAGCGCTGGACCTAACGCCAATCCTGTGAGCAACCAGCCCAAGGGCAGCCAATCGGTCAGCGCGACGAACAACAAAATGCTCACGGTGCTGATGGAAAAACCGATGCAGTTGGTGAGCGTGAGCAAAGTGCCCACAGCCTGCGGTGGCGCGTTTCGAGCCGTCAGCGCAGAGAACTGGGGCGAATCGCCCGCCACGCTGACTCCCCACACCAACAGCCATGCGTAAAAAACGGCATCGGTGGCATGCAGCAACCACGGCGCCAACAAGCAACACAGCCCACTGACCCCCAAGAAAAAAGCGGCGATCCGAGCACTGCCCCAGCGCTGTGCCGCATAGCCGCCCAGCACGCAGCCCACAGCACCGCTGCCCAAAACCGCAAAAGCCATCCATGACAAGTCCACGCCCGACAAACGCGTGCTCAAAATCAGTGGCACCAAGACCCACAGCGTGTAGAGCTCCCACATGTGACCAAAGTAGCCAAGGACAGAGCTTCGTACCCGAGCATCGGTCCACATCGTGGCCATCGCTGGCCACTGCAAGGTGCTCACGCGCACAGGGGCTTGCGGTGGCTCTCCCAATGTGAGGATCAACAAACCCCCTGCTGCAGCCAAAGCGGCCACACCCAACATGATGCTGGGCCAGGGCAAGGCATCGGCGACAGCCCGAAGGCCATGGGCGCTGGCCGAGCCCAGCACCAAGGCACCCAACAAATAACCCAACGCCGAACCCAGACCTTGCCGATACCACTGTGACGCGATCTTCATGCCCACAGGGTAAATACCGGCCATGAAAAAACCACTGGCGAAGCGCCAAAAGAGCAGCGCAGTGAAGTCCGACACCATGGCCCAAGCCCCAACGGTGCAAGCCGCGCCCGCCATCGCACAACACAAAAACACCCGCGTTGCCCGAAACCGGTCAGCCAAAGCCAACAAGGCAAACACCAAAGTGCCCAGAATAAAACCCCATTGCAAAGCAGAGGTCAAGCTGCCCACGGCGGTGGCAGGCCAGCCAAAGGCTTGCTGCAAGTCGGGCATGACGGCGTTGACCGCGAACCACAGCGAAGTGCCAGCAAATTGGGCCAGCACCAACACGGGCAATACATGACGAGGGACGGGATTCATGGCCGTGACTGTAAACCGCGTCAGAGCCTGTACCTGAAAGTAAAAGCCGCATGACGCTGATTCTGGTTTTCATGCAGGCCCGAACAAAGCCACTTCCGGGTCGGTGCAAACATTGAGCAGCGGAGCCAGGGCAAATCCAAAAAATAAGGGGTGTCCCTGGCATTATTTGCACTGCTCAACTGAGCGAAGAAAATCAAAACTTCATCACTTCTCATTCAATGACCATGCCAAGAGCTAAAAAAACTTGGAAAGACAAAATGGCCACCAAGCCACCGCACCATGTTGTTCTTGAAAAAAACTTCGCGGGCGTGAAAAGCGGCTCAAAACTGCACATTTCCAGCCCGGAGGAAATTGCAGATGAACTCAGAAAAATTCGACCCGGTGAAACGGTATCCCTTCAGCAATTTCGTAAAAATATGGCTCAAACACAATCCTGTGATGCCACGTGCCCCGTATCGACCTCCCTGTTCTTGAGAATTGTGGCCGAGTACGCATGGGAGGAACACAACGCGAGAAATGTCCCGCTGGCCGATTTGCCACCGTTTTGGCGAGTGGTGGAGCCAGGAACCCCGTTGTCCAAAAAACTCAGTTTTGACCAAGCCTGGATCAGCTTGCAGCGGGATTTGGAAAAAGACTTGTGGGGAGCATGAAAACTCGGAATGTGAAATTCCCAGTCTTCATACTCGTCACCTTAGGAACGAAACCCAAATAAGCAGCTGAATTTTTAGCCAATTCAGTTGCTTCTGGTTTTACCTCTTGGCTGGGGGCAAGTCCGTGCAGCTCCCGTGCGCCACCTCCGCCGCCATGCCGATGCTTTCGCCCAGTGTGGGGTGTGGGTGGATGGTTTTGCCGATGTCCACAGCGTCAGCGCCCATTTCAATCGCCAGAGCGATCTCGCCGATCATGTCGCCCGCGTGGGTGCCCACCATGCCGCCGCCCAAGATCTTGCCGTGGCCGTGCGCCTCGGGTGAATCGTCAAACAGCAGTTTGGTCACGCCTTCGTCGCGGCCATTGGCAATGGCGCGGCCTGAGGCCGACCAAGGGAACAAGCCCTTTTTGACCTTGATGCCTTGCGCTTTGGCTTGATCTTCGGTGAGACCCACCCATGCCACTTCGGGGTCGGTGTAGGCGACGCTGGGGATCACGCGGGCGTTGAACGCAGACGCTGCCAACTCTTTGTTGCCTTGCAGTTCGCCCGCAATCACTTCGGCTGCCACGTGCGCTTCATGCACTGCCTTGTGCGCCAACATGGGCTGGCCCACGATGTCGCCAATGGCAAAGATATGCGGCACGTTGGTGCGCATTTGGATGTCGACGTTGATGAAGCCGCGGTCGGTCACCGCCACGCCGGCTTTTTCAGCGGCGAGTTTTTTGCCGTTGGGCGTGCGGCCGACTGCTTGCAACACGAGGTCGTACACCTGCGGCGCGGGGGCTGTGCCGCCGGTTTCGGCGCTTTCGAAAGTCACTTCAATGCCTTCAGGCACGGCGCGTGCGGACACGGTCTTGGTCTTGAGCATGATGTTGTCAAAGCGCTTGGCGTTCATCTTTTGCCAGACCTTGACCAAGTCGCGGTCAGCGCCTTGCATGAGGCCGTCCATCATTTCCACCACATCGAGGCGCGCGCCCAGCGTGCTGTAAACGGTACCCATTTCCAGGCCAATGATGCCGCCGCCCAAAATCAACATGCGTTTGGGCACTTCTTTGAGTTCCAAAGCGCCTGTGCTGTCGACCACGCGTGGGTCCTTATCTAGCCCATCCTTCTGCATGAACGGCAAGCGCACCGCTTGCGAGCCTGCAGCGATGATGGCCTTCTTGAAGGCAATCACTTTTTTGCTGCCGGTTTGTTCTTGCGCGGTGCCGCTGGTCTCAGACACTTCGAGGTGGTTGGCACCCACGAATTGACCCAAGCCACGCACAGTGGTGACCTTGCGCATCTTGGCCATGGCCGCCAAGCCGCCTGTGAGTTTGCCAATGACTTTTTCTTTGTGGCCGCGCAGCTTGTCGATGTTGACCACGGGCTTACCGAAGTCCACACCCAAATCGGCCATGTGGCTGACTTCGTCCATGACGGCAGCGACATGCAGCAAGGCTTTGGAGGGGATGCAACCCACGTTGAGGCAAACGCCACCCAAGGTGGCGTATCGCTCAACGATGACCACGTTCAAGCCGAGGTCAGCCGCACGGAATGCAGCCGAGTAACCGCCGGGACCACCACCAAGCACGACAAGGTCGCACTCGATGTCTGCAGAGCCGCCGAAGCTGGAGGCTACGGGAGCTGCAAAGGCAGGCATTGCGGCCGCAGGTGCAGCAGAGGGAACTGGTGCAGCCGCTGGCGCAGGAGCAGGAGATGCAGCGGGAGCCGCGGCAGCGCCCTCGCCTTCCAGCACCAACACCACCGAGCCTTGCTTGACCTTGTCGCCCAGCTTCACGCGCAGTTCTTTGACGACACCCGCTTGCGAAGACGGAATTTCCATCGAGGCTTTGTCGGACTCGACGGTGATGAGCGATTGTTCGACTTTGACGGTGTCGCCGGGTTTGACCAGCAACTCGATCACGGCCACTTCGTCAAAGTCGCCGATGTCAGGGACTTGAATATCAATCAGTGCCATACCAAATCCTTAGAGAAGAACACGACGGAAGTCGCTGAGGATTTGACCCAGGAACGCGTTGAAGCGTGCCGCTGCGGCGCCGTCGATGACGCGGTGGTCCCATGTCAGCGACAGGGGCAGCATCAGGCGGGGCACAAACTGCTTGCCGTCCCAAACGGGTTCCATGGTGCTCTTGCACACACCGAGGATGGCCACTTCGGGCGCGTTGATGATGGGTGTGAAGTACTTGCCACCAATACCGCCAAGGCTGGAGATGGTGAAGGTCGCGCCGGTCATCTCGGCGGGACCAAGTTTGCCTTCACGGGCTTTCTTGGCCAATTCGCCCATTTCCTGGCTGATTTGCAGCACGCCTTTTTTATCGCAATCGCGAATCACCGGCACCATCAAACCATTGGGCGTGTCGGCTGCAAAGCCGATGTGCCAGTAATTTTTGTAGACCAATGCATCGCCATCCAACGAGCTGTTGAACTCGGGGTATTTCTTGAGCGCGGCCACACAGGCCTTGATCAAGAACGCCAGCATCGTCACCTTGACGCCACTCTTCTCATTTTCTTTGTTCGTAGAGACGCGGAAGGCCTCAAGGTCGGTGATGTCGGCGTCGTCATGGTTGGTGACGGCCGGAATCATGACCGCGTTGCGCAGCAAGTTGGCGCCGCTGATCTTCTTGATGCGGCCCATCTCTTTCCGCTCGATGGGGCCGAACTTGGCGAAGTCGACCTTGGGCCATGGAATCAAGCCCAAACCCGCACCATCACCACCCGAGGCCGCAGGGGCTTTGGCCGCTTGGGCCTTGGTTTGCGCAGCGCCCGACATGACAGCTTTGGTGAAGGCGTGCACATCGCCCTCGGTGATGCGGCCTTTGATGCCTGAGCCTTTGACTTCGTCCAAAGGCACACCGAGTTCTCGGGCGAACTTGCGCACTGAAGGAGATGCGTGGGGCAAGCCCAGCGTGGAACCGCCAGGGGCATGCGAGGGCGCAGCCACCATACCGGCAGTTGCCGCCGCAGGGGATGGGGCTGCAGCCGGGGCCGAGGCCACGGCGACAGGAGCAGCCGCAACTGCAGCTGCAGCAGGTGCTACCGCAGTGGCTGTTCCCACCAGCACAGCCAGCAGGTCACCAATGTTGAGTTTGTCACCCACTTTGACTTTGAGCTCTTGAAGCACGCCAGCGTGCGAAGACGGGATTTCCATGGAAGCTTTGTCTGACTCCACGGTGATCAGCGATTGCTCAACCTTGATGGTGTCGCCGGGCTTGACCATGACTTCAATGACGACCACATCCTTGAAGTCGCCAATGTCAGGCACATGCACTTCAACCGGACCGGCGGCGGAAGGCGCAGCGACAGGCGTAACAGCCACTGGGGTCGCAACCACAACCGATGCAGATGGTGCTGCCACAGCAGCCGCAGCATGTTTAACAGGTGTAGCAACCACGCCTGCCGCTTCCACCACCAACACGACCGAGCCTTGCTTGACTTTATCGCCAAGCGCCACGCGCATTTCCTTGACCAAGCCAGCCGTGCTCGATGGAATTTCCATCGAGGCTTTGTCGGACTCCACGGTGATCAGCGATTGCTCGGCCTTCACGGTGTCGCCCACCTTGACCATCAACTCAATGACGGTCACTTCATCGAAATCCCCGATGTCTGGGACTTGAACTTCTACCAGTGCCATTTTTGTCTCGCTTATTGGGTTGATGGTTATGCGTACAGCGGGTTGATTTTGTCGGTGTTGATACCGTACTTTTTGATCGCCTCCGCCACTTGGCTGACGGGGACGGCACCGTCTTCGCTCAACGCCTTGAGGGCGGCGACCACGATGTAATGGCGGTTGACCTCGAAGTGCTCGCGCAGCTTGCTGCGGAAGTCGGAGCGGCCAAAACCGTCGGTGCCCAGCACTTTGTAGGTGCGACCCTTTGGAATGAACGGACGGATCTGCTCGGCATAAGCCTTCATGTAGTCGGTGGATGCGACCACAGGGCCGCTGTGCTTGGCCAGCTGCTGGCCCACAAAAGACACACGCGGTGTTTCCATGGGGTGCAGCATGTTGTGGCGCTCAGTGTCTTGGCCGTCGCGGGTCAGTTCGTTGAAGCTTGGGCAGCTCCAAACATCGGCTTGGATGCCCCAGTCGGTCGCCAGCAAGGTTTGCGCGGCAATGGATTCGCGCAAGATGGTGCCCGAACCCAGCAGCTGCACACGCTTGTCGCCGGCAGCTCCTGGCTTGCACAGATACATGCCCTTGATGATCTGCTCTTCGGTGCCAGGCGTGAGTCCTGGCATGGCGTAGTTTTCGTTCAGCAGGGTGATGTAATAAAACACATTGTCTTGCTTCTCAACCATGCGCTTCAATCCATGGTGCAGGATGACGCCGACTTCGTGCGCAAAGGTCGGGTCATAAGACACGCAATTCGGGATGGTGTTGGCCATGATGTGGCTATGACCGTCTTCGTGCTGCAGGCCTTCACCGTTGAGCGTGGTGCGACCCGAGGTGCCACCCAGCAAGAAGCCACGCGCTTGCATATCACCCGCCGCCCAAGCCAGATCGCCAATGCGCTGGAAGCCGAACATCGAGTAATAAACATAAAACGGCACCATGATGCGGTTACTGGTGCTGTAGCTGGTGGCCGCGGCAATCCAGCTCGACATACCGCCGGCTTCGTTGATGCCTTCCTGCAGGATCTGCCCAGCTTTGTCTTCTTTGTAGTACATGACCTGGTCTTTGTCGACCGGGGTGTATTGCTGGCCCGCAGGGTTGTAGATTCCGATCTGGCGGAACAAGCCTTCCATACCAAAGGTACGGGCTTCGTCTACAAGAATGGGCACCACGCGTGGGCCTAAGGCTTGGTCGCGCAGCAGTTGCGTCAAGAAACGCACATAAGCTTGGGTGGTAGAGATTTCACGGCCCTCGGCGGTGGGCTCCATGACAGCCTTGAAGGTGTCGAGCGAGGGCACTGTGAAACTCTCTTCGGCCTTGGCGCGGCGCTTGGGCAAATAACCACCCAAGGCTTGACGGCGCTCGTGCAGGTAACGCATCTCTGGCGTGTCGTCAGCTGGCTTGTAAAAGGGAATATTGGGCAACTCACTGTCCGGAATCGGAATGTTGAAGCGGTCGCGCATGTACTTGATGTCGTCGTCTGTGAGCTTCTTGGTTTGGTGAACGGTGTTTTTGCCTTCACCGGCTTTGCCCATGCCAAAACCTTTGACGGTCTTGATCAGCAATACCGTGGGTTGACCAGTGGTGTTCACCGCTTGGTGGTAAGCGGCATACACCTTTTGCGGGTCATGACCACCGCGTTTGAGGTTCCAGATGTCGTTGTCCGAAAGGTGGGCCACCATCTCCAGTGTGCGCGGGTCGCGGCCAAAAAAATGCTTGCGCACGTAGGCACCGTCGTTGGCTTTGAAGGCCTGGTAGTCGCCGTCCAAGGTTTCCATCATCAGTTTGCGCAAAGCGCCGTCTTTGTCGCGGGCCAGCAAACTGTCCCACTCGCTGCCCCACAGCAGCTTGATGACGTTCCAGCCCGAACCGCGGAACTCACCTTCGAGCTCTTGCACAATTTTGCCGTTGCCACGCACCGGGCCATCCAAGCGCTGCAAGTTGCAGTTGACGACAAAAATCAGGTTGTCCAGATTCTCGCGGGCGGCCAAGCCGATAGCGCCCAAAGATTCGACCTCATCCATCTCGCCGTCGCCGCAAAATACCCAGACCTTGCGGTTTTCGGTGTTGGCGATGCCACGGGCATGCAAATACTTGAGGAAACGCGCTTGGTAAATGGCCATCAATGGGCCAAGACCCATGGACACCGTGGGGAACTGCCAGAACTCGGGCATCAGCTTGGGGTGTGGGTAGCTCGACAGACCTTTTCCGTCCACCTCTTGGCGGAAGTTGAGCAATTGCTCTTCTGTCAGGCGGCCTTCAAGGTAGGCGCGGGCGTAGACACCGGGTGACACATGGCCTTGGATGTAAAGGCAATCGCCCCCATGGTTTTCATTCTCGGCGTGCCAAAAATGGTTGAACCCGGCACCAAACATGTGGGCCAACGAGGCGAAAGAGCCAATGTGTCCGCCCAAATCACCGCCATCTGCGGGGTTGTGGCGGTTGGCCTTGACCACCATGGCCATGGCGTTCCAACGCATGTAGGCGCGAAGCCGCTCTTCAATTTCGATATTGCCGGGGCAACGGGCTTCTTCGGTGGGCTCAATCGTGTTGACGTAACCCGTCGTGGCCGAAAACGGTAAATCGATGCTGTGTTGACGGGCTTCTTCGAGCAAGCCTTCAAGCAAAAAGTGAGCGCGCTCTGGGCCCGCTTTTTCAATGACGGCGGACAGCGCGTCCAGCCATTCACGGGTTTCTTGGCTGTCTGTGTCTTGCACCGGTTGTTGAGGTGTTGCCGCTGTCATATTTGTCTCCTGAAAGTCATGATCTTTGAACTGGCCAAATTTTCTCATATTTTTCTTTTTATTTCAAATTATGCGGATATGTTTTGTATTGTGAAATTTTAATGAAGCATTGGGCTTTGGTTATGGGTGTTTTGACATGTCCGTCCTCTAAACTCGGGCGATGGAATTGAACAAAACAACGTCGGTTGTGAAAAAAGTGAGCCCTTGGACATGGTGGCTTTCGTGGTGGCGCCGCCAATCGCCCAACAAGCAAGACCGTTTTGCCAACTTGGCCCCGGTTGCCGCGGTGGTGTTGTTTTTGGCTGCCATTGCGAGTGCATTCTGGTATCTGAGGGTTGAAGAAGTTGAACGTGAGCAGGAAGCCATTAAGAGAGATGTGGAATACGCGCAACAACGCCTGAGACTCCGCCTGCTGGAGCGGCAAGAGCAGGTGATGCGATTGGCGAGGGACGTCTCCAACCGGGAAATCAGGTTGGATCAATTTTTGATCCGCTCCGAGTCTTTGGTGCAACAGTACCCCGAGTTTTTATCGCTGACTTGGATCGATGACCGGCGCCGAATCGTGGCCAACCAAAGCATCTCCAGCATCTCCTCAAGCCAGCAGCTGCGTACAGGCAGCACCTTAAGAACAGGCGACACAGAAAGCCTGTTCAGTTTGTCCCGAGACTTGATGCAGCCCATTTATGGGCAAATCTCAGTGGAAGCCGAGCGCGATACGCCCATGAATGTGTTGCAGCTGCACACCCCATTGAGCAACGATCAAGGTCGATTCAATGGGGTCGTCATGGCGCAATACAGCATGGAGGGACTGCTTCGCTACGGCATTCCCACCGAGGTATTGGCCAAATATGCCGTGGCCTTGCAAGACGGCGAAGGGCGCTTGCTGGCAGGCCAATCGATTGCCTCCCGCGCGGTTCTGTGGTCTTTACTGCCAGGCAGCGACAAGCCTCACAACGATTTTGAAATTCCGGTTTCCCCCGTTGGCAACGATTTGGTCTTGCGGGCCCAAACCTGGCGAACCTCTCAGGGCCTGGTGGGCAGCGGACTGTTTTGGCTGGTCAGCGTGTTGAGTGCAATGACCGCCTGGATGCTGATTGCCAATTGGCGACACACCCGAAGGCGATTGCAGGCTCAAAAAGCCTTGGTGGCAGAGACCAACTTTCGCCGCGCCATGGAAAACTCCATGCTGACCGGTATGCGGGCGCTGGATTTGCGCGGCCGCATCACCTATGTGAACCCGGGTTTTTGCCACATGACCGGCTGGAGCGAGTCCGACTTGGTGGGCGCTGTCGCGCCCTTCCCTTACTGGCCCGAACAAGACCGTGAACTCTTGATGCGCCGCTTGGAAGAAGAAATCAGCGGACAACATTCGGCTGGGGGGTTTCAGGTCCGCGTCAAACGCAAGAATGGTCAGTTGTTTGAAGCCCGCATGTACGTGTCCCCCTTGATTGACGCCACGGGCAAACAAACGGGCTGGATGACCTCGATGACCGACATCACCGAGCCCAACCGCATTCGGGAACAACTGGCCAGTTCGCACGAGCGCTTCACCATCGTGCTGGAGGCGCTTGACGCTTCGGTGTCGGTGGCGCCTCTGGGCAGCGAAGAACTTCTTTTTGCCAACAAACTTTACCGTTTGTGGTTTGGTCAAGACACCGGAGGTCACCTGCGGCTGGTCCAGCAAGCCGGCGCTTACAGCGATGAAAGATCTTCCGAAGACGTGGACGACATGGCGGGGCTGCCCACCGTGGGGCTTCCCGCCGCCGGTTCTGAAAATGCTGAAATTTTCGTCCCCGAATTGAACAAATGGCTGGAAGTCCGCTCGCGTTACATCAACTGGGCCGACGGCCGTTTGGCCCAAATGGTGATTGCCAGCGACATCACGCCACGTCGCCAGGCCGAAGAGCTGGCGGCCCAACAAGCAGAGCGTGCCCAGACCGCCAGCAGTTTGATCACCATGGGTGAAATGGCCTCCAGCGTGGCGCACGAACTGAACCAACCCTTGACCGCCATCAGCAACTACTGCAGCGGCATGATCTCTCGCATTCAGGCCAAACAAGTCAATGAAGAAGACTTGCTCTGGGCTTTGGAAAAGACCGCCCACCAAGCCCAAAGGGCCGGGCAAATCATTTTGCGCATTCGCAGCTTTGTCAAACGCAGTGAACCCAACCGCGCCCTGTCCGATGTCTCGGCCATGGTCAGCGAATCACTTGAATTGGCAGAAATCGAGCTGCGCAGACGCCACGTTCGGCTGACCCACCACATCGCGGCCCGCTTGCCCCAACTCTGGGTAGACCCGATCTTGATCGAGCAAGTGTTGGTGAACCTGATGAAAAATGCAGCGGAATCGATCGACAACGCCAACCGGCCGCCAGAGCAACGTCAGGTCGAATTGCGCATCCTGCCCAAGACCATTGACAAGCAATCCGTGGTGGAGTTTTCGGTCACCGACACAGGTGCAGGCTTGCCGCCAGAGTCGATTGAGCGGGTTTACGAGGCCTTTTTCTCGACCAAAGTTGAAGGCATGGGCATTGGCTTGAATTTGTGCCGAAGCATTGTGGAATCGCACCAAGGCAGGATCAAAGCCGAGAACATCTACAATGCCGACGAGGTCACAGGCTGCCGTTTCTCCTTTTGGATACCGGTCGAGACTGGTGAACCACATCACAACCCAATGGGGTAACCGAATGAGTTTGATACCAAAAAAAGGCACTGTTTACGTTGTTGATGACGACGAAGCCGTGCGTGATTCCTTGCAATGGTTGCTGGAAGGCAAGGATTACCGAGTGCGCTGCTTTGACAGCGCCGAATCCTTCATCAGCCGCTACGACCCCCGAGAGGTGGCCTGTTTGATTGCCGACATTCGCATGGGCGGCATGAGCGGCATGGAACTGCAGGACCGTTTGATCGAGCGACGCTCACCCCTGCCCATCGTGTTCATCACCGGCCACGGCGATGTCCCCATGGCGGTGAACACCATGAAAAAAGGCGCCATGGATTTCATCCAAAAGCCTTTCAAGGAAGAAGAGCTTTTGAGCTTGGTCGAGCGCATGCTTGACGAGGCCCGCGATTCCTTTGCCGATTACCAACAAGCTGCCAGCAGAGATGCCTTGTTGTCCAAACTCACAGGCCGAGAAGCCCAAGTGCTTGAACGCATCGTGGCGGGGCGCCTGAACAAGCAAATCGCCGATGACTTGGGTATCAGCATCAAAACCGTTGAGGCGCACCGCGCCAACATCATGGAAAAGCTCAACGCCAACACCGTGGCCGATTTGCTCAAGATTGCGCTGGGGCAAAACGCACCCAAGGCCTGAACCAACCACACCCGACCAAAACGCCCGCACTCGCCGGGCGTTTTGCATTTTTTTATCTGAATTTCAATTTTCAAACATGACGGCCCAACTGATCGACGGCAACCAGCTTTCCAAACAATTGCGAACCGAGGTCGCCAGCCGCGCCCAGGCCCTCAAGTCCAAGGGCGTCACCCCGGGCCTTGCCGTGGTGCTGGTGGGGGACAACCCGGCCAGCCAGGTCTATGTGCGCAACAAGGTCAAGGCCTGCGAAGACAATGGTCTGCACTCGGTGCTAGAAAAGTACGAAGTGACCATGACCGAGGCCGAATTGTTGGCCCGTGTCGAAACGCTGAACAACGATCCGGCCATTCACGGCATCCTGGTGCAACTGCCCCTGCCCGCGCACATCGACGCGCAAAAAGTGATTGAGGCCATCAGCCCTGCCAAAGACGTGGACGGGTTTCATATTGCCAGCGCCGGGGCCCTCATGACCGGCATGCCAGGCTTTTGGCCTTGCACGCCTTACGGATGCATGAAGATGCTGGATAGCATTGGCTACGACCTGCGCGGCAAACACGCCGTGGTCATTGGTCGCAGCAACATTGTGGGCAAACCCATGGCGCTGATGCTGCTGCAGAAAGACGCCACTGTGACGGTGGCGCACTCGCGCACCCAAAACCTCAAAGCCCTGACTTTGCAAGCCGATGTGATCGTAGCCGCTGTGGGCAAACGCAACGTGCTCACAGCCGACATGGTCAAGCCAGGTGCGGTGGTGCTGGACGTGGGGATGAACCGCAATGACGAGGGCAAGCTTTGTGGCGATGTGGATTTTGAAGGGGTCAAACAAATCGCCAGCCACATCACGCCAGTGCCCGGCGGCGTTGGCCCCATGACCATCACCATGCTGCTGGTCAACACCCTTGAAGCGGCCGAACGCGCCACCAAGTGATAAAACTGACCCATTGATCCGTTTATTGGAAACCCCATGACCAATCCCTTGCTCGATACCTCTGGCCTGCCCTTGTTTGACCGCATTGCCCCCGAGCATGTCGCCCCGGCCTTGGACGAATTGCTGGCCGCCGCTGAAAAAGCTCTGGAAGCCGTGACCGCAGCCGAATTTCCAGCCCATTGGAAAGCCATTGCCCAGACCTTGGACGTGAGCACCGAGCGACTGGGCATGGCATGGGGCGCGGTCAGTCACCTCAACAGCGTGGCCGACACACCTGAATTGCGTGCCGCCTACAACGCCGCCCTGCCCCGCGTGACCGAGTTCTGGACGCGCTTGGGCAGCGATGAGCGTCTTTACGCCAAATACAAAGCCATTGATGCCGCCAGCCTCAACACCGAACAAACGCAGGCCCGCAAAAACGCCCTGCGCGGCTTTGTGCTGGGCGGTGCTGAATTGCAAGGCGCAGCCAAAGAACGCTACGCCGCCATCCAAGAACGACTGGCCGAGATCACGCAAAAGTTCAGTGAAAACACGCTGGATGCCACCGACAAATTTGCCCTCTACGTGAGCGAAGACCAGCTCATAGGTGTGCCAGCCGATGTGGTTCAAGCCACACGCGATGCAGCCCAAAAGGATGGCAAAGAAGGCCACCGCCTGAGCCTGAAAATGCCGGTGTATTTGCCTGTGATGCAGTTCGCCGACAACGCCGCTTTGCGCGAACAGCTCTACAAAGCCTATGTCACCAGAGCATCAGACCAAGCCCCCGATGAAGCCAAGCACTTTGACAACACCCCCTTGATGCAAGAAATCTTGGCACTGCGGCAAGAAGAGTCACGCCTGCTGGGTTTTGACAATTACGCCCAAGTCTCGGTCGTGCCCAAAATGGCCGAGTCCCCCGAAAAAGTCACCACTTTCTTGCGCGACTTGGCGGCCAAAGCTCGTCCATTCGCTGAAAAAGACCTGGCAGACCTGCGCGAATTTGCCGCCCAAGAGCTGGGCATCACCGGCCCGCTCAACGCCTGGGACGTTCCCTACCTGAGCGAAAAGCTCAAAGAAGCCCGCTACAGCTTCAGCGAGCAAGAGGTCAAGCAGTACTTCACCGCGCCCAAAGTGTTGGCCGGTTTGTTCAAAATCATCGAGACTTTGTTTGAAGTCAGCATCCGCGCCGACCAAGCCCCTGTTTGGCACCCAGCCGTGGGCTTTTACCGCATCGAGCGCGATGGCAAGCTGATTGGCCAGTTTTACCTAGACCCCCCAGCCCGCGCCGGCAAACGCGGCGGCGCCTGGATGGACGATGTGCGCGGCCGCTGGCAGCGCCCCGACACCGGCGTGCTGCAAACGCCGGTGGCGCATTTGGTCTGCAACTTTGCCGAAGGCGTCAATGGCCAACCCGCCTTGCTGACGCACGACGACGTCATCACCCTCTTCCACGAATTTGGCCATGGGCTGCACCACATGCTCACGCAGGTGAACGAGCGTGATGTCTCCGGCATCAGCGGTGTGGAGTGGGACGCGGTCGAATTGCCCAGCCAATTCATGGAAAACTTCTGCTGGGAATGGTCTGTGCTGCGCCACATGACCGCTCATGTGGAAACGGGCGAGCCCCTGCCGCGCGCGCTGTTCGACAAGATGCTGGCTGCCAAAAACTTCCAAAGTGGCCTGCAAACCCTGCGCCAGATCGAGTTTTCACTGTTCGACATGCTGGTGCATTCTGAGCATGACCCGGCGCAAGACTTCATGCCGCTCCTGGCACGAGTGCGCGAAGAAGTCGCCGTCATGCGGCCACCGGCATTCAACCGCATGGCCCACACCTTCAGCCACATCTTTGCAGGTGGTTACGCCGCGGGTTACTACAGCTACAAATGGGCCGAGGTGCTGAGCGCCGACGCCTACGCTGCGTTTGAAGAAACCGCTGCGGCCGACGGCACGCCCAGCGTGGAAACCGGACGCCTCTACCGCCAAGCCATTCTGGAGGCCGGCGGCAGCCGACCTGCGCTGGAATCGTTCAAGGCCTTCCGGGGCCGAGAGCCGAATTTGGATGCATTGCTGCGGCACCAAGGGATGGTGGCGGCTTAAAAACAAATGAGTGACAGGGGTGGTCGTGAAAGTACGGCCCCCATAATTGAATGTCATGGACGAAAAAAAGCACCGGGCATTTCCGCCAAGTGCTTGTTTTTCCTACCGAATTTGGTAGGCGCGACTAGATTCGAACTAGCGACCCCCACCATGTCAAGGTGGTGCTCTAACCAACTGAGCTACGCGCCTGCTAAGCCGCAAATTATAGCGTCAAAAACCCGATTTTTCTAAACTGCCTCTTGAAGTTGAAGCGTTCAGCGCCTGCGGGCAGCCCTGACGCCTTTGACGCCACGAACAGTGACCAAGACCCGGTTCAGACTCATGGCATCCCCGATTTCCACCGTGAAGGTCATCCAGGCCATGCCTTTGACCGATTGGGTTTGCACACCGATCACATTCATTTTTTCCTTGGCAAACACTTCCGAAATATCGCGCAGCAAGCCTTGGCGGTCGATGGCTTCAACAGAGACATCGACCGGATAGACAGCGCCTTGCGCAGCTTTGCCCTCACCCCAGCGGACATCAATCACGCGTTCGGCATGGCGCGAAGCCAGTTCGCGGAAGTTGCTGCAGTCTTGCCGATGGATGCTCACGCCTTTACCCCGGGTGACAAAGCCCCCAATCGCATCGGGTGGTGCGGGTTTGCAGCAGCGCGACAATTGGGTCAACAGCGAATCCACCCCCACCACCAAGACACCCGAAGGGGACTTGCGGGCCACCGCTCCTTTGAACTTCTTTTGGAAGTACTCATCGGGCTCGAGTGCAGGCTCGGGGGGGTTGAGCAAGACCTCGATGTTGCGCAGCGAATACTCGTCTTTGCCCACCACCTCAAACAAGCCATCGGCCGATTTGAAGCCCAGCTGGTTGGCCAAGTCTTCGAGGCGAATAGCGGTGCGACCCAATCGCTGAAGTGATTTTTCGACCGCCTCACGGCCTTTGGCAATGGTTTCTTCGCTGACCTGCGCGTTGAACCAAGCACGTACTTTGGCCCGAGCCCTTGGACTGGCCAAAAAGCCCAACTCGGGGTTGAGCCAATCGCGTGAAGGACCCCCCTCTTTGATGGTCGTGATCTCCACCGTCTGACCATTGGCCAACTGCGTGTTCAAAGGCACCATGGCCCCGTCCACCTTGGCGCCTCGGCAACGGTGCCCCAAGTTGGTGTGCACGGTGTAGGCAAAGTCAATGGCGGTGGCG
Organism: Akkermansia muciniphila; assembly: GCA_943331105.2. GTDB lineage: Bacteria > Pseudomonadota > Gammaproteobacteria > Burkholderiales > Burkholderiaceae_C > Limnohabitans_A. The sequence goes on from CALQKH020000001.1 coordinate 334,256, forward strand.
CCTTGCGGCAATTCGACCACCGCCGCATCGGGTGTCAGCACATAAATGCGGTCCTCAAACAAGCCGCTGCCTTGCCCATGGGCCTGCGCCGCACCAGACAAATCACGCTCCCAAGCCAACAACTGGCGCAGCACCGCGATCTTGGTGTCGTATTCGCTGCTGGCTGAGACCCCGCTGTACCCTTTGGCCCCCGCTTCTTTGTAGGCCCAGTGCGCGGCCACGCCATGCTCGGCGTGCGCGTGCATGGTTTGGGTGCGAATTTGAACTTCAATCGGACCACCATCGGCATCGCGGACGACGGTGTGCAAAGACTGGTAGCCGTTGGCTTTGGGTTTGGCGATGTAGTCGTCAAACTCTTCGGCAATGGGCGCAAACTGCTCATGCACCCAGCTGAGCACTTGGTAGCAATCGGCCACGCTGGGCACCACAACACGCAGCGCCCGGATGTCGAACACGCGTTCAAAAGGCAGCGCCTTGCCGCGCATCTTCTTGACAATGCTGTAGATGTGTTTGGGTCGTCCCTCCACGGTCGCCACGATGCCTTGCTTGGTCAAAGCCTTCTGCAGTCGCTCGCGCAGGGCCACCATGTAGGACTCTCGCTCGGTGCGTTTCTCGTCCAGCAGCAGGGCGATGTCTTTGTAAGTTGCCGGTTCCAGAAAGCGGAAAGACAGATCTTCCAGTTCCCATTTGATTTGCCAAATGCCCAAACGGTTGGCCAGCGGTGCAAAGACCTGCAAAGATTCGCGGGCCAACACCACCGGCACCGGCAATTTACTGGCCGCAAAATGGCGCAAGGTTTGCAAACGAGAAGCCAAACGCAGCATCACCACACGCAAGTCGCGGCTGAAGGCCAAGAGCATCTTGCGCACGTTTTCAGTCTGGATGCGCGGGCTCAAAGGCGTGTTGTCAGGCCCTTGGGTACTGGACTCCGTGGCCCGGGACAATCGCTGCACATGCACCAACTGGTTGGTTTGCAGAGCCAGTTGCGCCAGATGCGGGCCAAAGGCCTTGCCCATCACTTCTTCTGGTTTGTTCAGGTGCGGACAGGCATAGACCAAATAGATGGCCGCTTGCATGGCCACCGAGCCCCCCATGTCTGCCAAAATCGTGGCCACCGCATCGGCGTGCGCCAAGATGTTTTCACCTGTGTCCAGCGATTCGCCCGTGATCAAGGGCTCAGCAAATGTTCTGGCTTTGAACAACAGATCGGCATCTGCTTGCAAGTCGAGGCCACCGGATGTGGCCAGAACAACCGGTGGCAAATGCACGGCGTGCAGACGCCCTGAGGGCGACATTGGGCTTGCGGAATGGCTGGAACTGGGGCTGACCATCGGATCAATTACCCCACAAGAAACTTGTCACCACGGCCATTTGCTGTTCGGCGCTCAACGTCGGCGCGTGCCCACAGTCTGGCCAGGTTTCCAGTTGGGCTTTGGGTCCGCGCTGCGTCATGTTCAAGGCAGTTTGGGCAGTCAACAAGTCAGACTGCCCACCACGAATGAGCAAGGTTTTTGCTTGAATTTGGTCATACAACGCCCACATGGCTGACTCGCCCGCAGAGGCGACTTCAGGCGTCAAGGCGCGTAAGGGGACACCAATGGCAGGGTCGTAGTGCAGGGTCATGAGACCATCGCTGGCTGGACGTGCCATGTGCGACGACATCTCGCGCCAAACCTCAGGCAAGACCGGGCCAAAGCCCTGCGACAAATCCCACAAGGCAGCAGCGAGTTGATCCAGATTTGGGTATTGCCCATACTGGCCCACGTAGCTTTGCATGCGCTGCAATGATGACCAGGTGATAGCAGGCCCCACATCGTTCAGCACCAATTTACGGATGGGGACGGGCAAGGGCAAACCGGGCTGACCGGCCAGCACCATCCCAATCAAACCGCCCATGCTGGTGCCGACCCAGTCCAAGGCCTGAATCGGCCGATCGAGACCCAATGTGGCCTGAATTTGACCCAACAAAGCCAGCATATCGGCCGCGTACTGCGGAATTTGATAAAGCGCCGGGTTTTGGAGCCATTCGCTTTGACCCCGCCCAGCCACATCTGGGCAAATGATTTGGACGGGCACTGGGCTTGTCAACACCATAGCCTGCGCCAACCGGTCAAAGTCTCGCCCTTGGCGCGTCAAGCCGTGGACACACACCACCACGTGCTGGGCTTGCACATCGCCCCAGCGCCAATAAGCCATGCGGTGTTGGCCCTCTGGGTGGGGGCAAGAGACGAACTCAAGTTGAGGCGCTGGAACAGGGTTGGGGGCTGAGGTTGAGTTTGAGGTTGAGGTCATCACAATTGGAAAAAATCTGAAGGCAACGGAGACTGAACAAGTCTTTGACAGCGCCATAATGTTCTTTTGAACATCCTAATTCATCTTTCGGAGTCATTTTCATGTTGCAAGGTAAAACAGCACTGGTCACAGGTTCAACCAGCGGTATCGGACTGGGGATTGCCAAGGCTTTGGCCCAACAAGGCGCGAACATTGTGCTCAACGGTTTCGGCGATGTCGAAGGCCCCAAGGCTGAAATCGCAGCCTTGGGTGTGAAGGTGGCCTACCACGGCGCCGACATGAGCAAAGCCTCCGAAATCGAAGCCATGATGAAGTTTGCGGCCGACACATTTGGCCGCGTGGACATTTTGGTCAACAACGCAGGTATCCAGCACGTGGCCAAGATCGAAGATTTCCCTGTCGAGCGCTGGGACGCCATCATCGCCATCAACCTGACCAGCGCCTTCCATGCCACACGCTTGGCACTGCCGGCCATGAAAGCGGCCAATTGGGGCCGCATCATCAACGTGGCGTCAACCCATGGTTTGGTGGGCTCTGCTGAAAAATCTGCCTATGTCGCCTCTAAACACGGTGTCGTGGGCTTGACCAAAGTCACCGCCCTCGAAAACGCCACCACGGGCGTGACCTGCAACGCCATTTGTCCCGGCTGGGTGCTGACACCCTTGGTGCAAAAACAAGTGGATGCCAAGGCCGTGGCCATGGGCTTGACCAACGAAGAAGCCAAAAAACAGCTGCTGCAAGAAAAAGAGCCTTCTATTCAGTTCACCACCCCCGAAGAATTGGGCGCATTGGCTGTGTTCTTCTGCTCGGCTGCTGGCAACAACGTGCGCGGCGCAGCCTGGAACATGGACGGCGGCTGGACCGCTCAATAATTGATCAGGCATACATGAGCAGCTCGACCCGGTTGGACAAAGTCGTCATCGTTGACGATGACGCGCGCATCCGAGATTTGCTGCGGCGCTTCTTGTCGCAAGAAGGCTTGGATGTCCTGTTGGCCGAGGATGGTCAGGCTTTAGACCGCATCTTGCAGCGAGAAACCATTGATCTTGTGGTGCTCGACCTGATGCTGCCTGGCGAAGACGGGATGAGCATTTGCAAGCGGATGCGCGCAGCTGGCAACAAAACACCCGTGATCATGCTCACCGCCAAAGTTGAAGATAACGATCGCATTGCGGGCTTGGACATTGGCGCCGATGACTATCTGGGCAAACCCTTCAACCCGCGCGAGTTGTTGGCCCGAATTCACGCCGTCTTGCGCCGAAGGCCAACAGCCGAAGTTCCCGGGGCACCGTCCATCGCAGACAAAGAAGTCATCGTTTTTGGTGCGTTCACGCTCGATTTGGGGACCCGATCCTTGAGCCGTTTGGGCCAAAACATGCCACTGACCAGCGGCGAATTCTCCATGCTCAAAGCACTGGCTCGGCACCCCAAGCAAGCTTTGTCCCGAGAAAAACTGGCCCAGTTGGCGCGAGGTCGCGACTTTGAGCCTTTTGACCGCAGCTTGGACGTTCAAATCTCTCGTCTGCGAAAGATGATCGAGCGAGACCCCGCCTCCCCCAAAGTGATCCAAACGGTTTGGGGCGTTGGCTACGTCTTTGTGCCCGATGGCCAAGCGTGACGCCCGCAGAAGTCACTGCCCCTGAGCACAGCGTGGCCGAAAAACCCACACGCAAGCTCAAACTCAGCCTGTTCTGGCGAACTTTCATTTGGTTGGCCCTGCTGATTTTGTTCAGCAGCATGGCTTGGCTGCAGATGTTTCGCACGCAAGAGTATGAGCCACGTATTTTGCGCAACGTCCATCAGATTGCCACGGTGGTCAATCTGACCAAAACCGCCTTGATCCACACCGATGCCATTGCAAGGGTGTCTCTTCTCAAAACACTGGCAGACGAGGAAGACGTCAGCATCCAAATCCGGGAACCAGGAGACCAGATCTTGGCCTTCGGCTCGTCTGGGTTGGAACGCCAATTGGTCAATGAGATGATCAAACGTCTTGGGCCCGATACGCTGATTGCATCCCAAGTCAACCAAGTCGATGGCCTGTGGATCGGCTTCAAAATCGAGCGTGACAGTTATTGGCTGCAGATGGACCCCGAACGGCTCAGACCTTTGGGTGGCTCGGCCTGGCTCACTTGGCTGGGTTTGACCCTGGCGCTGTCCTTGGGCGGCGCAGCCATGATGGCGGGCCTGATCAACCGCCCCCTAAAGCGGTTGTCACTGGCGGCCAGCCGCGTGCGCGAGGGGCACTTCAACACTTCTCAACTGGACGAGGACGCGGCCACCAGCGAAATCCGCGAAGTCAACATCGGTTTTAACCGGATGGCCGAGCGTTTGGCCAAGATCGAACAAGAGCGCGCGGTGATGCTGGCAGGCATATCGCACGATTTGCGTACCCCCTTGGCCCGCTTGCGCTTAGAAACCGAACTGAGCGTGGCCAACCTGGAAACGCGCGATCTGATGGCTGCCGACATTGCCCAACTGGACGCCATCATCGACAAGTTTCTCGACTACGCCCGGCCCGAGCCCCAAAACTTGGGGCCGGTTGTGCTGTCGGGCGTCATCAGCCGCAGCATTTCGCCTTGGCGCAACACCCCCCGGTTTGAAATCAGTGTCGATGTCGCCGAAGACCTGCAGGTCCATGCCGAACAAGTCGAACTGGTCCGGGTGTTGTCCAACTTAATAGAAAACGCCCGCCGCTATGGCCAAAGCCCCAGCGATGGCATCACGCGTGTCGACATCGTGGCCCGCCCTGAAGGTGGCTGGGTGTGGCTCAGCGTGTGCGACCAAGGCCCAGGAGTGTCCGAGGAAGCCCTGAAAAACCTGACTCAGCCGTTTTTCAGAGGTGACACCGCCAGAACCGACGCATCGGGATCGGGCTTGGGATTGGCGATTGTGGAAAGGTCTGTGCAGCGCATGGGCGGCACGTTCTCGGTCGTCAACCACAGCGCCGGGGGGCTGATGGCGCTGATGAAATTCAGGCAGGTTTCGCCGACTTGAGGGTCAACAAGGCCACCGCACGCGCTTCCATACTCTGGCCCATACCCACAGGCCCGAGTTTTTCCGCCGTCTTGGCCTTCACATTCACCTGATTCAGGGCCACGCCCAAAGCTTGCGCTACACCTGCATTGATGGCCGCCATGTGCGGGGCCAACTTGGGGGCTTGGGCCACGATGGTGCTGTCCACGTTCACCAGCTCCCATCCTTTTTCGCGCACACGACGCATGGCTTCTTGTAACAGCACGCGAGAATCAGCCCCTTTGAACTGAGCGTCCGTGTCCGGAAAATGCCGCCCGATGTCGCCCAAGCCCGCAGCGCCCAGCACCGCATCGGTGATGGCGTGCAGCAACACATCGGCGTCCGAGTGGCCCAAAAGACCTGATGTATGTTCGATTTCCACCCCACCCAAAACCAGCTTGCGTCCTGGCACCAAGGCATGCACGTCCCAGCCTTCACCGATTCTGAAACTCATGCCTTGCTCCCCAAAATGGCTTCGGCCAACGCGAAGTCGGCCGGGTAAGTGACTTTGAAATTTTGCGCCGAGCCTTCCACCAAACGCGGCTTGAGGCCCAGTCGCTCCATCGCACTGGCCTCATCGGTGATGCCTGCAAAACCACTGGCCGCCACCGCAGCCAGGGCATCGTGCAAGGCCTGCAGCCGAAACATCTGTGGCGTCTGCGCCAACCATTTGTGCTCACGCGGCACCGTGGCCAAAACGCGACCGCCCTCTTCGCTTTTGAGCGTATCGGGCAAGGGCAGCGCCAACAGCCCACCCACCGCATCGTGTTGGCAAGTGTCGATGAGGCGGGTCACCGACTCGGGCGATACCAAACAACGCGCCGCATCGTGCACCAACACCCAATCCATCGGGTCAAGGCCTGCCGACAACATGGCTTGCAGGCCATTGAACACACTCTGGGCACGGCTGATGCCGCCGCAGGTCAGGCGCTGGAAATGCACGGGCCAGCCCTGCTCGGTCCAAGCATGCGTATCGTCGGGCGACAAAATCACCCAACCACTGGTCAATCGAGGCACCAGCGCCAATGCCTGCAAAGTGTGCATGACCATGGGCTGACCAGCCACTTGCTGGTATTGCTTGGGTTGTAGCGTGCCCGCACGGCTACCCGTTCCCGCGCAAGGGATCAGGGCATGAAAGCGGGGCGAGGCGGTGCGTTCATTCATAGGATGACATTGTAGTTTTGTAGGTCGGCGGCTGTGCTTAACGAAGACCATCGACATTCTTAATGCGACAAAGACTTTAAAATCACCTTCAATTCGACATTTCCACACCCCCCTCCTTCTTGGCGGGGGGTGTTTCGCTTTTTTCTTCGACACCGCCATGCAACTGCCCAGCCTGATTTTCGGCAAACGATTCACCCTGCCCCGCCCCGCCGGATCGGCCGATGCCGTGCTGTTGGCCCAACTGGCTGAGCGTGAAAAAAAGGCAGGCAAGATCACCGCCATCGTCACCGCCGACGCGGCTGACGCCCAGCGACTCATGGACGAGTTGGTATTTTTTGCGCCTGATCTGCGCTGCGTGATGTTTCCCGACTGGGAAACCCTGCCGTATGACACCTTCTCGCCGCACCAGGACTTGATCTCGGAGCGACTGGCCACGCTGTGGCGCATCAAACAGCGCAACCACCCCGAGAGCGCCGACGTGGTGCTGGTGCCCGCCACCACCGCGCTTTACAGACTCGCACCGCCGTCCTTTTTGGCCGGCTACACCTTTGAATTCAAGGTCAAGCAAAAGCTCGATGAAGCCCAACTCAAGGCGCAATTGACCTTGGCGGGCTACTCGCATGTCAGCCAAGTGGTCAGCCCTGGTGAATACGCGGTGCGCGGTGGATTGATTGACCTTTTCCCCATGGGCTCGCTGGTGCCTTACCGGGTGGACTTGTTCGACGACGAGATCGACTCCATTCGCACTTTTGATCCTGACAGCCAACGCAGCCTCTACCCCGTGCCCGAAGTGCGGCTCTTGCCCGGACGCGAGTTTCCGATGGACGAGGCGGCGCGAGCACGTTTCAGGAGTCGCTGGCGCGAACTGCTGGAGGGCGACCCAACCAAAAGCCGCATCTACAAAGACATGGGCAACGGGGTGGCCACCGCAGGCATCGAGTACTACCTGCCGCTGTTTTTTGAAGAAACCGCCACCGTTTTCAACTATTTAGGAGCTGGCGAGGCGAACGCCGCCACGGTGGTGTTGCACGGCGACTTGGAGCCCTCATTTCAGCGCTTTTGGCAAGACACCAAAGACCGCTACCGCCTTGTGCAAGGTGACCCCGAGCGGCCGGTGCTGCCGCCCGAAGCGCTGTTTTTGAGCGCTGAGCAGTTCTACACATTGGCCAATACCCACGCGCAACTGGCGCTTCGACAAAGCGCAGGGCAAAGCACAGACGACGTACCTGACAACGCATTTGCGCAAAGTCTGCCCGATCTCACCGTGGTGCGCGGTGCCGATGACCCGCTGGCCCGCCTGCAAGCGCACATCCGCAAGAGTGCAGGCCGTGTGCTGATCTTGGCCGAGAGTGACGGCCGCCGAGAAAGCCTGCTTGACTTCGTACGCTCCAGCGGCCTCGCACCCCCGGTGTTTGAGAGCCTGCAAGCATTTTTGGCCAGTGACGAAAAAGTCGGCATGGCCACGTCCACCCTCAACCAAGGCTTTCACTGGTTCGAGCACAACATCGACTTGGTGACTGAAACCGAGCTCTTTGCAGCGGGCACCACCACGCGCCGCCGCAAAAAACAAGAGCAGGTCAGCGATGTGGAAGCGCTGATCAAAGACCTGAGCGAGCTGAATGTGGGCGACCCGGTGGTGCACAGTGCCCACGGCATTGGCCGCTACCGGGGTCTGGTCAACATGGACATGGGCCAGAAAAACGAAGACGGCTCGCCTGCCCTGCAGGAATTTTTGCACTTGGAATACGCAGGCGACGCCACGCTTTATGTACCGGTCAGCCAATTGCAGCTCATCGGCCGCTACACGGGCGTGAGCGCCGACGAAGCGCCCTTGCACAAGCTGGGCAGTGGCCAATGGGAAAAAGCCAAACGCAAGGCCGCTGAACAGGTGCGCGACGCCGCTGCCGAATTGCTCAACATCTACGCCCGCCGCGCCGCGCGCGAAGGCCATCCTTTCCGGTACAGCCCGCAAGACTACGAAACCTTTGCCAACGACTTTGGTTTTGAAGAAACCGCCGACCAAAAGGCCGCCATCCACTGCGTGATCCAAGACATGATCAGCCCCCGTCCTATGGACCGGCTGGTGTGCGGCGACGTCGGTTTTGGCAAGACCGAAGTCGCCTTGCGTGCAGCCTTTGTGGCCGTCACAGGCGGCAAGCAAGTGGCCATTTTGGCCCCCACCACGCTTTTGGCCGAGCAGCATTACCAAACGCTCAAAGACCGCTTTGCCAAATGGCCGGTCAAGGTGGCCGAAATTTCGCGCTTTCGCTCGGGCAAAGAAGTCACCGCCGCCCTCAAAGGCATTGCCGATGGCACGGTGGACATCGTGGTCGGCACGCACAAGCTGCTGAGCGAGTCCACCAAATTCCACGATCTTGGCCTGCTCATCATCGACGAGGAACACCGTTTTGGCGTGCGCCACAAAGAGGCCATGAAAGCCCTGCGGGCCGAGGTCGATGTGCTCACACTGACCGCCACCCCCATTCCACGCACCATGGGCATGGCTTTAGAGGGCCTGCGCGATCTGAGCGTGATCGCCACCGCGCCGCAACGTCGCCTGGCCATCAAGACCTTTGTGCGCAACGAAGGCACGGGCGTGATCCGCGAGGCGGTGCTGCGCGAACTCAAGCGCGGCGGCCAGGTTTACTTTTTGCACAACGAGGTTGAGACCATCGAGAACCGCAAGCAAAAGCTCGAAGAAATCCTGCCCGAAGCCCGCATCGCCGTGGCCCACGGCCAGATGCCCGAGCGCGAGTTGGAGCGCGTCATGCGCGACTTTGTGGCCCAGCGCTACAACATCCTCTTGTGCTCCACCATCATCGAGACCGGCATCGACGTACCCACGGCCAACACCATCATCATGAGCCGCGCCGACAAGTTCGGCCTGGCCCAGTTGCACCAGCTGCGCGGCCGCGTGGGCCGATCGCACCACCAAGCCTATGCCTATTTGATGGTGCCCGAGATCGAAGGCCTGACCAAACAGGCCGCCCAGCGGCTCGATGCCATCCAGCAGATGGAAGAACTGGGCAGCGGCTTTTATTTGGCCATGCACGACCTGGAAATCCGCGGCGCGGGTGAAGTGCTGGGCGAAAACCAGAGCGGTAACATGCTCGAAGTGGGTTTTCAGCTCTACAACGAAATGCTGTCCGAAGCGGTGCGCTGCCTCAAAGCGGGCAAAGAACCCGATTTGCTCAGCCCTCTTTCCGTCACGACCGACATCAACCTGCACGCCCCTGCCCTGCTGCCCAACGACTATTGCGGCGATGTGCACCTGCGCCTGTCGTTTTACAAAAAGCTGGCCACCGCCAAAACCAGCGACCAGATCGATGCCCTGCTCGAAGAATTGGTGGACCGCTTTGGCAAGCTGCCAGCGCAAGCGCAAACCCTGGTGGATGTGCACCGCCTGCGCGTGCTGACCCAGCCCTATGGCGTGATCAAGGTCGACGCCGCCCCTGGCGTCATCCAGATCACCTTCAAACCCAACCCGCCCGTGGACCCCATGGCCATCATCGGCCTGATCCAGAAAAACAAACACATCAAGCTGGCGGGCAACGACAAAATCCGCATCGAACGCGAACTGCCTGACCCCAAGGCCAGGGCGCAGATGGTGCGGGATGTGCTCAGGAGTTTGGGGACGCCGAAGGTGGCGATGGCGGGAGTTTGAAAAACTCACCCACAAGACATATGTCCGGCATATGCTAAACTCATAGCCTCTTTCCATGGAGGTGCCCCATGTCTGTCACTGCACTCACCGCCGCTGAAAAATCTGCCGTTTATCTGACCGCCGCCAGCACGGATGCGCCTGCCGATGCCGGACGTCATGTGCGGCTGTTCCGCAACGGGGCCAACCAGGCGGTGCGCATTCCGCGTGAATTTGAGTTTGCAGCCCAAGAAGTGGTGATGAAAAAGGTGGGCAATACGCTGGTCTTGGAACCGGTCACGTTTTGGCCTCAGCGCGGATCGGCTGCAGCGCTGCGCATGGCGCTTGAAGAGATCAAAAAACTCGGGCCTTGCGAAGACACCTTCCCAGATGTAGACGAAGGCGTGCTGCCGCTCGATGACATTGTCTTCACCCCATGACAACCACCTATTTTCTGGACACCAACATCATCAGCCACATGATGCTGGACGGCGATGGTGCAGCAGCACGTCGCGCCATTCAGGTTCTGACCGAACAACCCGACATCGATTTGTGCACCAGCATCGTCGTTCAATGTGAATTGCTTTATGGCTTGCGCAAGCGGCCGAGCCCGCGCCTTGAGCGTGCTTACGAACTGCAAATGCGGGGGCTGAAGGTCATCTCAATGGACGAAGCCGATGCACCTGTTTATGCCCAATTGCGAAACGCCCTTGAATCCAGTGGCACCCCTCTGGGGCCCAACGATTTGCTGATCGCGGCGCAAGCCATGCGCTGCGACGCCACGCTGGTCAGTGGCGATGCCGCCTTTGCCCGTGTACCGGGCTTGAAACTGCAAAATTGGCTGGCCTGATCTCTTTTCCCATTTGATTTTTTGATGCTGCTCATGACCACCGCCACCCTCACAGAATTCGCACCCGGCCTTGCCATTCAGGGCTTCACTGCTCCCCTTCCTCTGTCCAAGTTCAAGCTGATCGCGTTTGACATGGACTCCACGCTCATCAGCATCGAGTGCATCGACGAGATCGCCGACGCCGTGGGCCGCAAGGCCGAAGTCGCCGCCATCACCGAAGCGGCCATGCGCGGCGAGATCACCGACTTCAAAGAAAGCCTGCGCCGCCGCTTGGCCCTGCTCAAGGGCGTGACGCTGGCCGAAATGGAGCGCGTGTACACCGAGCGCCTGAAAATCAACCCCGGCGCAGCCGAGCTGGTTGCCGCTTGCCAAAAGGCGGGCATGAAGGTGCTGCTGGTCTCGGGTGGTTTCACCTTCTTTGCCGACCGCGTCAAAGAGCGCCTGAACATCGACTTTGCCCGTTCCAATCGGCTAGAAGTGGTGAACGGTGAACTCACGGGCGGCTTGGTGATGCAAAGCTGGGGCGACATTTGCGACGGGGCCGAGAAGCGCAGAACGGTGCTGGAAATGGCCTCGTTGATGGGCATCGAGCCGCATCAATGCATCGCTGTCGGCGACGGTGCAAACGACCTGCCCATGATGGGCGCCGCGGGATTGTCGGTGGCCTACCACGCCAAACCCAAGGTGCGCGAGCAAGCCATGGTCGCCATCAACCAAGGTGGGCTCGACCGCTTGCTGGAAGTCGTCAAGCCCTGAAGTCACGCCCCCTCAGCGGCGCAGCGGTTTGAGCAGATCGCTCAGGCCGTTGTGGTCGATCTCTTGCATCAGCTGCAGCAGTTGCCCGATTTCACCTTGGGGAAAACCTTCACGCGCAAACCAATTGAGGTAGTTGCCAGGCAAATCGGCGATCAACATGCCTTTGTGTTTACCGTACGGCATAGGGGTGGTCACGAGCTTCACCAGGTCTTCGGGTTTCAAGCCTGCCCCCTCAAAGCTCGCCCCACAGCCAGCTGCGCACCCGGGCATGGAAGGCTTCGGGCCGAGAGATCATCACCCAATGGCCGCAAGGCAAGCCTTGCACCGCGCTGCCAAGCTGGGCAGCGACTCTATCCAACCATTTGGCCGAATGGAACATGAAAGGTTTGCGCGCCCCATAAACAAACAAAAGCGGCATCGGCAAATGGACTGGCGCCGCATGCTTCAAGCCACCCGCCGTGCCGAACCATTGCATGGCATAGGGGTAGTTCATCTTGTGGGTGATGCGGCCAGCATCGGAGGGACAGCGCAGCCACCGAGCCATGGCGCGGGTCATGCGGGTGCCCAAGCGGCCACCCCACTTCCACGCCAAGGCCAGCCAAACTTGATAGCCCACCACGGACAGCTTTTCCTTGAAGCCCCATTCGCGCCACAAAGCACCCGAATTGTGATCGCCCACGTCCACTGCCACCACGCGGGCCACCCGATCGGGGTGGCGCATGGCGAATTCATAACCGAACATGCAGCCCCAGTCGTGCAGCATCAAAGTCACCGGCTTATTGGGGCTGATGCGCTCAACAATCTGACGCAACAGCTGGCTCATATCGTCCAAGCGGGTGACTGCAGGGCCGGATTCAAAACCGGGCAAGGTCAGGCGGGCGCAGGTGGCGCGGTCTTGCAAGGCAGCCACAGTGCCGTCCCACAAGGCTCGGGTGTCAGGCCAGCCATGCAGCATTAGAATGACTTCATCACCCTGCCCTTGCAGCCAAACGTCAGTACCGTTGACGGTGATGCACAGCTCCGTTCCAGCAACCATGGCTCAAAGCGCTTTGGCCAGCCGCGAAACACCTTCCAGAATCTTGTCTTCGCCTACGGTGGCAAAGCTCAAGCGGAATGTGGCGTGATCGGGGTTCGCACAGAAGAACGGTGTACCCGGCACAAAGGCCACACCTTGTTCGATGGCACGTTTGGCAAACACGTTGCCATCATTCACCTTGCCGCCTGCACCCGTGAGGCGCGCCCAAACAAACAGACCACCTTCGGGCTGCACAAAAGACACCGCATCGCCCAACTCACGGCGCAGCGCATCGCCCATGGTTTGGGCGCGCTTGGCGTACACGGCACGCACTTTGTCCAGTGTGGCGGGCATGCGGCCGGCCAACAGGTATTGCGCCGCCGTGGCCTGGGCAAAAGTGCTGGTGTGCGCGTCGCTGAACTGTTTGCACATGGTGGCGCGGGCCAACAATTCAGGAGGCGCGACCATCCAGCCCACACGCAGGCCGGGCGACAGCACTTTTGACAAAGAGCCGCAATGCACCAACAACTCACGGCTGCCAGGCACGGTGCTGCACAAGGCCAGCAGGCTGGACGGTGGTGCTTCACCAAAATACAGATCGCCATACGGGTCGTCTTCGACAATCAGGGTTTGGTGCTTAACGGCCATCTCCAGAACTTGGCGGCGGCGCTCAGCAGTCATCAGGGCACCGCTCGGGTTGCCAAAGGTAGGGATCAAATACACAAACTTCGGCTTGTGCTCGGCGATCAGTTTTTCCAGCTCGTCGGTTTTGACGCCATGGCCGTCCACCGGGGCGCTGATGAGCTCGGCCCCATACAAGCGAAAGCACTGGATGGTGGCCAAAAAGGTCGGCCCCTCCACGATCACTTTGTCGCCGGGGCTGATCATGGTTTTGCCGATCAAATCCAACCCCTGCTGGCTGCCGGTGGTCACGATCAGCTGGTCTGCAGTCACGCCATCGGCACCCTTATGGGCCATGAAGTGGGCCAGTTGCTCACGCAGTGGGCCAAAACCTTCGGTCGCGCCGTATTGCAGCGCCGCGCCTGGGTCTTGCGTCAAGGCGGCGTTGCTGGCTTCGCGGATGCCCTCCACGTCAAACATGGCGCTGTCAGGGAAACCACCCGCGAAACTGATGATGCCGGGCTTGCCCAAAAGCTTGAAAAGTTCGCGTATGGCGGAGGTTTCGACATTGTTCAGACGGTCGGCAAATTGCAAAGGCATGGTGTATCTTCCCGAGTTGACTTGGCCGTCATTTTGCCAACATCTGCACACCTACTTTTTACCGCCATGAAACCCGCACAGATCGAATCCTTCTTTGCCACGCTGCAAGCTGCCAACCCCATGCCCGTGACCGAACTGGAATACACCAGCGTGTTCGAGTTGCTGGCCGCCGTGCTGCTATCGGCCCAAGCGACCGACGTGGGCGTGAACAAGGCCACGCGCAAGCTGTTTCCAGTGGCTGGCTCACCGCAAAAAATCCTGGCACTCGGGCTGGAAGGGCTAGAGGGCTACATCAAGACGATTGGCCTTTACCGCAGCAAAGCCAAACACCTGATGGAGACCTGCCGCATCTTGGTGGAACAACATGGCGGCCAGGTGCCGCGCAGCCGCGAGGCCCTCGAAGCCCTGCCCGGTGTGGGCCGCAAAACCGCCAATGTGGTGCTCAATTCTGCTTTTGGCGAGCCCACCATGGCGGTGGACACGCACATCTTTCGCATGGGCAACCGCACGGGCTTGGCCCCGGGAAAAACCCCATTGGCGGTTGAACTGAAACTGCTCAAACGCATACCGCCCCAGTATTTGGTAGATGCCCACCATTGGCTCATCTTGCATGGACGCTATGTGTGCCAAGCACGTAAACCTCTGTGCGGGCAGTGCTCTGTAGCAGCTTTTTGCGATTTCAAGCCCAAAACACCCTGACATTCGACCCGATGGCAGGGTCAAAATCAGGCATGTTGGGCGGGTAAAATCACACTTTTGCCAGATTGGCAGCGTTCGTCCAGATGGCAGACGCCTGCCTACCCAAGAGCCTCGACGCTCGGTTTTTCCAAGTTCAAATACCCTTCCATGACGCGCCCCTTGCCGCGTGCCCATTTCAACAGCTCCCCCTTGGTGCGGTTTTTGACCGAAAACACCATGATGGATGCTGTCCAAGCAACGGAAGATGTTGGGCAAAAGTTGGGCGATTGGCTCAATTTTCGGCAAGCCATCGCCTTGCAAAGCGTTTTCCAGGCTGCTCCAGGTGGAACAGAACCCTTGCCGGCCCACCTCCAGCGTGCAGCGTCCATCAGCCCGGCAGCTTTGGCCGTCCATGTCGACAAAGTCAGGGCGCAATTGGCCGAGTCAATCACCCAAGGAGCGCCAGCAGGCTCTGGCTTGGCCCTCATCCAGATGCCTGCTTCAGACTTGGACGAGCCCATCGACCCCAAAACCGCTTTCGCCCCTTTCCGGCGTTTCCACGCTGCGCACCAGCGGCAGATGGAAAACAGTGTGCGCAGCCTGCGCGCCAGTGTGCGTCTGCAGCTGACCAAACGAGGGGGACGCTTGCAGCAATTGGCCGCTCTCGACGCAGCCTTTGAAAGCATCCTCAGTGAACGCGAAGCCTTGCTGCTGGGCAAGGTGAGCAAAATGCTGGAAAAACGTTTTGTTCAAGCCCTCAAACTGCAACTCAAACAACAAAACGAGACTCAACTGGACACCAACAGCCCTAACGGTGCGACCCAACAGGCTTTGTCGTGGTTGACACCCCACCGCCAAGCCCTGCGAAACGCATTGTTGGCCGAATTGGACACCCGATTGCAGCCCACGCTGGGTTTGCTCGAAGCCCTCACCTCAGAGACCCCCGACACATGAAACGCTTTTCTTTTTCAATCGCCTTTGGTTTGGGCGCGCTGGCGCTGCTTTGGGTAGCCGCTGCCGTGGCCAGCAGCCATTTTTTGGTGCTGGTGATGACGGCGTTGATCGGCGCTGTGTATGTCTTTGGCGCGCTAGAGTTGCGCCAATATCGGGCCACCACGCAGACCATGAACCAAGCTTTGGCACAACTGCCACCAGACTTGGCCCACTTGAACGATTGGCTGATCACCTTGCCCGCTGATTTGCAAAACTCTGTGCGTCAGCGGGTTGAAGGCGAGCCCGTGGGCCTGCCCGGTCCTGTGTTCACGCCCTACTTGATCGGTCTTTTGGTCATGCTGGGCATGTTGGGCACTTTTTTGGGCATGGTGGTCACTCTGAACGGCGCGGTATTTGCGCTCGAAGGCTCGAACAGCATCGCCGGTGTGCGTGCCGCTTTTTCTGAACCCATCAAAGGTTTGGGATTGGCCTTCGGTACATCGGTAGCGGGTGTGGCCACCTCGGCCATGCTGGGCCTGATGAGCAGCTTGACCCGCCGAGAACGCGCTTTGGCATCACAACAACTGGACAGCTTGATTCCCACGCGCTTGCACCGGTTCTCACTCACGCACCAGCGTCAAGAAACCTACAAGGCCTTGCAACAACAAGCACAGGCGCTGCCCCTAGTGGTTGAACAACTGCAAAAGATGATGGCGCAAATGGCCAGCACCAGTGAACAGCTGAACGAGCGTTTGCTGTCCAACCAGCAAAGCTTCCACTCGCAAGTGCAAACGGCTTACACAGGACTGGCGCAATCGGTGGACCAATCGCTGCGCAGCAGTTTGAGCCAAAGCCTGCAACTGGCCACAGACAGCCTGAAACCCATGGTGCAAGCCAGCATGGCGCAGCTGGCCCATCAGGCCCAAACCCTGAATGATCGCTTGCAGCAGATTGCTCAGGTGCAACTGAGCGAGATCAACACCCAACTCACCGTTACGGCCAAAGCGATGGTCGAACACATCGGCACCGCCCAAACCGAGCAAAGCGCACAACGCCACAGCGCCGACCAAGAGCGCCTGCAGGCGTGGCAAGCGGCACTGTCTCAGATGGCGTCATCGCTCAGCACCCAGTGGCAAGCCTCAGGTGCGCAGACCTTGGCGCAACAGCAAACCATTTGCGACACCCTGAGCCAAACAGCGCAGGACATCACCACGCACACCCAGAACCAGGCCACCCAGACCTTGGCAGAAATCACACGCCTGATGGCCAGCAGCGAAGCGCTGATGCGTGAACGCATCGCCACAGAGGCGCAATGGACTGCAGGACACCAGCAACGTGCCGAAGAACTGGCCGCCGTGCTGCGCCAAGAGCTGTCGGCCCTGAGGGACGCAGAAGACGCACGCGGTCAGACCGCTGTGGCTCGTCTGACCGAGCTGCAAAGTGCGGTGACCGCCCACCTGACCACACTGGGCACAGCGCTGGAAGACCCCATCGCTCGTTTGATCGAAACCGCATCACAAGCACCGAAAGCCGCTGCTGAAGTCATTGGCCAGTTGCGCCAGGAAATCTCGGTCAGCGTGGCACGCGACAACGCGCTGCTGGACGAGCGCACCCGCATTCTGGCCACGCTCAGCACCTTGCTGCATGCGATCAACCATGCCTCCACCGAGCAGCGCGGTGTGATCGACGCGCTGGTGACCACAAGCCAGGCCACACTGGACAAAGCCAGCGACAAGTTCCAAGACCATGTGACTGCCGAGACCGACAAGCTGGGCAGCATTGCCGCGCAAGTCACGGCCAGTGCGGTGGATGTGGCGAGCCTGGGTGAAACCTTTGGCTTCGCAGTGCGCTCGTTCAGCGAGACCAACGACAAACTCATGGCCCACTTGCAGCGCATCGAAGCGGCGATGAACAAATCGATGACGCGCAGCGACGAACAACTGGCTTACTACGTTGCGCAGGCCCGGGAAATTGTGGACTTGAGCATTGGCAGCCAAAAGGATGTGCTCGAAGCGCTTCAGAGGCGCACCGACTTGGCCACGCAAGGGGCCGTCTGATGCTGGAGAACGACGCCGACGTCGATTCAACGTCACCCACCTGGATGTCGTTTGCAGACCTGATGACAGGTTTGCTGGGCGCCTTTGTTTTGTTGCTGGTCGGCGTGATGGCTGCACAGCTGGACATGGCCTCCAAATTGGAAGACGAGGTGCAAAAACGCCAAGTGGAAGAACAAAAGCGAATGTCGCTGGAGCAGGCGCTGGCCATTCCTTTGGCCAGCGGGCGCATCACTTTGAACAACGGGCGCATCGGCATCAGTGGCAAACTGTTGTTCGAGCTCAACTCAGACAAGCTGGAGCCCGAAGGCCGCCAGCTGCTGAAAAGTTTGGTGCCGCTGCGCAGTTACCTGCAGTCACGCGATGAGATCTTGATGGTCAGTGGTTTCACCGACGACCAAGCCATTGGCCAACGCAACCGCAAATTTGAGGACAACTGGGAGTTGTCGGCGCAACGTGCTTTGACGGTGACGCGCACGTTGATCGAAGAAGGCATGCCGTCTTCGGCCCTGTTTGCAGCGGCTTTTGGCCAAGAGCAACCCTTGGTGGCCAACACCAACGACCAGGCTCGGGCCCAAAACCGACGGGTCGAGATGGCACCGGTCCCCAAGGCGGCCAAGGCCGCGCAAGCGGTGACAGCGCCTCAATGACCAACGCCACATCGCCACGGCCTGCGCTCGCTGCCTTTGACCCGGTGGGCTGGCATTACACCGAACTGTTGTCGCAACGCGCCAGCGAGGCCACCGGCATCACGCGCGATTTGCTGCTGGCCAAACTCGAAAGGTCCTTGAGCGAGTTGAACGCGCGCTTTGAAGCCGCCCAGTTGAGCGTCCTGCCTGCAGCAGAACCCACTGCAGCTTCGCCCTCGCCTTTGGCGCAGCTGCTGCAAGAGATGACGCGTGCAAACGTTGAAACACTGACGATCAAACCCAACACATGGCGCGCTGAAAGCCCCCGTATTCAAGCGTTTCGCAAGCAGTTGGCACAAATCAGTGTACAAAAACAGGTGGCGCAAGCCATGGCCCAAGCTCCGCAAAATGCGGGGCCCATCAACTCACACATGCTGGTGCTGCGCTCACTGGGCCTGATGCGCGAGGCATCGCCGGACTACTTGGGCAGGTTCATGGTGTATCTGGACACACTGCTGTGTTTGGACGCACCCAACACCACATTCAAAGCCCGAGTTGAACCAAGGCGGCTTGCAAACCCGCCAAACCGCCCACGCGCTGGTCGTTGATGAAGATTTGGGGCATTTGGCGAACTGAAGGACCGCATTTTTCAAAGAAAGCCATGCGTTCGGCTTCGCCGTCGATCTTGATTTCCTCGAAAGCCAATGACTTGGTTTTGAGCACCATCTTGGCGGAATCGCATTGGGGGCATGCGGACTTGGAGTAGACGACGATTTTGAGTTCCATGCCTGAAATTCTAGCGAAAGTTGGTCAACAGGGGCCGTTCAGGCCTTGCGCGGCAGAACCACCCACTGACCGTCCAGCGCATGGATGCGTATGCGGTGCTCGAACACCGATTCGATGGCCGCATGGGTGGCGGCATCTTGGCCTGCGCCGTGGTGCACCACCTCGCCACCGCTCATGACCACGATGTCGTCGGCGTGCAGGGCCATGCCAATCTCGTGCAGCACACTCACCACCGTGGTGCCCTGAGCCAACAAACAATGCACCTGTTCCAGCCAGTCCACCTGGTGCGGCGGGTCCAGGTTGGCCAGGGGTTCGTCCATCAGTATGGTGGGTGCGTTGCCCGCCATGGCGCGGGCCAGCAAGACCCGCTGTCTCTCGCCGCCCGACAGCTCGCCCAAGGTGCGCTCGCGCCAGTCCCAAGCCTGGGTGGCTTTGAGGGCGGCTTCGACCATCTGCGCATCGGTTGGGGAAGATGCCCCCAGCCAGCCTTGGTGCGGCAATCGGCCCAGCATGGCCACATCCCAAACTCGCAAATCCAGGGTACTGGCTTCGCCCTGCCCCAACCATGACAGTTGCAAGGCCCTCTGTTGGCGGTTGAGAGCAGACAGCGGCTGACCCTGCCAAAGCACATGCCCGCTGAACGGCAACAAGCCCGCCAAGGCTTTGAGCAGGCTCGATTTGCCCGCGCCATTGGGGCCGACCACGCAGGTCCAGCGGCCTGCCTTAATTTGCAGGTCCAAGTTCTTGAGCACCAGCCGCGCCCCTAAGGTGAGGCTCAAGTCACGGACTTCCAAAGCTGCACTCATGTGCGCACTCCGGTGTCAGCATCGCGGTAAACACGCCACAACAAATAACCCCCACCCAACACCGCAGTGAGCACCCCGACAGGCAACTCTTGCGGCGCAAAAAGCACCCGGGCTGTCACATCGGCCAGCACCAACAAAGCGCCGCCCACGAGCGCCGACAACAGCATCTGCCAAGCGTGCGTGCAGCGCACCAGCGAGCGCACCAAATGCGGGGCCGCCAAACCGACAAACGCCACCAAACCGATGTGTGCCACAGCCGCACCAGTGGCCAAAGAAATCACGCCCACCAGCACCATCCGGGCCTGTGACAAAGGCACACCCAAGCTTTGCGCCGTGGCTTCGCCCAAGCTCAGCGCATCCAACACGCGGGCAAAGACCCAGGCCAGAACCAAGCACAGGCCTAAAACCGCTGCCATGGTGACGCAAGCCGTCCAGCTCACAAAAGCGGTCGAGCCCAGCATGAAGCCCTGCATGGCCTGCAACACCTGCGGCTGCAGCAGCGAGATCAATGACGTCACCGCCCCCAGCACCACGCCCACCACCACGCCCGCCAACAACAGGCGCAAGGTTTGTTGCACACCGCGCGCCAAAACCAGCGTGAGCACCACCGCCAGCACCGCGCCCACAAAAGCAGCGCCCGTCAGACCCAAGCCGAGCCACGCGCTCATGGTCCAAGCGCTGCCGCCAAACAAACTCAAATAAACGCCCACGCCCAAAGAGGCGCCCGAGGCACTGCCCAGCAAATACGGATCGGCCAGCGGGTTGCGAAACAAGCCTTGCGCCACAGCCCCAGCCAAGCCCAACAAGGCGCCACCCAACCATGCGCCTAAGCTGCGCGGCAGGCGAATGTCCCAAACGATTTGATGCGCCACCGGATCGGCAGGGGCCATCCACCAAGCCTGCCAGCCTTGACTGCCCGCGGCCGTGCCCAGCAAAACCACAGCCAAACCCAGAGCCAAAAGCCCCCAAGCCAAAATCGGTGCGCGTGTGGTGTTCACCGCAACACCCCGCTGTTGGGGCCTACAACTGCGTCAGCCTGGGCTGCAGCGCGGTTCAAGCAGACGGCCATGAGCCGAGCGCCCTCGGCCATGCGCGGTCCGGCACGCACCAACATGTCGGATTCTTCTGGCTTGAAAACACACAAACGCTGGCCTTGCATGGCACGTAAGCGGCTCCAGCCCGGGCGCTGCAGCATGCTGGCTCGGCTGCTGTCGCCAGCCATGATCACATCAGGCCGGGCCTGCACCACCCATTCGGGGTTGACCTGTGGAAACGGTCCCATGCTGGCAGGAAGGATGTTGCCCACGCCCATGCGCGTGAGCGTCTCGCCGATGAAAGACGACTCACTCGCGCCATAGGGCGCGGGGCTGACCTCAAAATAAACACGCTGCTGCCGTGCGGCTGGGCTGAGCGATTGCACCGCCGACTGCACGCCGTGTTGAATGCCTTGCCAAATTCGATCGCTTTCAGCAGCAGGCACATGCAAAACCTGGGCAACTGTGCGCCACACGCGCTCAGCATCAGCGTGGTTGCGAGGTTCAAGGCGAAGCACCTTCAGACCCAGCGCCTGCAAGCGATCTGCACCTCGGGTGGAGCCAGCGGCCAAGACCAGATCGGGCTTGAGCGCCACGATGCTCTCGATGTTCGGGTCCAAGCCGCCCCCTACACGCGATACAGCTTTGACCGACTCGGGCCAATTGGAATAACGGTCCAGCCCCACCAATTTGTGACACTGCTGCAAGGCGCACACCGTTTCGGTCAGGGACGGCAACAAGCTCACGATGCGCTGCGGAGCTTGGTCGATCTGCACTTTTTGCTCGCGGTCGTCGAGCACGGTGACGGCTTGGGCGGGCTGCGCGCACGCCCAGACGACACCGACCAAGGCTAAGGCCAAGGCCACGGATTGAGCCCAGCTTCTCGTGAGATCAGCCATGCAGCGCTTCCCACTGGCTGAAGATGCGGTGCATCTGCGCCACGCCATCCGTGAGAGACGCTGGACCGGGCTGCAAAATGTCGGCCGATTTGATTTCGAAAATCTGCCCGGTGCGAACCGCCGGCACATCTTGCCAACCGGGTCTGGCCGCCACTTTTTCCGGGCGAAACTTCTTGCCGCACCACGAGCCGATGATGATGTCGGGCGCGCGGTCAATGATGCTTTGGCCGTTGGCAATGATCCGGTCCTTGCCCAAGGACTGAACCGCCAACTCCGGGAAAACGTCATCGCCTCCGGCGATGCCCATCAGCTCAGACACCCAGCGGATGCCACTGATGTGCGGCTCATCCCACTCTTCAAAAAACACCTTTGGCCTGCGCTTGAAGCCTGCGGCCCGATGCGCGATGGCATCCAGTTCGGCTCGCATGGTCTGCAAACGCGCCAAGCCCTGATCGGCCTGCCCCACCATGGCCGCCACCTGGTAGAGCATAGAAAAAACCTCGTCAACGCTGCGCTGGTTGAAGATGGTGACCTGCACCCCCGCCTTGATCAACAAGGAAGCAATGTCGGCCTGCAAATCCGAAAAACCAAAAACACAATCGGGCTTGAGCGCCAAGATCTTGTCGATCTTGGCGCTCAAAAACGCACTCACCTTGGGCTTTTCCGCGCGGGCACGGCGCGGACGCACCGTGTAGCCGCTGATGCCCACAATGCGCGCCTCCTCACCGAGAAGGTAAAGCCACTCGGTGGCCTCTTCGGTGAGGCAGACGATGCGTTGGGGGAGTAAAGCGTGCATATCAGTCTCAAGGCTTGACGGGCTTCATCTTCCAGCTCAAACCTATCGTGAAAGTACGTGGCAACTGGTTGTAGCCAAATGCTGTTTGGTAGCGGGCATCTGTGAAGTTCTCAATTCGGCCAAAAGCAGTCCAATCACGGCTCAGCACATACCTCGCTGTCAGGTCTACAAGCACATTACTGGGAAGCTCTGGCATCCCTGCAACGTCAGGTCTTGCACCCGTGTAGCGGACACTGCCTCCCAGCGTCCACAAGCCCAGCGATTGAGACACAGACACCGAAGCGAGCGTCTTGGCGCGCCGCACCAATTGAAGGCCCGTTGTTTGGTTGATTGGATCTTGCAAAGACAGACTTGCTCGCAAGTCTGTCATGTGAAATCGACCGCTGTAACTGGTTTCAAGTCCTTGATTCTTCACACGACTGACGTTGCCAAATTGCCATGTATTGAAATCGTACAAAAGCAAGTCGCTGGTTCGCGTGTCGAACCAAGTGGACCTCAGGCGGTGTGGCCCAGATGCCCACTGCAATCCAAACTCTTGTGTTTCCGCCGTTTCAGGCCGCAAATTAGAATTTCCACTGTAGGGGTCATAAAGATAACCCAAAGGCGGCACATTAAAAGCTGTCGAATGGCTTGCGATCAGTTTCCAATAGCGATTCAAGTTGAAGCCGTAGCCAAAGTACACCGAATCTTTGTGCGACATGCCCTGCACATGATCACGACGGGCATTGAGTTGCAGACCGTGCGCATTCCGGTTGAAAACAGCACCACCATAAACCGCAGACGCCGACCGCTGTCGAGACAAACCTGAAACACCATCTGTGGACATTTCAATGCCTTGCGACTGGTGATCTGCCCCCCATGACAACACCCAGGAATCCAGATCAAATTTGTTGCTCCAGGATGTGATCTGGCTGCGTGTTTCAGCCTCAGTCGCGAAAGGAAACGAACCCAGCGTTTGTGTGGTGTTGCGCTCCTTGGCATCGGAATAGCTCAGACGAGCAGACCAGATGGGGTTCAAACGTCCAGACCAAAAAAAAGAGTTGCTGTCGATTTTGGCCCCCCCTTTGTGAACGTCTTGAGGGGAAGAAAAGCTGCTCGGCACATCATAGTCAAAACGTCCATTGAATTGTGTTGAACGCAGCCCCAACTGATGGTCGGTATTGAGTTTGTAAGACAAAGCCAAGGTGCGATTTTCGTTGGTATAGCCATCCAGATCGGGATTGGCATTGACGGTTTGAGGGATATTGGCGGCATTGATACCGCGGGTATCGAGGTGGCTCACAGACACGGAGTATCCGAATTGACCGACTGAACCCTGAGTTCCCATTTGCCTTCTGCTGGTTCCCAACGAGCCTTGCTCCACAGTGGCAAAAACCGTGGGTTCACCCGCGCCTTGGCGGGTGAAAACTTGGATCACACCGCCAACCGCACCGCTACCGTGGATGGCAGACACATTACCTCGCACAATTTCAATTCGGTCTACCTGGTCGAGCATGATGTGTTCGAGGCTGACAGCACCCGTCGTATCCTGCTTCGTCATCGGCACCCCATCCACCAACACCAAAACTTGAAGCGAAGCTGCACCCCTTAAAAAGGAAGTTGCTTGCCCACCGCGACCACCGGTTTGGGTGAACTGAAATCCGGCCTCTCTGGACAGCAAGCTGGGCAAATCCATGACTTGGGATTGCTCAATCGCATCACGACCCAAGACAGTGGTGTGAGGCAAGACATCGGTCAATATTTGCTCTGTGCGACTGGCAGTCACCACGATCTCTGGTTTATTTGTTTGTGCAAGCAGTGGCGAACAAAAAACAACCAAGGATGAAATAACGGGCACAACTGAACGCGCACGAATGGAACGATTTTTCATTTAAAACCAACAAGTCAAACGCCCTCACCGCCTTCCCCGACAGTGCATGGGCTTTACAACCCGTCTTGCGACAGGTCACCTTGTTGGCCGGTATCCGGGCTGGTAGATGCAACCTTCATCACCTTCCCAACGGCCTGTTTCAGAGCCATCAGTGGTTTGAGATGAAAGCTGGGTTTTCGTTGGACTGAAAACCCGTCTACTTACCGTTGCGGGGGCAGCGCAGGTTAGGTAGGCCGTGTTGGCCTGGCCCTCCTGCTTCCCGTTGAACTGCGGACTGTGAACCAGTTCCGCGAGCACCAACAAGCCACCATTCTAGGTGCAAAGCTGTCAGCAACCCTACAAAATCATTGAAGCCTGAGGCGCACGTTCTACAATAGGCAACTTCTTTTTCCAGTTTGCCATGGCCCACTCCAACACCATCGATCAAATTGCCGAACGTGTGGATCACCTGTTGCTGCGTCACGAAGAGCTTCAGAGAACCAACGCGTTACTGACACAACAAGTGCAGTCCCTGACGACCGAAAGGGATCAACTCAAGTCGCGTTTGGCTGCAGCTCGGGCTCGGGTCGATGCCCTGATCGAGCGCCTGCCATCTTCTGCCCCCACGTCGCCTGAGGCCTCCGCATGAGCAACAAACAGATCGATGTCCAGATCATGGGCCAAAGCTACATCTTGGGTTGCCCTGTGGGCGGTGAAGAAAGCCTGCTGACCGCGGTGCGCAAAGTCGATGAGGCGATGTGCAAAATCCGCGATGCTGGCAAGATCAAGGCACGTGACCGCATTGCTGTCTTGGCGGCTTTGAATTTGGCATTTGAGCAAGTGGGCACGCCCTCAGTAGAAGCCAGCACCACACCGACCAGCAGCACCGATCTGCCTGCCGACTCCCAAGAGCGTTTGAATCAATTGCTCAAGCGCTTGGACCAGGTCATCGAAAAGGATGGCCAGCTGCTTTGATGGCGGCGCCATGCGCCTTTGCGCTTTGCGTTCTGTGCGGCTCTTTTCATCATGGGGCTGCAGACGCCCCGCTAAAGACCTACAATCCAAATTGTCTGCAGTGCACGCCGGGCTTTATATTTCCTTGAACCAATGCTCTTAGAGCCCGGGCTTGGAACATCGGCTGGTGAGCGTGATCATCTCGCGTCAGATGAACCCAACGCCAGTCTGCCCTTGCCCACCTGAACCCCGGTTCAGGATGCCGGTCCGGTGGCACTTGCAGACACCTTTCACGCGATTTGAATTCAATGAGGAAGAACAGCATGAGGTGGCTGCGCTATTCACACCAAGGCCACATGGGCATAGGTCAATTGGTGGGTGAAACCATTCATGTTCATCAAGGTCTTCTTTTTAATAGTCCGCAACCCACGGGCGAGACCTTGAGTGTGTCGCAGGTTGAGATCTTGGCGCCCTGCCATCCCACCAAAGTTTTGGCTCTTTGGAACAATTTCAAAACGGCTGCAGAAAAGAATGGTTGGAGTGCGCCTTCAGAGCCGCTCTACTTTCTCAAATCGCCCAATTCATATTCGCACCACCTTCAAGACGTCATTCGGCCCCCTCACGATGTCGGACGGGTGGTTTACGAAGCGGAGCTGGGCATCGTCATCGGTAGACGCGGACGCGACATTCCACTTGATGAAGCTGAGAACTTTATTTTTGGCTTCACCTGTGTGAACGACGTCACAGCCATTGAGCTGCTGAAAGCAGACACAAGTTTTGAACAATGGACGCGGGCTAAAAATTTTGATGGATTTACCCCTTTTGGTCCTTGGATTGAAACCGACTTGGATTGCACCCAAGCGATCGTGACCGCTAAAGTCAACGGAAGAGAGCGCCAAAATTACCCTGTGAGTGACATGTTTTTCTCTCCTCAAGAATTGGTCGCCAAACTCTCCAGAGGCATGACTTTGGAGCCCGGCGATATCATTTCTTGCGGCACATCCATCGGGGCCATGCCTTGGCAAAATGATGCCGTTGTCGAAGTGAGCATTGAAGGCATTGGCACTCTCTCTAACACCATGAAAGCCTCAGCATGAGTTTGAACATTGCCATTGTGGGCGCAGGCGCCATTGGGGGTTACCTCGGTGTGAAGTTGGCCTTGTCGGGTTGCAACGTCACCTTTATTGCGCGCGGCGAAAATCTCAAAGCCATTCAAGCCAATGGCATGACGCTCACTTTAGAAGACGGCACATCACTGCACGCTCCTCACGTCCAGGCCTGCACCATTGATGAAGCGACACCGCACGACTATGTGTTTTTGACCATGAAGTCGCATCAAGTCAGCCCAGTTGCCGAACAAATTGGACGCCTGTGCCACGACAATACTGCCGTGGTCACCCTGCAAAATGGCGTGCCTTGGTGGTACTTTTACAACTTGGTGGGCGAGTATCAAGATCGTCAATTGAGCTCCATCGATCCTGGTGGCGCCCAATGGCAGCACATTGGCCCACAACGTGTGATTGGTGCGGTGGTTTACCCCGCGGCCGAGTTGGTTGCGCCTGGTGTTGTGAAACTCATTGAGGGCAACCGCTTTACCTTGGGTGAGCCCAGTGGCGAAAAGTCACAACGTGTGACCCAATTGGCGCAGGCCATGATTGCCGCTGGATTCAAGACGCCTGTGTCCACGGACATTCGCAGCGAGTTGTGGGTAAAACTTTGGGGCAACCTCACTTTCAACCCCGTGTCTGCCTTAACGCACGCCACACTCGAAGACATTTGCACTTTTGATCTCACCCGCAATTTGGCAGCCCGCATGATGGCGGAAGCCCAAACCGTGGGAGAAAAACTGGGCGTTCAATTCAAGATCAGCATCGACAAACGGATTGCGGGCGCCCAAGCCGTTGGCGCGCACAAAACCTCCATGCTGCAAGACATTGAGCATGGCAAAGCTTTGGAATTAGAGGCGCTATTAGGCAGCGTGATTGAGCTGGGCAAAATCTGCAACATGCCCACGCCCACACTCGACTCGGTTTACGCCATGACGCGCTTGCTCGAGCAGAGTGTGTTGAAAAGTGGCAAAGGCCTTAGCCTCGACTGAGCTTCTTGAAGACCCCCCACACTGGCCACAACAGCATGAAGATGGCCAATCCAGTGATAGAGCCAGCCAATGGCGTGCTCACAAAAATTTCCAAGCTACCCTTAGAAATCAGCATGGACTGTCTAAAGCTGGTTTCGGCCATGTCCCCCAGCACCAAAGCCAACACCAAGGGGGCCAGAGGGTATTTGAGCTTTTTGAAGGCGTAGCCCATCAAGCCAAAGATCAGCATCAAGACAACATCCAGCATGCTGTTGTGGACTGTGTAGGCACCCACGGCACAGATCACCACAATCACTGGCGCAATGATGGAGAACGGAATTCTCAAAATAGCCGCCCACCAAGGGACAGTGGTCAAGACCACAATCAAGCCCACAATGTTGCCCAAATACATCGAGGCAATCAGCCCCCAGACAAAATCTTTTTGCTCGGTGAACAACAAGGGGCCGGGTTGCAGACCCCATATCAGCAGGCCGCCCAACAAAACAGCCGCTGTGGGTGAGCCAGGAATTCCGAGCGTGAGCATGGGCAACAAAGCGCTCGTCCCTGCCGCATGGGCGGCAGTTTCGGGTGCGATCACACCTTCAATGGCACCTTTGCCAAAATTTTCAGGATGCTTTGAAATTCGTTTGGCTGTGCCGTAACTCATGAAAGAAGCAGGTGTTGCGCCCCCTGGTGTCACGCCCATCCAGCACCCGATCAAACAAGCGCGCAAGGATGTAGCCCAATACTTGGGCAGTTCCTTCCAAGTGTCGAGGACATCTCTGAGGGTGATGCGACCCTTTTGTCCTTTGAAGGCAAGACCCTCTTCCATGGTGAGCAAAATTTCCCCGATACCAAAGAGGCCAATTACCGCGATCAAAAAGTCAAAGCCTTTGAGCAAACTTTCTTGGCCATAGGTCATGCGCAATGTGCCGGTCACGCTGTCCAAGCCCACAGCGGCCAGAGCAAAACCCAACATCATGGCCAACATGGTTTTGACGGGGGGCTCTTTGCTCATCCCAATGAAGCTTGCAAAAGTAAGCAACTGAACTGCAAAGAATTCAGGCGGTCCAAAGTTAAGTGCAAACTTGGCCACCAAGGGCGCCAAAAATGTCACCATGAGAACGGCTACCAAGGCCCCCACAAATGACGATGTGAAGGCCGCGGTCAAGGCTTGCGCGGCCTTGCCCTTTTGCGCCAAGGGGTAACCATCGAAGGTGGTCGCCACCGACCAAGGCTCACCTGGAATGTTGAACAGGATGGAAGTGATGGCGCCTCCAAACAAGGCACCCCAGTAAATGCAAGACAGCATGATGATGGCGGACGTGGGTGACATGCCAAAGGTCAGAGGCAGCAAAATGGCCACACCATTGGCACCGCCCAAACCTGGCAATACACCAATCAACACGCCCAGAAAAATGCCTATCAGCATGAAGCCAATGTTAGGCAGTGTCAGCGCAACTGCAAAGCCATGAAACAGGTTGTTGAGTTCATCCATGATCAATGGCCCAACCAAGTTTCAATGAAGCCTTTTGGCAACGGTAAATTGAACCAAACCTCAAACAAGGCAAACAAAGCTGCGCTGATACCCAAGCCGACTGCTATTGATTTGTAGTAACTGTATTTGCCCTGCCAGACCATAAAGGCTGCGACGAAAGTCATTGAGGCCAAATAAATTCCCAAAACAAAGATGGCGGCCGTGAAGACCGCAGACGGGATGAGCATCAGCAACATCAAGTTGAACTCATGCTTTTCGGCAAATACTTCTTTGCCATCGTCTTTCTTCCAACTCAGCAAGGTTTGCAAAATGACCCAAGCAGCGCCGCCCAGCAAAAGGCAACCAATGTAAAAAGGGAAATAACCAGGTTCTGGGCCATCGCTGCCCCATGCCTTGCCTACGCGAATACTGTCGGTTATGACCAACAAGCTCACGCCTACAAAGCATGCAGCCACCAACAACTCCATCCACCGCATTTGCAGGTGTGTGTTTGTTTTCATGACAAGGTCCTCAGAGTTTTTATTTGGCGAGGAAACCCGCTTCACGCATGAGGCGGTAATGCTCCACCTCTGCTTTCAGCAACCAATCTTGAAACTCTTGACCCTTCATGAAGGTGTCTTTGAAAGCGCCGGTCTCCATGAATTCTTTCCACTCAGGAAGTTGGCGTACTTTTTGTAAAACATCGGTGAAATAAGCCACTTGTGCTGGCGTGGCCTTGGGCGGCATGAAAATGCCACGTAACATCAAATACTCGACATCAAGACCTTGCGATTTGCAGGTGGGAATGTCTTTCCAAGACTGTGTAGGGGTGATTTTTTTGGGATAAGGCATGACCTGAGAATCAAACACACACAATGCCCTCAAAGAGCCGCCCTTCCAGTGGGCCACCGCTTCAATGGGGTTGTTCACCGTGACATCCACGTGCTTTCCTACCAATTGAACCGCTACATCACCACCGCCTTTAAAAGGGATGTAGATCATTTTTTTGTTGGTGGCTTTTTCAATGGCCACCGTGATGATCTGGTCTTCTTGTTTGGAACCCGTTCCGCCCATTTTGAATTTGCCAGGTTCAGCTTGCTTGATGGCCTTGGTCAAGTCGCCCGCCGATTTATAGGGTGACTCGGCATTGACCCAAAGCACAAACTCGTCCAATGCCAGCATGGCCACAGGGGTCAGATCTTTCCAATTGAAGGGAACACCCGTTGCCAAGGGGGTCGTGAATAAATTAGACAGTGTGATGATGATTTTGTGACCATCTGGTCGAGCCCCTTTGGCATCCAAAAAGCCTTCTGCTCCCGCACCCCCCGATTTGTTGACCACCACCAAGGGTTGGGCCATGAGTTTGTGCTTGGTAATCACCCCTTGAAGAAACCGCGCCATTTGATCAGCGCCGCCGCCCGTGCCTGCTGGCACGATGAACTCGACATTTTTAGTGGGTTCCCAATTAGATTGGGCTTGAGCGTTGAAACTGAACAAGCAGCTGACCGCCAAGGCAGCTGTGTTGATGAACATCCAGAGACGATTTTTCACAGTAAACTCCTTGGTAATTTATTTGACTCGTTAGTATCGTACTAGAATGATTTGTATCTTGTCGAGTAAAAAATCCGTTCAACAACACTTTTTTATCTTTCATCCATGAAAACCCTCCATGAACTTTTGGCTTTTGGTAATTCTGAGTCTGTTTGTTTGACCGCTGCCAACAGTGCGCCTATGAGTTATTCAGAATTAATGAAACTGAATAACTATGTTCAAAAAGAATTCAACCAAGTTGGTATTGGCCGGAACGATCGTGTGGCGCTCGTTTTACCCAACAGCGCAGAAATGGCGGCCAGTTTTGTGACCGTGGCCTGTTGCTGTACCTCAGCGCCCCTCAACCCCAGCTACCGCGCCGATGAATTCGAGTTTTATCTCAATGACTTGAACGCCAAAGCCTTGGTCGTTGAAAAAGGTTCGAACAGCCCTGCAGTGGAAGTCGCCGCCAAAATGGGTATCGCACTCATCGAACTAGAACCCACACCGACGATGGGCGCTGGCTCTTTCACGTTGAACATGAATGGCCTCTCGCCAAAGGCGGCACAGCACCCTGGTCAAGCTCAGCCTGACGACGTGGCCCTGGTGCTTCACACATCGGGCACCACCTCGCGCCCCAAAATTGTTCCACTGACACACCGCAACGTCACTGCTTCAGCGCAGAACATTGCCCAAAGTACGCGCTTCACCAGTTCCGATCGCGGCTTGAATGTCATGCCCCTCTTCCACATTCACGGCCTGATTGCCGGCATCTTGGCGCCGCTGTCTCAAGGCGGGGAAGTCTTTTGCACCAGCGGGTTCAATGCCTTGAAGTTCTTCAGCCAAATGGACGAAGTCAAGCCCACTTGGTACACCGCAGTGCCCACCATGCACCAAGCTATTTTGTCCAGATCGGCCCACAACAAAGAAATCATTTCAAGGGTGCCACTTCGATTCATTCGTTCATCATCCTCTTCGTTACCGCCGCAGGTTTTGGCAGAGCTCGAAGCCACCTTCAATGCGCCAGTGATCGAAGCTTATGGCATGACCGAGGCGGCCCACCAAATGGCTTGCAATCCGCTGCCGCCTGGACAAAGAAAACCAGGCACCGTCGGCTTGGCTGCAGGCCCCGAAATTGCCATCATGAGTGCAGAGGGTGATTTATTGCCGGTAGGGAGCACTGGCGAAATTGTGATCCGCGGCAGCAACGTCACCCCTGGCTATGAGAACAACAACAAAGCCAACGCGGAAGCCTTCAGCAATGGATGGTTCAGAACGGGTGACCAAGGCGTCTTGGATGCACAGGGCTATGTCAGCATTACAGGCAGACTCAAAGAAATCATCAACCGCGGTGGAGAAAAAATCAGCCCGCGCGAAGTCGACGAAGTTTTGATGGACCATCCTGCTGTTGCACAGGTCGTTTGCTTTGGCATCCCTCATGACAAGTTGGGTGAGGAAGTCGGCGCTGCCGTGGTTCTGCGCGAAGGCATGTCGGCCACTGAAAAAGAACTCCGCGAATACACGGCCACACGTTTGGCCGATTTCAAAGTGCCGCGTAAAGTTTTGCTGATGGAAGAAATTCCCAAAGGGGCTACTGGTAAATTGCAACGCATTGGCATGGCTCAGAAACTCGGATTGGCCTAAACCCATGGAAGCTCAAATCTTTTTAGAACTGGCCCTGACTGGCACGGTTGTTGGGTTCATGGCTGGCTTGTTGGGTTTGGGCGGTGGGTTGATGATGGTTCCAGTGTTGAGTTTTTTACTCGGCAACATGGGCGTCGCTGACGATCTGTCCATCAAAATGGCCATTGTGACGTCCATGTCGACCATTTTGTTCACATCGGTCTCTAGCGTGAGGACCCACCAAAAGTTGGGCGCTGTGCGATGGGACTTGGTCAAAGGTTTAGCGCCTGGCATTGTGCTGGGAAGTGCCATGGCCAGCCTCTGGATTTTTGTAGCTGTAAAAGGCGCCACATTGGCCATTTTGTTTGGTCTGTTTGTCTCTTTTTCTGCCTTTCAAATGTTTTTGGATAAAAAACCAAAACCATCACGTCAAATGCCGGGTTTCGCAGGTCAATTGGGCATGGGTGGTCTGATCGGGCTGCTGTCTGGCTTGGTTGGCGCTGGGGGAGCTTTCGTCAGTGTGCCTTTGATGACCTGGTGCAACGTGGCCATACACAACGCCATTGGCACCAGCGCTGCTTTGGGATTTCCCATTGCACTTGCGAATGTCACCGGCTTTGTCATCAGCGGTATGAAACTGGATAACCTGCCAGACTGGTCACTTGGCTATATTTGGCTACCTGGCATGGTGGTCATTGCATGCTTCAGCGTTTTGACGGCCCCTTTCGGTGCCAGAGCGGCACATCGACTCCCGGTGAAGAAATTGAAAAGGGTGTTTTCTTTCTTCTTGGTGTTTCTTGCGGTCTACATGTTCAACAAAGGCATGAGTGCTACTTGACGGGGTGGTTGGACATGCGTCTCATCCAGTGACGCACCAAGGCGCTTGGTCATGAACCAGCCCCATCCACAAGGTCCAACCGGACACGCTGGTCAAAGCCAACCCCGCTGTGCGCATGCCCCAAGATCCGTCGCCCAGGGTTTGCATGCGCAAAAAAATCCAAGGCCCTGCCCAAAGGCTGATGCTGCTGCCCAGGGCAAACAAGGCCATGGTGGCTGCACCCTCTAGCGGCTGGCTGGTCAGGGCAGCCACCATCAGGGCCGAATAAAGCAAACCGCATGGCATCAAGGCCCACAGCCCGCCCACCATCCACGGTGCAGCGCGCGCCCAGCGGGTGTTGAAGGCACGCACGCGCGCCCACAAACGGCGCGCACCGGCATCCAGCCACACAGGTTGACGGGCTTGCAGCATGAGCAGCAAGCCCAGCACCAAGGCCGTCAGGTGCAGCAAAGTCCAGACGGGGCGAATGGCGGCCGATTGCGTGGTCAGCCACCCTAAGCCCTGTATGCTGGCAGCAGCCAAGGCACCCAAAAGCGCATAGCCACCCAAGCGACCAAATTGGAAGGCCCACATGGCCTGCGCACGTCTTTCTCCAGCGGCTTGGCCCAAGCCCGCACAGGCAGCGCCGCACATGGCCACGCAATGCGGCCCACCGAGAACCCCCATCATCAGGGCCGTGATGGCCAAAGAGCTTTGCATGGTGAATTCAGTTGTAGGTCCATCTGGTCATTGTCAACGATGCCCAGATTGGTCAAACAGGGAGGCTTGTAAGCTCAGATGATTTTGGAAAACCGGTGGCGATTTCGGTCCGCCTGAAGGTAGCGGTCAAACACCATCGCCACGCCCCGCACAAAGAACCACCCTGTTGGTGTCACCTGAATGCCCGTCTCGCTCAGTTGAACCAATCCCTGGGCTTGCAGGTCTTCAAGTTGGCACAACTCTTTGGCAAAGAGCATCTTGAAATCGACCAGCCAAGCCAAGTTGATCGACTCGAATTGCACATGACCCTGACACATCAAGGCCATGATGACCGAGCGGCGAATCAGGTCGTCGCGTGACAGCGCCACCCCCCTGACCACAGGGAAACGGCCCTGGTCTAACGCGTCGACATACTCTTCCATGGTCTTGGCGTTTTGGCTGTAAGTGGAACCGACACGGCCAATCGAGGACATGCCCAAAGCGATCAAATCGCCATCGGCTTGGGTGCTGTAGCCCTGAAAGTTTCGGTGCAAACGACCCTGCCTTTTCGCCACCGCCAATGGGTCATCTGGCAAGGCGAAGTGGTCCATGCCGATATAGATGTAGCCCACCTCGGTCAAGGCATCGAGCGAGCGCGACAACATGGCCACCTTGGCGCCACCCACCGGCAAGTCTTGCGCGTGTATGCGTCTTTGCGGCTTGAAACGATCCGGCAAATGCGCGTAAGCGTAGAGTGCGATTCGGTCAGGCCTGAGACTTTTGATTTGTGCCAATGTCCGGTCAAAAGACGCGGGAGTTTGCAAGGGCAAACCGTATATCAGGTCCACATTGACCGATTCAAAACCCAATCTGCGTGAGGCTTCAACCAGCTGGAAAACTTGCTCGGCCGGTTGAATTCGGTGCACCGCTTTTTGTACGGCAGGGTCAAAGTCCTGAACGCCAAAACTCAGGCGGTTAAAGCCCAACTCGGCCAACACAGCCAAACGGCCCTCATCCACGGTACGCGGATCGACTTCAACCGAGTATTCACCCCCGGGAACAAAAGCAAAGTGCGCCCGCAACATGGCCATGAGTTGACGCAGTTCCTCGTCGCTCATGAAGGTGGGCGTGCCCCCACCCAGGTGCAATTGGCTCACCGGCTGACCAAGCCCCAGATGTTGGCTGTGCAGGATCACCTCTTTCGTGAGGTATCGCAGATACGTGGCTGCCCGGTCTTTGTGTTGGGTGATGATTTTGTTGCAAGCACAGTAATAACAAAGCGATTCACAAAACGGAATGTGAACGTACAAGGACAAGGGCGACTGCTGCCCCACACGGCCGCAATGGCGTTGCTGCAAAACCTGGATGTAATCGGCCTGGCCAAATGCCTCTACAAATCGGTCAGCAGAGGGGTAAGAGGTGTATCGCGGTCCAGATACATCAAAGCGTGTCAACAATTCAGGCGTGATGACGGACATGTGTCTGCCCCTTGGTAAAACGTGTGCCAAACAATGTCACGACTTTGCCTTTCAGACCCAGCCCAAGTATTGACCCAAATCAAACAAGCTACCGGTTTCCGATGATTTCCAGTCCATATCGGGTACAGGCTGAACATACGTCAATTTTTGGCCTTAAGCTCAAGACTTGATCCAGAGCAAATTCATTTTTTTACATTGGATAAAACATGAATCCACAAGCCATCAAAGTCGCCTGCTCCAACTGCAACTTGCGCGAGTTGTGCATGCCCATGGGCCTGAATGACCATGACTTGAACCGACTAGACGACTTGGTCGCCGTTCGGCGAAAGGTCAAAAGAGGCACCACCTTGTTCACCAACGGCGACAAGTTCACTTCTTTGTATGCGATTCGCACTGGATTTTTCAAAACCTGCCTGGCCACCGAAGACGGGCACGACCAGGTCACGGGTTTCCAGATGGCGGGCGAAATCATAGGCCTTGACGGCATCGTGAACGACCAGCACAGCTGCGACGCGGTGGCCCTGGAGGACGCAGAGGTCTGTGTGATGCCTTTTGATCGGATCGAGGAAATTTCTCGCGAAGTGACTGCTCTGCAACACCATGTGCACAAAATCATGAGCCGTGAAATCGTGCGCGAGCACGGCGTGATGCTGCTTTTAGGCAGCATGCGTGCGGAGGAGCGCTTGGCTGCTTTCTTGTTGAACTTGGTCCAACGCCTGCATGCACGGGGTTTCTCGCAGTCTGAGCTGGTCCTGCGCATGACGCGTGAAGAAATCGGGAGCTACTTGGGCCTGAAGCTTGAGACCGTGAGTCGCACTTTTTCAAAATTTGTCGACGACGGATTGGTCGAAGTAAAACAACGCCACGTCCGCATCCTAGACAGCGATGGTCTGCAACGGTTGGTCAACCACAACGCCTGCAACTGAAATATTCAAGCTGGGTTGAGGCCCTGGACCACCAAACTTCAAGGTTTGGTGGGCTCAGATGAAGACTCAGCAGGCTCAGGCAACTCACCCGTCGCGGCATGGTTGCGTCCTTGCATGGCAGGCGCATGGGTGATGCCTTGGCGCTCTTGCATCGCCGTCCGCGGCGTGACCGTGATCACAGGGTCAGGGTGGCTCACCGCAATGTAGAGCGTTGTAAACCCGGCCACCACCACCACCGCGGGGCCCGCAAACACCATCCAGACCAGGCCAAATCGCCACCATGGCAGTCCATCTTGGGGGTTCTTCATTGCATGGATCATGCTTGTCTTTCCAAAAAAGTCATTCAACGGGGAACCAAAAACACGGTTTTTTCACTCAAAAAACCGGCCGATTGGCCATCTGGCCAGGTCGCCTGAATGCGAAAATCAATCGGGTGCGAACCTGGTGCTGCAGCCTCATAGGGCATTTGCAAACGGACAGAGACCCAGCGCGATTCGGTTGCCGCTACTTGCACGCCCGTTTCACTGACCAGACTCAGGCCCAGCAAGCCGTCGACCTGTAGGTCGAACGTCAATTTTTGCTCTGCCGCGTTCATGATTTGCAGACGGTACACGTTCTCCATCTTGCCGCCTGCCACGATACGAGCCATGGTGGCGCGATCGCGCTCAATGTCCACCTTGAACGGCAAGCGCAACCACAAAGACGCACCAACGCTGATGATGATGGCCCACAACACAGCGGTGTAAATGAGCACACGAGGCCGAAAAATTCGCCGAACCGTTTGTCCCCAAGTCCAACCATGGTCAAGCGCGTTTTGTGTCGAAAACTTGACCAAGCCACGCGGATAGCCCACCTTGTCCATGACCGTGTCGCACACATCCACACAAGCGCCGCAGCCTATGCACTCGTACTGCAAGCCTTTGCGAATGTCGATGCCCGTGGGGCAGACCTGAACGCACAAAGTACAGTCCACACAAGAGCCCAGCCCGAGGGCTGTGGGGTCTGCCTTCTTGGAGCGGGCACCACGCGGCTCGCCACGCGCCTCGTCGTAAGTGACGATCAAAGTGTCCTTGTCGAACATGGCGCTTTGAAAGCGTGCATAAGGGCACATGTATTTGCAGACTTGCTCGCGCATGAATCCAGCGTTGCCATAGGTGGCCAAGCTGTAAAAAAGAATCCAGAAAATTTCCCAAGGGCCAAAACCCAAGGACAGGATCGACGCGGTCAAATCGCGTATCGGCGTGAAGTAGCCGACAAAGCTGAAACCTGTCCACAAAGACAGCGACAGCCAAACCGCTTGTTTACCGCTTTTGCGCGACAGCTTGTTGAAGCTCATGGGCGCCGCGTCCAAACGTTGACGGGCTGAGCGGTCGCCCTCAAACTGGCGCTCGACCCACATGAAGACCTCGCTGTAAACGGTTTGTGGGCATGCAAAGCCACACCACAACCGCCCAGCCACTGCCGTGAACAAAAACAACGACAGCGCTGAGATGACCAGCAAAGCGGTCAGGTAAATAAAGTCCTGCGGGTAGAGCACCAAACCAAAAATATAAAAGCGGCGCGCACCCAGATCAAACAAAACCGCCTGTCGCTGACCCCACTCCAGCCATGGCAAACCATAAAAAACCAATTGCGTGACGAACACGGTGAACCAACGCCAACGCGCAAACATGCCTTGCACGCTGCGGGGGTAAATTTTTTGCTGCGCTTGGTACAAAGACACCATCTCCCCTTCGACTGGCAAAGGCGCGATGGGAATGACACCGCGGGAGGATGGTTTATCGGAAGTAGGCAACGTGCAAACCTTGGATCAGTTTTTGCAGCGGACACGGCCTGCTGCAATGGCTGTCATCACTTGGTGACTTTGGCCACGGCGTTGTTGGACAAACTCCAGACATACGCCGCGAGGACATGGATCTGGCCTTCGGTCAGCTTATCGGCCTGTGCGGGCATCTGATTGAGCTTGCCGTTGTTGATGATGTTCACGATGGCGTTCTCTCCCCAGCCGTGCAACCAGATGTCGTCGGTCAGGTTGGGTGCGCCCATGGCTTGATTGCCCTTACCGTCCATGCCGTGGCAAGCGGCACAGACCCCGAATTTGGACTTGCCCAGCGATGCACGCAAGGAGTCGTGTGGGCTGCCCGACATGCTCAGCACGTAGTGCGCCAAGTTGCGCACGTCTTCGGGCGTGCCCACGGCTGCGGCCATGGGCGGCATATTGCCGGCACGGCCTTGTACCAAAGTGGTTTTGATGGCATCTGGCGTGCCGCCATACAACCAATCGGCATCTGCCAAATTGGGGAAGCCCTTGCTGCCGCGTGCGTCAGAGCCGTGGCACTGGGCGCAGTTGTTCATGAACAGACGATCACCAATGGCCAGGGCCTGCGGGTCTTTGGACACTTGCTCGGGCGGCATCCCAGAAAACTTGGCGTAAAGCGGCGCCACTTCGGCATGGCCTTTGGCCACTTCGGCCTCGTACTGACCGGCCGAAGACCAACCAAATTTACCTGCGAAGCTGCCTGCGCCCGGGTACATGGCCAGGTAAACGAAAGCAAAAATGATGGTGATGACGAACAATCCCACCCACCAGCGTGGCAGCGGGTTGTTCATCTCGCGCAGGTCACCGTCCCAAACGTGCCCCGTGGTGTTGTCGTTGGCCGTCATGGCCTTGGCCTTGCCGCTGAACCACAGCAAAGCCAAGCAGGCGATGATGCTGAACAGCGTGATGCCGGCCACATACACGTGCCAGAAATTGCTGATGAAGTCACTCATGGAGATTCCTTGGTATTGTTTTTTGTGCTGGAGGATGGCTCAGTCGTCCTGGCGAAACGGCAGTTGTGCCGCCTCGTCAAATTCGGCCTGGTTGCGGCGCGACCACGCCCACGCCACGATGCCGACAAAGCAGCAAAAGGCGAGCAAGGTCACGGCAGAGCGCATGGTGTTGATGTCCATGACAATTCCTTATTTGCGGTGGGTACCCAGCACCTGCAGGTAGGCGATGACGGCGTCCAGCTCGGTCTTGTCTTTCACCGCTTCAGGTGCTTTGGCAATTTCTTCGTCGCTGTATGGCGCACCCAAGGTGCGCAAGCCGTTCATATGGGCTTGGATGGAGGCAGCACTGGCAGGTGCTTTCTCAAGCCACGGATAGGCCGGCATGTTGGACTCAGGAACCAGATCGCGCGGGTTGGTCAAATGGATGCGGTGCCACTCGTCGCTGTAGCGACCGCCCACGCGGGCCAGATCGGGGCCCGTGCGCTTGGAGCCCCACTGGAATGGCCGGTCGTAGACGAATTCACCCGCCAGCGAGTAAGGGCCGTAGCGCAGGGTTTCGGCGCGGAAGGGGCGAATCATTTGCGAATGGCAGTTGTAGCAGCCTTCGCGCACATACACATCGCGCCCCACCACTTGAAGCGCGGTGTAGGGCTTGAGGCCCGGCACCGGCTCGGTGGTTGATTTTTGGAAGAACAGTGGCAGGATTTCAACCATGCCACCCACCAACAAAACCAGCAGGATCAGCACGATCATCAGGAAGTTGTTGGTTTCGACTTTCTCATGCGACAAGCCGCCTGATTTTTGGTTTTGAGCCATGTTTGATTTCTCCTCAGGCGTGTGCGATTTCGAGATTGGGGATTCGGACTTCCACCGAACGACCTTGCGTCACCGTCTTGAAGGTGTTCCACAACATGATCAA
This sequence comes from Akkermansia muciniphila, assembly GCA_943331105.2. GTDB lineage: Bacteria > Pseudomonadota > Gammaproteobacteria > Burkholderiales > Burkholderiaceae_C > Limnohabitans_A. The sequence continues at coordinate 373,945 of CALQKH020000001.1, forward strand.
CATGCCGCCGAAGTACAGCAAACCACCGAGCAAACGCAACACATAGAACGGGTAAGTGGCTTTGACGGACTCCACAAAGGTGTAGGTCAAGGTGCCGTCCGCGTTGATGGCGCGCCACATCAGGCCTTGCATCACACCGGCAATCCACATGGCTGCGATGTAGATCACGATGCCGATGGTGGCCGTCCAAAAGTGGATTTCAATGGCCTTGACGCTGTACATCTGCTTTTGACCAAACAGGCGGGGAATCAGGTAGTACATGGAGCCCATGGTCACCAGACCCACCCAACCCAAAGCACCCGAGTGCACATGGCCCACGGTCCAGTCGGTGTAGTGGCTCAGCGCGTTGACGGTCTTGATGGACATCATCGGGCCTTCAAAAGTCGACATGCCGTAGAACGAAAGAGACACGATCAAAAAGCGCAGGATCGGGTCATCACGCAGTTTGTGCCAAGCGCCCGACAAGGTCATGATGCCGTTGATCATGCCGCCCCAGCTGGGGGCCAACAAAATGAGTGAGAAGACCATGCCGATCGACTGTGTCCAATCGGGCAAGGCGGTGTAGTGCAGATGGTGGGGACCCGCCCACATGTAAGTGAAAATCAACGCCCAGAAGTGCACGATCGACAGGCGATACGAATACACAGGACGTTCAGCCTGCTTGGGGATGAAGTAATACATCATGCCCAAGAAACCGGCCGTCAAAAAGAAGCCCACCGCGTTGTGGCCGTACCACCATTGCACCATCGCGTCTTGCACGCCCGCGTAGGCCGAGTAAGACTTCATCATGCCCACAGGCAAGGCCGCGCTGTTGACAATGTGCAGCAATGCCACGGCGATGATGAAGGCCCCAAAAAACCAGTTGGCCACATAGATGTGACGCACCTTGCGTGTGCCAATGGTGCCAAAAAACACCACTGCAAAAGCCACCCAGACCAGTGTGATCAGGATGTCGATCGGCCATTCGAGCTCGGCGTATTCCTTGCCGCTGGTGAATCCCAAGGGCAAAGAGATGGCCGCCAAGACGATGACCAATTGCCAGCCCCAGAAGGTGAAAGCGGCGAGCTTGTCGCTGATCAGGCGCACGTTGCAGGTGCGCTGCACCACGTAATAAGCGGCGGCAAACAAGCCGCAACCTCCGAACGCGAAAATCACCGCGTTGGTGTGCAAGGGCCGAAGACGCCCATAGCTGAGCCAAGAAATGCCGAAGTTGAGCTCCGGCCAAGTCAGCTGGGCCGCAATGATCACGCCGACCAGCATGCCCACCACACCCCAGACCACCGTCATGATGGCGAACTGTCTGACCACCTTGTCGTTGTACGAAGTCGCCTGCATATTGGCAAATTTCATTTTCACCTCTTGTTTTTAAAATCTTCGAAACGAGTGTGCACGGGCGTACATTGCAAGGACTTGATCGAAATCAATCGTCACGCAAAATTCGTTCGCCTTCGGCCTCGATGTCCTCAAATTGACCGCGGTAGATGGCCCACCACAAACCCGCCAAGATGAAAAACACCAAGGCCACCGACAAAGGAATCAACAAATAAAGGATGTCCATGTTGTTGAATTAAGTGGATGGATGGGCTGCATCCGGTGTCGTCAACACTTCGGGCAAGGCCTTGGACAGGCGCAGCGCATTGAGCACAACCCCCAGTGAACTGAGTGCCATGCCCAAACCCGCCGCCCATGCGGGCAACCAACCCACGACGGCCAGCGGCACACATGCAGCGTTGTAAATGGCCGACCACCACAGGTTTTGCCGGACGATGCGAAGGGTCTGGCGACTGCGCTGCACCGTACTGACCAGCACATCGAGTTGTCCACTCATCAGCACAAAGTCTGATTTGGACTGCGCCAATGGAACGGCTTGTCCCAAGGCAAAAGACACATCGGCCCCGGCCAATACAGGACCGTCGTTCAAGCCATCGCCCACCATCGCCACTTTGTGACCTTGGGCTTGCAAGGCCTGCAGTGCTTGCAGTTTGTATTGGGGGCTGCAACAGCCCTGCGCTTCTGAAATGCCCACCGCATGCGCCACTTGGGTCACTGCCGCTTGGCCATCGCCAGACAGCACTTTCAAGCGCAACCCCAGCTGTTTCAGTTGACGCACCACGCGCGCAGCCTCGGGTCTGATTTCTTCGGCCAACTCAAAGCTGGCCATCCATCCCGATGCGTCAGCCAAGCTCACTTGCAAGTGGTGACTAGCGAGAGGCGGTGCAGCGCAAAAAGCGGCAGAGCCCAAGCGAAACAGCATGCCATCTTGTCCTGGGCACTTCAAAGCACCTTGCACACCCTGCCCCGCTTGCTCAATCAGCTCGTGCGCCGACAGCGCCTCCAGCGCAGGCAATCGGCTCTCGGCTTGGGCTTGACGCCGGGCTTTGGACCACAAGGCCCGCGACACTGGGTGTAAGGAATGGCGCGCCAAAGTGCCCGCCAAGTCCAAGGCCCGCGCTTGCCCCACTCCTTCTCGGGTGTGGATGCGAACCACTTCAAATGCATCGCGCGTCAAGGTGCCTGTCTTGTCAAAAATCACGGTATCGATGCCCGCCAGATTTTGCAAAGCGCTGAGCCGACGCACCAAAACACCGCTGCGGGCGAGTGCCCCAGCCGTGGCCAGCATGGCCGCAGGCGTGGCCAGCGACAAGGCACAAGGACAGGTCACGATCAAAACCGCCACCGCCACCATCACCGCATGGGCGGGGTCGGTGGGCCACCAGTAGATGGCCGAGCCCAGCGCCGCCAACATCACGCCCATCAAAAAGGGCTTGGCCCAACGGTCCACCAGCAAAGCCATGGCCGGTTTGGAAACGGCCGCACTTTCCATCAAGGACACGATTTGTGCGTAACGCGTGGATGCGCCAATTTGCTCAATCTGGATCTGCAAAATGCCACTCAGGTTGTGGCTCCCTGCGATCACACGGTCTCCAGCTTGACGAGCCAAGGGCCGCGACTCCCCGGTCAGCAAGGCTTCGTCGACTTGAGCCTGGCCACTCAACACCAAGCCATCCGCTGCAAAAGCCTCGCCGGGCAAGACCTCGATCACATCTCCCACTTGCAGACGACGAACTGACATGAGCACCCAGCAGCCGTCGGGTTGAAGCTTGCGGACGCTTTCAGGCAGTCGGTTCAGCACCGCCTCCAAGGCGCCCGCTGTGCGGTCGCGCATGCGCAACTCCAGCCATCGTCCCGTCAGCAAAAAGAAAACGAACATGGTGAAGGAGTCGAAAAAAACCTCTGCACCAAACAGCCCGAGAGGCTCAAAAGTGCCCAAAGTGCTCACCACAAAGGTCACCACCATGCCCAGAGCCACGGGCAAATCCATGCTGATTTTTCGCTCACGCAAGTCGCGCCATGCATATCTCAAAAACGGAGCGCAAGAGAAAAAAATCACTGGCAAAGACAAGACCCAAGACGCCCAACGCAGCAGATGCATGGACTCGGGGGCAATGTCACCCGGATCACTCAGGTACGCCGGGGTCGCGTACATCATGACTTGCATCATGCACATGGCCGACACAGACCAACGCCAGACCATGCGCCGCGCTTCGTCGCGCCGCATAGCGTGGGCATGGGCGTCGTTGGCAGGCACTGCTTTATAGCCATAGCGATCAACGGCGCGCATCCACTCAGACGGACGGGTCAACTCAGCAGACCAAACAATTTGCCCACGGTGGCTGGCACCGCTGATTTGAGCCGACTGCACTCCGGGCACGGTCCGCAATGCATCTTCGAGCGTGATCGCACAAGCTGCGCAATGCATGCCTTCAAAGACGACACTCGAGGTCCATCTATCCGGTTCACTTTGGCTCGAAAAACTGAATGCAGCCCACTCCTCGGGGGTATCGAGCAGTTGCAAGCGGGCATCGGCATCGAGAGCTGCGTCTGCGTCGGGCGATGAATGCACGCTTAGAACACCGTTTGTTTCAGCGGCGTGCGAAGGAAGGCCCGAAAAAACATTGACTTGTGTCATGTTTCAAAGATACGCCAGCCGACCCATTCAAAGCTTGATGTGCATCAAGCGGCTGCGTTTGCGGCTCTTTTATGCTGGGGTTTTCTTTTCACACCAGGAGCCAACCATGTACCAACGCATTCTTGTCGCCACCGATGGCTCGGCATTGTCCAAAAAAGCCGTGGCCAGCGCCATTCAACTGGCATCCACCTGCGCCGCTGAGTTGATCGCGCTCAAAGTGGTTCCACGCTACCCGCAGACTTACTTCGAGGGCAGCATTCCCCTGTCTGTCGAGGAAATTTCGCGGGTCGAAAAGCAATGGACAGAGGCCGCTCAGGCCCAATTGGCCACGGTGGAAAAATCGGCCAAAGTCAAAAGCGTTCCCATCAAGTCGCTGGTGATCAAGTCCGATGTGGTGTCGGATGCCATCATTGCCGCCGCCAAAAAACAAAAAGCAGACCTGATCGTGATGGCCTCACACGGTCGCAAGGGGATCAAGCGACTGCTGTTGGGAAGTGAAACCCAACAAGTGCTGACCCACTCGCACGTGCCTGTGTTAGTCTTGCGCTAAGGCGGGGGTTGGGGACGGACAGGTCAAGCTGTCCTGTATCAGGATGCGAAAAGACCCTTGTATTGATCACGCAAGAGGTTTTTTTGCACCTTGCCCATGGTGTTGCGCGGCAACTCGGGCACCACAAAACAGCGCTTGGGGATCTTGAAATTCGCCAGCTTGGCCTTGAGTTCGGCCAGAACGGACTCAGGCTTCACCGATGCGCCGGTCTTGAGCGTGACCACGGCCACCCCCACCTCGCCAAAGTCAGGGTGTGGCACGCCCACCACGGCGCTTTCAGCCACGCCCTTCATGTCGTTGATGTAGCCTTCGATTTCGGCCGGGTACACGTTGTAACCGCCGCTGATGATCAGGTCTTTGCTGCGGCCCACGATGGTCACGTAACCGCGCTCGTCCACTTTGCCCACATCGCCTGTCTTGAAAAAGCCGTCAGCGGTGAACTCTTCGGCAGTTTTTTCGGGCATGCGCCAATAGCCCTTGAACACATTCGGCCCCTTGACCTGAATGGCTCCGATCTCACCCACGGGCAGCTGCTTCCCATCGTCACCATGAACGCGCAGGTCAACACCGGGCAAAGGAAAACCAACGGTACCGCCGCGTCGCTCAGATTGCTTGGCGTAGCGCTTGTCTGCCGCATAGGGGTTGGAGGTCAACATCGCGGTTTCGCTCATGCCATAGCGCTCCACAATGGTGTGGCCCGTGCGCTGCTGCCACTCGGTGAAGGTCTCGATCAGCAGGGGCGCCGACCCGGCTACGAACAAACGCATGTTTTGAACAGCTGCCTGGGTCAAAGAAGGTTCAGCCAGCATGCGCACATACAGCGTGGGCACGCCCATGAACACTGTGGCCTGGCTCATGAAGCCAATGGCCCGCTTGGGGTCAAACTTGGCCATCCAAATCATCTTGCTGCCGTTGATCAGCGCACCATGGATGGCCACAAACAAACCGTGCACATGGAAGATGGGCAAGGCATGGATGAGCACATCCCCCTGGCCTGTAGGCCCTCCGGTTGCCGTCCAGCCCCAGTAGTCCTTGAGTGTCAGCGCATTGCTGAGCATGTTGCCGTGCGTGAGCATGGCCCCCTTGCTTCGCCCGGTGGTACCGCTGGTGTACAAAATGGCCGCCAGATCGTCTGCGTGGCGTTGCACCGGGGTGTGCCGGTCACTTTGCAAAGCCGCGCGGTCAAGCAAGCTACCGGTTCGGTCTTCGTTCAGGGTGAAGACATGCTGCGTACCCGCCTTGAAGGCGATCTTGCTGACCCAGCCAAAATTGACACCACTGCAGACCACCACAGCAGGCTCAGCATTGCCAATGAAGTACTCGATTTCAGCGCTTTGGTAGGCGGTGTTCAAGGGCAAGAACACATAACCCGCACGCAAAGTGGCCAAATACAAAATCAAGGCTTCGACGGATTTTTCGACCTGCACGGCCACCCGGCTGCCCTCCGGCAAGTCAAGGGATTGCAGCAAGTTGGCCACCATGGCGGTGGACCGTTCCAAATCCAACCAACTGTATTCAAGACCTTCATCGGTCTGAACAGCCACCGTTTTCAGATCAGATGGAAACGATGCCCTGAGGGCAGAAAACAGATTGTCTTGGGTCATGATGGCAAAAATCAAACGTGAAAAAGGGCCTGATCACAGGCCCGGAGAACTCAGACCAAAGCTCAATCGAGTTTGGCGCCCGATGCCTTCACCACTTGGGACCACTTGGCCAATTCTTTTTTGATGAAAGCTTCGAACTGAGCGCCCGTGAGGTTGGGAAATTCAGCGCCTTGGTTGGCCCACACGGCTTTGGCTTCGTCGGTCTGGCAGGCACGGCGGAACTCTTCGATCGCTTTGGCCTGTGCGTCTGGGGTGGTGCCTCTAGGGGCCCATACACCGTACCAAGTAGAGACCGTGTAATCGGGCAAACCCAACTCGGTCGAACAAGGCACATCTGGGAAAGCCGCATTGCGCTTGGTGCCAGAGACCATCAGGGCCTTGATGCGCCCACCCTTGATGTGGGCAGCCGAGGACCCGAGTCCATCGAACATCATGTCCACGTTGCCCGCAATCAGGTCTTGCAAGGCGGGCCCTGCGCCACGGTATGGGATGTGGGTGATGAAGGTTTTGGTCTGCAGCTTGAACAACTCACCGGCCAAATGGTGCGATGTTCCGCCACCAGCAGAGCCGTAGTTCAGACGGCCAGGGTTCTTTTTGAGCATTTCCAGAAATGATTTGAAATCTGGCGAGGTGATTTTCTTGGGGTTGACCACCAAAACCTGAGGCACAGCCGCCACTTGAATCAAGGGAATCAGATCGCGCTCCAGATCGTAATCAAGGCGTGGGTACATGCTGGGTGCGATGGTGTGGTGCACGGCCCCCATGAAGTAGTTGTAACCATCGGGCGTCGCTTTGGCAGCGATGCCAGCGCCCAAAGTACCGCCCGCACCACCGCGGTTGTCAATGATCATTTGCCGGCCAGTCAGCTTGGCAAATGCAGCAGACATGGGGCGCGCAAAGGCGTCGGTGCCTCCGCCTGCGGGAAAAGGAACAATCATGTTGATCGGCTTCGTCGGCCATGCGCCCTGGGCTTGAGCCCACATGGGCAGGGAGCCGGCGGCGACTGAGACGACTTTCAAAAAATCGCGTCGTTGGCGCAAAGTGATGCTTGTTTTCATTGTGAGTCTCCTGATGATGGTAGGCGCATCATAAAGACTGCAACGCACTCCAAATGAATCAAGGTGTTCAGCAAGACCTAGGGTTTTCCAGTAGATTGGCCGTCTTCTGACACCTGAGTGATGCCCCAAAGACACCCAGATACTTGGTAAAGGTGTTCATAAAGTAGCAAGCCTTTGGATAGCCTTTGAGAAACTTTGTGCAGGTTCAAACACGTCAAACGTCACCGCTTGCAAGCCGCAAGCCTTGGCGCCTTCGATGTTGCGTGCTTGATCATCCACAAACACCGCGTGCTCAGCCTGCACCCCCAAGGCCTGCAAACACGCCTGGTAAGCGCGTGGGTCGGGCTTGAGGATTTGGGTGTAAGTGGCGTCCACAATCACGTCAAACCGCTGGAGCAAGGGAAAAGGCGCGCGAAAATCCGCGCCATAAAACAGATCCAGCTCATTGGACAAAATGCCCAGCTTGTAGCCCAGCGCCTTGGCCTGGTGGATGACCGCCACTGCTTCGGGCCGGATCACGGCCTGTACATCCGCCCCTCGAGCGCGCCGCACAAAGGTCTGCATCTCGGTCCATTCTTCGCCCAACAAGCGACCGACCTCGCGGGTGCGTTGCATCCAGTAATCGCGTTCACTGATTTGATCGGCCTGCATGGCTTGCCAGAGCGCATCGGTTTCAGGGGCAAACGGGCCTTCCCAGGTGAGCGTGCCGGCAGGCAGGCCCAAAGCGGCTTCACTCAAGGCGTGGGTTTCAAACAGGGTGCGGCTGATCACGCCGCCAAAGTCCAGAATCAGGGCCTTGTCTTCAGGTCTCAGCGCATCAGACATGGATCGCTTTCATGCCCGCACAGGCATCAACAGCCCTTTGTCCAGCCAATCGTCAAACACTGCAAGCACCTGCTGCACAAAAGCAGCATCGTTGATGTGCGCGTCGATGCGCGAGACTTCAGTCAAACCCCAATCGCATTGCGCCATTTCATCCATCATGGCCGCCAGGCCTTCTGGATCGTGCAGTGGTGCACCGGCCCGGTCCCACTCTTGAATGCCTTGCAATGGCAACACCAAGTGCACCGGGCCTTGTGCCCGGCGCAGGCGGCTGGCCAACTCGCGGGCAAACTCCCGGCGCATGTCGGCATCAATGCCCACCGAAGCGATCAGGCGGTTGTGGTCGTGCGAGGGTCGCCCGGCAAAGCGCTCGGGCATCTGACCCCATGCGGGGTAATCCACCAAATCGGTCGCCCCGGGGGCGACGATCATCGGCACGCCTTTGCCGCCCGCGCCCATCAGGCGGTCGGGGCCTGCGCTCACCACGGAGCCGCCCATCTGGTTGACCAGCTCTTGCAGACTGAAGTCCATCACGCAGGCGAACTGCCCCTGTGCTGCCAGCAATTCAAACGCCCTGCCCCCCATGCCCGTGGTATGGAACACCGCCAGATCAAACCCACGCTTGTCCAGCTCGGGCTGCAGTTGCACCATGTATTTCAGGCAACTCGAGCCCAAAGACGTCATGCCCACCACCGGCCGGTCAAAGCGCGGCACACGCGCCACGCGGCAGGCTCCCACCACGGCGCCTGCGGCTTGCGCCAATGCCGACTGGCACAGGCTGTTGAGGCCATACAAGCCTCCGGCCCAGAGCACCATCATCAAATCGGGCGGCATGCGATCGGGTGGCAACAGGGGCGAAAACGCCACGGTGGACAACACCACCTTGGGCACGCCCAACGGCAAACTGCTGGCCACGTCCAGCGCCAGGTCGGTGCCCATGGTGCCGCCAAGCACCAGCAAGCCGTCCATGCGGCCTTCGCGCTGCAGTTGGGCAGCCAAGCGGCTCGCGCCCAGGGCCATCAAGGCCATGGCGCTGTTTTCGTCGCCGCTGTCCATCACCTGCTGCAGCGTCACGCCCGCTGCTGCGGCCACAGCGGTGTTGGCCATGTCCGGGACCACCTGCCCTTTGGCCAGCACACCCACGTCCATGATCAATGCTCGGCCCCCTGCGGCCTGGACCTGCTCTCGCATGAAGCCGATTTCGTCGCTCTTGGTGTCGACGGTGCCGACGATCAGGATGACGGGGCTCTTCATGCGCGGCCCTCCTGCACAGCGGCAAACGCGCCTTCGAGCACGTCGCACATGAAGTCGATCTCTTCTCGGGTGATGATCAGCGGCGGCGACAGGATCAGGTTGGGGCCGGAGATGCGCACCATCAGACCCGCCTTGTAGGCGGCTTTAGCCACCCGCGCCGGGATGTCACTGGTGCGGGTCATGGGCGTGCGTTTGGCCTTGTCGCTCACCATTTCGATGCCCAGCATCAGGCCCACACCGCGCACATCACCCACAAAGCTGCAGGTGTCCACCAGCTTGCGCAAGCGGGTCTGCAGGTGCTCACCCACTCGGGCGGCATGGCCGGGGATGTCCAGCGCCTCGATCTGGTCGAGTGTGGCCAGCGCCGCAGCGGCTGCGACCGGGTGCGCGCTGTAGGTGTAGCCGTGCGAGACCGAGGCCGTGCCCGTGGTGTCGGCGTCAAACACGTCGGCAATGCGGTGGTTGATGGCTGTGGCCCCCAGCGGGATATAGCCCGAAGAAATGCCCTTGGCCAGGCACCACATGTCGGCATTCACACCCCACAGGCGTGTGCCAAACAGCTCGCCACTGCGACCAAAACCGGTCACCACCTCGTCGGCGATCAAGAGCACGCCGTACTTGTCGCAAATCTGGCGCACCAGCGGCCAGTAGTTGGGCGGCGGCACGATCACACCGCCCGCACCTTGCACCGGCTCGGCAATGAAAGCCGCCACCGTGTCCGGCCCCTGAAACACGATTTCGCGCTCCAGCAACTCAGCGCAGATTTCGCCCAGGCGGATCGGGTCATCGGTGTAGGGGTTGTGGTACGCCCAGGGCGTGTCGATGTGAAAGCAACCGGGCAACAGCGGCTCGTAGGCGCGGCGGAAATTGGTGTTGCCGTTCACGCTCATGCCGCCAAAGTGCACCCCGTGGTAACCCTGGCGCAGGCTGATGAACTTGTAACGGTCGGCCTGACCTTTGAGTTTCCAGTACTGGCGCGCCACTTTCAGGGCACCTTCTACCGCGTCAGAGCCGCCAGTAGAAAACATCACCGTGGCCACGCCCTCGGGTTGCATCAACTGCACCAGACGTTTGGACAGCTCGATCGCCCGCACATGGGTGGTGCCGCGGAACACGTTGTAAAAAGGCAGCTCGTCCATCTGCGCCACGATGGCGTCGCGCACGGGCTTGTTGCTGTGGCCCAGGTTGCAGGCCCACAGGCCACCAACGCCGTCAAGCATCTTGTGACCGTCCACGTCCCAGATCCAGCAGCCCGCACCTTTGGCGATGATGTCGGGCGCGGATTTCTTCATCGCCCCCGGGTGGGCCATGGGATGCCAGAGATATTGCGCGTTGTCGGCCTTGAGCTGGTCGTTGTTCATGTCATTTACTTTCAAAAATCAAAGCTGAATCCAGGCCGTTTTCAGGTCCAGGTATTTGTCCAGGGCGTGCATCGATTTATCGTGTCCATTGCCCGACTGGCGCACGCCGCCAAGTGGCACGGTGATGTCGGGTCCGCCGTAGGTGTTGACGTGCACCACCCCGGCCTTGATGGCGCGCACCATGCGGTGGGCACGCGACAGACTCCCCGTCCACACGGCCGACGCCAGGCCATAGGTCGAATCGTTGGCCAGACGCACCGCATCGGCTTCGTCGTCAAAAGGCATGGCCGCCAGCACCGGGCCAAAGACTTCTTCGCGTGCCAAGTTCATGTCGGGTGTCACACCGTCGAACAAGGCAGGCGCCATGTAGCTGCCGCCCGCCACGGGCTGCAAAGCTTGGCCGCCCACCCGCAGGCGCGCGCCCTGCTGCTGCGCGGTCTGCACCGCTGCCAAATTTTTGGCAAGTTGCCTGGCGCTGCTGACCGCGCCGATCTCTGTGTTGACATCCAGCGGATCGCCCACACGCAAACTGGCAGCGATTTTTTGCAGCCGTTCCACGAATTCATCGTGTACCGAACGTTGCACCAAAAGCCGAGAGCCCGCCACACACACCTGACCGCTGTTGCGGAAGATGCCCATGGCCGACACTTTGGCGGCTTGCGCTAGGTCGATCGCATCGTCAAAAACAATGTTGGGCGACTTGCCGCCCAGTTCCAGGTACACCCGTTTCAGGTTGGACTCGGCCGAAGCCTTGAGCAGCAAACGCCCCACAGGGCCCGAGCCAGTGAAGGTCAAGATGTCCACATCCATGTGTCGCGCCAGTGCCTCCCCCGCCTCAGCGCCTGTGCCGGTGACCACATTGAGCACTCCCGGCGGCAAACCTGCTTCCAGACACAGCTGCGCGAGTAGCAACAAAGACAGCGAGGCATCTTCGGACGACTTGAGCACCACCGAGTTGCCTGCAGCCAAAGCGGGCGCGATCTTCCAAGCACCGATCATCAGCGGAAAGTTCCACGGCACGATGGCCCCGACAACGCCGACCGCCTCCTTGTGGATCAAGCCCAGCGTGCCTTCTGGTGTGGGGGCGATCTCGCCATTGATCTTGTCCACGCACTCGGCGTAGTAGCGGAAGGTGCCCGCCGCGCTGCCCGGCTCGGCCTTCCAGGCCATGGCAATTTCGGTGCCGTTGTCGCGCACGCCCAGCACCGCCAGTTCGGCATGGCGGGCTTCGATGCAGTCAGCGATGCGGTGCAGAATTTTCTTGCGCTCGGCTGGCGCCATGCGCGACCACACGCCCTGCTCGAAGCTGCGGCGGGCGGCCTGAACAGCGCGGTCGACATCGGCCTGTCCAGCAGCCGCGATGGTGCAGAGCTGTTGTCCGTCGATGGGTGAAATCACGGGGACCGTCTGGCCGGAGGTCGCAGCGGCCCACTGCCCGTCGATCATCAGTCCTTGGTCGGGAATGGGCAGGTGGCGCAGGGCGTCGATCTGTTCCTGTTTCATGAAGCGCTTTCAGTCGGGCACATGCAGCACGATGCCATCGAGCGCGCTGGACGCGATCAGCTGGCAACTCAAACGGCTGCCCGCTTGGCGTGGCGCTATGACGATGTCGAGCATGGCGTTTTCCACCTCTTCCATGGGCGGGCAAGCGGCCAGCCAGGCGTCATCCAAATAGACATGACAAGTGGCGCACGACAGGCAGCCACCGCATTCTCCTGCAATGCCGGGAATGCCGTTCATCTGCGCGGCGTCCATCAGGTTGGTGCCTTCGTTGACGTCATCGCTCACGCGATCGCCATTGCTCATGATCCAGTGCACTTGGGGCATGGGGTTTGTTCTTTCAGATCAGATGAATCGGATGTAGTAATCGCGCAGCGCATCGCCTTCCAGGCCTGCCGTGCGTTCAATCTCGTGGCGCTTGATGCCCACATGGTTGGCCACCAAGCCTTCGCCCAGGGCCTGGGTCAGGGCCGTGTCGGCTTCGAGCGCATCCAGGGCACCGCCCAAAGTTTCTGCCACGCTCTGGGTAGCGTCCTTGTTTTCGAGGCAGTCGCCCGTCTCTGCGGGTTGCAGCGGGTAGGCGTTGGCCACGCCCAAGCGGGCGGCCTGCAACACTGCCGCAGTGTGCGTGTAGGGGTTGGCCGCAGCGTCGCCCATGCGGTGCTCAATGCGAGCGCCCGCACCGCTTTCAGCCGACAAGCGCACGGTGACGCCCCGATGGTCCACCGCCCAGTTTTTCCAAAAGCCAGACAGGCTGGCCGGTTGCAGGCGTTGGTAAGAGTTGGCGCACGGCGCCAATAAGCCCGCCAGCGCCTGGTGGTGGTGCATCAGCCCGGCGGTGCAGCCCAGTGTGATTGCGTTGAACTGGCTGGCATCGTGCCCGCCCGAAATCGCGTTGTGGCCTTGACCGTCACGCAGGCTGAAGTTGATGTGCACCCCGCTGCCCCCGACCGTGAGGATGGGCTTGGGCATGAAGGTCAAAACGATGCCGTGCTGGAAAGCGACTTCGCGCGCCAGCAGGCGAAACAAGAAGATGTCGTCCACCGCCTTCACGGCACGGTCGTAGGTCAGCGTGAATTCGAACTGCGGCGCGTCGTATTCGGTGTTCATGCTGTCGATGCGAAAGCCCGCGGCCGTGGCTTTTTCCCAAAGGGCGTCGGTGAAACCCCTCGGGTCGGAGAAGGGACCAGTTGAATACACATGGGCCGCAGGCGTGTCGTAGGGTTTGAGCGAGCCGTCGGGCTCGATCTGGAAAGCAAAGGCTTCGAGCTCAATGCCCACCATCGGGTCGTAACCCATGGCCTGCCAGTCGGCCACGGCGCGTTTCAAAGCACTGCGCCCGCACATGGGCAGGGGCGTGCCATCGTTGGCTTTGAGATCGCCAATAGCCACCTGGGTGAAGGGCTGCCAGCCCGGGCGAATGTCTTCGGCGGTGTAAGCCGCCTCCATGTCAGGCAGGCCTTCCATGACCATCGCGCCTGGGGCCGGAATCAGCTCTTTTTCGTAAGTGACGCCAAAAGTGCCTCTGCAAAAACGGGCACCGCCGCCCTGACCGGGTTTGAGCGTTATGTACTTGCCCCGCGCGATGGCCAGGTGGTCGCAATACAGCACCCGCAGGCGTTCTTGAACATTGGACATGGTGTTTCCTTTCAGATGAGGTGCATGCGCACGGGCAAACGCTTGATGCCCGAGACAAAGTTGGAACGTAAAAAAGCGTGCGGTGCGGTCTGCTCGATGCGGTCCACCCGCTTGATCAACTCCTGCAGCAAAACTCGCAACTCCAGCCGCGCCAGCCACATGCCCAGGCAGGCATGCGCCCCGCCCTGCCCGAACGACAGGTGGCGGTTCACGCCCCGGTTCAGGTCGACAGTGAACGGCTGGTCAAAAGCCCGCTCGTCGCGGTTGCCCGAGATGAACCAGAGCAGCACCTTGTCGCCCGCCTTGACCTGCTTGCCGTGGTACTCGAAGTCCTCGGTCGCGGTGCGGCGAAAGTGCGTGGCAGGTGAGGCCCAGCGGATGAACTCATCGGCCACGCCCTCCCAGGCGGCCTCGCCCTGCACCGCCTTGAGCTGCGCCATCAAGCCGGGCTGGTTGGCCAGTGCGTGCAAGGCGGCAGCGATCGAATAGCGAGTGGTGTCGTTGCCTGCAGCCACCAGAAGACAAAAAAAGTTACGAAATTCGGTGTCGCTGATCACATTGCCCTGGGCGTCGGGCTGGGTGATCAGGTGCAGCACGCCGCTGGTGTCACCCGCTGCGCGCTTGCGTTCCATCATCTGGGCCGCGTAGTCGAACAGGTCAGCCCCGGCGGGTGAGCGAAACGGCATGAAGCGGTAGGCCTCGGTGTCCATCTTGTCGACCACATGGCTGGTGAAATCGCTGTCGGTGTTGGCCATGAGTGCGTCACCCTTGTCCACCAGCCAGTCCAGGTCCTCCTCGGGCAGGCCCGCGATGCGCCCGAGCATGCGCATGGGCAACTGGCGGGCGATCTGGTGCGTGGCGTCAAACTCGCCTTGGCCAAGGGCCTGGTCAAGGATGCCCACACAGAGTTCACGGATCTGGTCTTCGTACAAGGCCATCATGGGCTTGGAGAACGCCTTGGCCACCAGCATGCGGGTGCGGGTGTGCTCGGGCGGGTCGGTTTCTTGAAAGGTGCGCCGCGCCATGTACTCCTCATGCGACTGGTCTTCCATGCGGATGCCCTGCGCCGAGGACAAGCGCTGGTGATTGCGGTTGAGCTCCAGAATGTCGGCATGCCGCGTGACCGACCAGAAACCCTTGCCATCCGCCCAATCGCACCAGGCCATGGGGTCTTCATCACGCAGGCGCTTGAAGGTGTTGTGCGGCGTGCCGTTCACATAGCTGTCGTGGTCCGCCAAATCGGCGTGGCCATCGTCGGTGGGGTTCCAGACGGTCATGGGTTGGTGGTCCTTGCGTGATCAAAAAACTGCACCATCCATTGCCCAAACAAGGGCACATCGGCGGCGTTGTTCAGGCTGGTGTGGGCACGGGCCATGGTGGCGGGGTCGAGCTTGTCGGCCAGATAGCCCAGCAAAGCCTGCATGAACACCAGTGGCATTTCGGGGTGAAACTGAGTAGTCCAGATGTGCTGGCCGATCTGCATCGAGCCGATGGGGCAAAAGTCACTGCCACCCAAACACACGGCGCCTTCAGGCATGCTGGTGACCTGTTCGTTGTGGGCGGCCATCAAGGTGGTGGTGGTTTGCGGTGGGGTCATCCAGGGGCGCTGTCGATGCCAATTCGTGGGGGCGGTGCCCAGACCCCAGCCTGCGGCGTTGCGCGCCACCTGCCCGCCCAGCGCCCGGGCCACCGCCTGGTGGCCAAAGCACAGGCCAATCAGCGGCTTGCGAGCGGCATGCACGGCCCGGATGAAATCCAGCAACTGACCCACCCAATGAAGGCTGTCGTCGTTGACCGAGGCCGGACTGCCGGTGATGACGTAGCCGTCAAAGGCCTCTGGACTGGCAGGCAGCACCCCGTCCTTGACCGGCACCACCTCATAAGTCCAGTCGGGGCGAAGGGGTTGGAGCAGATGCACCACCTTTTGGCCATCATTCGGAAATTTCGCGGCAAACGCCGAGGTGTCGTCGTTGGTCAGTAAAACGGCAATGCGTCGTGTCATCGGGTCTCTTTCAGGCAGTTGTCCATGCTATGCAAAAGGCGTCTGCAGCGCTATCAAGTTTGGGCACCGAGGACCCCGGGTTTCCACGAAAAAGCGAGTGCCGCGGAAACGGGCAAACTCAGGGGCATGCATTTGTGCCGCGTTTTCTGCCTCTGATGAGCTCCCCCGTGCCCGATTCAGCATGGGTCCAGGTGCTGGACACCCAAGACATGGACCAGCACGCCCTGGCCCAGCAGGGCTGGGCACTGCAATACGAGCAGCTCTCACCCGGCCAGTTCAAGGGGCGCATTCACCAAGTGCAGCTCCCCGAGGTGACCTTACTTCGTGAAGACACCAACATTGCCTTGCGTCAGCGCGGGCGGCTTGATGACAGCGTCTATGGTTTTGCCATGGCGCTGCAGGACTCGCCAGATTTGTTTTTCAACGGTCAAAGGGTGCCGGACCACGCCATCATGTGTGGCAAGGGCGATGAAGTCGACCTGACCACCCCACCCCACTTCACCCTGATCGCCGTGGTGGTTAACCGCAGCCTGCTCAACCCGCTTTGGGAGCGCATGTACCAAAAGCCTCTGGCGCATTGGCTCGAAAAGCAGCTGGTGCTGAAAACCACCGACATCAAGGCGCAAACCCTGCGCGACCTGCAACTTACCGTCCTGGACCAGGCCAGCGCCCTTGCACACCGCCAGCACGACCCACAGGCCCTGCGCCAACTGCGCGATGAAATCTTGATGGAATGGCTAGAAGCTTTGCCTGCGAAGGTTGACACCTCCGAACTGCCCACCCTAGAGCGGCGCAAGAAACTGGTGGATCGTGCGTGTGAGCTGATGATGGGCCACGCCGACGAGCCACTGTCCATCCTCGAAGTGTGCAGCCGCGTGGGCACCAGCCGACGCAAACTCAATTACTGCTTTCAGGACGTGCTGGGCACCACGCCCATCAAGTACCTGCGCTCGCTGCGCCTGAACAGCGTGCGCCGCGCCTTGCGCCAAGCCGCGCCCGGCGTGACCATCCAGGACATTGCCTCGCACTGGGGCTTTTGGCACCTGAGCCAGTTCGCACAAGACTACCGCCACCTGTTTGGCGAGCTGCCTTCGGACACGATGCACAAGCGATGAGCAGCGCCAGCCAAACCCAGCTCACCGCCATCCTGACCATGGTCGCAGCCATGGCCTGCCTGTCAACGCAAGACACCCTGAGCAAAAAGCTGATGCTCAGCGTGGCGCCCGTCATCATCATCTGGACGCGCTACGCCCTGCAAACCGCGCTGGTCAGCGCCACGATTTGGCGCAGGCATTCGCCCGAACTGTGGCGCACACGGCAGTGGCGACTGCAACTGCTGCGCGGCGCGCTGGTCGTAAGCGGCAGCGTGTTTGGCTATGGCGCCTTACAGCGCATGCCAGTGGCCGAGTTCACCGCCATTTATTGTCTGGTACCGCTGGCCGTGACTTTTGTAGCCCGGTTTGTGATGAAGGAAAGCGTGTCCTGGCTGGGCTGGCTGTGTGTGGCAGGCGGCATGACGGGCGCCTTGTTGGTGGTGCGCCCAGGCGGTGATGTGGACCCCATGGGCGCCAGCCTGGCGATGATGGGAGTGGTTTGCTACACCGGCTTTCAGACCCTCACGGGCTACTTGGCGCGGCAGGACTCACCGCTCACCATTCAGCTGTGCACCAGCGCGCTGGGCTTTGCGCTGATGTCGGCCGCAGTGCCTTTTTTCTGGCCTGACCAGATGTCCTGGCCAGACTTGGCCCTGCTGGGCTTGGTGGCGCTGGCGGGCTCTTACGGCCAGTATTTCACGGTGCTGGCATTTTCCAAAGCGCCCGCCTCGGTCTTAACGCCTTACCTTTACTCGGCCATCGGTTTCTCTGCGCTGGGCGGTTGGTGGATGTTTGACCACCTGCCGGATGCTCTGGCCCTGTGCGGCATGGGGATGATCGCGGGCTTTGGCCTGGCGGCTGGCTGGCTGAACCAAAGAAAAGCCAAACCATGAGTACACCGCTTTTCAGCCCCAATTACCGCGAGGCCCGTGCGCGTTTTGCTCTGGCTGCCGACGCCTGTGGGGCTCAGTTGCACCGTTATGCATTGCCATTGCTGGGCGCACAGGGCGAAGAACTCGCCATGGACGTGGCCGTCCAAGGCCCGGCAGATGCCGCCCAAGTGCTGATGACCACCAGCGCGGTGCATGGCATCGAAGGCTTTTGCGGCTCAGCCATCCAGACCGGTTTGCTGCACTGTCTCTCGCTGCCGCCCGGTGTGGCCGTGGTACATGTGCATGCGGTCAACCCGCACGGATTTTCGCATGCGCGGCGGGTCAACGAGGACAACGTGGACCTCAACCGTAACTTCATTGACTTTGCCCGGCCCTTGCCGGTCAACGCCGACTATGCCGAGGTCCAAGACCTGCTGCTGCCCCCACAATGGCCGCCCAGCCCGCAAGCCACGACAGCACTGCAAGCCCAGGCCGAGGTCTGGGGCGAGCGCCGCATGCAGCGGGCCATCACCAGCGGGCAATACCAGTTTCCCCAAGGCGTTTGGTTCGGGGGTCTGACTCCCACCTGGAGTCACCGCACATTCCGGCAGGTGCTGCGAACCCATTTGGGTCAGGCCCGCCAGATCGCCTGGATCGACCTGCACACGGGCTTGGGGCCACACGGCCATGGCGAGCGAATCTTTGCTTGCACCGACAACGGCGAAACACTTCAGCGGGCCCGCCAATGGTGGGGGCCAGACATCACCTCTGTTGACACAGGCACGTCCCAAAGCGTGCCCCTGTCCGGGCCCATTCAGATGGCGATTGACGAGGAGTGCCCAGAGGCTCAATACACCGGCATTTGCCTGGAGTTTGGCACCTTGCCGCTGGCGCAGATGATCCAAGCCATGCGGGCCGACCACTGGCTGGCCCTGCACCCCGAGGCCCCGCCCGAGCAGCACCGCGCCATCCGAGCCGACATGCTGCAGGCCTTCAACCCACCGTCGTCCGAGTGGCAAAAACAAGTTTGGCAGCAAGGCCTGCAAGCGGCCCTCCAGGCGGTGCAGGGCTTGACCACACCATGCTGAACCGCATTTCTCGGGAAAACCCAGCCCAGACTTTGCAATTTTTCGATACCTTCTAAACCGTATCTTGTTCAGACTGTGGTCCTGACCCGGGGTGGCAACCGCTCCCCCTTCAACTGGACCAACAAGGACGAACCCATGATTTCACGCCGTACGATTTCCAGCCTGCTCGCGGGCCTGCTGAGCAGCCTGATGGTGCTCAGCGCCTCAGCGCAGGGCTTCCCCAATAAGATGGTCACCGTGATGGTGCCTTACCCTGCAGGCGGCCCTTCGGATGCAGTGGCCCGCCTGGTTCAGGTCGAGTACGAAAAAAGCTTGGGCCAGAAAATGATGGTGGAAAACCTGGGCGGTGTGAGCGGCGCTTTGGGCATCCAGAAGGTATTGGCGGCACCAGCTGACGGCTACTACCAGTTACTCGGCACCCCGATGGAGCTGGTGATGGCGCCGCTGGCCCTGTCAGCCGTCAAGTTCAAACCCGAGGAAGTGCGCTTGGCCAGTTTGTTGGGTCGCACCTCGATCGGCTTGGCCGTGCGCAAGGACCTGCCCGTCAACAACTTGACCGAATTCCTGGCCTGGGCCAAAGGCAAAAAGGTCAGCTACGCGAGCGTGGGTCAGGGCTCGCTTTATCACATCATGGGTGAGCGCTTCAAGACGCTGACGGGTCTGGACATGCTGCATGTGCCCTATAAAGCGGCCGTGCAAATCTACACCGATCTGGGCGGGAACACTGTTGACATGGCCTTCGTGCCGGTCGCAGGCCCCATCATCGGCATGGTCAAGGACAACCGCTTCAAGATCATCGGCATCTCCTCCACCGCGCCCCACCCACAACTGCCTGAAGCTGCCCCAATCAGCGCTCAGCGTGGCATGTCTGACTTTATTTTCGACATCTGGATCGGTTTGCAGGTGTCCAAAAATACACCTGACGCTGTGGTTCAGAAACTCAACCAGGCCATGAACGAGGCCATCAAGTCTGAGGCCTTCGTCAAAGGGATGAACACCACCGGCAGCCAAGTGCCTGCGGGCATGAGCGTGGCCGAACTGGACCGCTTCTACACCCAGGAAGTCAGCCGCTACCGCGCGCTGTTCAAGGCCGCCAACGTCGAACCACAGTGAAGCCCTGAGGGCGCAGCGCACAAGCGCTGACGCTCGCGCCACCCGGGACATGCTCACCCCTCGTGACATGCCCGGGTTTTTCATTTCTGCCCTCTTTGTGCCGCATGACCGATTTCACGTACAACACCGCCACCGAACTGATGGCCCGACTCCATTCAGGCGAAGTCACCAGCATCCAGTTGCTGGCGCAGCACATCACCCGTGTTGAGCAGCGCGATGGCCCGATCAACGCGGTGGTGGTGCGAAGCTTTGAGGCCGCCCATGAACGCGCCTCCCAAGCCGACGCGGCGCGTGCCCGTGGCGAGGACTGGGGTCCGCTGCATGGACTGCCCATGACTGTGAAAGAGTCGTTTGATTTGCCGGGCACGGCCACTTGCTGGGGCTTTCCTCAGTACAAGGACAACATCGCAAAAAAACCGGCCGTGGCCGTGCAGCGCCTGCTGGACGCCGGGGCTGTGGTGTTTGGCAAGACCAATGTGCCGGTGGCTTTGGGCGACTGGCAGACGTTCAACCCGGTCTATGGCACCACGAACAACCCCTGGGACCTGCGCCGCTCGCCCGGCGGATCGTCGGGCGGGGCCAGCGCGGCGCTGGCCGCAGACATGACCCCGCTGGAGCTGGGCAGCGACATCGGCGCATCCATCCGCAACCCTGCGCATTACTGCGGCGTCTACGGGCACAAGCCCACCTGGGGCTTGGTGCCCATGCAAGGCCACCAGCTGCCGGGCGTGCGCTGCATTGACAGCCTCGACATTGCCGTGGCCGGTCCCCTGGCGCGCAGTGCTCAAGACTTGCAGCTGGCCATGAAGGTGCTGACCACGCCGCTGCAGCAGTTTGGACCGCTGGGCTGGACGCCCGCGCAGTGGCGTCGCAACGACAAGCCGCTGCGGGAGTGCCGGGTGGCCATCGTCTACGACGACCCCGAAGCGCGGGTAGACAAGAGCATCCAAGACCGGCTGCACGCGCTGGCCGATTTTTTGCGCGCCCAAGGCGTGACCGTGCTGGACGAGCACCGCCCGGTGGACAGCGCGCAGTCACACCGCGTTTACTGCCACCTGCTGCGCGCGGCCACAGGGGCCTGGCTCGACGATGCAACTTTTGCTCGCTTTGAGGCCCTGGGCCAGCAGGCCGACCCGGCACTCGACACCATGCGCGAACGCGTCTGGCGCGGCAGCACCCTGACGCACCGCGACTGGGTCGAGTTCGACCAGCAACGCGCGGTGCTGCGGGCACAGTGGCAAAGCTACTTCGAGTCGGTGGATCTGCTCATCACCCCGGTGGCCACATCGCCCGCCTTTTTGCACAACCAGCAAGGCGAGCGCTGGGAGCGCATGCTGCAGGTCAACGGCCAGGACCAAGCCCACACCGACAGTCTGTTCTGGGCGGGCTATTCCGGCGTGGTGGGCCTACCCGCCACCGCCGTCCCGATCGGTCAAAGCCCAGGCGGCTTGCCCGTTGGCGCGCAAATCATCGGCAACAGTTTTGCCGATCCGCTGTGCCTGAACATGGCCCGCTGGCTTGAAACCGAATGGTGCGGTTTTGTGCCGCCACCGCACCTGGCTTGAACCTCTGAAATCCCCCTGCCCATGTCCGACCTGACTGACATTACCGACTTCAACGCCAGCGAACTGTCTGAGCGCATCCACCAGCGGAAGTTGTCCTGCACCGAAGTGATGCAGGCTTACCTCAAGCGCATCGAGCGGCTGAACCCGCGCTTTAACGCCATCGTCAACCTGGCACCCACAGACACGCTGCTGGCACAGGCGCGCCAGTGCGATGCCGAACTGGCCAAAGGTCAGTCGCGCGGCTGGCTGCACGGCATCCCGCAGGCCATCAAGGACACCGGGCACGCCGTGGGCTTTCCGACCACCTTTGGCAGCACCGTGCTGCAAGCGGCCCTGCCCGCCAAAGACAGCATCATGACCGAGCGCATGAAGGCGGCCGGGGCCATCGTGATTGGCAAAACCAACATGCCCGAGCTGGGCCTGGGCTCGCACACCTTCAACACCCTGTTTGGGGCCACACCCAACGCCTGGGACACGGCGGTGAGCGCAGGCGGCAGCAGCGGCGGCGCTGCAGTTGCTGTGGCTCAACGAATGCTGCCAATCGCAGATGGTTCGGACTTCATGGGCAGCCTGCGCAACCCGGCAGGCTGGAACCACATTTTTGGCATGCGCCCCTCGCAGGGCCGCGTGCCCTTTGGCCCCGGTGCTGATGTGTGGGTGGACCAACTGGGCACCGAAGGCCCCATGGCCCGCAGCGTGCGCGACCTGGCCCGCCTGCTGGCCACGCAATCCGGGCATGACGCACGCCAGCCTTTGTCGATCAATGGCAGTGTCGATGCATCAGGATTGGAGTACACACCCGATGCGCAGCGTAGTTTGCCTGGCCTGCCAGGCCTGAGGATAGGCTGGCTGGGCGACCTGAACGGCCACCTGGCCATGGAGGACGGCATTCTGGACGTGTGCCAAGACGCGCTGCAGCACATGGCGGGCCAAGGCGCCCATGTGGACGCTATCGGTTTGGGCTTTGACACCCATTCGCTGTGGGACTGCTGGCTGGTCTGGCGCCGGGCGCTGGTGGGCCCCAAGGTGGCGGCCTTGCTGCAAATTCCGGGTGCGAAAGACCAGCTCAAACCCGAGGCCCTGTGGGAATACGAGAACTCGGTCAAGCTGTCCTACATGGACTTCATGCAGGCCAGCCAGACACGCAGCGCGTTCTATCAGCACCTGCTCGGCCTGTTCGGCCAATACGACCTGCTGGCCTTGCCCGTGGCCCAGACCTGGCCGTTTGCACTGCAAGAGCGCTGGCCGCAAAACATCGGCGCACGTGCCATGGACACCTACCACCGCTGGATGGAGTGCACGATCTACGCAACGCTCGCAGGCCTGCCCGCCATCAGCCTGCCCGCGGGTTTTCACCCGACACACGGCTGGCCCATGGGCATCCAGTTGATCGGCAAGCCGCAAGGCGATGTGGCTTTGTTGCAGGTGGCAGCGGCCTACGAAGCGGTGCGAGGAGACTGGCTGAAAAAGCGGCCTAGTTGACCAAGGACGCGATCAGGCCTAACAGCACCCGGCGCTCAATCGGTCAGTTCGAGCACCGTCGTGTGCCCTTGGGCCATGGGCCAGGTCAAACCCACGATTTTTTCGCCGTTGAAGCTTGCGCCCACGCTGCGCTGCGTGCTGTCATTCAAGCGCAAGCGGCTCGATGCCACCCCTGCTCCGGGCGGCACGCCGGGCAAGCTGCTTTGCCCATCCAGGTTCATGGCGTCGCGCCCCGGATCGAAATACCCCCGGGGCCGCGTGAAGCTGAGCACCGCCTGCGCTGCCCGGTCGGCGTCACTTGCACGCTCTGGCCGCATGTTCAGCCACTGGCTTGATCTGGGCAATGGGCTGCGGTAAATGTGCGTGGTGGCGTAACCTGCCGCCTGGATCACGAACTCATACGCTGTGTCGCCTCGCCCCCGAAAAGGCCCCCACTTGCCATCAGCCCCGGTGGTTTGAACATGTGCCGCAGCCCCCCGGCGCTGGCCCGTGGCCGGATCGGTGGCGAAAATTTCCATGCGAGCACCGCGCAAAGGCAGGTTGTTGACGAAATTACCGCTGCCCGAATCCATCGGGTCCAAACCCAGGCCCACCAATTTGCCGTTCAGCACCACCTCGTTCTGCCGAACCACACGCGAGCTGGGTGCTTGACCGGTGATGAAACGGTGTGTGGCTTCAAAGGCGGCTTGAGAGTAAGACGTTTCCCGGTGGTCAATTTTGGGAATGACCACGTTGGTGGCCCCTTTGAGTTCGGGACCATCGAAGCCCACCATCGTGGGTCTGCCCTTCATGCCCAACCACAGGCCATCGGGTTGCGCAAATTTGTCGTTGTTGTCCGAGCGGATGGTCATCCAGCGGGTAGGGCCACAGACCTCATCGCCTTGGGTATTTTTGGGGGCATTGAGTTGCTTGAGGAACGGACCCGTGCCTGAAAATTCGTTGGCCTCATTCAGGCCGGGAATAGCCTGCACCCCATGGTTGGGGGTACCACCCAACACAGCGTGACTGACCACAGCGGCACCGCCACCGTTGCAAATGAAGTTGCGAATCGCATTGCCGCCACGCGAGTTGCCCACCAAAATCACTTGGCTTGCCCCGGTTCGGCGCAAGACGGCCTGCACCTCGACCTGCAAAAAGGCCATGTGTTCTTGCGTGGACGATCGTCCGGCTTGCGCTTTGTTGTCAGCATCGCGAGCCAGTGGGTAAGGCATGTCGAGAGGGTGCAAGCGGTCGGTGGGCCAGCCGTTGGACTCGAAACGCCAAATGGTGGATTGCCACAAGGCAGCGGAATCACCGTTGCCATGCACAAACACGATGGGTGTTCGCTCTGCCAAGGGTCTGGGCTCCGGCAATGCGCACGCGCTCAGCAGCAATGCTGCCGAAAGAAGTCCGAATGAGCGACGCTGAAGGTTCATGGCATTCCAATCGTGTGCATGGCAAAGCACACATCCTCCTGCGGTAGAGGCCGAAAGCCTGACTCCTGCGCGTCAGCGGGCCTTGTTTTGGGCCCGGCCGAACCCCAACCACAAAAAAGCACCCAAGGCGATCATGGGCAAGCACAGCCACTGACCCATGCTCATGCCCAAGGAGAGCAAGCCCAAGTGCGCATCAGGCTCTCTGAAAAACTCGGCCACAAAGCGAAAAAAGCCGTATCCGAGCAAAAACGCACCCGAAACCTGGCCCATGGGGCGGTCTTTCCGGGCAAACCACCACAACAACACAAACAGCAACAAGCCTTCCAGCGCAATTTGGTAGAGCTGCGAAGGGTGGCGCGGCAATTCACCCGCCCCACGGAACACCATGCCCCAAGGCAAGGACGGATCGGCCACACGGCCCCAAAGTTCACCATTCATGAAGTTGCCAATTCGCCCAGCGGCCAGCCCCGTGGGCACACAGGGCGCCACAAAGTCCATGACCTGCAAAAAAGGCCGCTGACGCGTTCGGGCAAACCAGACCATGGCCAGCATGACCCCCAGCAAACCGCCATGAAAACTCATGCCTCCCTGCCAAATCGCCATGATTTCCAGTGGGTTAGACAAGTAATACGCCGGTTTGTAAAACAGGCAATAGCCAACGCGACCGCCCAGGACAACGCCCAACACGCCTAAAAACAAGATGTCTTCCACATCTCTTTTTTGCCATTGCGGCAGATTGGAGAAAGGCAGATGCCCCAGGCGCCGGGTGCCCAGCCAGTAAAAAAGACCAAATGCGGCCAAATAGGTCAACCCATACCAATGGATGGCCAAGGGCCCCAGTTGCAGGGCGACGGGATCAATTTGTGGGTGGATCAGCATGCCCGGATTGTGCACCGGCAAGATGCCCTGAAGGACCCGGGACAAATGCTGTGGTCAAGCCGCTTCGGTTTTGGACTGACCGCTAGAATGTGACAAATTTTTTTCTAAGCTGAAGAGACGCCACCATGACCGACAAAATCATTCCGATCAAGCCCATCAACGAGCGCAGCGCCAACATCACCGCAGGCAAATCACGCGCGCCCAACCGCTCGATGTACTACGCCATGGGTTACGAAGAAGGCGATTTCGTCAAGCCTATGGTGGGCGTGGCCAACGGTCACAGCACCATCACACCTTGTAACAGCGGCTTGCAAAAACTGGCCGATGCCGCCGTCGAAGGCATCGAAGAAGCGGGCGGCAATGCCCAAATCTTTGGCACGCCCACCATTTCCGACGGCATGGCCATGGGCACCGAGGGCATGAAGTACTCCCTCGTTTCCCGCGAAGTCATCGCTGACTGCGTCGAAACTTGCGTTCAGGGCCAGTGGATGGACGGTGTTTTGGTCGTTGGTGGTTGCGACAAAAACATGCCCGGCGGCCTGATGGGCATGCTGCGCGCCAATGTGCCCGCCATTTACGTTTATGGCGGCACCATCCTGCCGGGTCGCTACCAAGGCAAAGACCTGAACATCGTCAGCGTGTTTGAAGCGGTGGGAGAAAACGCTGCAGGCAAGATGAGCGATTTCGACTTGAAAGAAATCGAAAAGCGCGCGATCCCCGGCACGGGTTCTTGCGGCGGCATGTACACGGCCAACACCATGTCATCCGCCTTTGAAGCTTTGGGCATTTCTTTGCCCTACTCGTCGACCATGGCCAACGTGCATGAAGAAAAAGTTCACTCCGCCAAAGAGTCGGCCAAAGTCTTGGTCCAAGCCATCCAAAAAGGCATCAAGCCCAAAGACATCGTCACACGCAAATCCATCGAGAACGCGGTGGCCGTGATCATGGCCACTGGCGGCTCCACCAACGCGGTGCTGCACTTCTTGGCCATTGCCCACTGTGCGGGCGTGGAATGGAGCATCGACGACTTTGAACGCATCCGTCAGCGCACACCCGTTTTGTGTGACCTCAAGCCCAGTGGCAAGGCGTTGGCGGTCGACCTGCACGTGGCAGGCGGCATCCCTCAAGTCATGAAGATTTTGCTCAACGCCGGCTTGTTGCACGGCGACTGCATCACCATCACCGGTCAAACCATTGCCGAGGTTTTGAAGGATGTTCCTGACGCGCCGCCCAATGACACCGTCATCCACTCCATCGAAAATGCCATGTACAAGCAAGGCCACTTGGCCATCTTGAAGGGCAACTTGTCGCCTGAAGGCGCTGTGGCCAAGATCACGGGCCTGAAAAACCCGGTCATCACGGGTCCTGCCCGCGTGTTTGACGATGAGCAATCAGCCCTGGAAGCCATTTTGGCCGGCAAGATTGTGGCGGGCGACGTCATGGTGTTGCGTTACCTGGGCCCCAAAGGCGGCCCTGGCATGCCCGAAATGCTGGCCCCAACAGGTGCCTTGATCGGCGCTGGCTTGGGCGAGACAGTGGGACTGATCACAGACGGCCGCTTCTCGGGTGGCACCTGGGGCATGGTGGTGGGTCATGTGGCGCCGGAAGCGGCAGCGGGCGGCAACATCGCCTTTGTCCATGAGGGCGACAGCATCACCATCGACGCGCACAAGCTGCTGTTGGAGCTGAACGTGCCCGAAGCCGAATTGGCCAAACGCCGTGAAGGCTGGAAGGCTCCAGCCCCGCGTTACACCCGCGGCGTTCAAGCCAAATTTGCTTTCAACGCCTCCAGTGCCAGCAAGGGCGCCGTTTTGGACATGTTTTGATCCATCACCCCCATCCATGAAAAAAGCCACCGCAAGGTGGCTTTTTTGTGACCGAAAAAACCTTAGCGGGTCACAAGCCGATCGCAGCAATACCTGCCTTGGCGATCTGGGCGTCTTCGGTGGACTTGACGCCGCTCACACCCACTGCACCGAGACAAAAGCCATCTTTCATGATCGGGACGCCGCCTTCCAGCATGCCGTGGATGGTGGGCGCTGACAAAAAGGAGGTGCGCCCGCCATTGATGACATCTTCGTAAACCTTGCTTTCACGGCGACCCAAAGCGGCCGTGTTGGCTTTGGACGGGGCAATATGGGCAGACACAGGGGGGGCGCCATCCAAACGGGTGAAATGGAGCAAATGGCCACCCGCGTCCACAATGGCGATGCTCACCGCCCAGTTGTTTTTGAGGGCTTCTGCTTCGGCTGCAGCGGCGATGGCTTTGACATCGGACAGTTCTAGCGAGGATTGGGTCTTCATGGCGGAATCATTCAAAAAAGAAAAAAGAGAGCATACACGCGTCAGATCAGCAGATTGAGCACCTCAAAGCAAAACTGATTCAACTGGATAACCCCATCAACTATGGGAAATCAGCCAAACAAGGTCCAAGGAAGAATCTGCCCTCTACAATGGAAATACCTTTTTTAAAGGCTTATCTAGGAGATACACCATGAGCGACCTTCGCACCCTCAATTCTGCTGGCTGGGGCCATGTTGACCTGGCGGCACGCAACCGCGTTCTGCGCAACACCTATTGGCTGCTGGCCTTGAGCATGCTGCCCACCGTGCTGGGCGCTTGGGTCGGCGTCAGCACAGGCATCACCCAGTCCCTGACAGGCTTTATGGGTCTGGTGGTGTTCTTGGGCGGCGCATTCGGATTCATGTTCGCCATCGAGAAAACCAAAAACTCGGCCGCTGGCGTGCCCGTGCTGCTGGCCTTCACCTTCTTCATGGGCCTGATGCTCTCGCGCATGATCGCCATGGTGCTTGGCTTCAAGAACGGCTCTGACCTCGTCATGACCGCTTTTGCAGGCACTGCTGGCGTGTTTTTTGTGATGGCCAGCCTGGCCAGCGTCATCAAGCGCGATCTGTCTGGCATGGGCAAATGGCTGTTTGTCGGGGCCATGGTCCTGATGGTGGGCGGCATCATCAACGTTTTTGTGGGCTCTACCGCAGGCATGTTGGTCTTGTCCACACTGGCCATCGGCATCTTCAGCGCATTCTTGTTGTATGACCTCAAGCGCATCCTGGATGGCGGCGAGACCAACTACATCAGCGCCACCTTGGCCCTTTACCTCAGCGTTTTCAACATCTTCCAAAGCTTGTTGGCTCTGCTCGGCATCATGGGCGGCGAGCGCGACTGAACTCCCACCCCTCACCTCAAAACAAAGGCTCCCTTGGGAGCCTTTTTTTGTGGCCCCCCTTGTCCAAAGAGGCTCCAAAGCAAGAAGCGCGTTCAGATCATGCCAATTCAAAGACCGCCATGCTCTCGACATGCGCGGTGTGAGCGAACATATTGACCACGCCAGCGCTCACGCAGCGGTAACCGGCGCGGTGCACCAGTAAACCCGCATCGCGCGCCAATGTGGCAGGGTTGCAGCTCACATACACAATGCGCTGGGGCGGCGTCCAGCCCTGTCGCAACTCCTTGTTTTCGTTCAACTCTGCCAGCGCCTTGGCCAGAGCAAAAGCGCCCTCACGAGGAGGGTCCACCAACCATTTGTCGGCCGTGCCATCGGCCACCAGCGTGGCGGGCGTCATGTCAAATAAATTGCGCGCCACAAACTCTATGGGGGCCAAAGCCTGACCGGCTGGGCGCATGGCCTGGTTGGCCATGTGGTTCTCACGCGAGCGGGCCACCAGGGTTTCGGCACCCTCAATACCCAACACCTGCGCCGCTTGGGTGGCAATGGGCAGCGTGAAGTTGCCCAAACCGCAAAACCAGTCGATCACGCGTTCGGTCTTTTTGGCTTGCAGCAAGCGCAGCGCACGCGCCACCAGCACGCGGTTGATGAAGGGGTTGACCTGGGTGAAGTCAGTAGGCCGAAACGGCATGGTGATGCCAAAGTCGGGCAAGCCGTAATTCAGTTGCGCCCCACCCTCGTCCAGCAAATGCACCGTGTCAGGCCCTTTGGGCTGCAACCACCACTGCACCTGGTGCTCGGCGGCAAAAGCGCGCAGCAAGGCTTTGTCGCCATCGCTCAAGGGCTCCAGGTGGCGCAAGACCAATGCCGTGACATCGTCACCGCAGGCCAACTCGATCTGCGGCAGTGTCTCGCGCGCATCCATTTGAGCTATCAGCGCACGCAAGGGCATGAGCATGGTGCTGACATGCGGCGGCAACACGGGACACGCCTTCATGTCGGCGATGTAGCGGCTCTTGCGCTCGTGAAAGCCAATCAACACCTCGCCCTTTTTGATCACATAGCGCACAGACAGTCGGGCACGGTAACGATAGCCCCAAGTCGGTCCCTCGATCGGGCGCAACAGGGTTTCGGCCTTGACCTTGCCCAAGTGCCAGAGGTTGTCCTCGAGCACACGCTGTTTGACCGCCACTTGGGCTGAGGCCTCCAAGTGCTGCATCTTGCAACCGCCACAAGCGCCTTGGTGCAAACCAAAATTAGGGCACCCAGGGCGAACACGCTGCGACGATTCGTGGTGGATCTCGGTGACGGTGCCTTGCTCCCAGTTGTTTTTCTTGCGGTGCACGTTGACCGAAACAATTTCAAAGGGCAAAGCGCCTTCGATGAAAACCACCTTGCCATCAGGCCGACGGGCAATGCCTTGGGCATCCATGTCCAACGACCCCACACGCAAAAACCCTGCGGGCAGGTCTTCACTGGAGTGGCTGGTGTCGTCGGCGTGGGCTTGGGATAGGGAAATGTCTAATTCACTCATCCCCCGATTGTCTCAGGATGAGCGACAGAAAAATCAAAGGGCTATGGCGCTGCTCAATGGATTTTTACGCTGACTTCGGGCACCAGGCCCGGTGTCACAGACAAGGTCAGCGAGCTGGCAAAAACTTGGTGGGATCGACAGGCTTTCCTTGACGCCGAATTTCAAAATGCAGCTTCACGCGGTCTGCATCGGTTTTGCCCATCTCGGCGATCTTTTGCCCCTTGCGAACCTGCTGGTCTTCTTTGACAAGCAGCGCCTGGTTATGGGCGTAAGCGGTCAAGAAGGTGTTGTTGTGCTTCAAGATGATCAGGTTGCCATAACCGCGCAATCCCGCACCGGCATAAACCACTTGACCATCGGCAGCCGCCAAGATCGGATCGCCCGCTTGGCCTGCGATGTCCAAGCCTTTGTTTTTCACCTCGTCAAAGTTGCCAATGACTTGACCATTGGCTGGCCAAGAAAAAGCAAAACCTTTATCCGGGGCAGCTTGCGTGGGCGGCGTTTGAGCTTGGGGCAAAGGTTTAGGCGCAGCTTGAGTCGCAGGACCCATGGGCTGGACGACGACGCCGCTGGGCTCGGTGATGGCGTTGGGTGGGGCTACCCGCAAGACTTGACCCACCTCAATCAAGTTCACATTGGACAAACTGTTCCACAAGGCCAAATCACGCCAAGACTGACCGTTGTCCAGCGCAATCCGTGTCAGGGTATCGCCGCGTTGCACGGTGTAAAAACCAGGCTTACCAGCATTTTCTGCACCAGGCATCGGTTTTGCTGAAGTGCTCGCTGCAGGAACATCAGGCGCAGTTGAAGACATAGGTGAAGGCGCAGGGGATGCAGGGCGGCCTGAGACACTTCGGCTTTCCACAGGGGCAGGCACTCTGGGCGGCGTGTTGCAGCCCGCCAAAAGTACCAGGGCGAGCCCTGCAAGCCAAAGACGGGAAACATGACTAAAAATCATCCGGGTTCAATCCTTCAAGCAATGCCTGATTTTAGGGGGACAAAGTGAACCGCCTCTAAAACCTGACGGTCGAACCCCTGGCTCGTTTTGTGAATCACCACCAGCGCTTGATGGCCGGAGGGCGTCACTGTCGGTGCGACCAAGCGTCCTCCTGTGGCCAACTGATCCAACCAAGCCTGAGGGACGTTGTCTCCACCCGCCGCTGAAATGATGCCAGCGTAAGGCGCCCCCTTAGGAAAGCCCAGCATGCCGTCTCCCAGTATCAGATGCACATTCGGCAAACGGAATGGAAGCAGATTCTTTTTGGCTTTTTCGTGCAAGCCGCGCAAACGTTCAATGCTGTAAACCTCGCTCGCCACATGGCTGAGCACGGCTGCTTGGTAACCACAGCCCGTGCCAATCTCCAAGATCCGACCCAACTTGCCTTGAGCGCCTTGACGCAGCAACTCGATCATCCGGGCCACGACATTGGGTTTGGAGATGGTTTGTTCAAATCCTATCGGTAAACTGGTGTCCTCGTAAGCCTGACCGGCCAATGCCGATTCAACAAAAAGGTGTCGCTCCACCCGGCCCATGGCGTGCAAAATCAGCGCATCTTGGACCCCTTGCGCCGCCAATTTGGCCACCATCTGAGCCCTGACAGCACCCGAATCCAAGCCCAAGCCCATTGATACAGGTGGTGGGCGATGGGCAGAGATGCTCTTGGATGTTCCGTTTGCCAGCGTTTTCGATACGGGGATGCTCAAGCTGGGCTTGGGCTTCACGCCCGAGCCATTCAAATTGGCAGGAAAACTGGGCCTTGGCTTCATTCGCCGTCCTGCTGCCAAAGGCGACTGCAAGTTTGAGTCCAGGCTTGCAGGTGGTCGTGCTCGGTCAGATCCACTTTCAGAGGTGTCACCACGACATGCCCTTGATCAGCCGCATGGAAGTCTGTGCCAACGCTGTCATCCATGGCGGCACCCGCAGCACCAATCCAGTACATGGTCTGACCCCTGGGGTCAACTTGGGTGATGACCGGCTCAGCAGCATGGCGGCGGCCCAAACGGCAAACCTTGGGCGATTTGATCTGCGACTCCGGCAGATTGGGAATGTTCACATTCAACAACCAAGGCCGCATGCCGATCAGGTCTTGCTGAATCATTTGCTGGACCATTCGCTTGACCGTGCTGGCCGCCCCATCCAAATGGGCCCAACCCTTGTCAATTTGGGAAACGGCAATGGCCGGTATGCCAAACAGAAACCCCTCCATGGCCGCGCCAACCGTGCCCGAGTACAGGGTGTCATCTCCCATGTTGGCGCCATTGTTGATGCCGGAGATCACCAAATCCGGGCGATAGCCCAACAAACCCGTCAAAGCAATGTGCACACAATCAGCGGGCGTGCCGTTGACGTATCGAAAACCGTTGTCTGCGCGGTTGACATACAGCGGTGTGTGCAGCGTCAATGCATTCGATTTGGCACTGTTGTTGTGCTCTGGGGCCACCACCTCGACCTCGGCGATGTCCTTGAGCGCGGCATGCAGGGCCACGATGCCTTCGGCCCGAAAGCCATCGTCGTTGGAAATCAGTATTTTCATGGCTGGTTTTTGATCAATCGTCCATTGTAGGTCGATGACTGTTTTATGGGACACAACACGCAGCGACAACCAAACACATCAAGTGGTCGCTGGCGAGACATGAAACGGATATCCATGATGACTAAGATAGAAGTTTGATTTCATTGAAAAGATTTGGAGAAAAAACATGCACGCTTGGCTTTGCGAAAACCCAACAGGCGTTGATGCCCTGAACTGGAAAGAGCTGCCCACACCGACACCAGGTCCTGGTCAAGTGCTTGTCAAAATCGAAGCCGCCAGCCTGAATTTCCCCGACCTCCTCATCGTCCAAAACAAATACCAGATGAAGCCCGAGTTGCCCTTTGTGCCAGGCTCGGAATATGCGGGCACCGTTCAGGCTACAGGCGAAGGCGTGACCCACCTGAAAGTGGGCCAAAGCGTGGCCTGTCTGTCGGGCACGGGCGGCTTTGGCACCCATACCCTCGCTCCTGCAAAGTTGTGCATGCCCTTGCCTGCTGGTTTTCCAGCAACTGATGGCGCGGCTTTCATCATGACGTACGCCACCTCGCATCACGCCTTGGTGGACCGTGCCGCCCTCAAGGCCGGAGAAACGGTGCTCGTGCTGGGCGCAGCCGGAGGCGTCGGTACCGCCGCGATTCAGGTCGCCAAGGCGATGGGCGCCAAAGTCATTGCAGCGGCCTCCACCGATGAAAAATGCGCTTTGTGCATGACATTGGGGGCCGACGCCACGATCAACTACACCCGTGAAAACCTGCGTGAGGCGTTGAAAAGCCTGACCGATGGCAAAGGGCCAAACGTGGTCTACGACCCGGTTGGAGGCGACTTGGCTGAACCAGCTTTCCGCTCCATCGCATGGCGTGGCCGTTATCTGGTGGTGGGCTTTGCAGGTGGGCCTATTCCCTCTCTTCCCCTGAATCTGCCCTTGCTCAAAGGCGCCTCATTGGTGGGTGTTTTTTGGGGTGACTTTGCCAAACGAGAACCCCAAGCCAACGCGGCCATGATGGGCGAACTGGCGCAGTGGTACGGCCAAGGCAAAATCAAACCCGTGCTCGATCGCACTTTGCCGATGAGCGAACTCAAAGCGGCTTACGCCTTGATGGGCTCACGCAGCGTGAAGGGCAAATTGGTCATGGTCAATTGATGGGCGGGCCTGACCCAATTTGAAAACAAAAAAGGAAGCAGAAGCTTCCTTTTTGGTTTGAAAGACTTGGTGAGTCTTTCTTTGTTTGGAGCGGGAAACGAGGCTCGAACTCGCGACCTCAACCTTGGCAAGGTTGCGCTCTACCAACTGAGCTATTCCCGCGCATTTCAGACAACTTGGCATTGTATGCCTTGTACGCTGCAATGGCCAAATTGTAATGCAATTTCAAGCCGACTTTGAGGTCGACCTGAAAATTTTGCATCAATGCTTGACCGCCTCGGCTTTGGCTGTGGCCGGTACAGCCGTCAAAGCCGCAGCGGCGACTTCTTCGTCGCTCAAAGGCACGGGTTTGGCTTCCAAAGCCACCTCCAAAACTTGGTCGATCCATTTAACGGGCACGATCTCCAAACCATTTTTGACATTCTCAGGAATGTCCTGCAGGTCTTTCACGTTGTCCTCGGGAATCAACACGGTCTTGATGCCACCGCGCAAAGCAGCCAACAGCTTTTCTTTCAGGCCACCAATGGCGGTGACTTCACCGCGCAAGGTGATTTCACCCGTCATGGCCACATCGGCCCGAACAGGAATCCCCGTCATGGCCGACACCATGGCCGTGGTCATGGCAGCACCAGCGCTTGGGCCATCTTTGGGCGTAGCACCGTCAGGCACGTGAATGTGCAGGTCTTTCTTTTCAAAGACTTCGTCTCTGATGCCCAAAAGACGCGAGCGGCTACGGACAACAGTGCGGGCGGCCTCGACCGACTCTTTCATGACATCGCCCAACGAACCGGTGCGGGTGATCACGCCTTTACCCGGCATCAGGGCCGCTTCGATGGTCAGCAAATCGCCGCCCACTTCGGTCCAAGCCAAACCAACTACTTGGCCAACTTGATTTTTTTGCTCAGCGCGGCCGTAGGTGTACTTGCGCACGCCCAAAAAGTCGTTCAGGTTGTCCTCATTCACCACCACCTGAGGCGTCATTTGTTTGAGCAACAAAGCCTTGACCACCTTGCGGCAGATTTTGCCCAGCTCGCGCTCAAGGGATCGCACACCAGCCTCGCGGGTGTAGTAGCGCACCACATCACGCACAGCGGCTTCGGTCACCTGCAACTCGGTGTCTTTCACGCCGTTATTGGTCATTTGCTTGGGCAGCAAATACTTCATGGCGATGCTGGTTTTCTCGTCTTCGGTGTACCCAGACAAGCGGATCACTTCCATCCGGTCCAACAGGGCCGAAGGAATATTCATCGAATTGGAGGTGGCTACGAACATCACATCGCTCAGGTCAAAGTCGACCTCAACATAATGGTCGCCAAATGTGTGGTTTTGCTCGGGGTCCAGTACCTCCAGCAAAGCGCTGGACGGGTCACCCCGGAAGTCAGTACCCAGCTTGTCAATCTCGTCGAGCAAGAACAATGGGTTCTTGGTACCAACCTTGTTCAGGTTTTGCAGCACCTTGCCGGGCAAGGCACCGATGTAGGTGCGACGGTGACCACGAATCTCGGCTTCGTCACGCATACCGCCCAAGGCCATGCGCACGTATTTGCGTCCGGTAGCCTTGGCGATCGACTGACCCAGCGAAGTCTTGCCCACACCAGGTGGCCCAACCAAGCAAAGAATGGGGGCCTTGACCTTGTCCACGCGCTGCTGCACTGCGAGGTATTCCAGAATTCGATCTTTGACTTTGTCCAAACCAAAGTGGTCCTGGTTGAGGACATCTTCGGCGTTGGCCAAATCGTGCTTGAGCTTGGTCTTTTTGCCCCATGGCAAACCAATGAGCACGTCGAGGTAATTGCGCACCACCGAGGCTTCGGCCGACATCGGCGACATGAGCTTGAGTTTTTTCAACTCACCCTCGGCCTTTTTGCGGGCCTCGGCCGACATCTTGGCTGACTTGATCTTCTTTTCGATTTCCTCGATGTCTGCGCCCTCTTCGCCATCGCCCAGCTCTTTCTGGATGGCCTTGACCTGCTCGTTCAGGTAGAAGTCGCGCTGGTTCTTTTCCATTTGACGCTTGACGCGGCCGCGAATGCGCTTGTCGACATTCAAGATATCAACTTCGTGCTCCAACTGGGCAAAAAGGTTTTCGAGGCGCGACTTGATGTTGGCCAAGTCCAGGACCTGTTGCTTGTTTTCAAGCTTGAGCGGCAGATGCGCGGCAATGGTGTCGGCCAAACGGCCTGGGTCATCGATGCTGGAGATCGAAGTCAGGATCTCTGGTGGGATTTTTTTGTTCAGCTTGACGTACTGGTCAAATTGCTGCATCACGGCACGGCGCAGTGCTTCGATTTCGCTGCTGGCGTCTGACTGCTCAGAAAGGGGGTCGACCGGTGTGACAGAGGCCACGAAATGGACCTCTCCGTCTGTGATGGACTTGACGAGCGCGCGTTGCTGGCCTTCAACCAACACTTTGACCGTGCCATCAGGCAACTTCAGCATCTGCAGGATCGTGGAGACACAACCCACATCGAACATATCGTCCACCCCAGGCTCGTCTTTGGCCGCTGTTTTTTGCGCCACAAGCATGATGCGGCGTTCAGCTGCCATGGCCGTTTCAAGGGCCTTGATGCTCTTGGGACGGCCCACAAACAAAGGAATCACCATGTGAGGGAACACCACCACATCGCGCAAAGGCAACATGGGCAGTTCGATCAAAGTGGGCGGCAAAGGCGTGTGTCCAGACATGGTGTGTCCCTCAGGTCAATTCAGCTACACATGGATGCTGCACCCCAGATTTCAACCCACAAACTGGTAAGGGAGTGAATCAGGGTGCTTCTCATGTGGGTCAGGCCTGTTTGGCCGACTCGCGGTAAACCAGCAATGGCGGCTTGTTGTCGTCGATGACCGACTCGTCCACCACCACTTTTTCAACATTCGCTTGGTTAGGCAACTCGAACATGGTGTCGATCAAAGCCTGCTCCATGATAGAGCGCAGGCCACGGGCTCCCGTTTTGCGGGCCAGCGCCTTTCGGGCCATGGCCGTCAGCGCATTGGGCCGCACTTCAAGTTCGACACCCTCCATGGCCAAGAGTTTGGTGAATTGCTTGACCACCGCGTTTTTCGGTTCGGTCAGGATTTGCACCAAAGCTTCTTCGCTCAGTTCGGCCAAAGTAGCCACCACCGGCAAACGGCCCACCAACTCAGGAATCAAGCCAAACTTGATCAGGTCTTCAGGCTCGACTTCGTTGAACACGTCGGTCAGCGAGCGTTGCTTCTTGCTCTTGACGGTCGCGCCGAAGCCGATGCCACCCGACTCGGTGCGGTTTTCGATGACTTTTTCGAGGCCCGCGAACGCACCACCACAGATGAACAAGATGTTGGTGGTGTCGATCTGCAGGAAGTCTTGGTTGGGGTGCTTGCGGCCGCCCTGCGGAGGCACGCTGGCCATGGTGCCTTCGACCAGCTTGAGCAATGCTTGCTGCACGCCCTCACCCGACACATCACGGGTAATGGAGGGGTTGTCAGATTTACGGGTGATCTTGTCGATCTCGTCGATGTACACGATGCCGCGCTGTGCACGCTCGACGTCGTAATTGCAAGTTTGAAGCAGCTTGGCCACGATGTTTTCAACATCCTCGCCCACATAACCGGCTTCGGTCAGGGTGGTCGCGTCGGCCATGACGAAAGGAACGTCCAGCATGCGGGCCATCGTTTGCGCCAGCAAGGTTTTGCCTGAGCCCGTGGGCCCGATCAGCAAAATGTTGCTTTTGGCCAGCTCCACCTCGTCTTTTTTGGCACCATCTTTGTGCTTGAGGCGTTTGTAATGGTTGTAAACCGCCACTGCCAAGCTGCGCTTGGCTTTTTCTTGACCAATCACGTAGTTGTCGAGATTGGTCTTGATGTCCAGAGGTGTGGGCAAGCCTTCTTTGGCCCCTGCGGCCACCGTGGTGGTAGCCAGTTCATCGCGCACGATGTCGTTGCACAAATCGATGCACTCGTCACAGATGAAAACCGACGGCCCTGCGATCAGCTTTTTGACTTCGTGCTGGCTTTTGCCGCAAAAAGAGCAGAACAGGTTTTTTTCAGTGCTGGCGCCTTTTTTATCGGCCATAAATCTCGCCTCGGAATCCGGAATCCGTCAATGATAACGAAAGAAAAACGGCGCTCACCCTTTCCGGGTAAACGCCGTCGCCATGGTTACCGGTTGGCCCGGCCAAACTCAAGCGCGTTTGGAGATCACTTCGTCAATCAACCCGTAGTCTTTGGACTCGGTTGCTGACAAGTAATAGTCGCGCTCGGTATCGAGTTCGATCTTGGACAAGGGCTGTCCTGTGTTCTCGGCCAGGATGCGGTTCAAATGGGCACGGGTCTTGACAATCTCACGGGCCGCAATTTCGATCTCAGTCGCCTGACCACGCGCACCGCCCAAGGGCTGGTGAATCATGATCTTGGAGTTGGGCAACGAAAAACGCTTGCCTTTGGCACCCGAAGACAACAAAAACGCGCCCATGCTGGCCGCCATGCCGTTGCACAAAGTGGACACATCGGGCTTGATGAAATTCATGGTGTCGTAAATCGCCATGCCTGCACTCACCGAGCCGCCTGGCGAGTTGATGTAAAGCGAGATGTCCTTTTCAGGGTTCTCACTCTCCAAAAACAACAACTGAGCAACGATCAGGTTGGCCATGTGGTCATTGACCTCGCCCACCAAAAAGATCACGCGCTCCTTGAGCAAACGCGAATAAATGTCATAGGCGCGTTCGCCACGACCCGATTGCTCGATGACCATGGGGACCATGCCCAAGCTTGTGATGTCCATTGCGCTCATCATTTCTCCAAAAAATATGAAAGAGACTTTAACCCGAGAAGTCAAGCCCACCAACGAAATAGGGCTTGTCAGCCGAACAAGCTGTTCGGCACAAGCCCCATTGTCGAGGGAATCAGAAAGCGATCAGCCTTGTTGCCCCATCAGCTCTTCGAAAGAGATGGCTTTTTCGACCACTTTGGCTTGGGCCAAAACAAAGTCGGACACATTGCTTTCGATCACCACGGCTTCGACTTCGGCCATGCGCTGGTTGTCGCTGTTGTACCAGCGAACCACATCATCGGGTCGCTCGTAGCTGGAAGCGAGCTCCAAAATGTGCGCCTGAATCTGATCGGGCTTGGCGTGCAAGGTGTTGCCACGCACAACTTCGGCCACCACCAGACCTAAACGCACGCGCTGCTCGGCTTGAGGGCGGAAGATGTCGTCAGGAATAGGCGCCTTGTCGGCGTCTTTGACACCGCGCTGCTTCAAGTCGGCGCGGGCACCTTCTTTCAAGCGCTCGATTTCGTTTTGCACGATCGACTGTGGCAAGTCCAACTCGGCTTTGGCGACCAAAGCGTCCATGGCAGCTTGCTTATTTCGGGCCAGCAAGCGGAACTTGACTTCTCGCTCCAGGTTTTTGCGGATGTCTGCACGCAGACCTTCGACTGATGCGTCGGCAATGCCCAAAGACTTGGCCAAGGCTTCGTTCACTTCGGGCAGGTTGGCCGCTTCAATTTTCTTCACGGTGACCATGAAGTCGGCGGTTTTGCCAGCGACATCTTGACCGTGGTAGTCGGCGGGGAAAGCCAGCGGGAAAGTCTTGCTCTCGCCAGACTTCATGCCGCGCACCGCGTCTTCAAACTCCTTGAGCATCTGGCCGTCGCCCAAAATAAACTGGAAGTCTTCGGCTTTGCCGCCAGAGAACACTTCGCCGTCGATCTTGCCTTCGAAGTCGATGGTGGCGCGGTCTCCGTCTTGCGCAGCGGCGTCTTGTGCGCGCTGAGCAAAGGTACGGCGCTGCTTGCGCAGGATGTCCACAGTCTTGTCGATGGCGGCGTCAGACACTTCAGCCGTCAGTTTTTCGACTTCGGTGTCGACCAAGTTACCCAGCTTCACTTCGGGGTACACCTCAAAAATGGCTTCGAAATTCAGCTCACCTTCAGGCGCGCCTTCTTTTTCGGAGATACGGGGCTGACCGGCCACGCGCACTTGGGCTTCGTTGGCGGCAACGGCAAACGCCTCGCCCACTTTGTCGTTCAGAACTTCATACTGAACCGAGTAACCATAGCGCTGAGTCACCACATTCATGGGGACTTTGCCGGGACGGAAACCGTCCATCTTGACCGTGCGGGCCATTTTCTTCAAACGTGCATCCACTTCAGACTGGATGGCCGTCACAGGCACAGTCAGGGTGATCTTGCGTTCCAGCTTTTCCAGGGTTTCAACAGTCACAGTCATCGTCGTTCTCGGTTAATTGAATGTCTCTCGAGCCGCAGGCTTGAACCCTTGGCCACCAGTCAGTTGGTGCGCGGGGCGGGACTCGAACCCGCACAGTGTTGCCACCGTCAGGACCTAAACCTGGTGCGTCTACCAATTTCGCCACCCGCGCATGTCCAAACAAAAAGGGCGACAGGCTCACCACAAGGCTATGTCAACCTTGGGTTTGCCTGACCGCCCGCTTGAAATCGGTCAACTTTATATTTTAGCCGCTTAGATTGGCCAAAATCATGCACGGGCTTGATTTGGGCGCTCAATTCGGAACCAAGCCGCGTACATGGCCGGCAGCGCCAGCAGCGTCAAGGCCGTGGCCACGATCAGCCCACCCATGATCGCCACCGCCATAGGACCCCAGAAAATGCTGCGCGACAGTGGAATCATGGCCAGCACCGCCGCAGCAGCCGTGAGCACGATGGGACGTAAACGCCGAACCGCCGATTCCACAATCGCCTGCCACGGTGCCATACCTGCAGCCCGGTCCTGCTCAATTT
Organism: Akkermansia muciniphila; assembly: GCA_943331105.2. Taxonomy (GTDB): domain Bacteria; phylum Pseudomonadota; class Gammaproteobacteria; order Burkholderiales; family Burkholderiaceae_C; genus Limnohabitans_A. The sequence continues at coordinate 414,343 of CALQKH020000001.1, forward strand.
GGTCAATCAAGATGACTGAGTTGCGTTGGATCATGCCCATGAGCGCGATCACGCCCAGCAGAGCCACAAAGCCAAAGGGCCTGTCCAGCACCAACAAAGCCCCTGCCACACCCGCCATGCCCAGTGGCCCAGTCAAAAACACCAGCATGGCGCGGCTGAAGCTTTGCAGCTGCAACATCAGCAAAGTGAAGGTGATGAAGAGCATGACCGGCACACCTGCCGCAATGGAGGCCGAGCCTTTGGCGCTTTCTTCGACCGCGCCCGCCACCTCGATGCGGTAAGCGTTCAAACCCTGCCCCTGCCAAGAGGCCTCGGTCCTTTTCAGGTCAGGCAGTAACTGCGCCGTCACCGTGGCCCCTTGCAGGCCCTCGGCAATATCGGCCTGCACGGTGATTGCAAACTCCCGACCCTCGCGCCACATCACGCCTGGCTCCCAAGCCAACACCGGGGTCGCCACTTGCAACAAAGGAATGAACCGACCCGTGGCCGTGGGCACATAGGCTTGGTTCAAGTCGGACAAGGCATCGCGCTCGGAAAGCGGCTGGCGCAACACAATGTCGATCAGTTTGTCACCGTCACGGTACTGGCCCACGGTGGCACCCGACAGCAAGGTGCGTGAAACCTGGGCAATCGACTGGCTGCTCACGCCCAAGGCGCGGGCTTTGGCCTGGTCTACCTCCAGCCGCACCGACTTGACCGACTCATTCCAGTTGTCGTTCACGCCACGCGTGTTGGGGTTCAGGCGCATCTGGGCCTTGATCTCGTCAGCCTTCAGGCGCAGAACCTTGGGGTCCGGACCCACCACACGGAACTGCACCGGGTAAGGTACAGGCGGGCCATTGGGTAGCAATTTCACTCGACCGCGCACCTCAGGGAACTCCTGCGACAGCAAGGCAGGCAATTTGGCCCGAAGCACCTCGCGGGTTTTCAAGTCAACGGGCTGAACAATCAGCTGAGACACATTGGATTGAGGGAAAACTTGATCCAGTGGCAAATAAAAGCGCGGCACGCCCGAGCCGACCCAAGACGTGACCGATTTGACGCCCTGCTCTTGCGCCAAGCGCTGCTCCACACGACGGGTGATGTCCTCGCTGGCCTTGACGGGAGAGCCCTCAGGCAACCACAAGTCCACCATGATTTCAGGACGTGAAGAGTCCGGGAAGAACTGCTGCTGCACCTTGCCCATGCCCACGATCCCCATGGCGAACAAAAAGACCGTGATGCCAATCGTTTTCCAGCGGTGGGTCACGCACCAAGTCACCCCAGCACGAAAGTGTTGGTAAAAAGGCGTGTTGAACATCTCGGCCGAATTCAGGTGCTCCGTAGACACGGCGTGCGCAGGCGGCTTGAGCAACCAGGCCCCCAAATAAGGCACAAAGTAGACCGAAGCCACCCAACTGACCAAGAGCGCCACCACCGTGACCGCAAAAATCGCAAAGGTGTACTCACCCGTCATCGACTTGGCCATGCCAATCGGCAAAAACCCGGCGGCGGTGATCAAGGTGCCCGTCAACATGGGCATGGCGGTCAAATCATAAGCAAAGGTCGCCGCCCGCAGCTTGTCGTAGCCCTCTTCCATCTTGCGCACCATCATCTCCACCGCGATGATGGCATCGTCCACCAGCAAGCCCAACGCAATGATGAGCGAACCCAATGAAATTTTGTGCAGACCAATGCCCAGGTAATGCATGGCCAAAAACGTGACGGCAAGCACCAACGGAATGGTGATGCCCACCACCAACCCCGGACGGATGTCCAGGGTCCAGCGCCGCCACAAGGGGTGCTGACCGGGGCGTTTGTGCAGCCCCAGCGCCAAAAAGCTCACCGCCAACACGATCACCACCGCCTCGATCAGCACCTTGATGAACTCGTTGACCGAGGAGGCCACCGCGCTGGGCTGGTCTTGGACCTGCGTCAGTGTCATGCCAGCTGGCAGCGTGGCCTGCGAGGCCGTGATCGCCAAGCGCAAAGACTGGCCCAGGGCGATGATGTCGCCCCCTTTGGCCATGGACACACCGAGCGCAATGACTTCTTGGCCATCGTGACGAACCTTGACGCTGGCAGGATCGGCATAAGCGCGGGTGACCGTGGCGATGTCAGACAAGCGAATTTGCGCACCCGATGCGCCGCGAATCGGCATGGCCCTCAGCTCATCTAGGCTCTGAAACTGCCCGCCCACCCGCACTTGAACCACATCCATTGGCGACTGGATGCTGCCCGCCGGCTCCACCGCGTTTTGCTGGTTCAGCTGAGCCAGCACAGCCCCCATGTCCAAACCCATTTGCGCCAAGCGCTGCTGAGCAATTTCAACGAACACCTTTTCGTCTTGCACGCCAAACAACTCGACCTTGGCCACATCGGGCACGCGCAGCAATTGTTGGCGCAAGATGTCGGCTTGGGTTTTGATCTCAGCTGGCGTTAAACCCGTTCCTCCCAGTGCGTAAATCACACCGAACACATCACCAAACTCATCGTTGAAAAATGGTCCCACCACCCCCGGCGGCAAGCTTGCGCGCATGTCGCCGATTTTCTTGCGCACGGTGTACCAAATCTGCGGGACAGCCCCGGGGTCCGAGTTGTCCTTGATCTGAAAAATGATCTGCGCCTCGCCGGGTTTGGAATAACTTCGAATCTTGTCGGCAAAAGGCACTTCTTGGAGGGAGCGCTCGATCTTGTCGGTCACCTGCTCGGCCACTTGCTCAGCCGTGGCCCCGGGCCAATAGGCCCTCACCACCATGGCACGGAAGGTAAAGGGTGGGTCTTCGTCTTGCCCCAGCTGAAAATAAGACGCCATGCCCAGCACCATCAACACCACCATCAGGTAGCGGGTCAGGGCCGGGTGCTCCAGCGCCCAGCGCGAGAGGTTGAAACGGGTGTTGTCGGTGCTGCTCATGGGATCACCGTGCAGGGGCAACCGGCGCAGCGGGTGCCATGCTTGGCACGGCGCCATAAATCGTGACCTTTTGACCCGGCGACAGCACATGAACTCCGGCGCTCACCACTTTTTGCCCCGGTGTGAGCCCCGAACTGACCACGACATCGTTGCCATTCACCGGCCCCAACTGCACCGGCTGGCTGTTGACCGTCATGGTGGCTTCGTCCAGCACCCAAACCGCCGTGCCCTGCCCCTCTTGTCGCAAAGCGCTGGTGGGCAGCAATATCGCCGTGGTCGCTGAGCCAGACAAACCCGGTGCCCGGACATTCAGCGTGGCCCCCAAGGGCAAGGATGTTCCGCCATCCAAGGCCAACTTGACTGTGAAGGTGCGCGTGACCGGATCGGCCATGGCGGCCAACTCCCTCACCTTGCCTTGAACAGTTTGTCCCGTGCTCAGTACCGTGGCGTGCATGTTTTGGCCGATCTTGAGCGTCATGATGGCGGTTTCGGAGACCGCAAAAACCGCATCACGCGGGCCATCATGCGCCAACCGCACAATGGGCTGTCCGGCTGAGACCACTTGACCTGCCTCAGCATCAACCCCAGTGATGACACCGGCATGACTGGCCGTCAAACGGGCATAGCCTGTTTGGTTACTTTGCGCCTGTGCTTGGGCCTTGGCCTGAGTCAATGCCGCATCGGCCGCCTTCAAACTGGCCTCGCGCCGCTCCAATTCGGCGCCACTGATGAAGTTTTGGGCTTTCAACGCCTCAAATCTTTTGAAATCAGCCAGGGCCAAGTCGCGCTGGCTTTGGGCAGCGCTGACCTGCGCCTGAGCTGCCGAGGCGGCCAACTCAAAATCTTGTGCATCCAGCACGCCCAAAAGCTGCCCGGCGGCCACCCGCTGGCCTGGTTCAACGGCTCGCTGCATCAGTTTGCCGCCAACCCTGAAACCCAATCGGGTCTCGACTCGGGCACGCACCTCGGCTGAAAATGTCCCGTCCGACGTCAAATCGCTGCCCAACACAGTGATCAACTTGACCGAACGCAAAGGCTCCAGTGGCGCCTCGGTCTTGGAACATGCCACCAAAGTAATCAAAAAACCGGTGAACGCGCAGAAACGAAGAACTCGCCCTGAGGCGAGTGACATCAAAAAATGCATGGTGTATCCAAAGAATAATAATGACCGATTGGTTAGTAATTTATTCAAAGCGGATGCAGCTGTCAAGCGACAATACCGATTGACCATGACAAAAGCCCCCCCATCCAGACGACTTACCGGCTCCGGATTGAACCGGCAACAACGTCTGCTGCTGCGCCGCGTGTCTCGCTCGTTTGACTTGTCAATCCGGCTTTTACCCTCCGCTTTGCAGGCCCCCGTGACCATCGGCTACTTGTTGGCACGCGCGACAGACACCGTGGCGGACACCAGCGCCCTGCCCTTGGCCGAGCGACAAACCTTGCTGCAACTCATGACGCAGGCCATCGCTGTCACTTCGGCAGGCGACACACAAGACAGCGCACTGACCAAGCTGACCCAAGCCTTTGCAGCGCAGCAAACCAACCCGCACGAACGCGCTTTGATGCAAGCGCTGCCGCAATGTCTGCCATTGCTGCACACATTGTCTGAGCCTGACCAAGCCAGCGTGCGTACCGTACTTGGCCACATCACACTAGGGCAGCATCTGGACATGGCCCGCTTTGGATCGGGTCCTCAACGGCTTGAGTCTTTGCAAAACGAGACGGAATTGGAAGACTACACCTGGTTGGTGGCTGGATGCGTGGGGGAATTCTGGACGGAGTTGTGCGGCCGCCACCTGCCCGGTTATGCACTTTTGACACAAGAAGAAATGATGCACATCGGTCGCCAATACGGCATGGGCCTGCAACGCCTGAACATTGTTCGCGACATGGGCGCCGACTTGGCAGACGGGCGCTGCTACTGGCCGGTCGAAACTTTGGCGCAAGCGGGCCTGACGCCCGAATGGCTGGCAGAAGCTGCACGCGCCACAAACGGCACAGGCGATGCCAGCGTACCAAGCTCTCGAAAAATCAACACACTGACATCCATCACCCCGCTTTACAACCAGTGGCTGGACACAACCCAGTCTCAGTTGGCCAGCGGCATGCGCTACGCATTGGCGGTCAAGCCTTGGCGTTTGCGTCTGGCCAGTGCCTTGCCCGCCCTGATCGGTGCCCGCACTGTGGCTCTGCTGCGAGAGGCGGGTCCTGCCGCCCTGACCCAACGCATCAAAATGCCACGCCATGAGGTGCGCGCACTGCTCTGGCGCATCGCCTTGGGCCTTGGGTCTGTGCCCGCTCTAGAAAGAGAATTTCTCCAATTGTCTGGCCAGCCCCAGCCTTGATCCTGCGCTTTGAATGCGAGAATCCCAGTCCATGAGCCCGCAAGATTACGTCCAACAAAAAGCCGCCGCCTCAGGCAGCAGTTTCTATTACGCTTTTTTGTTTTTGCCGCCTGAGCGGCGTGCCGCGATCACTGCTTTTTATGCGTTTTGCCGAGAAGTGGACGATGTGGTCGACGAAATCAAAGACCCAGGCGTGGCCGCCACCAAACTTGCCTGGTGGCAAAAAGAAGTGTTACAGGCCTTCGCCGGACAGCCCAGCCACCCCGTGATGCACGCCCTCATGCCCTTGGCTTCCAGTTTTGGCATAGAAAGCCGACACCTGATGGCCGTGATCGAAGGCTGTCAGATGGATCTGAACCAAACCCGGTATTTGGACTTTGCGGGCCTGACAAAATACTGCCATTTGATCGCCGGTGTGGTGGGCGAAGTCGCCGCCCGCATCTTTGGCCAGACTGACGAGGCCACCACCCAGTACGCCCACAAGCTGGGTCTGGCTTTCCAAATGACCAACATCATCCGCGACGTAGGCGAAGACGCTATGCGCGGACGCATTTATTTGCCGCTGGACGAGCAACAGCGCTTTGGCGTCAAGGCCAATGAACTGATCCAACGGGATTATTCAGACCGCTTCAAAGCGCTGATGCAGTTCCAGACCGAACGTGCCCATGCCCTTTACGACGAAGCCCTGGCCCTGCTGCCCGCTGCCGACCGCCGCGCCCAAAAGCCAGGCCTGATGATGGCCAGCATTTACCGCACCTTGCTGCGCGAAATCGAGGCTTCGGGCTTTCAGGTCTTGCACCAACGCATCGCGCTCACACCGCTGCGCAAGCTGTGGCTGGCTTGGAAGATGCAGGCGCTGGGGCGGTTTTAACGGCCTGACTCAGAAGTTTCACTTCATGCCCCGGGCTTGCGCCTGGGCCGGGCGGGCCAGACAAGCCTCCATCCAGCTTGACACGGCCGGGTACTGCGCCAACAAGGCAGGCGCAGGCCGCAACCAACCCGCCACACTGGCCACGCAGACATCGGCCACCGTGAAGCGTTGGGCGGCCAAATGCGCCTCGCCTTTGGCGTTTTGGGCCTGCAAGTGGGCTTCCAACACCGCCAATGGCACCTTCAAACGACTTTCAGCCTGTTCGGCCAATTCGGGCTTGCGCTGGTCAGCGGGCATGGCCATGCGGTGCATCAACACCATGAGCGCGTCTTTTTCCAACTCGGACACCGTCCAAAAACTCCAACGCAAAGCCTCAGCCTCTTCGCGGGGTGAAGCGGGCGTGATGGACTGGCCATCGGCTTGGCCATGCACGCGGGCGATGTACAAAGCGCAAGCCATGCTCTCCCACACGGTGACAGCGCCATCGGCACGCTCGTCCACGACCACCGGAATGTGGCCATTCGGGTTGAGCGCCAAAAACTCGGGCGTTCGGGTCGCGCCACCAGCATAAGGCGTGCCTGTGTGCTCAAAGGCCACGCCCAGTTCCAAGGCGGTCCACAAGGGTCGTGCTGCGCGGGACGCGCCAATGCCGTAAATTCTCAAAGCCATCAGGTTCTCCAAGTGTCAAATTGCAAAAAATTTCAAGCTGGTTCTCAAGCCGCAGCCTTACCGCTCATAGTCAGACCAACTGTCGCACAACAGATGCAAGTCTCGCACCTCCAAGTTCGGACGGGTGTCGCCATGGGTCCAGTCGTGGCCTTCGCGGTTGAGCCAGGCCACTTGCATGCCCGCTGCCAAAGCACCCACACAGTCGGCGTGAGCATCGTCACCCACGTGCAAGACCTCATGGGGCTGCACGCCGGCAGCAGCAGCAGCCGCTTCAAAAATGCGTAAATCGGGCTTGGCCACGCCCAAGGACTGCGCACTCACACTGGCGTGAAAGTGCTCCCCAATGCCCACGCGGTGCACGTCAGCATTGCCGTTGGACAGGGCGATCACAGGGTAGCGTTGGCTCCAAAAACGCAAGGCCGGCAACGCATCGTTAAACAAATCCACCCGCTGACGCTCGGCAAAAAAGACCTCAAAAGCCGGCTCGGCCAAGTGCAGCGGATCACCGGCTTGCTGCAACAAGGCGCGAATGGATTGCAGACGCAAAAACGACAAGTCGTGAGCCCTGTCCGCATAGCGGGCGTTGATTTCGGCGCGAACGGCCTTTTTGAGTTCAGCATCGGCCGACAAGACCGCTGTGCTTGGCGCATGCGCAGCCAACCAAGCTTGTAAGGCGGTTTCTGCACGGCCAATCGTGGGCCAGACGGGCCACAGTGTGTCGTCCAGATCGAGGGTAATGGCTCTGATTTTGGTAATGTCAATCATGGTGGTGGGAGAATAACGCATGGCATTTCAACAAGAACCCTCTTTCCAGCATGGTCAGGCAGCTCGCACGGCTGTTTTGTATTGCAATCTGGGCACGCCCAGCGCCCCCACAGCACCCGCCCTGCGCAAATACCTGGCCGAGTTTTTAGGCGACAGCCGCGTGGTCGAAATCCCCAAACCCATTTGGTGGCTGATCCTGCATGGCATCATCTTGCGCGTGCGACCGGCCAAGTCTGCCGCCAAATACGCCAGCATCTGGACCGAGCAAGGTTCGCCCCTGAAAGCTTTTACCGACCAACAATCCCAATCATTGGGCACGTCACTGCAAGAGCGTGGCCACCATGTCACCGTGCGCTACGCCATGCGCTATGGCCAGCCGTCTATCCCTGCGCAACTCAGCGCCCTCAAAGCAGAAGGCGTGCAGCGCGTCCTGATTGTGCCGGCCTATCCGCAATACAGTGGCACAACCACAGCCAGCGTGTTCGACGCGGTTTACCACTGGGGACTCAAAACCCGCCTCATTCCAGAAATGCGTTTCGTCAACCGATACCACGACGACCCGCGTTACATCGCCGCGCTGGCGCAAACTGTGCGCGACCACTGGGCGGCCAACGGCCAATCCGAACAACTGCTGATGAGCTTTCACGGCGTGCCCGAACGCACTTTGCAATTGGGTGATCCTTACCACTGCGAGTGCATGAAAACCGGCCGATTGCTGGCCGAAGCCTTGGGCTTGCGCAAAGACCAATACAAACTCACCTTCCAGTCACGCTTTGGCAAGGCCAAATGGCTCGAGCCCTACACCGAACCGACCCTGATTGCCATAGCGGGCCAAGGCGTGAAATCTGTCGACGTGATCTGCCCGGGCTTTACCAGCGACTGCTTGGAAACACTCGAAGAAATTCAGCTTGAAGCCAAAGAAGCCTTCTTGCACGCAGGTGGAGAAAGCTTCAACTACATCCCCTGCCTGAACAACAACGCCCAGTGGATCGATGCCCTGACCGACATCAGCCTCGACCACATGCAGGGCTGGGACTTGTCGGCGCCTGACGCAAAAGCCTTGGCCGCCAGCCGCGAAAGGGCCTTGTCACACGGGTCCAAGGTCTGAAAAGAAAAAACCCTAAACAGTCAGACTGTTCAGGGTTTGGTCTTGGCGGGCCAGAAGATACCAGATCGCAAACCGCCTAAGATTTTGACGGGCAAGCAAATTAAGCTCTTGGGGTCCGGTTCATCATTCTAAATGTGGAGACAGCCGCGTGCTGCGTAAGTTTGCCAAACCTCTGTGTTTGATTGCTACGGAATTCGAACCTGATAGGTATAGTTACCCCCACTGTGACACAGCGCGGTTCACCGCGTTACGCTGCTCGGGGCGGTTGATGGTCACGATCGCCATGCCATCATCGTGTTCGACCAGAACTTCTTCGGTCATGGGCTGCTCTTTTCAATCGTTGGCGGCGTTAAGCCGCTGCAGGCGCTCGACGGCTTCCAGGTATTCGGTCTGCATGCGGTACATCAGCTCACGCACGCTGGTTTCTTCATTGATCATGCCCACCACCTGCCCGGCTGGCGCGGAGTAAAGGTCTTTGCGCTGAGCCCGCACCACGCGTGCGTGTGCTTCGTTGTAGAGAATGCCCTGCAAAGGTGTGGGCAAGTATGGGGGCGCGCCTGGCTGCTCCCAGGCCTCAGAAAGCTGACTTTTGAGCATGCGCACAGTTTTGCCTGTGCGGGCCTTGCGTCTAACGGCATCGTCCGCACGGGCTTCAAAGAGCACACCTTTTTCAAATGGGTTGAGCTCGCTCTCGCGCGTGCCCAACCACACAGTGCCGCACCACACACCTTGTGCACCCAGCGCCAGAGCGGCCGCAATTTGGCTGCCACGGGCAATGCCGCCTGCGGCCAGCACGGCCACGCCGTCGCCACAAGCCTCGACCACCTGGGGAACCAACACCATGGTGGCAATCTCGCCAGTGTGGCCCCCTGCCTCGGTGCCTTGCGCCACGATCACATCGACGCCTGCTGCGATGTGGCGCACCGCGTGCTCGGCTTTGCCACACAGGGCGCCAATCAAGATGCCGCGATCTCGCAACTCGGCCACCACGTCAGGCGGCGGAGAACCTAAGGCGCTGACCACAAAATTCACCTGCGAATGGGTCAGTGCGACCGCCAAAAGCCGTCTGGCACCGTCGGGGGTCATGTTGCCGCGACCATCGACAATTTCTTGTTCAATCCTTTCTTTCTCACCATCGGGCAAAGCTGCCACGCCCGCCTTAGACAGCAAGTTTTCCATGAAATCCTTGTGGACCTGTGGAATTAGCGCACGCAAGTCTTCGGTGCTGTCTTCTGACGCCTGGTCGTAGCGCGTGGGGATGATCACATCTACACCATACGGCCGGCCTTCGACATGTTTGTCGATCCAGCGCAATTCGGCCTCAAGCTGCTGGGGTGAAAAGGTAGATGCGCCCAATACCCCAAATCCGCCAGCGCGGGTGACGGCGACCACCACGTCGCGGCAGTGAGAAAAAGCAAAAATCGGCAGCTCGCAGCCTAGCCGTTGACACAAAGGAGTTTTCATAGAGTTTTAAGGTTCACAATAAATGGACAGCGCTGTGTTGGGTCGATTTGACGGCTGTCCCATCGGGCCGCCAAACCATTAAAGCATCAAGCGCTTCCACCTGATCGCCGCGCACCCACAGCGGATTGATGTCGAGTTCAAGCAGATCGGGTCCCATTGCAGTAATTGCTTGGCTGATGCGCGCGATCACCGTCGCCAGCACGTCCAAGTGGGCGGCAGGCAAGCCGCGGTGACCTTGTAACAGAGGCAGCCCCCGCAAGCTTTTGAGCATTCGGAGTGCTTCCTGGGCGCTGACTGGCAGGGGGCGCAAAGCCACGTCCTGCAGCACCTCGACCCAGACGCCGCCCAAGCCGACGGCCATCACAGGCCCCCACAGTGAATCGCGACTGAATCCGACCAGCAGCTCGGTGCCCGGCGGCCGCATAGGAGCCACCAACACACCATCGAGCCTGGCCTCAGGTGCATGCAGGCGGACTGCATTGGTGATTTGTGCAAAGGCTTCTTTGACGGCACTTTCACCGAGCAAGTTCAAGATCACCCCGCCTATGTCGCTTTTATGGGCAATATCGGCGCTGGCCACCTTAAGCACCACTGGGCCGCTCCAGATCTGCGCGTATTTCACCGCCTGTTCGGCCGTCGTGGCCATGCGGCCTGGGACCACTGGGACGCCCCAAGCGGCCAGCGCGTCCAGTGCCTCGCGCTCAGAGCGCGCTTGCCATTTTGGCTTGTGCTTTCCAAAAGAAGGCTTTGGCGTAGCGAAAGGCGGCGGCTCGGCCGAGTCATTAGACTCTTCTAAATAACGCTGTGACCATCGCACCGCCCCGGCCACCCCCGCCAGTGCTCGGTCCATCCCGCAAGCCAAGTAATTGGCGCCGATGTCGGCAATCGTCTGGCGCGCCATGTCGTTCACCACTGCCGGTGTGTAACTGGCCAAAAACCCCGGCACGCCAGCCTCACGCAATCCGCGCACGAGGTGCAGGTGCAATGCGGTCAATCGTTCATTGACCTGTTGGGGCTCGCTGGGAATGTCATACCAGGGACACAGAAGTGCGGCGCAATCGGCCACGCTCGCCATGGCAAGCACTGCGCCCTCGCATTGTTCAGGAGTGACGGTACCGGTAAGATCGAGTGGGTTTTGGGCTGTGGCCACGGAAGGGATGGTGGACACCATCGCTGCTGCTGCTGCATCATTGAGCGGTGGCAGCACTAAACCATGGCGATGTGCGGTATCGGCTGCAATCTCGCCCACCCCCCCCGAATTGGTCACGATGCCCACCCCCCGGCCGCGCAAAACGCCGCAACGGCCTGCAATGTCGGCGGTTGCAAGCAGGTCCTCCATGGCGTAGGTACGCAGGATTCCAAACTGCTGGCAAATGCCGTCAAACACCTTATCATTACCTACTAGGGCCCCTGTATGTGCCAAGGCAGATTGGGCGGTCACCTCGCTGGAGCCTACCTTCAGCACCACCAAGGGTTTGCCAGCTCGCAAGGCCCTTGCGGCCACACGTAAAAAGCGCTCCGGCTCCCGCACCGTCTCAGCAAAAACTGCAATGGCGCGTGTTTGCGGCTCTTCAATCAAGCAGTCGATAAAGCTGGTGATGTCCAGGTCTGCCTCGTTGCCGGTTGAGATGACATGGCTCAAACCCACGTCCTGCTGATGCGCCAATTGAGCAAGAAAATGCGCAGTGGCGCCACTTTGGGACACGATCGCAACGCCATGTGCTCGCGAAGGCGCCTGAACAGGCGTGGTCCAGGCGATGGCGTTTTGCGTGAAGTTGATGAAGCCCAAGCAGTTGGGGCCCAGCAGACGAATGCCGAGCCGCTTGGCTAAACCCAAAATAGCATCTTGTTCGGCACGGCCTGCGGGGCCAAGCTCGGCATAGCCAGCGCTCAAGATGACGGCAGAGCGCCCGCCCGCGTCAGCCAATTCAGTCAGCGCCTGAGGCACGGCTTCACGGGGCACCATGATGAGTCCCAAGTCCAGTTGCTCGCCCACTGCTGCGCAGTGAGTAGCGCACAAGCGGCCATGCGCCATAGCACCGCGCGGGTTGACCAAGTGGAGGCTGCCCGCATAAGCGTGGCGGACCAAGTTGTCGTGCACGCTGGTCGACCAGCGGGATTTATCTGAGGCACCTACGAGGACCACACTTTGCGGTGTCAACAAGGCCCGGGCGGATTCGGCCAACTTGCTGTCGTGAGAGGCATCCACGAGCCTAGACATCTCAGAGTGCGATACCAAGCTTTTTAACCACCGCAGACCAGCGGTTGACCTCGGCTGTCACATACTGGCGCGCCAACTCTGGGCTTGACTTGGAAAAGGCTTGAATGCCGAGTTGGTCCAGCCTTTGCTGGACCGATGGTTTTTGCATGGCGCGCACTGTGGACCTCGCCAAGTAATCCACCACGTCTGCCGGTGTACCTTGGGGAGCGGCCAACAAGTTAGAGGTTCCAGCAATCAGGTCGTAGCCAGCTTCTCGCGCAGTAGGTATGTCGGGTGAAATTTTCTCCCGCGCCTCGGCCATGCAGCTGATGATGCGCAGTTTGCCGCTCTTGTGGTGGGGCAGCAAGGTGCCTGATGTTTCAACAATGAATTGCACATTGCCCGCGATGGTGTCGGTAATGGCCCCAGCACTGCCGGCGTAAGGTACGTCCACCACCTGTAGGCCAGCACGGTCCTTGAACAGTTCAGCTGCCAAGTGCACCGTGGTCCCCAAACCGGCATGCCCATAGGACAACTTGCCCGCATTGGCTTTGCAGTGGGCCACCAACCCCGGCAAGTCGGTCACGGGCAAGGCTGGGTTGACCGCAATGACAAAGGGCGCATTGGTGAGCAGTGCTAACCACTGAAAGTCTTCAATGGGGTTGTAAGGTGGCTTGGCCCGTGAAATGGGTGCCGACACCGCGGTGGAGCCAGTGGCCAACATGAGATGGCTGCCATCCTTTGGGGCTCGCAAGAAATTCACCGCCACCGTCAGACCGCCCGCGCCAGGGCGGTTCTCCACGACCACGGGTCGACTGAGCTCCTCGCGCAGGGCTTCAGCCAAAATGCGTGCAAACAAGTCTCCTGAGCCGCCCGGCGGAAAACCTACAAACAGCCTTGCTGTGCCTTCGCTGGAGGGTATTTGCGCCGTAGCGCTCAGGCTGCTCATGCACAGGCCGGCTGCGGCGCTGAGGATTTGGCGGCGCTGCAAAAAACCAGAGTTACCTTGGGTCATGGAGAGTCTTTCAGTTGTCTATAAAGACTGCGGTTGCAAAGTGTCAACCGAAGGGTACAAAAAATGTAGCAGTGACCTAGCCCAGGGTCAATGGGGTTTTGCCCTCTTTCGGTCTTTTGCTGGCTTTGATAACGTTCTTTACAGGCTACTCTAAGCGCAAAAGTTCTGTAAACATTTTTTTAGCTTAAGGCCTAAATTTCGAAAATAAGATTTCAGGACCGGCTTTCTTGCCCCAACCGCAAAACCGGTGGTGAAAGCGCCACCGTCTAACCGCCACCTAAGGAGATATATCGCATGAAGCTCGGATTTTTCACCATGCCCATGCACCCCATTGGTAAGGATTGGCAGCAATCTTTGCGTGAGGACAGGGAGGCGTTCATCTTGGCCGACGAGTTGGGCTTCGTCGAGGGTTACTGTGGCGAGCATTCCACCGACCCTGAAGAAAACATCACCTCCAGCGCGATTTTCATGGCCACGCTGGCCCATGCCACGCGCCGCATCAAGCTGGGCACGGGCACGCTCAACATGCCCAACCACCACCCGGCTGCGGTGGCCAGCGAAATTGCCATGCTTGACCACCTTTTGGGCGGGCGATTCATCTTGGGTATCAGCCCGGGCGCACTGCCGTCAGATGCCGAGGTCTTTGGTAACATGGACATGGCCAGGCCGGCCATGTTTTTGGAGGCCATTAACCAGGTCTTGCAAATTTGGGCGAGCGAGCCGCCCTACAACATCCAGGGCCAGTTCTGGAACATCAGTTCTGCGCGAACGCACATTCCTGAAACAGGCATGGGCACCATCCCCAAGCCGCTTCAACGCCCGCACCCGCCCATTGTGGTGACGGCGGTGGCCCCCTTCTCGCAGGGCATTGCCGAGGCCGCTGCCCGTGGGTGGGAGCCGATTTCAGCCAACTTTTTGCTGCCCAAGTGGGTGCGCACGCATTGGACAAAGTACGTCGAAGGTTGTGAGCGCACTGGACGCGTTGCCGATGAGGCAAACTGGCGCGTGGCCAAAACGGTGTTTGTGGCCAAAGACGACGCAACCGCCAAGGCCTACGCGATGGACCCCGCAGGCCCTTACCACTACTACTACAACACTTTGTTCAAAAAGCTCAAACGGCGCGGCGCACTGGGGGTGTTCAAGTCAGACCCTAAAATGCCTGACGACCAGGTCACGCTCGAAGGCGTGATGGAACAGTTGGTCATTCATGGTTCACCAGGCCGGGTGGTCGATAAGCTTCATGAATTCCGAGAAGTCACAGGCGATTTCGGCACCCTGCTTTACGCGGGTGTGGACTGGAAAGACCCGGCGCTGGCCCGCCAGTCCATGACTCTGATGGCCGAGAAGGTTGCCCCCCTCGTGGGCCGCTGAGCAGGCGCAGCCCCATTACCCAAGATCGTGCTGCGCACCGAGCAGACCATTGCCGAGCTGGGCGGCATTAGATGTTTGAGAAATAACACTCTTTCATTGCGTGTCAATGCCGCTTCGGGCCTGCACTGGAAATTGCAAAACCAAGAGTTCTGCACCTTCGCTTCCAGCTTGCATCAACAAGTCTTCCTCATGCGAGCCGAAAGCGACTGTCATGGTCTGTGCCTCGGCGTCATTAAGTTTGACGGAGCCGCTTGTCACAATGTAATAACGCCCACCGTAAGGACTTTGCGTCGGCAGTTGTTGACGGCTGCCGGGCGGCAGACGGACAAAGTGTGCCGCCAAGCCATCCGCGCGGGGGCCAATTAAATTTTCGACGCTGGGTGCCATGAGTGCAGGCAAGTCACAGGTGCCAACCGAGCCAGTCGGTACGCCATGAGTTTGTTCTCGTTTTTGTCGGACGCCCGATCTGAGTCGTTCCAGAGAGCCAGGCTTGTGAATGTACCAAGCCCCCGTGTCACCCGACATGCGCATGGTCAGGTACGAGACGCCTTCAGGCCCTGCGGTGATCGGGCCGTACGCCGTTTCTGGCGCTGAGTAATGTACGTTGAGCCGATTAACAACATGCTTTCCGATAGACCCACTGCCGGCCATGATGACCTGGAATTGGTGCTCTAAGTGGAAGTGCGTCGGAGTCACCCATAGGGGGTCTTGCTCAACTAAAAAAGCCTGTGCGCCCGGATGTCTTTGCGTGTGGGTGCCAATGATGTCGGTGATTCGTCCTTCAAATGTGTCTTTTTTAAAGGCTTTTCTTCCGAGTTCTGCGGTTTCCCAGTTTTGAATTTTGAGCATCTTGCGTCTCCCAAGGAGGTATGAACTTGGTTGGCTGCCCTAGCTTTTGGGCGAGGGTGCCAGTTGGTTCAGGTTTGAAGTCTTTGTACCGACAGATCATGACATACCTCATCATAAACCGCCTAAGATTTTGATGGGCAAGTAGATCAAGCTCTTGGTGTCCAGTTCATCTTTCTAAATATTGGGGCGGCGCCACTACCCATGGCTTTAGACCGAGAGATTCGCTAAAGCCCCTACTGCCGGCTAAACCGCTTAATCAACTGATCCACGCGCTGCGGACATGAACTTGAGTTCGGCCAAGGTGTGTTCATCGTATTTGCGAACGGCAAAACAGGCTTGATGGCCTGTTGCCCGATGTTCACCAAAATCAAAGATCATCCGTTCGAAGTGGTCACCCAAGTCAACGGCGTTGATTGTGCGGTCCTATCAGACCAAGTGAAGTCTCTCGATTGGAAAATCCGACGCGCCAAAAAGAATGCCGTAGTCAGTGCAGACGTTATGCTGCATGTCGGGGCCAAAGTGAAGGCTAGAACAAGACGCCAAACTGACACAAGCCACTAGCAATGCACAGGTCAATGCAATGGCGCCACCAAAGACTATGAATTTTCAGAATTTCATCATCGCTGGATTTTAGAGATGCTTGATTTTGTGTGTTTATTCGCCGTTGGTGATCGATTGATTTAATGTGGTTTTTATAAATTTGTTAATGAGTCAGCCCACCCCATACACCCTCGCCCAGCGACCTCAGCAAACTCAGAAAGAACAGAAAAAAACTGAACCGACTACTCACCACCCCACACAGGCGGACGACGCTCAGCAAACGCTAGGGCGCCCTCTCGTGCATCCTTTGATGCAAGCACCGGCGCAGTGATCGGATCTTGCAGGGCAAACATGAGGTCCAGCGGCCAGTCGCGCTGCTCAACGATGACTCGCTTGCTGGCAGCGACAGACATTGGGGCATTGGCAATCACACGCCGCGCAAGCGCGATGGCTTCAGGCAAGGCCTGGCCTGGCTCCACCACTGCATTGAAAAGGCCGAAAGGCGCCAAGCGTTCAGCAGAATACATTTCACCGGTCAGCGCCATCTCCATGGCGATGCGCTGGGGCAACAGGCGGGGCAGCCGCATCAATCCCCCCGCGGCGGCAGCTAGGCCGCGCTTGGCTTCAGGCAGACCAAACTGGGCATTACGCGCCACCACGGCCAAGTCGCAGCACAGCATGGCCTCGAAGCCACCTGCTAGGCAGTAGCCCTCCACGGCAGCAATCAGCGGCTTAAGCGGCGGCGTGCGCGCTATGCCCAAAATACCGCGACCTTCCACACGCGTAACCTCACCACGCAAAAAAGCCTTGAGGTCCATGCCCGAGCAGAAGGTACCGCCCGCGCCAGTCAAGACGGCGGCGTGCAACGCAGGGTTGCGCTCCATCTCGTCGATGGCTTCGCACACACCGTAAGAGACAGCGCGGTTGACTGCATTTTTTTGCTCAGGCCGATTGATGGTGATGATGACCAGGCCGTCTGAGTGTTCAATCAAAACTTCAGGAGTGTTCATGAGGGTGTCAATGTTGAGTCAAGTGGTGCCGTTTTGAGCAAGCGTGGCGATGCGAGCCGCATCGTAACCAAGTGCCGCAAGCACATCACCCGTATGCTGCCCAAGCGAAGGTGGTGGCGAGTTGATGCTTGCCGGTGTGCCAGAGAACTTCACTGGGAAACCCAGCTGCGGAATGCGGCCCTCGATCGGATGGTCTACATGCAAAAGCATTTGACGCGCACGCATGTGCGGGTCGTCGAATGCCTCACGCATGGAATTGACCGGGCCACCAGGAATGTCGTTGGCAAAAAACAGGTCAACCCATTCCTGTCGTGTTCGCTGGCGAAAGACATTCTCCATCAGTTGGAACTGGCTCTCACGGGCATCGCCCTCGGGAAACTGATCTTCCTTCAGCTGTGGCACGCCTGCGAGATCGCAAAAGCGAGCCCAAAAATGATCCTCTAGCGCGCCCAGCGTCACATAGTGACCATCCTTGCAGCGAAAAATGCCGTAGCACGGCGCGCCGCCAGTATTGCGGTATTCACCCCCCTTGGGCTCCACGCTGCCAAACAAGGGCTCCGCCGCATGGTAGGTAAGGAACGCCACAGCGGCGTCCATCATGGAGACATCGACGAACTGGCCTTCTCCTGTGTTTTGTCGCGCGAGCACGGCTGCCAGAATGCCCCAGGCGCCAATCATCGAAGCACCAATATCTGCGGCAAGGAGCCCAGGCACCATCGGGCCTTCGCCTGCTTTGCCAAAGAGGGGCAGCGCCCCGATAACGCCAAGGTAATTGAGGTCATGCCCCGCAACACGCCGATAAGGTCCGTCCTGACCATACCCGGAGATGGCGCAGTAAACCAGACGAGGGTTGATCTTCTTGAGTTCTTCGTAACCTAAGCCTAGACGGTCCATGACGCCTGGACGAAAACCTTCGACCACCACATCGGACTGCGCAGCGAGTTCGCGAAAGATCTTTTTGCCTTCCTCGTGTTTGAGGTTCAAGGTCATGCTCCGCTTGTTTCGGTTGCATAAGAGAAATGTGCCTGAATCGACCTTGCCCATTGGCGGGAAGCTACGCTGGTAATCGCCGCGTCCAGGCTCCTCCACCTTCAGAATGTCAGCTCCAAGATCACCCAACAATTGGGTGCAGAGGGCGGCAGGTAACAGCCGACTTGCATCTAGCACTTTCAGTCCAGTGAGCGCACCGCGCAGATCTTTTGGGGTGTGGGTATTGCGGTCACTGTTTGTCATGTGGAGGCTTTCCTTCGTGTGCCGCGGTGTTCGTGGCCCAATTGTTTGTCAATCTGATCAACACAGGCACGCGCCTCTGTCAATATTTTGCGCTCGTGTGTTTTGGTTGCGCGGGTGGACAGCACCGACACGTGCACTGCTGCAACAACGTTCCCCGTCCCGTCGCGTATTGGTAAGGCATAGCCCACCACGCCGGCCATGGCTTCCTCCTCGCTTCTCGAGAAGCCCACGTCACGAATGCGAGCGTATTCCTTCTTTAACTGCTGCGGATCGGTGATGGTGACGGGCGTCATTTTGGGCAGCTTGCCGGCAAGCGCATGAGCTTCGAGCCGCCCATCGAGTGCCGCAAATAGCTTTCCAGTGGCAGTGCAGTGCATCATCAATGGCTCGCCCAGTCGAATGTCCAGTGAGATTCGCTGGTTGCCTAAAACGCGGTCCACGTAGATAACTCGTTGGCCAACTCGCATGGCCAGGTAAATGTCGTCACCAAGTTCGCGCGCAAGGTCCTGCAGCGGCCGCCGTGCCACCGTGCGCAAGTCAAGCGACTGGACGGTGCGCAACGCAAGCGACACTGTGCGCGGACCGACGGCATAGCGCAGGTCGTCATCGATCGTGACCACCTCAGCGCTCACCATGGTCTGCAGCATGTTGTGCAGGCTGCTCACTGGCAGGTCTAGAGCCTGTTTGATTTCTGTCAGGCGCAAAGGGGTATTGCGCTCGGTCAGCAGCTTGAGGATGTCGAAGGTTCTCAGGTAGCGCTCTGGGCTCATGGTCGGTGCGGACTCACATTAAAAATTCGTAATTTCGAAACTAAATTCGGATGATGGAAATTATCTGAAGTCAGACAATCCGTCAAGCTGTTATCAAAAAACAACTTGCCGAGTAGACTCGGGTGCGTTAACATTTCCTAATTATGGAATAGTTTTCCAGATTTCGAAATACTAAACATCTCGAACAATGCCATGAGCATGCCCGAATCCAGGACCATTCCGCTGCTGATCAAGGAGCAAGCCAGGCGCTTCGCCAGCAATGAAGCGCTGATTGACGGCACGCGCCGCTATACCTACGCGCAGCTTCTTGATGAAACCAACAGCGTGGCGCGCGGGCTCCTTGCGATTGGCGTGACGCGTGGCGATCGCGTTGCCATCCTCATGGGTAACCGAGCAGAATGGCTGATCACATTTCTGGCCATTCAGCAAATCGGCGCCGTGTCAGTGGGGCTGAACACCTGGTCCTCCGCTCGAGAACTCGAATACACCCTGTCGCATGCCGAGGTCAGTTGCTTGGTGGCTGCAGGCCGACTGCGCAGCCAAGATTTCCGCGCTGCCATTGCCGGCATCCGTGGCCGTGGCTCCCTGAACCGTTTGCAAAGCCTTGTCTGGATCGATGATCACCTGGCGCCTGAGGTGGCGTCTGAACTCACCGATAAAATTAGCGGCGAACTGAACGGCGAACTGAATGGCGAAATCAACTGGAGCGAACTGTTGCGCCGCGGTCAGGCTATAACTCAAGAACAGGTAGACATATCAGCACATGCCGTGCAACCTGACGACGACGCCATGTTGTTATACACCTCTGGCTCCACCGCCGCGCCCAAAGGCATCCTGCTGCAGCACGGTTACTGGATCAGCAACTCCTTCCAGATTGGTGAGCGACAGCACGTCACGCAGCACGACAGGCTGTGGTTGGCAGTATCGTTGTTCTGGAGTTTTGGGATTGTCAATGCAGCGCCCAATTTGCTCACCCACGGCGGCTGCGTGGTGTTGCAAGAAAGCTTTGATGCCAGTGAGGCGTTAGCGTTGATCGAGCGCGAGCGCTGCTCCATTTTCTATGGCACACCCAACATCGTTCAAGCCTTGTGGGAGCACCCTAAGCGCGCGCAGTTCGACCTCTCCTCGCTGCGCAGCGGCGCCACCATCGGCACACCTGAGCAGGTTCAACGCACCATTGACCTGGGCGTGCGCGAGATCTGCAACATCTACGGTCTGAGCGAAACATATGGCAATTGCGCTGTGACGGATGCGCACGACCCACTCGCGATAAGGCTGCAATCGGT
The DNA here is from genome assembly GCA_943331105.2 of Akkermansia muciniphila. Classification (GTDB taxonomy): domain Bacteria; phylum Pseudomonadota; class Gammaproteobacteria; order Burkholderiales; family Burkholderiaceae_C; genus Limnohabitans_A. The sequence continues at coordinate 434,735 of CALQKH020000001.1, forward strand.
CGGCCTTCCTCTGCCTGGTGTCACCTTGCGCATTTGCCACATCGACTCGGGAGAGCCACAGCCTGCGGGCGAAGTGGGTGAGATCAGGGTTAAAGGACCGGTGGTCAGGGAATACCTCAAGGATCCAGCAAAAACTGCAGAATCCTTCGACGAAAGCGGCTTCTTTCGCACAGGAGACTTAGGCTTGCTCGATGCCGATGGCCGCTTGTACTTCAAGGGCCGTATCAAGGAAATGATCAAGAGTGGCGGTATCAACATCGCCCCCGCCGAAGTCGAAGAGGTGCTGATGCGCCATCCAGCTGTCCGCACTGCTTATGTGATTGGCGTACCGCATCCGGGACTGGACGAGGCGCTTGTTGCCATTGTCATTCCCGAAGCCGGACTGATACCAGTGCACGCTGAGTTGTTGGCATTCTGCAAGAATGAAATGGCCGCCTACAAAGTACCGCATCAGTTCCACTTCACCACCGAAATAGAGTTACCCCTGACCACCACTGGCAAGGTGCAGAAGGCCAGGTTGCATACACTTCTGCCAACCAACGGAGAGCCCAAACCATGAGCGAAGACAGCTTCTTGAACGAGCGCCCGAATGCCTGGGGTCGCTGGGGTGCAGAAGATGAAGCAGGCGCACTCAACCTCATTGGCCCCGAGCAAGTCAAGCGCGCAGCTGGCTTGGTGCAGACTGGCAAGGTGGTGCGGCTTGCACAACTCCTCTCTGACAAAACGCCTGTACCACGCCACCGTGCGGGTCTGCAACATTTCATGGGACGCGACGGCGGTGATTACGCTGCAGGCGCCAAGCGTCCCGGTGGTTTCCAGTTTGCAGAAGACACCGTGGTCATGCCTTTGCACATCGGCACCCACATCGACGCGCTTTGTCACGCTTGGTGTGACAGCCGCATGTTCAACAACTACCGTGAAGAAACCATGCGCAGTACCAGCGGCGCCACACGACTTGGGGTAGAAAAAATGCCGCCAGCCGTCACCCGTGGCTTGCTGCTAGACGTGGTTGGCTTGCGAGGCCGCCCCTTGCACGGTGGCGAAGTGGTCTCGAGGGCTGACCTTGAAGCCTGCCTTGCTGCTGCACAACTTCAGATCGAGCCCGGCGACGCGGTACTGCTGCATACCGGTTGGTTGGCCGCTCAAAAAGGCGTACACGATGTCGACTTCAATACAGAGCCTGGCATCGACCACGAGGCAGGTCTCTGGCTGGCGCAACAAGACGTTTCCCTCATTGGTGCCGACAACTACGCTGTCGAGGTGTTGCCCTTCGCAAACGGTACCGTGTTTCCTGTACACCAATGTGTGATCCGTGATTTTGGTATTCCTTTGCTTGAAGGTCTGCTGCTAGAACCACTGGTTCACACTGGCCGACGCGAGTTCCTTTTTGTCGCTGCAGCGCTGCCTATCGTTGGCGCCACCGGTAGCCCGCTGACCCCACTGGCAATTCTCTGAAACACAAGGCCATGAAACCCCAAAACACAAACCCTGGACCACTGGCAGGCATCCGCGTCCTCGAGATTGCCTCGATGATTCTCGGCCCGCTGGCAGGCCAATATCTGGGTGACCTCGGCGCAGATGTGATCAAACTCGAGCCACCTGAGGGCGATCTCACACGCTCAATTGGGCCAAGACGTTCACCACTGATGGGCTCGTTCTTTCTCTCCAGTAACCGCAGCAAGCGGAGTATTGTGGTCGACCTGAAAAAAGCTGAAGGTCAGGCCATCCTGCGCAGCTTGTTGAAAGACACCGACGTGTTGCTGCACTCGCTCAGAACACCGGCCGCCAACAAACTCGGCCTTGACTATGAAACGCTCAAGCAGATCAACCCAAGCATCGTGTACTGCCACGTCACAGGCTACAGCGACGATGGCGCCTATGCAGGGCGACCAGCCTACGACGACATTGGTCAAGCGGCCTCGGGCCTTGCGCAATTACAAACTGCCGTAGCAGGTCAGCCACGCTTCATGCCTTCTATCTTTGCGGACAAAATTGGCGCGCTGCATGCCAGCATCGGCATGCTTGCCGCCATCGCACATCGAACTGCTACAGGACAAGGCCAGCAAGTTGAAGTGCCGATGTTTGAAAGCCTGGTGGCTTTCAACATGGCCGAACACCAATGGGGGTTCTGCTTCGATCCGCCCATCGGACCCATGGGCTATCAGTCCGTTAGCACTGCTGCACGGCGCCCCTACAAAACGAAGGATGGATACCTCGCATTGCTGCCTTATTCGGATGCAAACTGGCGCAGTCTGTTCGAACTTGCAGGTGAACCGCAAATCATGGACGACCCGCGCTTTTCTACCTTCGCTGCGCGGCAGAAGCACTTCCGCGAGGTCTGGGACGAAATCGAGCGGCAGGCGGCGCGAAAGACCAATGCCGAGTGGCTTGCGCTTCTATCAAATGCAGACATTCCGTTTTCGGTGGTTAACTCGCTGGAAGACCTGACCCACGACCCACACCTTGAGAGCGTCGGATTCTGGACCATCGCTGAACACCCAAGCGAAGGCCCACTGCGTTTTGCCGCTAGCCCAGTAGATCTGCGCACCTCTCCCATGCGCATGACACGCATGCAGCCACGTCTGGGAGAGCACAGTGCAGAGATCCTGCGTGAGTGCGGCTATGACGAAACATCCATTGCAAACCTGACCGCTACTGGCGGCGCCTGCCGAGGCCAAGATATATGATCCCACGCACCATCTTCTCACCCGAGCACGAGTCGTTCCGCGATACCGTGCGCCGCTTCATCGAAACAGAAGTCACACCACACCATGCAGAATGGGAAAAAGTGGGCCAGGTGCCTCGCTCACTTTGGAAAAAGGCTGGCGAACTCGGTCTGTTGTGCGTCAACGCGCCGGAGGCCTATGGCGGTCAGGGCGCTGACTTTCTTTACAGCGCCATCCTGATTGAAGAGATGGCACGCGCCGGTGCAACGGGTCCGACTTTTTACCTGCACTCGGACATCGTCGCTCCTTACCTCGTGGACTTTGGCACCGAGGCGCAAAAAGCCAAATGGCTACCGCGGATGGCTACTGGCGACGTGGTGGTGGCGCTGGGTATGAGCGAGCCGTCCGGCGGCAGCGATGTGCAAAACATTCGCACCCAAGCCATTCGCGATGGAGATGAATACGTGATCAATGGCCAAAAGGTCTTCACCACCAATGGTCACAGCGCAGACCTTCTGCTGCTGGCTTGCAAGACCGACCCCACGCAAAAAGCCAAAGGCGTGAGCTTGATTCTGGTTGAAACCGACCGGGCAGGCTTCACCCGTGGTCGCAAGCTTGAGAAGATTGGTTGCAAAGCCCAAGACACATCGGAGTTGTTCTTCTCAGATGTGCGGGTACCGGTAAGCAACTTGCTTGGCACCGAAGGCGGTGGCTTCGGCATCTTGATGACCCAACTCGCGGGGGAGCGGCTCATTCAGGCCATCCGTGCAGTCTCAGCGTCGGAGGCCGCGATCGAGTGGACGCTGGCCTACGCAGTCGATCGCAAAATGTTCGGTCAAACGCTGGCCGACTTCCAAAATACTCGCTTCAGCTTGGCCAATCTGCACGCGCAGGTCCTCGCCCAACGTGTGTTTGTTGACCGCTGCATTCAATTGCATGCTGACGGCAAGCTCGACGCAGTTGACGCTGCTTCGTGCAAGCTTGTCACAACTGACTTGCAGTTCAAGGTCATGGACGAGTGCCTGCAATTCTTCGGTGGCTGGGGCTATATGTGGGAGTACCCCATCGCCAGAGCCTTCGCCGATGCGCGCATGTGCCGCATTGGAGGCGGCACCGCCGAAGTAATGAAGCAGATCATTGCCAATTCACTCTTGCCGCGCGTGCGAAAAGTCTGAGCCTGTGCAGCAGCCCCATTGAGCCACCCTTTGCCAAAAATTTTTCCTGAACCCCCAACCTACACAACTGGAGACAAGTCAATGCCCACAAAACTTCACTTCCTTCTCAAATCCACCATCGTCGTGGCCAGCATCGCTACAGGTCTTTTCGCGCAAGCGCAGACGAGCTGGCCAGGCACCGCGTCCGTCAAGGTCATCGTTCCGTTCTCTTCCGGTGGCGCCTCCGACGTACTCACTCGCACACTGTCACAGCGCCTACAAGACAAAATCGGCGGTAACTGGGTCGTCGAAAATAGAACTGGTGCAGGCGGAAACATCGGCATGGAAGCTGTTAAGAGCGCAGCACCCGACGGCACCACCATCTCTTCGGCAACCATCGGCACACTGTCGATCAATCAGTTCTTGTTTGCCAAGCTGCCCTACGACCCCGCTGTTGATTTCGAATATGTTTCAAAGATCTGGGAGAACTGCAACGCTTTCGTTGTCGCACCCAACAACCCTGCGCGCAACGTCAAGGAATTTTTGGACTGGGCCAAGCAGCGACCCAAGGGTGTGAACTTCGGTTCAGCTGGCGTTGGCACCACCCCTCACTTGGCGGGTGAATTGTTCCGCGCACGCACCGGCATCCAAGCTGTGCACATTCCCTTCCGTGGTGCGGCACAGTCGATGCCAGCCCTGATGGCTGGCGACACCGATTTCGCCATCGACAACATCGCCAGCTACACACCCCTGATCAAATCAGGCAAGGTGCGCGCACTTGCCGTCACTTGCCCAGAGCGTTGGCCAACCATGCCGGAAGTGCCAACCATGGCTGAAGCTGGCGTGCCAGACTTCGTGGTCACATCCTGGGGCGCTTTTGTTCTGCCAAAGGGTACACCAGCCGCCATCGCCACAAAGCTTTCTCAGGCAATCGCCGAATTGGCGGCCGATCCAGCGCTGAAGGCCAAGTACTTAGAGATTGGCGCCATCATCAAACCCACGTCACCGAAAGAGACAGCCGACTTCGCCGCCAGCGAGCGAGTGAAATGGCGTGAAGTGGTCAGAATCTCTGGCGCCAAGCTGGACTGACATCGTATGAGCATTCGTGTCGCTGTCATTGGTGCAGGTGCGGCCGGTCTGTGCTCGGCAAGGCACCTGCTGAATCGCGGCGTAGAAACAGTGGTCTTTGAAATTGGCAGTTGCATTGGTGGCCTCTGGGTCTACGGCAACGACAACGGTCTATCGCCGGCTTACGACTCGCTGCACCTGAACTCCGAAGCCAGGGTCACGGCGTACAAGGACTACCCGTTTCCAGAGGGTGGCCCACTCTACCCAGACCATCGAAAAGTTCGAGAGTACTTAGAGGCTTACGCAGAAAAATTCGGTGTCACGCCGCACATCCGCTTTGGTTCGCGCGTCACGGAGGTTGCGCCTGTGGGGGCGGGGCGCTGGTGCGTTACGTTGGCAGACGGCAGCAGCTCGGAGTTTGATGCCGTGGTGGTCGGTAGCGGCCACCAAGGCTTGCCATCCCACCCAAGCTGGCGCGATGATTTCACGGGCGAATATTTGCATTCGCACAGCTACCGCATACCCGAGCCCTTCAGAGGCAAACGGGTCTTGGTGGTCGGCATGGGCAATAGCGCGGTTGATATTGCGGCTGATATCTGTGTTGTCACGAAGTCTGCCACCATCTCGGCGCGTTCGCCGGTCCTGATGATGCCGCGCATGCTGTTTGGTGTACCCACCTCACGCGTACTGGGACGACTCGAAAAGCCTTGGATGCCCTGGCCCGTGCGGCGCACCATTCGCGAGACGCTCACACGCATCGTGCACGGTCGCATGGAGCAATGGGGCTTTGTCACACCCAAGAGTCGAACCCACCCAACCAGTCACCCAAGCCTGATGTCGCATTTCGTATGGGACCGCATCAAAGCCAAGCCAGGCATTGCATCGGTCAAGGAACAAGAAGTCACGTTTGTTGACGGCACGAGCGAGACCTACGACAGCGTCATCGTTGCGACTGGCTATCAGGTCGACTTGCCCTTTCTCGCACCTGAACTGAGGCCACTCAACGGACACAAGCTAGAACTTTTCCTGCGAGTTGTTCACCCTGCCCATAGAGGCCTTTATTTCGTTGGCATGTTCAACGTGGCAGGCGGCGGCAACATTCGCATGATGGACGATCAAGCCGAATGGGTGACCCAGCTTGTCACAGGCGAACTCCCACCGCCCGATCAGGCCGCCATCCAAGTCGGGATGGAAGAGGAGCAGGCATACCTGCGCAAGCACTACCCTGCGGCACCGCGTTATGCGCTGGAACTCGATCCCGTGTTCTACCGCAAGCAACTACAGCGCGAATTCCAACGCGCAATCGGTGCTCGCAACAACCCACAAAGGAACGCGAAGTGACACTGCGAGACAAGGCCTGCGTCACTGGCGTTGGCGAAACAACTTACATGCGAGGCTCAACCCAGAGCGCATTCGAGCTGCAAATCGAAGCTTCGTTGAAAGCAATAGCCGATGCCGGACTCGACCCCAAACAGATTGACGGAGTCATTCCCATCGGCATCGTCAGCGCTACGGCAGAGGATTTCATCGACAACTTCGGTATCCCAGACTTGCGCTTTTCTGCACTTGTCCCTCATGGCGGCGCAAGTCCTGTCATGGCTTTGCAGTGCGCGGCTGCAGCAGTCGCTGCGGGCGTATGCAATCACGTTCTCATTGCCTTTGGTCGCAACGTCACAGGCGCTGCCGCAACCAAGGCAGGTGCGCGCATTCACACGATGCCGCAGTTCCATTACGTGACCGAATTTGAGTACCCCATTGGCAACGCTGCACCAGCCCAAATTTATGCCCCGATGGCACAGCGTCACATGGCCCTGTACGGCACCAAGGTCTCGCACTTTGGCGAGGTGGCGGTGGCACACCGACAACATGCACTGCTCAACGACAACGCAGTGATGAAAAAGCCCATGACGCTAGAAGACCACGCAAATTCCCGCATGATCGCCGACCCATTTCGATTGTTCGACTGCAGCTTGGAAAGCGATGGTGGCGCAGCTTGCATCGTGAGCTCAGCCGAGCGCGCGTCCGACCTCAAACACCGGCGTATTTTTATTTCAGGCACAGCGGCAGGACACCCAGACCAACCTGGCGCCATTACCCAACGGCCCGACATGACAAGCCTTGGCATTGCCAAGGCCGCACAGCGCGCTTTCCAGATGGCTGGTGTCACCCATGCCGACATTGATGTTGCCGAAATCTACGACTGCTTCACTTATGCGGTTATCCGTCAGCTTGAGGATCTCGGTTTTTGTAAGAAGGGTGAGGGTGGGCCGTTCGTCGAGGGTGGCCGTCTGCGACTTGACGGAGCGCTACCCACCAACACTCACGGTGGCCTATTGTCGCAGGCGCATGTCTGGGGCTTGAACCACATTGTCGAGCTGGTGCGACAGCTGCGCGGCAATGCTGGCAGGGCTCAGGTTAAGGACGCAGAAGTCGGGCTGGTCACAGGCTATGGTGACCTCGGTGACGGCGCTGTGGCCATCATGCGCAGGGGTTAAAAATGACACACGCATCAAACACCACCATGACAGACACCCCGCCAAGGCCATCGCCCAAGATCACGCCGTTGTCAGCACCTTATTGGGAAGCTGCCGCGCAAGGTCGCCTGCTGCTGCAAAAGTGCGCGAGCTGCGGCAAGGTGCGCCACTACCCCCGCATGTTGTGCGATGCCTGCTACTCTAATAGCACAGACTGGGTCCAAGCAAGCGGCCGTGGCAAGGTTCACAGCTGGACGATCTGCCACCATGCATTTCACCCATCTTTCGTTAAAGATTTGCCTTACACCTTGGTCACCGTTGACCTCGACGAAGGCGTGCGAGCGTTGGGCCGTTGGCGTGGCACGGCTCTCTCCATTGGCGATGAAGTCCTAGCTCAATTCGATCAGCGCAGCGAGGGACCTGAGCTGTTCTTCACTGCCGCAACCGGCACACCGTGATGAAAGCAACCGTCATGACACCAGCAGAATCTGCAATTCAACAACCCACCGCTCGACCGGTCTATGAACTGCTCGCGCACGACATCAAGGATGCAGGCGTAGAGGCAGTCTTCGGCCTGATGAGCGACGATACAGCGCTGCTTGTATCAAGCATCGACTCTCTTGACGTTAGCTTTCACGGTGCTAGGCACGAGAGCGTGGCGGTGGCGATGGCCGAAGGTTACGCCAGCGCGTCTGGCCGCATTGGCGTTGCCATCGTCGGCCGCGGGCCGGCCACCGCCAACGCTCTGAATGGCGCCCTGTTCGCTGAGCGCAGCGGCGCCCGCGTCCTCTTGATCATGGGCGCCACGCCGGTTGCGCGGCCAAGCATCAACAGCCTTGGCCCCGACGGCAAACGCTTTGATGCCGACGCGGTTCTCAAGGCAGCTGGCTTGCGCACCTTCACCATCACCCACGCTAGTGCTGCCCGAGCAACGCTTGCCGCCGCCATGGCAGCGGCGCAAGAAGGTCTTGCCGTGTTGCTGTTACCCACGGATGTGCAGCGCGCCTGCCCGGTGCTCGTCGAGGAACCATCGACTCGGCTTAGCCCACGCGCTCTGCGGCGTCCCACGCCCGGCTCACTGAAGGCGGCGGCGGCCTTGCTTGCCACCAGCAGTAAGCCTTTGATCATCTGTGGACTGGGTGCACACCAAGATGCTGCACGCCCACACATTGAGCGGCTGGCTGAAAGCCTTGGTGCCGTGGTTGCAACCACCCTCAAGGCCAAGGACATGTTTTCCGGCTACGCCTTCAATGCAGGACTCATAGGCTCGTTCTCGCACGCAGCAGGACGGCGGTTGTTTGATCAGGCAGATTGCATCATCGCTTTCGGTGCCAGCCTGAACCAGCGAACGACCAGCTATGGAGGCGCGATACAAGCGGGTGTGCCCGTGATCCAGGTCGACTGCGACCGCAGCCACATCGGTCGCTGGTGGACAGTCGATGTGGCCATGGTCTCTGACGTGCTGCCCGCTATCGAGGATCTGCTCAGCGCCCTGCCTGAGCGCAGCGCAGCCGAGAAGCCGTTCCACACCGAAGCCAACAGCAAGGCGCTGGCAAGCTTTGACCTTGCCAGCGAATTTCAGCCTGCGAACACGCCGCGAACGGTAGACCCGCGCTCGCTCACTTTGGCACTTGACCGGCTGCTCCCAACCAACCGCAATGTCGTTTATGACGCCGGCAACTTCTTCCAGGTGGTGCCTTACTTCAGCGTCCCTGGCCCCGCGCACTTCAAGACGTCGATCGACTCCTCATCGATTGGCATGGGCTTTGGCACTGCTTTGGGTTTTGCTCGCGCACGGGCAGCGCAGACCACTGTGTTGTTCATCGGCGATGGAGGCTTGCTCATGACGCTGGGCGAGCTTGAAACAGGTGCGCGCGAAGATCTTCCGCTTGTCATTGTGCTGATGAACGACTGCGCCTATGGTGCCGAGCTGCACTACCTCAAGGAGCGGAACATGCCAGTGGCCAAATCGCAATTTCTTGACATCGATTTCGCACCGGTTGCCGAAGCCTTTGGGTACCAGTCGTTCACCATCCGCACGTTGGATGAACTGCAGGCTATCGGGAGCACCTTGCAGGCAGCGGCGGGGCCACTTTTCCTCGACTGCAAAATCAATGGTGCCATCGCCGCACCCTTTGTGCTTGAGGCACTAGAACATGAGAGGCGCAAGCCCTGACAACCATGTCGAAAGCGCCACTTTCCAATCATCCAGCCGAGCAGGTTACCAAAGGCATGCGCAAGCTGATTGCTCAAGCCATCCCCTCGGCACACAACATTGTGCTGAGCAATCTGGTGCGAAGCGCTGGTGGTCTCTCGCGTGAAAACTGGTCGGTTGATGCAACCTGGACCGACGACACCGGTTCACACAGCCACCCTTTGATGCTCATGCGCGATGCGGCTGGCACGCTGTTGAACACCGAGCGCGAGCGCGAGTTCTCCGTGCTGAAGGCGCTGACCCACACAGACGTACCCGCCCCCAAGGTGTTCTGGATTGACAAGCTCGGCAGCTGCTTAGGCTCACCCTCGGTCGTGATGGAGCGCATGCCGGGACACTGCGACTACCTGATCCTCAACGGTTCAGCCCCGCTCGACGTGCGTCTGGCATTGGCAAGGGCCTTTACCGGCCTGATGGCCAAAATACACGCTGTTGATTGGCAGGCGCATGGCCTCGCCTCCAGCCTGGGTCTGTCTCCATGCCATCTAGGCCAGCCTAGCAAGCAAGTTCAACCAAAAAAGCTCTCACTGCAAGAGCTGGCTCACTGGGAGACCGAGTATCGCAAAGCACAGCTCGAGCCTCACCCAGAACTCGATTACATCTTGGCTTGGCTCAAGCACCGAGCCCCATCAGCAGAAGCCATCGTGCTGGTACACGGCGACTTCAAGCCAGGCAACGCTCTGGTGGATGGCGGCCGCATCATTGCCAAGCTTGATTGGGAGACCGCGCACCTAGGCGACCCATTAGAAGACCTTGGCTGGGTGACAAACCCCGTTCGCAAACGCGAGCACCAGATCACAGGTCACTGGGAGCGGCGTGAGATTGTCGCCGCCTACCGCGAGCTGACTGGCCGCACAGTGCGCGAAGCCGACCTGCTGTGGTGGAACGTGTTCTCGTGTTGGAAGCTCTCGGTCATCCAGCTCACGGCAGTGGCCGAGTTTGTGGCGGGACGCTACAACCGAGTGTTCCAAACCCCGTCATGGTTGTACCGACCGATGTTTCAGATGATGGAGGCAGCAGAGACAGCTGAGGTTTCAGAGACAGCGCCAAGCGCAGAGATCGAAAGGAGCCTGCCATGAGGCCAAGCATCGAAGAGCAATTGCAAGGCACCTGCCGAGTTCTTGAAACTGTTGTGGCGCCTTGCGTCAATGACCCTATGGCCCGCACTATGCTAGATGGGCTTATTGCCAACTTGCGCATGCTCACTGTTGCCTTACCCGCTGTGCCAAGCTTCCTTCAACAAGACAATGAAACCACTGCGCAGCTCCTATTGGTTCTGACCAACTCGCTGCCTGCCAATCTCCAAGCCCAGGTGATCGACACCTTGAACAAACCCAATCCAGACCCCACCGATGTGGCCGCCCTCGATGCGCACAACACCAGCCTGCGCAATCTTCTGGCGCAGGCTGTTTGCATCCAGGGACTCTCTGCCGACCAACATCGCATCATCGTGCAGCACATGAGCGAGCGCGCGTCTCGCGTCCCTATGCGCTATGTCGCAACATCGCCCAGCCCGCCTTCTTCTGTGAAAACCTAAACCATGCTCACACCCCTAGACGACACACTCTGTCACCAGTTGCCCACCACCTTCGACCATGTTTGGACCAGTGACCCTCGCTGGTTTGATCGCTACTGGTTTGCCATTTACTCAAAGGATGGCAGCGTGGCCATTCAGATCACCATGGGTGCCTATCGCAACATGAATGTGCTAGACGGCGGTGCCGTGATGATCGTCGACAACAAGCAATACAACGTGCGCGTCTCGCGCTCTTTGGGCAGCAGCGTTGAGACTGTCTGCGGCCCACTGCGCGTGCGCCCCATCGAGCCGCTCAAGTCGTTTGAAATTAGCATTGCCCCCGGGGAGCATGCCTTGCAAGGAGAACTGCGCTGGGAGTGTGTGGAGCCAGCGCACGAAGAGCACCCGCACTACACCCGACTCCAATCGCGCACCGTCGAAGATTACAGACGCTTCGACCAAATTGGCGTGGCCATTGGCTGGCTGGAAGCGGGCGGCCGCCGCATTGAAATCGACCGCTGGTGGGCCTGCCGCGATCACTCCTGGGGCGTGCGCCGCGGCATGGGCGTGCCAGAGCCCGTGACCGGACCCAAGGTCACGCTGGCTGAGAAAGGCCATGTGATGTCCTTTCTGTTCTTCTCAACCGACACCATGAGTGGTTCGCTGCTGTTCTCTGGGCGGGGCGACGACAAGCCTTACACCACCGGCGTTGTCACAGACCGCCGCACGCAAGAGCGGTACCACGCCACCAAAATCGACCTCAGCGTCGACCTGCATGAAGGGACGCGACGCTTCCGTCAGGCCAGCGTTGAAGCCACGCTGGAGGATGGCCGTGTGTTGCGCATCAGCGTGCATGCACGTGGTGCGTCAATTGCGATGCAGGGACTGGGCTACAGCGGTGGCTACAACGACGGCAAAGGTCTCGGTGCCTGGCGTTCAGAAAACCTTTTGGAGACGGATGTCTGGGATGTCTCGCATCCGTCAAAAGTTGTCTACCCCGATGGCACTCAGAAGGAACACTGGCACCGTATTCAACCAGTGAGCCTGTCCGCCGATTTGAACGGAGAGATCAGCGCAGGGATGGGCAGCATGACGCTCACCATCGCTGGCAAGTTGCCGCAACACCTGCAGCTGCAGTCGCAGCAAGCTAACCCCTAACAAGTGTGCATGACTGATATGGCCACTTCCACGCTCGCTGACTGCCTTCGTCCAGGTGACCGAGTCCTGATCGGTCAGGCCTGTGGTGAACCCGTCGGGCTGGTCGCAGACCTTTTTGAACAAGCGGCTCGACTGGGTCATCTCAACGTGTTCTGCGGTTACTCGCTCAATCCGGCTTGGGAGAATCAAGTGCCAGACAGTTTGCACGTCACAACCTATTGTGGTCTGGGCACCATGGGCAAGCTGCTGGCGCGCCAGGGGGCTCGGCTCGTGCCGTCCTCACTGTCCCAACTATCGGCACAGCTGCGCTCGCGAAAACTTGCAGTTGACGTTGTGTTGCTCCAAGTCTCACCTGCTGATGCAGAGGGCTACCACAGCCTGGGCTGCGCAGTCGACTACGCTTGGGATGCGGTCCAGGTTGCGCGCCAGGTGGTGGTCGAGGTGAATCTCAACATGCCTACCACGCGCGGTGCCCCTCGCTTGCACAGCAGCAAAGTGCTGGTGGCACGCCAAAGCAATGCGCCCCTGCTTGAATCACTGGTCGAAGAGCCAGGCGATTTGCAGCGGCAATTGGCCCGCCACGTTGCAAGCCTGGTGCCCGATGGCGCCACGCTGCAGCTGGGCATTGGCAGTCTTGCTAGGGCAATTGCAGAAGAGTTGCAATCGCGTCGCGGGCTGAAAGTTCGTTCGGGGATGGTGGGCGACTGGTTCCTGAGTTTGCTCGCCAGTGGCGCAATTGACACAGGCGCGCCGAACGCTTGCTTGGGCTCATTGGCAGTTGGTAGCCAGCATCTTTACAACACGCTGTCGTGCGACAGTCTTCTTGGATTTGCGCAGCCGGCACTGCTTGCACAACCCATAGCCGGATCGCCGATGATGGCCATCAACTCGGCCATTGAGGTAGACCTGTCTGGGCAGGTGAATGCGGAATGGTTGGGCGAACGCTACGTGGGCGCTGTGGGCGGCCAGACCGATTATTTCCGTGCAGCACGCGCCTCAGCCGGCGGACTGGCAATTTTGGCGCTGACATCCAGCACTGGGCGCGGTGCCAGCCGCATCATCCAGCACTGCAATCGTGTCACCTCCACCTATTGCGATGTCGATGTGATCGTGACGGAGCATGGTGTGGCAGACATCCGAGCCACCACACTGCAAGAACGCTGCCAGCTGATCGCCGCCATTGCTTCGCCAGAACATCGGGATGCGTTGTTACAGTCAGGGCAGAAGTAAAACTGCACAGACACTATGGCAGCTCAGCAAACTGGCGGCCCAGAACATACGTCATCACAAACTACCTAAGTTTTTAATGGGTAAGCAAATCAAGCACTTGGGGGTCAGTTCATCTTTCTAAAGGTTGAGACAGAAACTGGTTATGTGAGTTTTCAAACTCCTTTTTGTTATGCCTATATGACAGCCATCATCTAGCGCTGAATCGCCGTAGCAGGCTTTCCAAAGGTCCTATCGCCCAGCGAGATTGCGTCGCCTTCGCTAGCAGGTCCAGCACGATCCATGTACCCAGAGCCAGCGCCGATACTGCTCCCGCATTGAGTTTGCCGAACAGGCCCAAACCATAGGCACAGAAAACAATCGACAAAATGAGTGACTCTCCGATATACCCGCTCAGGCTCATCCTGCCCGCCGGCCTGAAGATGGCTAGAGTCTGCACTCCACCTGCATGCATCGTGGCGAGTACCGACACATAACCCCAACTGAGTAGCGGCGCTCCGGCAAATCCGAGTGCTATCCCTGCCGTTTCGCGCAGCCCCCAAGAGCCGACCTGAGCGCCAGGGCCTACAACGAGCCACGCCGACAGGATTCCTAGACACAGTCCAGGGCTTAGGCCCCAGCGCAGACCAGCCTGCCAAAGTGGCCTGTGAAGTTCGGGTCGAGCAAAAAGGCTCCGACGTCCAGCCACTAGGCCGAGTGCAAACGCCGCCAGTACGCCCAAGCCGTTGAGCAAGAAGATACTTGATGATGCCAATGGCCAGAAAGAAATCCGCGCAACGGTTGCTTCAAAAAAACCACCTTCACGCATCGCTTGATTAAACGATTGACCGGCAGCTATCCACTGCTTATCAGTAAGAGATCCGACTGGCTCCGCCATAACTGCAATCGGGAGAGCAGCCAGCAGAAGTAGCCAAGCAATCCCCGCAAAAACTGCCACGCGCAGAACCATCCGATCACTGAGACGGCGCATCCACGTCAGAGTAAGACCCAATACTGCATATAAAAACAAGATGTCGCCCACAAAAAGTAGTGCAGCATGCGCGATACCCAAAAGACCGAGGCCCAGCAGGCGACGCCGGAAGCGACGTACAGAAGTTACACCTTCGTCTTTGACTATAAAGTGCATGCTGTAGCCGAACAGGAAGGCAAACAGCAGATAGAACTTTGCCTGAGCGAACGCTACGACGGCAAATGCTGCCGCGCGGTCGTACCAGGCGTGTACCGAGTCTGCGGTGAATCCCTCAGCGGAGATACCGAGGAATGGGGCGTTGACAAATATGATGCCAAGAAGAGCGAAGCCGCGCAGTTCGTCAGCGAACTCTTGCCGCGGCAACGGGGCAAGAGACGAGGAAAGTGAAGGGGTGGTCATGTCAGACTTCAATAAAGTTAAGCTGTCCACGATCATAATATAATGCGACGAATTACTCCATCCATAATTGTTTATTGAGGTAACACATGGCCAGAACACGGGACGAGGCGTTGCATGCGACGCGTAGACAGGACATCCTCGCAGCAGCAGCCCGCGTATTCAAAGCCAAGGGCTTTCACCTTGCGAGAACTGAAGACATCTGTGCGGAATCAGGTCTAAGCGCAGGCACCCTGTTCCGTCACTTTCCCGACAAGCGATCAATGATCGCGGCGATCGCCGATGTTGAGTTCGAGCGCTTGCGATCAGAAATCGAGCAGCTCTCGACACGAGAAGGCATCCTCTGGCTGACCCGGTTAACGGCGGAAGAACTCGCACAACTCATCGAGCCCAAGGGTTTCGAGCTTGGTACCGACAGCTGGTTAGAACTGGCTCGCGACAGCGAGGGTCGTAAACGACTGCTGGAGGTCAACCACGGATGGAGACAGATGATCTCGCGTCAACTCGAGCAGGGAAAGGCTGAGGGTTGGATCCGTAAGTCAATCGATAGCGAGGGTACCGCAACCATTTTGCTGGCCCTGTTCAGCGGTCTACAGCTAGAAAGAGAGGTAGGTTTGGCAGTGGACACGAAAGCCACCGCCTGCGCGATTGCCGATCTGTTCGGTGGCTTGCTTCCCTCCTGATGCCGCGCAACGGTCAGCCAGCCATGAGCACTTGAAACTCCCAATCGTTTTTCCTAAAGAACGAATTAACACACTTGGAAATTGCAAAACCCCAATAGAAAAAAGACAATGAAAAAAGTAATTGGCTACTTCCTCTTTGTATTGTCATTCATGGCTTGGGCTGCAATTGCAATTCTGCCTTTTTTGAATTTATCCATTGAGATGAGTGCGGCTATCACGACTGCTCTTATTGTTGGTGGTGAGATCGCGTTTGTTTTAAGCATCGCATTACTCGGCAAAGAGTTTTTAGGAAAAATCAAAAGCTTTTTTAATAAGCTTAATTTTTTCCGAAAAGAAAAATAGAGATTCAGATTAAATAGCACCCAAATAGGATCTAGCAATTGGAGGACATATGATTTACAAAGACCGAATGACAGCACGAATGGATGGCGATTTCGTTGTCTTTCTCATTGGAATGCGGATCAACAAGCCATTGGCAGTTCACAAGTATTTGCCTGTGCTAAATGCGATGCCCAAGATGCTGACGGAACTTTATACAAAACCAGAGTTGGGCTTGTTACACCACGAGATGTGGTTTTCTCGAACGATCATTTTGGTTCAATACTGGCGTTCAATGGAGCAACTCATTGATTACGCAAAGAACAAAGATTCGGCTCATTTGCCAGCTTGGCAAGCGTTCAATAAAGCTGTTGGTACGGCCGGTAGTGTTGGCATATGGCACGAAACCTACAAAGCCAGCCCCGGTACTTATGAGAACCTTTACGTGAACATGCCTGCCTTCGGTCTTGGGAAGACCGGTCTGCTGGTTGAAGCAAAGGGGCATCTCAAATCAGCATCGGACAGGTTCAAAAGCTGAGAAACCTTGGGACGACTGACGGGATTCTGGCATTCGCAAGAGTATTTTTTGGGCTCA
>CALQKH020000002.1 GCA_943331105.2 Akkermansia muciniphila
GAGCACCTGCACCTCGAGAGCAACCGGCGGCTGCCCGTCGTCATCCATTGTCTGCAAGGCATGCGCGTCTTCCACATGGGCCGGAAAGTAGGCCCGGTCGCCCAAATGACGCCCGCCACGCACCATGGCCAAATTCACGCAGGCGCGGCCGCCCTGCACGCGCACAGCCAAAATGTCCACATCGGTGTCGGTGCCCGTGTCCACCGACTGTTGGTGCAGCACCCGCGACAAGGCCGTCATTTGGTTACGCACCTCCGCCGCTTGCTCAAAGGCCAAACGCTCAGCGTGCGCCATCATGCGGGCCTCCATCTCTTGCAGCAAGGCTTGGGTCTCGCCCTTCAAAAAGCGCTCGGCGTGATGCACATCGTCGGCATAAGCCTCGGGAGTGATGAGGTTCACACACGGCCCCGAGCAACGCTTGATTTGATAAAGCAAACAAGGCCGGGTGCGATTGGCAAAAACCGTGTCCTCGCAAGTGCGCAGTCGAAACACCTTTTGCAAAAGCTGAATCGACTCCTTGACCGCCCAGGCACTTGGAAAAGGCCCAAAGTAACGGTGTTTTTTCTCGACCGCACCCCGGTAATAAGCCACACGTGGAAAGTTTTGTGCCTCTGGCGCATCCGAAACAGGGCTCACATCCTTCAACATCAAGGTGCCGTTGCCCGTGAGCTTGAGATAGGGGTAGGTCTTGTCGTCCCGAAACAAAATGTTGAAACGGGGACTGAGCGACTTGATCAGGTTGTTTTCCAACAACAGTGCCTCGGCCTCGGAGCGCACCACCGTGGTCTCCATTCGGGCGATCTTGCTGACCATGTGGCCTATGCGGGTGCCACCGTGGTCCTTCTGAAAGTAGCTCGACACCCGCTTTTTGAGCTGCTTGGCCTTGCCCACATACAGCACGTTGCCCTGCACATCGAAATAGCGGTACACCCCCGGCAAGGCGGGCAGCGCGGCAACTTGCGCGAGCAGGGCTTCATCATGGGCGTTCGACATGGCGGCTATTGTCTGTGAAAACACCAGCGACAATCCCCGCATGCAAACTGGCCAACTCTGGGACATCTTCTGCACCGTCATCGACAACCACGGCGATTTGGGCGTGTGCTGGCGACTGACGCGCCAGTTGCGCGATGCGGGCCAACGCGTGCGCCTGTGGGTAGACGAGGCCTCGGCCCTGAACTGGATGGCCCCCACCAACCACCAGGAGCCCGGCATCGAAGTGCGTCACTGGGAAGAGGCCCGCCAAAGCAGCTCCTTGGATGACTTGCCCCCGGCCGATGTCTGGGTCGAGGCTTTTGGCTGCGAAATCCCCGAAGCTTTTGTCGCGTACGGTGTGGCCATACACCCCCAACAGCCCACCTGGATCAACCTCGAATACCTGAGCGCCGAAGACTGGGTGCCGCGCTTGCACAAGTTGCCTTCGCCCGTGATGAGCGGCCCGGCCAAGGGCTGGACCAAGACCTTCTTTTACCCCGGTTTCACGCCGGACACAGGCGGCCTGCTCCGCGAAACCGATCTTTGGGCTCGGCAAAAAAGCTTTGACCGCGCTGCCTGGCGTCGGCAACATGTCCCCAAGCTGGCCCCGGAAGGCCTGCTGATCAGTCTGTTTTGCTACGAACCTGCGGCCCTGCCGCAACTGCTGACCCAACTGGTGGACACACCGCACCACCTGCTGGTCACCCCTGCCCGCTCGCTGGCGGCAGTGCAACAAGCGCTGACCCGCATGCCCTCGAGCCCCAGTTGGAGCGCCCTGCCCTACACCGACCAAAACGGCTTCGATGAAATGCTCTGGGCTTGCGACCTCAACTTGGTGCGCGGAGAAGACTCGCTGGTGCGCGCTCTGTGGGCGGGCCAACCCTTCATCTGGCACATCTACCCGCAAGAGGACAATGCCCACCACGCCAAGCTGGAGGCTTTTCTGGATTGGCTGGAGGCGCCACAGAGTCTGAGGCTGGCGCACCGGGTTTGGAACGGCATTGAAAACACAGCTTGGCCCAGCTTGAGCGCCGAGACTCTGGAGACTTGGTCTGCCTGCGCCACAGCCACTCGCGCCAGACTGCGCCTACAAAACGCCTTGCACGTCCAACTCATGGCCTTTGTCCAAGCGCAGACATCGAAACCTTGATACCCGCTGCAGGGATAATCTGACGCATGATTTCGATTGAAGCCCTCTTCCCCCTCGGCTGGCAGCACTACCTGCTGGGCGGCCTGACCATTGGCGCTGGCGTGGCGCTGCTTTATCTGTGCAACGGCTGGGTCGGCGGCATGAGTTCCGTCTTTTCCAGCAGTTGGTCTTTTGTGACCCCAAGGGCGTTTTTTCAGCAGGCCCGTTTCATCAATACCCGCCATTGGCGCTTGGTTTATGCCCTGGGTGTGGTGCTGGGGGCGCTGGTTTGGCGCTTTGCGCTGGCAGGCGGCGAAGCCCAGCACACCAGCGTGCCAGCCTGGCAGTTGCTGATCGGCGGGTTTCTGGTCGGCTATGGGGCGCGTTTGGGCAACGGCTGCACGTCGGGCCATGGCATTTGTGGGCTGGGTGCGTTGCAACTGCCTTCGCTGGGCGCGGTGCTCACTTTCATGGCCACCGCCTTTTTGACCGCCAACCTGATGGCCATCACCACGAAAGGTCTGGCATGAACACCCCCCACATTCAAGCCCACACGCTCACTTTGCCCAAAGCGCTGGTCACCCTGCTGGCAGGCGCCTTGTTTGGCTTTGGCCTTTCGCTGGCCACCATGGTGCAGCCCGAAGTCGTCATGGGCTTTTTACAGTTCAAGGACTGGGGGCTCATGTTGGTGATGGGTGGCGCTGCTGGCCTGGCCATGTTGGCTTACAAGGGCTTTCCGCGATGGTTCAGTCGCCCATTGCTTGGGGGGCAGTTTCTCACCCAGCCTGCCAGCTGGAACCGCCAGACGGTCATCGGCTCGGCCATTTTTGGCGTGGGCTGGGGGCTGAGCGGGGTTTGCCCAGGTCCTGCCATTGCAGCTTTGGGTACCGGCAACACCGACATCTTGTGGGCCTTGGGCGGCATAGCGTTGGGCGCTCTGACCCAAGGCCTGACGGCGCGGGAATGAGCGCCTGTGCGCATCTTCAACCCAAAAGCAGCCCCTACAGGTTAGAATAGTGGGCTTGGCTCCGAGCCATACCCCTTTCATTTCAGACTCAATTCCTATGAAAACCGCTCAAGAAATCCGCGTCGGCAACGTCATCATGCATGGCAAAGACCCCATGGTCGTCCTGCGCACCGAATACCAACGCGGCGGCCGCGGCTCATCCACTGTGCGCATGAAGCTCAAAAGCTTGATCGCCAACTTCGGCACCGAAGTCGTGTTTCGCGCCGACGACAAAATGGACCAAGTCATCCTGGACAAGAAAGACTGCACCTACTCGTATTTCGCAGACCCGATGTATGTTTGCATGGACACCGACTTCAACCAGTACGAAGTCGAAGCCACCAACATGGGTGACGCTTTGAACTACCTCGAAGACGGCATGGAACTCGAAGTGGTCTTCTACAACGAAAAAGCCATCTCGGTCGAGTTGCCCACCAGCGTGGTGCGCGAGATCACCTGGACCGAACCCGCCGTCAAAGGCGACACCTCCGGCAAAGTGCTCAAGCCTGCCAAGATCGCCACCGGCATGGAAGTGCCAGTGCCTTTGTTTGTGAGCCAAGGCGACAAGATCGAAATCGACACCCGAACAGGCGAATACCGCAAACGCGTCTGAGAAGTTCAGACATCGCCCGATGAAAGCCCCGCAAGGGGCTTTTTTCATGGAACATGGCACATCTTTTGGCCCATGCACAATGAGCCCCATGCAAAGCACTCAAAACCTCAAAGAACCCTCTCTCCCTCATGCTTGGGCCGACTTGCAGGCCGAGGCCAAAAGCAGCGACTGGCTGGAGCCCGAGGCGCACCGCCTTGCCTTTGCCGACCCCGAGTTTTTGCTGCGCCGCGAAACCCGGGGCATTCGCTTTCAGCTTGAAATGCTCAAACCCGATTTGGCCCAGGCCGAAGCGGGCATCGAACACACCGTGGTGGTGTTTGGCAGCGCCCGCTTTGTCGACCGGATGGAAGCCCAAGCCCAACTCCAAATCGCGCAGCAAAGCGGCCATGAACAAGACATCGCCAAAGCCGAGGCTTTGGTGCGCAACGCAGAACACTACGAGAACGCCCGCCTCTTTGCTCAGCTGGTGGCCCGCTCGTGCTCATGTTTGCCCCAGGCAGAACAGTTGTTCATTTGCACGGGCGGCGGACCGGGCATCATGGAAGCGGCCAACAGAGGCGCGCAAGAAGCAGGGGCACTGTCAGTGGCGCTGAACATTGCATTGCCCCACGAGCAACACCCCAACCGTTTCGTCACCCCCGAATTGAGCTTCAAGTTCCATTACTTCGCCCTGCGTAAGATGCATTTCATGATGCGGGCCAAAGCTTTGGTGGCGTTTCCTGGTGGATTTGGCACACTGGACGAGTTGTTTGAAGTGATGACGCTCGTACAAACCCGCAAAGCACGGCCAGTGCCCATCTTGCTTTTTGGAACCACTTTCTGGAAAAGCCTGATCAATGTGGATGTGCTGATTGAAGAGGGCACGATCTCACCGAGTGACCTCGATCTGTTCCATTACGTGGACACCCCGGAGCAAGCTTGGCAGGCCATTTGTGACTTCTACGCGCTGAACGTACCCCAGTGACAATTTTTTTGCCCATGATTGGTTAAAGTCTCACGATGCAACACAAACCCCTTTCATTGACCCAAGTGCTGATCTGCGGCGCCGCGATCGTCACTTTGTCCATGGGCATTCGGCATGGTTTTGGCCTTTGGTTGCAACCCATTACCCAAGCCCAAGGCTGGGGCCGCCAAGAATTTGGTTTTGCCATGGCCATCCAAAACTTGTCCTGGGGCTTTGTCGGCATTTTTGCCGGCATGGTGGCCGACAAGTTCGGTGCCTTCAGGGTGATTGCACTGGGTGCAGTGATCTACAGCACGGGCCTTTTGGGCATGGCCTGGGCCACAGACCCATGGGTGTTCGCCTTGTTCACCGGGGTGATCATTGGCACAGCCCAAGCGGGCACCACCTATGCCGTGATTTATGGCGTCATTGGCCGCAACGTTCCCGCCGACCGGCGTTCATGGGCCATGGGCGTAGCGGCTGCGGCGGGCAGTTTTGGTCAATTTTTGATGGTTCCTGTCGAAGGTTTGCTGATCAGCCAAGCCGGCTGGCAAACCGCTTTGGTGATTTTGGCTGCAGCAGCGCTGCTGATCGTGCCACTCGCATGGGGGCTGCGCGAGCCTGCCCTGAGCGCACCAGGTCAAATTCAGCGCGACCAGACCATTGCCCAAGCGCTCAAAGAAGCCTTCAAGTACCCCAGCTTTCAGTTGCTGATGGCCGGTTATTTTGTTTGTGGTTTCCAAGTCGTTTTCATAGGCGTGCACATGCCCAGCTATTTAAAGGACCACGGCTTGGCGCCCCAAGTGGCCAGTTACGCCCTGGCTTTGATCGGCTTGTTCAACGTCTTCGGCACTTACATTGCCGGCAGTTTGGGTCAAAAAATGCCCAAGAAAAACATCTTGGCCCTCATTTATGCGGCCCGTTCGGTGGCGATTGTGGTGTTTTTGCTGGCCCCACTCACGCCCACCAGTGTTTATATTTTCTCGGCGGTGATGGGTTTGTTGTGGTTGTCCACGGTGCCCCCCACCAATGCGGCGGTGGCCCAAATTTTTGGGGTGGCCCACTTGTCCATGCTCAGCGGCTTCATCTTTTTTAGCCACCAAATTGGCTCTTTCATGGGGGTTTGGTTGGGCGGCTATCTGTATGACAAGACCGGCAGCTACAACATCGTTTGGTATTTGGCGATCGCCTTGGGGGTTTTTGCAGCCTTGGTGAACCTGCCCGTGCGTGAAAGCCCCATCGTGCGCAAAGCACCTTTGCCCGCATGAGCACACGCCACACCCTCATTGGGCTTGGCGCTTTGGGTCTGGCGCTCGGCTTTTGGCTCTACACCCAACCCGATGTGGTGATCATGTTGTCCGAACAATTGTGGTCTTGCTTTTAACCTACCCCAGCACACACCATGCATGGCACCGAAAACCCCTCCGCTTGGCTGCAACGCTGGGCCCACCTGATTGCACCTCAAAGTCTTGTCTTGGATGTGGCATGCGGTGCCGGTCGCCACATGCGTTGGCTGACCGCGCAAGGGCACACCGTGCAGGGCGTGGACCGCAATCCAGACGCTTTGGCTTTGGCACAAGTGCATGGTCAAGTCACCTGCGCCGACATTGAAAACGGGCCTTGGCCCTTTTCTGGTCAAACATTTGGCGCTGTGGTGGTGACAAATTACCTGTGGCGCCCCTTGCTGCCGGTCATCGTAGAAAGCCTCGGGCCTGGCGGCGTCTTGGTTTACGAGACCTTTGCAGCAGGCAACGAAACCGTCGGCAAGCCCTCTCGGCCAGACTTCTTGCTGCAACACGGTGAGTTGCTCAGCGCCACCCAAAGCTTGCGCACCGTGGCCTACGAGGATGGATTTGAGTCATCGCCCGATCGGTTTGTACAGCGGATCGTTGCTGTCCGGCCAAAGGCGGCGGACGGTGCCAGTCGATGGCTGTTGCGCAAGGCTTGAAACACCAGAGGCTACTCAGGATGAAGGTGCTTTGCACTCGTTAGAATGATCTCTTTTCTTGTTCAGAAATGCCTGACATGACCACCGACTCTCGCCCCATCCGTGGCAGTATTCCTGCCCTTGTTACCCCCATGCTCGAAGACGGTCAAGTGGACTACGCCACTTTGCGAAAGCTGATCGACTGGCACATCGCCGAAGGCACTGACGCCATCGTGGTGGTGGGTACCTCAGGCGAATCACCCACTGTCACTGTGGATGAACACTGCGAGATCATCCGCGTCTCGGTTGAGCAAGCTGCCAAACGCATCCCCATCATCGCGGGTTGCGGCGCCAACTCCACCGCCGAAGCCATTGAATTGGCCAAATTTGCCCAAAAAGTTGGCGCCGACGCCCAGCTGCAAGTGGTGCCCTACTACAACAAGCCAACCCAAGAAGGCCTTTACCAGCACTTCAAAGCCATTGCCGAGGCGGTACCCGGACTGCCCGTGATTCTCTACAACGTGCCCGGTCGCACCGTGGCCGATCTGCAGCACGAGACCGTCCTGCGCTTGGCTCAAGTGCCCGGCATCATCGGCATCAAAGAAGCCACCAGCAACATCGAACGTGCCCAGTGGCTGATTCGCGATGTGCCCAAATCGTTTTCGGTTTTTTCCGGCGACGATGCCACGGCAGTAGCGCTCATGTTGTGCGGCGGTGCCGGCAACATCAGCGTGACCGCCAACGTAGCCCCCCGCTTGATGCATGAACTGTGCGTTGCAGCCACGCAAGGCAAGGTCCAAGAAGCCATGCGCATCCAGTTTCAGCTGTTGCCCGTGCACAAAAACCTGTTTGTCGAAGCCAACCCCATACCGGTCAAATGGGCCATGCAGCGCATGGGGCTTTGCGGCCCCAAGCTTCGCCTGCCTATGACCGAGTTGTCTGCCCCTTTGCAACCTCTGGTTGAAGCCGCCCTCAAAGCGAGCAGACTGATCTGATCAACCCCAAGGATGTTTGTGAAAAACGCCACCATTGCCTCATTGGCCCGTTTCCCTTTTCAACGCTCGCTCACCGTGTTGGCCATCACCGCCTCACTCAGCGCCTGCTCCATATTGAAAGAGGACAAGATCGACTACAAGAGTGCCGTCAGAGCGCCCACCTTGGAAATCCCTCCCGACTTGTCACAACTGCGAAGAGAGTCCCGGTTTGCTTTTGAAAGCACATCGGCCACTGCCGCTGGGTTTCAAAGTGCCAGCAGCCGTGTGGCAGATGCAGGCACGGCCACGAACACCTTGGGCAAAGTGAAAATGGAACGCCAAGGCGACCAACGCTGGCTGGTCGTGGCCATGCCTGCAGACCAAGTCTGGCCCGCCTTGCGTGAATTTTGGACAACCAATGGCTTTCCACTGACCACCGACTCGCCCGAGCTGGGCATCATGGAGACCGACTGGGCGGAAAACCGGGCCAAATTGCCACAAGACTTCATCCGCAAAACGCTTGGAAGGGTGTTGGATTCGCTGTATTCAACTGGCGAACGCGACAGATACAGAACGCGGGTTGAGCGCAATGCCAAGGGCGAAGTGGAGATCTACATCAGCCACCGTGGCATGGTCGAGAACTACGCCACGGCACAAAAGGACCGCACCATTTGGCAAGCCCGTCCCAGCGATCCCGAACTGGAAATTGAATTTCTGCGTCGCCTCATGGTCAAATTGGGCACTTCGCCTCAAGAAGCCAGTAGTGCTGCAGTCACTGCCTCGAAAGCACCAGCAGGGTTCCCTGTGGTCATGGTTGGCGGCCAACCCACCATCACCCTGAACGAAGCCCTCGACAGGGCTTGGCGCCGCACAGGCGTCGCCCTCGACCGCAGTGGCTTCACCGTTGAAGATCGCGACATGGCTGCCGGGCGCTACTTTGTGCGCTATGTGGCACCGGAAAGCGCCAAACCAGAGACCGGCTTGATCTCTAGGCTTTTCAGCAGCAAAAAAGAGCAACGCGTTTTGGCCAAATACGGCATCAGCTTGAGCGCAAGCACTTCCGACCAAACCGTGATTCGTGTGCTGAACGCCAACGGTCAACCGGAGCAATCGGCAGAGGCCGAGCGAATCCTCAAATTACTCGCCACAGAACTGCGGTAAAAAATTTGAGCCCACAAAAAACCCCGCAATGCGGGGTTTTTTGTCGGCCGCCCCAGTTTGCACCAGGGCAGTTGGCGCATTACTTAGCGGCTGGGGCAGCTGGAGCAGCGGCTGGAGCAGCAGCAGGTGTGGCGGCTGCTGCGTCAGCAGCTGGGGCTGCGGCTGGAGCAGCAGCAGGAGCGGCATCAGCAGGTGCTGGTGCAGGTGCAGCAACGGGTGCAGGTGCAGCAGGTGCAGCGGCTTCTTCTTTTTTGCCGCAAGCGGACAGAGCAGCAGCAGCGATGATGGCAGCCAGAACGAGAGACTTGTTCATTTTGATTTTCCTAAGATAAGAATGAGAAAACAATTTCCGGAAATTGCTCAGATGGCTGGCATGCCATCCAAACCAGGTCAAAAGCACTCGAGCTCTTTTGTACCTAGCCTGTGATTATAGCGTTTTCCCTAGTTCGTGCAGGCCATTGCTTGACAAGTCAGAAAAGCAAGACAAGGAGCAGCCAAAAGGCATGATCAGAGCATGTGCAACCACCCCTCAGAGGCCCAGTCGCAAAGCGCAGTTTGCGCATTTGCGCTCAAAGTCTTGAATTTCGAACCGGAAATGCGCCGATCGTCTGCCAAAAGTCTTAAGACACGAGCATCGCGCCCCCCCACCCTGAAAGACTCGCCGTTGATGAACACATGCTGAGCGTCGTACATCATTTTGGTGCGCCGATCGAGTTGCACCCCGCCAGACAGATCGACAACTGCCTCCGAACTCTCGAACCACACCTGCGCTTTGGGCTCGGTCAAGTATTCGCCCAGCAAACTGTCCAACAATCGTGAATCTTGAAGTGCTTTGTCGATCACTTGACGTGCAAAGCCAGCCAATGGCGACGGAATCGCCGCAGGTGTCATCACCGCCGGTTGTTTCGGGTCTCGGTAAAGCCCAGAACCCAAAGCTTCAAACGCCTCGTCGGCCAAACCCATCAACAATTCGCGCGCCAACTCGCCCTCTTGCGGCGCCCGAAAGCCAATAGACCATGTCATGCACTCGCCCTCGGCCACGCCATCGTGCGCGTATTTTGGGGGCAGGTAAAGCATGTCACCGGGGTTGAGCACGAACTCTTCCTCAGCTTCAAAGTTTTGCAAGATCTTGAGCGGAACGCCTTCTTGCAGGCTCAGATCTTTTTGTTGACCAATTCGCCAGCGCCGCTGCCCATGCGCTTGCAGCAAGAAAACGTCATAGCTGTCAAAGTGCGGCCCCACACCGCCGCCGTCGCTGGCGTAACTGATCATCACATCGTCCAAGCGCGCGTCGGGCACAAAGCGGAACTGCTGCATCAAGGCATGAACGCCATCGTGGTGCATATCCACCCCTTGCACCAGAAAAGTCCACTTCTTTTGGCTAAATGGCGGCAGGCTGCGCTTCGGGAATGGGCCGTGCTTCATCTTCCAGCCTTTGGGCGAATCCACGATCAAACGAGACTCCACGCCTTCCTCGCCCGCCAAAGCCACCAAGTCGTTGCGCCCCACACACGGGACAAAGCCCGGAATGGCATTGCGCACCAGCAAGGGCTTTTTTTGCCAATAACGCTTCATGAATTGGGTGGGGCTCAGGCCGCCAAGCAGGGCCAAGGGTTGTGCTGTGTTCATCGGTGTGATTCAGTTGCAAAGGCCAAAAGACCTGTGCTCAAAGACAAAGCGGCCCAAAACAGGCTGCCAAACTGCGACAATTGTCGTATGGAAATCAAGACACCTTCTGTGGTCGCACTGACCTGGACACTCAAAGACACGCTGGGCGAAGTTCTGGACACCCTGGACGAACCGGTTGAATTTTTCATTGGCGGCCACGACCTGCTCCCCAAAATCGAAGAAGCCCTGCAAGGCCACGAAAAAGGCGCCAAGGTCGACCTGCACCTCGAGCCCGAAGACGCCTTTGGCGACTTCAACGAAGAGCTGCTTTTCTTGGAGCCGCTCGCCCTTTTTCCACCCGGCCTGGAACCTGGCCTCACCATCGAAGGCACGGCCCTGCCCCAAGGCTGTCACCCCGACGCGCCGCGCAACGTGCTTTACACCGTGACCGAGATCTACCCCGAGCATGTGGTGCTCGACGGCAACCACCCGCTGTCGGGCATTGCACTGCGTTTGCACCTGAAAGTGGAATCGGTTCGTGAGCCGACCGAAGCAGAAGTGGGCACCGGCAGCTGCGGCACGGGGTTTTTCAAAATTGAAGTAGGTGACGAAGGTCTACCCACGGGGCCAACCCTTCACTGAGCTGTGAAGGGGCCTGCTTATTTTTTGCCGGTAGAGCCGTAACCACCCTCACCGCGTTCGCTGGGTGAGTCAAACTCATTGACCACCTTGAACGTGGCCTGTACCACCGGAACAATCACCATCTGAGCGATGCGTTCCATCGGTTCAATGGTGAATGCAACCTCACTGCGGTTCCAGCAGCTGACCATCAGTTGGCCTTGGTAATCGCTGTCGATCAAGCCCACCAAATTGCCCAACACGATCCCGTGCTTGTGTCCCAAGCCTGAACGAGGCAGCAACATGGCTGCATAGCCTGGATCCTTCAGGTGGATCGCCATACCTGTGGGTACCAACTGCCAAGCATTGGGTGCCAAAGTCAGCGGCGCATCCAGGCAGGCGCGCAAGTCAAGGCCCGCGCTGCCCGGGGTCGCGTAAGTCGGCATTTGGGCGGCAATTCGCGCATCCAGAATCTTGACATCAATGTCCATGGTCATCCCTGTTGTGAGCCCAGACGCCGGGCAATGTCTTCCATGAGCTGAACCGCCAAAACCTGCTTGCTGGCGTGCGGCAATTCCCTGGCCCCAGTCGCGTCCACCAAGAGCAAGGCGTTGTCGTCTTGGCCAAAGGTGGCTGGGCCGATATTGCCCACCAGCAAAGGCACCCCTTTGCGCAAGCGCTTGGCCGTGGCGTGCGCCAGCAAATCGTGGCTTTCGGCGGCAAAACCCACACAAAACAGATCGCCCTTTTGCGCCGCGGGCGACTGGGCCACGGTCGCCAAAATGTCGGGGTTCTCCACAAAGCTCAGCTCAGGCGTCAGACCCGAGCCGTCTTTCTTGATTTTTTGATCGGCCGAGTTGGCCGGACGCCAGTCCGCCACGGCGGCAGTGGCCACGAAAACGCCTTGTGCAGGTAAATGGGCCTGCACCGCCAGCAACATGTCTCGGGCAGAGCGCACGTTCACGCGCTTGACCCCACGGGGCGTTTCCAAGTTCACCGGGCCAGCGATCAAGGTCACATCGCCCCCCGCCATTCGGGCTGCACGCGCAATGGCAAAACCCATCTTGCCGCTCGACAAATTGGTAATACCGCGCACCGGGTCAATCGCCTCATAAGTGGGACCAGCCGTGACCAACACAGCCCGACCCGCCATCCGTTTGGGGGCGAAAAATGCCTCTAAATCTTCCAGAATTTCATGGGCTTCAAGCATGCGCCCGTCGCCCGTCTCGCCGCAAGCCTGATCGCCCTGCCCCACGTCCAGCACATGGATGCCGTCGGATTTGAGCTGCGCCACATTGCGCTGAGTGGCCGGGTTGGACCACATTTCGCGGTTCATGGCCGGGGCCACGATGAGCGGCACCTTGTCAAGCGGACGGGCCAGACACATCAGACTCAAAAGTTCATCCGCGCCGCCGTGCAGGAGTTTGGCCATGAAGTCGGCACTGGCCGGGGCCACCACAATCGCATCGGCTTCGCGGCTCAGGTTGATGTGCGCCATGTTGTTGGCCTCGCGCGGGTCCCACTGTGAGGTGTAAACAGGCCGGCCCGACAAAGCCTGCAGGGTGACTGCCGTCATGAACTGCTCGGCCGCTTGGGTCATCACCACCTGCACCGTGACGCCTGCCTTGACCAAGGCGCGGCAAAGTTCAGCCGACTTGAAGGCCGCGATGCCGCCGGACAAGCCCAGAACGATGTGTTTTCCAGCCAATGTGCTCATGCCCAGAAATGTAGCAGACGTGACTGTCTATAATCACGATTTCCACCTACCGGGAGCTGAATGCTCCCGTCTTGGACATGACCAAATTTGTCTTCGTCACCGGCGGTGTGGTGTCTTCCCTGGGCAAGGGAATCGCCTCCGCATCGCTCGCCGCCCTCCTTGAATCGCGCGGCCTGTCTGTCACCCTCATCAAGCTCGACCCCTACCTCAATGTGGACCCCGGCACCATGTCGCCGATCCAACATGGCGAGGTTTTTGTGACCGACGACGGCGCGGAAACTGACCTTGATTTGGGACACTATGAGCGCTTCATCAACACCCGGATGAAGAAAGCCAACAACTTCACCACGGGCCAGATTTACAAAAGCGTGCTCGAGAAAGAACGCCGTGGCGATTACTTGGGCAAGACCGTGCAGGTCATCCCTCACGTCACCAACGAAATTCAAGACTTTGTCAAACGGGGTGCTGGTTTTGGAACCCCCGAAGCGGTCGATGTGGCCATTGTGGAGATCGGCGGCACCGTGGGCGACATCGAATCGCTGCCCTTCTTAGAGGCCGTGCGCCAACTCAGCTTGCGCATGGGGCCCAACAACTCGGCCTTTGTGCACCTGACTTATGTGCCCTGGATCGCGGCAGCCGGCGAACTCAAGACCAAACCCACCCAGCATACGGTACAAAAATTGCGTGAAATCGGTATCCAGCCTGATGCGCTGCTCTGCCGCGCCGACCGCTACATCCCGGACGACGAACGCGACAAGATTTCCCTGTTCACCAACGTGCAAAGCTGGGGCGTGATCTCCATGCCCGACGTGGACACCATCTACAAAGTGCCCCGCGTGCTGCATGAACAAGGCTTGGACGGTTTGATTTGCGACAAGCTGCGTCTGAACACCCAGCCCGCCAACCTCAAGCGCTGGGACGATCTGGTTCACGACACCGAACACCCCCAAGGTGAAGTCACGATCGCCATGGTTGGCAAGTATGTGGAGCTGTCAGACAGCTACAAATCGGTCAACGAGGCACTGCGCCACGCAGGCATGCGCAACCATGTGCGCGTCAAAATCGAACACATTGACTCCGAAACCATCACCCCAGAGACCGTGGCCAGCTTGGCCCGTTACGACGGCATCTTGGTGCCTGGCGGCTTTGGCAAACGCGGTGTCGAAGGCAAGATCGAAACCGCACAATTTGCACGGACCCACAAGCTGCCCTATTTGGGGATTTGCTTGGGCATGCAAGTGGCCACCATCGAATACGCCCGCCATGTGGCCGGCATGAAGGACGCCAACAGCACCGAATTTGAACCCGAAACGCCCTTTCCCGTGATTGCCCTGATCAACGAGTGGAAAGATGCCGATGGCTCCATCCAGGTGCGCGATGCCAACTCCGACTTGGGCGGCACCATGCGCCTGGGCGCACAAAGTTCGGACGTCGCCAAAGGCACACTGGCCCACCAAATTTACGGCGACGTGGTCACTGAGCGCCACCGCCACCGCTATGAAGCCAACGTGAATTACCTGAACGACTTGCGCAAAGCAGGCTTGGTGATCTCGGCCTTGACCCAGCGCGAGCAACTGACAGAAATCGTTGAGTTGCCACAAAACGTGCACCCCTGGTATGTGGGCGTGCAGTTTCACCCCGAATTCAAGTCCACGCCCTGGGATGGCCACCCCCTGTTCAATGCATTCGTCAAAGCGTCTGTCGAACACAAGGCAGCCGCCTGATTCAACCCAACGCACAGGAGCACGCCATGAAACTCTGCGGATTCGACGTCGGCCTGAACCACCCGTTCTTTTTGATTGCAGGCACCTGCTCCATCGAAGGTCTGGAGATGTCCATTGAGGTGGCTGGTCGCCTCAAAGAGACCTGCACGGCATTGGGCATCCCCTTCATTTACAAAGGCTCGTTCGACAAAGCCAACCGGTCTTCTGGCAACACACAGCGCGGCGTGGGCATCGACGTTGGCCTCAAAATTTTGGACGAAGTGCGTCGCCAAATCGGCGTGCCTATCCTCACCGATGTGCATGACGAATCTCAGGTCAAGACCGTGGCCAGCGTGGTTGACGTGTTGCAGACCCCCGCGTTTTTGTGCCGACAAACCGACTTCATCCGCGCAGTGGCCCAGTCGGGCAGACCGGTCAACATCAAGAAGGGCCAGTTTTTAGCCCCTTGGGACATGAAAAACGTCATCGACAAAGCCCGCAGCGCAGCGCGTGAAGCGGGTTTACCAGAGGACAACTTTTTGGCCTGCGAGCGCGGTGTGAGCTTTGGCTACAACAACCTGGTGGCCGACATGACCAGCTTGGCCGAAATGCGCAAAACAGGCGCCCCCGTGGTGTTTGACGTGACCCACTCGGTGCAAAAGCCGGGCGGTCAGGGCACCAGCAGCGGCGGTGCCCGTGAGATGGTCCCAGTGCTGGCACGTGCAGGCGTGGCCGCAGGTGTGGCGGGTCTCTTCATGGAAACCCACCCCAAGCCTCAAGAGGCTTGGTCAGACGGCCCCAATGCGGTGCCGCTGGGCAAAATGCGCGCCTTGCTGGAAACCTTGGTTCAGCTCGATGCCGTCACCAAAAAGAACCCATTTTTAGAGGAAGACTTTTCATGAGCGGCTACATCATTGCCCACGTTCAGGTGACCAACCCGGTGCAGTACGAAGAATACAAAAAATGGTCCACCGCCGCCATGAAAACCGCCGGTGCTGAAGTCTGCGTTCGCGGCGGTCAAGTCCAGGTGCTCGAGGGCGACTGGGCACCCGAGCGCATCGTCGTCCTGAAGTTCACCTCTTTTGAAGCCGCCAAGGCTTTTTACGAACTGCCCGAATACCTCAAAGCCCGTGAAGCCCGAGAAGGCGCAGCCATCATGCGCATGGTGGCCGTTGAAGGCGTTTGAGCCACTGGCTTTGTAAACCCGTTTTATTTTTAAATTGAGAGAGTTCAAAAATGAGTGCAATCGTTGATATCGTCGGCCGTGAAATCCTCGACAGCCGTGGCAACCCCACCGTCGAATGCGACGTGTTGCTGGAGTCTGGCGTCATGGGCCGCGCTGCTGTCCCGTCGGGCGCATCCACCGGCAGCCGCGAAGCGATCGAACTGCGCGACGGCGACAAAACCCGCTACTTGGGTAAAGGCGTGCTCAAAGCTGTGGAACACATCAACACTGAAATCAGTGAAGCCGTACTGGGTCTGGACGCCTCCGAGCAAGCCTTTTTAGACCGCACCCTGATCGACTTGGACGGCACCGACAACAAGAGCCGCCTGGGTGCCAACGCCATGTTGGCCGTGTCCATGGCCGTAGCCCGCGCTGCGGCCGAAGAGTCCGGCCTGCCCCTGTACCGCTACTTTGGCGGCATGAACGCCAACCAAATGCCCGTCCCCATGATGAACGTCATCAACGGTGGCGCACACGCCAACAACAACCTGGACTTGCAAGAGTTCATGATCATCCCCGTGGGCGCACCGTCGTTCCGCGAGGCTGTGCGCTGGGGCGCTGAGGTGTTCCATGCCCTGAAGAAAATCATCCACGACAAGGGCATGAGCATTGCCGTGGGCGACGAAGGCGGCTTTGCCCCCAACATCGACAGCCACGAAGCGGCCATCCAAATGGTGCTCGACGCGATTGCCGCCGCCGGTTACACCGCTGGCGAGCAGATCGCCATTGGTCTGGACTGTGCGGCCAGCGAGTTCTACAAAGACGGCCACTACGTGTTGGCTGGCGAAGGCGGCATCAGCCTGACGTCTGAACAGTGGACCGACATGCTGGCCACCTGGTGTGACAAGTACCCCATCATCAGCATCGAAGACGGCATGGCCGAGGGCGATTGGGACGGCTGGAAAATCCTGACCGATCGCTTGGCCAAGAACGTGCAAATCGTGGGTGACGACCTGTTCGTGACCAACACCAAGATCCTCAAAGAAGGCATCGACAAAGGCATCGCCAACTCGATCCTGATCAAGATCAACCAGATCGGCACTCTGACTGAAACCTTTGCCGCCATCGAGATGGCCAAACGCGCTGGTTACACCGCCGTGATCTCTCACCGCTCTGGCGAGACCGAAGACAGCACCATTGCCGACATCGCCGTGGGCCTCAATGCCGGTCAGATCAAAACCGGCTCCATGAGCAGATCAGACCGCATGGCCAAGTACAACCAGTTGCTGCGCATCGAAGAAGACTTGGGCGACGTGGCCGTGTACCCAGGCCGTTCAGCTTTCTACAACTTGCGCTAAAACGATTCCACCATGGGCAACCGCTTGATCCCTGCCGTGCTATTTGCCTTGCTGGCAATTGTTCAAGTGCAGCTGTGGTTTGGGCAAGGCAGCTTGCCCCATGTCAACGCCTTGCGCCTAGAGTTAGACCAGCAAAAACTGGCCAACGAGGAAGCACGGCTCAAGATGGAGCAACTGAGCGCCGAGGTCACCGACTTGAAACAAGGCCTCAACATGGTCGAAGAACGTGCCCGAAATGAGCTGGGCATGGTCAAAACCAACGAAGTCTTCGTTCAAGTCGCCAAGTGATGGCCACATCAGCTGTATTGGCTGACCTGTCACGATGACCCTCAGGTCTGTGGATATCCTGGGCGCTCAAGGAAGCGGCAAATCTTGGCTCGCCCGGGCTTTGATCAGCGCCTTGCAAGCCAGTGGGCTCCAAGACCATTGGGTGATTTCGGAGTCCCAAGAGCCTGCGCCCCACCCAAGCCCTGAAACCATCACATTGTTGATGGGATTGGATTTACCTGGCCTTGGCCCTGAACAGGATGGCGAAGACAAACGCTTGCGACAAGCACTGGTCAACACACAGGCCCCTTTCACAGTGATCTACGGCAAAGGCCTTGACCGTCTGAGCAACGCCTTGCTGGCTTTGGATTTGGCGTGCCAAACAGACGCCGCTTGGCTAGAGCGGGAAAGCGCTCAATTCAACATCAACCGCGGGCGCGATGTGTGGCAATGCAACGACTGCAGCGATCCAGCCTG
Organism: Akkermansia muciniphila; assembly: GCA_943331105.2. Lineage (GTDB taxonomy): Bacteria > Pseudomonadota > Gammaproteobacteria > Burkholderiales > Burkholderiaceae_C > Limnohabitans_A. The sequence continues at coordinate 17,639 of CALQKH020000002.1, forward strand.
CGAGCACAAATTGTTCACGGGCTTGCTGGCCAAACGTGCTGGCTGAGCGCTGGCCTCAGTGCACTGCGCCTGGTGGTAAGTCGGCAGGCAGACCGGTAAAAAGACCCGCTGCATCGACCGGGTCAAAGCGGTATTGCGCACCGCAAAAGTCGCAGCCCACTTCCACTTGGCCCTGCTCGGCGATGATGCCTTCCACCTCTTCGGTGCCCAAGCTGCGAATCATGTTGCCCACGCGTTCGCGGTTGCATCGGCAGGCAAAGCGGGGGCCAGTCTCGCCCATGAACGGTTCAAACCGGGCCAAGGGCTCTTCCCAATACAAACGGTGCAAAATCGTTTCGGCATCCAAACCCAGCAGCTCTTCACGCTTGAGGCTCTTGGTCAAAATCGAGATGCGACTGAAGTCTTCGCTCAAACCCAGTACCGACTCGCGCATGAGCGAATCGGTTTTACCGGCAAGATTGCCCTCACCTTCGATGGGCAGGCGCTGGATCAGCAAACCCGCCGCCACCTTATCGTCGGCCGCCAACACCAGCACTGTGTCCAATTGTTCGGACTGCAGCATGTAGTGCTCCAGCACCTCGCTGATGTTCTCCAGCTTCTCCCCCCGATCACCAAACAGCGGCACCACGCCTTGATAAGGCTGCTGACCGGGCAAGCGATCCTGTGGATCCAACGTGATGGCGCAGCGCCCTCCGTTGTTCACGTTCACCATTTGGCTCAGGGTGGCATCTGTGGCCACCTCCCCCACCTGGGTGCAAGTGGCCCGCAGGCTCAAGTCGGGCTGCACTTCAACCACACCCAGCTTGACCGGGCCATCACCAAAAATCTGCAACACCAACGCGCCATTGAACTTGATGTTGCCTTGCATCAGCACGCCGGCTGCGGCCATCTCGCCCAACAACTGGCGCACGGGTGCGGGATAAGCGCCGGTTTCAGAATTGGCGGCGCGGCGCGCCAGAATGTCTTGCCAAGCATCGGTCAGGCGCACCAACATGCCACGCACTGGCAGGCCTTCAAAAATGAATTTATGGAGTTCGGACAAAGTGCAATCAACAGCCCCACGGGGCCGATCCTCAAAAGTTAATAAGTATTCGTTCAGGCCAAAAAATCACCGCACAAAAATCACCGGAATCGTCAGCTGATTTTTTTCAGACCCGCCTTGAAGCGCCGAGCGTTTTCCACGTAATGCTTGGCGCTTTGGCGCAGGCTTTCGATCTGCTCGGGGCTGAGTTCGCGCACCACCTTGGCCGGCGTGCCCATGATCATGGAGCCATCCGGGAACTCCTTGCCCTCAGTCACCAATGAACCTGCGCCCACCAGGCAGTTCTTGCCGATCTTCGCGCCATTGAGCACCACCGCGCCAATGCCAATCAGCGACTCATCGCCGATGGTGCAGCCGTGCAGCATGACCATATGACCCACCGTGACGTGCTTGCCGATCTTGATGGGTTTGCCGTGGTCGGCGTGCATCACACTGCCGTCCTGGATGTTGCTGCCCTCGCCTATCTCAATCGTCTCGGTATCACCCCGCACCGTCACGCCAAACCAGACACTGGCATCAGCTGCAATCTTGACCGCGCCCATGACCTGCGCGTTGTCGGCCACCCATGCCGTCTCGGCGAGTTCGGGGGTTTGGTCGTCCAGTTGGTAAATGGCCATATCGGTCTCCTGTCGGTTGTGTTTTCTTGTAAACCTACAATTGTAGGGAAGCCCACACCCTGCCGTGGGCGCTGCCCACGATCACCATGCACACCCTGCGCTCTGCCGCCCTGATTCCTTGGTCGCAAACCGACCCGAACCTGAAAGCCCAAACCACTTTGGCGCTGGACCTGAGCCTGCCCGTGGGTGCACAAGACAGCCTCAATGCCCCTTCTGCTGGCCCCGGTCGCGCTGCCCGCCCTGTGCTGGTGCCGCACACCCAGCTCAAAGCCAAATCCATGGCCACCTCTGAGGGCCGGGCCATGCTGGTTCACGCTATCGCACACATCGAGCTCAATGCCATTGATTTGGCGCTGGACGTGGTCTGGCGCTTTGCAGGCATGCCCGATGCTTTTTACACCGACTGGGTGCGCATCGCCCAGGAGGAGGCCAAACACTTCAGCCTATTGCGCCAGCATTTGGTCAGCCTGGGTTTTGACTACGGCGATTTTCCGGCCCACAACACCCTGTGGGACATGGCCGAGCGCACGCAGGGTGACATCCTGGCCCGCATTGGCATCGTGCCGCGCACCATGGAAGCCCGGGGCCTGGACGCCTCACCGGGCGTCAAAAACAAGCTGGTCAGCGTGGGCGACCACCGGGCAGGCGAGATTTTGGACATCATCTTGAACGATGAAATCGGTCATGTGGCCGCCGGCAACCGCTGGTACCGCCACCTCTGCGAGGAACGCGGCCTCGACCCTGTGCGCAACTATGCCGAGTTGATGGCACAGTACGATGCACCCAAACTGCGCCCGCCCTTCAACATGGCAGCGCGGCGTCTAGCGGGTTTTGAAGAAGCCGAATTGGATGCCTTGAACTGAACCCAAACCTTAAACACTCAACGACCACCCCTCTGAGACACCGTCTCGCCTGAAATTCCCACCTCCTGAAAGTTGACCATGAACGTTTACGACACCCTGAAATCCCTGAACATCGAATTGCCCCCCGTGGCCGTACCCGCTGCGGCCTATGTGCCCTTTGTGCAAACGGGCAACTTGGTGTTCTTGTCGGGCCACATCGCCAAAAAAGGCGGTCAAGTCTGGGCGGGTCAACTGGGCAAAAACATCAGCACAGCCGAAGGCCAGCAGGCCGCTCGTGCGGTGGCCATTGACCTGATGGGCACGCTGCACGCCGCAGTGGGCGACCTGAACAAGGTCACCCGCATCGTCAAAGTCATGAGCCTGGTCAACTCAACGGGCGATTTCACCGAGCAGCACTTGGTGACCAACGGCTGCAGCGAGTTGCTGGGCCAAGTGTTTAGCTCAAAGGTCGGCGCGCACGCGCGCAGCGCCTTTGGCGTGGCACAGATCCCGCTCGGGGCCTGCGTCGAGATCGAACTCATCGCAGAGATCGGCTGAAGCGTTTAACGCGCCAAAAGGCAAAAGCCAACCTGACACACGCGCCCGAGCGCTTGAGCATGCGCCTCATCACTCGCTTCGCTCGCCAAATCGGCGAGTCCGCTCAGGCCAATACCCTGGGCGGAAAAACTCCACGAAGAAGCATCAGATCACCACAGGCTTTGGTTCCAGCCGAATCCCCAACCGTTCGTACACACTGGTCTGAATGGCCACCGAAGGTGGCAAGCGACTTTTGGGGGCCGATCAAGACAAGCGCCGGACCACTTCGGCCGCCATGGCCAGCGAACTCGTCAAACCGGGTGACTCGATGCCCAACAAGTTCACCAAGCCGGGCACACCATGCTCGGCAGGACCTTGAATCATGAAATCGGCAGAAGCCTCAGAGGGGCCGCTGATCTTGGGCCTGATGCCGGCATAACCGGGCAACAAAGCCCCATCGGCCAGGCCTGGCCAATACTTGCGCACCTCGGCATAAAAAGCATCACCCCGGCTGGGGTCGACTTGCAGGTCGGTCGGGTCCGTCACCCACTGCACATCCGGCCCGAACTTGGCTTGCCCTCCCAGGTCGAGCGTCAGGTGCACGCCCAGCCCGGCCGCTTCGGGCACGGGGTAGATCAGGCGAGAAAACGGCGCTTTGCCCGACAAAGTGAAGTAATTGCCTTTGGCGTAATGCGCTTGGGGCAACCATTCGGGGTTCAGGCCTTCCATGCAGCGGGCCATATTCACGGCCTGCAGACCTGCCGCATTGACCAACACCCGGCAAGCCAGCTGTGTGCCATCCTGCGTTTGCACCCGCATCGGGTGGCTTGCCGTGCCTTGGTGCAGCCCAATGTGCTGAACTGGCGACACCAGCGCCAACAGGCCACCCGCGTTTTCCATGTCGCCTTGCAGGGCCAGCATCAGGCCGTGGCTGTCCACCACACCCGAGCTGGGCGAGAGCAAAGCAGCCTCGCAGGCCAAGGCCGGCTCCAAAGCCATCGCCTCGGTGGCAGTGAGTTTTTTCAGGTCGTATACGCCGTTGGCTGCGGCCTTGCGCATGATGCCGTCCAAGTCCTGAACTTGCTCAGGGCGGGTGGCCACAATGAGTTTGCCCAATTGACTGTGCGACACCCCTCTCTCGGCGCAGTAGGCATAGAGCATTTGTTTGCCTTGTACGCACAAGCGCGCCTTGAGAGAACCTGCCGGGTAATAAATACCGGCATGGATGACTTCGCTGTTGCGAGCGCTGGTACCCGTGCCAATGGCGTTTTCCGATTCGAGCACCATCACCTCTTGGCCAGACAACGCCAGCGCCCGACCCACAGCCAGGCCGATCACGCCAGCTCCTATTACGACAGCATCGACTTGTTCCACCTGGACCTCAAATGAGTTTTTAAAAACCCGATTGTGGCGCAGCCCATTCCCCGCCGCAGTGGCAGGGCTGACGCCCGCAAGACAGACAGCTGCAGCGCCTCGATGCAGACTGCAAGACATTCAAACAAGGAGAAACAGGCATGTCGTTGTTCAATTTGCAAGGCAAAGTGGCGGTGGTGACGGGCTCCAGTCGGGGCATTGGCCGGTCCATCGCCCACCAATTGGCCAAGGCGGGCGCCAAGGTGGTGGTGTCCAGCCGCAAGCTTGATGCTTGCGAGGTGGTGGTTCAAGAGATCCTGGCCGCGGGTGGTGAGGCCATGTCGGTTGCAGCCAGCATTTCGAACAAAGAACAGCTGCAAAACCTCATCACCAAGACCCGTGAGACATGGGGGCCCGTGGATATTTTGGTCTGCAATGCAGCCACCAACCCTTATTACGGCCCTGCCATGGGCATGAGCGACGAGGTGTTTGACAAAGTCATGCGCAACAACGTGTTGTCGAATGCCTGGCTGTGCAATCTGGTCTACCCCGACATGAAGGCACAAAAGGATGGCGCCATCGTGATCGTGTCGTCCATTGGCGGGCTGCACGGCTCGTCGGTGATTGGTGCTTACAACCTGTCCAAGGCTGCTGACATGCAGTTGGCTCGCAACTTGGCAGTGGAATGGGGGCCGGACAATATCCGCATCAATTGCATTGCTCCGGGATTGATCAAGACGGACTTTGCCAAGGCGCTGCACGAAGACCCGGTGCTCAGCGCCAAATACAACAACGAGACGCCCTTGCGCCGCATGGGTGAACCGGACGATATTGGCGGCATTGCGGTGTTTTTGGCGAGTGCTGCGGGACGTTACGTCACGGGGCAGACCGTGGTGGCGGATGGCGGAATGATGATTCGCTGAGCACATTCGCTGAGCATTGTCGAGCTCCGCTGAGATCAGGGTGGGGCCGGATCCTCACGGTAGAACGTCACCGTCAGGTCCGACAACTCACTGCGAAAAAAACAAAAAGCCCGCATCAGCGGGCTTTTGGCATTGAGGATGGCGTCGATCAGCCGAAGTTCTTCTCGGCAAACGACCAGTTCACCAGCTTGTCGAGGAAGGTCTCGACGAACTTGGGGCGCATGTTGCGGTAGTCGATGTAGTAAGCGTGTTCCCACACATCCACCGTGAGCAAGGCGGTGTCGCCTGTTGTCAGGGGCGTGCCTGCTGCGCCCATGTTGACGATGTCGACCGAGCCGTCGGCTTTCTTGACCAGCCAAGTCCAGCCGGAGCCGAAGTTGCCCACGGCGCTCTTGACAAAGGCTTCTTTGAATGCGGCATAGCTGCCAAACTTGGTGTTGATGGCTGTGGCCAATGCGCCTGTGGGCTCGCCGCCGCCATTGGGCTTCATGCAATTCCAGAAGAAGGTGTGGTTCCAGATCTGGGCGGAGTTGTTGTACACGCCGCCGCTGGATTTTTTGATGATCTCTTCGAGCGACATGCTCTCGAATTCAGTGCCTTTTTGCAGGTTGTTCAGGTTCACCACATAGGCGTTGTGGTGCTTGCCGTGGTGAAACTCTAGGGTTTCCTGGCTGTAGTGAGGGGCCAAAGCGTCGATCGCATAAGGCAGTGCGGGCAAGGTGTGTTCCATGAGGGGTCCTTTTGTTGTTGCGGGTTGAAAAAATGCTAAACGCATTTTAGGGGAGCGCGATGCCCCTTACCGTATTCAGGGTCACTGAAGGGATGGTGATCTGAAAGACATGGGCTTGGCCGAGTGGGCCCCAATGACCCACAGCCATTGTGGGCCGGGGCCTGGGCACCGATTTTGGGTACTCCCTCATGAGGTGCACAGGCCTCGGCCCACGACGGCTTAACTGTTGAACGAAAACTCAAGGGGTCACGGTCAGCGGCACATCCCCATCCGCCAAAGTCGCCCGAACCGCTTGGCCCGCTTGAAACTGCCCGGCATGGGTCAAAGCCTGCCCGTTGTCGTCGCTCAGCCAAGCGTAACCCCGCTCCAGCACCCGGTGGGGGTCCACCGACGACAAACGCAAAGCGGCCCGCTCCAGACGCTGGGCGCGTTGAGGAACCTGCTGAGCCCGGTTGAAGCCTAAACGGTCATTCAAGCGGTCCAATTGGTGCGCTTGCCCTGTCAATTGGCTTTGAACTGCACTGTTCAAACGACCGGCCAAGCGGTCCAGCCACTGGGTGTGCTGGCCCAGCAGGGCTTGTGGTCGGCTCAATCGCGTGGCGATGGCGCTCAGACGTTGACTCTGGCGCTCTTGCTGGCGCACCAAACTCAGCCCCAACCGGGCTGCCACAGCGTCCAAGCGTTGCGCTTGACGGTCTTGCTGGCGCAGCAGACCCCTGTTCAACCGGTGCTCAAGCACCGACAAGGCTTCAAGGCTCACGCTCCGATCGGTCGCAGCCATCTCGGCCGCTGCGGTTGGGGTGGGGGCGCGCACGTCGGCCACAAAGTCGGCGATGGTGAAATCGGTTTCGTGGCCCACGCCGCATATCAAGGGCACAGGGCTTTGCGCAATCACGCGGGCCAGATTTTCGTCATTGAAAGACCACAAGTCTTCCATGGAACCACCGCCACGTACCAAAAGAATGACGTCAACCGGCGGACACAGCGGGTTGTCTTCGGCCGTGAGGGCGTAAACGTTCAACAAAGCTTGCGCCAGCGTGCCCGCTGCACCAGGTCCTTGAACCCATGCTGGCGCCATCAACACCGGAATGTGCGGAACCCGTCGCTGCAAAGCGGTCATCACATCGTGCCAAGCGGCAGCGCCCAGCGATGTCACCACCCCAATGGCACGGGGTTGGGCTGGTAAAGCCCGTTTGTGGACGGGATCAAAAAGGCCTTCGGCTTCGAGCTTGGCTTTGAGGCGCAAAAACTGCTCAAACAAAGCCCCCTGCCCGGCCCTCGCCATCGACTCGACGATCAACTGCAGGTCACCCCGGGCCTCGTAAACCCCCAATCGCCCGCGTACCTCAACCAATTCGCCGTCACGCGGGGCAAAGTCCATCAAGCTGGCAGCACGTCGGAATATGGCGCAGCGGATTTGGCCCGTGTCGTCCTTGATCGAAAAATAACAATGCCCACTGGCTGCGCGCGCAAAGCCCGAAATCTCGCCACGCACGCTGACAGGATTGAACTGACCATCCAAAGAATCAGCAACGGCGCGGCACAGCGCAGAAACTGTCCATGCGCGCGGCGTCAAATCGTTGTTTTCGGACATGGGATGAGGTTTGCTGGGTGTTTTCAACACATTTCAATTGAAAAATCAAGCGGCTCTTGGCAGAGTACTCCACAAGCCAAGGGCGTAGATGGGTTTGAACAGATTTTTAAAAGTTGTCTCAAAAAATTCATGCAAGTCATTGATTTAATAAATAATTTTAATTTTATCGGTTTGAATTTCACCCTCCAGCGCTGTACCTGAGTACTCAAAACTGCACACTTGAAAAAAGTTTTTCACAAAGTTATCCACAGCGGGGCGGTGTCCATCGAATCATGGGTGTTTTCATCCACGCTGCAGTCATGGGTTCACGGATAATCCAGTCCAACATGTCCGTTACTCCTCTCGCCACTTCATCCCAGATGGATCATCTTGTCCTGAGATTTTCACACTTTGTGGATCAAAACGCGCCGGGGAGGCTGTGTTGTTGAACTCTTGGTTGCTCCTGCACTTGCCTAAGGTGTGGCAGTCGCGCAATGGGTTTGCCCGTTTGCTCGTGCCTTTGTCGGTTTTTTACGCCGTTTTGATTTCAATCCGTCAAGGCTTGTACCGCCGCGGCTGGTTTCAAAGTGTCCGTTTGCCGGTGCCAGTGGTGGTGGTGGGCAATGTGGTGGCCGGTGGCGCAGGAAAAACCCCTTTGACCATGGCCATGGTTCAGCACCTTTTGGCCCAAGGTTGGCACCCCGGCGTGGTATCGCGGGGCCACGGCCGACAAACGCAGGAAACGCGCGCTGTATTCCCAAACAGCACAGCCGCAGAAGTGGGCGATGAACCCCTGCTGATCCACCAAAAGACGGGCGTGCCTGTTTGGGTCGGCCCCAAGCGCGCCGATGTCGGTCTGGCTTTGCTTCAAGCACACCCGGAAACCGACATCTTGATCTGCGACGATGGTTTGCAACATTGGGCTTTGGCCCGAGACCTTGAAGTTTGTGTGATGGACGAGCGCGGGATTGGCAACGGTTGGTTGCTGCCTGCGGGCCCCTTGAGAGAGGCCTGGCCCCGAAAAGTTGACCTGTTGCTGCACACAGGCATCAACGAATTGGGGGGTGGATTTCAAGCCCAAAGACAGCTGGCGGACTGGGCGGTGGATGGCCACGGGCAACAGGTGGCGCTGGACAGCCTGAAGGGCCAAGCCGTTGATGCCTTGGCCGGATTGGCCAGACCCGAGGGGTTTTTCAATTTGCTGCGCGACAAGGGTTTGACCCTGCACCAAACCACCCCGCTGCCGGACCACTTTGACTTTGCCGCATGGTCAAAAGCCCCCTTGCAACATCCCTTGCTTTGCACCGAAAAAGACGCTGCCAAGCTTTGGCGACACCAGCCGTTGGCCTTGGCTGTCCCTTTGGAGTTGACACCAGAGCGCGCCTTTTGGTCAGCGCTTGACCAGTTGGTGGGGGCTCTTCCAAAGCGCTGAGACGCGCCCGTTATCATTGCACCATGGATATCAAATTGCTTGAATTGCTGGTTTGCCCAGTCACCAAAGGCCCGCTCAATTTTGACCTCGAGCGTCAGGAATTGCTTTCGCGCAGTGCCCGCTTGGCCTATCCGGTTCGTCAAGGCATACCGATCTTGCTCGAAAACGAAGCGCGCACTTTGAGCGACGAAGAAATCGACAAATTGGCCGCCCTGCGCCCACCGCTTTGAGGCATCAGCATGCAAAAAAGCCCAACAACGTCGCCCTTCACAGTGGTGATTCCGGCTCGCATGGCTTCGAGTCGCCTGCCCAACAAACCGTTGGCCGACATTGCGGGCTTGCCCATGGTGGTTCGGGTCGCGCAACGCGCTGCCCAATCACAAGCCAAACAAGTGGTGGTGGCTGCTGACGATGCACGCATCGTGCAGGCCTGCCAGTTGCACGGGGTGACTGCTTTGTTGACACGCCAAGACCACTTGAGCGGCAGCGACCGATTGGCCGAGGCCTGTCAACTGCTGGGGCTGGGTTCAGACGATGTGGTGGTCAATGTGCAAGGCGATGAACCATTGATCCGCCCAGAACTGATCGACGAAGTCGCCTTTTTGCTGACGCAACGCCCTGAGGCAAGCATGAGCACAGCGGCTCACACCATCGGTTCGCTGCAAGAATTCATGAACCCGAATGTGGTCAAGTTGGTGATGGACGCCCGCCAGATGGCGCTTTATTTCAGCCGAGCACCGATTCCCTGGTGGCGAGATGGCAGCTCCGACGGTTCAATGCAAACTTTGCCCCACCCTGCCCCTTTGAGGCACATCGGGATCTACGCTTATCGGTCAGGCTTTTTGTCACTTTTCCCAAATTTGCTGCCTGCACCCTTGGAAACCATGGAGTCCCTGGAACAGCTCCGCGCTCTGTGGCACGGCCACGGCATTGCGGTTCATTTGACCGATCAAGCCCCCGGCCCCGGTGTCGATACGCCAGAAGATCTCGAGCGCGTCAGGCAACTGCTGAGCTGATGGGCGGGTGTTTTTGCAAGCCCAGAACCCGAAGCGGCTCGTAAGCAAGCTTTGAGGATTGCGTGATATTCTTAAAAAGAGATAGATCTGGTCTTTTGGCCGGACCGACCAAAATAACCACAAACGACAAGGACCTCCCCATGAGACTGATTCTGTTGGGTGCACCCGGCGCCGGCAAAGGCACACAAGCCACATTCATTTGCCAGAAGTTCAACATCCCTCAAATTTCCACCGGTGACATGCTACGGGCTGCGGTCAAAGCGGGAACGCCATTGGGCTTGGAAGCCAAATCCGTGATGGAATCCGGTGGTTTGGTCAGCGACGACCTGATCATCAACTTGGTGAAAGAACGCATCGCGCAAAGCGACTGCGCCAACGGTTTTTTGTTTGACGGTTTTCCCCGCACCATTCCACAGGCCGATGCCATGAAAGCCGCCGGCGTGAAGCTGGACTATGTGCTTGAAATTGATGTGCCTTTTGACGCCATCATTGAACGCATGAGCGGCCGACGCTCACACCCAGCATCTGGCCGCACTTACCATGTCAAGTTCAACCCGCCCAAAGTGGCTGGCATGGACGATGTGACGGGTGAACCTCTGGTTCAACGTGCGGATGACCAAGAAGAGACGGTCAAAAAACGCTTGGATGTTTACAGCGCCCAGACCCGCCCTTTGGTGGACTATTACGCCACTTGGGCACGAAGCGACACAGGCATCGCGCCCAAATACCGTGCCATCAGCGGCACCGGCAGTGTGGAAGACATCACCGCTCGTGTTTTCGGGGCGCTGGCGGCCTGAACCGACTTGCACGATATGCGATATGCGGCAACTGCCGCAGCACCCTGTCTTCAAAGCCCCGTTCAGGGGCTTTGGTGTTTTGTGCCGCCTGTCGACTCTCAATGGAAATTTTTTGTTGAAAGTGCTTGCATTCATCAAAAAGCTGGTTAAAAATACAGTCACTGGATGAAAAAACAGCTATTCAAGGAAACACCATGACTGACAGCCCCAAACTGACCGCACGGCAACAAGAAATACTGGAACTCATCCAGAACACCATTGCCAATACCGGCGCACCTCCTACGCGTGCGGAAATCTCCAACATTCTGGGTTTCAAGTCAGCCAATGCAGCCGAAGAACACCTCAAGGCCTTGGCCAGAAAAGGTGCGATTGAACTGGTCAGCGGCACTTCTCGCGGTATTCGTCTCAAAGGCAGCAACCGCAGCAGTCAACGGGCCAACAGCGACCTTTTCAGCCTGAGTTTGCCCGGGTTGGGCCAACTTTGTCTGCCTTTGGTGGGCCGGGTTGCAGCGGGTTCGCCCATCTTGGCCCAAGAGCACGTTGACCGTTCTTACCAAATCGAGAGCAGCTTGTTTTCGACCCAACCCGACTACCTGCTTCGAGTACGCGGCATGTCCATGCGCGATGCCGGCATCATGGACGGTGATCTTTTGGCGGTCAAATCCACCAAAGAAGTTCGCAGCGGTCAAATTGTGGTTGCCCGGTTGGGCGATGAAGTCACCGTCAAACGCCTCAACAAAACCGCCAGTGGCATTGAGCTTCTCCCTGAAAACCCCGACTACCCCACGATCCATGTTCACCCGGGTGAACCCTTTGACATCGAGGGCTTGGCAGTGGGCTTGATCCGGAACAGCGCCTTGATGTAAAGATTTTGTCTTGCGTACAGGTGGCGGGCGCTGTTGATCAGCCCTGAACGCGAAGACTCTCTTGTGAAATCCTGTCTGTGTCCAACCTCCATGCTTTTGAAAGGTTTCACATGGGAATCGCTCTGCTTGCTCTTTCTGGTTTTTTCAAGGCTTTCTCTGGTTTTAAGCACCCAAAATCGTCACCCAAGCCCCGGTCATCGGGGCGTCTTCACCCCAGTTGGGCCACGAGAACAGCCAGTTGCCCCACATCAGTCACCCAAGTCACGCCATCTGTGCCCAAAACCCCATGCCTCAAGGTATTGAGGGTCCGTGAATCCGGTGATGGACCACAAACCTCAGGGCGAATGGTGATCTCTGGCCGCATGGCCGACGTCTGCGCCGAACTGGATCGGCTGGCAGCACTCGAAATGCGTCAATTAAGCCATTGATTCACAAGACAATGGCAGCGCCATTGTCTTGTCAGCCGTTCAAATCCCTTGATTCACAAGGCACAATGTCGGGCATGAACATTGTGATCCTTGACGACTACCAAGATGTCGTCCGCAAACTTGAGTGCGCCTCCAAACTCGAGAACTATTCCGCCAAGGTCTACACCAACACGATCAAGGGCATCGGACAACTGTCTGTCAGGCTAAAAGACGCTGATGTGATTGTTCTGATTCGCGAGCGAACCGCTCTGAACAAGGCCTTGATCGAGAAGTTGCCCCGCCTCAAATTGATTGCACAGACGGGTCGTGTGGGTGGTCACATTGACTTGGCCGCCTGTACCGAGCGGGGCGTGGCCGTGGCAGAGGGCGTTGGCTCACCCGTTGCACCGGCTGAGTTGACATGGGCTTTGATCATGGCTGCTGCCCGCAGGCTGCCTCAGTACATCAGCAACCTGAAACATGGCGCTTGGCAACAATCAGGTCTTAAGTCCAGCGCCATGCCGACCAACTTTGGCATGGGTACAGTTTTGAAAGGCAAAACACTGGGCATCTGGGGTTACGGAAAAATTGGCCAAATGGTGGCCGGCTATGGACGTGCTTTCGGCATGAATGTCCAAGTCTGGGGCAGTGATGAATCTCGAATTCGCGCCGTCAAAGACGGTTTGACCGCTGCCAGCAGCAGAGAATCATTTTTTGAAAGTGCAGATGTTTTGTCCCTTCACTTGCGCTTGAACGAGGTGACCACAGGCATCGTGACTGCCGAGGACTTGGGCCGAATGAAACCCACGGCGCTCTTGGTTAACACCTCACGCGCTGAACTGATTGAACCCCATGCACTGATTGGTGGCTTGAACCGCGGTCGTCCTGGCTTGGCAGCGATCGATGTTTTTGAGTCAGAACCTATTTTGCAGGGATCGGCCCTTCTCAGGCTGGAGAACTGCATCTGCACACCGCACATTGGTTACGTTGAGAAAGACAGCTATGAGCTTTACTTTGGCACGGCTTTTGACAATGTCGTGAACTACATCAAAGGCACGCCCACCAACATTGTCAACCCGGGTGCTTTGCAAGTTCGTCGCTGAAAGCGGCTTCATAATTGGCTGTTATTGAATTTTTGACTGATTCTTCAGCCTGTCCACCCCCAGTACACAAGAACGACCCAGATCAGGGCTCTCGGCCCTGCTACACAAAATGACCGTTTCATTTCAAAAAGTCGCCGTGATCGGCGCAGGGGCCATGGGCCGGGGCATTGCCCAAATTGCAGCACAAGCGGGTAGCTTGGTTTGGCTGTACGACACCCAACCCGAAGCGATTGCCAAAGCCCGCGACGCAGTTTTTCTGCAGTGGGACAAGCTGCAAGAAAAGGGGCGTCTGTCGGCCGAAGCCGTGGCGGGCCACAAAAGCCGTCTCTTGGGTGCCAGCAGCTTGCAAGATTTGGCCGAATGTGACTTGGTGGTCGAAGCCATTGTCGAAAAGCTTGAGATCAAGAAAAGTCTGTTCACCGATCTGGAAAAAGTGCTGACGCCCGCGGCAGTCTTGGTGACGAACACTTCATCGCTGTCGGTCACAGCCATTGCTGCGGCTTTGCAACGCCCAGCACAATTTGCGGGTTACCACTTCTTCAATCCCGTGCCGCTCATGAAAGTGGTTGAGGTGATTGCAGGCCTCAAAACCGATCCGGCTGTGTGCGAGCGCCTGACCGAGTTTGCCCGCCAAATGGGCCACACGCCCGTGCAGGCTCAAGATACTCCCGGCTTCATCGTCAACCACGCAGGCAGAGGTTACGGCACTGAGGCGCTTCGCATTGTCAGCGAAGGTGTGGCCGATTTCGCCACCATCGACCGCATCTTGCGCGACCAGGTGGGGTTCAAACTCGGCCCCTTCGAACTGTTTGATTTGACGGCGCTAGATGTCTCGCACCATGTGATTGAAGCGATCTATCACCAGTATTACGAAGAACCTCGCTACCGCCCCAATGTCATCACCGCCCAACGCTTGGCCGGTGGCGTGGTCGGTAAAAAAGTGGGCGAAGGCTTTTACAAATACGTGGATGGTGCCGCGCAAGTGCCCGCCGAACCACCGGTGCCTGTGATAGAGGATATGCCTCCGGTCTGGGTCTCTCCCCGTGCTGCACGCCGCATGGAATTGCTGCAGATCTTGAAAAACCTCGGCGCAAAAATCGAAACCGGTGCCTCGCCCTCCCCAGAGGCCCTCACGATCGTCGCACCTTTGGGCTTTGACATCACCACCGTGGCCGTGGTGGAGCGCCTGGATCCGGCCCGCACCGTGGGCATTGACATGTTGTTTGACGATGGCGCGACCAAGCGCCGCGTGCTGGCCACCAACCCCGCTACCCGTGCCGATATGCGCGACGCCGCCCATGCTTTGTTCGCTCGCGACGGCAAAGCGGTCTCCGTGATCCGCGACAGCGGTGGCTTTGTGACTCAGCGCGTTGTGGCAACCATTGTCAACATCGCGTCCGACATCTGTCAGCAACGCATCTGCAGCCCGCAAGACTTGGAAACCGCCGTCACGCTGGGCCTGGCTTACCCCATGGGTCCACTGGCCATGGGCAACCGCTTGGGGCCTGACAGCATCCTTGAAGTCTTGTTCAACCTCCAAACTGTTTATGGAGACCCACGCTATCGCCCCAGCCCTTGGTTGCGCCGCCGTGGGGCGATTGGGCTGTCCTTAATGCACACAGAAGACTGATAACTTTGCGGGACAGATCTTTAGCTCTGTCCTAATCTGATGACTTTGCGGGACAGATCTTTAGCTCTGTCCCGAACTGATTAAGAAACAAGATGACCGCCCAATTGCTCAGCACCAGCGAAGGCCAGACACTGATCCTGACCCTCAGCAACCCCGAGTTTCGCAACGCCCTCGGCCCAGAGATGTATGCCGCAGGCGTCGAAGCCCTGAGCGTGGCCGAATCCAGCGCCGATGTGCGCAGCGTTGTGATCACGGGTGCCAATGGCGTTTTCAGTGCAGGCGGCAATTTGCAGCGCCTGCAAAACAACCGGCAGTTGCCGCCCGAGCACCAAGCACAAAGCATAGAAGGCCTGCACAACTGGATAGAAGCCATTCGCACCTTCCCCAAGCCCGTGATCGCGGCTGTTGAAGGGCCTGCTGCGGGTGCAGGTTTTTCTTTGGCGCTGGCTTGCGACATGATCGTGGCCGACCGCAACAGCGTGTTTGTGATGGCCTACAGCTCGATTGCCTTGTCGCCCGATGGTGGTGGCAGTTGGAGCTTGTCTCGCGCCATGCCGAGGCAGTTGGCCACTGAGTTGCTGATGTGCGGTGAACGCATCGGGGCCGAGCGCCTGCAACAACTGGGCGTGGTCAACCGTTTGGCCGATGCGGGCCAAGCCATGCAGCAGGCTTTGGACCTGTGCCAGCACATCAATGCGCGCGCGCCCAATGCCCTGGCCAGCATCAAAGAATTGATGTCGGATGCGGATGGAAGCAGTTTGAATGCCCAGCTGGCACGCGAGCGCGACCACTTTGTCAAAAATCTGCACCATGCCAATGCCGGCATCGGCATTTCTGCTTTTTTAAACAAGCAAAAACCTCAATACAACTGAGTCGACTGGTCCCCCAGGCGACAAAAATTCGATCACCAGTCACTCAAAGGACAGAGCATGGACGAACCGATTCTGACAATGGAGGAAAGAGAAGCGATCAACAATGGTCGTTGGTTCTCCACCCTTTCTCCCTCACTTCGTCACGACATACTTCGATGCGCTTACGTCAAACGCCACAAAGACGGCGACATGCTGGCAGCACGCGGCGATCCACCCGAGCAGTGGTTTGCCTGTGCCAAGGGCGCAGTGCGCGTGAGTTCAACATCGGTGTCGGGCAAACAGATCACACTGACCTATGTGGAGCCGGGCATCTGGTTTGGCGATGTGTCGATCTTCGACGGAGACCGGCGCACACACGACTGTTATGCACACGGAGACACCACCACCTTGAACGTGGCCAAGGCCGACTTCAAGAAGATCCTGTCGCAGCACGTGGAGTTTTACGATGCCATGCTTCGTTTGCATGCACGTCGCATTCGCCAACTCTACGGCTTGGTCGAGGACCTCAACACCCTGCCCTTGCGGGCCCGGCTGGCCAAACAGCTCAACCATCTGTTACGCAGCTACGGCGTGCCGAGTTTGTCAGACGCCAAGGCGATCCGCATCAGCTTGCAGTTGGCCCAGGAAGAGCTCGCACAGTTGTTGGGTGCATCGCGCCAACGCGTCAACCAAGAACTCAAGCAGATGGAGCGCGAACAAATCATCCGCATCGAGCCCGGTGGCTTGGTGGTGCTGGACCGCGACGCACTCCTGCTGATCGTGAATGCGGACCACTGATCCAGTCAGACCATTCAAAATTTCCGCTCCCAACAGCGGCAACAGACTTAGAACGGGTCAACCCATGAGTGATTTTGACCATTTTGTGGGGACCCGGCCTGTCACGGGTTCTCACGCCTTTGATATCCCTGCCTTAGAGGCTTGGCTCAGCGCAAAACTCCCCGGCTTTACGGGCCCCTTGAGCGTGGAAATGTTCAAGGGTGGTCAGTCCAATCCCACCTACAAGCTCATCACCCCATCGCGCCAATACGTGATGCGGGCCAAGCCCGGCCCGGTGGCCAAGCTGCTGCCCTCGGCTCACGCCATCGAGCGCGAATTTGCTGTCATGCAGGGCCTTCATGGCACCGATGTGCCAGTGGCCCAGATGCATGTGCTGTGCGACGACGAGTCCATCATTGGCCGTGCGTTTTATGTCATGGATTTTGTGCCCGGCCGTGTGCTCTGGGACCAATCACTGCCGGGCATGACGCCCTCTGAGCGTGGTGCGATTTACGACGAGATGAACCGCGTGCTGGCGGCGCTGCACAAGGTTGATGTGGCCAAACAAGGCTTGGCCAGCTACGGCAAACCTGGCAACTACATTGAGCGCCAGATTGGCCGCTGGAGTAAGCAATACGCAGCGTCCATCACTCAGCCCATTCCCGAGATGGATCAGCTGATTGAATGGTTGCCGAAAAACATTCCTGACAGTGCCAAAGACGAATCTTTGGTGGGCATTGTGCACGGTGACTACCGGCTCGATAACCTGATGTTCCACCCCACTGAAGCCCGCGTTCTGGCCGTGCTTGACTGGGAGCTGTCCACATTGGGTCACCCTTTGGCCGATTTCAGTTACCACTGCATGGCTTGGCACATCAGACCGGGCACTTTCCGAGGGATTGGCGGGCTCGACTTGGCCGGACTGGGCATTCCGTCTGAGGCCGAATACATTCGCCGCTACTGTGAGCGCACCGGATTCACAACGCCCGAGGCATTGGCGAAAGACTGGAACTTCTACCTGGCCTACAACATGTTCCGAATTGCGGCCATCTTGCAGGGTATTGCCAAACGCGTCGAAGACGGTACCGCTTCCAGCGAGCAAGCCAAAACCTCAGGTGCAGGCGCACGGCCCATGGCCGAATTGGCTTGGCGATTTGCCTGCCAAGCCTGATTTCTTTTTACAAAACCGCAACCCCAACCCTCAGGAGAGAGACCATGGATTTCCAGTACACCCCCAAGGTCAAAGACATGCAAGCGCGCTTGCTGGCCTTCATGGACGAACACATCTACCCCAACGAAGCCCGCTTCTTTGCTGAAATCGCCGAGAACCGTGCCAAAGGCAATGCCTGGGTGCCTACCAAAATCGTCGAGGAACTCAAACCCAAAGCCTTGGCCGCTGGTTTGTGGAACCTGTTTTTGCCCAAATCGACCCGCGCCCCTCAGGGACTGTCTAATTTGGAATACGCGCCGCTGTGTGAAATCATGGGCCGTGTGCCGTTTGCCGCAGAAGTGTTCAACTGTTCAGCGCCAGACACTGGCAACATGGAAACGCTGGAGCGTTACGCCAGCGAATCGCTGAAAGACGAGTGGCTCGAACCCCTGCTGCGCGGCGAGATCCGCTCAGCCTTTTTGATGACAGAACCCGATGTGGCCTCTTCTGATGCCACCAACATCGAGTGCGAAATTCGCCGTGAGGGCAACGAATACGTGATCAATGGTCGCAAATGGTGGTCGTCCGGTGCGGGCGACCCACGTTGCGCGGTGTACATTGTGATGGGCAAAACCAACCCCGATGCTGGCCGTCACGAGCAGCAGTCCATGATTGTGGTGCCCGCCAACAGCAAAGGCATTACTGTCGTGCGCGCTTTGTCGGTGTTTGGTTACGACGATGCGCCGCACGGCCACATGGAGGTCTTGCTCAAGAACGTCCGCGTACCTGCCGAGAACATCTTGCTCGGCGAAGGTCGTGGCTTTGAAATTGCGCAGGGTCGCCTGGGGCCAGGCCGGATCCACCACTGCATGCGCACCATCGGCATTGCCGAGCGCGCCTTGGAGTTGATGTGCAAACGCCTGAATGAACGCGTGGCATTTGGCCGCGAAGTGGCTCGTCAGACCGTGTGGCAAGAGCGCATCGCGGAGTCGCGTTGCATGATCGAGCAGGCCCGCCTGCTGACCCTCAAGGCCGCTTACATGATGGACACCGTAGGTAACAAAGTTGCCAAGGCCGAGATTGCCATGATCAAGATCGTGGCGCCCAACATGGCCTGCCAGATCATCGACTGGGCCATTCAGGCCCACGGTGGGGGTGGTGTGTCACAAGACTTCCCTCTGGCCTATGCCTACGCTCATCAGCGCACTTTGCGCTTGGCCGATGGCCCAGACGAGGTGCACCGCAACTCGCTGGCCAAGCTGGAACTGGCCAAGCAGTTGGCGGTTCCCGGCGACATGGGCATGCCCATCACCCGAGGCAGTTGAAGCATGTAGGCCCACCTTGTGATGGCCGCTAACCTGTTAGAGGCCTGTTGCAAGGCGGGGTCTAGATTTTTGCGACGAAGGTCACGAAAAACCTGCGTTTGGGGGTTAGAATATCGAAGTCGGAGCGTAGCGCAGCCTGGTAGCGCATCTGCTTTGGGAGCAGAGGGTCGCGAGTTCGAATCCCGCCGCTCCGACCATTTATTCAATGCCCAACCAGCGCATTGACACCGTTGATTCAACAATAAAGGCCCACTCTAGGGCCTTTTGTGTTTTAACTGCCCGTAGCTCAGTTGGATAGAGCAACAGCCTTCTAAGCTGTGGGTCACAGGTTCGATCCCTGTCGGGCAGACCAATTCTTCTTGCACATAAAAAAAGCCCCATCAAGGGGCTTTCGTTACGCGGCATGTTGACATCAGTTGGCGTAGCTTCTGACGGGCTGGGTTTGACTCAACAAACTGGGCAAAGTTTGCCAAGCCTGAGCGATATCTTGTATCAAGCTTTGAACTTCTTCCAGAACCGACAAATCGTTGTAAGCGTTGACGTGAAACAACCTGCGGGTGACATAAGCGTAAAGCTCATTGAGGTTTTGAGCCAATTCACCACCACGCTCAAAATCGAGCGCGCCTTGCAAGCCCACCACGATTCGACCAGCCCGCGACAAGGCCTTGGATTTTTCCTCTATGGCATTGTTCTGAATATGGCCCTTTGCAGACGCGAGACTCTCTGTCAAACCATCAAACAACATTTGAATGAGTTGGATGTTGTCTGCAGTGGCGACCCCAGTGACCACTTGAACAGAGCCGTAGCTTTCAGCAAATTTGGAATAAGCACGCATGGAAAAAACCCTTAACAACTTCAGTACTAAGAGAATCGACCCGGCAGGAAGAAACTTGAGCGGAAAATTGTGGGGTAAAGGAGCCTGCGAAGAACCATTTTCAATGGTTCCTGCAACCAAGACTCAAACAGTCGTCGTCAGACTGTGCCCGTGGCATCAGCCTTGAGCCCTGAATCATCGGGCATGAGCCACTCTGACAAAGGACTGGAGATGTCCAGCTGAGCTTTGGAATAAAGATAATGACCCGCCTCATCCAAAGCATTTCTCAGGGGACCCCAATTGGCCTCGGGCGTTTGAGCGGCTTGTACACCACACTGGTAAATGGCGCTGGCTTGGGCGGGCGGAATCCACGACTCAACAGTGCCGGCCGATGTTGTGATTTGACGTGTGTTTTTAGGCTCGCCTGCCATGCCGCGCTGACTGTCTTTAAAACCTTCTCTGTACAAGGCTTCGACATGTTTGGACAAAACCACTTGGTATGGACCCTGCAGATCAAACAAGGCAAGAGGGTCTAAGCTTGTGTCTGAACGTCCTGTCATGGAGTCCCAAAGTTTTTTAGATGAAAGTCCCAAAAATGGCAATGGAGTAAGAGGCGCCGTGCTTTGTTGTTGGACGTTAGAAAGGACTTGACGCGTCTCTTTTTCGATGGTGTTGACCCTGTCAATCAGGTAAATCACCAAAACCAAGATGACCAATAAACCAATGGCCATGAGTGCGTTCATCAAAGCGTCCATGGCGTCAGCGAACGTCTACCTCGGGATCTGTCGGTGAACTCAGCGAGCCTTCTTCTCCCGACTCCAGTGCTTCTTGCGATGCCAATTCTTCCCTCAAAAAGGCCATCACCTGAAAGGGTTCTTTGAGACGCAGATCGTAGTAACTGATCTGGTTGGCCAAGGCCTGCATGGCCTCAATGGCTTTGTCTGCTGTCAATTCCATTTTTTGGTAACGCGCACCGAGTCCAAAAGCCTCTACAGCGTGTTCTTCGGGCAAGTACACGTAAATATCGGCTTCGCCAGCGCGTATTTTTTGAAATTTTGAAGGCAGTGGCAAATCGGGAGCGGGTTTACCGTCCATCAAAGCCAAATTGGCCTGCTCTTGCCAACGGGCGGTTTGTTCGGCGCCCGCAATGAAGGTTTTATCCAAATGCGCCCGGCAAAGCATGCCCATTCGCATGCGCACAATCCGTGCATCGTGCGTGTCGGACTTCAGACTCACAACTTTTTCATATGCTGCAACCGCCCGCTTCATTTCTTCAGCGGGATTGTTTTTGTTAAAAAAACCGAGCATATTAATTGATATTTTTAAATCTATGAGATTTGCAGATTTTGCCGTAATTTCTTAACAACCGCAGAAAGAATTTGACTTATTCTGGATTCACTGACCCCCAGAACTTCACCGATTTCCTTGAGGTTCAATTCCTCAACGTAATAAAGTGACATCACCAAGCGCTCCCGCTCGGGTAATTGGTCAATGGCCAGAACCACCGCCTCCATGAACTCAGCTTCTTCGACCATGACCTCTGGTTGCATGGATGAGTCCGCTGGCATGCTCATGACCTCATCCGTCACCACTTCCATGGAAAAGGTTTCAAAGCGCTTGGCTTGTCCGCGTTCCCGGTGAAACTCTTCGATGTCTTTGCCCATGAACAAAGCCAATTCGGACTGAGAAGGTGCACGTCCCAGCTCTGCCGCCAACACGTGTACCGCTTCGTTTTCACTTTTGTTGAAAGCCACTGCCGATCTGGGCAAAAAAGACTGACGTCTGACTTCGTCCAAAATAGCGCCACGGACCCTGCTCAGGGCAAAGTGCTCAAATTCAAAACCCTTGGTGGGGTCAAACGAGCGTGCCGCCTCAATCAGGCCCACCATGCCTACCTGAACCAGCTCATCGAGCTCCATGAAGGGTGGGAGTCGGGCTTTCAAATGAACCGCCACCCGCTTGACCATGGCCATGTGGTCCAAGATCAGGGACTCATGGCGATTTTCGGCCTGTTGGTAATGAGAAATGGTATGGGCCACTGTCACCCCCTTGGCTGCGAGACGCGCAGGATGCGTTCGGAGAAAAACTGCATCCGTCCGGACGGGCCATCCGCGGGTGGCAGGGCGTCAATGGCCTCGGCCAATCCCCGGAAATCACGTGAAGCGGCACAGCCCGGCGCAAATTCCATCACTGAAGTGTATTTACGGAGTGATTGCAACACCATTTCATCGGCCTCAATCGATTGCAGAAATTTGACCGACACACCCAGAAACCGGTTGCACACGTCATTCAGACGTCTGTGCAATTGGCGTCCTTCCTGGACACCAGAGACCATGTTGGGGATCAGGTAAATTTCATCGAGGGATTGCTCTGTGGCCATCACCTTGATCAAACCATAGGCGTCTGCAATGGACGAGGGCTGGTTGCACACCACCACAAATCGGCGCTGGCATGCCGCCATGAATTCCAAAACAGCTGGCGCGATACCGGCCGCCACATCCACCACCAAATAATCAACAGGCTCTTGCAGGCTGTCAAAAGCACGGACCATGTTGGCGATTTGGATCGAATCCAGTGCGGCGATGTCGCGCAAACCTGAAGCACCTGGCACCAAACGAACGCCCTGCTTGGTGGTCACAATGACTTCTTCCAGTGACTTTTCGCCCGTCAAAACATGGCTGATGTTGAAAGGCGCATGAGCACCCAATGCAATCTGCGCATTGGCCATTCCCAAGTCACCATCCATCAACATCACTTTGTGACCACGCATGCACAAGGCCACGGCCATGTTGATGGCAACGGTGGTTTTGCCTGCCCCACCCTTGCCACTTGCGACGCCAATCACTTGAGGAAACTTGAAATCCATGTTGCCGCTTCCTATGCTGATGGTGTTGGATTGGATCGGATACGTGATCGAGCCGAGAGACCTGAGCCCATCAGCGTAGGGATTTCAATATCATCGGAAACCACTGGTTTGGCTTTGACCTTGGCCTTCACTTTGGGCTTGCCATCCAAAACGGCGACCTCTTCACTGGTTGGAGCAGTATAAGCCGCAGGAACAACCGTTTTTTTGCGCGTCACAGCACGTTTAGGCGTGTCCGCTAAAACCGCTGGAACAGACTCAGTCATCGGGTTCACACCCAACATCGGAGCAATGGGTGACAACGCCAAGGCCACCAATTGTGAGGGCTCAAAACACTGCGCTGGTATAGAAATTCGACTGTCTCCCGCCACCGAGGAGACGGGCAGATTGTTTTCAGTCAAACCTTGCAACAAAGCCCATGGGTGAGCTGCTTCGTCCATCTTACTCAGCATCAATGAAGTCCACGATGTCACGGATTTTTGTAAGATTTTATGCACGCTGCTCACTGTCGCATCAACGGGTAAAACAGCATGGCGAAACACTTGCGGGCAATTCAACTGCAAGAGTGCGGCTTGTGTTCCGAAATCTGCTCCGCAAGTATC
The DNA here is from genome assembly GCA_943331105.2 of Akkermansia muciniphila. Classification (GTDB taxonomy): domain Bacteria; phylum Pseudomonadota; class Gammaproteobacteria; order Burkholderiales; family Burkholderiaceae_C; genus Limnohabitans_A. Next base: position 40,889 of record CALQKH020000002.1, read on the forward strand.
GATCCACACTGTTTTGCCCTGCAAATCCTCCAACAATGTATTGAGCATGGCGGCGTCTGCCACACGGAAGCAGTCAACGCCCGATTGCGAAGCCAACAACTGCATCTGAGCCCAAGCACCGGGACGGTGGTCAGCAAAGCTCACCATGGCCTGTTTTTCTGGGCCAGCCCTTTGGGCCGAGGCCAAAGCCAGACGACCCACCATGGATGTTTTGCCAGATCCGGAAGGTCCACACAAAGCGTGTGCTACCGCAGGCTGCAACTCATAATCCGGACGTTTTAAAGAGGTGGTCAATAGCCGCTGCATGACCACCATGGCCTCATCCTTGCTGTCCAAGGTCTGAATGCTGTCGGTCAACAGCGCCCTCAATGCAGCGGGAACGCCCGCTTCATTCATGGCCAAGAGTATGGTCTGAATTTCTGGCGAGAGTCTCAAGCCATCTTGCCAAGGCTGCATTTGACGCGACAAAGTGAACTCTTTGCGCAATGACGCCATCTCTTGCCGCAACATGTCCACAATCTCCAAACTTCTCTGGCTCTCGTGGGCGCTGTTCAAGCGTTCGCCATTTGTGACAGGTGGCAAGGCTGACACAGCCGTTGAGCTTGTCTGATTTGTTTTGAGTTCTGGCAACCCGTCTTCCGATACACCGATCTCCTGCTCCAAATTGACTTCGTCGAGCAATTGGGAAAACGGCACAAAGGGCATCTGAGCTTTGGATGTCGATGAAGATTCAGTGGTCGGCAAAGACGGGACGGCATCAGGCGACACCGCAGGATCGACATCGGTGGCGACGATCAACTCGATTTGATTGTCCAACCGTTGGCTCGAAATGATGAGAACGTCACTGCCATACAACTGAATGGCTTTTTCGTTGGCCGAACGGCTGTCACGAGCCAAAATGCGTTTGAGTTCCATGGTCTATCAAGCCTTGTTCGCTGAGGGGTTGTTTCTAGGGTCGGCGTGCACGGTGTTGATCACCTTGACGGGCTGGTCATCTGGGATTTCGCTGTAGGACAGCACCGTCAAATCGCTCACCCGATAACGCACGGCCTTGGACATCCAAGGACGTATGGCCGGCGAAACCACCAAAACGGCAGGCAGGCCCTGCTCCTCGGTGGTTCGTGTGCTGTCGCGCAATGCGGCAAACAGGCTTTCTGCCAAAGCCGGCTCCAACACCATGCCTGCAGAACCGTTGTTCTGCTGCAAGACATTGTGCAAAAGTTGCTCTAATTGCGGATCCAATGTCAAGACAGACAGGGTATCCCGACTCTCCAACAGGCCTTGCACAATCATCCGGCCCATCTTTGGGCGAATCAGTTGCGCCAATTGATCTGGATCTTGCGTGCGACCGCAGACCTCGGTCAAAGCCTCCACCACGCTGCGCATGTCACGGATAGGGACAGACTCTTGCAAAAGGTTTTGTAAAGTCCTGGTCACTACGCCCAATGAGAGCTTTCCCGGCACCAGTTCTTCGACCAATTTGGGAGATTTCAGGGCCAATTTATCGAGCAATTTTTGCGCCTCATCATGGCTGAGCAATTCGGAAGCGTTTTCTCTCAAAACTTTGTTCATGTGCGTGGCAATGGCGGTACTGGGGTCAACAACGGTGTACCCCAGTGCACGGGCCTGATCCCGCCATGCAGGCTCAATCCAGACGGCCTCTAAACCGAACGCGGGCTCTTTGGTCGCTTGCCCCTCCACCTTGCCGTAAACTTTGCCAGGGTTGATGGCCAACTCTCGGCCGACTTTGACCTCGCCCCGGCCACGCACCACACCGTTGAGAACGATGTGATAAGCATCGGGCTCCAGGTTCAGTGCATCCCGAATGCGCACGGGCTGAACCAAGAAACCTAACTCAGCCGAGAGTTTTTTGCGCACACCCTTCACACGGGTCATCAACTGCCCGCCCGACTCCACGTTGACCAGCGGAATCAGACCGTAGCCGATTTCTAGACCGATCAAATCGACCTGCTCCACATCGTCCCAATCGAGCTCTTTAGGCGCCGTATTGAGCGCTGCAGGTGGCGCAGCTACCCCCTGCTCCAACAGTATTTGCTTGCGCATCACCATGAAGCCAACGCCAGCGGTGGCCGCTGCCAAGGTCAAAAAAACCATGTGCGGCATGCCCGGAACCAAGCCCATCACCATCAAAATACCAGAGGAGATGAACAAGGCGGGAACGTTGGACAGTTGAGTGCTGGCCTGTTCAGTCATCGACTCGGATGTGGTCACCCGCGTCACAATGATCGCCGTGGCCAAGGACATGAACAAGGCTGGAATTTGAGCCACCAGGCCATCGCCAATGGTCAGCAACACATAGATACGGCTTGCTTCACCCACAGGCAGATCATGCTGGCCGATACCAATCGCCAAGCCGCCCACAATGTTGATGATCAAAATCAACAAGCCGGCCAAAGCATCACCGCTCACAAACTTTGAAGCACCATCCATGGAGCCAAAAAAGTCGGATTCCTGCGCCAATTCTTCTCTGCGTTTTTTGGCGGTTTCTTGATCGATGACGCCTGCGTTCAAGTCCGCATCGATCGACATTTGCTTGCCTGGCATCGCATCCAAGGTGAATCGGGCGTTGACCTCTGAGACCCGACCAGCGCCTTTTGTCACCACGAAAAAGTTAACAATCATCAAGATCACGAAGATGATGAAACCCACGACATAGTTGCCGCCGATCACAAACTCACCGAAAGCGGCAATCACTTTTCCGGCTGACTCTGGACCTTCATGACCGCTGACCAACACCACTCGAGTGGACGCCACGTTCAAAGCCAAACGCAGCATCGTGGCAAACAACAAAACGGAGGGAAAGGATGAAAACTCCAAAGGCTTTCGCGTTCCAATGGCAATCATGATGACGACCAAGCCAATCATGATGTTGAACGTGAACAAAATGTCCAGCAGCAACGGCGGCAAAGGCACCACCAACATGGCCATGATCAACAAGACCAAAGCCGGCAAGCCCAAGCCTGCCAATTGAAAGCTGGAAAGGTTCTGCCGAATCGCTGACAGGCTCAAAGTGTTCATGAAGTGATGGAATCAAACAAGGCGAAAAGGTGTGGGTTTTTCAACACCTTCAAGCAAGTCGCGTGCCACATTGCCCTGCCTTGATCACAGACTTTTGACATGCTGCCCACAAAACTGGTGCGCAAATTGCTGTGTCTGTAACGAAGGCGTTCAGCGGCAATGCATTGCCGCTACCCAGAAAGTACAAAACCACCCTTACCTACCCGTTGAAGTGTGAATCCCATGATCCTGACACCCATTGAAATTTCTACGCCCTCGCAAAGAAGCAGCACGCTCGAAAACAACCCGAGTGGCCCCGAACAATCTTCCAAAAATAGTACCCATGAATTCGGTTTTGTCATGAACACGCTTCAAAATCGTCAATCCGGCACCGAACCAACAAGCTCGACCGAAGAGTCTGTCACGCCCTATCTGACCACCTCGGATACTTTGACTGAACAGGCCCTGACCGACATGCTGAACCTGACGCCATCGACGGGCCATGCAGGTGAGGCCATGCTGCTGACAGCCACCCATCTCGGGCCACATTTGCAAGTCATCACGCCACAAACGGCCGCACCAGAAGGCCAAAGTTTGGAGGTTTTCGCACGCTCCCAAGGCCTCGATGAGGCGGCTCTGCAGTGGTTGATGCGCACATCCATGACCACCATGACCACGAGCACTGGCTCTGCAGATTTGGCTGCTGCTGGCACTGCTGGAATCATGGGTGACGTCCCAGCTGGCGTCGCAACGGGTGTCGTATCTGGCGTCGCAACTGGCGTCATATCTGGCGCACCAGCCGGCATGGCTAACCCCTTGTCTGGAGACCTGACAGGATCCAACAAGGCCATCAGTACCCAAGAGTTGCTGTCCTCCTTATCACCACAGTTGAGGACCGATACAGGATCAATCCCGAGTCAGAACCTGAGCGCGGTACAAAGCACTGCCAATGAAATAAATTCTTTAGAAATAAATTTTCCAGAAGAAGTTGCTCAAATAACACACACCCAATTGAAGCTTCACCCCTCGGTGGAACAGCTGACTGCTTCATCGGCATTGGCAGCTGGTGTGACCAGCGCTTCAGATTGGCTGTTGGGCAACACCCTCGCGGTCAATGGGATCAAAACAAATGGCTTCATCAAAACAGATTCATCCTCCACAACTTTGGACTTGGGTGCGCTTGTACAAGCAGACATGCAAGGGACTCTGGAATTAATGGCCATGGACAGTTTTGCTTCAGGCCAAGAGTCAAACCCTCAAGGACAAGGCAGCCATAACGGCAGAGCAGACTCCAACCCTGCCCCTCGCACCGAAGCCATAACCAACCCGTCAAGCTTGACCGAGCAAGACAGCGCCCAAAGACGCGAAAACATCAGCACCCTGGCCGAGAAAATGGGCCAAGCCGTGGGACAACGGATTTTGTCCGAGCTTGAACGTGGGCAATGGCACCTCAAACTGTCACTTCGTCCGGCCACACTGGGCCATATTGAAGTAGAAATGCGCATGCGCAGTGGTGAAATGGATGCCGTATTCACCGCGCCACAGGCCTTGACCCGCGAACTACTGAATGAAGGTATGTCCAAACTCAAAGACACCCTGAATCAAATGGGCATGGATGTTGCTTCACTCAAAGTAGACGATGGGCAAAGCCGTCAACGTGGCGGAGAGTCGACACCTGAACGGCAAGCCCAACTCAAGGACAATGCACCCACCGAATCGGCGGATGCGCCAGTGTCACCAACCGTTGTATCCAAAAACAAAATGGGCACCGATGGCTGGGATGTGCTGGTGTAAGCAATATTCAAGAAGGAATCAACATGGCTGATGAAGAAATTGAAGTCGAAGGCAAAAAGAAATCTCCTCTCATCAAGATCATCGTGATTGCCTTGGTGGCCATCTTGTTGCTGGTAGGCACCGTGGTCGGCACCTTGTTTGTGACCGGGTTTTTTGACAAAAAAGACACCGTTGCAGCCGAAGAAGCCCTGAAAAACCTCGAAAGCGGTGCGGCCAACAAGGCAGGCGCCTCTGCTGCAGATGCGGCCCCACAAAAAGTGGCCAAAGAATCACCCGAGCTCCAGCGCTTTGAAAACAGCTACATGGAGCTGGAAAAGCCACTGGTTTCCAACCTGACCAATACCCGCAAGGTGATCCAGCTCAACCTGGCCATCATGACCCACTACGACGAACGGGTTTTCAAGAACGCCAAAAAACATGAGTTTGCTCTGCGCTCGGTGGCATTGGATGTCATGCGCCAAATGACTGAGGCCGACCTGGCCAAACCCGAATTTCGCAAAGATCTGGCAGCCAAAATCCGCGAAGAGATGAACGGTATTCTTCAGAAGTACGAAGACTTCGGCGGCATTGAAGAAGTCTATTTCACCAGCTTTGTGGTTCAGTGAACACCTAGAAGTTAAAGCAGTGCATTGACCATGTCTGATACCCAACCCCTGTTGTCCCCTGAAGAATTGGCCGCTTTGTCGGCGAGCCTCAGTGACGGCACACTGGACAGCCAACCCGGCTACAACGTGGATGTCCAAGTTCGCAAGCACGACTTGGCTGCCGAAGACAGCAGTTTGGGCGTGAACGTCGCCTCATTGGACATGATCAATGAGCGGTTCATTCGCATGTTCCGTTTGGGCATGCTGGAGGTGCTGCGCACCAGCCCCCGCATGAACCCCACCCGAACCCAAATGGTTCGCTTTGGGGACTATGTCAAAGAACTCAAAGCGCCCTTGTCAGTGAACATTGTTCGCATGAGCCCCTTCCGTGGCTATGCCATGGTGGTCATTGAACCGACTGTGGTGTTCAGTTCTCTGGACAGCTTTTTTGGTGGCTTCGGGCGTGGCGTAGGTCAACTGCCTGCGGGGCGACTATTTACCCCGACTGAAAGCCGCATCATCAAGATCATCTTGCAGGTTTTCTTTCGTTCTTACAAAGAAGCATGGGCACCGCTGACCCCTGTGGATTTTGAGCACGTCAGCTCAGAGATCAATCCCCAATTTGCACAAATCGTGGATGAAAACGATTTGGTGATTTTGTGCCGCTTTGAATCCGAAATCACTTCGCAAGGCTCCGGCTTTGTCGACATGGTCATTCCTTATGTGGCCCTTAAACCCGTGCGCGATCTGTTGCGCAGCCGCGTTCAAACCGGCGATGGCAACGAGGACTCAGACAAAGTCTGGCGTGAACAACTCACGGATGCCGTGCATGACGCCGAATTGGAAATACAAATCCTGCTGGGCAAACTCAGCGTTTCACTCAGCCAGCTTCAGTCCATGCAACCGGGTGACATCCTGCCCTTCAAAAAGTCCGACTTTGCCCGCGCCATGATCGAAGACATGCCGGTCTACGACGTCGAAATCGGTGCCATGGGCAGCCAAGTGGCCGTCAAAATTGTCAACGCCGTCAGCCCCAACACACCGGCCTGATCTCCATTTCAAGGACCTCCCATGAGCGAAATCACCGATCAAAACGAACCCCAGCTTGACGCCAGCGACAAGGGCCAGATACACACCGATGTCTTGCAAAACATACCGGTCACCTTGTCGATTGAAGTCGGGCGTGCACAGATCAAAATCAGAGATTTGATGCGATTGACACAAGGCAGCGTGGTCGAACTCGATCGCATTGCGGGTGAACCCCTGGATCTCTTGGTCAACAACACCGTCGTCGCTCAAGGCGAAGTGGTTTTGGTCAATGACCGCTATGGCATCCGTTTGACGCGGGTTGTTCCTGCCTCTGAGCGTTTAGACAACCTCTGATCTTGATCACCTGCCCAACATGAACACCGGATGGACATTTTTCGACTGGCTGCAATATGCACTCAGCTTCGCCTTGGTCATTGGTTTGCTGCTGGCCTTGCTTTGGACTTTGCGAAAAATGCAAAACGGCTCGACCATGTTGCGCAAAAAAAGCCAACGCATGCACACGGTTGAAACCCTTTCAGTAGGCCCTCGGCAAAAAATCTTGCTCATTCAAGTGGATGGTCAAGACGTGTTGGTGGGTGTGACAGCGCACCAAATGACCGCCCTTTCCCCTTGGCCTGGCTCCATGGCCATGCCAACTGACCTCTCCAAAGAAACCCCGCCATGAAGCGCCACCTCAGCCTTGGGCTGATCCTGACCTTGGTATTTGGTCTCTTGCCCATCCTGGCGCAAGCTGCACCCGAGCTGCCCGCCATCACCGCCACCAACACCGCTCGCGGCACGCAGTACAGCCTGACACTGCAGCTGTTGGCCTTGATGACGACCTTGTCGGTCTTGCCATCTTTGTTGTTGATGATGACCGCTTTTGTGCGCATCGTGATCGTGATGTCCTTGCTGCGCCAAGCCTTGGGCACCGGCCAAACGCCACCCAACATGGTCATCGTGGGCTTGTCCCTGTTCTTGACCCTGTTTGTCATGACCCCAGTATTGACCGAGGTCTACCAAACCGCTTTGCTGCCTTATATGAACCAAGGCTTGAGTTTTGACAAAGCACTGGCCGCCGCCGAAAAACCCATTCGGGCATTCATGCTGCTGCAAACCCGTGAAGACGACATCGCCATGTTCATGGAGATCGCACGAAACACCAATTTCACCAGTCCGCAAGATGTCCCTTTCACCACTTTGGTGCCGGCATTCCTGACCTCCGAACTCAAAAGCGCCTTCACCATTGGCTTTCTGATCTACATCCCCTTCGTGGTCATCGACCTCATCGTCGCCAGCGTGCTCATGTCCATGGGCATGATGATGTTGTCACCCATGATGATCTCCATGCCCTTCAAGCTGATGCTGTTTGTGCTGGTGGACGGCTGGAGCCTGATCATGGGATCGCTCGCTGGCAGCTTTGCCATGCCCTAATAGACAAACACCATGGACACCTCTACCGTCATCGATCTGAGCCGCCACGCCTTGTGGACCATTGCCTTGGTCAGTGCCCCACTCTTGCTGGTGGCCTTGGCCGTGGGCTTGATCATCGGCATCATCCAAGCAGCCACCTCCATCAACGAAATGACGCTGAGCTTCATCCCCAAACTCATTGCCGAGGCTGTGGCGTTGCTGTTGTTTGGCGGTTGGATGATCAACACGTTGGTCGATTTCACGCGCAATATTTTTCAGCGCATTCCAACTCTGTTCCTTTGATCCGCTCTAGGGTGTCGCCATGAACTTTTTAGCAGCCGACGTCGTGGAAAGGTTTTACACCTTTTTATGGCCCATGCTGCGCGTCTCGGCCCTCATGATCACGGCCCCTATTTTTTCCCTCAGCGCTTTCAACACCCGTTTGCGGATCCTGCTGGCTTTGGTCTTGACCTGGTTGGTGTACCCCTTGCACACTTGGCCCGTGGTCGACCCCACATCGGCACAAGGTTTGGTGGAAGTTTTCAACCAGATCATGATCGGCGCCACCATGGGTCTGATTTTGCAAGTGGTGGTTGGCGCTGTGGTGGTGGCAGGCCAAAGCATTGCCGCCGCGATGGGTTTGTCCATGGCCAACATGATCGACCCCAACATGGGCAACGTGCCCACAATCTCACAGTTGCTGATCGTGCTGTCCACCCTGATTTTTGTGGGTTTTGGGGGTCACGCCATCATGCTCGGCTTGATTTTGGAATCCTTCCACAGCCTGCCCATCGGCACCTCCATCATGAACCAGGCGGTCTATGGCCGCGTTTTGCAATGGAGTTCCATGGTCTTTTTGGGCGCTGTGCTCATGGCGCTGCCCGTCATGGTGGCACTCTTGTTCATCAACGTGGGCTTGGGTGTCGTCACCCGCGCTGCACCCAGTTTGAACATTTTTGCTGTGGGCTTTCCCGCCATGATCATGGCCGGCTTTGTGATTTTGATCATCTCCATGGACAGCATTGGTGGGCGCATCAACTGGCTTTGGGTGCAAGGGTTTTCAGTCGTGCGTGAAGTCTTAGGAGTTTCACGTGTCTGAGAGTGCCCAAGAAAAAACCGAAGAACCCACGGCGCATAAGCTCAACAAAGCGCGCGAAGACGGTGAGGTTCCCCGCTCCATCGAATTGCCAGCGGCAGTCATTGTCATCGGCGTTTTTTTGCTGCTGATGCTAACCGGCGGCTGGCTGGTTAAACGCTTGACCACCGTGTTTGCACAAGGCTTTGTGTTCGATCGGCAACTGATCGAAAAACCCCTCCTACTGCCCGCCCACTTTGGCGAACACTTGTTGGCCGCATTCGTGCTGTTGCTGCCCATCATTGCTTTCACGGTGGTGGCCGCCATCACCGCCTCGGTCATGACGGGCGGCTTTGTGTTTTCATTCAAAGCGGTCATGCCCAAAGGCTCCAAGATCGACCCGATTGGCGGTTTCAAGCGCATTTTCGGCACCCATGCCATCGTCGAGCTGTGCAAAGCCATTCTCAAATTTCTTTTGGTGGCCGGTGTGCTCTGGTGGTCTTTGCTGGCCCACATGGACACTCTGGTTCAAATTGGCCGGATGGACTTGGAGCCCGCCCTCAGCGCTGCAGGTTTCATGATCATCGAGTCAGGTCTGTGGGTGGCCTTGAGCCTGGCGGTCATCGCCATGATCGATGTGCCTTATCAAAAATACGCCTTCAACAAGCGCATGAAAATGTCGATGCAAGAAATCAAAGACGAATTCAAGCAAATGGAAGGCAGTCCCGAAATCAAGGCGCAAATTCGCCGTCGCCAACGCGAGATGTCCAATGCCCGCATGATGGAACGCGTCAAAGACGCCGACGTGGTGATCACCAACCCAGAACACTTTGCCGTGGCCCTGGAATACGACCCCACTGGCGAGGGTGCCCCCATCATGGTGGCCAAAGGTTCAGACCACATGGCGGCATTGATCCGCGCCGAGGCCACAGCGCATGGGGTCCATATTTTTGAGGCAGCGCCGCTGGCTCGAGCCATTTACTTCACCACTGAAGTGGAACAACAAGTTCCAGAAGACCTTTACCACGCTGTGGCGCAGGTCATTGCCTATGTCTTCAGCCTGGAAGCAGCATCGCCGATGAACCCACCGCGTCCCCGACCCACGGTCAAAGTACCAAGCAACATGGAATTCAGCCCTGAAGGCCTGCGCGCCAGCGCCGAGAAAGCCGCCGCATGAACATCCCGATCACAACCGCTGCCACCCCGTTGAACGATTTTGTGTTTCGATCGGCCGATCGCATGCGCATCGACGGTTGCACCAATGCCATCGCCAGGGAAGGCCTGAGCCTGGCCTTGCAATGCGAACACGAAGCCCTGATTGACCACTATCTGGGACTGCTGTTGGCACGCCTCAGGCAACAAGCGCCCGAGCACAGCATCGAGGTCTATTTCCCCACCAATGCAGACGCCCTGCTGGCACGCTTCAACGACGCCTTGGCTCGCCAATCCCTGGCGCAGGCTACGCAAACACCCGAAGCCTCAAGCCAGGCGCAAATTTGGGTGGTGCATGACGCACAAGCACTGCCCGAGACGGAAATCCAGCTACTGGCTCGGCTCATCCAGAACTTTCCTGGCGCCAACATCCGGGCCATTTTGCTCATGACAGGTGAACGCGGGTCACACCACAGTTTGGCTTCTTTTGGCCGAAAAATTTTGCGCTGGGAAATTGAAGCCCCCAACGCAGAGCAAAGCCAAGCCGCACTCGAACTGGCCCGCGCAGAGGGTCGCATCACACCCGTTCAACAACTGATCAGGCGCATCCAAACCAGGCAGTGGTCTGAGGCAGCCTCATCCAGCGTCATAACACCCGACGATTTCGCCACCTCGGCACCCATCAAGCAGTCTGTGGCGTCTCCAAAGTCGCCCAAGTCTGAGGCCCTTTCACGCATGGATGGCTTCTACCAGCATGGTCTGAGGGCCATCCAATCCACTCGCCAAGCCTTGGGCCAACTGAACCGCAAACACCTGAGAATGGCCTTGGCGCTGGCAGCCATTTTCTCGGCCGCAGCCTTGGTCATGCTGTGGATACAGCCAGAGGCTTTTGGGATCGGCCAATCCAAAGCGATGCACAACACCAAAGCCACAGTGACCGCACCCACCCGTCCCGAACCGGCAAGCGATTTGGCACCAACTGCCAACCCGTCTGACAAGCCGGCCCCGTCCACATCCGGTTCACCCACACCGTCCGCTTCTCGCTGACAAAGGCTTGGTACACCATGAAAAAATCAACTTTGATCCGAAGCGATAAGCCGCACGCCGTCCAAGTGACAGAAGGCTCCAGCGTTGCCCAAAGAAAGTCAACTGCCAAAAAAACGAGCACGCCTGAGACACCCAAAGCACCCGAGCCACTGAAAAACCCTCAAAAAGCCCCTGAAGTCAAAGCGGCCAAGCCACGAAAAGCCTCAACATCCAAGGCGCTTACAGCCCCAGCACCCACGCCAGTGCCTGCTGCACCCCAAGCCCCTGCGGTTGCCAAACCACCCCAAGCCAAACGCAAACCGGCACCCAAAACAGCCGCACCCAAACTGCGAAAGACAAGCGCTGTCAAGACCCCTGAGCCGATGCAAGCCCCTTTGCCTGCTGCGCCCGTCTTGCCCATTTGGGAACAAGACAACCCCGTCAAAGCCCGCATTGAAGAACTTCAAGCCCTCAATGCGCAGTTGTCAGAACAACTTCAGCGTCTTCCCACCACACGAACCATGCGAGGAGCCACGCCATGAGCGAAGCCAACTTCACCCCCACTGAGCCCGTTTTGGTGGATTCCCCCATCACCGAGCCCGCTGAGCCTTCTGAGTCTGTGCAGATGGACAAACCCGTTGCAACTGCAGCCAAAGTCCCCCCCAAGGCAGAAGCTGCGGCAGGGCCCACGGCACAAACAGCCAGCGCCGTGGATGAACGGGCTTACCAGCAGTACCAAGCACTGGCCCAGGTGGTGCTCGATTCAGCCCACATCGCGACCAAATCGGCTACAGCAGCTGCAGCGGCCAGCCGCGACATGCATGCAGCAACCGGTGAGTTCCGGACATTGACCGAAACCGGTCACAAAAAAGCCTTGATTCTTTTGGGCGCAACAGGCGGCTTGCTGATCATTTGCCTGATTTTCTTTTTGACCATGGGTGTTCGCATGAACAGCCGCATCAACCAACTCGACAGCATGATGCTGGCCGTCGGCAAGCGGGTGGTGGACCTCAATGCCGGACTGGAATCACTCGATGTGATCAACAAAAGCATCGAATCACTGACAGCTCAACAAGCTGAGCAGGCCAAAACCCAAGGGCAACTGGAAACCCGCATCAACGAAGCCCTGAAAAAATCTGAGACCCTGGTGCAGGGCGTGCCAGGAGAAACTGCCAAACAAGTGGCTGCCACCAGCGACAACTTGCTCAAACAAGTGCAAGGCATCAACAGCAAATTACAGACCCAAGCCGGTGCCGTTCAAGCGCTGGGCACTGAGGTCAAAGCGTTGAAAGGTGCCGTGGGCAACGTCGACAAATTGAACCGCGATGTCGAAGCCTTGGTGACATTGCAAAAAGAGCGCTACCTGGAGACGCTGCAGAAAAATAACAGCACACAATCACGTGAAAAAGCGGTTCAGTTTCCCCGCGTTGCCCCAGCCAAGCCAGCCGATTCAGCGCCAGCCGCAGGTCCTCAAAGCAGTTCTACTGGACCCAAATAAACCATGAAAAATCTGGCCGATGCTTCATTGGATACACACAGCGATGTAAGTCAAAACAAACACGCCGTCCGGTGGAATCTTTCGCCAATAACCCATTTCATTGACCGTGGCCACCACCTGGCCCGTCATTTTGGGGCCCGCATAACTGGTCATTTGACCCATGCGGTGCATTTTGTATTCGCAGTCGTATTCATTCAGGTAACGACGCGATCTGACCCCATCGGCATCCGCCGTTTTCAGATCTTGCATTTCCCACACTTTGCGAATTCGGTCGGCTTTTTCGATGCTGTTGCGGTTGACAAAAAGAGCCACCTCGGGGGTTTCGCCAATGCGCGTCCAAGCATGGGCCACCTGCGGCCCCAAGGCGGACAAGCTCAGCAAGGCCATCCAAGCCATTCGAAGGTGTGATCTTTTTGAAAAGCCCAACATGTTCATGTTCCATCTCAAAAAAAAGTTCCAGCAAGGGTCACGACATGTCCCCCAGCACCCAATTTAAATCGCGAAATGCCGGGCAAGTCATGGGTGTTGACACCGCCCAAATCCAATCGGCTGACGCCCTGTGCTTTCAAATGAGCCATGGCTTTCCAAAGCAGCGCATTGTGGGCATTCAAAGCACGGCCTTGGTCATCGGCCCATCCCATATGGTAACTGGCCACCTGTCCATGGATCAAGAAAAGCATTCCCGCAACCGTCTCTTTGCCCAGTTCGGCATACACCACCACAAAGGCATCTTTGGCGGTGGTGCTTTTAGCGATGTATGCGGGCACAAAGTCTGTCGGAAGTCCATGGAATCGGCGAGCCTCCCGTTGGTCAGCCTCTTTGCCCAGCAGCCAATTGCTGCGCTTCAAACTCGGTACCGCATGGACCTGGAGTTTTTCATGGGTCAAAACCTTATTGAGCCGGTTGCGCCACTTGCCGTCCATGTTGGACTTCAAAACCTCAAGCGGCAAGCTCAGATCCAGGTAGGCCGTGGCATATCCTGTCATCACACGCGAGAAGCCTTTCAGGGCTTCGGGTGCCAACTGCGCAGCCGTCTCATCAGGAGAGATCAGCATGACCCGAAAAGGGGCCAAAGGCAAGGACCGCTTGAGCAACTGGTAAATCTGTGCACGCTCAGCCGGCGTCACATCGGGATGCCACACAGGCCCACGCGTGCAAGAGGCCATGGACACATAGCCCAAAAACCGTCGGCACATGAATTGGGCCATGCCCAACAGGCGTCCCTCATCCCAAATCACCGCGCGCTCGACCCGAATCCCCAAAGACATCAAGGCCTCGCCATAGGCCCAAGACTGCTGCAAAGCACCCCGATGGTCACTGTGGAATTGGGCCCAAATGTCGGGGGACGCAAACTTCCAGTCAATGTTCATATTGTCATAATAGACAAATTTTTTAAATTCTCTCAAGAACGTTCGACTTGGGTCGATTTAAAAGTGTCGAATCGCCTCGAAAAACGATGATTTCCAAATCCAAGAACGTCATCAACGGACACGACATTCCAAAGTCGCGACTGACTCCCTCAGGTTGGGCTTGGTTGGCACTTTACTTGGGTCTTCCCGTCTTGGTGTTGGGTAATTTGCTGGATTTTTTCTTTCAATGGGCGTTGGGTTGGTGCATCGGTGTTTGGTGCATCGTCTAAAACAAAAGGGCCATCATGTTTTTCTTTATCGGTTTAGCCGTTGTTTTTGGAGCCGTCTTTGGGGGCTACGTGATTGCTGGCGGCAAGATGGCCCCCATCATCAAGGCTGCGCCTTTTGAGTTTTTGATCATCGGTGGCTCGGCCATTGGTGCCTCGCTGGTGGCCAACAGCTTTCCAGTTTTCAAAGCCGCCATGGCCGGTATCGGCACCTGCATCAAGGGACCCAAATGGCACCAAGCCGATTATTTGGCGCTGATGCTGTTGATCGGCAAACTACAAGGGGTCATGAAAAAAGAAGGCATTGTGGCTTTGGAATCCCACGTGGAAAACCCAGACGCCAGCCCTATTTTTGGCGAATTTCCCAAATTGGCCAAAGACCACTCCATTGTTCAAATGATATGCGATCCCCTGCGTTTGATGGTCATCTCACAGGGCAATTTGGATGCCGACGCCTTAGACGATTTGATGAAGAAGGCCATCAAGGTCCACCACCACGAAGCCCTGTTGGCGCCTGGCGCTTTGGCAGGCATCGCCGGCGGTCTGCCCGCATTGGGTATTGTGGCTTGCGTGTTGGGTGTGGTCAAAACCATGGGTTCGATCGACCAGCCGCCACCGGTTTTGGGCGCCCTGATTGGCTCTGCCCTGGTAGGCACACTGATGGGTGTGTTTTTGGCTTACGGCATGTTCGAACCCTTTTCTGGTCGACTCACACAAATCATCAACGAAGACGCACAAGCCTACGATGTGATCCGCGAGATGATCGTGGGCAACCTCAAGGGCCATCCACAACCATTGGTCATCGAATCGGCCCGAGCCTGTTTGGCACACCACTGTCAACCGAGCTTCTCTGAAGTCTTTGACGGCATGCGAGGCAGTTGATGGCCGAGGAAAAAACCCCAGCCGATGCCAAGGCCGACGAAGCCGCCGCAGCGGCCGCCGCTGCAGAAGCGGCAGCGGCTGCGGAGGCCATGCGGCCCATCATCCGCAAAATCATCGTTGAAGATGGTCATGCGGGTGCACACGGCGGCGCATGGAAAATTGCCCTGGCCGACATGATGACGGCCATGATGGCCTTTTTCTTGTTAATGTGGCTGTTGGGTGCCAGTAACGAAGACAAGCGCAAGAGCGTGGCCGACTATTTTCGGCCTGCGTCTCACAGCCAAATCGTGTTTGGCGAAATGGCCGGCTCCAACGGCTTGTTCGGGGGCAAGTCCATCATCGACACGGACGGCTTTCCTTTCACCGCCAAACAAACGGCCATGCTGGAGCGGCTAACGCCTCAGGCCCAAGGCGGCCCGGCTGAGAGTTTTGGTTCATCCAAAGAAGAAAACAACAAGGATGGTCCCTCTGACCAAGATCCGGGCAATCAAGGCGCTGGTACGCCCAGCCAAAAACAAGACAAAGAAAATTTCGAAAAGTTGGAAAAGGACATCAAGCAAAAATTGTCCGAGAGCAAACAGTTTGACAACATCAAAGACCAGGTCAGCATCACCCGCGAGAAAGACGGTTTGCGTATCGAAGTCATCGACAAAGCAGACTTTGCCATGTACGCGTCGGGTACGTCCAACATGGGCGGCAAAGCGGCAGCCCTCATGTCCGAGGTCGCCAAATCGATCAAACCCTTGCCCAACAAATTGGCGATTCGCGGCCACACCGACAGCCTCGGCTTCGCACCCGACAGCATGCGCAACAACTGGACCTTGTCGACCGAACGGGCAGACGCGACGCGTCAGTTCATGCAAAGCCAAGGCATCAACGCCAACCGTTTCTCCCGCATTGAGGGGGTGGCTGACACCAATCCCAAGGTGCCTGACAACCCGGCCGACCCCCGAAACCGCCGCGTCAGCATCACGGTGCTCAACCAATGATCCGGTGTTGGCTTGCTTCCAGTTCCCTCCTCATCGATTGGGGTACAGTGAACGCAGTGCAGTTCAAGCGAAAGGTTAGTTCATGCTGAAATTCATCGCGATCGGTGCCAGTTTGGGAGCTTTGGTCATGGGCGGCGTTTGGGGGTTGGTGCATGTGATGGGCGAGCCCAGTGGGCCATCCGCCGACAGCCAAATGACGACCTTGACACCTGGCGCCAACAAAGGCGTCATGGACTTGATCTGCGAACTTGAACTTGACTTGAACGGTCAACTCAAATTGGGCATCACCGACAAGGAGCCCTCGCGCATCACCATGGCGCAAATTGACTTCGAGAAAAACTCAGGTTGGTACCAAGGCAAGATTGCCATTTCGGAGAGCCGTTCAGGCACGCTTCAGACCATGGGCACACGGCTCAAAGTCACTCGCCCTGCCATGTTCCAGCGTTTTGGGGTGATGATCTCTGGTGAAGATTTTGTGATCGACCGCAAAACAGGCCGTTTTGTGCAGAGCCTCACCTTGTCTGACGGCCAAGTGGTTTCACTCATCACAGGTACCTGCGCCCAGGTCACCAAACCCCCATTTTGATCGCCACGCTTGCACCCTTGACGGATGCAGCTCTTCAACCTACGCCGCGCAAATCGTATTTGTTGATCTTTTCAATCAGTGTGGTTCTTTGCAATTGAAGCAACTTGGCGGTCTGCGACACATTGCCTTGGGTTCGAGTCAACGCCTGTTCGATGAAATTGCGTTCCACTTCAATCAAATGCTGCTTCAAAGAGATGCCGTCCGGTGGCAGCGTTTGAATCCCCTGCGCCAGCAAAATCACCTCCTCCACGTCGTTCATCTCATCGTTGGAAGCCGACAAGGCTGCGGGCACACTCCGGGTCATGGCCAAGGATCCGGATTCCTCATCGGATGAAAACAAATGCGCCAAGGGATCCGACTGGCTCCACGGGCCAGAGGACACATCCGGTAAGGCGTTCTCCACATCGGCCAAAGGCGTGATGGCACTGCCCGGCTCTGCTTGTGCGCCCAACTCAGCTCCCTTCAGAAAACCGTTGGGATTTTCAATTGCCTTGGCTGGCATTTTCGCCAAAAGTCCAGCTTGGAGTGCCGCCAAACCCGACGGCATCATGCAAGCCGGCACCGTCTGAACATGCAAGGCTTGTGATGGGAACAATGTTGAAAAACGGTCGACCAGATTGGACAACTCACGCACATTGCCTGGCCAAGCGTAGGCCTGCAACATCTGCAGCATGTCCGGGGCAAACCTCAGTGAACGCGAACCGGGCAAAGCGTGTTTGTCGGCATAGAACTGCAACAAAGCCGCAATGTCTTCTGGACGTTCACGCAAGGGCGTGGTGGTGATGGGCAGGACATTGATCCTGTAATAAAGATCCTCCCTGAACCGGCCTTCAGCCACTTCGTTTTCAAGATTTTTATGGGTCGCGGCGACGACGCGCACATCGATGTTGACCTCACGCGAGGCGCCCACCGGCAAAATACAACGCTCTTGCAAAACACGCAAAAGCTTGACTTGCATGTCCATGGGCAAGTCACCGATCTCATCCAAAAACAGGGTGCCGCCGTGGGCCAACTCAAACCTGCCCAAACGATCAGACACAGCACCTGTGAAAGTGCCCTTTCGGTGGCCGAACAACTCGCTCTCAATCAATTCACGCGGAATGGCTCCACAGTTGATCGGGACAAACGGACTGGCCGCTCGGGGGCCTTGGGCATGCAAAGCCTGCGCCACCAACTCTTTGCCCGTGCCACTCTCGCCGGTCACCAACGCTGTCGACGAAGATGCCGCCAAAGTTTTGATCAAATCCCGCAAAAATTGGGTCGCTTGGCTGTGACCAATGATTTGGGTTTTGGCACTGACTTTCATCTGCTTGACCAGTTAAGAACGTGGGCTGTCGGTAGAAACATCGGGTTGAAAATGGCAAAAAGTGGCGCTTCAAGGTGCGCAAACCACAAAAGTGGCAACGATGAAATCTATGCAATAGTTTATTGATACTATCGATGTTATTGAATTAAATCAATTTTTTTGTAAAAATAGATCGCGTTAATTGAGGTATATAGACCGCACATGAACCCTTGCTGGTCATTTTTATGGGCGCCATCTCAAGTCGTTGGTTCAGCTGACGATACAAGAGGAGTAAATATCAGATGCGCAGCACATTTGCTGCGTTGTCATCAGCTTCCGGAGACTTGAAATGACCACCACAAAAACATTGACCGCAGCATTGATCACTTCATGGATGCTGTCGGGGTGCGTTTCTGTTCCTCTGAACCCTGTTGCACAAGACAAAACACCGCCTCCCTCGACTCCCGCCTCCATGATCACGCCGTTGGTCGAAAAAAGAGAGACGCTGGTGGCCACGGGCTACGCCGTGGTGAGCATTCAAAACCACAAAAATCCTGCGCAGCAACGCTTGCTTGCCATCCGGGCATCCAAGCTTGACGCCTACCGCTCATTGACCGAGCAGGTTTATGGCCAGCAGTTGGATGCCACCACCACGGTGGCCGACATGACCATCATGAGTGACACCTTCAGAGCCAAGGTGGAGGGCGTGATCTATGGCGCGGTGCTGGTCAGCATCACCCCGGTAGGCGATGACACCTACGAAACGACTTTGTCCTTGGACCAGCACGTCGTGCGTGACCTGCGCACCTTGTATTTGGGGCAAATGGCCGCCAAGCGCCGTTGACCCCATCTGAAGCAGACACCCCTCGGGCCTGACCATGCACAAGCAGCCTTCATTTCGAGCCATGCCGACACAGACCTCTTCAGAGGCTGGCTTGGGTTGGGGTGCCAGTGTCTTGTTCACATTGGCCTTGGTTTTGGCCTGCATGCTTCACGGGCCTCTTTTGGCGCAAAGCCTAAGCCCTGCAGAATTGGCCGCCAGGGCCATGTCAGCCCCTGCAGTGCGTGCTGCCATCACGGCGCCAGCCAGCGCCAGCCCCGCCAGCACGGCCAAGTCGGTGAACGAGCACGAAGCGCATTTGGCCGCCATTCGCCAGGCGATTTTGAATGCCACTCTGGACAGACCCACCCGCGTGATCAGCACCGCATGGGTCGATCAACAAGGCGCTTTGCATGAGTCAGCTCACTTCCACTCTGAGGCCAAAGTCAGCGGCATCCGTGTCCTGTCGTACCTGCCGGGTGACGAGTCACCCGCCCAAATCAGCGCGGATGTGCTGCCATGGGGCTACCGGCCCCACCAGACCGACAAAACCTGCAGCCCCACACCGCGTGCTTGGCGGCTTCCCTTGCTGACTCGCACACACACGGCTGAAGGGTTCAGCGGTCCGCAAATTTTTGCCAGCCAAATGCTGCTCAACTTGGCCAACGACCTATGGCATCAGCGCATGCAGCAGTCACCCAGGTGGCGCGTCCAAGCCGCCACGGTGAGTTCGGCGAACAGCTACCTTCGGGCCTTGAGCGCCAGCGAAGAAGCCCGCAGTACTTGGGTGGCCGATATGTCACTCAAACCCCATGGGTCTTCTACGCCAAGCACCTGGTCGGACCGCTTGAATCTCCAAGACAAACCCCCAGCTTGGCGCTGGACGCTCACACTCAGCTTGGGACAAGATCCCGCTCAAGCGGGTCCCAGACCAAGCCTTTGGCAAGCGGAACACACCTTCACCATCGACCCCAGCCAAATGGCCAACCGTCCTGGCCTTTGGCAGCAGCAATTGCAAACAGAAATCCAAGCCAAGGTGAATCAATGGGTGTCACAACTGGAAAAGCGCACCGAATGCGAACCGGTTCAGTTCCAGGTGGTCCGCGAGGGCACCGAAAGTTTTCTGCTCCAGGCTGGCGCAGGCAGCGGCTTGCGGCCTGGCGACAGAGTCTTGCTGATCGACCCTGCCCACATTCCCAGCCGAATGCTCGAAGCAGGCGTTGCCCAGCACTTGGCGCTGGCCCAAGTGGTCAAAGTGGGTCACCACCGCTCTGAACTGCTGCAACTGGCCGGTCCTCGTCTGGCGCCACAAGGCGCATGGCTGGCCCTGCCCCTTTGAGACGCACCCTTCATCACTCCAAGGCATGCACATGGCCCAAAACAATCGCTTTCACTTCAGTCGTTGTCTGAAGGCCGTGACAGTCCCCATGGTCTTGGTGCTGTGCACCCAAGTCGGCTGGGCCTCAGACCCCTCCAACGCTGCCTTGCGCGTCTTGCTCGGTTCTGCCGAACCCACCCAACAAGCCTCACCCACAGCTGCGGTCAACGCCGCCAACAGCAGCCATCGCCGAACCATCACCGTGATGCGGGGCGAAACCTTGGACCGGGCCGTTCGTCGCGCCCTACCAGGCTTGCCGCTGCACCCTGATTTTTTACGCCAAGCCTTTGTCAGCGTGAACCCGCAGGTTTTCCCCAAAGGGGCTGCGCATGCCATGCGCACAGGCACCACCTTGCAGGTCCCGACAACCGATGAGTTGCGCAGCATGCTGATGAGCCAGCACCCCGAAACAGTGCCTTTGTTTCAAGTGGTCGAAGCCACCCCATCGGCTGAGCAAGCGCCTCAACAGTCCAAACGCCACTGGGTGCGCTTCCCATAAAGACGCGACGGGCATTGCCATGATCACCGGGGCTGAAACCGCTCACCTCACCCCCAAAATTCCAACCATTTACCTGGAGGGAAAGCTCCCCTTGGTGGTCGAGCGCACGGCTGCCGATTTGGGCCTGAAAGATGGGCAAGTCATCCAAGCCACGGTGGAGTCCCGGCCGGAGCGCATTCGCCTGAACCTTCAAGACTCGGCCTTCCTCGGCAAACACATCGACCTGCCCAAAGAACTGCCTGCCGGCTTGCGCCTGGCGGCTGGCGACACCGCCCTTTTTCGCGTGCAATTGCAAAACGACGGCTCCATCGTGTTGCGGCCCTTGCAAACGCAAGCCGCTCCAATACTGGGTCAGCCCCTTGTGCAAGCACAACTGCCCAATCGCCTGCAGCAACTGCTTTTCAGGCCCTCGGACATGAATGCCCTGGCCTTGCTGTTGCGGCCAGGGGGCTTCGACAGCTTGTTGCGAAGCCTCAACCCTGCCGCCCCAGAGCTCCTGAATTTACAAAACTGGCAAAGGTCTCGGCCCAGCATGGCGCACCTGAGTCCAGAAAAACTCAGCCAATGGATGTTGCGCAGCGGGTGGTTCAACGAAAACTTGTTGTCCAAAGGCCAAGGCGAGGGGCCGGTGGACCTCAAAACCACCTTGCGCCAGCTCTTGCTCTTGTTGCAAAGCATGGATGCACAAGAGGCCAGCAGCGTGCAAGACGCGATCGATGATATCGAATCCAGACAACTGACAGCGGCAGAATCTTTGATGGGCCGCGAGGTGATGTTCTCCATGATGCTGCCCTTTGTCGACGCAGAACCCGTCGCCATGCGGTTTGTGCGACAACGCCGTCAACCCGGCGAAGAAAAAGCCCCCTTCATCATCCATTTGCACACCCGCAACCGGGACCTGGGCGAGGTTTGGCTCCAAACCCGAATCAGCAATGACACCGATGTCGACATGATCATGTGGGCCTTGCGCGAAGACGTCGTCAAACGGGCCAAAGAGCAGACGGTCAACCTGGAGCACGAACTGGACAGTGCCGGGCTGCACATGACCCGTCTGCTCATCGTGCACGGGCCCGGCCCGACCGAGCCCATACCCTGGCAAGCACCGCAACAGGGCAGCCTGATTGACATCCAGACATGAGACAAGTCATCAAAGAGGCCATTGCGCTTGAATACGGCAAAAACACCACCCCCGTGGTCACCGCCAAAGGCGACGCAGAACTGGCACAAAAAATCATCGAAGAAGCCCAAAGGCACGGGGTCTACGTGGCCGAAGACCCCCAGTTATTGGCCCTCTTGAGCCGCATCGACATTGACAAAGAAATCCCACCGGAGCTTTTCACGGCAGTCGCGGTCATTTTGTCGTGGGTTTACTGGCTGAAGGGCATGCGCCCAGGAGACGAAAAATCAAGCAACTGAAGGAGAAACTGTTTCGGCCGCGCTGCAAAAACGCAAAAGGCCTCAACATGAGGCCCCAAAACCAGCAAACAACTTTGTTGAATCAGGCCGCCAAATAGGCCCCAGCCCCATGACGGCGTGACACCTGACCCAGTCGGTCGTACAAGTCCACAGAGACAGCTGTTTCTCCCTGCAGTGTCTGTAAAGCTCCTTTGACCGCCTGCAACTGACGCTGAAGCAACTGAATATTGCGCAAATGGTCTTGCTTACACTGGGCAAGGCCCGGCAACAAAGCTTCCCACCAGAAGGGCACAGGCACCTGTGCACTGGCGACGTCAGCCACCTGGGAAAGTCTGTTCAAAACCTCACCACGTTCCTGTTGTAAGGCATCAAACGCTGACAAGTCACGGCTCTTCAGGGCCTCAAACTCCAAATTCAACAAAGCCCCCAGCCGAAAAGCATCCTCTTGGGTGGCCTTGATCGACATCTCCGACCACAAAGCATCATCGGAGGACATTGGGACTAAGTTCATCTCAGACATCAAAATATTAGCCTTTGATCATCTTCTCGATGGCCACGAAATTCTCAGCGATTCGACGAGAATCAACGGGATACAAGCCTTGTTGGATGGCGGATTTGATCGATTCGACCTTTGCACGGTCAAATTGAGGTTCTTGCATGGCCTTTTGAGCCACTTCGCTCAATTGGACCTCGTCCGTTCGCAAGGGTGGTGGATTGACAGCCGTTTCCGAAGACGAGTCCGATGCGCGCTCAGACACCTTGGCCGCCGCAGGTCGACTGGGCGTGTCCATTTGGGCAATCCGGCGGAAACTGGATATGGGATCGGTCATGGTGATTCTCTTTTCTGGCCTCTGTGTGAAGAGCTGAAGCCTCGCTCGTACTTTGAATCGACAGCAGATTCTAAAACTTGAGCCCCCGAATGAAAATAAATGGATTGGGCCAGATGGGTCATGTTTTAAAGACCTTCCACCAAGTTAGGCCCTTTGACCTGCCCCGTCAAAATACGGCCAGATTCTTTGTTTTTAAGCTTGATCTGATCACCAAAGCGTCCATCTTGCAGAGCCTCTACCCGGGCTGATATTTGAAAGCCTTGGGCTTGACCCACCGAGATCAACACCATTTGACCTCTTTTGACCAACACCATGGGCCGAATGTCTTGACTGCGCAATGGCGCATCGGGTCGAACATCGCGAATCAATTCAGCATGCATGACCTGGGTCACGCTCTCCAAAATCTGACCATTCAATCCTTTGGAATCGACCTCAACCAGCCGAACATGAGACTCGTTCAAAAACTGTCCTTTGTACAAAGGCACGTTGGCCACCAAAACCTGTCGTTTTTCAGGCGCGGCTGGGGCTTTAGCCTCTGACCCCGCTGTGGCCCCTGTCGGGGCCGATGGGCCTGGTGAAGGCCCTTTGCTCATTGGCCGACCTTGCGACGCGACCCGCACATAAATCTGCCAAGCGGGTTGAGCGCAGCGCACCCGCAGTTTTTCAAAACTTCCAAAAGGCAAATCCATCGCCAATGGTTTTTCGCAGGCCTTGATCTGCATGCGCGGGTCCAGGGGCGCCAAGATCACCGAATCAGGCGAAACCGCCTGTTCTTTGGCCACCCAATCGACCACAGACTTTTGCAAAACCGCCTGGGGCGATGGCGCGGGAGGGGCCGCCAGCAAGCTCAGAGACAGCATGCCCAGGCAGCACCCCATCCATAACCGCAAACCTCTGCCCGGGCTGACTTGTGAGAGTCGGCACAGCATTTGCATGGTGATGCATTCAAGTGTGGAAGTTTTGACAGTGTTCATGATCTCTACACACCAAGCAAAAAAGAGACCAGGTCCAAACAACAGCCTCCAAAACCCGCAGCCGCCCCTTTGCCATGAGCACCTTCATCCCCCCTTTGTCCAGCTTGGCCCCTTTGGCCGTCTCCGACCCCATCGGGATCGGCGCTGGACCCACCACGGGCAAGTCGGCTGGGTTTCAACACGCGATGGCGCAGGCCACCCAGCACACGACCGTGCAGGCGCAAGAAGGCGACACCTTGATCGGTTTGGTCAAAACCCATTACAAAGCAGGCCCGCAGCCCTTGTCCGATGCGCAAGCCCTGCGCCTGGCACAACAAGTCGCCGCCCGCAACGGCATCGACAACCCCGACCTGATCCTCGCAGGCCAACACATTCAACTGCGTGACCTGAAAAGCCCCCCCCTTGCGCAATCGCCTCGGGGGTCCTTGGACTTGAACGCTCGGGTTGCCCAGCAAATCTGGCAACTGAACCAACCCCCGCACAGCGCCAGCATGACGGCCAACGCCCTGGCGGCCAGACCTATCCAATGGCCCAGCAACGGCTCTGGCACAGAACCTCATCCAGTGCTGGACCGCACGCTCAGCCGCGCGGTGGACAAAGGCTTTGTCCAAGCCAGCGAGGTGCCCGCGGTCAAAAGCAAAATATTGGCTTTGGCAGAACGCTACAACTTCCAGCCCGATGACTTTGCACGCCTGACCCTGATGGAAAGCGGTGGCATGAACCCGCAAGCCAGTAACGGCAATTGCCACGGCATCATCCAGTTCTGCGACGGACCGAATCGCGGGGCAGCATCCGTAGGTTTTAAAGACAACCCGCGCGCCATATTGGGCATGGGTTTGCTTCAGCAACTTGACTTGGTCGACCGCTACTTTGGGCAGGCGGGCTTGCGCGTCAAGGGTCCGCCGGTCGGACTGGATGACCTGTACCTGACTGTGCTCACGCCTGCGGCTCGGCAAGAAACCCGCCCCGACGCGCCGCTGGCGATTGCTGGGCCTCAAGCGCGTTATCTGCACACCGGCCAAGACACGCGCAACCCCATCACGCGCAACTCCATCTTGTCTGGTTTGCACCAACTGACCCAAAACCTTTTGGGCCACATGCCCCAGTTGGCCCAAGGGTCCCACACGCCGCAGCCCCACAAAGTCCATCTGGCGCGCCTTTATGACGAAGTGGCGCAAACCCAATCCAGCGCTCAGCGCTGAAGGACGGCAATGCCTTGCCGCCCAGCGGCAAGGAGGGCGAGAAATGGCCGCTTTGCATGGACAGCTGCGATGGCGAACCCTGCAAATCGCCCCAAATCGGTTGGCACAGCTTTTGCGTATATCGACTGAGCAAAGCCTTTCTTGAGGGCTTGACGTCAAAAGATTGACGGAACGGTACGCAGCAACCCAGTCACCAGCACAGGAGTCGGTATGAACTTGTTGAACAACGCACTCGGCGTGCACGAACGCGCATTGAACGTCAAAAGCCGACGACTTGAAGTGCTGTCTCAAAACATTGCCAACGCAGACACCCCTCACTACAAAGCGCGTGACATCGATTTCAAGGCAGTCATGTCTGCCACGCAACAAGACAACGACATGAAATCAACCAACCAAGGTCACTTTTCTCAGGGGCAAGGACTGGATGCCGATGGCATGCGCTTCAGAACACCTTTCAACACCTCATTTGACGGCAACACGGTGGAGATGAGCGTGGAGCAAGCCCAGTACGGTAAAGCCGCTGCCGATTACCAAGCCACCCTGAACTTTCTGGAAAGCCGGGTCAGCGGTCTGCGCAAAGCTTTGAGAGGCGATTGATCATGAGCATGGACAAAATTTTCGGCATCGCCGGCACGGCACTCAACGCGCAGTTGACGCGCATGAACTCGACCGCTTCGAACCTGGCCAATGCCGGCACCGTCTCCACCACCGAGCAAGATGCCTTCAGGGCCAAACGCCCGGTGTTCAAAGCCTTGATCAGCGAAGAGATGACCAACCCAGGTGCCGCTTACCAAGGCGGCGTCAAGGTCGACCGCATGGCGGACGACACTGCGCCTCCGCGCCGCGTATCAGACCCCCAAAACCCGTTGGCCGACAAAGACGGTTATGTCTACCAGTCCAACGTGAGCGAAGTCACCGAGATGGTCGAAATGATGGCCGCTGCCCGTTCTTACCAGAACAACGTGGAAGTCATCAACACGGCACGTCAACTCATGATGCGCACGCTGGACATCTCCAAAGCCTGATCCGAAAGCACCTCATGGCCACCCCCAATATGACATCGTCTAGCCTGCTCAAAAACGTCTCTCGGTACGAGGACGTCAAAGAGGCTGCCAAAAAAACCAAGGAAGAAATGGGCAAACAGGAATTCCTGACCCTCTTCACGGCCCAATTGCAAAACCAAAACCCTCTGGAGCCGGTCAAGAACGAAGCCTTTGTCGCCCAACTGGCGCAGTTCTCGCAGCTCGAAGCGCTGACCAACATGCAGGGCTCACTGGACAAATTCGTGACCTCCATGTCAGGCGAGCGCATGCTCAATAGCGCCTCCTTGATCGGCAAAAAAGTCTCTGTCGCGGACACCCCCACCCAGTTGAACAGCGCAGGGAGCATCACTGGCAACATCGACCTGCCCACAGGCGCCAGCGGCGTTCAGGTCAGCGTGTTTGATGCACAAGGCCGCTTGGTGCAAGAACTGATCGCCGGCCCTCAAATGCCAGGCAGCATGCCCATTGTTTGGGATGGCAAAGACGCCGCCAACACACCTGCCCCACCCGGCCTGTACCGCCTGAGCGCCACAGCCGTGGTCAATGGCCAAACCAGCAAGGTCCCTGTCAACACCCTGTCTACCGTGCGCTCGATTGCCACCAACCCGGCCGACGGCAGCGTGAGTGTCGAAGTCGACGGCGGCAAAACCATGCTGCTCACCGACGTCAAGCGGGTGGGTCTCTGACCACCCGCCCCACGCCATTCGACTCACAAAGTTATCCCTTCATTCATCTGACATAACGCATCACAGGAGCTCTCCAGCATGTCGTTCTACACCTCGCTCACCGGACTGAACTCAGCCACCGCCCAATTGGCCGTCACCTCCAACAACATCGCCAACGTGGGCACCTCGGGTTTCAAGCGCTCACGCGCTGACTTTGGTGACATTTTCTCGACCTCGCCCCTGCAAAAATCGTCCAGCAACATCGGCCAGGGCGTCTCGCTCAAACAAGTGAGCCAAGAATTCAGCCAGGGCAACATTTCCACATCGGGCAACTCACTGGACCTGGCCATCACGGGTGACGGCTTTTTCGCCCTCAAAACGGCAGACGGTCTGCAAGACATCTACACCCGCAACGGCTCATTCACCCTCAACGACCAAAACAACGTGGTCAACTCCACAGGGCAACGCCTCATGGCCGCGTCGGTCGACTCATCCGGCAAAGCCGACTTGACCGATCTCAACGCCCTGACCATCCCCCCAAAGACCTCTGGAGAGGCGATCGAAACCACCCAGATCCAGCTGGGCCTGAACTTGCCTGCTGACTCGGCCGTGATCACGGCCGACTTTGACCGCAGCAACGCCAGCACTTACAACAAAAGCACAGCCCTGACCGTGTACGACAGCGGTGGCAACGGTTATTTGGCCACCGTTTATTACGCCAAGACCCAAAACGCCAGCCAGGAAAGCCCGTTCTCAAAATGGCAGACCTACTTCTTTGTGGGCGACACCCAAGTCAAACCTGCATTGCAGCAAGCCACCGATGTGGTCGGAGCCGAATTGTTCGTGAACAAATATGGCGATGTCTTGCCAAAAAGTGATCCACGGGTTATTCCCAGTTCCGGCACCACAGAGATGTTCTCACTGGATCAACTCACAGACACCCGCCAATCCTCCCCTGCAACCGCTGTGGGAAGTCCGTTGACGGCTGCCAATTTCAATGTCACCACCGGGGCCCTGGTCGGCGCCACCACCGGCAGCACACTGGCCTTCAGCATCAAGGTCGACGGTTCAGCCACCGCCACACCCATCACTTACACGCTAAAAAATGGAGATTCGAATCCGGAATCACTGGCCCGCAATTTGGAAATCGCCATCAACAACGAAATGGGATCACTGCCCGATACTGGCACCCCTGCCATTAAAAATGCCCGGTATGGCATCTCGGTTAACTTCGACCTCAGCGGACCCCGATTCGCCTTCGCATCAGGCACCACCGGCGACAACTCCAGCATTGAAATCAGCGCAGTGAGTGCCGCCACCAGCAGCTTGATCGGCTTGGGCGGCACTGGTGCCGTGCTCAGCGTGGAGGCTTCGAAGGATGAAGCGGTTCGAGGCAAAGTCAGCGAACCCGCTGTTTTGCGGGGAGAGGCTCTGCCCACCATCAACCCCACCAAGACCATCTTGGTCACCTCAAACAACAAGGATTTCTTAGTCTCGGTAGATGGTATTGTTAAAAAGGTAGAAATGCCATCTCCTACCCCTCACGCCAATATCAAAGCCTTCACGGATGCCTTGCAAGCGGAGATCAACAAGATCGTCGACGTGGACACCGGGCGCAAAGTGTCGGGTGTGACCGTGGGCTTTGACACCAAAACAAAACAACTGACGTTCACGACCGCTACCACCGGCGACAACGCCTCCATCCAGGTTTCAGGTGCCGCCGACTGGGGCCTGGCCAATACAGAGATGCAGTTTGGTGCCACCTCCGAGTGGAAAAAATTGGCCCAATTCACCGAGAACGGTGCCTTGCAGTTTGTCAAGAACGGCATTCAGACCGAGGATGCAGAAGGACTGTCCACCAAGACCGAATGGTGGCCCGTTTATCTGGATCGGGGAGAGCTGAGTTTTGACTTGACCGGTAAACCTATTTCCCCCTTGACCGGTATGCCCTTTGAAACCGCCTTCTTGCAAGGCGGCAAGGGCGCATTGACCATGTCAATCGATTTCACCAAGTCCACCCAATACTCCAGCGCCTTCGCGGTGTTGTCACAGTCCCAAGACGGCGCACCTGAGGGTGAGCTGATGGGTCTGAACATCAACCCCGACGGCTTGGTCAATGCCACCTACTCCAACGGCTCTCAAGTGTCCTTGGGCAAGATCGTGCTGGCCAACTTCTCCAGCCCCTCTGGCTTGCGTCAGGTGGGTGATGCCAGCTACTTATCCTCTGCCTCGTCGGGCATGGCCAAGATCGGTGAAGCGGGATCGGCCGGTTTCGGCTCGGTCCGTGCCGGTGCCACAGAGCGTGCCAACGTGGACTTGACCCAAGAACTGGTTGACCTGATCACCGCGCAGCGAAACTTCCAGGCCAACGCCAAGGCCATCGAGACCAGCTCCACCATGACCAGCGCCATCATCAACATCCGTTCTTGATGCACTGAAAAGCCCAAACGCCAAAGTAAGAAACACACGCCATGGACCGCCTCGTTTTCACCTCGAACGCCACCATCAAAGAGCATGCGGTTGCACGCCAGGTGCTGGTCAACGACCTGGCCAACGTCTCCACCGTGGGCTTCAAAAGCAGCTACGACGTGGCCCTGCAGTCGATCAAAGTGCAAGGTGCGGGTTTTGACACCCGATACCAAGCCCAAACCCTCTCGCGGGACCTGATTCGCATAGACGCAGGACCCGTAATGGCCACCGGTCGCCCTTTGGATATCGCGATGGCCGATGCGGCCGTGCTGACGGTGCAAAGCCCAGACGGCGGTTTGGCGTTCACGCGCCGCGGCGACCTCAAGGTCAACATCCAAGGGCAACTCGAAAATGGCTCTGGACATTTGGTTCTGGGCGAAAACGGCCCCATCACCATACCACCTGGCCTGATGATCAACGTGAACGTGGACGGCAGTATTTTTGCTCGTAACCCTGCCCAAGAAGGGGCCGCAGCGGATGTGCTGATCGACCGGCTGCGTTTGCGCGATGCCTCGGCTGTCAGTTTGGCCCGCCGACAAGACGGCTTGTTCAAGATCTCTCAAAAGCCCGATGGCACGGACATCGAGGTCAGCGGCCTAGAGCTCAGGGTGATTCCCCAAGCCTTGGAAAGCAGCAACGTCAGCGCCATTGAAGCCATGACGCGCTTGATGGACCAATCGCGCAGTTTCGAAACCCAAATCAAGATCATCAAGGAAACCAAGTCGCTCGACGAGTCTGGCTCTTCCATGATGAAACCCGCTTAAGCCTCAATAAGACAGGAACCTCCCCATGGATGCCTCAATGTGGATTGCCAAAACCGGCCTGGACGCACAACAAACGCGCATGTCGGTCATCTCCAACAACTTGGCCAACGTGAACACCACCGGCTTCAAGCGCGACCGGGCCAGCTTCGAAGACATGCTGTACCAAAACCTGCGTCAGCCCGGCTCCCAAGCGGGCGCCGAAACCCAAGTGCCCACGGGCCTGATGCTGGGCACCGGCGTGCGCATCGTGTCCACCGAAAAAACCCACACCCAAGGCAGCATGGTGAGCACCAAGAACGCCCTGGACATCGCGGTGCAAGGCTCGGGGTTTTTCCAAATCGCCCAGACCGACGGCACCATCGCTTACACGCGAGACGGCAGCTTCAAGCTCTCCGCCACGGGGCAATTGGTCACTGCAAACGGCTCTCTGCTCCAGCCCGGAATCACCATTCCCCCCAACGTGGCCAGCATTTCAATTGGGCAAGACGGCACGGTGTCTGTCGAGACCGCCGCCGGTGGCGGTGCCGAGGTTTTGGGTCAACTGCAGATCGCCCGCTTCCCTAACCCTGCAGGCCTGCAATCCATCGGGCAAAACCTGCTCAAACAGACTGCAGCCAGTGGCGCCCCAGTTGTTGGACAGCCCGGACTAGAGGGCGCAGGCCAATTGATGCAAGGGGCCTTGGAAGCCTCCAACGTCAATGTGGTCGAAGAAATGGTCAACATGATCGAGACCCAACGCGCCTACGAAATCAACTCCAAAGCCATCTCGGCCGTGGACGGCATGCTGCGCTTCTTGAACAACAACATGTGATCCTGAACATGACCCACACACTGATTCGCCCTTTTCAACGGCTGCTCATGGTCGGCATGGTCTTGGGCTTGAGCGCTTGCGCCACAGCCCCTGTCGCCTTGAAGCACTCACCAGAATTTGCGCCGGTCTTGCCCGTCGTGGCCGAACGACCCCGCGAAACCACCGGCTCTATTTACAACAGCCGCCAAAATGACAATTTTTTTGGCCGCAGCCGCAACTACCGCGTGGGTGACCTGATCACCGTTTTGCTCAACGAATCCACGCAAGCCAACCGCAAACAAGATGGGAATATCTCCCGTGAATCGTCCAACAACGTGGTGCCCAATGGCTTGACAGCCAAAGTCCTGCGAATCCCTGAGAAAGTTTTGGGCTCTAACGGCATTGGGGCACTGGACGGTCTGAACCTCAACGCCGCCAAAATCGACAACACCAACACGGGCTTAGCGAACCAAGAGGCCTCTTTGAACGGCGCGGTCTCGGTCACAGTGGTCGAAGTGTTGGCCAATGGCAACCTGATGGTGCGCGGCGAGAAACAACTCGCATTCACCGAAGGCTCTGAAGTCATCCAAATCAGTGGCATCTTGCGCCCCAACGATGTTTCGCCCAACAACATGGTCCAGTCACGCCGCCTGGCCAATGCGCAAATTTCTTACCGTGGCACGGGCGATATGGCCAACGCCTCCAAAGCCGGCTGGGGCACCAGCGCCTTGCTCAAACTGTGGCCGTTTTAAGTTTCAAAGCACAACATGACATCCCGAATTTTTTCATTCTTGCTGCTGCTCGGACTGTGTGGCTCCGCTTGGGCTGACCGCGTCAAAGACTTGGCTTCTGTGGCCGCTGGCCGCAGCAACCAATTGATCGGATACGGTCTGGTGGTGGGCTTGCAAGGCACCGGCGACGGCGCTACCGTGTCCTTCACCACCCAAAGCATGAAATCCATGCTCAGCCGATTGGGTGTCAACATCGACGGCCCCTTGTCTGACTTTGAGCAAGGCGGCACCAGTGGCCGTCTGGACATCCGCAACGCCGCAGCGGTCATGATCACCGCTGAGTTGCCTGGCTTTGCCAAGCCCGGCCAAAAAATCGACATCAACGTGTCGGCAATCGGCCGTGCCACCAGCCTGCGTGGTGGCAACTTGCTGATGACCAGCCTGAGAGGCGTGGACGGCGAAGTCTATGGCATGGCCCAGGGTGCGCTGAACACCACCGACATCGACAGCAGTGCTGCGGGTTCTAAAGTCAGCATCGGCGTACCCACTTCAGGCCGCATCCCTAACGGCGGTACCGTCGAGCGCATCGTAGAAAACCCCTTTGAGACCTCTGAGTACGTGGTGATGAATGTGCGAGAGTCGGACTTCACCACCACCACGGCCATCGTCAACGCCATCAACAAAAACTTTGGCGATGCCACTGCACGGGCCATCGACGGCATGTCACTGGCTATTCGGGCGCCGACCAATGTGTCGCAACGCGTGGCCTTCATGAGCATGGTCGAAAATTTAGATGTCGTACCTGGTGAACCACCCGCTCGAGTGGTCGTCAACTCACGCACTGGCACTGTGGTGATCAGCCGCAACGTGCGGGTCACCGCCTCTGCGGTAGCCCACGGCACCATTTCAGTGGCCATTGCCGCCACCAACGAGGTCTCTCAGCCCAACCCCCTCAGCCAGGGCCAAACGGCGGCCGTTCAAAACGCCAACATCACGGTGACCGAACCCAAGAACCCGATGTTCTTGTTCCAGCCCGGTGTGGATTTGCGCCAGGTGGTCGACGCCGTCAACCAAGTGGGCGCCACCCCATCTGCCCTGATCGCGATCCTTGAAGCCCTCAAAAGCACCGGCAGTTTGCGGGCCGAATTGATCATCATCTGATCACTTTTTGTCACGACCATGAACGACATCACCTCCACCACGTCCAGCACGTATCTGGACTTCAGTGCCTTGGCACAGTTGAAGGGTGATGCCGCACGCGACCCCAG
This sequence comes from Akkermansia muciniphila, assembly GCA_943331105.2. Taxonomy (GTDB): domain Bacteria; phylum Pseudomonadota; class Gammaproteobacteria; order Burkholderiales; family Burkholderiaceae_C; genus Limnohabitans_A. Next base: position 73,705 of record CALQKH020000002.1, read on the forward strand.
CAAAGCCATCCGCAAAACAGCCGAACAGTTCGAGGCCTATTTCATCCAGCAGATGATGAAAACCATGCGCGAATCCATCGAAAAAAGCGATTTGGTCGATGGCGGCAACATGGACATGTACCAAGACCTGATGGACAAGGAAGTGTCCCTGAGCATGGCCAAACGCGGTGGCATGGGCATGGCCGACATGCTCGAGCGCCAAATGCACCAGGCCCAAGCGCTCAGCACACAAGACGCTTTGCAGATGCGCCAGCCAGCTGTGGCCCCGCACCTGCCACTCAACCCGACCCGTGACCCCATGTCGCTCAAGCCCGCGGCCATTGAGGCCTATCAGCTTGAACGTCAAAGCGGCTACAAGCTCAAAGGCCGGCCATGAGTGACATGCTCAGCATTGGCAGCTCGGGTGTCACGGCCTACCAGCGGGCCTTGGCCACGGTGTCCAACAACATCGCCAACGTCAACACCGACGGTTACACCCGTCAAGACGTCTCGCTCACTGCCAACCAGCCACGTGAAATCGGCAACAGCTATCTGGGCACAGGTGCCAGGTTCGATGCGGTGCAGCGCCAATACGACGCATTTGTCGAGTCCAATCTTCGCAACAGCAACAGCGACTTGCAAAGCCAAAAACCACTGCTGTCCTATGTCAACCGCCTGATCGACGTGATGGGCGACGAGAGCATTGGCCTGACCACGGCCATGAACCGCTTTTTCGAATCCGCAAGGGATTTGGCCAGCGACCCAGCCGCCCTGGTCTCGCGCAGCATTTTTGTGCGCGATGCCGACGGCTTGGCTGCGCGCTTCCGTCAATTGGCTGGTCAATTTGAATTGCTCGAAAATGAGACACGCCAATCGGTCGACACCGACGTCGGGCAGATCAACGCCTTGACCTCTCAACTGGCCCAGATGAACAAACAACTGACAAAACACAGCTCTGAGGCCAGCCAGCCCTCAGAGTTGCTGGACCAACGCGATTTGTTGCTGCGGGAGTTGTCGACTTTGATCGCGGTCAAAACCAAGTTTGAAGTCAATGGCGCTGTCATCGTCAGTGTGGGCGACACCTTGGACCAAGGCATCTTGGTCCAAAACAACACCTCACGCGCCCTCTCCGTCAACAGCTCCCAAATCGACACGGGCAAGCTCGAGTTCTTGATCGACGCCTATGGTGTTCCTGAGCCCATGCCCGGCATTGCCAGCGGCAAAATTGGCGGGGTGATGAGCTTTCGTGACCAGGTGCTCAACCCAGCCAGCGACTCTCTGGACAACTTGGCCTCCGCCCTGGTGCGCGAAGTCAATCGGGTCCACCGCGATGGGGTTGACGCCGAAGGCCAATTGGGCGGTGACCTGTTTGGCTTTGCCACAGAAAAATCAGGCAAAGCCTCGGGCATGAACCTTGTGGTTCAAGACGCCAACCGGGTGGCTGCTGCGGGACAGTTCAGGGTCATTGACAACCCGCTCAACAGCGGCACGGCACAAGCCCGAGTGGTCTATACGCCGCCGCAGTTTCAGGGCCCCACTCAATTGCGCGGTGACCTCGCGTTGGCCAAAGCACCCCAAATTGCCACCCTGCCCAGCGTCAGCATTGAAGCCAGCCAAGGCTTCACGAGTCTGGGCCTGATCCCGATCGGCACACAAAATCTGGCACTGACTCTGCAAACACCCGGATCGGGCCAAACCCTGCAGGTGCTGACTCGGGATGGCCGCCACCTGGTTGGCAGCGCTCTCAACGACACGCAACAGGGTCTGATGCTCAAAACCAGCAATGGCATGGAGGTCGGGGCCACCTACAGCACCCAAACCCTCAACCGCACAGCGCCTGACAGCTATTTGGACATGGACATCTTCATGGGTGCCAAAGCCAGCGTCAGCTTGATTCAGCAGTTCAATGCCACCACAGGCGAAGCTCAGGCGCCGCTGGCAGTGTCCGCCAAGCTGACGGGCAAGACCTTTGTGGGCGCCGATGACCCCATTGCAGCCAACACCTTTCAGTTGAATGGTCAAAACTTACCGGCACTGAGCGGACCATTGACTTTGGCCTCGGTCGTCAACTGGCTGAACACCGCCACCGCGAATGACCCGGTGGCCAGTCGCATCAGCGCATCCATCCAAGATGGCAAACTGGTACTCAGCCGCCCGACCAGCAACACCACACAAGACATCCGTTTGGGACTGGGCCCCAACGGCACCCCCGCAGACTTGAAGCGACTGGGTTTTGACACCACGCTCAGCATCGAAGGCACAACGCCAGACGACCTGTTGGTCTTTGTCACAGACACCGCCATCCCCACCAACGCGACCAGCAGCACTGCCAGCGTCATGGCTCAGTTCACCGACATTGCGGGCGATATGAAGCAAGCCCTGCGGGCCTCACCGCTCAAGATCAGCTTCAGCAGCGACACCCAATACCAAATCATCGACACCCGCACCCAGTCGGTCTTGGCAGAAAGAACCTTGGTGCTCGACCCCCTGTCGGCCCCGCCCGGCTTGAGCTACCGAGGCCTGAAATTGGAGTTTTCAACTGCCCCCAAGAAAGGGGACGAGTTCACCATTGATAACAACCGCGATGGCATCGGCAACAACGAAACCATGCTGGCGCTGGTGGCCTTGGAAAGTGAACGCCTCATGCCCGGTGGCTTGACCATCACCGAGGCCTACATCGAACGCGTCAACCAGGTGGGCAATGTGGCTCGACAAGCCGCCATTTCCGAGCAAGCGCTCGAAGTCGTTTACAAGCAGGCCCAAGAAGCCCGTGACACCATCAGTGGCGTCAGCTTGGATGAGGAAGCTTCTGCCCTGGTTCGCTTTCAACAGGCCTACCAAGCCAACGCCAAAGTCATGCAAACGGCCATGGCACTGTTTGACAGCATTCTGCAAATTCGCTGAGGGAAGGTCTCATGAAAATTTCCACCTCGTTCTTGTTTGACCGCGCCACCGAGCGCATGAGCACCATCCAGAACAAACTGGCTACCACCCAAGCCCAAATGGCCGTAGGTAAACAAATTTTGTCGCCCAGTGCTGCGCCCGACCAGGCCGCGGCCATTCAACGGCTCAAAAGCGAAGTACAGCGGCAAGAGAGCCACATGAGCACGCTCGATGTCGCCATGCGCCGATACACCGCCGAAGAAACCGCCTTGTCCGCATCCAACGACATCCTGATCAGGATGAAGGAATTGGGTATTCAAGCCGCCAACGACACGATGAACCCAGACGACCGCAAGAGCATCGCAGTGGAAATTCGGGCCTTGCGCGACCAACTGCTGAGCTTGGGCAACACGCGCGATGACAGCGGGAACTACCTTTTTTCTGGCACCCGCGTCAACACACCTGCTTTTGCAGAAGATGCCAATGGTGCTGTTGTTTACCAGGGTGACCAAACCCAAACTCGCATCCCGGCTGGCGTCGAACGCAGCGTCCAATTCACCCGAGCCGGCACCGATGTGTTCAGCCGAGTGGTCCGCGACGATGGCAAAGGTGTTGGTTTTTTCACCGCCATCGACCAAATGATTGCCGGGATGGAAAACCACCAAACCAACAAGATCCAGCAAGGCATTACCGACCTCGGCCAAATGCACATCAACCTGACCTTGGCACAAGCTCAAAATGGCTCTGACCAAATTGTGGTTCAGTCTCAATTGGACGTGTTGGACGAAACAGCGCTGCGAATCAAATCAACCCTGTCCGACATCGAAGACTTGGACTACGCCGAAGCCATGACCCGCATGAACAAAGAAATGATGGGTCTTGAGGCCGCCATGGGCAGTTTTGCCAAGATCTCCGGATTGACTCTTTTTGATTACATTCGCGGCTGATAGACCAGCCACACACCAATAAAGTCATAAGTACTTTGACCGAATCCTGAACTGAATCTTCACATTCCCGAACCACAACCATGGCCACCAGCAACATTGTCAACACACTCGGCGCCGGCTCTGGAATCGACACCAAAACCTTGGCGAAGGATTTGATGGAGGCCACGCGAGAACCTCGAAAAGCCATCATTGAAGAAAAAATCAGCAAATCCGAGGCGCGCATATCTGGCTACGGTGTCATCAAATATTCTTTGGGAGAGCTCAAAACCGCATTTGAAGGTCTGAACGATCTGAGTGATTTCTCATCTTTGCAAACAGCCAACACACAACCCTCCGCTTTGAGCATTGTGACCAGCCCCACGGCGGCTGTCGGAAGTTATCAAATAGAAGTCACACAAGTAGCCCAAGCGCAGCGCAGCGCGAGCAATGGTTTTGAAAAAATAAACACCAAACTCAATGGTGGGCAAGGCTTTAACCTGGCTTTGGCAATCAATGGCACGCCCTCATTACCGCCCATTGATGTCGAAGATGACACCCCTGAGGGCGTGGTTTCTGCCATCAATGCAGCCAAACGAGGTCTGTCCGCCCAACTCATACAAACCAGTGGGTCCACGCCGTGGAGAATCGTGGTGACGGGTCAAGAAGGTGCAAACAACGCCTTCACGCTGAATTCAGTTGACGATGGTGGAAACACCTTGAATTTAAATCTTGATTTAAATAAACCAGGTGTTCTGAATCAATTACAAACCGCTCAGAACGCCAAGTTGACGGTCAACAGCCTGCCCATTGAACGAAGCAGCAACACTGTCAGCGACGTGGTCAATGGGGTCACTTTCAACATAGCCACCACGACAACAGTTGGCGTCAATGCCCGTATTGACTTAACGCGTGATACCAGTGGCATCACCACCAAAGTTGAAAATTTGGTGACTGCCTATAAAAGCTTTGAAGAAAACCTTGTCATATTGGGGGATCGAGACAGCGAGGTCGATGAATTTGGGGGGTCTCTTGCTGGTGACACCTTGATGCAAAACATCCGCACGCAGGTCCGCGCCATGCTGACGACCCCCTCCAGCACACCCGGAACAAAGGTTACTGCACCCAGAGACATAGGTTTGAGCTTTGACCGTTACGGCGTTTTGCAATTTGACAAAGCCAAACTTTCAACACATCTGCAGAACAATTTTGAAGATGTCACCAAAATGTTCAGCGCCAACACCAACAACAAAAGCGTGTTCAGTACAACGCCTGGTGGGGTGGCTGGTGATGCGGTCAGCAAACTTGACAAGATGATGCGAAGTACAGGGTCAATAGCACAACAAACCAACAATGCCACCAAACAGGTCGAACGCTTCAAGACCGAACTTTTGCGTCTAGAGGATCAGATGAAAAAGTTATTGGAACGCTACACACGCCAATTCAGCGCGATGGAATCCATTGTGGGCAGCAGCATCAGCATGCGCGAAAGTCTTAAAGGCACATTCGAAGGCCTGGCTAACTTTTACAAAAAATAAAAAACCGCCATTTTTTCAACAAAGCGGCTAAAGTTTGCCGCTTTTGCGCCGACTCACCTTAACGATAAGCCCATTTCGGGCCGTTCCGTCAAGGAGTCCACCATGAATATCCAGTCCATCAGCGGTCATGCGCCCGTGGCAAGCAGTGCGGCCAAAAAGGCTGCCGCATCAATAGACACCATCAGGCCCACACTGGATTTGCAGCCTGATCAAAGCGCTTTGGTCATTTCAAAGGTTGAATTGAAAGCCCCTGAAAAGGTGGACTTAGGTTACAACTCGGAAGAAATGCGCAAAAGCATTCAACAAGCCATTGAAAACCTGAACCAACAGCTTAAAGACAACGGCCGTGGTTTGAGTTTCCAGATGGACGAGACGATCAATCGCCCCATCATCACCGTCCGGAACATACACACCGGTGAAGTTGTACGTCAAATTCCAAATGAAGAAGTCGTTCGCATGGCTCACAGCATCGAAGAAGGCAAAGGCTTGCTGTTCAACGAATTCCTTTGATCCGTTCTTCCTGGGTGTACCTTCTTTAACTCTGTACACCCACCACCCTAAAGTCAAGCATACCGACCAATACGCTGGGCACCGGATGCGTCGCTCAGGCATATCTTGGTCATGAAAATAGTTCATCTGAATGCTCAGCCTTGAGCGGGCCGCATGCGCGGCTTCATAGCATCAGTCAATCAAGCCCCCATCCATTTATCTCGAGTAACGCGGTACCTTAGGCGATGGTCCCGTATCGCGTCCTGGAAAAGACATCACCACGACAAGTGTGATGTGCGCTCCTATTCAGCTGCCCTACTGAGCCGGGGGTCGGGATCAAATAACTTCTTAATTTTTTGTTCATGAGGCTCAAGTTCTTGACAAACGACCCGATTCATCAATCAACAGCATGTCACAACATGTTGTCCATCGTTAAGGCAGGCCCACTTCAGTGACAACCTGCCGTCCATTTGTGATCTGCCTTAAAGGAGAAACATCATGTCAGTTATCAATACCAACGTCAAAGCATTGACCGCGCAAAAAGCCATTCAAGAAAACAGCCGTGCATTGACAACGGCCATGGAGCGCTTGTCTTCGGGCAAGCGCATCAACAGCGCCAAAGACGACGCTGCTGGCTTGGCCATCTCGACCCGCATGGAAGCTCAGACACGCGGCCTGAACATGGCCATTCGCAACGCCAACGACGGCATCTCTTTGATGCAAACCGGTGAAGGCGCCATGAACGAAGTCACCGACATCTTGCAGCGCATGCGTGAATTGGCCGTGCAATCGGTCAACGGCACCAACAACGCATCGGACCGCAACGCACTGAACGACGAAGTCAAACAACTGAAGGCTGAAATCGAGCGCATCGCCACCACCACCGAATTCAACAGCCAAAAACTCTTGGATGGTTCGTTCACAGGCAAAACATTGCAAATCGGTGATAAGGCAAACCAAACGCTGAAGATTGACATTGGCTCTTTGAAACTCAAGGATCTGGGCTTGGGCAGCACTGGCGGCGGTGCAAATGCGATGGTGAGTGGTCGCACAAGCCTTGGTGCAGTCGATGCTGGCGACATCATGATCAACGACCAAGCCATTGGCGCCATCGTTGCTGCCGACGATTTGGAAGATGTGATCAACAACATCAACAACAACGTGGACAACGTGACCGCCAGCGGCTTCAACACCGCTGTTGCAAAGCAAATCGGTACCGGTGTCACCACCGATGGTCAGCTCAAAATTTCTGTCCGTGCCTTGGGCGCAAGTGCGGCTACCACTTACAGCATTTCTGCTTCAGCGAACATGAACGAGTTGGTGTCCAACATCAACAACGAAGTTGGGGCCGCTGTGCAAGCCAGTGTTTCAGAAGGCGGCAAGTTGGTTCTGAGCAATACAACCGGTGCAACGATCGGCGTTGTCGATACTTCTGCTTCAACAGTAGGCTCTTTTGAAACTGCTTCGGGTTTTTCCGCCACAACTGCTACCGGGTTTACGTCTTTTGCAGGTTTCTTGAAATTGGAATCTGACGATGGCAGTCCTGTTCGCATTGACAAAGGAGCGCAAGGCACACTTGCTGACTTGGAAACACTGGGTTTCCGCCCAACGACCTCCGATTTCAGCAAGTCATCTGACGCATACACGGTGACTGGCTCCGGACTCACAAGTGCTGGTATTGCCGCAGCATGGGGTGCAACCGATATCAAAATCAACGGAATTGCCATTCATGATGCCGATATCGTTACCGATACATTCCAACGCAAATTGGACGCGATCAATAACTTCTCCAACGAAACGGGTGTGATTGCATCTGCATACTTGGATCAAACTCTCACCCTGACAGACGCGCAAGTTGCATCGGCTGGAACAGGTTCAATTCTTTCCTTCAACGGGACAACTGTATTTACAGGAGCGGCAAATACATCGGTCGCTGATGTCATCACAGCAATTAACGCTCAAAAAACCAACACCGGTATCACAGCCGAAAGAACCACAAACGGCGTGCGCTTGACAGGCTCAAACGTCCAAACCCTCACAATTGGCGGTACAGCAACGTCTGCAATGGCAAGCTTTGTATCAGGGGTTTCTTTTGCTTCGATTCGTTTGGACTCTGTATCGAACAGCCCAATCAGCATTGAATTGGGTGATAACGCTACGACAATTGGTGCGCATGGTTTCTTTGAATCCAATGTGGGCGCCGCAGACTACATGGTCAACGGAGCGAACCTTGGCGTCTCAACTGGCAGCAGTTTGTCGGGTTTGAGCATTGCTACCGCAAGTTCTGCATCCGCTGCATTGGGAACCATCGACAAGGCCATGGGCACTGTGAGCGATATGCGCAGTAAATTGGGTGCTATGCAGAACCGATTGAACAGTACAGTCGACAACTTGTCCAATGTGGTCACCAACACAGAAGCAGCGCGTAGCCGTATCCAAGATACCGACTACGCCACAGAGACCACTGCTTTGGCGAAATCACAGATCATTCAGCAAGCTGCTACAGCCATGTTGGCCCAAGCCAACCAGCAACCACAGTCAGTGTTGTCTTTGCTCCAGTAATTCACTAACTGAGGGATTTGAGGCATCTTTACCTTCAAGTCTCTCTGGTTGACTCAAAAGCCCGACACCCACAAGGTGTCGGGCTTTTTTTGGCGTAAAAATTGCTTAAGATGAGGAGGATTCCAAGAGGTTTATCAATGAATTTTAAAGTAAACAAAATTAACAACAGTTCTGCCGCTCGATTACTCGATGTGAAGTATCAAAAAGCCGCTGATCTGATCAACAAAAAAAAATACCATGAAGCTCTTATGCTTTTGGATTCAATTCTGAAAAAACAACCAGAGCACCGGCTGGCCAAGCGCAGCAAACCCGTGGCTCTTTTTCATATGGGCCGTCAGCTTGAAGCGGCCAGATTGTTTCACCAGTTGCACGAACAAGACCCCGAAGATTTGGTCATCCTCAAACACTGTGGCGTCGCTTACACAGCAGTAGGTGCTTTTGAGATCGCCACCCAATTTTTGAGCCGTTACGTCAAGTCGAAACCCAATGACTTTGATGCATGGACGAGCTTGTCAGCGGCCGCTGGGAAGTCTCAACAATATGTTGAAGCGATGTTTTATGCCACCCAGGCCCTTTCTTTGGAACCAACCAACCCCAACGCCTACAACAACTTGGGGGCCACCTTGTTGGGTGTCAACAAAATGGAAGAGGGAGAACAGGCTTTTGAAACAGCATTGTTACTCGATAAAAATAATGTTGATGCATTATCAAATTTAGCAACATTGGCGCATCAACGCGGCAATTATGAGTCTGCAGTGACTTTGTATAACAATTTAATAAAAAATTTAGAACCTGACACAAATTTTGCAAAAGAAGTGATCTACCGATCAAGCTTTTCTCACCTGGCAACTGGCGACCTCAAAGAAGGTTGGCGAAGGTATGACCTCGGATTTTTGCCAACAGATCGTGGGAGTCGTACTCCAAAGCGACAATTTCAGGAGCCCCAGTGGCACGGAGAACCACTGGGTGACAAGCGTCTTCTGATATGGGGGGAGCAAGGGTTGGGTGATGAAATTATATTTTTTGGCCTTCTTAATGAAGTTCAAAATCACTGCAAGAGTATCATAGTTGAGTGCGAGCCAAGGTTGGTAAGCTTGTTTGAGCGATCATTTCCGAATTTAAAGATAAAGGCCACCAACTTAAATTCTATAGATCTCACATATTCAAAAGAATTTGATGTGCATATCCCAGTCGGCTCACTCATGGGTTTATTTTGCAACAGCATCAAAGATTTCGAGAAACTTAAACCATATATCAAACCCAACCCTCTTCTGGTTACCGAGTTCGCGAGCAGGCTAAATCAATTCAGTGGAAAAAAATTAGTAGGATTATGCTGGCGCAGTGGAAAACTTAACACCAATAGAAATTTAAACTATCTTTCAATTGACGATTTAACAGATGTAGTCAAATTAGAGGATTGTACATTTGTAAATCTTCAGTATGGTGATTGTGAAGATGAACTAACCAGAATAGAAAATAAATTAAATATCAAAATTTTACGTTGGAACGATGTTGATCTGAAAAATGATCAAGAACAATTAGCAGCACTCATAAGTTGTTTGGATGTAGTTGTTACAGCTGGGACTGCTGTAATGGCACTCTCAATGGCTCTAGGCAAGAAAACAATAATGTTTGGACCAAGAGGCTGGGACTTTTTAGGACAAGAAAAATACCCATGGTCACCATGTGTTGAAGCTTTTTCGCCATCAGGAAGAGATGAGCTAATAAGTATCATACCAAATGTTATAAAACGTTTAAATAATTTATGATTTAATGGCCCTTATTAAAAATTTTATTTCAATAAACAATTTTATAAAAGAAATTTAATGTTTAATTTGTTTTTACGGTAAAAACTGAGTTAGATGCCTGAAAAAAAGCCCCGTTTATAAATATAAATTTTAACAATAGTAATATGACTATGTTATGACAGGGTCATTAGCCACGATGATCCGCCAAACCCGTTATCGCGGTCTTTAAAGTCATCACGGCCACCCTTTGCCAACGGTGATGTACTTATTCTGATCGGCATCGGCCAACTGGCTGTTTGCAATGAAGCCACCACCACTAAAAACGCGCTCGTCGCCATAAGGGGCTTCCCCCTGCTCGATTGGCGAGAATGCCCAAACGCCGGGATCTGTCTGTTTCCAGAAACGGGGGTTTCGATGCTGATCCAGCATGAAATTGAGCGCCCTAATATTGACGCCCAACCAGTCGCAAAATTTGTCCGTATGCTGGAGCGGCGCATGCTCATAGCGCCGGACCAAAGCCAGTGCGTCATCACGCGTCAGGCGGCCATGCCGAATTTCGCGTGTCGCATGGTCTGTCACCTTAGAAAAACCATGCTTGTAACTTTTTAGCCGGTCATGCACATCCATGAAGTTGAAGCAGTCCACATGGTCATAGCAGTCGAATGTCCGTGCGAAACTTGCCGTGCGGTATTCATGCTGGCGCATCATCTCCTCGTGCTGAGCCTTGGGGTCCCAGCGCACATAGTTACCCAAATAGATGCCCCTCACACCCACCCGGTCCAGATCGTGATCTGACGGGTATCTGTATTGCCAGACATCGTCTTCGGTCAACGTATCGAAGATGGACAGAAGGTCGTCAGCCTCTTTGCCCATCAAGTCATGGTCCTTGCGGTAGCGACGGGTCATCTCGACTTCATGTTCATGGGAAAACATGCCGACCTGCTCGAGCCCCTGATGCGCACCCCAGATAATCAGTGGCACGCCATAGCGAACTGCCGTCTGGACAGGAAATACTGTCTGGCCGGCAAGGCAAGGCCAATAGATGCTGCCAAACTCACGCAAGGTCGTGCGTGTGATTTTCTTCACCGAGTTAGGATTCACGTTTTGTACCAAAATATCGCAGTTGAATCGGATGCGAAGATTCGCCAGATTCCAGATTCCCAGCGAAGTATTGAAGTACTTGTTGTAAGTAACGAGCAAAGGATTGAGACCCAATTTCTCCTTGACCAAATGGACAATGAAGTACGAGTCGTTTCCTCCAGTAACCGGAACGATGCAGTCGTAAGTCTGTCCACCAATGCTGCGATAAGGGCGAACCAAATCCTCCAGCTTCTTCCACCGCCCATCCCAATCAAGGCTATCCTTTTCTTCATGGATGCGGCAGCCCGAACAAATCCCTTCCTCATCCAGCGTAAGGCCAAGTGGATGCGATGCAGGATAAAGGCATCGTTTGCAGGTTTGAATCAGTTGCATATTCAGTTTGACTCGATCTCTACAGATGGCGCCCGCAAAGGAAGATCTGCAAGCTGGTGTTTAAATGCGCCAATGGCGTTTTCGCGATAATTCAGGGCATTTCCAATCGCGGCTGCGGTCACCTGTCGGACATCCAGCACACGGCGCAAAACTGAAGCCTCACTGAGTCCGCCAAATGCGATCAGGGGCAAATCGTGCAACGGAAATTGTTTCAGCAGCTCAAAGTCAAATCCACGATCGTGCCCTTCGTTTTTCCAGTCAATGATGAGCGCTTCCGACACCACTTTCTCACGCAGAAGCGCCACCACCTTTTCATTAAGCGGGGCATGTGTGCTGCGGCGATAGTCGAGCCAGCATAACCGACCCGATTCCATCGACAACGGCAAAGCCGCAATCAGTGCCTGCGCACCCAATCGGTCCGATAGCCCCCTCGCGACCTCGGGCGCATCGCGCAGCAACGCATCGATGCACAAACGGTCTGCGCCGGATTGAATGACACGAATACCCTCCTCGACGGTGCGTATGCCTCCGGAAAAAATGATCGGCGTCCCCAGACCCATTTTGGCTACCCGGTCGAGCAAGCTAAAGTCCGGCCCCATTTGCTGAGCCGAGCGGTCGACGGATTGCAAAATGATTTCATCCGCGCCCCATCGATCGAGGTTCTCCGCCAAGATTTCGGGCTTGCCCAGGGGCAGATGACGGCGATAGCCAAAGGACTGCACCGCCCAGCCATTTTTCACCGTGATGACACCGACAAGACGTTTCTTAAGCACGGCACAACCCTTCAATCACTGAAGCCAGCATGGCTCTCCCTGCCGACTGACTTTTTTCCGGATGAAACTGAAGCCCCACCACATTGTTGCGATGCACCCCCACCGTGAATGGCTCGCTGAACTCATCCATCCTTGCAACTGCCATCTGATATTGGGCCGGCGCATCGAAAACATAGGAATGATTGAAGTACATGGCCTGCCCATCGCTGTTCATGAACAGCGGCTCATCCTTGACCACCTCGATGCTGTTCCAGCCTATGTGCCAGCGTGATTGTTCCAGTGCCATGACTTTGCCCGGGATCAGACCCAGTCCTGCTGTAAGCCCCAGTTCACTGGAACTGTCCGCGAGCAGTTGCATTCCAAGACAAATGCCAACCACGGGCTTGCCACCCAGGGCCTGCTGACAAAGAATGTCAGCCAGATCACTGGCGTGCAGCGCCTGCATGGCCGCCGGGAACGCACCCACACCAGGAAGCAGCAGTAAATCCGACTGAGCCAGCGTCTCGCTGTTGCCAGCGATTCGACACCGATAGCCCATCGTATGCAACGCATGCCGAACAGAAGCCAGATTACCCACGCCGTAATCAACGATACCGATGGTAAGCCGCTTCACAGCCCCACCCCGACCTTGAATTTCGGGTGAATCGATCCATCGGATTCCACCGTGAACAAGGTCTTGTTAACCGATGCTTTAACTTTTTCCCAAAAGTCCGCTACAGATATTCCTAGATAATCACAGTAGTCTTTGATGTATTTTTGATCCTGAGCATCGTCAAATCTTTCGACGATTTTTATAGCGGCTTCACGACTGATACGCCCTAAACGAATTTCCTCGTTGACATAATCTGTCACTCGACCGAAACCGAACTTGTAGTATTTTATCAACTGGTTGACCGGTGTGAAATCTTCATCCAATGCCGTAACCCCATAAAGATCACCGGTCTTCTCAACGCCATCAACACGTATCTCAAGACCATTTGCACAGGAGTAGGCTGCATTATTAACCAAAGACCAATCACCAAGGAACCATCCAAGGTAGACGATCTGAAGATCATGCTTCTCAAATTCTTTAGTTTCTGGATACACATATGAAACCAGATCAGCCTTAGAAAATCCGCAATCCAGCATCCAGTCTAGGCCACTCGAAAGCGTATTCATATAGCGCAAACTGTTACCATCATATCCAGTCCGCCCAAGTGTTTTCATATCACCCAACTGTAAACCTGGATTTTCGCCCCAAAATATCAACTTGATGCCATACTTGATAGCGATCTGGGGCACTGAAGCAAAAAGCGCCATTTCTGTCGAACGGAAGGAATTAGTAAACTCCCGAAAACCTTCGCGTTTTAATTTTTTCCAGGTTTGTGGCGCTGGCGCACTGACTACGACATCAAAACCAAGTTCTATCAAGTTTGAAAGGTTGTTCACACCACGCTCGGTCACCTGCTCCGGCGGGTAACTCAAACAAACTAGCAGCGGATTGATACCCAGTTTGTCGCGTAGAAACAATGCTTGACGTGTACTATCCTTGCCTCCGCTTACGCCAATGATGCAATCATGGTATTGGCCTTTCTTCCTGGGATGACTTGCCAGCAGATCTTGAAGAATCTCAAAACGCTCATGCCAATCCACATGCTGAAGCGCTTCAAAATAATTGCATGCAGGACATACCCCATCCGTCGAAAAGACGGTGTTGGGTCGGGTATCCGGTTGAAGACAACGATTGCAATACTTCATGCGTTATCCAAATCAGTCTTGCGGCTTTCGCGCAACGATCCACATGTTAGACGACAGCCCTTGATGTATCAAGAACTCTTGGAACGCCGCTCCGAGTCGCTCCCAGTCATCCACCAAAACTTTTTTCAAAAAAGGTTGATTCGACACATCGAATTCACCAGAGATAATCTTGTTTCTAACCAAATCGGCATCCAGCTTACCTGGGGTAAAACTTTCAAGTATTTCCAACCCACAACTGGTCAACAACTGAGCCAATGATTTCGGATTGAAATAATTTAAATGTTCATGATCAACGGTATTACTCGTCGTGCCCAAGGTCTCAATATCGAAGCCCTGCCCGTTTGGACAGGTTAACATTATAATTCCTCCCGGCCTCAACAAGCGTGTCATATGCCCAACAAAATCAATCGGTGCAAACAAATGTTCGATTACTTCAAAACTGGCCACTACATCGAATAACTCTGCAGCCTCTAATTGAATCGATTCAACAGGCACTTCTAAAACTTCAAGCCCCTTGTCCCTGCATGTTTTTGCCAGATCTGGTGTTGGCTCCACAGCAACCACGCGGGTGAAGACGTCGCGCTTTTTAACTTCTCCGCAAAACGTCCCAAAACCCGCCCCCACTTCCAGTATTGAGCCCGTATGAATTTCGTACTTACGACAAAGCTCCAACAAGCGATCAACTCTAGGCACAAAAATTCTCTCACGCCTAACAGACTCAGAAGCAGGAAAAATCACCTCATTCCAATAGGCATAATTAGGAGAACCGCGATAAAACCACTCCAGCACATCTAAAGGAGGGCGTGGGTTAACGTAAAAAGTGTTGCACTCTTTACACTCCACGTAATTTATTCCATTTTTTTCGAATTTCGGTGCGTGTGCATTAGCCCCACAAGCGGGGCAGTCCACATGAACAAACTCACCATAACGGGATAGCATTCTGCCGACATCTGTCAATGCTGCAATTCTTTGATTGGCCATCAATTGCACGGGCCGAATTTCCTTTTCCGAAAATGTACTCACCTTAATCTCCATCCATCATTAAATAATATGCAAATTAAATCGCCACAGCATGAAAAACTCCGGCATTTTTGAATGGCGAGGCATCTGCAGGCCTATCGTTATCGAATACACAAGCGATATTTCTGCAGCGGCCGTGCAATGCTTGAAGTTTTGACACGAGGTTCGCTTAGACATCACTTCAAGCAATCCTGCCGCACCGGAGTCCCCCAGGCGACGTCAACTGAGAGTGTCGCCCCGATAATCCGATCAAGATTTTTAGGCGCAAGGCCGAACCCAGGGCGAATGCTCTTCACTTTTTCCGGTGTAATTTTTTCACCCGCCTTTGTGTCCTGCACAAAGTAAAGCGAGCGGCGAAATTTAACGTTGCCTTCTTCGCTTGATTTGCGACCGTAATCCACCCGACCCAACGCTGACCAAGCGGTTTTTGCACCGCGACACAGCGCTTCTAAATCTGCTGGTTCCAAGGAGAAGCTGTCGTCTGGCCCACCACCGCTTCTGTTCAGCGTGAAGTGCTTTTCAATGATGCTGGCACCCATAGCCACGCTGGTAATGGCGGTGGTGTTGTCCAGGGTGTGGTCAGATAAGCCCGTAACCAAGCCAAACCTTTCGATCATGTCGGGAATGGTACGCAAGTTGTAGTCTTGCGCAGGTGCGGGATAACCGCTCACGCAGTGCAAGATGGCCAGATGTTTGCAGCCACCTTCGCGGGCAGCGTCAATGGCTTCCTGAATCTCATCGGCATCGGCCATGCCGGTCGAAATGATCATTGGCTTGCCCGTGCTGGCGGCGTATTTGATCAGCGGCAGGTCCACTGCTTCAAACGATGCAATCTTGTAAGCCGGGGCGTTCAGGTCTTCCAGCAGGTCGATAGCGGTGTTGTCAAAGGGCGAACTGAAGATGGTGATGCCAAATTTGCGCGCGTGTTCAAACAGGAGTTTGTGCCAGTCCCAAGGCATGTGTGCTTCTTCATACAACTCATACAGCGAACGACCGTCCCAAAGTCCGCCGCGAATCTTGAAGTCTTCGCTGTCGCAGTTGAGGGTGATGGTGTCTGGCTTGTAGGTTTGAAGCTTGACAGCGTCTGCGCCGGCCTTTTTGGCTTCTTCAATGATACGTAGCGCGGTTTCGAGTTTGCCGTTGTGGTTGGCCGAGAGTTCAGCAATCACATAAGGGGAATGCTCGGGACCGATGGGCCGGCCTGCGATTTCAATTTGAGGCATTGGGTTGATCCTGTTTTAGTTGGCTTTCTTGCCAGTCTTTGGCCAGCAGACCAAAGCAAATAAGGGTGTAGTACTGATTGGCAATGCATTGTTGTTCTCGCAGGCGGCCTTCTTCTGCAAAGCTCAACTTTCGATGGAACGCGACGGACGCCACATTGGTTTCAATGGCTTGTCCGCACACCTTGTGCAGCCCCAAGGCGTTGAAGGCGTATGCCAAAGCAGCTTGGCCAAGTTTTTTGCCGCTGCCTTTGGGGGCATCTGGCCGTACATAAAACCCCCAGTCGGCAATGCCGCCTTGGCAAACTTGTTTGAATTGAACAAAGCCAAGAGTATGAGCGCCATCCAACACGATCAGCTGTTGCCGGGTCTTGTCTTCCTTCACACGCACAAACCAGTTGCGGTGCTCTTCCAGGCTGATTTCATGCTGCGTCAGCATGCAGCTGCGCACAGCAGGATGGTTGCGCCAATCCAGGACCATGCGCAAGTCGGCATCGGTCAATGCGCGAACGGTGCAAGCGTCAGACATGGGGCTCTAAAAGTAATTCAACCACTTGGGATACGCCGTTACACGCTGCCAGTTTTGCTGAAGCTTGGCTCATTTTTTGGAGCGCTGCTGTTTGCGTGGTTTTGTCAAATAGTGCAGATATTTGGGTCCTGAGTTGCTCCGCATCAGCCGCTACCCAAGCGGCGTCATGCGACTGCAATGCCATCGCACCACTGTGTTGATTTGCGGCCAAGATCAAAACGAATGTGGGCAAGCCCACAACACATCTTTCCCATGCACTGCCACCAGCCGCACCTATGCACAAATCACTTTCAGCCATCAGTTGCGCCATGTTGCTCACACCCACCAGCACTTGTGTTGACCGGGGCATGGCTGCTGCGCGGGCTTGCACTTGGGCCATCCAGGGGGCGTTTGGTCCCATAACCACGGTTATTCGCAGATCGTTGGGCAATTTGGAGCGGGTCAGTGCGTCCAGAACTTGACTCGTGGCGTTTGTCTGGTCAACGCCGCCCATGGTGATGAGCAGGTTTTTCAGCTGCAGGCTTTCGCGACGCTTCAGACTGTGTTCGCGCCATTGCGCAAATTCAGCCCGGAGCAATGCATATGCCGGGCCAATCAGGGTTTGCGTATGACAGCTAATCATTCCAAGGTAGTCTTGGGCTTGGCGACCCAAGTTTTGATCCAGCAGCAGGTCGCAGTCGTGCGGGCGATCGGCCAAGTCGTCAATGACCATGATGCGCCGAGTCTTTGGACGCAGGGCTTGTTCCCAATGGCGGTCGAGCGCGTAATGATCCACCACCAGCCAGTCAACCACTTGATCGTCCAGAGCTTGCTGCGTTTGCAAAGCATCGGTTGCCCAGTCGGTGCCCAGCCATTTGGCGTGTGTTGGGTATGCGGGGGCGGTGAGTAAAACGTCAGCTGGAGGCAGTGCTATGACACTGTGTCCGCGTTGGTGGATAAGATCCAGTAAGTGACCAGCGTGCGAGCGACAAATGAAGGTGCATTGCGCACCGCATTCGCGCAGGGCATCGGCCAGCGTCAGGCAGCGCATGACGTGCCCTGTGCCAATGTCATGCGAAGCATCAGTACGGAAGACTGTTTTCACGGCTCAATTACGGGTTATTTCTTCTTGAAAAGCCACCACGTGACATCATCAAAGCCAGCGTTGTCGTAAAGATGCCCCCATAGAAATCCATGATCCACAAGTTCAACGGGGAAGTTTTCGATGAAAAGCTTGCCGAAGTCCCGCTTAAAAAGTTTATCCTTTTGTCCTTGGTACTCGAGCATGATCGGAGTGCGATTGAAGTACTCGCCCATCAAAATGTACCCGGATGACAGCTTATACATTCTCTCCATATTTTTCAGCAGGTTGTCCGGATGGATATGGATCAATACGCCAATCGTGAATACCAGATCGAAGCTTACTTCTTGGAAATTCGCATCCTCGATTGCGCCATTGAAGGCTTGCGCAAAATCATGCCGGCTAGTGACAAACTCGAATGCAGGCTGACTGATTTCGATGATCGATTTGCTAGCGCTGGGCAGCAACGCATTTAGAAAATCGATATTTCTGCCGATGTTGCAACCGCACTCCAGTATGGAGTTAATAGGCGCCACCTTCTCCAGCATCAGTTTCCAAGCAGCGACTCCCTTTTCCCGGTCGAATTGGCTGTTCTTTTTAATGTATTCATCGGCATAGGTATTGGCCCAGAATTTTTGCTGCTCGTTCATATCTACTCCAAGGAATATTTAAAATTAATTGGAAGATGCCAGGTGGATGCGCTCAGCACGCTTCCAGTCATCCTCTGTGTCGATATCCACCACGCGCCAGCCCGGAATCTGGTAACCAATGGCGCTGCTGTGAACACGTGGATTGGTCAGCCATGCCCGTTTAGAGCCCCAATAAAACTGACCTGCATCGTGATATGCCTTCTCGAGATCTTGAGTTCGGACAACTTCATATTCGGGATAAAAAGGCAAGGTTCGGCCATGTTCATCCCGCTTCATAGCCCTCTGTATGGCAGAAGGGAATTCGGCGACTGGGAAGCAATAATCGGCATCCGAGCGATTCAAGAAAGCCCATGATTCCTTGAGATCAACAATCTCTAAAAATGGCACACAGGCATAGATGCAACACACATGATCAATTTGAGAGCCTAGTATTTCTTCGCAAGCCTGGATGGCGTGGGCGACGACTGGCACAGTCGGGGTGTGATCATCTGCCAGTTCAACAGGCCTGACAAACGGGGTCTTAGCTCCCCACTCGCGGGCAATCTGAGCTATTTCCTCATCGTCCGTCGAAACGATGACGTGATCGAACAAGTCCGAACCGCGTGCCGCCGCGATGGCATGAGCGATCATGGGTTTGCCAGCAAAGAGCCTGATGTTCTTGCGGGGTATGCGTTTACTGCCTCCACGCGCAGGAATGATTGCCAGTTTCATACGCCCATAGCCTCTCGGAGGCTGTTGACGATAAATTGCTGCTCAGCATCGCTTAAGTTGACGTGCATAGGGATACTGATAGCTTCACAGTAATACTGCTCAGCCTCCGGATAGTCGCCGAGCTTGAAGCCCATGTTTTGGTAGTACGGCTGGGTATGCACTGGGATGTAGTGCAAGTTGACCATGATGTCTTTGGTGCGCAGAGCTTCAAAAACTTGGCGATGGCTGAGCGCAATGCGGTCGAGTTGCAGGCGAATCACATACAAGTGATAGGCGCTATAACTGTCTGGTTGTTGCCAAGGCAGGGTGAGTGGCAGATCTGACAAGAGTTCGTTGTAACGCTGGGACATCTGGTGGCGGCGCTGAACGTAGCCGGCCAGCCGTGTCATTTGGCTGGCACCTAATGCGGCTTGCATGTCGGTCATGCGGTAGTTGAAGCCCAGCGCCACTTGCTGGTAGTACCAGGGTCCTTCCATCGGCTGGGTCATCAGGGCTGGGTCGCGGGTGATGCCGTGGCTGCGCAACAGGCTTAGCTTAGTAGCCAGTTCGTCGCTGTTGGTCAGGGCCATACCGCCCTCACCCGTGGTGATGATCTTGACGGGATGGAAGCTGAAGACGGTGATGTCGCTATAGCGGCCGTTACCAATGGGCTCACCTTTGTATTGGCCGCCAATGGCGTGTGATGCGTCTTCGATGATCTTGAAGCCAAACTTTTGGCCCAAGGCATGGATGGCGGCCATGTCGCAGGGCTGTCCAGCAAAATGAACGGGCACGACCACCTTGGGCAGCTTGCTGGCTTTTTGAGCCGCAATGAGCTTGGCTTCCAACTTTTGGGGACACAGGTTGTAGGTGCGCGGGTCAATGTCGACAAAGTCAACTTGAGCGCCGCAATACAAAGCGCAGTTGGCAGATGCAACAAATGTATTGGGCGTGGTCCAGAGCCAATCACCGGGGCCAAGGTCGAGGGCCAGGCAAGCGATGTGCAAAGCGGCCGTGGCGTTGCTGACAGCGATAGCGTGTTTGGCACCGGTGTGACCGGAAACGCGTTCTTCAAACTGCGTGATGGCCGGACCTTGCGTCAGGTTCACGGATTTCAGGACGGCGACGACGGCGTCAATGTCCTCTTGCGTAATATCCTGCTGGCCATACCGGATCATGGCTCAGATACTCCCAATCTTGTCTTTGTTCATACGGATCCAGTCCTGCAACTGCATGTCGGTAAGCCATTCTGCATTGTTGTCACTGGCATACACAAAACCCTCAGGCACTTTGACCCCGGTTTTGATGCGCTTAGGGCAATTGGCCCATCCGTTGATGGTGGGCAAAATTTTGAAGTGCTCGGGGTATTCGTAGGTGTAATGCGCGTCTTCTGAGCTGATCATTTGCTCATGGAGTTTTTCGCCTGGGCGAATGCCGACCACCTCCTGGCGAGCCTCTGGTGCCAGCACGCGCGCCAGATCGGTCACTTTCATGGAGGGAATTTTTTTGACATAGATTTCACCACCCACCATGTCTTCAAAAGCATGCCAGACCAATTCCACGCCCTCCTCCAGCGAAATCATGAAACGCGTCATTCTCTCGTCGGTGATGGGCAGGACCCCCTTGTCCTTGACAGACATAAAAAATGGGATCACCGAGCCTCTAGAGCCCATGACATTGCCGTATCGGACGACTGAGAAGCGCGTACTCTTATCACCAGAATAGGCGTTACTCGCCACAAACAACTTATCAGAAGCCAATTTGGTGGCACCGTACAAGTTGATCGGGCTGCTGGCTTTGTCGGTGGACAGTGCAACTACCCTCTTGACGCCTTTATCAATGCAAGCGTCAATCAAATTCATGGCTCCCATCACATTGGTTTTGACACACTCGAATGGGTTGTACTCCGCAGTGGGCACAATTTTGGTTGCCGCAGCATGAACCACAAAATCAACGCCATCCAAGGCGCGGTGGAGTCGATCTTTGTCGCGGACATCGCCAATGAAGAAGCGAACCCGCGAGTCACCCTCAAACTTCTTAGCCATATCCCATTGCTTCATCTCATCTCTGGAAAAAACAATGATTTTTTTGGGGTTGTACTTTTCAAGGGTCATGGGCACGAACGTGTTGCCAAATGAGCCTGTACCCCCAGTCACCAAAACAGTTTGATTTGTAAACATAGTCAACTCCAGTTTGACCAATCAAGCAAAATCTGAGCCAACTTAAAAGTCAAGCTGTCGAATAATCGACGCCAAATTGCACGCACCACTTTGAATTGGCGGACTTTGCAGCTGAGTAGCCGGTAAAAAAACAAGAAGCGGTCATTTTTGGCCGCATGTGGCAAAAAATTGCAATGCCATTCCCTGTCCAGTCGCCGCTTAGACGCAGCAACAAGGCCAAACACCGACGATGTATTGGCAAACAACTTGCTTTATCACCACAACTCAAGCTGTCCAAGACAGACTTTTTAGGCTTTTGCAGGGTCCAGGTGGGCCAATCTGCAAAGAAAACAAATTCAGGCACAACTATTGCTTGAGACCAAACTAGGAAATTCCAGCAAAAAATTTTGCCGGTTTATTGACCAATCACCGAGGACATGTTCATGAGGTTTTCATCAAAACGCAGCTGTATGAGTGCCACTTCAGGGTTATCCACTCGGTCTGAAGGTGTGGTTTTTTCAGGGGAACTCAACTCTGTTCCCTTTCAAAACTGTGCCGAAAACCCAAGAAGCCGACATAAAACTCGGCCTGAATCACCAGCGAATTGAATTCTGAACCTCTTCTACAAACGAATATTTAAGGAAAAATGATCATGAGCGTTATCAACACCAACATCAAGTCTTTGGTCTCTCAAAATGCGATGGCCAAAAATAGCCGCGATCTTTCGGTTGCCATGCAGCAGTTGTCCACTGGCAAGCGCATCAACAGCGCCAAAGACGACGCTGCTGGCTTGGCCATCTCGACCCGTATGGAAGCTCAGACACGTGGCCTGAACATGGCCATACGCAACGCCAACGACGGCATCTCCCTGATGCAAACAGGTGAAGGCGCCATGAACGAAGTCACCGACATCTTGCAGCGCATGCGCGAATTGGCCATTCAATCGGTCAACGGCACCAACAATGCTTCAGACCGCGCCGCACTGAACGACGAAGTTCAACAACTGAAGGCCGAAATCGAGCGCATCGCCACCACCACCGAGTTCAACAACCAAAAACTTTTGGACGGGTCTTTCAAGAACAAGACCCTGCAAATCGGTGACAAAGCCAACCAAAGCTTGAGTCTGGGGATCGATTCGATCCGCATCAAAGATCTGGGCATGGGGGGCACTGCTGGCCCAGCCAACACCATGGTGGGTGCACGCACAAACTTGGCTGCAGTCGATGCCGGCGACATCATGATCAATGACCAAGCCCTTGGCGCCATTACTCCTGGGGGTACTACGCTCGACGATTTGGAAGACGTGATCAACAACATCAACAACAGCGTAGACAACGTGACGGCCAGCGGCTTCAACGTGGTGGTGGCCAAGCAGACTGGCACCGGTGCCACCACGGATGGTCAGCTCCAACTGTCTGTGCGGGCGTTGGGTGCGAGTGCGACCACAACATACAGCATTTCCGCGTCAGCCAACATGAGCGAGTTAGTGTCCAACATCAACAAAGAAGCTGGCGCTACGGTTGAAGCCAGCATCAACACTGAAGGCAAGCTGGTTTTGAGCAACAACACCGGTGCAACCATTACCGTGGTGGATACGTCAGGGACTGGATTTGAGGGTGGTTCAGGTTTTTCATCCACTTCAACTGACTTCAAAGGCTTCTTGAAACTGGAGTCTGATGATGGCAATCCTGTTCGCATCGACAAAGGCCCCCTGGGTACACTGGCCGACCTGGCTAGTTTGGGGTTTCGCCCAACGACTTCTGAGGTGGGTAAGGCATCTGACGCTTATACGGTCACAGGTTCTGGACTCGATGCCGCTGGTGTTGCCGCCCCATGGGGTGCTACCGATATCAAAATCAACGGAATTGCCATTCATGATGCCGATATCGTGACCAATACATTCCAAAGAAAATTGGACGCAATCAATAATTTCTCCAATGAAACGGGTGTTATTGCTTCTGCATACATTGATCAAAGTCTCACCCTGACAGACACCCAAGTTGCATCGGCTGCAACTGGTGCAACTCTATCCTTCAACGGAACAACTGTCTTTACAAAAGGGGCCACTGGATCAGTCGCCGATGTCATCACAGCAATTAATGCTCAAACAACCAATACCGGCATCACAGCAGAAAGAACCACAAGCGGCGTGCGTTTGACAGGTTCAAACGTTCAAACCCTGACAATTGGAGGCACCGCAACTGGAGTAATGACTAGCTTTGTAGCAGGCACTTCTTTTGCTTCGATTCGTTTGGACTCCGTATCGAATAGCCCGATTAGCATTGAATTGGGTGACGCCGCAACAGCAATTGGTGCGCATGGTTTCTTGGAATCCAATGTGGGCGCCGCCGACTTCATGGTCAACGCAGCTAGCCTCGGGGTTGCCTCTGGCAGCAGTTTATCGGGCATGAATGTCAGCACCGATAAAGCTGCAACTGCTGCATTGACGACCATTGACAATGCCATTCAAACCGTGAGCGAGATTCGCAGCAAATTAGGTGCCATACAAAACCGTTTGAACAGCACGATGGACAACCTGGCCAACGTGGTGACCAACACGGAGGCGTCACGCAGCCGTATCCAAGATACCGACTACGCCAAGGCCAGCAGCGAATTGGCACGGACTCAAATCATTCAGCAAGCGGCTACAGCCATGCTGGCACAGGCCAATCAAGACCCGCAAACTGTGATGCAACTCTTACAGAACTGATGCAGCAGACATGATGTTTTGAGCCTCGTTCTTTGCTGTGCTGGAGGGATTTTTCAGCGAATGGTTTTAAAACCAAGTGCCAGAAAGATAAGCCCCATATTTTTTGATCACAGAGGCATTGGCATCATGGCCCCCAAGTGCGCTGTTAAAGCACTCAAGGCCAAGCCATGGAGGGCATTCTTGACACGCCACGCTTGTTCCAAGCGCCAGGTCGCTTGTGGCACTTTGGCGCCCTTGCTTTTCTCATGACCACTTTGACAGAACCCACCAAAGGCCCCAACTGCTGGCAATGTCAGCACTTTGCGGTCAGCCATGTGCCGTCCACGCCCTACGCTTGCCGGGCCATGGGTTTTCAGTCGCGGGTGCTGCCCGCACTGGAGGTGCTGCGAGCGGATGGTCAGTTTTGCAAACTTTTTTTGGCCAAAGCCACAACGATTTCGCGCTGATCGATCTTCCCCAAACTTTGGGGCTGTCAAAGTTCTGACAGAGTTAATAGTTGAGATGAATTTAATATAAATACTAAGTAAACTTTTATTTTTAAATAAGTTATTTAGATATTCAATAAAAACTGGCACGAGGGTTGCTTAACAGTTTGTAACTGTACAAGAGGTCACCGCCGTGAAGTCACACCCTGTTTCCACCCCACTTGCTCTTTGGTTAGACCCAGAATCCAGCTTGAGTGCCGAGCACAGCCAAGCACTGCACGCCGCAGGCTGGGCAACTGCAGCAATTCACACCTTGGATGAATTGTTGGCCCACGCCGCCGATGCGGCCTTGGTGGTCTTGCACTTGACATCCGATGTCACACGACTGAAGGCCGTTCAGCAACTGCTGCAAGATGCTGGGCTCAACACACCTTTGGTTTGCCGAGTCGACCGCCACGAGCTGGACTTGGCCGTTGAGGCATCGCAATCTGGCGCTCTGACCGTACTGGCTGCCGACGATGTGCGCACAACTTCTTGGCTTCGGGTGCACACCCTGTTCAAACCCGCAGTCAGTCGCATCGCACCAACGCCAGTGCGTCAAGTGGTGTTTGTTGACCCATCAAGTCAGCACCTGTTGGCCTTGGCACGCAAAGTGGCTCAAGCCGATGTGACGGCTTTGCTGGTGGGGCCTACTGGCTCGGGCAAAGAAGTCTTGGCGCGGGTTTTACACGAGGCCTCCAACCGCGCCCTGGGGCCATTTGTCGCGCTCAACTGCGCGGCTATGCCCGAAAATTTGATTGAAGACATGTTGTTTGGCCACGAAAAAGGCGCCTTCACAGGAGCGCACCGTGAGCAAAAGGGATTGTTTGAACAAGCCCAAGGCGGAACTTTGTTCTTGGATGAAATCGGCGAAATGCCGATGCACCTGCAAAGCAAATTGTTGCGCGTGTTGCAAGAACGCCAATTGACGCGTCTGGGTGGCCAAAGCGTGATCCAGTTGAATGTGCGCATCGTGGCCGCCACCAACAAAGATTTGAAGCAGGCCATCACAGAGCGCGAGTTTCGCGAAGATTTGTATTACCGCATTGCCACCTTCCGCATGCGCTTGTTACCTCTTCGTGAGCGTCCAGGCGACATCATTCCGCTGGCCATGCAAATCTTGCTGCAACAAGCTGTCCAGCCTTGGCACATGCACCCCCAAGCCCAGCAAATGCTGCTGCAATACCCTTGGCCAGGCAATGTGCGTGAGCTCGAAAACGTGATACGCCGTGCGGTCGTCTTGTGCACAGACAACCACATCACACCCGCTCATTTGATGTTTGACGATTGGTTGACACACAGCCATCCGTCGCTGAAAGAACATGCGCCATCAGAACCCTTGGGCCTCGAAGTAAGTGCAGCTTCATTGGCGAAGACGGAAGAAACAAGCCACGCAAGTGCTGTTTCTGAGGTCGTCTATTCGGCAGTGACGCCGGAGCAGCCTACCGATTTGCAAAGTGCGGTACGCCTGAATGAACACCAAGTGATCATGGCCACGCTGGCCAGCACGCCCAGCAAAACAGAGGCTGCCAAGCGCTTGGGCATCAGCCCCCGCACCCTGCGCTACAAGATGGCGCAACTGCGTGAACACGGCATGAACATGGCCGCAGCCTGCTGAAGGAACAACCGATGATTGAAAAAGCCATCTCCCCCGCCAGCATCCAGTCGATGTTGCAAACCCTGCGCACCCACCAGGCGCAGGCCTCGTCGTTGCAGGGCGCTGAAGCCAAAAATCCGTCGAATGAGGTCGGCAAACCCGGTTTTGGGAGCTTCGTTTCGGGGGCGCTCAGCCAGGTCAACGAGGTGCAGGTGCAGTCGTCCAACATGCGGGCGGCCTACGACCGGGGCGAAGACATTGCCCTGACCGATGTGGTGCTGGGCATGCAAAAGTCGTCTTTGGCTTTTGAAGCCACTTTGCAGGTGCGCAACAAAGTGTTGAAAGCCTACGAAGACATTTTGAACATGCCGGTCTGACAGAAGTAAAGAGAACACACCATGGCTACAGCGACCGCATCGATGAACACCGGCATGATGACCATGCCCACCGGGTCTGAAATCGCCCCGGCCACGGCCAACAATGCTGGCAACAACGCCAGCGGCAGCATGGCCTTGACCACAGCGCCGGGCGCAGACACCACCGCCAGTGCAAACACTGGCCTGAATGTTTGGCAGAACATTGGACTGTCAGACACCTTCAGCAAAGTGATGAACCAACCCTCAGTGCGCAAAGTGTTGCCACTGATTTTGATGTTGGCCGTGTTGGTGGTGTTTTTGTTGGCTTATGCATGGATGCAATCCACGCCCTACCGCCCTGTGATGCCCGGTTTGCAAGAAGCTGACCAACAAGCCGCCTTTGAATCGCTCAAAACGGCCGACTTCAAACCCAAAATTGACCCTGCCACTGGCCAGCTGACGGTACCTAGCAACCGCTTTCACGAGGCGCGCATTTTGTTGGCCTCGCAGGGCTTGCCCAAAGCCGGCACCACGGGCATGGAGGGTTTGAAAGACCAGTCGTCCATGACGACGAGTCAGTTGATGGAGCAAGTCAAGATCAACACCGCTTTGGAGCAAGAGCTGGCCCGCAGCATCATGCAAATTGGCACGGTACAAAGCGCACGCGTACACCTGGCCACGCCCAAGCAAAGCGTTTTTGTCCGCGACCGCACGCCGCCCAAAGCTTCGGTGGTGCTGGCGCCCTACCCGGGCCGAGCGGTGTCGGCCTCACAAGTTCAGGCGATTGTTCATTTGGTGTCGTCCAGCGTGCCTTACTTGGCACCTGACCATGTGACCGTGGTGGACACGGTGGGCAAACTGATGACCGAGTCGGCCACCGAGCAAAAGCTGGGTTTGACTTCGGCGCAGGAGCAGCACAAACAGCACCTGGAAGAGGTTTACCGCAACCGGATCATGCAAATCCTGTCGCCCATGCTGGGTGAAGGCAATGTGCGCTCGCAAGTGAACCTGACACTGGATTTCACCCAAACCGAGAGCACCACCGAAGACTTTGACAACCGCGAAAAAGGGCCTCGCACCCGCTCTGAGGTATTGGCCGAAGACCGCTCGGCCAGCAAGTCGGCCGAGGGTATTCCTGGCGCTTTGTCCAATACACCGCCGCCCGACCCCACCACCACCAACAACACCCAAGCCGATGCGGCCAAAGGGCAAGCCGACTCAACGGGCAAGCTCAGCAGCCGCTCGACCCGAAATTTTGAAATCGACCGCACGGTGCGCCATGTGCGCAGTGCCAGCGGTGGGGTCATGAAGGTGAGCGTAGCGGTGCTGGTGAACGAGCGCCCCGTGGCCGAAAAATCGACCGACCCCAAGGCCCCCAAAAGCGTGCCGTTCACACCACAAGAGCTGGATCAAATGCAGCAAGTGGTGCGCGGCGTGGTGGGATTTGACCCAACGCGAGGCGACATCGTGAGCGTGGTGCCCGCCAAGTTTGAGGCCCCTGCCCCGCTGGAAACGATTCCTTGGTACCTGGAGGACATGGTCCAGTCCGGTATCACCAGTGCCTTGATCGCCATCAGTTTCATCGCGTTCATGATGATCGTGGTGCGCCCAGTCATGCGCAACCTCTACGACACGAAAGCTGAAGCTGAAGCCAGCGCAATAGCCGCCCTGGCAGATGGCGAATTGAGCGCGGACGACATGCGAATGATCCAGATCGGTGAAGGCGAAAGCCTGGAAGAAATCAAGGCCAAGCTGAAACCGAAGAAATCGAGCATCTCCATGGACATGCTGGACACCGCCAACACCTATGATGACAAAGTTGCCCTCATTCGCATGTTGGTGGCCGAGGATTCGGGCCGCGTGGCCAATGTGCTCAAGAGCATGGTCAAAGTCAATTGAACAAGTCGAGGTAAGAAACCATGGCCACCAAAAAACCCGACGACAAAGACGCCAAATCACCCGCAACAACTGCCGATACGCCTGAGATCTCGATGACCCAGGAGTTGACGCAGGAGTTGGCTGATCTGACCAGCACCCAGCGCGCAGCTGTTTTGATGCTTTTGCTGGGGGAACAGCAGGCTTCTGAAATCATCCGCTTCATGAACCCCAAAGAGGTACAGGCTCTGGGCGCCGCCATGGTGTCGGTGTCTGATTTGTCTCAAGAAGCGGTCAACATCGTGCTGGACGAATTTGTCACCATGCTCAAAAAGCAAACCAGTCTGGGACTGGGCACGGGCGACTATGTTGAAAAAGTGCTGAAACGCGCTTTGGGCGACGACAAAGCGGCTTCGGTGCTCAGCCGCATCATGCCGGGGCAAGGCAGCAAGGGTTTGGAGATTTTGAAATGGATGGACGCTCGCTCCATCGCTGAAATGATCCGCGGCGAACACCCGCAGGTCGTGGCCATCATTTTGTCGGTCCTGGAATACACCGTCGCGGCCGATGTGATGAATTTCTTGCCCAGCGAATCCAGGCCCGAGATCATGCAAAGGATTGCCAGCCTGGAGACGGTCCAGCCCTCGGCCATGGAAGAGCTCGAGCAAATCATGATGAAGCAATTTGCCACCAACTCGTCGTCCAAGTCCTCCAGCTTTGGGGGGGTCAAAGCGGCTGCAAAAATCATGAATTCGGTCAAAGTGGAATTGGAGTCGTCCATCATGGCTGGCTTGTCCCAACTGGATGCAGACCTGATGCAAAAAATTCAGGACAACATGTTCACCTTTGAAAACTTGGTCGGCGTGGACAACAAAGGCATTCAGGCCATCATGCGCACGGCCGAGCCCGATCTGCTGATGGTGGCCCTCAAGGGTGCACCCGATTTCGTCAAGGACAAATTTCTGGGCAACATGTCAGCCCGCGCAAGGGTCATGTTTGTGGACGACATGGAATCCAAAGGTCCGCTGCGCATCACCGAAGTGGAAGAAGCGCAAAAGAAAATCATGCGCTTGGCCCGCAAGCTGTCCGATGCCGGCGAACTGGTTTTAGCGGGCGGTGGCGATGGCTTTGTCTAAGATGGGCACTTACGACAGTGTTTGGAATTCGGACGCATTGCTGAGCAAAGCCACGGTGGTGCACACCTTTGCACGGACCGAATGGGATGCGGTTCAATCGCGATCCTTCGGGTCTTGGCCAATTCCTGTCCAAACCGCTTTGCCATCCAAACCGGATGGGCCATCGGCCTTAGAGGATGAGGGCAACCTGGCACCTGACTTGATCGATACCAGCGCCTTGGCACTGGCTGCGGAGCCGTCAGACACCGATGAAGCATCAACCCAAACCACAGTCTCGGAAAAAGCCTTGGAGCAGCTGCGCGACGAGGCCTTTCAGGCTGGTGTGGCCGAAGGCCGTGCCCAACTGCTGGCAGAAACCCACACCGAGCGCTCGGAAGAGCGAGAGTTGATCCAGCGTTTGGGATTAGAGCTGCGCAGCATCAGCCAGGATCCGCAACGCTTTTTTGAACCCCTTAAGCGCTTGTCATTGCATTTGGCCGAGCAGTTGGTGAGGGCAGAGCTGAAAATTTCTGGCCAAGCCATCCATGGCTTGGTTCAGTCTTGCATCCAGCAACTTGACCACCCCACACCACCGGTTCATGTCAGCCTGAACCCGGAGGATCTCAAGCGCCTGCAAGCCATGGGGGAAGCAGTCACTGCCCATATGCAATTGGAGCCCGATGTCCACTTGCGGCCGGGCAGCGTGCGCGTGCGCGTGCAAGACAGTGTGGTGCAAGACTTGATTGAAAACAGGCTAGAACCATTGGCACGGCGTTTGTTGCCCGAGCCAGAAGCTTGGATGCAGAACTCCAGCTTGGTGCAAGACCGTGCTGAGGCTTTGCCCGAGTCCACACCCAAAAGGGATTGGAATAGACAAGTGATTGACGTGCAAGACACCGACGTGAAACCGTCAACTCCAAACGATGGCGAACCCGAATGAACTTTGACCATGAAGTCAACCAGTTGATCGGTTCGTTGCATGCACCGGAGCCGCAACGCAACGGCACGCTGGTGCGCTTGGTGGGGATGCGGCTGGAGACGCGGGGCCTGATGGCACCCTTGGGCGCTTGCTGCGAAATCGTTGGGCAGTTGGGCCACCGGGTCGAAGCCGAGGTGGTGGGTTTCAACGACGAGACCTTGTTTTTGTTGCCATTCACCGAACCTCAAGGCATTGGTCCGGGCGCTCGGGTGCGGGTACTCAGTCACACATCCCAAGTGGCTTTAGGCCCTGACTTGCTGGGGCGCATCATTGACGGACGCGGCCAACCTTTGGATGGCAAACCTGCCCCGGATTGCCGAGATGTGCTGAGCCTGCAAGGCCGTCCCATCAACCCGATGGAGCGCGGTCCAATCAACGAAATTTTGGACGTGGGTGTCAAAGCCATCAACGGCATGCTGACAATTGGCCGGGGCCAACGCTTGGGACTGATCGCCGGTTCTGGTGTGGGCAAAAGTGTGTTGCTCGGGATGATGACCCGTTTCACCGAAGCCGATGTGGTGGTGATTGGCCTGATTGGCGAGCGCGGACGCGAAGTTCAGGCTTTCATTGAAGAGTCGCTGGGGCCTGTGGGCCTGGCCAAGTCGGTGCTGGTGGCGGCACCCGCCAACGAATCGCCGGTGTTGCGTCTCAAAGCCACGCACCTGACACACGTGATTGCAGAGTACTTCAGGGACCAAGGCAAAAACGTGTTGATGCTGGTGGACAGTCTGACCCGCGTGGCGCATGCGCAGCGCGAAATCGGCCTGGCCGTGGGCGAGCCACCCACGGCCAAGGGTTATCCGCCATCGGTGTTCGCCTTGCTTCCCAACTTGATTGAACGCGCCGGTGTGGGCCGCCACGGCGTAGGCTCGATCACCGCCATTTACACCGTGCTGGCCGAAGGCGACGACGCCAACGACCCGATCGTGGACATTGCCCGTGCTTCGCTCGACGGGCAGGTCATGTTATCGCGCAAGCTGGCCGATGCCGCCCACTACCCCGCCATTGATCTGAATGGCTCGGTGTCGAGGGTGATGCAAAACCTGATTTCGCCCGAAGATCAAAAAATGGCCAACCGCTTCAGGCGTTTGTGGTCGCTTTACCAACAAAACCAAGACCTGATTCAGGTGGGCGCCTACGAGGCCGGCAGCAATCCGGACCTGGATCAAGCGATCCGCCTGCGCACGTCGATGGAACATTTTCTTCAGCAAGACATGCACAGCAGCCAAGACTCGGCGACCACCCGCCACGAAGTTCAAGTGCTGATGCAGAACTGACACCCCAAGGAGCCCCCATGCGACAAGCCCGAACTTGCTGGCCGGTCCTGGTCAAAAAAGCCCAGGATGCGGTGAACGACGCCCAAAACGAAATCGCCCAGGCCATGGCCCGCGTTGACCAACTGCAGGCCAGCCATGAAAGGCTGTGCAGGCTGTACGACGAGTACCGGCTCAGAGAGCAAACGGCTCAAGTGCCTGTGATGGGCATGCAGGCCAGCATGAACCAACGGCAATTCATGGCCCAGTTGCTCAATTTGCAGCAGCGGGTGGTGTTGGACCTGAGCAGGGCCAAAGACCACGTCGCCATAGTCCGAAAGAAACGTGCATTGGCTGAGATTGAGTTGCACAAGATGAAGTCGATGGAAGCCCAAGATGCCAAGGCCGTCGCCCTTGAGCAGCAGCGCCATGAGCAAAAGCTGATGGACGAGTTGGGCGTGCGGCAGTTCAACCTGAGCTTGCAGCGTTGAGGGCGCAGTTCAAAGGGTTTTCACGGGGTCTGACGCACCCAAAAGTGCAAATCAATTGACCCATAATGACCAGGATCGTTGAGCGCCACACCAAGATTTGGCGTTTTTTCTTCCTTGTTAATGGAGACCCCCATGAGCCAACCCTCCTCACGCCGCCAAGTATTGGCACAAGGCGCCGCCCTTTTGGGCGCTACTTCTTCGGGCCTGCTGGTGCCACAAAGTGCGCTGGCCCAGACCGGAAAAATCCGCGTTGGCCTGATGCTGCCCTACACCGGAACCTTTGCACAGCTGGGTGTGGCCATCGAAAACGGCTTGCGCATGGCCATCAACGAACAAGGCGGCAAATTGGGTGGCCGTGAAATCGAGTGGTTCAAGGTGGACGACGAGTCCGAGCCTTCCAAAGCCATCGAAAACGCCAACAAATTGGTGCAGCGCGACAAGGTCGATGTGCTGGTGGGCACGGTTCACTCGGGTGTGCAAATGGGCATTCACCGCGTGGCCCGCGAAAGCGGCGTGATCAACCTGATTCCCAACGCGGGCGTGCACATGGCCACCCGCGCCCAGTGCGCCCCCAATGTGTTCCGCACCAGCTTCTCCAACAGCCAACCCACCATGGCCTTGGGCGAAACCATGGTCAAGCGCGGCCATAAAAAGGCCGTTTGGATCACTTGGAAGTACGCCGCTGGCGACGAGGCCTTTGAAGGTTTCCGCGACAGCTACACCAAAGCCGGTGGCACCATCGTCAAAGAACTCGGCCTGCCCTTCCCCAACGTCGAGTTTCAGGCTTTGCTCACCGAAATCGCCGCCCTCAAGCCCGACGCTGTGGCTTGCTTCTTTGCGGGTGGTGGTGCGGCCAAGTTCTTGCGCGACTATGCAGCCGCTGGCCTCAAGGGCAAGATTCCGCTGTACGGCTCGGGCTTCCTGACCGAAGGCGTGCTGGACGCTGCTGGCCCTGCGGCCGATGGCGTGCTCACCACCCTGCACTACGGCGACGGCATCGAGACCAAGCGCAACAAGGAGTTCCGCCTGAACTACGCCAAGACCTTCAAGCTGCAGCCCGATGTGTACGCGGTACAAGGCTACGACACGGGCTTGCTGCTGGTGCAAGGTGCCAACGCCGTCAAGGGCGACGTGAGCCAAAAAGCCGCCATGATCAAGGCGATGGAAGCCGCCGTGATCGACAGCCCACGCGGCAAGTGGACCATGAGCAAATCGCACAACCCGGTGCAAGACATTTACTTGCGTGAAGTCTCCAACAAAGAGAACAAAGTGATCGGCGTTGCCGCCAAGGCTTTGGCCGACTCCGGCGCAGGTTGCCGCATGTAAACTGCGCGGGCCCTCCGTGCCACGGCGGATTTCGGTCCGCCGTTTTCATTGGCGCTTGGGCTTTGTGCATCACCCTGCCGTTCTCACCCATTTGAAGAGAAATTCCTGATGGATTTTGTGAATTTTTTGATCCAGCTGCTCAACAGCGTTCAGTACGGGCTGCTGCTGTTCATGCTGGCAGCGGGCCTGACGCTGATTTTCGGCATCATGGGTGTGGTCAACTTGGCGCACGGCAGTTTTTACATGCTGGGCGCTTATCTGGCATGGTCGCTGGCCGCGCAGTTGGGCAGTTTCACTTTGGCCATCCTCGTGGGCACGGCTTTGTCGGTGGCCTTTGGCTTGGTGATCGAGCGTTTGTTGTTTCGGCACTTTTATCACCGCGACCACCTCGACCAAGTGCTGCTGACCTTTGGCCTGATCTATGTGTTTGAAGAGCTGCGCTCCATCATCTGGGGCGACGATGTGCACGGCTTGCCTGTGCCCCAATTGTTGGCAGCGTCCATTCCCCTGACCGAGAACCTGTCGTACCCGGTGTACCGGCTGTTCATGTCGGGCGTGTGCTTGGTCCTGGCACTGGGCTTGTATTTGTTGATTTCTAAAACCCGTTTGGGCATGAAGATCCGTGCAGGCGCTTTCAACCGAGAAATGACCGAATCCTTGGGCGTCAACATCAAGCTCATCCACTCGGTGGTGTTTGCTTTGGGCATTGGCCTGGCCTCGATCGCCGGCATGATCGCCGCGCCTGTGTCCAGCGTCTACCCCAACATGGGCTCACAGGTCTTGATCATGTGCTTTGTGGTGGTGGTCATTGGCGGCATCGGCTCGGTGCGCGGTGCTTTGATTGCTGCCTTGCTGGTGGGTCTGGTCGACACCTTTGGCAAAGTGCTGCTGCCCCAGGCCTCGGGCATGCTGGTGTATGTGCTGATGGCCTTGGTGCTGCTGTACAAACCCGAAGGCCTGTTCAAGCAATGAATCCGAAAAGAACACCATGAGCTCGCCCCAAATTCACCTCGAAACCCTGCCTCGCAGCATCCAGCTGGTGATGGTGCTGGGCTTTTTGGCGCTCGCCGCCTTTCCCTTTGTCGGGTCTGACTTTTACACGGCCATGGTCGTGCGCATGATGATCCTGGCCATCTTGGCCATGAGCCTTGACTTGCTGCAAGGCGTGACCGGATTGGTGTCGCTGGGCCATGCCGCCTACTTTGGCTTGGCCGGCTATGTGCTGGCTTTTATTACCCCTCAAAACGAAGCCATCAGCCTGTACACCAGCTTGCCGCTGGCCGTAGGCGGGTCCGCTCTGGCCGCTCTGGTGATTGGCTTTTTGGTGGTGCGCACACATGGCATTTACTTCATCATGGTCACCATGGCTTTTGCGCAGATGATTTTCTTCATCTTCTTTGACAACAAAGCGCTGGGCGGCTCGGACGGTTTGTTCCTCAACTTCCGGCCTGATGCGGGTGTGATCGACCTGGAAAACAAGCGGGTGTTTTATTACTTCACGCTGGCCTGCTTGGTGGCGGTTTATGTGTTTTTGCGCCGCCTCCTCTGGAGTCCTTTTGGCCGTGCGCTGTCGGGCATTCGGGTGAATGAGCACCGCATGCGGGCCTTGGGCTTCAACACCTTCAGCCACAAGCTGGCGGCCTTCACGCTGGCCGGGGCTTTGGCGGGTTTGGCCGGTTACTTGTTTGCGGCGCAAACCGGTTTTGTGAACCCCGAACTCATGGGCTTTCACCTCAGCGCACACGCCATCATGATGGTGATTTTGGGCGGCATGGGCAATTTTGCGGGGGCGATTGTGGGGGCCTTCAGCTTTGAGTATTTGTTGCACGTCTTCAAGGACTTGCCCGATATTGGCGGCTTCAAAACTGGCAAACACTGGCAAATGTGGATGGGCCTGTTCATCGTGGCCCTGATCATTTTTGCGCCCAAAGGCATTTTGGGTCTGGTCAACCGCTTTGTGGGCAGCAAAGCTGCTGTCGGCAAGGAGGCAGGCCATGACTGAGCGCAAGACCTTGATGTCGGCCAGTGGC
The DNA here is from genome assembly GCA_943331105.2 of Akkermansia muciniphila. Taxonomy (GTDB): domain Bacteria; phylum Pseudomonadota; class Gammaproteobacteria; order Burkholderiales; family Burkholderiaceae_C; genus Limnohabitans_A. The sequence continues at coordinate 109,334 of CALQKH020000002.1, forward strand.
CTGACCAAACGCTTTGGCGGCTTGGCAGCTGTCAACGATGTGTCACTGGAACTGTGGCGCGGGCACATTCATGCCGTGATTGGTCCCAATGGCGCGGGCAAGTCCACCTTGGCCAACCTGCTCTCGGGCGATTTACCGCCCACCAGTGGGCGAATGACGATGTCGGGCACCGACATCACCGGCTGGACCCCTGAAAAAATCTCCCGCCACGGCCTGGGGCGCAGTTACCAAAAGACCAATATTTTCAGCACCTTCACGGTTTGGGACAACGTGCGGTTGTCGGCGCAATCGCGTGCGCAGCCCTCCCCCTTCAACCCTTTGGGGTGGCTCCAGGCTGCGGCCAGGATGCAGGCGGTTAACCAACGCGCCGAACGCGCCATCGAATTGGCCGGGCTGCAAGACCGCCGCCACGCCCAAGCAGGCGCCACCAGCCACGGCGAACAACGCCAGTTGGAAATCGCCATGACCTTGGCCACCGAACCCCAAGTCTTGTTGATGGACGAGCCATTGGCGGGCATGGGCCAAGCAGAAGCCGAGCGCATGGTGCAGTTGCTGTTGCGTCTTAAAAATGAACATGCCATCTTGCTGGTCGAGCACGACATGGACGCGGTGTTCACGCTGGCCGACCACCTCACGGTCATGGTCAACGGGCAAGTGATCGCCAGCGACACGCCCGCAGCCGTGCGGACCGATGCGGGCGTGCAGGCGGCCTACTTGGGCGAGGAACATTGAGATGAGCGATTTGTTGATCCAGGCCCAAGACCTGAACACCTTCTACGGCGCCAGTCACATCTTGCGCGGCGTGAACTTTTCTGTGGGCCGGGGCGAGACGATTGGCCTGATGGGCCGCAACGGCATGGGCAAAAGCACCTTGCTCAAAACACTCATGGGCATCGTACCGCCGCGCACAGGCACCGTGGACATCAAGGGCCAGCGCATGAACGGCCGCCCCACTTTTGAAGTCGCACAGCAGGGCATCGCCTATGTGCCTGAGGGCCGCGGCATCTTTGGCAACCTGAGCGTGGTGGAGAACCTGAAAATGGCCGCCCGACCGGGCACGAAGGGCCAGCGCGACTGGACTTACGAGCGGGTGCTGGAGACCTTCCCTCGCTTGAAAGAGCGCCTGGGCCACGGCGGCCAGCAACTGTCAGGCGGAGAGCAACAAATGCTGACCATCGGCCGGGCACTGATGACCAACCCCGACGTTTTGATTCTGGACGAGGCCACCGAAGGCCTGGCCCCGCTGATCGCCCGCGATATCTGGCGCATCTGCAGCCTGATCAAAGAAAGCGGCATCAGCTCGATCATCGTGGACAAAAACTGGAAGCACGTCACCCAGATCACCGACCGCAACATCATCCTGGTCAAAGGCCAGGTGGTGTTTGAAGGCTCGTCACCCGTTTTGCTGGCCGACCCGGGCGTTCTGGAGCAGCATCTGGGGGTCTGAGGACCTTCACAGCAAAGGGCGCAATTCTCTGGCCGCCTCCAGCAGCAAGGGCAGCCACTTGCGCTGCACCGCCCCATCGCTCAATTGGTCTGCCGTGCCCACCACATTCAGCGCGGCCAGCGTTTGGCCTTGCATGTTGCGCAGGGGCACCGCCAGTGCGTGGATGCCCAGCTCGTGACCATCGCGGGCCAGGCAATGGTCGTCCTGCCGCACCTGATCAACCAGCGCCTTGAATTTGGCCGGAACCACTTCGGTTTGAGGGGTGATGCGGGCCAACTCTCGGCCTTTGAGCCAGGCAGCAAAGTCGGCCTTGGGCAGACTGGCCAGCAACACCCGCCCGGTAGAAGTGGCGTGCGCTGGCAAGCGCGCGCCCAAATGCAAGCCATAGGCCAAGTGGCGCACTGGCTCGGCCACCCCGGCACTGCGTGCCACGATGACGCATTCGTCACCATCACGCACCACCGCACTGAAGGCCGCCTGCGTTTGTGCGGCAAGCCGGTTGAGCGTGGGTTGCAGGGTGCGCGGCAGGCGCGATGTGGCCATGTAACTGCCCGCCAAGCGCAGCACCCGCGCCGACAACCAATAGTGGGAACCATCGGTTTCCAGATAACCCAACTCGGCCAGCGTGAGCAAATGTCGCCGGGCCGCAGCCCGCGTGATGCCCGTGCGCTGCGCGGCCAGTGTGGCGTTCAGGCGTTGGCGCTCGGTGTCAAAAGCCTCGAGCACAGCCAAACCTTTGGCCAGGCCTTCGATGTAATCGGCTTTCGCCAGGGTCATGGGGCACCATCTAAAAACAAATTGCGGCACCAGCCGCGGCAACTGAATATGGTATTGATTTTGGTCATTTTGCGCGATCATCGCACAAAATGACTCATCACCGCGCAATCATCATCACGCTTGCAAGCGCTCCATTCAGCAGCCACATAAGCTTTGGGATTACCTTTTTGCACTTGAACACGCCATGAGCACCACACGCACCCAAGTCGCCATCGTCGGCGCAGGCCCATCGGGCCTGCTGCTGGGCCAACTGCTTTTCAAGGCAGGCATTGACGCCATCATCGTTGAGCGCCAAAGCGGCGACTATGTGCTCTCGCGCATTCGCGCGGGCGTGCTGGAACAAGTGACCATGGACTTGCTGGACGAAGCAGGCGTGGGCCACCGCATGCACAAAGAGGGTTTGGTGCACACAGGTTTTGATCTGCTGTTCAAAGGCGCTCGCCACCGCGTGGACATGCACAAACTCACTGGCGGCAAAAAAGTCATCGTGTACGGCCAAACCGAAGTCACCCGCGACCTGATGGACACCCGCCAAGCCGAGGGTTTGCCCACAATTTACGAGGCAGAGAATGTGCAGGTGCACGAATTCGACAGCCAAAAACCCCGAGTGACTTACGAAAAAAATGGCCAACTGCACACCATTGAATGCGACTTCATCGCCGGCTGCGACGGTTTTCACGGCGTATGCCGCGCCAGCGCTCCCAAGAGCGCCATCAAAGAATACGAAAAGGTCTATCCCTTTGGCTGGCTGGGGGTGCTGTCTGACACCCCGCCGGTGCACCATGAACTGATCTACGCCAACAGCACCCGTGGCTTTGCCCTGTGCTCTCAGCGCAGCGCCACGCGCAGCCGTTACTATTTGCAAGTGCCCACCACCGACAAGGTCGAGCAATGGTCGGACGACGCCTTTTGGGCCGAGCTGCGCCATCGCCTGGACCCCGAAGCCCGTGAGCATCTGGTCACAGGCCCCAGCATCGAAAAAAGCATCGCCCCGCTGCGCAGCTTTGTGACCGAACCCATGCGTTTTGGCCGGATGTTCTTGGCCGGCGACGCCGCCCACATCGTGCCGCCCACAGGCGCCAAGGGCCTGAACTTGGCTGCGACTGACGTCAAGTATTTGTCCACCGCCATCATTGAGTTTTATGCCGACAAGACCGATGCCGGTATCGATGCTTATTCTGAGCGCTGCTTGCGCCGCGTTTGGCGTGCCGAACGCTTCAGCTGGTGGTTCACCAGCTTGATGCACCACTTTCCAGAAAACGGTGACATGGGGCAGAAGTTCCAAGACGCCGAGCTGGACTATCTGATCCACAGCGAAGCCGGCTCACGCACCATGGCCGAAAACTATGTGGGCTTGCCGCTGAACTTTGGCGAATAAAAGCCCGCAAGGGCGACAACCCCGGCTCAGCGCTCATCCGATAATGCGAGCATCTTAGAAGCCGCACAGCGCGGCTTCGCTTCAATACCAAGGTGCACGCATGTCTTCTGTCAAACCCCTGCGCGGTCTGCGCGTTTTGAGCCTGGCCCTCAATCTGCCGGGCCCCGCCGCGTTGATGCGTCTGGCCCAAATGGGCGCCCAATGCACCAAGGTCAACCCGCCCTCAGGCGACCCGATGCAGCACTACAACACCCGTGGCTACGATTTGTTGCACGCGGGTGTCAAGCACAAAACGCTGGACCTCAAAACCGAAGCCGGCCAAGCTGCGCTGCACAAGCTGCTGCCCAAGACCGATGTGCTGCTCACCTCGTTTCGCCCTTCTGCACTGGCCAAATTGGGCTTGGACTGGAAGGCTCTGCACCAGCAATACCCTGCCCTGAGCTTGATCGAAGTGGTGGGTGCACCCGGCCCATTGGCCGAAATTCCTGGCCACGACTTGACCTACCAAGCCGAGGTTGGCCTGGTCAACGGAATGGACTTGCCGCCCAGTTTGTTTGCCGACATGGGCGGCGCCGTGATGGCCAGCGAAGCCACGCTCAAAGCCGTCATCACCCTCAAAACCACGGGCAAAGGGTCGCACCATGAAGTGGCTCTGTCTGAAGCTGCTGCTTGGCTCGCCCTGCCACGCCAACTGGGCCTGACCACGCCCGATGGGGCGGTAGGCGGCGCACATGCGGGCTACCGCGTGTATGCCTGTAAAAACGGCCGCGTGGCCGTGGCAGCTCTGGAGCCGCACTTTGCCATGCGCCTGTGCGAAGCCGCTGGCATTGCGCTGGTACACCCGGTCAAAGACCTGTTCAAGCCCGCCACGCGCCAAGCGATCGAAAACTTTATGGGCAGTCAAACCCGCGCCCAACTGGACAAACTGGCCACGGCCAAAGACATCCCGCTGCTCACGTTGCCGCGCTGAGCGCCTGGCACTGAAAACAGTGCCTCTTTGTCAGCAGCTGTCGCCCAGGCGGCTCAAATGGTTGGGTAGCGTTGTTTTCGATCGGCTTTTCCCTTGAATATTCAAGGCTTTTCTTGTTCAATGAAGTCACTCGTTTGGAGCAACGCCATGAACAGGAAAGCCATGACCCTTACAACTTATCGAGGCCTTTGGGCCTTGGCCTTGCTGACCCTGGTGAACACCAGCACCCATGCGCGCGTCACCCGCATCGTCATCGACGACACACGCCCTGTGGCAGCGGTTCCGGGCAAACCAGCGGGCATTGCCTATGAACAAGTGGCTGGTCGCGCCTTTGGAGAGTTGGACCCCAAACTCGCACAAAACGCCATTGTTCAAGACATTGAGCTGGCCAAAGATGCCGACGGCAAGGTTCGCTACATGGCGTCCTTTGTCATCTACAAACCCGTCAACCTCAAAGAAGCCAGCGGCCTGATGTGGCACGACGTACCCAACCGGGGGCGCGTTTATCCGTATGCTGAACAAGAGTTCGCCAACGGCGACATCGGGTTGGCCAGCGCCTGGCAAGGCGACAACGTGGGGGCCACAAGTGTGAAGTCCAAGGCCAGCATCAACGGTCTGCAGTTCTTGCAGCTCCCAGTGGCCCAAAATCCAGACGGCTCCAAGGTCACGGGGCAAGTCTTTGCCCGCATCGTGAACCGCTCGGGACCTGCTTCGCAGCCACTGATGGTGCAAACCAACCCCGTGCCTTACCAGCCCATGAGCCTGGACACGCGCCAAGCCAGCTTGGTCTCGCGTGGCCGCGAAAACATGAATGGCGAAGTGTTTGATGAACAGGCCATCGCCCCCACCGAATGGGCCTGGGCCAAATGCGATGCACAAAACCCCTTTCCCGGCAGTCCAGACCCCACGCAGATTTGCCTGAAAAACGGCTTTGACGCCAAACGGCTTTACCAAGTCGTGTTCACCGCGCAAGACCCCTATGTTTTAGGTCTGGGCTTTGCAGCATGGCGTGATGTGGCGGTGTTTTTCAAACACGCCAAAGTCGACGATGCGGGCACGCCCAACCCCGTGGCCAGCACGGTCACCCACAGCATTGCGCGGGGAATTTCGCAATCGGGTAACTTCCTGCGGGGTTGGCTGCACTTGGGCTTTAACCAAGACGAAACCGGCAAGGCTGTTCATGACGGCCTGTGGCCCATCATCGCGGGCCGCCGCATTGCGCTGAACTTCCGTTGGGCGCAGCCCGATGGTGTGCTGGAACTTTACCAAGCGGGCAGCGAAGGCCCCCAGTGGTGGCTGCCGCATCCCGACACCGTTCGCGGCATTCCAACCGCTGGCATTTTGGACCGCTGCACCCAAAGCCGCACCTGTCCCAAGATCATGGAGCACTTTGGCTCGGCCGAAGTCTGGGCGTTGAAACTCACGCCCGAGTGGATTGGCACCGATGCCAAGCAAGACTTGCCACTGCCGCCCCATGTGAAGCGCTACTACATCGCCAGCAGCACCCACGGCGGTGGCGTGGGTGGCTTTGACACCAGTCTGCCCGGTGTGGCACTGCCCAAAGAGGGCCCCATGTGTCCGGGCAATAATTTTGGCCAAGCTGTCTTGCCGGCCAACCCCGTGCCACACCGCGAAACCGTCAACGCTCTGCGCGTTCACTTTCGCAACTGGGTCATGAAAGGCACCGAGCCACCGGCCAGCCAGTACCCAACTTTGGCCAAAAACCAATTGGCCCTGGCCGAAAAATCAGCGCTGGGCTACCCCACGCTGCCCGGTCTGCGCCCGACCGTGCCTGAGCGGGACTTCATCATGCCGGTGCACGACTACGACTGGGGCCCCGGCTTTAGAGCCGTTGACGGCTCTGGCATACCCAGCAACGCACCGCCCAAAATCAAACAAGTGCTGCCCATGTACGCCCCCAAGGTCGATGCCGATGGCAACGAATTGGGCGGTTTGCCGGTGGTGTTGCTGGACGCGCCCCTGGGCACTTATTTGGGCTGGAACGTGACCGCAGACGGTGCAAGACCTTTCCACAAACACGAGATATGCAACTACGTGGGTGGCATGGTGCCCTTTGCCAAAACGGCGGCAGAACGGCAAGCCAATGGCGACACGCGCTTGTCGCTGCAAGAGCGCTATGGCTCGCACGAGGGCTATGTGCAAGCCGTTGTGAAAGCCACTGAGCGCGCCATGCAAGCAGGTTTTCTGTTGAAGGACGATGCCCAAGCGCTGATTGAAGTTGCCCGCAAAAGTGCGGTACTGCGCTAACGCGCTGCGTTTGTGAAGCTTGCGCAGACTTGGGCCTGTTACCCTAAAGCCTCCAAGACTGGAGGTCAACGTGTCCATCAAAACCCAAGCCCATGTGACGCACTCGCCCCATGAAATGCAGCAGCTGGAGCTGCTGCGTCAACACCGCCGCGCACAACGCGGTCAAGCACTGGGCTCGTTGGCGCACACAGAACCCCTGGACAGTCCACCCTTGCGGCGGGGGCAGCGCTTAGCCGACCAAGTGGCCAGAACCATCGGCTCTTGGCGCTTCATCCTCATCCAAAGCTCGGCCATCGCCATTTGGATCACCGGCAACGTGCTGGTGGGCGCAAACGCATGGGACCCCTACCCCTTCATCTTGCTGAACTTGCTGCTCTCTTTCCAAGCGGCTTACACGGCGCCCGCGATCATGATGAGCCAAAATCGCCAATCTGAGCTGGACCGCAAACACGCACAAACTGACTACGAAATCAATGTCAAAGCCGAGCTGGAAATTGAGCTGCTGCACGAAAAAATTGATCTCATCAAAGAACAAGAACTGCTGGCCCTGACCGAAGCGGTGCGAGAACTTTCGGCACAAGTGCGCTTGTTGACGGCCCGCGCATGACGCTGCCGCGGTGAGGCTCAAGGGCAACCTCGAATTGGCGCCATCTGAGTTTGAAACTGCGGACTTGGTGCGGTGAGGCACTGAAACCCAAGGGCGGTTCGTGCGTCAATAGGTTCTCTTTATTTCCCTAGGAACCATTCATGCAAAAAATCAAACTCTTCGCTGCGGCCGTTTTGTGCGCCAGCTTGATCCCCTTGTCTTCGGCCTATGCCCAAGGCATGAGCAAAGGCGAACTCAAGACCCACAAAGCACGCATCAGCGAGGAATACAAAGCCGACAAAGAGGCTTGCCATGCACACGCCGGCAACGCCAAAGACATTTGTGAGCAGGAAGCCAAGGGCAAAGAAAAAGTGGCTCGCGCCGAAATGGCCCATCAACACAGCGGCAAAGCGGCTGACCGCAACCATGTCATGGTGACCCAAGCCAAGGCGGCCTACTTGGTCGCCAAAGAGCGCTGCGACGACTTGGCAGGCAACGCCAAAGATGTGTGCGTGAAAGAAGCGAAAGCGGTCGAGAAAAAAGCCTTGGCCGATATCGGTATGGGCCAACACATGGGTCAAGCCAAAAATAAGGCGGCTTCAGAAAAGCTGGAGGCCGATTACAAAGTGGCCCTTGAAAAATGCAACGCCTTGGCAGGCGACACCAAGACCAGTTGCGTAGCCGCGGCCAAAGTAACATTCGGTAAAAACTGATCTTTTAACAAAGACAAAACGGCGCTGAAAAGCGCCGTTTTTGATGGGCAAGCGCTTGGTGGATTTAAACCATTGCCTGATTCGCCGCCACACGCGCCCGCGCCGCGTGTAGTTTTTTGTAGCTGTCGAGCAAGCGCTGGTGCCGGTCCAGCGTTTCGAGCTTGAGGCTCGTGGGCGTGAGGCCATGAAAGCGCACACTACCGTTCACCGAACCAATGGCCGCATCCATGCGCTCTTGGCCAAACATGCGACGGAAGTTCACCACGTAGTCTTCTAGGGCTAAATCCTCGCCAAGCGTCACTTCCAGCACCACGTTCAAGGCTTGGTAAAACAAGCGGCGCTCTAAGGTGTTGTCGTTGTATTGCAGGAAAGCGCCCACCAACTCATGGGCTTCTTCACACTGCTGCAAAGCCAGGTGAATCAGCAGCTTGAGCTCCATCACCGTCAACTGGCCCCACACCGTGTTGTCGTCGAACTCGATACCGATCAGCGTGGCGATGTCGAGGTAGTCGTCCAGCTCGTTGTTCTCCAAGCGGCCCTGCAATGCCGCCAAGGCTTCGTCGTCCAAGCGGTGCAGGTTCAGCACATCGGCGCGGAACAGCAAGGCCTTGTTGGTGTTGTCCCAAATCAGGTCGTCGACCGGGTAGACCTCGGAATAGCCGGGCACCAAGATGCGGCAAGCGGTGGCGCCGAGTTGGTCATGCACCGTCACATAAGCCTCTTTGCCCATGGCCTGCAAGATGCCGAACAGCGTGGCGGCCTCTTGGGCGGTGGCATTTTCGCCCTTGCCGGCTAAGTCCCACTCCACAAATTCATATTCCGATTGCGCGCTGAAAAACCGCCACGACACGATGCCGCTGGAGTCGATGAAGTGCTCCACAAAGTTGTTGGGCTCGGTCACCGCGTTACTGATGAAAGTGGGCGCGGGCAAGTCGTTGAGCCCTTCAAAACTGCGGCCCTGCAGCAACTCGGTCAGGCTGCGCTCCAAAGCCACTTCAAGACAAGGGTGTGCACCAAAGGACGCGAACACACCGCCCGTGCGCGGGTTCATCAGGGTCACGCACATCACCGGGTACACACCGCCGAGCGACGCGTCTTTGACCAAGACCGGAAAGCCCTGCGCTTCCAAGGCCTCAATGCCGGCCACGATGCCGGGGTACTTGGCGAGCACTTCCGGCGGCACGTCGGGCAAGGCCATTTCACCTTCGATGATCTCGCGCTTGACAGCCCGCTCAAAAATTTCCGACAGGCACTGCACCTGCGCTTCGGCCAGGGTGTTGCCCGCGCTCATGCCGTTGCTCACGAACAGGTTTTCCACCAGGTTGGATGGAAAGTAGATCACCTCACCATCGGACTGGCGCACATAGGGCAGCGCACAAATGCCGCGCGAGGGGTTGCCCGAGTTGGTGTCGAACAGGTGAGAGGCCTTGAGCTCGCCATCGGGGTTGTAGATGCTCAAGGAATGCGCGTCCAACAGACCTTTGGGCAGCGCGTCGCGCTTGCCCGGCTGGAACCAGCGCTCGCGGGGGTCGTGCACGAAGTCGGCCTGCGCGATGTCTTCGCCAAAAAACACGCCCGCGTAAAAGTGGTTGTTGTTCAGCCGCTCGATGTATTCGCCCAGCGCCGAGGCCAAGGCGCTCTCTTTGGTTGAACCCTTGCCGTTGGTGAAACACATGGGCGAATGCGCATCGCGGATGTGCAGCGACCACACATTGGGCACCAGGTTGCGCCACGACGCGATCTCGATCTTGATGCCCAGATTGGCCAACACCGCCGTCATGTTGGCGATGGTTTGCTCCAGCGGCAAGTCCTTGCCTGCAATGCGGGTCTGCGACTGCGCATCAGGGCTCAGGGAGAGCAAGGCCTGCGCGTCGGCGTCCAGGTTGTCCACCGCTTCAACGATGAAAGTCGGGCCCGCTTGGATCGCCTTTTTGACCGTGCAGCGGTCAATCGACCGCAAAATGCCCAAGCGGTCTTTGTCGGACATGTCGGCTGGCAATTCCACCTGAATCTTGATGGTCTGCAGGTAGCGGTTGTCGGGGTCCACGATGTTGTTTTGCGACAGGCGAATGTGTTCGGTAGAGATGCCGCGCGTTTCGCAATACAGCTTTACAAAATACGCCGCACACAAGGCCGAAGACGCCAAGAAATAATCGAACGGCCCCGGCGCCGAGCCATCGCCTTTGTAGCGAATCGGCTGATCGGCCAGCACGGTGAAGTCGTCAAACTTGGCCTCCAGGCGCAGTTTGTCGAGAAAGTTGACTTTGATTTCCATGCTGAGGTTCCGGGGAATAGGTGCGCCCCAGCGAAAGATAAGCGGCTGGGAAGGTGAATAACGGTGGGTAGTTTGCCTGAGCGTGGCACCCGAGCGGTTTTTACTCAAATTAAACCCGCCTAAATAATTGAAAAATTATTACCAAATAATCTATTTCTTCAGATCAATCAGTGACTACTCTTAGGTTACTAACGCATCCGCCACACTTGCAGAGTGTGAACAACTGATTACAATCACATGTACACGATCAAACGTATGCCCGAGTTTGATGAGTGGCTGGCCAGCCTGAGGGATGGCGTGACACGCATTCGACTGACCCGACGGCTCGAAAAAGTCCAGCGGGGTTTGTTAGGCGATGTGGCACCAGTAGGCGAAGGCGTCAGTGAAATACGGGAGTTCTTTGGGCCCGGCTGGCGCATGTATTACGTCGAGCGAGACGGCATGCTGATCGTGATGCTGGGCGGTGGAGACAAGTCCACGCAGTCTGACGACATCACCCGCGCCATTGAATTGAGCCGAACCATCACGGAGTAATTGAACATGACCCCAAAAATCAAAGCCGCTGACCTGCCCGACTTCGACATGGCCGAATACCTCAAGACCGATGAGGACGTGGCCAACTACTTAACGCTGGTGCTGGAAGAAAACGATCCAGCCGAGCTGACCCACGCGCTGGGCACCATTGCCCGCGCACGCGGCATGACCGAAGTGGCCCGAGCCTCAGGCCTGACGCGCGAGGCACTCTACAAAGCCCTACGCCCCACATCGCACCCACGCTTTGACACGATTGCCCGCGTGTGCACCGCGCTGGGGGTGAAGCTGGTGGCGCAGCCGATGCAGGCTTGAGTCGCGACACACCAAACGCCCAGGCACCTTCGGGTGCTTTTTCATTGACGGACGTCATCACAAACTCGCTTCAATGATTCAACTGCCCCCAAGCCTTATCAAGCCTTTTGATACTGACCGGCTGCGGGGTGCGCAACTCTTGTGCGAAGAAGCTCACGCGCAGTTCTTCCAATAGCCAGCGAAACTCCAGCATGCGGGCGTCTTGTGCGCCTTTGCGTTCGGCCACAAGGCGCCAGTAGCGTTGCTCTTGCGGTTTCAGCTCTGCGAGACGCTGGGCGTCACGGGCGGGATCGGCGCGGTATTTATCGAGGCGCAAGGTGATGGCCTTGAGGTAGCGGGCGCAGTGCTGCAGCTGCAGCCACGAGGTGACAGCCATGAAATTTTTAGGCATCAGACGTTGCAGTTGCTGGGTGCAGTCTGCGGTGGCATCCGGCGCATTTTTGGTGTCCTTGATCTTGCGGGTGGCCGCGCCAAACTCCAGCAAGATGGTGCCCGCCAGCCGGGCCACTTCGTTGGCAATCAAGGTCAGGCGCCCACGGCCTTCTTCGATGCGGCGCTTGAAGGTGGTTTCGTCGTTGGGCAGCGGGTCCAACAAAAAGGCCCGATCCAGCGCCACATCGATGATTTGGGTTTTCAGCTCGTCGGCGGTGCCCAGCGGCATGTAGGCCACGGCCATCTTTTGCAGGTCGGGGATGTTTTTCTCAAGGTACTTGAGCGCGTCTTTGATTTGCAGCGCAAACAGGCGGCGCAGGCCTGCTCGGTTTTTACTGGCGGCCACGTCGGGCTCGTCAAAGACTTCGATGGTGACGGCGTCTTGCACGTCCACCAGCGCAGGGAAGCCAATCAGGGTCTGGCCGCCTTTGCTGATTTCCATCAACTCGGGGAGTTCGCCGAAGGTCCAGGTGGTGTAACGCTGGGGGGCCAAAGGCTTGGAAGCGGTTGGCTTTTCACCACGCAGTTGATTGTCGCGCCCACTTGCATCCGACTTGGACAAATTGGGGTCTGACCCCAATTTTTCCAATTTTTTTGACTCCGTGCTTTGGGTGGATTGAGGCCCTGCTGCATGCGCTGCCGCCACTTTGAGCTGCGCCAGCGCCTGAAACGCGCCACGCGCTTTGGCACCCAGCTCGCCTTTGAGCGCGCCCAGGTTGCGGCCCATGCCCAGCTGGCGGCCGTGCTCGTCCACCACCAGCAGGTTCATGAACAGGTGCGGGCTGAGCATCTCGTGTTTGAAGTCGGTGCGCTTGATGTCCAGGCTGGTTTCATCGCGCACTTTTTTGAGCAGCACGTCGGTCAGGGACCCGGCACCAAACAGCTCGGGCACGGACAGCTCGGCGGCCAGGCGCGTGGCCGATTCGGGCAGCGGCACAAAACGGCTGCGGGGGCGCTGGGGCAGACTTTTGAGCAGGGCCTGAATTTTGTCCTTGAGCAGACCGGGCACCAACCACTCGCAGCGGTCCTCGCTCACTTGGTTCAGCACGAACAAGGGCACGGTGACGGTGACGCCGTCTCGGGCGTCGCCCGGCTGGTGAAGGTACACCGCCGTGCAATCGGTGCCGCCCAAACGAATTTGTTTGGGAAAAGCCTGCGTGGTGATGCCTGCCGCCTCGTGGCGCATCAGCTCTTCGCGGGTCAACAGCAGCAAGCGCGGCTGCTTGGCGCTCACGGCCCGGTACCAGTCTTCCAGCAGGCGGCCGCTGCACACTTCGGGCGGAATCTGCTGGTCGTAAAAAGCGTAGATCAGTTCGTCGTCCACCAGCACGTCTTGGCGGCGCGACTTGTGCTCCAGCTCTTCGACCTTGGCGATCATCTTGTGGTTGGCGGCCAGGAAGGGCAGCTTGGTCTCCCACTGGTCGCCCACCAAGGCTTCGCGGATGAAAATCTCGCGTGCGCCGTGCAGGTCCACCCGGCTGTAGGCCGTACGCCGCCCGCTGTAGACCATCAGGCCATAGAGCGTGGCGCGCTCCAGCGCCACCACTTCGGCGGACTTCTTTTCCCAATGCGGGTCGAGCACTTGCTTCTTGAGCAAATGCGCGCCGACTTGCTCCAGCCACTGCGGCTCGATCGCGGCAATGCCCCGGCCAAACAGGCGCGTGGTTTCCACCAGTTCGGCCACCACAATCCAACGGCCTGGCTTTTTGCTCAGGTGCGCACCGGGGTGTTTGTGAAACTTGATGCCGCGTGCGCCCAGATAGGCTTCTTCGTCTTCGAGTTTGTAGCCCACGTTGCCCAACAAACCCGACAACATGGACAGATGCAGTTGCTCATAGCTCGCAGGCTGCGTGTTGATGCGCCACTTGTGCTCAGTCACCACCGTGAGCAGTTGGGTGTGCGTGTCACGCCATTCGCGCACGCGGCGAATGTTGATGAAGTTCTGGCGCAGCAGTTGCTCATATTGGCGGTTGCTCAACTTGTGCTGCGGCGCTTCTTGCGCAGGCGAATTTAATTGGGATCTGACCCCAATTGATTTCGTGGGGCCGCCTCGGGCGTCGTGAATCCACTTCCACAGTTTCAGGTAGCCGGTGAACTCGCTTTTGTCATCGTCAAATTTGGCGTGTTGCTGGTCGGCCTGGGCTTGCGCGTCCATGGGGCGGTCTCGCACGTCTTGCACGCTCATGGCGCTGGCGATCACCAGCACTTCGTCGAGCGCGTTGCGGTGGCGCGCTTCCAAAATCATGCGGCCCACCCGCGGGTCCAGCGGCAGGCGGGCCAGCTCTTGGCCAATCGGGGTGAGTTCGTTGTCGTCATTGACCGCGCCCAGCTCGGCCAGCAATTGGTAGCCGTCGGTGATGGCACGCTTGGACGGCGCTTCAATGAACGGAAAGTCTTCCACAATGCCCAGATGCAGGCTCTTCATGCGCAAGATCACGCCGGCCAAGGACGATCGCAAGATTTCGGGGTCGGTGAAGCGCGGGCGGCCTGCAAAGTCTTTGTCGTCGTACAGGCGGATGCAAATGCCATTGGCCACCCGGCCGCAGCGACCCGCACGTTGGTTGGCCGCCGCTTGGCTGATGGGTTCGACCATCAGTTGCTCGACCTTGCTGCGCAGGCTGTAGCGCTTGACGCGGGCGGTGCCGGCATCGATCACGTAACGGATGCCGGGCACCGTGAGTGACGTTTCAGCCACGTTGGTGGCCAGTACGATGCGGCGGCCATTCGATGCTTCAAAAATCTGGTCTTGCTCGGCCTGCGACAAACGCGCAAACAGCGGCAGAACCTCGGCGCCTCGCGTCAGGGGTTGATGCGCCAAGTGCTTACGCAGGTGGTCGGCGGCTTCGCGGATCTCGCGCTCGCCGGGCAAAAAGATCAGGATATCGCCCCCTGCCCCGCCTTGCCAGAGTTCGTCCACGGCATCGGCCATGGCCTCGTTCAGGCCATAGTCCCGGGTCTCTTCAAACGGACGGTAGCGCTGCTCCACCGGAAAGGTGCGGCCTGACACCATGATGACCGGGGCCGGGCCGTTGCGCGACGCAAAGTGTTTGGCAAAGCGGTCGGCGTCAATCGTGGCTGAGGTCACCACGATTTTGAGGTCTGGGCGGCGCGGCAGGATCTGGCGCAGGTAGCCCAGCAAGAAGTCGATGTTCAGGCTGCGTTCGTGCGCCTCGTCGATGATGATCGTGTCATAGGCCTGCAGCAGCGGATCGGTCTGGGTTTCGGCCAGCAAGATGCCGTCGGTCATGAGCTTGACCGAGGCGTTTTTGCTCAAACGGTCCTGAAACCGCACCTTGAAACCCACCACATCGCCCAGCGGCGTCTTGAGTTCTTCGGCAATCCGTTTGGCCACCGAGCTGGCCGCAATGCGCCGGGGCTGGGTGTGTCCGATCATGCGCGCCCGCTCGCCAGGCTTGGCGTTCAACTTACCGCGCCCCAGCATCAGTGCAATCTTGGGCAGCTGCGTGGTCTTGCCCGAACCAGTTTCACCGCAGACGATGATGACCTGGTGCTGGTCCATGGCAGCCATGATTTCGTCACGGCGGGCCGAGACCGGCAGGCCTTCGGGGAAGTCGATTTGGAGGGGGGTGTCAGACAAAGCGGAAACTTCTGTGAAAATCAAGCCAAGAACAGCCCGGGATTATCCCCGGCCCGGCACTCTGCCCCATTCGCCGTACCTGATTGCCCATGTCCACAGTTTTCAACTTCACCTTCGTGCCCTGGTTCCGGTCGGTGGCGCCTTACATCCACATGCACCGGGGCAAGACCTTTGTGGTGGGCATCGCGGGCGAGGCCATTGCGGCGGGCAAGCTGCAAAACCTGGCGCAAGACTTGGCGCTGATCCAGAGCATGGGCGTGAAAATCGTGCTGGTCCACGGCTTTCGTCCGCAGGTGAATGAACAGCTGGCGGCCAAGGGCCACACACCCCAATACTCGCATGGCATCCGCATCACCGACAGCGTCGCTTTGGACTGCGCCCAAGAGGCAGCAGGCCAGTTGCGCTACGAAATTGAAGCCGCTTTCAGCCAGGGCCTGCCCAACACGCCCATGGCGGGCTCCACCGTGCGGGTGTTGTCAGGCAACTTCATCACCGCCCGGCCCGTGGGCATTGTGGACGGCGTGGATTTCATCCACTCGGGCCTGGTGCGCAAGGTGGACGTAGACGGCATCATGCGCACACTGGACATGGGTGCCATGGTTTTGCTCTCGCCATTTGGGTTTTCGCCCACGGGCGAGGCCTTCAACCTGGCCATGGAAGAAGTGGCCACCAGCGTAGCGGCCGAGTTGCAGGCCGACAAGCTGATTTTTGTGACCGAAGTGCCAGGCATTCGCATTGAGCCGCACGCCCCCGCCAGCGACGACAACCCCATTGACACCGAACTGCCGCTGGCCGCTGCCAAGCAGTTGCTGGCCTCGCTGCCCCAGCCTACCGAGCCGACCGACATCGGCTTCTATTTGCAACACTGCGTGAAGGCTTGCGAAGAAGGCGTGGAGCGCTCCCACATCCTGCCCTTTGCGGTGGACGGCGCTTTGCTGCTGGAGGTGTATGTCCACGACGGCATCGGCACCATGGTGATCGATGAAAAACTGGAAGAACTGCGCGAAGCCACTTCGGACGATGTGGGCGGTATCTTGCAACTGATCGAGCCGTTTGAGAAAGACGGCACCCTGGTCAAACGCGACCGCACCGAGATCGAACGTGACATTGACCACTACACCATCCTTGACCACGATGGCGTGATCTTTGCCTGTGCCGCTCTTTACCCCTACCCCGAGGCCAAAACGGCCGAGATGGCGGCACTCACTGTGTCACCCCAGTCACAAGGTCAGGGCGATGGCGAGAAGGTGCTCAAGCGCATCGAGCAACGCGCCCGCGCCATGGGGGTCAAAAGCATTTTTGTGCTGACCACCCGAACCATGCACTGGTTCATCAAACGCGGCTTCGCTCAGGTGGACCCTGACTGGTTGCCTGAGGCGCGCAAACGCAAATACAACTGGGACCGCAAAAGTCAGGTGTTGGTCAAAAAGCTTTGATTCAGCGATGGCGAAGCGTTTGAACGGCGATCCACAAAGCGGCCAGTGCAAACACCACGAAAGCCGCGAATGACCAGTTGGCGATCGAGCCGCCCAAGAAAGTCCAGTCGATCTTGCTGCAGTCTCCGCTGCCTTTGAAGATCATGGGAATGGCACGGTTGAGGGGAAAGTTTTCAACCATGCCGTAAAAGTCGCGTCCGCAGTTGACCACCTCGGGCGGGTACCACTGCAACCAACTTTGGCGAGCAGCGGTGAATCCGCCAAAGCCCGCTGCCAGCGCCAGCAAAACGCCAGACACAGCCAGCCCCCTGCCGCGCAAGCGCCAACCCACCAAGGCCAGCAGTACCACCCCGATCAAGGCGTAACGCTGCACTATGCACATGGGGCAAGGGTTCAGCCCCACAACATGCTGCAAATACAGGCCAAACACCAGCATACCGATGCCCGACAAAGCGATCAGCAACATCCAGCGCTGAGGGGTTACAGAAGGCAGGTTCATGGGTACTTTTTGAATAACAACAGGGGCATTTTGCCCCTGTTTTCATGAATAGCTTGGAGCGCTGGCAGACAAAGCCCCGAAGGACTCAGGATTCGGCAAATGCCCGCTCAATGACGAAAGCACCGGGCGTGCTGGTGTTGCCTTCTTTGAGGCCACGCTCTTCGCAAATGCGTTTGAGGTCTTTGAGCATTTCGGGCGATCCGCAAATCATCACGCGGTCGGTCTCTGGGTTGAGGGTGGGCAGACCCAAGTCACCAAACAACTTGCCGTTTTCGATGAGATCGGTCACGCGGCCTTGGTTTTTGTAGGGCTCGCGGGTCACGGTGGGGTAGTACAGCAGCTGCTGGCTGACCATCTCGCCCAAGAACTCATGGGCGGGCAGGACTTGGGTGATGTAGTCGTGGTAAGCCAGTTCATTGACCTGGCGCACACCATGGACCAGGATGACTTTTTCAAAACGGTCATAAGTCTCCGGGTCGCGGATGATGCTCATGAAGGGGGCCAAACCCGTGCCTGTGCCCATCAGGTACAGGTTTTTACCGGGCAGCAAGTAATCAATGAGCAAAGTGCCGGTGGGTTTGCGGCCCACGATGATGGTGTCGCCCACCTGGATGTGCTGCAACTTGGAGGTCAAGGGGCCGTCAGGCACCTTGATGCTCAAAAACTCTAGATGCTCTTCATAGTTGGCGCTGGCAATCGAGTAAGCACGCAGCAGCGGTTTGCCGTTGTCGCCGCGCAGGCCAATCATGGTGAAGTGGCCGTTTGAAAAGCGCAGGGCCTGGTCGCGGGTGGTGGTGAAACTGAACAGGCGGTCGGTCCAGTGGTGGACACTCAAAACGCGTTCTTCAAGAAAAGCACTCATTTGGTATTGTTGTGTGTTGGGAGACAAGAGACCCAAAGCCCCGGGGGGATGCTGAAAGCTTGCTACATTTACGGCCTGCAAGACCACACGAAAAGCGCAACAGGCCGCATTGTCGTGTGATCGGCTTTCAACTGGAAATACTGAAATTCTATATCCGTATAACCAGCGCTTCTTTAGACAGATCAAGGCTCGACAACACCATGGCACGCACCGTTCAATGCATCAAACTCGGCAAAGAAGCTGAGGGTCTGGATTTTCCGCCCTATCCCGGCGATTTGGGCAAGCGCATTTGGGAGGGCGTGAGCAAACAAGCTTGGGCCGACTGGCTCAAGCACCAGACCATGCTGGTCAATGAAAACCGCCTGAACCTGGCCGATCTGCGTGCTCGCCAGTACCTGGCCCGCCAGATGGAAAACCACTTTTTTGGCGATGGCGCCGATGCTGCCCAAGGCTACGTCCCCCCAGCAGCCAGTTGATCATTTCCCGGTCTTCTCACTTTCAATTTTGAACCTTTGAACCGCCCAGCCGAAGCTCGCCAAGCACTGGTCATCGGTGCAGGCTTGTCCGGCTCTGCGGTGGCCTACAGCTTGGCCCAAAGGGGCTGGTCGGTCACGGTACTCGATCGGGCCTCAGGCCTTGGGGCTGGCGCTTCGGGCTTGCCTGTGGGTTTGGCGGCGCCCCACGTCTCGCCCGATGACAACGTCTTGTCACGCATCACGCGCGCAGGTGTCGAGGCCACATTGCAGCGCGTCCAAACGCTGCTGAAAGCTGGCACCGACTGGGCCATGACGGGTGTTTTAGAGCACAGCCTGGCGGGCAAACGCCGCTTGCCTACCAACGCATCTGATCACCACAGCAGTCCGGCCAGCGCCGCCCAAATTGCCGCAGCAGGACTGTCCCCGGGCACTCCCGCCATTTGGCATGCACATGCGGGCTGGATTCGGCCCCGACGACTGGTGGCCGCGCAACTGGAAACAACGGGTGTGCATGTGCGCTGGGGCCAAGATGTGCACGCCATCGAGCGTGAAGGCGAGTTGTGGACCGTGACCGATGCCCAAGGCCAAACTCTGGCTCAATCCCGTTTTTTGGTGGTGGCCAGCGCCTTTGACAGTTTGGCTTTGCTGCGGCCCCTGCCCGGCTTTGCGGTGCCACTCAACCCTTTGCGCGGACAGATCAGCTACGGGCTGATGTCCGATTTAAAGGCCGACTTGGGCGCTTACTCCAACCCAGTTCACGCCCCATCTGCCTTGCCGCCTTTCCCTGTCAACGGCCACGGCAGCTTCATCAGCGGTGTGCCCACGCCAAAGGGCCTGCTTGGCTGGTACATCGGTTCAACCTTT
Source organism: Akkermansia muciniphila (assembly GCA_943331105.2). GTDB lineage: Bacteria > Pseudomonadota > Gammaproteobacteria > Burkholderiales > Burkholderiaceae_C > Limnohabitans_A. Next base: position 128,761 of record CALQKH020000002.1, read on the forward strand.
GAGCGCAACTGCGAGCAAGCCCCTGTGCGCACCGAAGACCATGCTGCCAACCAAGAGCGTTTGGCCACCCTGCTGCCCAACTTGGGTCAAGCCATGGCCGGTCAATTTGGGCCGGATCGGGTGATGGGCTGGGCCGGTCTGCGCTGCACCTTGCCCAACCGCCTGCCTGCGGTGGGGCCCATTGACCCACTGCGCCTGCCGGGGCTTTGGATCAGCGCTGGCATGGGCGCGCGCGGCATCAGTTTGGCTGTGCTGTGCGGTGAACTCACGGCCACTTGGATGAGTCACGAGCCTTTGCCATTGCCTCCGGGCTTGGTCAAGCATTTGGCGGCAGAGCGGTACGCGATGGGCTAGATTTAACAAAATCACCAAAAACTACTAGGATGGAACTTTCCAGCACCTTTTGTGGTGGTGGTTTCAACCAGGAGAGCCGCTCATGGCCCGTCAATCTCTCTCCCGCTACTTGCCATGGTTAGTCACTGCCCCGTTGACCTTGATGGTTTGGCCCCTATCGCCTTGGGCCAGCGCAGTTTTCGGCGTGTTGTTTGTTTTGGGTTGGCTGGACTTCAGGCAAACCAAACAGGCCGTGCGCCGCAACTACCCCCTGACAGGTCGCCTGCGTTACGCACTGGAATACATCCGGCCCGAGTTGCGACAGTATTTTTTGGAAAACGATGAGGAAAAGCTCCCGTTTTCGCGCAACCAAAGGGCCATGGTATACGCCCGTTCCAAAGTCGAAAACGACAAACGCGGTTTTGGCAGCATCAAAGACATGTACAGCCCTGGCACCGAGTGGATTGCCCATTCTTTACAGCCCGTGCAACCCGACCCGGCCACATTCAGGGTGAGGGTCGGCGAAGGCCAATGCACGCAAGCCTATGACTTGTCTCTGTTCAACATCTCAGGCATGAGCTTTGGAGCACTGTCGCCCAACGCCGTGAAAGCCCTGAACCGGGGTGCCGCCCTGGGCGGCTTTGCGCACGACACGGGCGAAGGCAGCATCTCTAGCCACCACCGCGAACACGGCGGCGATCTGATCTGGCAAATCGCCTCGGGTTACTTTGGTTGCCGCACGCCAGACGGGCATTTTGACCCCGAGCGCTTTACGCAGCAGGCCCAATCGCCGCAGGTCAAGATGATCGAAGTCAAGCTGTCGCAAGGGGCCAAACCCGGCCACGGCGGCGTACTGCCCAAGGCCAAAGTCAGCCCAGAGATTGCCGAGGCCCGAGGCGTGCCTATGGGCCAAGACTGCGTGTCGCCGGCCCGCCACTCGGCCTTTTCGACCCCCATCGAATTGTTGAATTTCGTCACCCAATTGCGCCAGCTGTCTGGCGGAAAACCGGTGGGCATCAAGCTGTGTGTGGGCCATCCAGCCGAATGGTTCTCTATCGTCAAAGCCATGCTGGTCACGGGTCAAACACCCGATTTCATTGTGGTCGATGGGGCTGAAGGCGGTACTGGCGCGGCCCCGATTGAGTTTGCCGACCATGTGGGCATGCCGCTGCGAGACGGGCTGCGCTTGGTTCACAACAGCTTGGTGGGCGCGGGTCTGCGGGAGCGCATCAAGATTGGTGCTTCGGGCAAAGTGATCTCGGCTTTTGACATTGCACGCTGCTTGGCGCTGGGAGCCGATTGGTGCAATTCGGCGCGGGGCTTCATGTTTGCACTGGGCTGTATTCAGTCACGCAGTTGCCATACCGACCATTGCCCCACGGGCGTCGCCACACAAGACCCGGTGCGTCAGCGCGCCATTGTGGTGACAGACAAAGCAGAACGGGTGTTTTATTTCCATGCCAACACGATGCATGCGCTGGCAGACTTGGTTGGCGCTGCGGGTTTGAAACGACCCGGCGACATCACGCCGCACCACCTGATGGTGCGACACCCCCATGGCAATGCGAAATCGCTGGCTGCCAGCATTGAGACGCTGGGGGCCGGCGCGTTGTTGTCATCCGAAAACCCCAACAACACGGCCGACACATTGCCCAACCTTTTTGCTGAGTTTTGGCCCACCAGCTCAGCCAATCACTGGGGCGTGTCTCCAGCCTGAAGTTTTACTTCATGGCTTCTGCAGGTCGGCGCGAACGCACGTAAGCATCTGTGGGCAAGTGGTTTTTGCCATCGGCATAGCGCCACTGCACCATGGTGCCCTTGCCACCCCGCAAATCGAGCTTGCCCACGTAAGCCCCCATGGTGGACTGCTGGTCAATCGCGCGGAATTCAGCCGGGCCGAAAGGCGTGCTGAATTTGAGGCCGCGCATGGCGATGACCAATTTTTCGTTGTCCAAGCTGCCGGCTTTTTTGATGCCCGCAAAAATCGCCTGCATGGTGGCGTAACCGACCACCGAACCCAATTTGGGGTTCTCGCTGAACTTGCGGTAATAGTTGGCAGCAAAGCTGGCGTGTTCACGGGTGTCAATCTGGTCCCAAGGGTAGCCGGTCACGATCCAGCCCTTGGGGGTTTCGTCTTTCAGCACTTCCAGGTACTCGGGCTCACCCGAGAGCATGGACACCACCGGTGTCTTGGGGAAAACATTGCGCTGGTTGCCTTCGCGCACCAACCTGGCCAAGTCGGCGCCAAAAGTGACGTTGAAGACCGCATCGGGCTTGGCGGCCATGGTGGCGGTCAACGTGCTGCCCGCATCGATTTTGCCCAGCGCAGGCCATTGCTCGCTCACAAACTCGACATCGGGGCGCTTGGCCTTGAGCAGCTCTTTGAAGCTGGCCACCGAACTTTGGCCATATTCGTAATTGGGTGCGATCGTGGCCCAACGCTTGGCAGGCAACTTGGCAGCCTCTTCAACCAGCATGGCCGCTTGCATGTAGGTGCTGGCACGCAGGCGGAAGGTGTAGCGGTTGCCTTTTTCCCAAACGATGGCGTCGGTCAAAGGCTCGCTGGCGATGAACAATCGCTTGTTTTTGACCGCATGGTCGGCCAATGCCAAGCCTACGTTGGACAAAAAGCCACCCGCCAAAATATCGACCTTTTCTTTTGACGTCAGTTCAATCGCATGGCGCAGTGCTTCGTCAGGCTTGCCAGCATCGTCACGGGCGATCACTTCGACCTTGCGCCCCAGTAAGCCGCCCTGTGCATTGATTTCTTCTACCGCCAACTGCCAGCCTTGCCGATAGGGCTGAGTGAATTGGGGCATGGACGAGTAACTGTTGATTTCACCAATCTTGATGGGTGTTTGGGCCACAACGGGCGCAGCAGCAGCGGCGAACAACAAACCGAGGGCAATGAGGCGATTCATGGGGATTTCCAAGGCTCAAGAGAAAAATACTGACTGTACCAGCGCCCCAAAAACTTGTCGCTTGGGGGACATAAGCCCCCACCTTGGATCACGGCCCTTTTATCGGGGTGCTGGGTTATTGGCCAACCAAATCGCCAAGCGCTCAACGCCCTGCTGTAAACGCGCCAAGTCTTTGGATGCGAAGCACCAACGCAGCCAACCTGCGGCTTCGGAGGCAAAAGCCTCGCCGGGAGCCAGGCCCAGCCCAGCTTCGGCCACCAAGCGTTTGGCAGTCTGGACCGAATCGGGATGCCCTTCAAGCCTGAAAAATGCGTACATGCCGCCCCGGGCGGGCGCGACTTGCACGCCAGGCACGGCTAGCAAGAGGGGCACCAGGGTGTCGCGACAGGTTTTGAGGTGGGCCACCACGCGTGGCGTGATGTCGGCGGTGTTTTGCAGCGCCACCACCCCCGCCTTTTGGGTGAACACCGATGCGCACGAAGTGTTGAACTCGATCAGCTTGCCCATGTGCGGGGTCATGGCAGCAGGCATGACCAGCCAGCCCAGACGCCAGCCGGTCATCAAAAAGCTCTTGGAAAAGCTGTGCACCACCACCAAACGGTCCTCGGGTTCGGCCACATCCAAAAACGACGGGGCACAGCCGTTGGCGGTGTCGGTTTCGTAATACAAGCGCTCGTACACCTCGTCGGCCAGCACCCAGGTGCCGGTGCTGCGGCAATGCGCCAGCATCTCAGCTTGCTCTGCGCGGCTGAGTGTCCAGCCCGTGGGGTTGTTGGGCGAGTTGACGATGAGCAGTCGGGTGGCTGGCGTGATCGCAGCCTTGAGCACGGCCATGTCGAGCTGCCATTGCCCATTCACAGGGCGCAGCGACACGCACTTCAAATTGGCGCCCATCACCAGCGCTTGCGCCGTGAGGTTGGGCCAAACGGGTGTCACGGCAACCACTTCATCGCCCGCGTCAATCAGGGCTTGCGCGGCCAACATCAAGGCATTCACGCCGCCCGAGGTGATGGCGAGACGCTCCACGCCAATGGGTCCGTGCAGGGCCGACATGTAATCGGACACGGCCTGACGCAACTCGGGCAAACCCAGGTTGTGCGAGTAAAAGGTCTCGCCTTTTTGCATGGAATCGATGGCGGCTTGGCGCACGATGTCGGGCGTCACTTCGTCAGATTCGCCAAACCAAAAGGCCAGTACATCGGGGCGGCCCATGCCCGCATTGGCGACCTCGCGGATGCGGGACTCTTCCAGGTCCATGACAGCCTGGCGCATGAATGGGGCGGTGTTTTTGCTCATGCCAGCATCCTAATGCTTGACGCATTCTGAACGAGTCACCTCTTGCACATGATTCCATCTTGACGGCGCAGGTGCTTGCAGATGTGCCAGGCTTGCCTATGATGCGTAGGACAACACAAGTCAGGGAGAACAGCATGAAGACTCGGCATTTAGCGTCGACGCTCACCAGCGTGTGTTTAGGTCTTGGATTGCTGGCGACCTTGCCAGCCAGCTGGGCAACGGACAACTTCACAGCCGTGAGCGCCACAGACAAACCCGCCAAAAAACCGAAACAAGCCAAAGCCCCCAAGCCGCCCACCCACAAAGGTTCGGCAGAAAACAAGTCTGAGCGCGAAAAACGCCTGATTCGCGAATGCCGGGGCCGACCCAATGCTGGGGCGTGCGAAGGCTATGCCAGCTGAAGGCGTCAAGGACCTTTTTTCAGCGCTGCCCGCGATGGACTAGACCCACCAATGCGCCAAGCCACTGGCGCGCACGCTGGGGCGCTCAATGGCTGCTTCGAGCAAACCGGCCTCGGCCTCGACCAAAGTGAACTGCTGGCGGGCCCGAGTGATGCCGGTGTAGACCAACTCTCGACTGAGCACCTCGGCGCCGCCCGGGGGCAGCACCAACGCGGTGTGCTCAAACTCCGAGCCCTGGCTTTTGTGCACGGTCATGGCAAACGCGGTGTCAACCTGGGCCAAGCGCATGACGCTCACCGAGCGCAAGGCTTCACCGTCCAAAAACCAGACCTTGGGCTTGCCTTCGGTGTTCGGCAACACCACGCCCACGTCGCCATTGAAGACGCCCAGCTGCGCGTCGTTGCGCGTGACCATGACAGGCCGCCCCTCGTACCACTCGCCCTGGATGCGCAGCAAGCCCGCATCGGCCAAGGCTTTTTGTACCGCCACATTCAGCGCTTGCGTGCCCCAGTCGCCTTGGTGCACGGCGCACAAAATGCGAAACCGCTCAAAGGCCTTGAGCACACTGCTGACCCAGCTGGCGTGCGCTTCAGCCCCCTGCCCTGCCGGTCCGGTTTGCATGAGGTGCAAATAGTTGGCGTAAGAAGGCTTGCCCGCTGCGCCCAGCGCCAAGGCCCACACAGCTTGGGGGCTGCCCGGCTGGAGAGCCAGCACCGGCGAGGCTGCCGAGTTGTCTGAGCCACCCAAGCAGGCGCGTGCCGCCGCCGCATCGCCCCGGTTCACCGCCAGCGCCAGCTGGCCAATCGCGCCTTTGAAACGACGGCTTTGGCGCAGCATCACGGTTTGCTGGGCCAGCACGGGGGCCAGATCGGTCACCACAAATTGGGATGCCAGCGTCTGACCCGCTACGCGCTGCACAAACTGCGCCGTGGCCGCGCTGTAGCGGCCCGCTGCAGCGTCTTGGCACAAATCGCCCAGCACCGCACCGGCTTCGACCGAGGCGAGCTGATCCTTGTCGCCCAACAGCACCAAGCGCGCCGTGGATGGCAAGGCCTTCAACAGAGCGTCCATCATTTCCAAATGCACCATCGAGGCTTCATCCACGATCAGCACATCCACGTCGAGCGGGTTGGCCGCGTGGTGGCGAAACTGGCGTGTGTCGGGCCGTGCGCCCAGCAGCGAATGCAGCGTTCGCGCCGGACCCATGCGGGCGATCAGTGCAGCCAAGTCCAGTCCCGAATCCTTAGGCATGGTCAAGCGGGTCAAGGCATCGTCGATCGATTGCTTCAGGCGCGCCGCCGCCTTGCCGGTGGGCGCGGCCAGCGCCACACGCAGCGGGCTGCCATCGGGGTGCAGCGCCAGCAGCAGCGCCAGAAAACGGGCGGCGGTGTAGGTCTTGCCGGTGCCAGGCCCACCCGTGATGACCGACAGCCGCGCGCGCAGTGCCACGGCACAAGCCGCTTTCTGCCAGTCGATGGCGGCGGACTCTTCGGGCTTGGGCGCAAAGAAGCGGTCCAGCCATTCGCGTGCCGCTGCTTCGTGAACGGGCCATGACTCGCTGGCACGCTGCAGCAGGCTCTGGCCCACGCGCTGCTCATAGCCCGCATAACGGCGCAAATACAAAAGTGGCGCATCGGCAGATCCGCCCAACACCAGCGGCTGGCCATGGTCGGGGGCATCGGCCAAGCGCACACAGGCGCTGGGTGGTTGAGCCTGTAAAACCTGCCGCCAATCGGCCAGCGTGGCAGGCAGGTGCGCCCACAAAGCCTTCAGGCCCTGCGCACCGTCCACCGCAGCCGCAGGCCAGCCCAGCAAGGCCACGGGCGGCTGGCACAAATCGGCCAAGGCCAGGCAGGTGTGGCCACGCCCTTCCATCTGGGCGAGCACGGCCGCAGCCACCAGCAAAGGCGCAGATACACCGGTATCTAGGCGAATCACTTGCGCGGCGAAAGCGCTGTCGATGTGGCGCAGCAGGCCTTGGCCGGTCCACAGGTTCAACCACTGCAAGGTCTGCGCAGCGGTCAGGCCTTGGGCAGGCAAGTCCTTGAGCCAATCCATTTGCGAGGCGGAGGCGGGCACGGGCGCGGTGCGTGAGATTTTTTTCAAGTTCATCACGCCACCTCGGCATTCAACATGGCGTCCAGACCGTCGAGCAGCGCCAAAGGCGCAGGCAAGGTGCAGCAGCCACCCGCAGGCCCGTCGATGCCGCGCAAAAACAAGTACACCGCGCCGCCCAACTGCTGCGCCGGGTCGTAGGCATCACCTAGGCGGGCGCGCAACAGTCTGTGCAACGCCAGCATGTACAGCGCAGCTTGGACATCGTAACGGTGCTGGGCCATGGCCGCATCCAAGGCCTGTGCTGTGTAGGCAGCGTCATCAGGCCCCAAATGATTCGATTTGTAGTCGAGCACCCAGTAACGGCCTTGGTGCTCGAACACCAGATCGGCAAAGCCCATCAGCATACCGTGCAGCTGCGCGTCGGGCAGCTGTGGGCGGCTCACGCCGAGCAACAGGTGCTGCTGGCACAAGGCATCGACTTGGCGTGCATGCAGGCGCTCGGCGGGCAGCCAGAACTCCATCTCGGGCAACAGATCACCCAGCGCGTTCAGCGGCGCGTTCGGCCCGCGCAAAGGCTGAGCCACCACACGGCTGAGCCACTGCAGCACGTCGTCGGCTTGGGCCGGGTAACCGGCGTTTTCGCAGCGGTATTTCAAGCGCTCGGCCTTGGCTGCATCGATAGCATAGCCATCGGCCGCAAGCCATTCGAGTTGGTCATGTAAAAAATTGCCCGCCGTAGGGCCTTTGGCAAAACCGTGCCACGGAGCCAAAGCACCAGGGCTGGCCACCCAGGCCGTGGGGGGGGCCGCATCTTCAAGGGGTTCGTCGTCTGCGGGACGCGGCGGGTTCAGGTGCAGCACCAAAGGCGCCAGGGTTTGCGAAGACAGGTCGCGCGTCAAGCGAGAAAAACTCGCGATGGTCCACGACTTGTCGATGCGGGCGGTGCAAACCAGCGCTTCTCGCAGTGCGGTGGTCTGCAGGGGCTTGTGCCACAGCGTCAACGGCACCACTTCAGGAGCAAGCTCTAGTTGCACAAACAAGGCCTTGCCTGCCCCATCGGTTTTCAGCGCTTGCAGCTTCGCCAGCCAATCGGCGGGTTCAAGCGACTGACCGTTTCCGAGCAAATGACCAGACGCACTGAAGTGGTTGCGGCACTTGTCACTGTTTCCCATTTTGACCGCGCTCCAACCCACCCACAGCGCGTGACGTGCCCGCGTGAGCGCCACGTACCACAGGCGCAGGTCTTCACGCAGGCGATCTTGGTCCGCGAGTTTGGAGTCGTCCTTGTCAAAGTCCAGCGTCCAGTGGCGTTCACCCTCGCCCTCACCACCCGCCAACTGCAGCACGGCGGCTTTGTCGGCCGTGACCACGCGGTGGCTGTGCGCAAAGGGCAAGCACACCACCGGGTACTCCAGGCCCTTGCTGGCGTGGATGGTGATGACCTTGACCAGATCCTCGTCGCTTTCGAGCCGCACGGTTTGCTCTTCGCCACCGCTGGCATGGCCCGACTGCGCTTCTTCCATCTGCTGGGCCAACCAACGGATCAAGGCCTGCTCGCCTTCGATCTGGCCGCTGGCCGTTTGCAACAATTCAGCCAGGTGCAGCACATTGGTCAGACGCCGCTCGCCGTCGGGCTCACCGCGCCAGCGCCCCGCCAGCTGCAGCACATGCAGCGACTGGCGCAGCATGGCCAGCACGCCCTGGCTTAGCCAGGTCTGGTGCAGCTCGCGCATTTGCTCAGCGCGCATGTCCAACAATTCGTCTTGCGTGGCCAAGTCATAAAGCTCGGTCAGCGACAGGCCCACCGTGCGGGTGCCCAATGCAGCGCGCAGTCGGCGCATGTCTTGTGGCTCGGCCACGCCGCGCAGCCACAGACAAAGGTCTTGCGCCTCGTCGCTGGCGAACACCGAGTCGCGGTCCGACAAATACACCGAAGCCACACCGCGCACACGCAGCGCATCGCGCACGGCCGCGGCCTCTTTGCCGGTGCGCACCAGCACAGCGATGTCTTTGGGTTGCAAGGGTTTGTCGCCGTTTTGTGCATCCGCAAAACGCGCGTGTGAATCGCTCAGCCAGGCCACGATTTGCTCGGCGCACAAGGCCGACAGGTGCGCCTGCGCATCGCGTTGGCTGCGCAAAATGGCGTCGTGCACCACGGTCATGGCTTGCACATCGCCCGCGCTCGTCCTGAACACTTCAGGGCGGCCCTTCGCCCCCACCGGCTGGAACGGCAACGGATCTTGATCGTCTAGCTTGTAGCCAAAGGCGTCTGGCGAAATGTCGAACCAGCGGTTGATCACAGCCACCACCGCTTGGGTGGAGCGGAAGTTGGTGCCCAGCACATGGTGGCGGCCAGCGGTGGCGCGGCGTGCAGCCAAGTAGCTGTGGATATCCGCACCCCGAAAACCATAGATGGATTGCTTGGGGTCACCAATGAGCAGCAGCGCGATGTCTGGCAGGTTGTCGGCCGTGCGGTAGATCCGGTCAAAGATGCGGAACTGCAGCGGCGAGGTGTCTTGGAACTCGTCGATCATCGCCACCGGAAACTGCTCGCGCAGACGCTGCGCCAAGCGCTCGCCCGATTCGGGGTCGGCCAGTGCAACATCCAGCCGCTGCAGCATGTCGGCAAAGCCAAACAGCCCGCCGCGCCGCTTGAGCTCGGCCATGCGCTGCAGCACATGGGTGCGGGCGTGCAGGCGGGCGACTTGGGCCGGTTCGGGTAAGGCATTCAAAGCCGCTTGCAGGTCGGCGTACGCCTGGCTTTCGGGGGGCAAATCCACAGGCGCTTCACCAGGCTTACGGCATTCGACCAGGCCTTGAGGCGTGAAGCGTGCCCAGCCGGCTTTCATGGTTTTTTCCAAGCGCTTACCGTCTTCTGGCCCTTGCGCCCACTCTTTGAGCACGGCCAGCCACTCGGCACATTTTTTGTATGTCAGTTTCCGGCCATCCCAGCTCGACTTGTGATGCGCCAACTGCGCCTCGATCCAACCCAATAAATTGTCGGACTTCTCGTTCCAGCCCTGTTTGAGCGCCTGCAGTTGTGCGTCGCGCTCGGCCATGGCCGCGCCGAACACCTGCGCCAGCGTGCCGGGTGCGGCATCGTCCAGCGGCACGGCCATCAGGGCGCGCATGTCTTGTTCAAGCGCGGGCACATCGCGCCACACGTTCAGCACCTTTGTCACCAGGGCTGTACCCATGGGGTATAGCTGCTGACGCCAGTAGTCCTGCACCGCTTCGAGGCGCAGCGCGGCTTCGTCGCCGACCAGGTTTTCTTCAAACAGACTGCCGCTGTCGAACGCGTGTTCGCGCAGCATGCGCTGGCACCAGGCGTCGATGGTGTACACGGCCGCATCGTCCATGGCCTGCGCCGCCAGCGCCAAGCGGTGGGCGGCTTGTTCGCGGGGCTCTCCTTCGGGGTATTCGTCCTTCAGTTGTCGCAAGAAGTCATCGTCGGTTTCGGCCATGCCCCGGAACACCTGCGCGGCCTCGGTCAATCGGGCGCGGATGCGGTCAGACAGCTCACGGGTAGCGGCGCGGGTGAAGGTCATCACCAGCACGTCTTGCGGCAGCATGGGGCGAACAGGTGCGGTACCGTCTTGGCCGTGGCCCAGCACCAAGCGCACATACAAAGCGGCAATGGTCCAGGTCTTGCCTGTGCCAGCGCTGGCCTCGATCAGGTGGCTGCCGCGCAGGGGAAAGGTGTGCGCATTGAGGGCGTGGGGGATGCTCATGCCAGCTCTCCCTCTTCGCTGTCTTGGGCCACATCCGGCAAGGCCTCGATCTCGGCTTGCTCGGCCCAGGCCTTCAAGGGGGCGTAAACGGTTTGGACAAGGCAATCGAACTTGCCCGTGGCCAGCAAGTCCTCTACCGTGGCATAGGTACGGGCCAGTGCCGGGTCTTTGTCTTTTTCGGCGCGTTTGAAGTCAATGCCCTCATAGGCATCGGCCAGCGCGTTGATGTTGTCTTTGTCTTTGAGCCACTGCAGCGCCACACCGGGCGGCAACGGCAGCGGCCAACGCATGCCTTCGGCCCAAACGGCCAACAGCTCGGTCAATTGGACACGGGCGGCTTGTGGATCTTGCTCGGCCATGCGCAGCACGGCGTTGCGGCCCACCACCACGCACTTCAAGGGCTGGTCCATGGCGGCTGCGGCCAGCGACAGCAGCCAAATGTCGATCAGCTTTTCTGGGTGGGCCTGTGGCTTTTGGGTCTTGAAGCTGGCCAGATCGCTGGCGCGCAGGTGCAAGGACATCTGACTTCCCTCGCCTTCCAGCACATCACCCAGCGCGTCTTGCAAGGCCACTTGGGAATGCGACATGTCCACCAAAAGGCGTTCGGCTGCATGGGGGTAAGCCTGCCGCTCGTGCAGCGCTGCGCCCAGCATGGCCTGCAGGCGGTCTCTCAGATTTTCTGCGGCGAGTGCCCCCACGCCCGCCAGTGGCAAGGCGCCGGCCTGGCGCAGGCGCTTAACCACCTTCTGCACATGCGCGGGCAAGGTGTCAGCGTTCAGCGCGATGGGGACGTGCGCCAGTTCGTGGTCGATCAGTTGATACAGATCCAGGCCCGCCAGTCCAAACAGTTCCTCGTCGTGCAGTTCGCTGCGCTCGCCCTCCAGATGCACTTGCAGGCGTTCGCGGAAAAACGCGCCCACAGGTTTGCGCAAAAAGCGGGCGAGTTGGGCGAGCGTGATGACCGGCACGCCATTAGCGGATTCCAGCGGCGGCAACAAGGCAACCGATGACCCGGTAGAAGCGGTCTCCGACCGCGATGATGTTTCGGGTGATCCATCGCGGTCGGAGACCGCTCCTGCAAATGACGAGCTCTGCGCCGCACGCCACTCCTTGGCATAGGTTTGCAAACCACTGCCCTCTTCAAAATAAGTGCGGCTGAAGGCTTGCAGTGGGTGCACCGTGGACAGGCGCTTGGCCGTGTCCTTGCCCCACAGCAGATCAATCTCGTCGCGCAGCTGCGAAACCAGCACCGAGGGCGGTTGCTCGCTGTTGTCGCGCACGCTGCGACCGCTCCAGCTGATGTAGAGCACTTGCCGCGCCGACAGCAAGGCTTCCAGCATGAGCTGTCGGTCGTCGTCGCGGCGAGAGCGGTCGCCGGGGCGGCTCATGCCGGGCAGGCCCATCAGGTCGAAGTCCGCTCGCGGGCTGCGGCGCGGGTAATCGCCGTCGTTCATGCCCAGCAAGCACACGGCCTTGAACGGGATGGCCCGCATGGGCATGAGCGTGCAAAAGGTCACGCCCCCAGCCCGAAAGCGTTGCTCAAGCCGGGGCGTCTTGAGCGCTTCTAGCCAGGCCGAGCGGGCTACAGCCAGCGGCACCGCATCGACAAAACCAGCCTCGGCGCAGGCGCGCACCCAGTCGGTCAACGCTTGGTCGAGCGCCGCGATCGCGTTGCGGTCGTTGTCGTCTCGCGGCTTGAACATCGCGGCCAGCATGGACCGGCCGCGCTCGGCCCATTGCGCAGGCGTGGCGTCTTGCGTGGCGGTTTGCCACCAGTCGATCAAGACCTGCAACAGGTGCGCCAAAGACCCGGCCAGCTCGGCATCAAGCCCACCCACTTCAGGGTAAGGCGTGGCCCCTGGCGCATCGGTATCCACCGGGTCGGCCCCACAGGCATAGCCCATGAGCATGCGCTGAACGCCAAACAGCGCCGAGTTGTCCTCTCCGCACACCCCCAGACCCAGGCCTGCGCGGTGCGGAGCCGACAGGCCCCAGCGGATGCCCGAGCCCGCCATCCAACGGGTGAGCGTGGGCAAGCCCTCTTCACTCAGGCCAAAGCGGGCGGCGAGCGCAGGCACTTCGAGCAGCTCGACCAGCTCGCTCATGCGGCTGCGCTGTTGCGGCAAGGCCAGCAGCCACGCCACCGCATGAATCAGTGGGCTGATGGCCTGTGCGCCCAAGTCGGCAATGTCGAACGGGATGAACCGCGCATCTGAGCGCTTGTACTGACCAAAAACGGCTCGAATCGCCGGGGCCATGACTTCAATGTCGGGCACCATGACCACCACGTCGCGGGGTGACACAGACTGATTGCCGGGCGGGGAGTGGAACCACTGCAGCAGTTGGTCGTGCAGCACCTCCAGCTCGCGCACAGGGCTGTGGGCGATTTTGAAAACAAGCGATTCATCACCTTGGGCCCATGGCTCCACAGGGGCACCACCACTGGACGGCTCTAGGTCGCGAATGCGCCGCTGCAACTGGGACAACATTCGCGCGCCGTCTTCGTCGGGCATGTCCTCAAAAAAGTCCAGGCGCGGCCACTGCGTGAGTTGCTTGGCCGCTTGCAGGTCGTCAAAGGCGTCCAGCTGCCGGATAAAGTCGCGCCCCTGCCGCCCCCAGGCGGCCAGCAGCGTGGGCGCGTGCAGGTGCATCTGTGCCAGCGGCAAATCGGCCAAAGTCTTGTCCCGGTAAGTGTGGCGGCGGCGCTCGGCCTGCAGCCATTCACGCCCGTCAATGATGTCTCCCCAGTGGTACTGGCACGGATTGGGCACGGCCAGCATCACCTGGCTGTGCGCGGCCAGCGCCGCCAGCATCTCGAGCAATTGCCCCGGCATGTGGCTCATGCCAAACACCGACACGCGCCGCGCCACGACGCTGGCCAGGGGCTGGCCCGACTGCAAATGCGCCAGTGCCCGCGCGTGCAGCGCCGGTCGGGTGGCTTGGCGCTGGCTGTCATCCAAGGTGGCCAACACACGCCGCCACAGCTCGGCTTGCCAGAGTTGGTCTTCTGCCAATGCATCCGAACCTGCAGCCTTGCGCAACACATCCCACCCGGCGGCCCAGTCTTGCAGCCAATCGGGGCGGTAAATCTGGTACTGGTCAAACAAATCCGCCAAGCGAGAGGCCAGTTGCAACAAGCGGTCGGGCTCATCGCCTCTCAAAAAACCCGCCACAGGCTTGAACACCGGGTCGTTCACGCAAGTGGGCAGCAAAGCCATCAGCCGCCAGGTCATGGGCAGTTTGTCCAGCGGCGATTCGGGCGGCACATTTTGCGTGCCCAACACCTGCCGGTAGGTGCGCCACAAAAAGCGCGAAGGCAGCTCCACCCGGGTGGCCGCGCACACACCACCCTGCCGGGCCAATTCGATCTTGATCCACTCGGCCATGCCGTTGCTTTGCACCAGCACGACTTCGCTCTCCAACGGATCCAGCGGGTGCGCACGCAACCAGCCCGTCAGGGTGTCGGCCAAAACCTCAGAGCGGTGGCTGTGCAGGGCAATGAAACCGGGAGAGATGTGGGAAACAGGCATGCGGCGAAGGAGGCTGACGAGGAAATAAAGGAACAAGAATAGCTGCAATCATGCCCTCCGCCAGGCTCATGGCAAGAGCCCGCCATTGCCTATTTTTTAAGCACTCGCCGTCACGCCAATCAGGATGCGGCTTGGCGCAGTTGTTCAAGGACTTATCCACACCTTTGGGCACTCGCTTTGGGGGCAACTGGGTGTGGTCATGACCCATGTGACTGCACACTTGGGTTTTCCCTAGCCTGCACGGTGTGCAGTGGGCCGCATGATTTGGGCAGACAAGAACAACCCACGCCTTTCATGACCACGCCTTCTTCTGCATCCCCCGCCCAGCCGCCCATCTGCAGCACCATGATGCAGATGCCCCTGTCGCTGAACCACTTGCTCGAACGGGCAGGCTCTTTGTTTGCCAGCAACGAGATCGTCTCGCGCCTGCCCGACAAGTCGCTGCGCCGGCACAGTTATGGCGCGTTCTACCAGCGCACCCGGCAGTTGGCGCAGGCTTTGCAAAACCTGGGCCTGCAAAAAGGCGAGCGCGTGGCCACGCTCTGCTGGAACCACCACGCGCACCTGGAGTGTTATTTCGGCATCCCGGCCGCGGGCGGCGTGATGCACACCCTCAACCTGCGCCTGTCGCCCGACGAGATCGCTTGGATCGCCAATGACGCGCAAGACAAGGTGCTGATCATCGACGATGTGTTGCTGCCGCTGTACCAGCAGTTTGCGCACCTGTACCGCTTTGAGCGCGTGATCGTGTTCCCGTTTTCCGGGGCGCCCGTGCCCGCGCCCTTCACCGACTACGAGCAGCTGCTGGCAGGCACTGACACACAGCGCTTTCAATACGCCCCGCACGCCGAAGACGATGCGGTGTCGATGTGCTACACCTCGGGCACCACCGGCCGGCCCAAGGGCGTGGTGTACTCGCACCGCTCCACCATCTTGCACACGCTGGTGGGCTGCCTGGGCGACTTCTGGGGCCTCAAGGGCAGCGATGTGATCTTGCCCGTCACGCCCATGTTCCATGCCAACAGCTGGGGCATCCCTTATGGCGCGGTGATGATGGGCGTCAAGCTGGTTTTTCCAGGCCCGCACTTGCACCCGGAAGATCTGCTGGACCTGATGACGGCCGAGCCCCCCACGCTGTCGCTGGGCGTGCCCACCATCTGGATGGGGCTGATTCAGGCTTTTGAGGCTGCACAAACCACCCAGCCCGGCCGCTGGAAACTGCCCACCGGCATGCGCTCTTTGGTCGGCGGCGCGGCGGTGCCCGAGGCTTTGATTCGCGCCTTTCATCGGCACGGCATCTGGATTTTGCAAGGCTGGGGCATGACCGAAACCTCACCTTTGTGCACCGTGTCTTACCCCAAGTCGGAGCTGAAAAACGCCTCCATGGACGAACGTTACCGCCGCGCAGCCATGGCGGGCGTGCCCGTGCCGCTGACCGAACTGCGCATCCGAGGTGAAGACGGACTCGATGCCCCCTGGGACGGCCAGCATGTGGGCGAAATACAGGTGCGCGGGCCCTTCATCACCGGCAGCTACCACCAGGTGCCCGTCAGCGAAGACAAATTCAGCGCCGACGGCTGGCTGCGCACCGGCGATGTGGCCAGCGTGGACGACTTGGGCTTTGTGCGCATCACCGACCGCACCAAAGACCTGATCAAATCCGGCGGCGAATGGATCAGTTCGGTCGACTTAGAGAATGCCCTGATGGCCCATCCCGACGTGGCCGAAGCGGCGGTGATCGCCATCCCCGACCCCAAATGGAGCGAGCGCCCTCTGGCCTGCATCGTACTCAAGCCCGGCAAGCAACCCCAGCCCGAAGCCTTTGCCGCGCATTTGCTGCAGCACGGCTTTGCCAAGTGGCAGGTGCCCGACCGCTACGAGTTCATTGACGCCGTGCCCCGCACCTCGACTGGGAAGTTCTACAAACTCAAACTGCGCGAACGCTTTCCAGCATGACAGGGCTTTTTTCTGTGTTGCCACGTTCAGGCGCTTGCGAATAGGCAGTCACAAAGAAGAAAGGACTTAGCCCCTTTCGAAGCTAAGTCCTTGATTCATATGGTCGGCGTGGCGGGATTCGAACTCGCGACCCCTTGCACCCCATGCAAGTGCGCTACCAGGCTGCGCTACACGCCGACAAGACTCAAATTATAGCCGGATTATGGGGGCCATTGACTGTCAGCAGGTCGCGAATCTGCAGTAACTCTTGCTGAATCGACAAATCAGCAGACAGGCCCTGCCAAGACAAAGTACCGGTCGATACAGCAGATGAACCGGCGTGGTCATCGGAAACATCCAAGTCGCTGACGCCCTCGGTCAATGGGTCCTGCGCTCCACTTGTTCGGCTTAATTCACGATCCACCTGCACCAGTTCTTGCAGCTTGTTGCGTGCGCCACTGATGGTGAAGCCTTGGTCGTACAAGAGGCCACGGATCTTGCGGATCATCATGACTTCATGGCGTTGGTAGTAACGGCGGTTACCACGCCGCTTGACCGGACGCAGCTGGGTGAACTCCTGCTCCCAATAACGCAACACATGGGGCTTGACACCACACAGCTCGCCCACCTCACCGATGGTGAAGTAGCGTTTGGCTGGTATGGGTGGGAGCAAACTGTCCATGGCCGACAACAAGTTAAACGGGAAACCTTGTAGCTTACTGCAACTGAGTTTCCACAGTCCACACATTTTGAAAAGAAAACAGGATTGGGGGAAAAATCAGGCAATAAAAAAGCCCAAACAGCGAACTGTTTGAGCTTCTTGATTTGGCGGAGTGGACGGGACTCGAACCCGCGACCCCCGGCGTGACAGGCCGGTATTCTAACCAACTGAACTACCACTCCTGGTAGCTGTAACTTTTGTCAGACTGCTGTTGCAACTGACCAAGTGCTACAAAACTTGGCGACCCTACGGGGATTCGAACCCCGGTACTCACCGTGAAAGGGTGATGTCCTAGGCCTCTAGACGATAGGGTCATAACCTGGACGGATTCTTTCGAATCATCTCGACACTTTGGTGGAGGTAAGCGGGATCGAACCGCTGACCTCTTGCATGCCATGCAAGCGCTCTCCCAGCTGAGCTATACCCCCTTTGGTACAACGCTTTGCATTGCTGCATGTTGCTGCGCCTCGTTGGTGTCGAGACTCGAATTATAGACAGAAATTCAAGCGTTTTGGAGTCGCTCAAGAATTTTTTCTCTATGGCTTAACGCGAGTACGGCATCCAGCGAAGGTGTCTGGGCCGTGCCCATCACCAACACGCGAACAGGCATGGCGATTTGCGGCATTTTGAGGCCTGTCTCGCCCAAGGTTTCTTTGATGGCCGCAGCAATCGAAGCCTTGTCCCACACGCATGCGGCCAGTTTGTTGGCCAACACAGCCAAGGCAGGTTTGACCGCATCGGTCACATGCTGGGCTTTTTCGTCCGGGTTGGGCACCACGTCCAGATAGAAGGCCGATATCCATTGCGCCAAAACCACCAGCGTGTCACAACGGTCTTTGAAAAGGCCGCAGATATGGGCCAGTCGTTCGTCAGACACCACACCCAGTTTGGCGAGGAATGGCTGGACATGTTGGACCAATGCGTCATCGCTCATGGCCTTGAGATGTTGGGCGTTGACCCATTTGAGTTTGGCTTCGTCAAACTGCGCGGCGCTGCGGCCCAAATGGTCGAGATTGAACCACTCCAGAAACTGCGCACGGCTGAAAATCTCATCGTCGCCGTGACTCCAGCCCAAACGGGCCAAATAATTGACCATCGCATCTGGTAAAAAGCCTTCGTCTCGGTAAGCCGTAACCGCCTTGGCGCCGTTGCGTTTGCTCATCTTCTCACCCTGCTCGTTGAGCACCGTGGGCAGGTGGGCATAAACCGGGGGCTCTTGACCCAAGGCTTTGAAAATATTGATTTGGCGCGGCGTGTTGTTCACATGGTCGTCGCCACGGATCACATGCGTGATCTGCATGTCGATGTCGTCCACCACCACACAAAAGTTGTAGGTGGGCGTGCCGTCAGGGCGGGCGATCACCAAGTCGTCCAACTCGTCGTTGCTGATTTCAATGCGACCTTTGACCTTGTCGTCCCACGCCACCACACCGCCGATCGGGTTCTTGAAGCGCAGCACGGGCTTCACACCATCAGGGATGGGAGGCAAGGATTTGCCTGACTCGGGACGCCAAGTGCCGTCGTACCGAGGCTTTTCCTTGTTGGCCATTTGGCGCTCGCGAAGCGCATCCAACGCTTCCATGCTTGTGTAGCAGGGGTAAACATGCCCCGAGGCGATCAAATCAGCCAGCACTGCTTTGTAGCGGTCCATGCGCTGCATTTGGTAGAACGGACCTTCGTCATGGTCCAGGCCGAGCCAGGCCATGCCTTCAATGATCACGTCCACAGAAGCTTGTGTGGAGCGGTCCAGGTCGGTGTCTTCGATGCGCAAGATGAAGTCGCCGCCCGTGGCGCGGGCAAAAGCCCAAGGGTACAAAGCCGAGCGGATGTTGCCCAGATGAATGAAGCCGGTGGGCGATGGGGCAAAGCGGGTGCGCGTATGTGCAGGTGTGCTTGAAAGGGTGTTGGTCATATCAAAGGGTATCGAGACCACGCGAGAGGTCTTTTTGGATGTCTTGTGGGTACTCCAGGCCGACCGCCACGCGGATCAAGCCTTGGCCAATGCCGGCGGCTTGGCGCTGCGCTTCGGTCAGGCGACCATGCGAGGTACTGGCAGGATGCGCCACCAAGGTTTTGGTGTCTCCCAAGTTGGTAGACAAGGAGAGCATTTGCATCTGGTCCATGACATGAAAGGCACGCTGGCGCGCTTGCTCGGGGCCATCGGCCTTGACATCAAAAGACAAGACAGCGCCGCCCAAGCCTGACATTTGACGCATGGCCAAGTCGTGCTGAGGGTGGCTGGCCAGTCCAGGGTAATGCACGCGGGCCACCGCAGGATGCTTTTCCAACCATTCGGCCAAGATTTGCGCTCGGGCTGTCTGAGCACGCATGCGCAGGTCCAGCGTCTCAAGGCCCTTGAGCACCACCCAAGCGTTGAATGGCGCCAGTGTCATGCCGCCGCTTTTGAGCACAGGCAAAAACTTCTCGGTGATCATTTGCTGTGGGGCGCAAAGCGCACCTGCCATTACCCTGCCCTGGCCATCCAGATACTTGGTCCCCGAATGGGTGATGATGTCAGCGCCCATTTGTGCGGGACGTTGCAAGGCAGGGGTGGCAAAGCAGTTATCCACCGCAAACAAAGCACCTGCGTTGTGTGCCAAGTCGGCCAACGCCTGAATGTCGCACACCTCGGTGAGGGGGTTGGTAGGGGTTTCGGCCAACAGCAACCGGGTGCTGGGGCGAATGGCGGCTTGCCACTCTTTGAGGTCGGTTTGCGACACAAAACTGGACTCAACACCAAACTTGGCCAGGTCGGTGCCGATCAGTTTGATGGTGGAGCCAAACATGGAGCGCGAGCACACCACATGGTCACCTGCTTTGAGCAAGCCCAAGCACATCATCAAGATGGCCGACATGCCCGATGCCGTGCCCATAGCGGCTTCAGTGCCCTCCAGCGCAGCCAAACGGATTTCCATACTGCTGACGGTGGGGTTGCCGTAGCGGCCGTAGGTGTAGCCCTCTTCATCGCCCGCAAAACGGCGGGCAGCGGCTTCGGCCGTGGGCTGCACATAACCGCTGGTGAGGTACAGGGCTTCGGAATTCTCGCCGTACTGGCTGCGCTCTACAGCAGCACGAACGGCCAGGGTCTCAATGTGCAGGTCATCAAATCGGTGGGCTTGTGTCATGGCAGGCCTTATACGCTGGCGTTGGGCAAGGCCAAACGAGAGTTGTCGTCATCGCCCTCTTCGACTTGGGGGCGGGTTTCGTTCAAACGGCTGATGTCATCGGCAGAAATATCGCCCGTCACATAGACACCATCAAAGCAAGAGGCATCGAAATCGGACAAAGCACCTGCCGCATTCACTCGGGCTTGGGCCACAGCGGTTTTCATGGCGTCCACGTCTTGGTAGATCAGGGCGTCGCAGCCAATGATCTGGCGGATCTCTTCGATGCTGCGGCCATGCGCCACCAGCTCTTGGCTGGTCGGCATGTCGATGCCGTAGACATTGGGGTAGCGCACGGGTGGCGCAGCGCTGGCCAAATAAACCTTGCGCGCGCCCGCGTCGCGGGCCATCTGCACGATCTCTTGGCTGGTGGTTCCGCGCACGATGGAGTCGTCCACCAACAGCACGTTGCGGCCTTTGAATTCGCTGACGATGGTGTTGAGTTTTTGGCGCACTGATTTTTTACGCACCGACTGGCCCGGCATGATGAACGTGCGGCCCACGTAGCGGTTTTTAACGAATCCTTCGCGGTATGGA
The DNA here is from genome assembly GCA_943331105.2 of Akkermansia muciniphila. Taxonomy (GTDB): domain Bacteria; phylum Pseudomonadota; class Gammaproteobacteria; order Burkholderiales; family Burkholderiaceae_C; genus Limnohabitans_A. The sequence goes on from CALQKH020000002.1 coordinate 149,388, forward strand.
ATGCCAAGCAATTGGGCCAACTGCATGGCGCTGGGCCGACTGGATTCGGGAATCGGGATCACCACATCGATGTCGCTCGGGGGCAAGGTCGAAATCACTCGTTTGGCCAATGTTTCGCCCAAATTCAAACGAGCTTGGTACACGGAGATACCGTCCAGGGTGGAATCTGGCCTGGCCAGGTACACGTACTCAAATATGCAAGGGCTCAATTGCGACTTGTCGGCGCAGGACTGCGTGTGCATCTGGCCATCAAGGTCAACAAAAATGGCTTCACCAGGGGCCACATCGCGCTCAAACTGGTGCGCTGTGCCATCGAGTGCCACCGATTCGCTGGCCAGCATGATGGTGCCGTCGGCACTGCGGCCCATGCACAAAGGGCGAATGCCGTGCGGGTCTCGGAAGGCCACCAAGCCGTGGCCTGCGATCAAGGCAATCACCGCATAAGACCCTTTGACACGGCGATTCACGCCGCGCACGGCCTCAAACACGTCCACGGGCTTGAGGGGCAAACCCCGCGTGGTTTTTTCCAGCTCGTGGGCCAACACATTGAGCAAAACCTCCGAATCACTTTCTGTGTTGATGTGGCGGTGGTCCTTAGAAAACAACTCGGCCTTCAAGGCATGGGCGTTGGTCAGGTTGCCGTTGTGCACCAGCACCAAACCAAAGGGCGCATTCACATAAAAGGGCTGGGCCTCCTCTTCACTGAATGCGTTGCCAGCCGTGGGGTAGCGCACTTGTCCCAAACCGCAGTTGCCAGGCAGGCTGCGCATGTTGCGGGTGCGAAACACATCACGCACCATGCCTTTGGCCTTGTGCATGAAAAACTTGCGGTCCAACTGCGTGACGATGCCCGCCGCATCTTGCCCTCGGTGCTGCAGCAAAAGCAAACCATCGTAAATCAGCTGATTGACCGGTGCGTGACTGACCACGCCGACGATTCCACACATAAATCTTTATCCGTTCAAAAATCGACTGCCCTGAAAAGTTCAGGGTAAAAATGCACCGAATTTTTCAGGCAACATGGGTTTGAGGCCTTTGATCGCGGTGTCGAGCCAAACAGGTCCTTGGGCCTCTTTCCACCAAGGCTCTGAGGCCATGCCCAAGAGCTGCAGCAGCACGGTGACCGCCAACAAAACCACCACTCCGCGGGCCACGCCAAACATGGCGCCCAAAGAGCGGTCAACCGGCCTGAGGCCTACGGTTTCCACCAGCTTCTTGATCAACCAAGACAACATACCCGAGGCAAACAAAGTGGCCACAAACACCACCACAAAGGCCACCGCGTACTGAACCGATTCGGGCGCGCCCTGCACAAAGGGCAAAAAGCCAATGGCGTCTTCAGCAAACCATTGAGCGGCCATGAAAGCGGCCAACCAGCCCGCCAGGGACAAAACCTCATAAACCAGACCACGCCAAAAACCCAGGGCCATCGAGCCCACCAACACCCCCAACAACAACCAATCGGTCAGGGCGATGGCCATGTCAGAGCTTCAAAACGGCGGCTGGCAAATCGAGCTTGCGGATGCGCGCTGCGGCTTTGTCGGCCTCTTCTTTGGTTTCAAAGGGTCCCACACGGATGCGTGTGGTGCTTTTGCCATCTTTTTCGACGATTTGGGTGTAAGTTTTCAGGCCAGCTTGCTCGAGTTTGCTGCGCACATCGCGGATTTTGGCCGCATCCGTGAAGGCACCGACTTGGATCGCCACCCTGGATACTGCGGGTTTAACGGGCTTGCCTTCGAGCAAAGCTTGGGCTTTTTGGCCATCGTCTTTGGGCTTGGTTGCCGTTGGCACTTTGGCTTCGGGTTTGGTTTCTGCCTTGGCGGTCACCGGCTTTTCAGCCGGCTTTTCGACGGGCTGATCAACCGGCTTGTCGGCCAAGGGTGCCGCAGGTTTGGGCACCACTTCTTCACGGGCATCCAAGCTGGACTGCGCAGGCACGGTGGCGACCTCGGTGTTGGGCAGCAAAGGCTTGGCGGGCGCTTGGGCCGCAGGCACCGGCACGTTGCTGGCGAGTGCAGGGGTTTTTTGCCTGTCGGGCACCACGATGGGCGTGTCCACCGAAACAGGTCGAGGCTGGGTGTCAAACAAAAGCGGGAAACCCACCACTGCCAACAAAACCAAAACCACGGAACCCGTCAATCGGTGGCGAGCACGGCGACGGACAATTTCGATGCTTTCGCTGGGCCCGGTTGCAACACCCTCGGGGGAAGGGTTTTGACCAGAAAATCGGAACTTGAAAAACGCCATGGCAATTGCTCAGGAGCTAAGGTGTTTGGCTTGTAAACGCGGTATGCCGTCCACCAAAACACCGCCCACCGTATAGAAGGAGCCAAAGACAACGATTCTATCAGCCGGGTCAGCCGCATGCATGGCTGCCTGAAGAGCCAACAATGGGGCGCCATGCACAGTGCTGGCCGTGTCCATCCTGGTATTTTGGCTTTGCCAAAGCGCCTCCAAATCGGTCGCTTTCGCGGCACGAGGCAAAGGCAAATCGGTGAAATACCAACGGTCCACCATGGGGTTCACGCGCTGAAACATGGGCAAAAGGTCTTTATCGGCCATGGCCCCCAGTACGGCGTGGGTGGTGGGGTAAAAGCCCATCGCGTCCAAGTTGACTGCCAAAGCCGCCACCGAGTGCGGGTTGTGGGCCACATCCAACACCAAAACAGGCTGTCCCGGCACGATCTGAAAGCGGCCGGGCAGTTCCACCATGGCCAAGCCATTGCGCACGGCTTGAGCCGTCACGGGAATGCGCTGACGCAAAGCCTCTAGAGCAGCCAGCACGCCAGATGCATTGATCAGTTGGTTGGCGCCTCGCAAGGCCGGATACGCCATGCCGCTGTAGCGGCGATCGCGTCCCGCCCAAGCCCATTGCTGCTTGTCGCCCGAGTAATTGAAATCACGGCCAAACAACCACAATTCAGCGCCAAGGGCCGCTGCATGGTCGATCACACTTTGAGGGGGAACCGGATCGCTCACAATCACAGGCCGTCCAGCCCGCATCACACCCGCTTTTTCACGTCCGATGGTGTCTCGGTCGTGGCCCAAAATAGCGGTGTGGTCGATGTCAATGCTGGTGATGATGGTGCAGTCAGCGTCCACAATGTTGACGGCATCCAAGCGCCCGCCCAATCCCACTTCCAAAATGGCCACGTCCAAATTGGCACCAGCCATCATGTGCAAGATGGCCAAGGTGCTGAACTCAAAATAAGTCAGGCTCACATCTCCGCGCACCGCCTCGACAGCTGCAAAAGCATCGGCAAACGCAGCGGAGCTGGCCGATTCGCCATGCAAACGGCAACGTTCTTCAAAGTGAACCAAATGGGGCGAGGTATATACGCCGGTGCGGTAGCCCGCTTGCAACAAAACCGCCTCCAACATCGCGCAGGTTGAGCCTTTGCCATTGGTGCCCGCCACCGTGATCACGGGGCAATCAAAACGCAGGTTCATCCGGTCGGCCACGGCTTTGACACGGTTCAGTCCCATGTCAATGGCCACCGGGTGTAGTCGCTCGCACCAGTCGAGCCATTGTTGTAGAGTCTTCATAGGCCGCGATTGTCGCCCAGACTGACCTGCACAAGCTATGACAAAATCCATGCACCCCATTGTTTACGGCATTCCCAACTGCGACACCGTCAAAAAAGCGCGCACTTGGCTGACAGACCAAGGCATTCAGGCCACTTTTCACGATTTCAAAAAACAAGGCGTGCCTGCCGAGTCGTTAGATCTCTGGCTGGCCGCTGTCGGCTGGGAGACTTTGCTCAACCGCAAAGGCACCACCTGGCGCAAGCTGGATCCTGCCTTGCAGGCCCGCGTGACCGATACGGCGAGTGCCAAAGCGGTCATGCTGGCTCACGCCAGCACCATCAAGCGCCCGGTGATCACCTGGCCCTCGGGCCGGATCACCGTGGGTTTCGCACCTGAGGCGTGGCCCGCTTGAGACAGCCATAACGCCGGCCTTCACAGCCATTGGCGCTTACCTTTTTTTACTTTTCTGCCTGGCAAAAGGCCACCCGACACCGTTAAACTCGCCTGAACTTGAACGGAGAACCGGCATGAAAACTTGGGCGACCACCCTTTTGTTGACCACCATGGGCTTGGCACAAGCCCAAGAAGTAGGCCAGGTCCTTTCTCGCACACCGGTGTACCAGCAGGTGGCTGTACCGCGCCAGACTTGCAACCAGACCCCCGTAGCGGTGCAAAACCCCACCTCGGGCGCAGGGGCCCTGATGGGCGCCATTGCCGGGGGCGTGGTGGGCAACCAGATCGGCGGCGGGTCGGGCCGCGCCCTGGCCACCGTGGCCGGTGTGATGGGCGGTGCCATCATGGGCGACCGCATCGAAAACCCCGGGAGCCAGTTGCAAAACCAGACCACGTGCAGCACACAAACTGTTTACGAAAACAGGCTGACCGGCTTCAACGTGGTTTATGAATACGCAGGCAAGCAATACAACGTGCAATTGCCGCAAGACCCAGGCCCCACCATTCAGCTGCAAGTCACACCCGTGGGCTTACCTCGCAGTGAAGCACCCGTCAACAACGTGGTGAGCACCGTGGCCGCAGCGCCCGCACCGACCACCATCTTCCATGAATCCCGGGTGGTCTACGTACCCACTCCGGTCTATCGCAGCTACCCGCCGGTGTCCACCCACATCAACCTGGGATGGGGCTGGAGCGGCGGCTATGGGCACCGCCACGGCCACTGGCGCTGAGCAAGCCCTTACCCATCGACCTGCGGTAAGACCCAGCGACTGGCCTAAAATGTCGGGTTGATTTGCCGCAAAGGGCGTCTCAAGACGCCCTTTTGCATTCACGCGGGAACCGCCACCCCAGAAAGCACCCTCCATGACCACCGAAAAAATCGACGGCGTCTCCGTCAACACCCAAGCCAATGTTTACTTTGACGGCAAATGCGTCAGCCACGGCCTGACGCTGCCCGATGGCACCAAGCTGTCGGTGGGCGTCATCTTGCCTTCGACCCTGACCTTCAACACTGGCGAACCAGAGATCATGGAATGCGTAGGTGGCTTCTGCGAATACAAGCTCGACGGCAGCAGCGAATGGGTCAAGTCCAGCGCGGGCGAAGAGTTCAGTATCCCCGGCAACTCCAAGTTCGAGATCCGCGTGACCGAGCCCTACCACTACATCTGCCACTTCGGTTGATCCCCCCGAACAAAACGATATGAGCACCATCCTGCAAAACCTGCCCAAAGGGCAAAAAGTCGGCATCGCCTTCTCGGGCGGCTTGGACACGTCTGCGGCCCTGCTGTGGATGAAGCAAAAGGGCGCCCTGCCCTATGCCTACACCGCCAACCTGGGGCAGCCTGACGAAGCCGACTACAACGAGATCCCCCGCAAGGCGATGGAATACGGCGCGGAAAAAGCCCGCTTGGTCGACTGCCGCACCCAACTGGCCTATGAAGGCATCGCCGCCATTCAAAGCGGCGCTTTTCACATTTCTACTGGCGGCATCACCTACTTCAACACCACCCCCCTGGGGCGCGCCGTGACCGGCACCATGCTGGTGGCCGCCATGAAGGAAGACGACGTCAACATCTGGGGCGACGGTTCTACCTTCAAGGGCAATGACATCGAGCGCTTTTACCGCTACGGTCTGCTGACCAACCCAAGCCTCAAAATCTACAAGCCTTGGCTGGACCAGCTGTTCATCGACGAGCTGGGTGGCCGTGCCGAAATGAGCGCTTTCATGACCGCCAACGGCTTTGGCTACAAGATGAGCGCCGAGAAGGCCTACTCCACCGACAGCAACATGCTGGGCGCGACCCACGAAGCCAAAGACCTGGAGCACCTGAGCTCCGGCATTCGCATCGTCAACCCCATCATGGGCGTGGCGTTCTGGAAGCCCGAAGTCGAAGTCGAGGCCGAAGAAGTGTCGGTGCGCTTTGAAGAAGGCATGCCCGTGGCGCTGAACGGCGTGGCATACGCAGACCCAGTGTCGCTTTTCCTGAAAGCCAACGAGATCGGCGGCCGCCACGGCTTGGGCATGAGTGACCAGATCGAAAACCGCATCATTGAAGCCAAGAGCCGCGGCATCTACGAAGCCCCCGGCATGGCACTTTTGCACATCGCCTACGAGCGCTTGGTCACCGGCATTCACAACGAAGACACCATTGAGCAATACCGCATGAATGGCCTGCGATTGGGTCGCTTGTTGTACCAAGGCCGTTGGTTTGACCCTCAGTGCATCATGCTGCGCGAAACCGCCCAGCGCTGGGTGGCCCGCGCCGTGACCGGCACCGTGACGCTGGAACTGCGCCGTGGCAACGACTACAGCATCCTGAACACCGATAGCCCCAACCTGACTTATGCGCCCGAGCGTTTGAGCATGGAAAAAGTGGAAGACGCGCCGTTCAGCCCGCTGGACCGCATCGGCCAGCTGACCATGCGCAACCTGGACATCACCGACACCCGCGCCAAACTGGGTATCTACGCTCACACGGGTCTGCTGTCGGTGGGTGAAGGTCCGCACATCTACAAGCTGGATGGCAGCGGTAAGAAGTGAATTTTCTAGTCACTTAAAAAACGGCCTTCGGGCCGTTTTTTCATGGCCTACGTTGAGGCCCATGATTTTTGGCCGAGGCCCAAAAACAGCGTAAATCAGTCTGATGGATGGAATGAGACTCCACGCTTGCCGACTTCACTTGTTCAAGACTAAGATTCAACATCCTGGAGAGACATCATGAAAAAAATCTACGCGTTTGTGTGCTGTCTGATTGCACTCGCCACAATGCCAACTCTTGGCCAGACCTTTCCAAACAAGCCGATCCGATTGATCGTAGGATTCGCCGCAGGAGGAGGCGCAGATGCGCTGGCGCGTCTGACCGCCACACAACTGACTGAGTCATTGGGGCAGCAGGTGTTTGTGGAAAATCGGGCAGGTGCAGGCGGAACACTGGCTGCTGATGCGGTCGCGAAAGCTCCCGCCGATGGGTATACCCTGCTTTTTGGTGAGACGGGCCTCCTGATTGCACCTTCTATTTATGCCTCTGTCCCCTTCGACCCCATCAAAAGTTTTGCACCAGTTGGTTCGGTCGGTGCCCTCCCTTTGGTGGTGGTGGCTCACCCTTCTCTTCCTGCCAAAAATACGACAGAACTTGTCGCCTTGCTCAAGGCCAATCCGGGCAAGTACAGTTATGCGTCCCCAGGTGTTGGTACCGTACACCATCTGGCCATGGAGCTTTTCAAAAAGCAAGGCAATTTTGACTTCGTGCATGTGCCCTACAAGGGCGCAGCGCCGATCATCCCGGATTTGATCGGGGGCCAGATTCCGTTGGCCATTATTTCTGCATCTCCGGCCTTGGTACAAGCCAAAGCAGGCAAACTCAAAGCCATTGCGCTGACCAGTCCTGGCAAGCTCAGCAGTGCACCAGACTGGCCGGCTTTGGCAGATACTTTTCCCGGTTTTGATGCATCACCGCGTCTTTTCGTTCTGGCGCCTGCAGGAACACCACCGGCCATCATTTCCCGACTCGATAACGCCATCAAGTTGATGTTGACCAAATCAACCGTGCAGGAAGCACTCGTTTCTCAGGGTGCAACAGCAGTCCCTGGAAGTGCAGAGGAACTTGGCGTTTTCATGGCCAACGAAGTCCGAAAATGGAGTGTGGTCGCGAAAAATTCTGGCGCAACTGCTCAGTGATAACAGCCACTGCAAGACCCGATAGACTCATTCAAAAGCAAGGCCGCTTGGCCATTTGGTCCTGAACGCTGTTGAAACGGCCATCCCAATGGAGCCTTCTCAAATGACCACAGGTTCAGGCTCCAGCCGAATTCCAAACCGCTCGTACACGCTGGTCTGTATGGCCTTGGCCAGCGTCATCACCTCACCGCCTGTACAGGGGCTCTCTCGCCCACCCCGGTTCACCAAAACAAGCGCCTGCTTTTCATACACGCCGGCGTGGCCCACGGTTTTGCCTTTCCAGCCACAGGCATCGATCAACCAGCCTGCCGCCAGCTTGATGCTGCCATCTGGCATGGGGTAATGCACCACCTTGGGGTCTCGGGCGATGATGTCGGCGCACTGCTCTGCGGTGACCGTGGGGTTTTTGAAGAAACTGCCCGCGTTGCCAATCACCTGCGGGTCGGGCAGTTTGGCGCGGCGGATCGCCACCACCCAGTCGAAAATCTGCCGGGCATCGGGGCTGTCGATGCCGGTCTCGGCCATCTTGCGCTCCAGGTCCAGATAGCCCAGCTCAGGCTTCCAGCGCTTGGGCAGCGCAAAACGCACCCGCAAAATGACGGCTCGGCCTGCCAGGCCCAGACCCTCGGGGCCGCCCGAGGCATGTTTGAACACAGAATCGCGGTAACTGAAGCCGCATTGGGCTGCGTTCAAGCTGAACAACTCGCCGGTGAACATGTCCATGGCATCCAGCGAGTCAAACCTGTCTTGCAGCTCCACGCCGTAGGCACCGATGTTTTGCACGGGTGAAGCGCCCACCGTGCCAGGGATCAGGGCCATGTTTTCCAAACCTGGATAGCCGTTGTCCAGCGTCCAGGCCACAAAAGCATGCCAGTCAACGCCCGCGCCCGCCTCGATCACCCAATGCTTATCGGTCTCGCTGGCCAGGCGCAGTCCAGGCACTTCGATTTTGAGCACCAAGGCTTTCACATCACCGGTGAGGACAATGTTGCTGCCCCCGCCCAGCACTTGCCGAGGCAGACTCGCCAATTGCGGGTCAGCCAACACGGCCAGCAGGTCACCATCGGAGCGTATGCGCACCAAAGCCTGGGCCTTGGCGGCGATGCCGAAGGTGTTGTAGGGCTGCAGGGCGACATTTTTCTCAAGGAACATGGGAGAATTGTCGCATTCTCAACCTTTGACTTTTATCACCATGCCCTCGTTTGATACCGTTTGCGAACCCAACATGGTCGAAGTGCGCAACGCTGTTGACACCTCTGCCAAAGAAATCGGCACCCGCTTTGACTTCAAAGGCACTTCGGCCAACATCGAACTCAAGGACAAAGAGATCACGATGTTCGGTGATGCCGAATTTCAACTCACGCAAGTCGAAGACATCCTGCGCAACAAGCTGACCAAGCGCAACGTGGACGTGCGCTTTCTGGACATCGGCAAGGTCGAAAAAATCGGTGGCGACAAGGTCAAGCAAGTGGTCAAGGTCAAAAACGGAATCGAGACCGAGGATGCCAAAAAGATCACCCGCCTCATCAAGGACAGCAAGATCAAGGTGCAAGCGTCCATTCAGGGCGACGCTGTGCGCGTCACGGGCACCAAGCGCGATGATTTGCAGGCCGCCATGGCGATGCTTCGCAAAGACATGCCGGACTTGCCCCTGTCTTTCGACAACTTCAGAGATTGACGCGTCCCGTCAGCCCTCAGCGGCTATTCACAGCCGCAGTGACCACCACCTCGATCAAATAAGCCGGATTGGCCAGGGCGGCCTGCACCGTGGCTCGGGGCGGTGCGCTGCCTGAGACCACCCAGGCATCCCATACCTCGTTCATGGCCGCGATGTCGGTGATGTCCTTCAGGAAAATCTGGGTGCGCAAAATACGGGTTTTGTCGCTGCCCGCCTCGGTCAATCGCTGATCGATCTGGCGCAGCACATCGGCCGTCTGACTCCGGATGTCGGTGGCTTCGCACTCAGGCACCATGCCCGCCAGGTACACCACGCCGTTGAAGACGGCTGCCTCGCTGTATCGGACAGCCACATGCAGTCTTTGAATGTCCTGGCTCATGCTTTTTTCTTTCCCAGTTGGGACTCGGTGCCCGCCAACAATCGCTGGATGTTCTCGCGGTGCCGCCAAACCAGCAGCAAGGCCATGACCGCCAAGCTCACAACCTCGGGCGCAGACGCTTGCCAAGCGACCCCATCACCGAACAGGTAAAAAGCGGGGGCGAACACCGCGGCGACCATCGAGGCCAAAGACACGTAGCGCGAGAAAAACAACACGATGGCAAAGCTGAGAACCACCGCCAGCGCCAAGATGCCGTTGACACCCACCAACACGCCCACAGCCGTGGCCACGCCTTTACCCCCGGCAAAGCCAAAAAAAACCGGGTACAGGTGCCCTAAAAAAGCGGCCAAACCAGCCACAGCTGCCAGCTCCGGACCCAAGCCAAATTCTGGGCCCCAAGCCAGAACCAAAGCCACCGGCAACCAGCCCTTGAAAGCGTCCAGGAACAACGTCAAGATGGCGGCCTTTTTGCTACCGGATCTCAACACGTTGGTGGCTCCTGGGTTTTTACTGCCATAACTGCGTGGATCGTTCAGGCCCATCAACCGGCTCACGATCACCGCAAAACTGAGTGAACCCAACAAATATCCGGCCACCACCACGGCCACTGGCATCAACGCATCCATCCTAAGCACCCTTGTTCTTGTATGAGCGTCATTCTGCCAGTGCGCAGTTCACGGGCTTGGCATCCAGCAGTTGAACGCAGACCTGCGGGTTGATGCCCACCAAATAACCTCGCCTGCCGCCGTTGATGCAAATGCGCGGCAAAGTCAAGATGCTCTGTTCGATGAAAACCGGCATGGCACGACGCGTTGCAAAGGGCGAGGTGCCCCCGACCAGGTAGCCGCTGTGCCGGTTGGCCACCTCGGGCGCGCAAGGCTCGACCGATTTCAAGCCGATCTGACGCGCCAAATTTTTTGTAGAGACTTTGCGATTGCCGTGCATCAGCACCACCAGGGGTTTGGCGTCCTGGTCTTGCATGATCAGGGTTTTGACGACGGCAAAGGGGTCGATGCCCAGCACCTGCGCACTGTGCTGGGCGCCGCCATGCTCCAGGTAATCGTAGGGGTGCTCGGTGAAGCTCACCCCCTGCTGGCGCAAAAGCGCCGTGGCCGGGGTTTCGCTGACTTTGTCTTTTTTGGCCATGGACCGGAATCACAAAGCCGGGTCGCGCATTTCCCAACGGATGGCGTCAATGGCCTTGAGCACATCGGGACTCAACTCGGTGTTCCAAGCCCCCAAGTCTTCGTTCAACTGCGCCACCGAGGTCACCCCGATGATGGTGCTGGCCACGCTCCAGCGGTGGTAGCAAAACGCCAGCGCCATCTGCGTGGGCGTCATGCCGTTGTCGCGGGCCAACTGGTTGTAGCGGCGTGCGGCGGCAAGGGCTTCGGGGCGGCCCCAGCGCTGCTTGCGCATCGATTCGTAGCGGGCAATGCGGCCGCCATCGGGCACCAAGGGGCCAGATAAATCTTCTTGATCGTATTTGCCAGTGAGCAAGCCAAAACCCAGCGGCGAATACGCCAACATGGACACGTTCAAACGGTAGCAAGTCTCGTCCAAACCGTTGTCGTAAGCGCGGCTGACCAAGCAATAAGGGTTTTGTACCGTGGTCACGCGCGGAAGACCGTGCTGCTCGGCCAAGCGGACAAATTCGTGAACACCATACGGGCTTTCGTTGGACAACCCGATGTAACGCACCTTACCTGCCTTGACCAATTTGGAAAGCGCTTCGAGTTGCTCGTGGATCGGGGTGACGGACTTGTCTTTACTCGGGTCAAAGTAGGCCATGCCAAACACCGGCACATGGCGCTCAGGCCAGTGGATCTGGTACAGGTCGATCACATCCGTTTGCAAACGGCGCAAACTGGCATCGCAAGAATTCAGAATGTCTTGCCCTGTCATGCCCGAGCCCTCGCGAACCCAGGGCATGCCTCGCGAGGGGCCCGCCACTTTGGTGGCCAACACGAGCTTTTGACGAACACCAGGATTTTTGGCGAACCAGTTGCCGATGTAGGTTTCGGTGAAACCACAAGTGTCTGCGGTGGTGGGCACGGCATAGATCTCGGCGGTGTCGATGAAGTTGATGCCTGCGTCCAGAGATCGGTCCAAGATGGCGTGCGAATCGGCTTCATTCACTTGCTGGCCAAAGGTCATGGTGCCCAGGCAAATGGGGGTGACGTGTAAATCGGATTGTCCGAGTTGAACGGTTTTCATGGTGTTTCCTTGGGGTTTCGTGTCAGCTGCTGCGCCCCAAACTCAAGCCCAGGGCGAATGGGAAGATTTTGTCACGCGTTAGGCCTTGGCAGCGACGCCGGCTGTCGCGCGTGCTTCCTCCAGCAAACGCAACACGCGGCGCTGCACCTTGCCCGTGGTGGTCATGGGCAGTTGGTCGATGAACTCGATCTCTTTGGGGTATTCGTAAGGGGCCAGCAAACCTTTCACATGGGACTGGAGTTCGCGGCGCACCGCGTCGTCAAAGTCAGCTTGCTGCACACCCGAAGGCCGGCGAGCCAGCCAGTCGGGCGACAACACCACATAGGCCTTGACCACCGCACCACGGTCAACATCGGGCTTGGGCACCACAGCGGCATTCTGCACGGCCGGATGTTTCACCAAACAGTTTTCAATCTCGCCCGGCCCAATGCGGTAGCCCGCCGCTTTGAACATGTCATCGGTGCGGCCTTGGTACCAAAGGTAGCCGTCCTCATCCGCCACCGCCATGTCGCCTGTGCGGCACCAGTCGCCCGTGTATTTGGCCTTTGTGGCCTTGTCGTTGTTCCAGTAACCCAAAAAGAACACCGGATCGGGCTGGCCGTGCACATCCAAACGGTTCACGGCCACCTCGCCCGGCGTGCCGGGTGGGCACAACCGGCCTGCCTCGTCGATGACCGCGACCTGGTGGCCCGGGTAGCCCTTGCCCATGCTGCCGGGCTTGGCCGGCCATAGGCGGGTGCAATTGCCCACCACGTAGTTGATCTCGGTCTGACCAAACATCTCGTTCACCGTGACGCCCATCTGCTGCTGGACATAGGCAAACACCGCGTCACCCACCGCTTCGCCTGCGCTCATCATGGCTTGCAGCTTGAGCTTGTAACGGGCTTTCACGTCGGGCACGGCCTTCATCATGGCTTTGAGTGCGGTGGGGAACAAAAAGGTGTGCGTCACGCCCTGTTTTTGCAAAATCTCAAACGCCGCTTCGGGCGAAAAGCGCCCGTTGAAGGCCACGATCGGCCGCCCAAAGTACAGACTGGGCAGCAAGGCGTCCATCAAGCCCCCGGTCCAGGCCCAGTCCGCCGGTGACCAAAACACCGCTTTGGACGCTCGGCTGGCGTCAAACGGGTCAAAACCAAACCAATTCTGGCTGCACACAAACCCCGTCAGGTTGCCGATCAGCGCCCGGTGCGGGATGAGTGCGCCCTTGGGGTTGCCGGTGGTGCCACTGGTGTAGATCAGCACAGCCGGGTCTTCGGCCAGAGTGCTGACAGCTTTGAACGATGTAGCTTGGCTGGCCATGGCCTGCGCGCAATCCAAATCGGCCAGTGCCCCGGCTTGCCCCACCCCGATCAGGGTTTGCAAACCAGGGCAATCGGGCCTTGCCTGTTGCAAAGCCTGCACAGTCGATTCATCGCACACCGCCACGCGGGCCTGGCTGTCGTTGATGCGAAAAGACAGCGCCTCAGGCCCGAACAGCATGGACAAAGGCATGGCCACCGCCCCCATTTGCAACACGGCCATGTAAGCCACAGCGGTTTCAAAACGCTGGGGCATGACAATCGCCACCCGGTCACCGCGCTGCACGCCTTGGCTGTGCAGCACATGGCTCAAGCGGTTGGCCGCATTTTGAAGCTGACCGAATGTCCAGCTTTGCCCCAAACCCTGCCCCGCTACATGCTCTTGAATGGCCACACGCCGCGAGGTGGCAGCTTGCGCCGCCCATTGCCCGCAGCACGCTTGGGCCATGTTGAAGCGACGCGGCACTTTCCAGCCAAAGCCCTGATGAATAACCGCATAGCGGTCCAGGGTGACTGGGTTGTTGCGGTCTTGGTTGCGACTGACGCTCATCGTGTGTCTCCTTATGATCGAAAGTATGTACCAAGTTTTACGCGAATCACACAGCCACTGGGTGCCGCTGCGCGGCTGCCGCTACCACGTCCGTCAATGGGGGACACCCTCACCCGCTGCGACGCCGCTCGTGCTGGCCCACGGCTGGATGGACGTGGCCGCCTCTTACCAGTTCATGGTCGACGCCTTCAGCGAGGCTTTTGTCAGCCAACGCCCCATCGTCGCCATGGACTGGCGAGGCTACGGCCTGACTGAGACCCCGGCCACCGACAGCTACTGGTTCCCCGATTACCTGGCCGATCTGGACGCCCTGCTCGATGTGCTCTACCCCGGACAAGCCATTGACCTGGTCGGCCACAGCATGGGCGGCAACGTGGTCATGATGTACGCGGGCACCCGCCCAGAGCGCATCCGCCGCTTGGTTAACCTCGAAGGCTTTGGCATGGCCGACACCCAGCCTGCCCAAGCCCCCACCCGCATGGCCCAGTGGCTCGACGAACTCAAAGCGCAACGCGCGGGCGACAACTCGCTCAAACCCTACCCCGACGCCGCGGGTGTGGCGGCCCGCCTGATGAAGACCAACGCTCGCCTGGGCCAAGACAAAGCCAACTGGCTGGCCCAACACTGGGCGCAACCGGACCCCAACGGCCAGTGGCGCATACTGGGCGACACGGCGCACAAGGTCATCAACCCGTATCTTTTCCATGTCGAAGAAGCGCTGGCCATGTACTGCCGCATCAGCGCCCCGGTTCTGGTCGTGGAAGCTTCAGATGACTCGCTCAGCCAGTGGTGGAAAGGCAAATACACGTTGGCCGAGTTTCACGAGCGCCTGAAATCCGTGCCCACCCTGCAACAAGCCGTGATCCAGGAAGCCGGACACATGCTGCACCATGACCAACCTCAGGCTTTGGCTGCACTGCTTGAAAATTTTCTGAGCTGATCGGCAACTTACAATCCGCCAACTTTTTTCACAACGAGCTCCTCATGAAACTGTTGGCCCACTCCAAAATTCAGGTCATCCTCTGCGCCTTGGCACTGGCGGCCCTGCCCGCGATGTCCCAAGAAACCCGCTATTGCCCTTCTTTTTTGGGTGTCAAAGGCGCAGCTGAGCCCGTAAAAAGGGGTGAAATCACGTTTTCCCCTTATACCCATCACTGGAGTCACAACCCGGAACACAAACATGTGGTGCTCTTGGCCTTGGACGAGCAACTGCCAGGCAACCGTTTTTGCGGAGTGAGCTTTTTCAGCAACTCATTTGGTCAACCCTCGGTGTATCTCTACGCTGGTCAACAATTCAATGGCTTGCTGGGTTCGCCTAAATTGTTTGTGAAAGTGACGGCAGGCATTCTTTACGGCTACGTGGCGCCCTACGAAGACAAAGTGCCCTTGAACCACCATGGTTTTTCACCCGCCATCATTCCTTCTTTGGGCTACAAGATCAGTCCACAAGACTCTCTGCAAATGAAAATTTTGGGTAATGCGGGATTGATGTTCTCTTGGGGTCGTCTTTTTTAATTTTTCTGGAGCCACCTGACAGCGCTGATCAGCACAGCTTGAAGCGGGCAAGTCATGAGAAAATGCCCGGTTTACCGGATCGGAGTTTCCCCATGGACGCAGAACACATCAACCAAATCGGCGCATCCCTCACAGACCTGACCGCTCGTACCCACGAGTTACGGGGGTATCTTTGACTACGATGCCAAATCTGAACGGCTGAGAACCGTCAACGCATCCCTCGAAGATCCTGCGGTCTGGAATGACCCCAAAAAAGCCCAAGAACTGGGCAAAGAAAAAAAAGCCTTGGACGGCGTGGTGGTGACCATCACCAACCTGACCAGCGAACTGGCGGATAACCTTGAACTCTTCGAGATGAGCAAGGAAGAAGGCGATGACGATGGACTGAGGACCATTGAAGCGGAAGCCGCCAAATTGACTGCACTGGTCGAAGACCTCGAGTTCCGCCGAATGTTCCGCCACGAAGCCGACCCGCTCAATTGCTTTGTCGACATCCAAGCGGGCGCGGGCGGCACCGAAGCCTGCGATTGGGCCAGCATGCTGTTGCGCCAATACATCAAATACGCCGAGCGCAAGGGCTTCAAGGCCACCGTGGAAGACGAAACACCGGGTGATACCGCAGGCATCAAGGGCGCTACCATCAAGATCGAAGGCGAGTACGCTTTTGGCTTGCTGCGCACCGAAACTGGCGTCCACCGTTTGGTCCGCAAGAGCCCGTTCGACTCATCGGGTGGCCGTCATACCTCATTCGCCTCGCTGTTTGTTTACCCCGAAATCGACGACTCGATTGAGATCAACATCAACCCGTCTGATGTACGCACCGACACTTTTAGAGCCAGTGGCGCGGGGGGTCAGCACATCAACAAAACCGACTCGGCTGTGCGCCTGACGCACATTCCCACTGGCATCGTGGTCCAGTGCCAAGATGGCCGCAGCCAGCACAGCAACCGCGACGTGGCTTGGCAACGCCTGCGCTCACGCCTGTATGACTTTGAAATGCGCAAACGCATGGAAGAACAGCAAAAGCTGGAAGACACCAAGACCGATGTGGGATGGGGTCACCAGATCCGCAGCTATGTGCTGGACAACAGCAGGATCAAAGATCTGCGCACCAACGTCGAGATTTCGGCCACCCAAAAAGTGCTCGATGGCGACCTCGATGCTTTCATCGAAGCCTCACTGAAACAAGGCCTCTGAGCTGCTCAGACCTCAAAGAAAATGGAGTTAGTGATGCGTGAAGGACAACCCACCGCAATCCACCGGGAGGCTTATGTCGCCCCGGCTTTCTGGATTGACACAGTCGATTTGACGTTCGACTTGGACCCCGCCAAAACCCGGGTTTTGAACAAAATGCGCTTGCGTCGAAACACTGGCGTAGCGGCACAACCCCTGCGCTTGGATGGCGAAGAGTTGAACTTGGCCCGCGTGTTGGTCAACGGTGCGGGCACCTCATTCAAGATGGATGGTGGGCAGTTGGTATTGGAAAATTTGCCTGAAGACTCTGAAGCCTTCGATCTGGAAATTTTCACGACCTGCAACCCCGAAAAAAACACGCAGCTGATGGGCTTGTACGTCAGCCAGGGGACGTTCTTTACGCAATGCGAGGCTGAGGGTTTTAGACGAATCACCTATTTTTTGGACCGTCCGGACGTGATGGCCAGCTACACCGTCACGCTGCGTGCCGACAAGGCCAAGTACCCGGTGCTGCTGAGTAATGGCAATTTGGTCGAGCAAGGCGCTCTGGAAGACGGCCCCAACGGCCCGAGACATTTTGCCAAGTGGGTCGATCCGCACAAAAAGCCCTGCTACTTGTTTGCACTGGTCGCGGGCCAGCTGGTCGCGCGTGAGCAACGCATCACCAGCCGCAGCGGCACCGAGCATTTGCTGCAAGTGTTTGTGCGTCCTGGCGACCTGGACAAAACCGAACACGCCATGAACTCGCTCATGGCCAGCGTGGCTTGGGACGAAGCCCGCTTCGGTCTGCCGCTGGATTTGGAACGTTTCATGATCGTCGCCACCAGCGACTTCAACATGGGCGCAATGGAAAACAAGGGCCTGAACATCTTCAATACCAAGTACGTGCTGGCCAACCCAAACACCGCCACCGACATGGATTTCGGAGGCATCGAAAGCGTGGTGGGCCATGAGTACTTTCACAACTGGACTGGCAACCGCATCACCTGTCGCGACTGGTTTCAATTGTCCCTCAAAGAGGGCCTGACGGTCTTCCGCGACCAAGAGTTCAGCCAGGACATGGCGGGCGAAGCCAGCGCCCGCGCAGTCAAGCGCATCGAAGACGTGCGTGTTTTGCGCACCGTGCAGTTTGCCGAAGACGCTGGACCCATGGCACACCCGGTGCGCCCCGACAGTTATGTGGAGATCAACAACTTCTACACGGTCACCATCTACGAAAAAGGCTCCGAAGTCGTTCGCATGATGCAAACGCTGGTGGCCACACCTGCTGACAGCCAAGGCCGCGATGGATTCGCAAAGGGCATGAAGCTCTATTTTGAACGCCACGACGGCCAAGCTGTGACCTGTGACGATTTTGCGCAAGCTATTGCTGATGCAAACCCTGGCTCGGCACTGGCCAATCACTTGGCTGAGTTCAAAAACTGGTACAGCCAAGCCGGTACACCGCGCCTGCAAGCCAGCGGCGCCTTCAACGCCGCTGAGCGAAGCTATACCCTGACACTCAGCCAAAGCTGTCCAGCGACGCCTGATCAAAACCACAAAGCGCCCTTCGTCATTCCCGTCACTTTGGGTTTGCTCAGTCGCGAAGGGGCAGCCATGCCCTTGCAACTCGCAGGTGCTGATGATTCTGCAGCACAAGTGACCTTGGTGCTCACACAAGCCAGCGCCAGCTACACCTTTGTCAACATCGACAGCGAGCCCGTGCCCTCTTTGCTGCGTTCCTTCAGCGCCCCTGTTGTGCTGGAAGATGGCCTGAACGCCGACGACCTGCTGATCTTGTTGGCCCACGACAACGATCCCTTCAACCAATGGGAAGCAGGCCAACGCCTGATGCTGCGAAGCGCATTGGAGGCGATCCAAAAAAACAAGGACTTGACGGGCCAACCCGTGCTGTCCGAGGCTCTGGTCGCGGCCTTGCGAAATGTGCTGCGCCATCCCAAGTTGGATGCGGCTTTCAAAGACTTGGCGCTCACGCTACCGTCTGAGAATTACATCGCCGACCAGCTGGATGTGGTGGATCCCCAGCGCGTGCACGCCCTTCGCGAGAACATGCGTCTACAACTGGCCTCAACCCTCCACGCCGACTGGCAATGGGCATGGGATGCCCACAAGCACAACGGTGCCTATACGCCCGACGCCAAGTCGAGCGGTCGACGTGCCTTGGCAGGTCTGTCCATGACCATGCTGTGCGTGGCCGCCGTGCACAGCGGTGACTCAATCACGCCCGGACGCGTTTACCAGCAGTTCAAGGACGCGGGCAACATGACCGACCGTTTCAACGCCCTGTCAGCCTTGGTGGTGAGCGGGCATGCATTGGCACAGGAAGCCTTGGCAATGTTCCACAAGCAGTTCGAGCACGAAGCCTTGGTGATCGACAAATGGTTTGCCTTGCAAGCCGGTGCCCCCGACCGCGCCGGCGACGTCTTGCCGCGTGTGCGCCAGCTCATGCAACACCATGATTTCAGCCTGCGCAACCCTAACCGCGCCCGCAGCCTGATCTTCAGCTACTGCAGTGCCAACCCGGCTGGCTTTCACCGCGCCGACGCTGCTGGCTATGTGTATTGGAGCGAACAAGTATTGGCGCTTGACGCCATCAACCCGCAAGTGGCTGCCCGCTTAGCCCGCGCCATGGACCGCTGGAGCCGTCTGGCAGAGCCCTACCGTAGCGCAGCCAAAGTCGCCATTGAGCGCGTGGCCGCCAAAGCTGACCTCTCCAACGACGTGCGCGAAGTCATCAGCCGTGCCCTGAAAGGGGCATGACGTCAAGCTCGAAGTGCAGCACCAGACCTCGACGCCAGAACCCAAGGAATGAAGATGAGCTCGAAAATTTCCCTCTCCCGCTACCTTGTCGAACAACAACGCGACAAAGGCCACATCCCGGCCGATTTGCGCTTGTTGCTCGAAGTGGTGGCTCGCGCTTGCAAAAGCATCAGCCACGCCGTGAACAAAGGTGCTTTGGGCGGGGTACTGGGCAGCGCTGACAGCGAGAACGTGCAAGGTGAAGTGCAAAAGAAACTGGACATCATCGCCAACGAGGTGCTGCTCGAAGCCAACGAATGGGGTGGGCACCTAGCGGCCATGGCCAGCGAAGAGATGGACAGCATCTACCTGGTACCCAACCGTTACCCACAAGGCGAATACCTGCTGATGTTTGACCCACTCGATGGCTCTTCCAACATTGATGTCAACGTCAGCATCGGCACGATTTTTAGCGTGTTGAAAAAATCCGACGGTGGTCAAGGCGTGACCGAGCAAGACTTTTTACAACCGGGCAAACAGCAAGTGGCCGCCGGCTACTGCGTCTATGGTCCTCAAACCACGCTGGTGCTCACCGTGGGCGATGGCGTGGCGATGTTCACCCTGGATCGCGAGCAAGGCTCCTTTGTTTTGACGCAGGAGAACGTGCAGGTACCCGCCGACACCAAAGAATTCGCCATCAACATGAGCAATATGCGCCACTGGGACGAGCCCGTGCGCCGCTACATCGAAGAGTGCCTCCTAGGCAAGGACGGCCCCAGAGGCAAAGACTTCAACATGCGCTGGATCGCCAGCATGGTGGCCGATGTGCACCGCATCTTGACCCGTGGTGGTGTGTTCATGTACCCCTGGGACAAGCGCGAACCGCACAAACCCGGCAAACTTCGCCTGCTTTACGAAGCAAACCCTATGAGCTGGCTGATTGAACAAGCTGGCGGCGCTGCCACCAACGGCAAGGAACGCATTCTGGATTTGCAACCCAGCCAGTTGCACGAACGCGTGAGTGTGGTTTTGGGATCCAAAAACGAAGTCGATCGTGTGACGCGCTACCACACCCAAGCCTGAATTCGCGCCGCTGAGACATTTGCAAAAAAGCAACCACGCAGGGCGCGGCTTGATCAATCGTCAGTGTCTGGCGGCAACCCGGCCAATGCTGAAGATGCCTGAGGTGAAGGTGCAGCAACCACTGTCCGCAGGGTTTCGCGCAACATTTTTTTCTCAGGGAGGCTCAAGGCTCGGGTCAAACGCTGACGCATGCGCAGCAAAAGCTGGCGGTCCACCTCTTGCGGAATGCCGCGGCTGACTTGCAGCGCGTCGCGCAAATCTTCACGCAGGTCTTCGGGTTCATCGGTCCACCAAGCCGTGATGACCTCGTGCATGGATTGACGCAGTTCTTCCACATCCTCAACAGCCAAACCCATACCAACAGGCAACTTGCCTTGCAGCATGTCGGCCAAAACTTGTGAATTGACCACCACCCTGCGGTCCGCTTGAGCCAACAAACGCGCCCAGCCCGGGTCGGTACGGACCATTTGAGGCATGTTCCGAGCCGATTCATCCGCCAAAATGTGTACACTGATACCGCCAAGTTGGGCCTCATCAATGAGGGACAAAAAGCGCTCATCGTCACTGGCCATCAACACATGGTCACACGCATGGTGCTGGACCAACTGCTTGAGGTCATGACCCAAGGAACGGATCAAAGAGGCACCACCATCGGTATCGTGTGTTTGAACCAAGCGCACAATTTGATCGTCGATGACCAAACCATCTGGTCGATCGCTGTACCAATAAATGCGTCGCACATCGACATCCAAACCCGATTGCGACAGTGCCAACGACAACAAGTTCAACAAACCCTGCCGATTGACCGAATCACCCGTGGCCCCTGTGGCACCTTGTTGTGCAAGCCACATCAAAAATCTGCCATCGATCAGGGCCATGCATGTGCCGCCGCGGTGCTCGCCAAAGCGTCGCTCAGTTCGGTTGTCTTGGGAGGAAAAATCGCGTTTCATCACTATTCCGTATTTCTAAATCAATAACGTTGCTAAGGTACGCAACATGTCGATTTTACGGCTTGAACTGAGGGCGAGGCAGAGCCCTTGATCTTCTCGGTTATAAATACCCACTGTGTCCAAAAAACCTCTCTTTGATCCGCGTCAGGTGCCCGTTTGGCAGATCGATCACGATTTGCCCGCCGTGCCGTCCTCGCATCTCTCGCCCCAAGCATTGAGAGCGCGTTTTTTGAATCCACCGTTCTGGCAACCCGAGGTGGTGAGGGAAAACTTTTCTTCCGATCGAGCTCCGGCGCAGGCTGCAGTATTGGTGCCGATCATCATGCGTGGACCCAATGCCTGCTCGCCAACGGTTTTATTGACGCAGCGTGCCGCACACATGAACACACATTCCGGACAAATTGCCTTTCCGGGTGGCAAAGTGGACCCCGAAGATGCCAACCACCAGGCAACGGCTTTGCGAGAGGCGCAAGAAGAGGTCGGACTCGACGCCAAGCATGTTCAAGTCATTGGTGAATTGCCCACCTACATCACGGGCACTGCATTTTGGGTGACGCCAGTGGTTGGCTTGGTCTCACCCGATCTGGTGCTTTGCCCCAATGCAGACGAAGTGGACGATGTTTTTGAAGTGCCCCTTTCTTTTTTGATGAATCCAGCCAATCACCAACGGCACGCCATGGATTGGCAAGGCCAAAAGCGACACTGGTTTTCCATGCCCTACCTCGAAAGTCGCGCCAACCAAACCACTCAAAACGGCGAGCTTGAGTCGATTGAGCGCTTTATTTGGGGCGCTACGGCCGGCATGTTGCGAAACTTTTACCGCTTTCTAGCGGCCAAACCGACCCCATGAGGCAACCATGAGTTTTTTTGCCATCTTGCTGGCTCTTGTCCTGGAGCAGGCACGCCCACTCAAGGCCGATAACGTGGTGTTTTCGACGGTCAACCGTTGGATACTGTGGACTGTGCGCACGCTTGATGCGGGCGCTCGCTCTCAAGCCTGGATCACATGGGGTGTGACAGTGATTGGGCCTGCCCTGCTGGTCATGCTGGTGCATTGGGTGCTGACATGGGGACTGGGTTGGTGGGTGGCTGTGTTGTGGAATATCGCCCTTCTATATGCCACGCTGGGATTTCGCCAATTCAGCCACCATTTCACGGGTATCCGTGAAGCTTTGGACGGGGGCGACGAGGACAAGGCCCGAGAGCTTTTGGCCCAATGGCAACAGGTGCAGGTCGGTCAAATCCCCCGCAGCGAAATTGTTCGCCACGTGATCGAGTACTCGGTGATCGCCGCACACCGCCATGTGTTCGGTGTCTTTTTTTGGTACGCCGCCTTGTCCATCTTCGGACTCGGTCCCGTGGG
This sequence comes from Akkermansia muciniphila, assembly GCA_943331105.2. Lineage (GTDB taxonomy): Bacteria > Pseudomonadota > Gammaproteobacteria > Burkholderiales > Burkholderiaceae_C > Limnohabitans_A. The sequence continues at coordinate 172,014 of CALQKH020000002.1, forward strand.
CGCCGTGATTTACCGGCTGACCGAGTTGGCGCAGCGCCGCTGGCAAGAACCCGCAGCTGATGGTTCGTGGGCCAGCGAGGTGCTGCGCTCTGTCAGTTTGCGGGCATGGCGAGCCATGGACTGGCTTCCCTCTCGCATGACCGCCTTGGGTTTTGCCATCGTGGGCAGCTTTGAGGACGCCATGGATGGATGGCGAAACCATGCGCAAAGCTTTCCGGACGACAACGATGGTGTCATTCTGGCGGCCACCGCTGGCGCCATCAATATCCGCTTAGGTGGCGCTGCCCTCGCAACCTCCAACGAGGATGAGTCCAACGAACAGGGTGACAGCAGCAGCACACCAGGACGAATCGCCAGTTTGGCTCACTTCGCACAAGTGGTTGGGCTGGTTTGGCGCACCGTGATCTTGTGGCTGCTGTTATTGGCCTTGTTGACCATGGCCAATTTGGTGGGCTGAAAAGGCCTGCGTCTTCACCAGCGTTGCTGGCCCAACTCTTCAAACAGCTGCGCATAAATACGGTGGCGACGCACGCTGATGGTGCCCGACTTTTCTGCGCTTTCCACCTGCGCCAAAACGGCGCAACCGGGCTCATGCAAATGCGTGCAGTTATAAAATTTGCATCCACCCAAGTGCTTTCGCAAATCGGGCATGCAGTCGGCCAAGCGGGCGGGTTCGATGTGGTTCAAGCCAAACTCTTGAAAGCCTGGCGAATCAATCAGTGCTCCGCGCATGGCCCCCGATTCGGCAGAGGCATCGAGCGCAGGCACCCAATACCAGCGCGTGCTGGTGGTGGTGTGTTTTCCTGAATTGAGTGCCAACGAAATTTCGCCAGTTTCGACCTGCGCATCGGGTACCAATCGGTTGATCAGCGTGCTTTTACCGCTGCCCGACGGCCCCAGTACCAGCGTGGTCAGGCCTTGCAATAAAGCGCACAATTGCGCCACGCCGTCATCGGTCACAGGGCTGCGTGGGCTCAAGCTGATGGGCATGACGCTGTAACCCATGGCACGGTAAGGGGCCAAGCGCTCCCAAGCCAGGGCAAATGGCTGAGCCAGATCGCTTTTGTTGAGCGCAATGATGGGCGTGATGCGCTCGGCTTCGGCCGCAACCAGCGCACGCGAAAGCTGACTTTCAGAGTATTCAGGGTCAGCGGCGATCAGGATCAGCACGCGGTCCAAGTTGGCAGCAAAGGATTTGGTGCGGATTTCGTCTTGGCGATAAAACAGATTGCGGCGATCCTGCAATTTTTCGATGCTGCCCTCGTCACCGGCTGTTTGCCATAAGACTTGGTCGCCTACCACCACCTGGTTTTTCTTACCCCTGGGGTGGCAAATCAGGCGTCGGCCTTCGGGCGTCTCAACCAAGCAGTGACGGCCATAGGTGGCGACCACAAAGCCTGTCTCCAGATCTTGGGCTTGGGGCAAGGCCGGACGCGCTTTGGGTTTATTCATGCCGCATCATGCCGGTAACAATGCATCGGTTTGGGTCGCGGCCTCAAAGTCCAGTCGGCTCAAACCGCGCACATCGTGCGTGTTCCAGCGCACCACGCAGCGGCGGTAGGTCAACACCAGCTCCGGGTGGTGGTTGAGCATTTCAGACAACCAACCCACGCTGTTGACGAACAGCAGCGCATGGGTATGCTCAGCAAATTGAAAGGTTTTCTCAATCGCGACGTTCTCGCCATCACCCGTTAATCGCCATCCTGCAATCTGGCCAAGCGCCATGATGATTTCGGTGGGTTTCAGTGCGCGAACTTCAGGGGTGTTCATGCGGCTTTCATCCTCAACAAACGCTCACTGGCGGGTGGGTGTGAGTAATAAAACTTCACATACCAAGGGTCTGGCGTCAGGGTTGCGGCGTTGTCTTGATAAAGCTTGAGCAAGGCAGAAGTCAAGTCTTTGCTTGGAGTTTGAGACACTGCATAAGCATCGGCCTCAAACTCTGCTTGGCGTGAACGCCATGCAGAAATCGGGGCAAAAAAGAAGGTGAATACAGGGATGACCAACATGAACAAGACCAAAGCCAGCGCATCGTTACTGCTGGTCAAATTGGGCATCACACCCAAACCGGTGTAAAACCATAGCTGCTTTGCCAACCAGCCCAACAAAGCCAAGCAGCCCAAGGTCATGGCAAAGCTGGTCGCCATCATTTTGACAATGTGTTTGTGCTTGAAATGCCCCAGCTCATGGGCCAGCACCGCTTCCATTTCAGCCGGGCTCAGTTGCTTGAGCAAGGTGTCGAAAAACACCACGCGCTTGCTGGCCCCAAAGCCTGTGAAAAACGCATTCGAGTGCGCCGAGCGACGGCTACCGTCCATCACAAAAAACCCTTTGGCGGTGAAACCTGCGCGTTGCATCAATGCCTGCACGCGCTCCTTGAGCGACTCGTCCTCCAAGGGCGTGAATTTGTTGAACAGCGGCATGATGACGTTCGGCGCAATCGCCATCAAAAACAACTGCCAGCCCACCAACACGCCCCATGCCCACAGCCACCACCACTCGCCCCCGGCCTGCATGAGCCACAGCACCACCCACAGCAGAGGCAGGCCCAGCAGAAGGCCCAATGTCAGACCTTTGACCATGTCGCCCAGCCACAAGGCAGGCGTGATCTTGTTGAAACCAAACTGCTGCTCCACGCCAAAGGTTTGCATCAGCGACAAGGGCAAACCGATCAGGCCGCCCACCAAGGTGAAGCCCAACACCAAGGCCATTTGCTGAACCAGACCAGGACCCATCCAGCCCAGCAGCACTTGGTTGAGCGCATCGAGCCCACCCAGAAGCGTCCAGCCCAGCAGCACCGCGGCATCCAGGGCGATGTCAATTTGCGACAGACGTGCTTTGGCCAAGGTGTAGTCAGCCGCTTTTTGGTGGTCAGTCAAGCCCATGGTGTCAGCGTAAGCCAACGGCACCGAATCGCGGTGGCGGGCCACATTCCGCACTTGGCGTGCGTTCAGCCAGAACTTAAGAGCCACATGGGCCAGTAAGGCCACCACCAGTGTCAGAGTCAAAGTCAGAGATGCATTCATGCTGTCATTGTAGAAGCCGCATGCGGCAAGCTCTTGAGAGCGCAGCGATTCAAGCCCACCACCAAGGGGCTCATGGCATCGGCGACAATCTTGGCATGTCTGATGCGAACCCCCACACCCCCTCCACTGAAGTTGCAGAGCTGCCAAAGTCCGATCAAAACTTGGTTTGGATCGATTGCGAAATGACGGGCCTCGACCCTGAAAAAGAACGCTTGCTTGAAATTGCCGTGATCGTGACCGGCCCACACCTGTCCCCCCGAATCGAAGGCCCTGTTCTGGTCATTCACCAAAGTGATGAACTGCTCAATCAAATGGACAAATGGAACAAGGGCACACACGGCAAGAGTGGGTTGATCGACAAGGTGAAGGCCTCGACCACCAGCGAAGCCGATGCCGAAGAACAAATCCTGGCCTTTTTGAAAAAGTACGTCCCCAAGAACAGTTCACCTCTTTGCGGCAACACCATCAGCCAGGACCGCCGCTTTTTGGTCAAGTTCATGCCCAAGTTGGAAGCGTTTTTTCACTACCGAAACTTGGATGTGAGCACGCTCAAGGAACTGTCGCGTCGCTGGAAGCCTGAGGTCTACGCCAGTTTCAAAAAACAGCAAAAGCACACGGCACTGGCCGATGTGCATGAATCCATTGATGAATTGACGCATTACCGTGATCAATTCATTCGACTTTGAAATTTTTCAGGGAAAACCCTAGATTTTTTCTTTGGGTCATGTCATAATTGTTATCTTGCTGCACTACAGGTGCTGCATTTCTCACATCTCCCTTCATGCCTTGACCCAAAGATAGGGTCACTCACAGCGGCCAGGCAACATGCCAAGCGCCACTCGCGAGCACCGTTTGATGGTTGATGTTTTTTCAACCTTGCGGTGCCTGCGGCCATCAGCAACAGTTATCTGTTAGCGGCCGTTGTTCCGTGCGAGTTTTATACACACACATGACTGACACTTTGAACACAGTGCAGGACGACTTGTCGCCTGCCCAAATCACATCCATGACCGACGATACGACTGCTCAAGCCGCCCAGAAAAACTTGGCCACCGAAATCATGGTCGCCGCAGCGGCCGAGGTTGTCCCTGATGCATTACAAGAAGCCACGACTGAAGTGGCCGAAGAAATTGAAGCCATCTCTGATGTGCCCAATGGCTTCATCGAACTGGGCCTAGCCCCTGAACTGGTTCAAGCCGTGGCCGATCTGGGCTACACCCAGCCTACCGCCGTGCAATTGCGCGCCATTCCCTTGGCATTGCCCACAGCGGGTGGCTCCAAAGACGGCAAGTCCAATGGCTACACCGACTTGATGGTTTCCAGCCAGACCGGCAGCGGCAAAACCGCAGCCTTCTTGCTGCCCGTGCTGCACACGCTGATTCAGCAAATGGCCGATCAAGAAGCCGCCGAGCGCGCTGAATTTGACCAGGCCTGCGCCGATGCCGTAGCCAAAGGTGAACCAGCCCCCAAACGCGCCAAACGCAAAGACCCTACCAACCCACGCAACTTCAAGGCCCCAACACCTGGTGCGCTGATCTTGTGCCCCACTCGCGAGTTGGCCCAGCAAGTGGCGCAAGACGCCATTGAACTGGTCAAGCACACACGCGGTCTGCGCGTGGCCAACGTGGTCGGCGGCATTCCATACCAATTGCAAATTGCCAAGTTGCAAAATGCCAACTTGGTGGTGGCCACCCCTGGCCGTTTGCTCGACCTGCAACGGTCCATGCAAATCAAGCTGGACAAGGTGCAATTTTTGGTTGTGGACGAGGCCGACCGCATGCTCGACTTGGGCTTCTCGGACGACTTGGCTGACATCAACGACATGACCAGCCAGCGTCGCCAGACCATGATGTTCAGCGCCACCTTTGCGCCACGCATTCAACAATTGGCGATGCGTGTCATGCACGACGGCGGCTCTTCGGTCCAAAAAATCCAAATCGACAACCCCCAGGAAAAGCACAACAACATCAAGCAGGTGTTGTTTTGGGCTGATAACGCTCAACACAAGCGCCAGATGCTTGACCACTGGTTGCGTGACGCCACGATTGACCAAGCCATCGTGTTCTCCAGCACCCAAATCGAATGCGACGGCTTGGCCGCAGACTTGCAGCAAGACGGCTTTTCTGCTGTGGCCCTGCACGGCGCTTTGAGCCAGGGCATCCGCAACCGCCGCTTGATGGCGCTGCGCAATGGCCAAGTTCAGATTTTGGTCGCCACCGATGTGGCCGCTCGCGGCATTGACGTGCCCACCATCACCCACGTGTTCAACTTCGGCCTGCCGATGAAAGCCGAAGACTACACACACCGCATTGGCCGCACAGGCCGTGCTGGTCGCGATGGCTTGGCCGTGACCTTTGCTGAGATCCGTGACCGCCGCAAGATCGGGGACATCGAGTCCTACACACGGCAGCCCTTCAAGGCCGAAGTGATTCCGGGCCTGGAGCCCAAGGTTCGCATGCCTGAAGCCCGCAAGCCCATGGGACGTGGCGGTGACCGCTTTGGTGGTGAGCGCAATTACGCCAATGCCGGTGGCGGTTTCCGTGGTGGTCGTCCTGTCCCGGGCGGTCGCGACTTCGGTGGTAACCGCGACCGTGACCATGGTGGTGGTTTTGATAACCGCGCTCCGCGTGGCAACTTCCGCGACGAGCAGCCACGCTTTGACGCCCGCAAAGAAGGTGGTGGTCGTTTTGATGCCCCTCGTGGCGACAGCCGTCATGACAACCGCGGCGGTGACCGTTTTGAACAGCGTGCGGCTCCAGCCCATCCTTGGGACAAAGGCGATAGCCGCCCTGCCCCGCGTCAAGACGCGCGTCAAGACGGTCCTCGTCAAGGTGGCCGTTGGGAAGAGCGCGGCGGTGACAACCGCAACGCAGCCCGTCCAGCACCACGCGGTGCCGCCGGCGCCGGTGACAAGTTTGCCCGTGGCCCCAAGCAATTTGGCGCCGGCAACTTCAAACCACATGCTGCAGGCGATGGCCCTGCTGGCAAGCGCGGCGGTACCCGTGTCTTGAAAATCACTCGCGGTTGATCGTATTCCTGGGCCGATCCCAGGACTTCAAGATCCTATGAAAGGTCTTGCCCTCACCGGCAAGACCTTTTTTCTTGAGCATCAAAATTTGATGGTTTGATCGCTTTGAACGTGCCCATAAAAAAACCGCCCTGGGCGCAAACCCGGGCGGTTTTTCATTGGGCCGAAAAGGCTTTACGCTTTGACAGCAGGTGCTGCTTTGCGCTGGGGCAACTTTTCTTTGATACGAGCCGACTTGCCGCTGCGGTCACGCAGGTAGTACAACTTGGCGCGGCGCACATCACCACGGCGCTTGACTTCAATGCTGGCGATCACAGGGCTGTAAGTCTGGAACGTACGCTCCACACCTTCGCCACTGGAGATCTTGCGCACAGTGAAGCCGCTGTTCAGACCACGGTTACGCTTGGCGATCACAACACCTTCGTAGGCTTGGACACGCTTGCGCGCACCTTCCACCACGTTGACGCTGACGATCACGGTGTCGCCGGGGGCAAATTCAGGAATCACTTTACCCAAACGGGCAATTTCTTCCTGCTCAAGAGTTTGAATCAAATTCATTTTTGAACTCCGTCCGATCATGCCTCGCTACACAAGGGGCGTTCTGTGTTGTAAGGGCCATGCATACAACATGACTGAACCAGATCGCGGCGGGTAGAGGATCGAAAAGCCCTTGATTATAGCTTTTTCTTTGGACTGGGCTGTGCAACTTGGGTCATGTTGGCTTTTAACCTCTGGAGCGAAGACTCGTCTTGACGGCTGAGCTTGCCAAGCTGTCGGGCCTGCTCCAGCAATTCGGGGCGGTGAATGGCCGTCAAACTCAGGCTTTGTTCGCGCCGCCACCGTTCGATGTGCGCGTGGTGGCCCGACATCAATTCAGGCGGTACAGCATGGCCTTGCCAAACTTCGGGGCGGGTGTAATGCGGGCTGTCCAGCAAACCATCGAGCGACGGATTGAAGCTGTCCAGTTGATGGCTTCCCTCGTCGTTCAACACACCCGGCTGCAAACGGGCTAAAGCATCCAGCAGGGCCATCGCCGCGATTTCGCCTCCCGAGAGCACAAAGTCGCCCAAGCTGATTTGTTGGTCAACATACTGGTCTATGAAACGTTGGTCAACGCCTTCGTAACGGCCACACAACAACACAGCACCCGCGCTGGCTGACCATTGCGCCACGGCAGTGTGGTTCAAAGCTTGGCCTATGGGCGAAAACAGCACCAAGGGTGCGGGTTCTGCTTCTCTCCGATCGTCTCTGATCGCGCTCAAACACTTGAACAACGGCTCGGCCATCATGACCATGCCAGGACCACCGCCAAAAGAACGGTCATCGACACGGCGGTAATTGCCTTCGGCGTGGTCGCGGGGGTTCCACAGATGAACATCAACCAATCCGGCCTCATAGGCGCGGCGGGTGATACCGCTGGTCAAGAGCGGCGCAAAGAGCTCGGGAAACAGCGTGATGATGTCAAAGCGCATGGGGATGGCCCTCTACGGCCGAATACAACTCAGTAATCGGGCTGCCAGTCAACAGTGATGCGCTTGCCAGGCAAGTCAACACCATCAACAAAGGCCGAAACAAAGGGGATCATGCGCTCCAAAGCTTTACCGCCTTCGGTTTCAGGCGCTGCCTCGATGACCAACACCGTTTGCGGGCCCGTGGACATGAGATCTCGCACTTGACCCAAGTCAAGACCCTCGCGATTAACCACTTGCAAGCCCAGCAAATCGACCCAGTAGTACTCGCCATCGGCGGCGGCTGGGAAACTGGAACGTGGCACAAAAATGCGTGCGCCGCGCAAAGACTCAGCCGCATTGCGGTCTTCCAGGCCATGAGCGCAGGCCACCACCGAATCGGAGTGGTTCTTGACTTCTTTGATGGGGAGCAGCAAAGGCTCGTTCCAGTTCGTCTGAGAGACCGGCGCTGAAGCCGTTGCAGTCGAACGCTTGGGTTTCATAGGCCGATCAGGCGGCAACAAAAACCAAGCCTTGGATGAAAAAAGCGCCTCAGGGGAGGCGCTGTGGGGCAAGACCTTGAACCAGCCTTTGATGCCCCATGCATCGGTAATGCGCCCGATTTCGATGGCATCGGCCGGCAAAGCGGCACTTTCCAAAGACGGGTGCATGACCTTGCTGGGCTGATCAGGCAGCTGTTTTGCCAGCTTGACGGATCAGGCGTTCCACGGTGGGAGATGCCTGAGCGCCAACGCCTTTCCAGTAGGTCAAGCGGTCTTGAGCAATGCGCAGACCTTCTTCGCCGCCTTTGGCTGTAGGGTTGTAGAAACCAATGCGCTCGAGGAAGCGGCCATCGCGACGCACGCGCTTGTCAGCAACGACGATGTTGAAGAATGGACGTGCCTTAGAGCCGCCGCGGTTCAAACGAATAACAACCATGATTTATCCTTGGGTGGTTGGGTCTCTCCGGAACAATTGCCGGGAAACCCGTTTTCTTTCAGAGTTTGAGACACGCAAGTGGCCACCCGGCCATTGACACACTGAAAAGCCCACCATTATACAACGGGAGCCTTGCCTTGCCTCTGATCCGACCCAGCCGTGACGAAGACGTCACCGCCATTACCGCCATCTACCGGCACCACGTCCTCACCGGCACGGGTACCTTCGAAATAGATCCTCCCAACGAGGTCGACATGGCCAACCGGCGAGAAGACGTGCTGTCCAAGGGTTTGCCATATTTGGTGGTTGAAGACGAAGGCCGTGTGATCGGATTTGCTTATTGCAATTGGTTCAAACCACGCCCAGCCTATCGATTTTCTGCCGAAGACTCGATCTACATGGCGCCGGATGCGCACCGAAACGGCTTGGGCAAGGCTTTGCTGGCCGAGTTATGCGCTCAAGCTGAACGCGCGGGCGTTCGAAAGCTTTTAGCGGTCATCGGTGATTCGGCCAATGCAGGCTCCATTGGGTTACACCGTGCATTGGGCTTTGGCCATGTTGGGACGCTCAAATCGTGCGGTTGGAAATTTGACCGCTGGCTGGATGTGGTGATGATGGAAAAGCCTTTGGGTGCAGGTGACAGCAAGGCTCCGCAATAATCAAAGCATGAAAAATAAAACTCTCGCGACTTGGTTGGCTTTTTGGGGAGGCCCGTTGGGCTTGCACCGCTTCTACCTTCACGGCTTCAAAGACATGTTGGCGTGGATGTTGCCTATCCCGACCGCGTTGGGGTTTTATGGTTTGGAACGGGTCAAGCAGTTTGGACAAGACGACACGCTCAGTTGGATGTTGATTCCCTTGCTGGGCTTTACCTTGGCCGGTTGCGCCATGACTGCGATTTTTTATGGGCTCATGTCCATTGAAAAATGGAATGCCCGTTTCAACCCGCAAGCCGAAGCTCTGAACCCGGCAGGCCAAACGCAATGGGCCACCATCATCGGCATTGTCACGGCTTTGCTGCTGGGCACAACCGTCATGATGTCCAGCTTGGTCTTCAGCTTCCAACGTTATTTTGAATTCCAGATTGAAGCGGCCCGCCTGATCAGCCAGTGAGGCTATCCGGCTGCGAGAAACGCTCAATCTGCTGATCAGCAACCGCTGCCAGCAACTCTTGCGCAACAAGGCTTGGGCAAACATCTGCCAAAGGCACCAAGACAAATGCACGCTCGGTCCACCGGGGGTGGGGCAAAGTCAAACGAGGACTTTGCACGCGGGCATCCCCGTAAAACAACAAATCAAGATCCAAAGTACGCGGGGCATGGGAGTAAGGCCTCAAGCGACCCGCTTGATGTTCTAGGCTGAGCAAGGCGTCCAATAGATCAGGCGCACTCAATCGGGTGGCAATTTCGGCCACCGCATTGACAAAATCAGGTCCTAGCGCCTCATGGGGGACCGTGCGATAAAGACTCGACCGAGCGGTCAGCTGGGTGCCCGGCAAAAGCGCCAGCGCATCAAATGCCCGAAGCACTGTTTGTTGGGCTTCGCCCAGATTGGCACCCAACGCCACGTAAGCCATGACGGGGGCTTTTTGTAACTGGGGCATGGCCGAAATTCAAGCGCCCAGTCGATCAAAACTGGGGTTCTGTTGATTGACTGCCCGCATCGCCACTTTCACCCGGTTTGCGGCGACGGCGGCGACGCTTTTTGGGCGCACCCTCTTGTGCATGATCGGGTGCCGTGTCTTCAGGCCTTGATTCTGTGGCTGCAGACGCAGCAGCACCCTCGGGGCGAGGTGCACGACGCACGCGCGGTTTGGCGGCTTGTGCCATCTGCTGTTCTGCCTTGGCCGCTTGTATCAAGTCTTCACGCTCCGAGTCACTGGCCATGCTGAACTCTTGCCACCAGTCGGCCAAACGGATGTCGACCTCTTCAATGTCGGCACGCAATCGCAAGAAGTCAAAGCCTGCGCGAAAGCGTGGCTGCTCGACCAAGCCAAAAGGCGTGCTGCCCACGCGCTTTTCAAAGCGCGGCTGCATCATCCAGATCTCGCGCATGTCAGCGGCCAGCTTGCCGCGCCCGGACACATCGCCAATGCGCGCATCAAACACTTCATCGATGGCATCTTGCAAAGCCGGGTGCGGGTGCTCCTTGCGCGCCAAGCGCTTGGCCCAGCCCTCTCGCACATCGGCCCACAGCACGCAAGCGAGCAAAAAGCTCGGCGCCACGGGCTTGCCCTCGCCCACGCGGCGGTCGGTATCGGCCAGGGCCACTTGCACAAAAGCGCTGTCGGCCCGCTCCACCACCACATCCAGCAGGGGGTAAATACCGGTGGCCAAGCCCAAATTTTTCAGCTGTGCAATCGAGGCCAGGGCGTGCCCGGTTTGCAGCAGCTTGTGCATCTCGTCAAACAGGCGGCTTTGCGGCACGTCGGCCAACAAAGTCGCGGACTGGGCCAAAGGCTTGGCTGTTTTGGCTTCAAGTTTGAAGCCCAACGGATTGAGTTTGGCCGAAAAACGCACGGCACGGATGATGCGCACCGGGTCTTCGCGGTAACGCGCCACCGGGTCGCCGATCATGCGCAACACGCGCTTTTTCGAATCCTGAATGCCGCCGTGGTAGTCCACCACGATTTGCGACTCGGGGTCGTAGTACATGGCGTTCACCGTGAAGTCACGGCGCGTGGCGTCTTCATCTTGCGGGCCCCAAACGTTGTCGCGCAAAACGCGACCACTGGAATCGACTGCGTGCTGCATGCCTTCAAGTTGACGCTTGCTGGTGCGCTCATTGCCTTTGACCTGTTCTGCGGCCACGTTGTCCAGGTGCGCCCTGAAAGTAGAGACCTCAATCACCTCGTTGTCACGCCCTCGGCCATACACCACATGGACGATGCGAAAGCGACGCCCAATGATGAAAGCACGTCGAAACAGGCCCTTGACCTGTTCGGGCGTGGCATCGGTGGCTACATCAAAGTCTTTGGGGCGCAGGCCCAGCAGCAGGTCTCGTACCGCGCCGCCCACGATGTAGGCCTCAAACCCCGCTTGTTGCAGTGTGCGTGTCACGTGGATGGCGCGCTCGTCTACCAGGTTCGGGTCAATGCCATGCACCGATGCGGGCACCTCGGTGCGGCGGCCAAAGTGGGGCTTGCTGTTTTTGGGCGTCTTGCCCATCAGCTTGTCGATGAATTGTTTGATCATTCTTGAAAGAGGTCGAGGATGCGCCAGCCGCGTTCCGTGGCCAGTTGACGCAACCGAGCGTCAGGGTTCGTTGCCACCGGATGGTGGGCTTTTTCCAGAAGGGGCAAGTCGTTCATGGAGTCCGAGTAGAACGTCATTTCCACGTCGCTCCAGCCCAAACCTTTTTGGTCCAACCAATGCGAAACCCGGATGACTTTACCCTCCCTGAACGACGGGATGCCACGGATCTCGCCCGTGATCCAGCCGCTGGCATCGCGTTCCAGGTCTACCGCGATCAATTCGCTGACCCCGAAGGCCTGGGCAATCGGGCGGGTCACAAACTCGTTGGTGGCGGTCACGATCACAACCGTGTCACCCGCGTGCTGGTGCGATCGTACCAGCGACAGCGCCTCGGGCGTGATCCGCGGACGGATCACTTCGTCCATGTAGCGAGCATGCGCCTGCGCAGCCTCGGCTGCGCCGCGTTCTCGCACTGCGCGGGTGGCAAAGCGTACGTAGTCATGAATGTCCAGCGTACCTGCTTGGTAATGGGCATAGAACTCATCGTTGCGTTGACTGAAAACCGCTGGATCGGTCCAGCCCATTTCTGTCGTGAACACGCCCCAAGTGTGGTCAGAGTCCAGCGGCAACAAGGTGTGGTCCAAGTCGAAGAGGGCGAGTTTCATTCATTCTCCAGCATGGCGCGCACCAGTGGAATGGTCAGCGCGCGCTGCGTTTGCAAAGCATAGTGGTCCAGGTGGTCGAGCAGCTGCATCAGACTGCCCAAATCACGCGAAAAGCGATTGAGCATGTAGGACATGACCTCATCGCTCAAAAAAAGTCCCCGAGCATCGGCCTCTTGGCGCAGCACAGCGCGGCGCTCAGACTCGTCCAACACCTGAAGGGCATCCACGCGGCCCCAACCCAAACGGCTGCGCAGGTCATCGCGCAGCTTCAAATCAGCGGGCGGCAATGCCCCTGTCGCCAGGACCCAGCGCGGCAAACCTGTTCGAGGGGTCAGCGCGTTCACAAACCAATTGAATGCCGTGTGCTGTTGCTCAGCGTTGTACAAATGCACGTCGTCCATCAACACCACCGCCCAATCGTCGTGGAACTCTGGCGGATTCATGGTGTGGGCGTCCAGCCAGCCGACTTGGACGCCCTGCTCGTTCAAGACATGGTGAACAGCGTGCAACAAATGCGTTTTACCGGAACCGCTTTCACCCCAAATGTACGTGGGCACTGGCGCGCGGCTGCTCGAAGCCGTCCACAAACGCAAATGGTTCAAAGCGTCGGCATTGGGGCCCGGGAAAAAATTTCCCAACGTTGGCTTTGAGGCCAAGCCGATGTCCAAAGCCAACTGCTTCATGCCTGATCAGGCCCCTGCTCTGACGCACCCGAGCCGCTTTTTTGGTAGAGATCGCTTTGCAGGTACTGATCTCGCAGTCTGCGCAAGCCCACCAACAAAACCGCACTTGCAGGCAAAGCCATCAAGACACCCACAAAGCCGAACACCTGACCAAAAGCCATCAATGACAAAATGACAGCGAGCGGGTGCAAGCCAATGCGCTCACCCACCAATCGGGGCGTGAGCACGAAACTTTCAAGCAACTGCCCGAGCCCGTAGACCACGGCCACCATGACCAGCGCTTGTGCCGAGGCGAATTGCAACAAGCCTGCCAACAAGGCCAAAACCAAACCAAGTCCAAAGCCCAGATAAGGCACAAACACGGCCAAGCCAGTGAACACACCAATGGGCAAGGCCAAATCCAGACCAAACAGGCCCAAACCCACGGTGTAGAAGACCGCCAAAGCCAACATCACCAAAAGTTGCCCCCGCAGGTATTCGCCCAAGACCAAGTCGCAGTCGTGCATGAAACTGTCAAAACGCTCCCGCCAAGAGGGGGGAACCAGCACCAAAACGCTGTTCACCAGACGCGTCCAGTCGTAAAGCATGTAAAACAAGGCTACAGGCACCAGCACCGCATAACCGGCCAAGGCCAAGGCCACACTCCCACCCAGCTTGAGCGAGGACATCAATGGTGCCCACCAGTCCTCCCGGTTGGCACTCAAATAGGTGACCAAATGGTTTCTGAGCTCGGCAACGTCCAAAGAGATGTTCAAACCCAGTTGGGCCAACAAGGGGTTGATCACCCCACCCATACGGTCCAGCAAGACCGGCAATTGCTGCTGCAGCAAGGGCCATTCGCGCACCAAGATTGGCACCAAAAGCAACAACAACCCCAAAAGTGCCAGCAGCGCTACGGCTTCAACCAAGACAACGGCCAAAGCGCGGGGCAAGCGTGGGCCGGCAAGCCTCTCCAATTTGAGCACCAAAGGATGCAAAACATAAGCCAATACCGCAGCGATGACAAAGGGCGCCAAGACCGGCGCCAGCAACCAAAAAACCACGGCCAGAACCAAGCCCACACCCAACCATGCGGCCAATCGGGTCATCAAAAAAGGAAGGGGTGCTTGCATGGGTTGGTGTGTTTTGTCAGGCAAGGCCATGGTGGGACTGGGTCAAGCCTTAAAATAGGCCTTGATTTTAGTCTGCCGGCTCATTGATAGGCCCCTGCTTCACTCTGAATGCCCCATGCGGGCCAAAACCATGACCCAAACCCCACTTTCTTACAAAGACGCTGGCGTCGACATTGTCGCGGGAGATGCTCTGGTTGAGCGCATCAAGCCCTTGGCCAAAAAAACCATGCGCGAAGGCGTACTGGCTGGCATCGGCGGTTTTGGCGCGCTCTTTGAGGTGCCCAAACGCTACAAAGAGCCTGTACTGGTCAGCGGTACCGACGGGGTGGGCACCAAACTCAAGCTGGCGTTTGAGTGGGACATGCACGACACCGTGGGCATCGATTTGGTGGCCATGAGCGTGAACGATGTGCTCGTGCAAGGTGCTGAGCCGTTGTTTTTCCTCGATTACTTTGCATGCGGCAAGCTGGATGTCGACACCGCCGCTGCCGTGGTGGGTGGCATTGCCAAAGGCTGCGAATTGTCTGGCTGCGCTCTGATTGGCGGTGAAACCGCCGAGATGCCCGGCATGTACCCTGCTGGCGAATACGACTTGGCCGGATTTGCGGTGGGGGCGGTCGAAAAATCCAAAATTTTGACAGGCCAGAATGTGAAAGCAGGCGATGTGGTTTTGGGCCTGGCCTCCAGCGGCGTGCACTCCAATGGTTTCAGTTTGGTGCGCAAATGCATTGAACGCGCTGGCACCAACGCCCCCGCCACGCTGGACGGCCAACCGTTCAAACAAGCCCTGATGGCTCCCACACGGCTTTATGTGTTGAACGTCTTGGCCGCGCTGGCGGCACACCCTATCAAAGCACTGGCCCATATCACGGGCGGCGGTTTGCTGGAAAACATCCCTCGCGTTCTGCCCGACGGCCTGGCTGCGCACCTGCAAAAAGGCAGCTGGCCACAAACTGAATTGTTCGCTTGGCTGCAAGCGACTGCAGGCATTGATGACGTCGAAATGAACCGGACCTTCAACAACGGCATTGGCATGGTGGTGGTGATTGACGAAACCGAGGCCCAAGCCTGCGCCGCAACCCTGCGTGCATCTGGTGAGCAGGTCTACACGATTGGCCGCATTGCACCTCAAGGCGACACAGCACAAGTGTTGGTTGCCTGATCGTATTCAAAACTCGTCTTTTAAAACGTTTCTGTGCGCTGGATTTGAGCAGGGGCCTGCCTACAAAAAGTTGGGCGATCAAAGGCCGGAGAGCTCGCTTACCCGTTCCCTGAGCGCCGCTGTGTCCGGCGCCGAAGGTGCAGCATCCAAGTAAATCCTCAAGTCCTGCAAGGCTTCGTGCACCTGACCCATCTCAGCATGCACCAAACCCCGATCACGCCGCGCGGTCCAGGCCTCAGGCAACAAAATCACCAACCGGTCTTGCACTTGCAACATGCGAGGCCAATCCTCTTGTGACCTGAAAATTTCTTTCAAGTTGCGCAGCATTCGGGCCAACAGATCGCGCGGTGGGCAAGCTTGCAAATACAAACCCAAGGGTGTCTCTCCGTCGTCCAAGTCCGGGGCGGCTTTCTGGTCGATGGGGTCGCGATAAGGGCTCAATCGCTCGGCCAAGTTGTCCAAGCCCAAGGACTCGCCCGATAGGGGATCAAGGACCACCAAGCCCCCATCCAACGACACCTTGACCAAAAAATGACCCGGGAAAGAAACTCCTTGCGCTTGCAAGTCGAGTGCCTGGGCCAACTCCAGCCAAATCACGGCCAAAGAAATCGGGATGCCACGGCGCGTCCTCAACACATCGTTGATGTAACTGTTTTCAGGGGCGTAGTAATCGTTGGCGTTGACGCCAAATCCGAGGTCTTTGTAAAAAACCTGCGTCAATATGGCCAAACGGGTCAGGTCATCGGCGTCATCGGGCATGCGCGCCGTGACCCTTTTGAGTAAGCGTGCCACGTCGTCCAGCACCTGCTGCACGTCCAGCGCAGGCTCTTCGTCTTGGGCCAAGCTCGCTGCGGCTTCCATCAAGGGAAACTGGTCATCGCTCTGCACCAAACTGGCGAAGTAGCTCAAAGGGGTCAACGGTGACAGATTCAAAGTCATGAATGAAGTTTCAACGCTTGAGGAAGGACTTGAGCCTGAGACCCGTGGCCCACAATACACTGAAATAAAGCAAGCCAGCGCTCATCAATACAAGCACCATCCAACCGATGCGGGACCAGGCTTCTTGGCGCATGCCCACCCAATTCAGATGATGGGCGGCCACCCATAACAGGGCTGTCAACAACACCGTTGCCAGTACCACCTGCAAGGCAAAACGCCACCAGCCTGGCTGTGGTTTGTAAACGCCCTTGCGCACCAAACCCCACAACAGCCAAAGTGCGTTGACCAATGCCCCTAAACCGATGGACAAAGCCAGTCCAGCATGGGCTAAAAATGGCACCAAAATCAGATTGAAAATTTGGGTCAACACCAGCACCACCACCGCGATGCGTACCGGCGTCCGAATGTCTTGGCTGGCGTAATAACCCGGCGCCAAAACTTTGATGGCCACCAGCCCCAAAAGGCCCACACCATAACCCGTCAAAGCCAATGTGGTTTGCTGCACATCGCGATCGGTAAACGCCCCATAGTGGTAAAGCACCGACACCAAGGGTTGAGAAAACACCAACAGCGCAGCAGCGCAAGGCAAGGCCAAAAGCAAAACCAAGCGCAAACCCCAATCCAACATGGCTGCATAACGGTCATCGTCTCCATTGGCCTTGGCTGTGGCCAACTGCGGCATCAGCACCACCCCAAGCGCCACCCCCAAAATAGCAGTAGGGAACTCCATCAGGCGATCGGCATACGTCAGCCAACTGACACTGCCAGGCGCCAAGTGCGAGGCAATTTGCGTATTGATCAACAAGGAAATTTGGGCCACCCCTACGCCGAGCAAGGCGGGCCCCATGAGCCGCAGGATGTTCAAGGTGGCGGGGTTGGTCCAGGCTTTTTTGGCAGCGGAGGGTCGAAGGCCCAAACGGGGCAACAAGCCCAACCGGGCCAATGCAGGTATCTGCAAAGCCAACTGCAACACACCACCGGTCATCACACCTACAGGCAAGGCGAAAATGGCCTCAATGCCTTGTCGTTCAAACCAAGGTGCCAACCACCAAGTGGCTCCAATCACGCTCACGTTCAGCAACACAGGGGTTGCGGCCGGCACTGCAAAACGCTTCCAAGTGTTCAAAATGCCGGCCGACAAAGCCACCATCGACATGAAAGCAACATAGGGGAACATCCAGCGCGTCATGTTGACGGCCGCGCCGTAACCTCGGGGGTCTTGCTGCAAACCACTGGCCATGGCCCACACCAACCAAGGCGATACCAGCACACCCAAGACCGACAAAACCAACACCGACCAGGCCAAGGCTGTGGCCACGCTGTCGATCACCTCCCGTGTGGCTTCGTCGCCGTGCTGGGCTCGGCTGGCGGCCAGCACCGGCACAAAGGCTTGACTGAAAGCCCCTTCGGCAAACAAGCGACGAAATAAATTTGGAATTCGAAAAGCCACATTGAAGGCGTCGGTCAAGGCACTGGCACCAAACATCGACGCCATGAGCAATTCGCGCACCAAACCCGTGACCCGAGAGGCCAGGGTGAAAATGGACACAACAGAGGCGGATCTGAGTAGGCTCACAGTGGGCGAGTGTAGCGGCCCCCAAGCCGAACACGAAAGACCCCAAGTCTCTGAGCGAAGAGAGACCAATCGGCCAGTCCGAAAGCATTTGTCAGTCTGCTAGAATGCCGGGTTCGCTGGACATCATCCTCAGACACTGAAAGATTATTTACATGGCATCCGCTAAACCCAAAAAGAAAAACCCCCGTCTTGCTTCCGGCCGCAAACGCGTCCGCCAAGACGTCAAGATCAACGCTGCAAACTCCTCGCTGCGTTCTAAATACCGCACCGCTGTCAAGAACGTCGAAAAGGCAGTCTTGGCTGGTGACAAAACCAAAGCCACTGAGTTGTTTGCCAAGATGCAAACCGTGGTGGACACCATTGCCGACAAGGGCATCTTCCACAAAAACAAGGCTGCTCGCGATAAGAGCCGCCTGAGTGCCAAAGTGAAAACTTTGGCTCTTGCCGCAGCCTGATCCGCTCTACCAGATCAACAGCCCGGCGAGGCTTTGTCCTTGCTGCCGTTTGAAACGGGTGCGCTGTCCGCGAACACTGAACCGCCTTGGTGCAAACCAACGGCGGTTTTTTCATGTCTTATTGGCAGATTGGCTGGGGTTGACTTGGCGCAACTCAGCGAGATTCACCGCAACCTATTGAATCAAATCGTGCTGGCAATAAAAAAAACCGCTCTTGGGCGGTCAATTCTTGAGTCTTACTTTTTGGGGGGCGGGTCAGGCAGCAAGCAAGCTTCTGCCACTTGCAAATCATTGTCACGCGCGAAGTTCATCACGAAGTCCCAGGCCATGACATCGTGATCGCGCAGGTCATGGTGTACCACCACGCATTTGACGTTGCCCATTGTGGTGGGAATGCACCAAGGGGAATAACTCAAGTGGCTGCCAGGAACAGCACCGCCTGGCCGAAACTGGCTCATCACACCCGCCAAACGTTCAGCCCAATCACTGGGCCTGAAGGTCTTTCCGTCATGGGTAATGCCCTGAATAAAGACTTCTTTGGCGGAGTTAAAAACCATCGGATAGAGGGGTTGAAGTGGACACCAAAAACACCGGGATCGCCGATGTTTTCGCACGAAAAGTATTATATCTTATATAAGACTTGAGGCCATATGCAAGACCTTAAAAGCCCTGGTCATCTGCCTCTAAAATAATCACTCAGCGGCCCTAAAGTATTGGGCCGATTTTTATTTCAGGAGTTCACGCATGTCCGCTCACATTGAAGCCGCCTCACCGCACACCATGAACACCTATGGCCGACTGCCGATCGCACTCAGCCATGGTCAGGGTTGCCGTGTTTGGGACATCAATGGCAAATCCTACTTGGATGCGCTGGCCGGCATTGCAGTGAACACATTGGGTCATAACCACCCTGACTTGGTTCCCGCGCTGCAAGACCAGCTGGGCAAGATGATCCACAGCTGCAATTACTTTCATGTGCCCAACGCCGAGGTATTGGCGGCCAAGCTGGTGGAAATGTCGGGCATGACCAATGTTTTCTTTTGCTGCACAGGCCTTGAAGCCAATGAGGCGGCCATCAAGTTGGCCCGCAAATACGGTCATGACAAAGGCATCGACAAGCCTGAAATCGTGGTCTATGAAAAAGCCTTTCACGGCCGCAGCATCGCCACCCTGAGCGCCACCGCCAACGAAAAACTGAAAAAAGGCTTTGGCCCCATGCTCGACGGCTTTTTGCGCGTCCCGGTCAATGACATCGAGGCCCTGAAAAAAGCCACCGAAGGCAACCCCAATGTGGTGGCCGTGTTCATGGAAACCATTCAGGGTGAAGGCGGCATCAACCCGATGCGCATCGAATACCTGCAGCAAGTGCGCGCGCTGTGCGACCAGAAAGACTGGTTGATGATGATCGACGAAGTGCAGTGCGGCATGGGCCGCACCGGCAAATGGTTTGCCCACCAGTGGGCGGGTATCGTCCCCGACGTGATGCCATTGGCCAAGGGCCTGGGCTCGGGCGTGCCGATTGGCGCGGTGGTGGCTGGGCCCAAGGCCGCCCACATCTTCCAGCCTGGCAACCACGGCACCACTTTCGGCGGCAACCCGCTGGCCATGCGGGCGGGGGTCGAGACCATACGCATCATGGAAAAAGACGGCCTGATGGCCAACGCAGCCAAAGTGGGCGCACATTTGCGTGGCGCGCTGGAGAAAGCGTTGGTCGGCGTGCAAGGTTTGAAAGAAGTTCGCGGCCAGGGCCTGATGCTGGGCATCGAGCTGGATCGCCCTTGCGGCGCCATTTGGACACGGGCAGCTGAAGCCGGTCTTTTGCTGAGCGTGACGGCCGACAGCGTGATCCGGTTAGTCCCTCCATTGATCATGACCGAGGCCGAGGCCGACGAAGTGGTCGCCATTTTGGTGCCCCTGATCAAAACCTTTTTGGCAGAAACCGCATGAGCCTGACACCACCGGTGCCTGTGCGGCACTACCTCCAGTTCACTGATCTCACAGCCGACGAGTACGCGCACCTGTTTGCACGCGCTGCCGAGATCAAGCGCAAGTTCAAGGCTTACGAAAAATACCACCCACTGGCCGACCGTACGCTGGCCATGATTTTTGAAAAAGCCAGCACCCGCACCCGCGTGAGCTTTGAAGCAGGCATGTACCAACTCGGAGGCTCAGTGGTGCACTTGACCACCGGCGACAGCCAGCTGGGCCGCTCCGAGCCCATCGAAGACAGCGCACGCGTCATCAGCCGCATGACCGACATCGTCATGATTCGCACATACGGCCAGGACAAGATCGAACGCTTTGCCGCGCACTCGCGCGTGCCGGTCGTCAACGGCCTGACCAACGAGTTTCACCCCTGCCAAATCTTGGCTGACTTGTTCACTCTGCTGGAGCACCGGGGCCTTGACAGCCAAGGCCAACCGGACCCCTCATACCTCAAGGGAAAAGTGGTGGCCTGGGTGGGCGACGGCAACAACATGGCCAACACTTGGCTGCAAGCGGCCGAGTTGCTCGGTTTTACCGTACACCTGAGCACGCCCAGCGGCTATGAAGTGGACCAGGCCGTGGCCGGTTTGCGCAGTGCCGACAGCTACAAAATTTTCAAAGACCCTGAGGACGCTTGCCGAGGTGCCGACCTGGTCACCACCGATGTGTGGACCAGCATGGGCTACGAGGCCGAAAACGAAGCACGCAAAAAAGCCTTTGCCGATTGGTGCGTGGACGAAGCCATGATGCAAGTGGCCAAGCCCGATGCCCTTTTCATGCATTGCCTGCCCGCACACCGAGGCGAAGAAGTCAGCGCTGAAGTCATCGACGGCCCGCAATCGGTGGTCTGGGACGAAGCCGAAAACCGCATGCATGTACAAAAAGCACTCATGGAGTTTTTGCTATTGGGACGCGTCAAGGCCTGACATGTCTGCCTGCACCACTTGCGGCGCATGCTGCGTGAGTTTCCGGGTGGACTTCTCGGTCTACGAATACGAAGAAGGCGGCGGCCATGTACCTGCAGGCCTGGCCTCGCCCATCACCGAGCACACCTGCCGCATGCGCGGCACCGACCACAGCCCTCCGCGCTGCGCCGCGCTGTATGGCAAAACCGGCGAAAAAGCCATTTGCGGCATCTACGAATGGCGGCCATCGCCCTGCCGTGAATTTGAGGAAGGCAGCCCCGCTTGCGATCAAGCCCGCCGGCGCCACGGCTTGCCCTCACTGAACGCTTGATGCCGTGCTTCAAAGTAGCCCACCATGATTTTCACCCCCACCTTGCAAGAATGCGAACTGCTGGATGCACAAGACCCACTGCGGTCCCTGCGCCACCAATTTGACCTCCCTGCAGGCGTGATCTACCTGGACGGTAACTCGCTGGGCGCACTGCCCAAAACCGCCCTGGCGCGGGTGGCCCATGCCATCACCCACGAATGGGGCAACGACCTGATCAAAAGCTGGAACAGCGCAGACTGGTTCACCCTGCCCCAGCGGGTGGGAGACAAAATCGCCCGAGTCATCGGCGCTCAGCCCGGCGAAGTGGTGGCCGCTGACAGCACTTCGATCAACCTGTTCAAAGTATTGGCCGCTGCGCTGCACATCGCCAAAACCGACCACCCGCACAAAACCAAAATCGTCAGCGAGCGCAGCAACTTCCCCACGGACCTCTACATCGCCGAAGCCTTGTGCAACGAACACGGCTACGCCCTGCAACTGGTGGAAGCCGAGGAAATCGCTGCCGCCTTGCAAGCCGATGTGGCCGTGCTCATGCTCACGCATGTGAACTACCGCACAGGCGCCATGCACAACATGCAGGCTGTCACCGAACAAGCCCACGCGCAAGGCATCCTGACGGTGTGGGACCTCGCGCACAGCGCAGGTGCGGTGCCGCTCGACCTGAAGGGCTCGGGGGCCGACTTTGCCGTGGGCTGCGGTTACAAATTCCTCAACGGTGGCCCCGGCGCACCTGCCTTTGTGTGGGTGCACCCGCAGCACAGTGACCGCCCCGACCTGCCATTCATGCAACCGCTGGCCGGTTGGTGGGGCCATGCCGCGCCCTTTGCCTTCACCCCTGATTACCAACCAGCCAAAGGCATCACGCGCTTCCAATGCGGAACACAGCCCATCCTCAGCCTTACCGCGCTCGACTGCGGGCTGGACACCATGTTGGCCGCCGAGCCACTGGGCGGCATGACTGCCCTGCGTCAAAAATCATTGGCACTCACCGGCCTGTTCATGCAGTTGGTGCGCACGCGCTTGCACAGCCACGGCTTTGGTATCGCCACACCGGCTGAGGAAGCCCGGCGGGGCTCGCAAGTGAGCCTGACCCGCGCTGAAGGCGCTTACGCCATCGTGCAAGCCCTGATCGCGCGTGGCGTCATCGGTGACTTTAGGGCAGGTGATGGCGGCTTGCACGCCGACATCCTGCGCTTTGGCTTCACGCCGCTTTACATCAGCTATGCCGATGTGTGGCAGGCCGCAGAGCATTTGCGCCAAGTCATGCAAAGTGGCGAATGGCAAGAAGCCGGCTTTGCACTCAAAAAGGCGGTGACTTGAAAGGTACGCCATGTGTTCTGCAGCCATAAAAATGAGCGCATTTTTATTATGACGACTTCACTCACCGGAAAAACACCTTGCAACTGAACATCAACGGCCTAAGCCACAGCACAAGCTCAGACCCGAGCATGCCTTTGCTGTGGGTGCTGCGTGACGAACTGAACCTCACCGGTACCAAATTCGGCTGCGGCATTGCCGCTTGCGGAGCCTGTACGGTGCACGTGGGCGGTCAGCCCGTGCGCTCGTGTGTGATGCCCGTCTCGGCGGTGGCCCATCAGGCGATCAAAACCATCGAATCTTTGGGCACTGCAGAAAAACCCCACCCGCTGCAAGCGGCCTGGATCGCCGAGCAAGTGCCTCAGTGCGGCTATTGCCAAAGCGGCATGCTGATGGCCGCTGCGGCCCTGCTGGACAAAAATCCACAGCCCAGCGACTCAGACATCGACGCGGCCATGACCAACCTGTGCCGCTGCGGCACCTACCAACGCGTGCGCGCCGCCATCCACCGGGCTGCTGCCAGCTTGAAGAAAGGTGGTGCCGCATGAAACGCCGTACCTGGCTCTTGAGTGCCCTGGGCGCCACCGGCGCATTGGTCGTCGGCTGGGGCGTCATGCCCGCACGCTCGCGCTTGGGCTCACCCAATCTGATGCTCAAAACCCAAGGCGATGTGGCCCTGAACGGCTGGGTCAAGATCGCCTCTGATGGCGGGGTGGTTTTGGCCATGCCGCGCAGCGAAATGGGCCAGGGCGTGCACACGGCGCTGGCCATGCTGGTGGCCGAAGAGTTGGATGTACCCCTTAGCCGCGTTCGTCTGGAGCAAGCCAGTGGCGACAGCATTTATGGCAACGTGGCCATGCTGGTGGCCAGCCTGCCCTTTCACCCTCTGGACAGCGAAGGCGAGCACAAGCCCACCAAAATCAAGATGGGCGAATGGCTGGTGGGCAAAGTCGCCCGCGAACTGGGCCTCAACGCCACAGGTGGGTCCTCCTCTATCGCTGACCTGTGGGACCCTTTGCGCATGGCCGCTGCCACCGCACGCGCCAGCTTGTTGCAGGCCGCTGCGGCCGCATGGAAAGTGCCCGCCAACGAGATCACCGTGGCCTCTGGCGTGATGCAACATGCTTCGGGTCAATCGGCGCACTATGGCCAGATGGTGGCTGCCGCTTCGGGCGGCACGCCCTCGGGCATCCAAACCAAATCACGCGAACGCTGGCAGCTCATCGGTCAACCCGCACCGCGCACCGACGTCCCCTCCAAAGTCACAGGCCAAGCCACTTTCGGGCTGGACGTGCGACTGCCCGGCATGCTGTTTGCTGCGGTGCAAATGTGCCCCATGTTGGGCGGGACAGCCGCCTCCATGGACACGAAGGGCGCCTTGGCCCTCAAGGGCGTGTCCAAAGTCGTGGCGCTCGACGCCTGGGGCGGCGGCACAGCAGGCTTGGCCGTCGTGGGGCAAACCACCTGGCACGCCCGCCAAGGCGTTCAGGCGATCAAGGTGCAATGGCAGGCCCCTGCCACGGGCGCGGTGGACACCCAGCGCATCCAGGCCGACTTGCTCAAAGCCTTGAACACCGAAAGCGGCTTCACCTTCCACGAACAAGGCGTGCCCACACAGGCCGAAAAAGCCGCCACCACCCGCATCGACGCGCTGTACCAAGCGCCCTACCTGGCCCACATCACGATGGAGCCGATGAACTGCACAGCGCAAGTCAAAGATGGCAACGTAGAGATCTGGGTGCCCACTCAAGTGCCGCAAATGGCACGTGACATGGCCGCCAAAGTGGCCAAGGTCGACGTGACACAAGTCACCGTCCACGTCACCCAATTGGGTGGTGGTTTCGGTCGTCGTCTGGACGTCGACTTTGTTGGCCAAGCTGTCCAAGTGGCCATGGCCTGCGAGGGCCAGCCAGTGCAACTGAGCTGGTCTCGCGATGAAGACATGAAGCACGACTTTTACCGGCCGATGCACCTGGCCAAGTTTCAGGCCTCGCTGGACGATAAAGGCGAAGTCAGCAGCTTGCGCATCAAATCAGCCGGTGACGCCATCACCCCACGCTGGATGGCGCGAGCAGCGCCGCTCCTGTCGGGTCCCATCGACATGCCCGACAAAACCACCTCCGAAGGACTGTTCGATTTACCCTACGGCTTTTTGAACCAGCACATGAGCCATGTGGCCACCCAATCGGGCGTGCCGGTGGGCTTTTGGCGCTCGGTTGGTCATTCGCACAACGCATTTTTCTCGGAAAGCTTCATCGACGAGCTGGCCATGGCCACGAAGCAAGACCCGCTGGCCTTCCGCCTGAAGCTGTTGAAAGACGCGCCGCGCTACGCCGCGGTGCTCAAGCTGGCCGCCGACAAAGCAGCTTGGGGCACGCCCCTGCCCGCAGGCCGTGCGCGGGGCATCGCGCTGCACAAATCCTTTGGCGCCATCGTGGCGCAAGTGGCCGAAGTCTCGTTGGCCAACGACCAGATCCGTGTGCACCGTGTGGTGTGTGCCATCGACTGCGGCACCGTGGTCAACCCCGGCACCGTGGCCCAACAAATGGAAAGCAGCGTGGTCTATGCACTGAGCGCCGCGCTTTTCGGTCAAGTCGACATTGTGGGCGGCGTGGTGCAACAAAGCAACTTTTCTGACGCACCCATACTCTCGCTTGATCAGACTCCGGTGGTGGAAACCCACATCGTGTCCAGCACCCGCCACCCAGCAGGCGTTGGCGAACCGGCTGTACCGCCATTGGCACCGGCCGTGGGCAATGCGCTGTTTGTCCTCACGGGCAAGCGGCAAAGAGCCTTGCCTTTGGTGGTGTGAGCTCAGCCGCCCCGAAGGGCCTTGAGGATTTTTTGGCCACCACGGCCATTGGCCTCGAGGCCCAGACGCTGCTGCTCGGCCCGAACCGCCTGGCGCGATTTGTCGCCCAGCATGCCGTCGATCGGGCCGATATCATGACCACGCATCACCAGCAGGCCCTGCAACTCGCGTCGCTCGGCGCGTGACAGGCCCCCGTCATCAGTGGGCCAAGGTGTGGCGAATGGGCCAGCGCCGCGCAGGCGGTCGCTCAGGTGGGCAATCGCTAAGCCGTAACTTTCGGCCGCGTTGTAGCTGTAAAGCGCATCAAAGTTGCGCGTCACCAAAAACGCCGGACCATTGGCACCCGCCAGCGTCAGCAAGCCCACTGAACCCAAACTTTCTGGCAAGGCAGAGCCATCCATGCGGCGCACGCCACGGGCGGTCCATTCAGCCACCGGGCGTTTGCTGCGTCGGCCTTCTCCGGCCAATGAGATGCCTGCTGGCAGCTTCACCTCGATGCCCCAAGGCAGGCCAATTTGCCAACCCGCACGGGCCAAAAAGTTGGCGGTTGAGCCCAGTGCATCCACGCTGCTGTCCATCAGGTCGGCACGGCCGTCGCCGTCAAAGTCCACCGCCAAGCGTTCAAACGTGGTGGGCATGAACTGGGTGTGCCCAAAGGCCCCCGCCCACGAACCCACCAAGCGCTCAGGGGCGATGTGACCGGCCTGCAAAATGCGCAGCGCCGCAAAAAACTCACCCCGGAAAAAATTTTGTCGACGCCCGTGGCACGACAGGGTGCCCAGCGCTTGCACCAACGGGTATTTGCCAAAGGTTTGGCCAAAATTGCTCTCCACACCCCACACAGCCACCACTGTGGCAGGGTCCACGCCAAAGCGTTGTTCGGCGCGGACCAAGGCTTGGCGCTGCTCAGTCAGACGCGCGGCACCATCGGCCACACGCTCATCGTCCACCAAGGCCGACATGTAATCCCAGATGGGCATGCGAAATTCGGGCTGGAAATTCAGCTTTTCGATCACACTGAAATCGGCTTGCAAGCCCGCCGTGTGCCGCGTCCAGGTGGCATCACTCACCTTTCCAGTGCGAGCTGCCGGGCGCAGCTCGGCCATGCAGGCCGATAAATCGGAGCTTTGCGCCCAAGCTGTTGGGCTAAGCCATGAGCTGGCCATGACCGCGCTTAAGGCGGCTGCCCGCACCAGGACCATGGTGAATGGGTTGGATGGACGTGGTGTCATGAAGGAAAGTTCCGGAAAGTTTGCAAGCGTCTGAATGCGCGCCAGCGAATGAACAGCTTAAAGTGCACGGACGATAAACGCTGGGCTTTCAGCGATCCAAGCTTGCCCCACCCGCATACAACCAAGGCACATCCATCAAGCGCTCGCCCAACAGGCGCATGGACAAGTTGCGCCCCCAAGCCACTGGGCCAGTCGCATGGAAGATGCGGCCATTGCGGATGGCCCGCGCTTGCACGCGCGCATTACGCGCCCAGCGTTGCTGAGCATAAGCTTGTAAACGCTCTGGCACGCCGCCAGAGTCTTGGACTAGGCACTGCGCCAGCACCTGCGCGTCTTCGATGGCCATGCCCGCGCCCTGCGCCAAATAAGGCCGCATGGGGTGCGCCGCGTCGCCCAGCAAAGCCACGCGGCCTTGCGCCATGTCGCTGGCACCGCTAACGGGCGCTCGGTCGTGCAGCGCCCACTGCCGCCAAGCGGGCACCGATGCCAATCGCTCGTGCAAATCGCGGCCCACCGCGCCCATGGCCTGCATCAGTGCCAGGGTATGCCCGGCCTTGTCCCATTCTTGGGCTTGTTCTGGCTTGACGCCGTGCACGATGGCCACCAGGTTGAGCCACTGCCCGCTGCGCACCGGGTAATGCACCACATGCAGTCGCGGCCCCATCCAGACGGTGACCTGGTCGCTGCGCAAGTGCGCGGGCAAATCGGCCTGCGCTACAAGCGCCCGATACGCCAAGTGCCCAGTAAAACGCGCCGGGGCATCGCCCAGCAACTGCTGGCGCACCGTGCTCCATACGCCATCGGCCCCGATCAAGGCGCTGGCCTGCAAGCTGAGGCCCTCCGCCGTGTTCACTTCCAAAGCCGCTTCGCTGTCCTGCCAACCTTTCACGGTCTGACCCAGCAGCATGTCCACCCCAGCGCTCTGAGCTGCCCGGTGCAACAAGCCCTGCAAATCTGCCCGGTGGATGGTGACGTAAGGCGCGCCATAACGTGCCTGAGCCCGTTCGCCCAAAGTCAGCGTGCCCAGAACCTGCCCGGTTTGGGCATCACGCGCTTGCAACTGCTCAGGGAAAGCCGCCAACTGCGCCAGCGCTTTTTCCAGACCCCAGGCTTGCAAAATGCGCGTCACATTGGGTCCAATCTGGATGCCTGCACCCACCTCGCTCAGTTGCGGTGCGCGCTCTAGCAACTTCACTTGCACGCCGCGCTGCGCACACGCCAAGGCAGCGGCTAAGCCGCCTATGCCGCCGCCCGCGATCACCACCTGTTCATGCTCTTGGCTTGCCATACTTGGATTGTGCGGCAAACCCAAGTTTGGCCAGCTGCAAATCATCAGGCAGTTTCAGCGCCCATTCATTGGATATGAAGGATCGTTGTATCCCGGTGTGGACGGATGCCCTGGTGCCACCAGGCTGTTGACCAAGGCTTCGTCTTCGGCGCTGATCTGCACCTGCAGCGCCCCGGCGTAGTCTTGCCACTGGGCCAAAGTGCGCGGGCCTGCGATGACCGCACTCACATGGCGGTTGGCCAGCACCCAGGCTGTGGCAAAGTGGGCCAAAGACACGCCTTTGCTCTGGCAATGCTGCAACAAAACTTGGGCCACTTGCAGGGACTCTTCTCGGAACTCGGTCTCCAAAATACGTTTGTCACCCCGGGCGACGCGGCTGCCCTCTACGGGCGTCTGGCCTGGCGCATATTTGCCGGTGAGCACCCCACGCGCGATGGGGCTGTAAGGCACCACGCCCAAGCCGAAGTGACCACAAGCCTCCAGAATTTCCACCTCGGGCAAACGGTTGAGCAGGTTGTAATAAGGCTGGCACACCACCGGGCCGAGCATGTTCATCTGGCGCGCCATGTTGACCATCTCGGCAATGCGCCAGCCCCTGAAGTTGGACACGCCCCAGTAGCGAATCTTGCCATCGCGCAACAAGGCCTCAATGGCCCGCAAAGGCTCTTCCAAGTTCATACCGTTGTAGTCGCGGTGCAGGTAATAGATGTCCAGGTGATCGGTGCCCAAGCGGCGCAAGCTGTCCTCGCAGCCACGCAGCATCCAACTGCGCGAGTAGCCTTGCTGGTTGGGCTGGTCCGACATCGGGTTACCGACCTTGCTGGCCAAGACCCACTGCTGGCGTTGCCCCTTGAGGATTTGACCCACCATCTCCTCTGACTTGCCCCGCGTGTACACGTCAGCGGTATCGATGAAGTTGCAGCCTTTTTCGTGCGCATCGGCCACAATGGCGCGTGCATCATCCAGCGGCGTTTGGTCACCAAACATCATGGTGCCCAAGCACAGACGAGAGACTTTCAGGGGGCTTTTGCCCAAGGTGGTCAATTGCATGTCGAGTTCTCCAAAGAAACAGGGAAGCCGCAAGCACTTGGACTCTGACTCGCGGTACACAAAAGATCTTAACCACGCGGCCTATAGGGGGCTGTCCAAAACGGACACAAAAAAGCCCGCGCTGCTAGGCGCGGGCTTTGAAGTGCTGTGAAGCAGCGGAACGCTTAGGCCACCGGCACAAACTGGTAGCCATTGCCCGATGGTGTGATGGAGCCAAAGGCCGGGAACGGAAAGTGGAAGCCACCGGCCATCATTTTTTCATTGACCAGCATGTCAAAGATGCGGCGGCGGCTTTGGCGGGCCATCTCTGGGTTCATGTCAAACAACACGGCCCAATCGGGGTTGCGTGCAAACAAAGACGGCACGTTGGTGATGTCGGCCACATAGGCAAAGGACTGTCCTTCAGAGCGCGCCGTGAACAAGGTGTGACCCGGAGTGTGGCCAAAAGCGGCCACTGATTGGATGCCGGGGGCCAAGTTGCTGCCTGGCTCGAACTTGACCAATTGGTCTGCTGTCAAACCCGTCAAGGCACGCTTGACGGCCCCAAAAGCGCCTTGCATCTGCGCTGGTGCTGCCGCGATGCGGGCTTCGTCCGTCCAGAAGGCGTGTTCGGGCGCCGGGACATGCACGCGGGCGTTGGGGTAAACCAAGTTGCCGTTTTTGAAACGCAAGCCATTGATGTGGTCGCCATGAAAGTGACTGAGCACCACGTTGTTGATGTCTTCTGGCTTGAAACCCGCTGCGGCCAGGTTGCCCAACAACTTGCCTGTGGTGGGCGGACCGTTGTCGGCAAAACCAGTGTCAAACAAATAGCGCTGGTTGCCGTTGATCAACAAAAACGGGGTGTATGGCACATCGATGTAATCGGTGGGCAGATTTTGCGAGGCCAGCAGGGCCTTGACTTGGTCGAGCGGCACGGCGGGCACGAACTCCTGACCCAGTGGGCGGCGCACCGCGCCATCGTTCAGGGCAATGACCTCCATGGTCCCCAATTTCATGCGCCGAAAGCCCACCGAGGGCAAGTCGGGTGCGCCGAACTGTGGCGTGTTTTGTGACCAAACGGAAGAAAAGGTCAAGGCAGTGGCACTGGCCAGGCCTGTACCCAGAAAATGGCGGCGGTTGAGCATGTGTTCTCCAAAAAAGTGCTTCTACCTTACGCTTTAGCTGGCCCCTGCCCAAAACCAAGCAAATTGACCATGGTCTGTGCTCGGACATGGATCAGTGGGTCAAAGACGCGCCCTGACTCAGCCTTCGCGTTAAACAATCGCTCAAAATTCAGAGGTAACTCGCTTTGATGGCCTTCATCAGGTCAGAGACAAAACGGTTGGCTGCATTGGAACTCGCCCCAATCCAACCAAAGCGCTGAGAAGCCGTGGGGCCGGAACCGTAAGTGCGCATACCTCGATCGATAGGCCCCAACAACAACCCATGTGCAGCTTCATCGTAGAACCAGAATTCCAGCGGCTGGCCCTCGGCCCTGAGTTGCTCTCCCCATTGGAAAGGCGAAAGACCCAGCACCGCTGGATTGACCTGCAGGCTGCATCGTTGGGCCGTGCCTGGCGCAGCGCCTTCTGCGGGCTGATTCACCACACAGGGGTCGGTTCGCAGGTGCATCCAATCGTCTGCCGTTCTGCCGCCGTAGTTGTCGATCTTGCCGAACACCATTTTCAGGGGCACCCGAATCTGATCAGGCATGCCGATGCCTGCCGAAGGCGCCCCTTCAGAAAACACCATCCGGACATGCGCAGGATCAACCACAGCAGCCATGTTCAGCGCCACGGTGCCTCCGTTGGATAACCCATGGATGTAAAGGCGTGTGGTATCAATGCGGGCGTTTTGACGAATCCAGTGGTAAGCCCCAAGGGTGGCTTTGAAGATCATGCGCTGGCGCGATTCATTGGTGGTGCCGGTCAAAAACAGAGAGGTGCCACGGTACTGAAAGCCATTCATCTCATAGGCATCAAACAACAAGGTGGCCACACCGCGCGCATTCATCCGCCTGACCATTTCCTGCTCGGCTGAGCCGGGTCCATTGCCCCCGTGGGCAATGATCATCAAAGGCGGCTTGTCGGCGAGCTTGTCCGCAAAAACACCAGGCATCGACAATTGAACAGAACGGTGGCAGGGATCGAACACGGCCAATGGCCCTTGGACACGATGAAAGCCGGGACGAATTTCAAGCAATTGGGCCACGCCCGCGGGCGCGGGCCGGCAATCGGATTGAGCTTGCGCAGAGGTCATCAAGACCATGGCTGTCAGGAAAGTGCAGACACTGAGACCGTGAAAAGCAAAAGCCATTGAAAAGTCTCCAAGAGATTCTTGTGCCCCCTCAAGAGAGAGGAAACTGGTCAGAGAATACAACGTGGCCCAGGTGAAGAAACAAATGTCAGTGAACCAGAGGTCACACCCATTGTGATCACCAACACGAACGGCCCCGAAGGGCCGTTTGTGCTCTCAGCGAGGGACCTTAGCTTACGCCGTCACGCCCTTCGCGTTCTCCACGTACTCTTCAATCTGGTTGAAGTTCAGGTACTTGTAGATCGCAGCGTTGTCCTTGTTCACGATGCCCATGGCTTCGTGGTACTCAGCCACCGTAGGGATATGGCCCAGCTTGGACGCAATCGCCGCCAACTCGGCACTGGCCAAAAACACGTTGGTGTTCTTGCCCAAGCGGTTGGGGAAGTTGCGGGTGCTGGTGGACACCACCGTGGCGCCTTCGCGCACTTGGGCTTGGTTGCCCATGCACAGGCTGCAGCCGGGCATTTCGGTGCGGGCACCGGCGGCGCCGAAGTTGGCGTAGTGGCCTTCTTTGATCAGCTCGCTCTCGTCCATCTTGGTCGGTGGGGCCACCCACAGCTTGACGGGGATGTCGCGGCTGCCGCCGAGCAGCTTGGCTGCAGCGCGGAAGTGGCCGATGTTGGTCATGCACGAACCGATGAAGGCTTCGTCGATCTTGGTGCCGGCCACGTCGGACAAGAACTTGGCGTCGTCCGGGTCGTTGGGGCAGCACAGGATAGGCTCTTTGATGTCGGCCAAATCGATTTCGATGACGTGCGCGTATTCGGCATCTTTATCGGCTTCGAGCAGATTGGGCGCGGCCAACCATTGTTCGACTTTCTCGATACGGCGCGCCAGTGTGCGGGCGTCGGCATAACCATCTGCGATCATGTTTTTCATGAGCACCACGTTGGACTTCAGGTACTCCTCGACCGGCTCTTTATTAAGCTTGATCGTGCAACCTGCAGCAGAACGCTCAGCGGACGCGTCGGACAATTCAAACGCTTGCTCGACCTTGAGGTTGGGCAGACCTTCGATTTCCAAAATGCGGCCCGAAAACTCGTTGATCTTGCCGGCCTTGGCCACGGTGAGCAGACCCTTCTTGATGGCGTACAGCGGAATGGCATGTACCAAGTCGCGCAGTGTTACGCCTGGCTGCATCTCGCCTTTGAAGCGCACCAAGATGGATTCGGGCATGTCCAAAGGCATGACGCCCGTAGCCGCACCAAAGGCCACCAAACCCGAGCCTGCGGGGAAGGAAATGCCGATCGGAAAACGGGTATGCGAGTCACCACCAGTGCCCACGGTGTCGGGCAACAGCAAACGGTTGAGCCAGCTGTGGATCACTCCGTCGCCGGGGCGCAATGACACGCCACCGCGGTTGCTCATGAAGGCAGGCAATTCGCGGTGCGTCTTCACGTCCACCGACTTGGGGTAAGCGGCGGTATGGCAGAACGACTGCATGACCATGTCGGCCGAGAAGCCCAAGCAAGCCAAGTCTTTCAGTTCGTCGCGGGTCATCGGGCCAGTGGTGTCTTGCGAACCCACGGTGGTCATCTTGGGTTCGCAGTAAGTGCCAGGACGCACGCCTTGGCCTTCTGGCAAACCAACCGCACGACCGACCATCTTCTGGGCCAAGGTGAAACCGGCCTGGGTAGCAGCTGCAGGTGCTGGCAGACGGAACACAGTGGAAGCGGGCAGGCCCAAGAACTCACGCGCCTTGGCAGTCAGCGAGCGGCCAATGATCAGGTTGATGCGGCCACCGGCGCGCACTTCGTCAAACAGCACATCGCTCTTGAGCTGGAAGGTGGTGACGGTTTCGCCATTGCGAACGATCTTGCCGTCGTAGGGCAAAACGTCAACCACATCGCCCATGTTCAGACCGCTCACATCGACTTCGATGGGCAAAGCGCCGGAATCTTCTTGGGTGTTGAAGAAGATGGGGGCGATCTTGCCGCCCAAGGTCACACCACCAAAACGCTTGTTGGGCACGAACGGAATATCCTGACCAAAGCCCCAGATGATGCTGTTGGTGGCCGACTTACGGCTGGAGCCGGTGCCCACCACGTCGCCCACGTATGACACCAAATGGCCTTTTTTCTTGAGCTCTTCGATCATGGCCATGGGGCCGCGCTTGCCGTCTTCTTCGGGCTTGAAGGGGGCACCTTCGCGGGTGTTCTTCAACATCGCCAGGTAGTGCAGCGGGATGTCGGGGCGGCTCCAGGCGTCAGGTGCGGGCGACAAGTCGTCGGTGTTGGTCTCGCCCGGCACCTTGAAAACGGTGATGGTGATTTTTTTCTCAACCTCGGGGCGGCTGGTGAACCACTCGGCATCGGCCCAGCTTTGCATGACTTCTTTCGCCTTGGCGTTGCCGGCCTTGGCCTTTTCAGCGACATCGTTGAAGAAGTCGAACATCAACAAAGTTTTCTTGAGGGCTTCAGCGGCCACAGCAGCCACCTCGGCGTCGTCCAGCAACTCGATCAGGGGATGCACGTTGTAACCGCCCACCATGGTGCCCAGCAACTCCGTGGCTTTGGCCTTGGAGATCAAACCCACTTGGATTTCACCATGGGCGACAGCTGCCAAAAATGAAGCCTTGACCTTGGCCGCATCGTCCACGCCGGGTGGCACGCGGTGTGTCATCAACTCCATCAAAAACGCTTCTTCACCTGCTGCAGGTGCTTTGATCAACTCGATCAATTCAGCCGTTTGCTTGGCATCCAAAGGCAAGGGCGGGATGCCCAAGGCAGCGCGTTCTGCGGCGTGTTCACGGTAGGCTTTCAACATGGTTTTCTCCGGTAAATCAAGGTTTCAAGGGTTATCGCCCCATGCCTTTGGTGTCAATCAGGCTGGGCGGGGGATTGGTTTTCATGGTTTCGGCAAAAGCCAACTGATCAGGGTGAGCGCATTCATCGGCCAGACGTCGGCCCCTTTTTTGGTCCATCAACATGGATTTGTTGGCCAATTGAAGCCAAACAGCGCCCGCTTTTTTATCTTCCAGTCTCAGGGCGCCTGTGCTGGTTTGAACAGGGAACATCCGGTAGCGAAAGCCTTTGCCATGCACATGGAAAAAACCGGGTTGCGTGGCATCGGCTTCAATGCGAACGCTGGCACCCAGCTCGCAGGGCAAATGGCCCTGGTGAATTTGTTGGGCAATCAACAGCTCTGGTATCAGGGTGGGCAACACAACTGCTTCTGGTGACGGCATTGGCGATCGCTCAATGGCAGACGCTGGCTGAGGCTGCACAACTGCAGTGGGCTGCGCAGTCGCTGCGGACGCCGGCATCTCTGGGGCCAACGAGGTGCTTGATGCCATCAACGCGGCAGCGCGGGCAGCGGCTTCGGCGGCAGCCAAAGCTTGCAATTGGGCTGTGATGTCCGGGGAAACCACATGTTGTGGGGCCACTTTGTTTTTAGTTGCTGCTGTCGCCGGCTTGGAATGGGGTTTAGCTTGGGGTTTGGAGTTGGTCTTGGCTGGAACATGGACTGGACTCTGCGCCGAAGAGGGATGGACTGAAACTGCCACCAAAGGCATCACGCAGCAGAGCCAACGAGCCCAAGAAATCTGACTCATTTTGCGTGTCCCCTGGCCGCAGAAGCATCAAAGAACAACTGCACCTCAGGCGGCAAAAAACAACCCGTCTGGTGGGCGCGGTTGATCAATTGCCAAAAAAAACGGTAACTGGCGCGGTCGTGCAATTGACCCGCATGGCTGATCGGTGCCCACTCTGCAGCTTGGGCCGCCAAGATGATCTGAGCGGCTTGTTCGATCTGAGCCTCGCTGGGGGCCATGGCCGCCAAAATCGGATGAATTTGGTCGGGGTGGATGCTCCACATTCGGGTGTAACCCAACTCACGGGTCGCTTTTTGAGCCGCCATGCGAATGGCATCGGTGTTCTTGAACTTGGTCACCACGCAATGCGAAGGCACTTTACCGTGGGCATGGCAAGCACTGGCAATCGCAAGCTTGGCACGCAAAACAAGCGGATGGGTGAACTGCCCCTCTATGCCCATGCCTTCGGCAGGAATGGCACCGCCATGCGCAGACACAAAGTCCATCAGTCCAAAGCTGATCGATTGCACACGCGGGTGCGCAGCAATCTCAAAGGCACGGTGCACTGCAGCGGGTGATTCGATCAGCACATGCAATGGCAGATCGCGGGCCCCCGCTTCGATCAAGGCCTGCTCTGCCTGCTGCACATCGGTCACCGACTCAATCTTGGGCACCATGATGTGACTCAATCGATGCCCCGCTTGGCCTGCGATGGTGGCCATATCGGCCTGAAAACTGGGGTGATCAACGGGATGAACGCGCACACCCACGCGGGCCTCAGGTGCTGCGCTCAAAGCCAACTCGGTGACGAGCACAGCATGCTCAGCTTCTCCGCCCACAGGCGCACCATCTTCACAATCCAAAGTGACATCAAAAACGCAAGTTCCAAACTCTTGCGTCATGTCGGCTTGCAACTGCAAGCTTTTGCGCATCCTCGCTTCGACACCGCTGTAATGGTCGCAAACCGGCAACTGCACACGGCCGGCTTGCGCTCCTAACAGGACGTCGCCAGGATGAGTCACTGAGTGTCTCTCAAAGGCAATCAGATCAGGTGGGCAACGCCCGCTTGCTCGTCGGTCAGCTCTTTGAGCGTCTTGTCGATGCAGCCTTGGCTGAAAGCGTCGATTTCCAGACCTTCAACCACTTTGTACTGGCCGTTTTCGCAAGTGACAGGGAAGCCGAACATGACATCTTTGGGGATGCCATACCAGCCTTGCGATGGGATGCCCATGGTGACCCACTTGCCGTTGGTGCCCAAGGCCCAGTCGCGCATGTGGTCGATCGCAGCGTTGGCTGCCGAGGCGGCAGAAGACAGGCCACGGGCTTCAATGATGGCCGCGCCGCGCTTGCCCACGGTGGGCAAGAACACGTTGGCGTTCCACTCTTGGTCATTGATCATGGCCTTGACCGACTCGCCCTTGATGGTGGCGAAACGGTAGTCGGCGTACATGGTGGGCGAGTGGTTGCCCCAGACGCACAGTTTTTCGATGTCGGCCACGGCTTTGCCGGTTTTGGCAGCGATTTGAGACAGGGCGCGGTTGTGGTCCAGGCGCAGCATGGCGGTGAAGTTGCCAGGCTTCAAGTCAGGTGCAGCCTTCATGGCAATGTAGGCGTTGGTGTTGGCGGGGTTCCCCACCACCAGAACCTTGACATCACGCGAGGCAACGGCGTTCAAGGCCTTGCCCTGGGCCGTGAAGATAGCGCCGTTGATGGCCAGCAATTCGGCACGTTCCATACCTGGGCCGCGTGGGCGCGAACCGACCAACAAAGCGTAGTCCACATCCTTGAATGCAGTCATCGGGTCACCATGGGCTTCCATGCCCACCAGCAAGGGGAAAGCACAGTCTTCGAGCTCCATCATCACGCCGCGCAAGGCTTTTTGGGGGCCTTCAACGGGTACTTCGAGCAACTGCAAGATGACGGGCTGGTCTTTACCCAGCATTTCGCCCGAGGCGATGCGGAACAACAATGCGTAACCGATTTGACCTGCTGCACCTGTAACGGCAACGCGGACGGGCTTTTTGCTCATGGTGGAAAACTCCGAATGATTGAAAACAAGGTTTGCAGCCTTTTGCCAACATCCGTGCCAGCAGGGCCATCCGGTGAACCGGACCCACGCCACCTGACATTTATAAAGCCTGGGGCGCAAGCAAACAGCCACAGAGTGTACCCGCGAAAACCCCAAATCGTCAATTTGTCTTATGTCTTATATAAGATATGATGTCTTACCTGATCTGCAATCGGCACACACGCCTTGCTTTCTCCATGAACGACCACATGACTTTGAACGAAGCACCCGCAGGAACGATCGACCCGTCCCTTGCCACCCCTGCTTTCAGCCCGCTTTACCAGCAGATCAAAGGTTTGATCCTGCAAAGCCTTCAAGCCAGCGAATGGAGGCCCGGCGAATCCATCCCCAGCGAAATGGAATTGGCCTCGCGCTTCCGCGTCAGCCAAGGCACGGTGCGAAAAGCCATCGATGAATTGGCCAACGAACACCTGCTGATCCGCAAGCAGGGCAAGGGCACTTTTGTGGCCACCCACGCCGAGCACCAGGTGCAGTACCGGTTTTTGAAACTGGTTCCCGACCAAGGCGACCTCAACACCGAAGGACCTGCGCAACGCCACATCGTGGACTGCAAGCGCCTGAGGGCCACAGCCGAAATCGCCCGCGCATTGGCTCTGCGCGCAGGAGACACCGTGCTGCAAGTCAGGCGCGTCCTTTCGTTTGCAAATGTGCCCACCATCCTAGAGGACTTGTGGTTGCCGGGCGCGCCCTTCAAAGGTTTGACTGCCGAGAGACTGTCTGATTACAACGGTCCGATGTACGCGCTTTTTGAAACCGAATTCGGTGTTCGCATGGTGCGGGCTGATGAAAAAATCAGGGCGGTCTTACCTGACAAAACGCAAAGGGAATTGCTCCATTTACCGGTCCACAGTCCTTTATTGAGTGTGGAACGCATAGCCTACACCTACAACGACACCCCGATGGAGTTGCGACGCGGCTTCTATCGCACCGACACACACCACTATCACAACGCATTGAATTGAAATAACCACACGACCCACAAAATTGTTCAAACTGTCACTGAAATGCTCATGTCAGTTTGCTGCGTTGCAATAGAATCCAACGGTTTGTTATCCATGTCACGAACGCGTTACACCCAGAAAGTAAACACATGACTGAACTCGCCCGCAAGCGGCCTGAATTCCGCAACATCAACGCCCTCAAAGACCTGCCAACTTACCGCCTGCCGGCCGCCGGCATCGTCTCCATCCTGCACCGCATCAGTGGCTTTTTGATGTTTGTGCTGATGCCCTTGATCATCTGGATGTTTGACAACTCCATTACTTCAGAGATTTCATTCGCAAAACTCTCCGCCGCATTCAGTCTGGGCATCGGTTTTGTGCCGGGCTGGTTCTTCAAATTGGTAGCCCTGGCCTTGATTTGGGCTTATTTGCACCACTTTATTGCGGGTATTCGTCACATTTACATGGACGCTTTTCATGCCGTGAGCAAGGAATTCGGCAAATCCTCAGCGGTGTTCACCTTGGTGTTGAGCTTGGGCTTGACCGCCGTTCTGGCTGCCAAGCTGTTCGGCTTGTACTGATCTCACGTCCACCCCCCATAACAACAAGGAATCCAACCATGTCGTCTGTGAACTACGGCTCCAAACGCATCGTGACCGGTGCTGGCTACGGCTTTCGTGACTGGCTCGCCCAACGTGTGACTGCGGCCCTGATGGCTTTGTTCACTGTGGTCTTGCTGGGCCAAGTGATCTTCACCACGGGTCCTATTGGTTACGAAGAATGGGCAGGCATTTTTGCTTCTCAGTGGATGAAGGTCCTGACTTTTTCCGTGATCATCGCTTTGCTTTACCACGTCTGGGTGGGCATGCGCGACATCTGGATGGACTATGTCAAACCTTTGGCAGTTCGCCTTGTTTTGCATGTTTTCACCCTTGTCTGGCTGATCGGCTGTGCTGGCTGGTCTGTTCAGGCCCTGTGGCGCCTTTGATGCGTCAGCCCTCACTTTCATTGTGCTGAATCCACACCTACCCATTTACCCATGAGCTATACCAAAGACAAAATCACCACCCGCAAATTTGACGTCGTGATCGTCGGTGCCGGTGGTTCGGGCATGCGTGCCTCGCTGCAACTGGCCCGCGCGGGTCTCAATGTAGCCGTCCTGTCCAAAGTGTTTCCTACCCGTTCGCACACTGTCGCGGCCCAAGGCGGCATCGGTGCCAGCTTGGGCAACATGTCGGATGACAACTGGCATTACCACTTCTACGACACCATCAAGGGTTCCGACTGGCTCGGCGACCAAGATGCAATCGAATTCATGTGCCGCGAAGCGCCCAAAGTTGTCTATGACTTGGAGCACATGGGCATGCCTTTTGACCGCAACCCAGACGGCACCATTTACCAACGTCCATTTGGCGGCCACACCGCCAACTACGGCGAAAAGCCTGTTCAACGTGCTTGCGCTGCCGCTGACCGCACCGGTCACGCCATGCTGCACACCCTGTACCAGCAAAACGTCGCCGCCAAAACCAGCTTCTTCGTGGAGTGGATGGCGCTCGACCTGATCCGCGACGCCGAAGGGGATGTGGTGGGCGTCACGGCCCTGGAGATGGAAACCGGCGACCTGCATGTTTTGCACGCCAAAACAGTCCTCATGGCGACCGGTGGCGCTGGCCGCATTTATGCCGCCTCCACCAACGCATTCATCAACACCGGCGACGGTCTGGGCATGGCCGCTCGTGCGGGCATACCTTTGGAAGACATGGAGTTCTGGCAATTCCACCCCACCGGCGTGGCCGGTGCTGGTGTGCTTTTGACCGAAGGCTGCCGTGGCGAAGGCGCGATCTTGCTCAACAGCAATGGCGAGCGCTTCATGGAGCGCTATGCCCCCACTCTGAAAGACTTGGCCCCGCGTGACTTTGTGTCTCGCTGCATGGACCAGGAAATCAAGGAAGGCCGTGGCTGCGGTCCCAACAAGGATTTCGTGTTCCTCAAGCTCGACCACCTGGGCTCCGACACCATCCACAAACGCCTGCCCTCGGTGTACGAAATCGGCGTCAACTTCGCCAACGTCGACATCACCAAAGAGCCGATCCCAGTGGTGCCCACCATCCACTACCAGATGGGCGGCATCCCGACCAACATCAACGGCCAGGTCGTGACGCAAAGCGCCACCGACCACAACGCCGTGGTCAACGGCTTGTACGCCGTGGGTGAATGCTCTTGCGTGTCGGTGCACGGCGCCAACCGCCTGGGCACCAACTCGCTGCTCGACCTGCTGGTGTTTGGCCGCGCAGCGGGCAACCACATCGTCGACTTCGCCTCCAAGACCAAATCCCACAAAGACCTTCCAGCAGATGCCACCGACCGCACCCTGGAGCGCTTGAACAAACTCGAAGGCCGTGGCGGTGAATACGCCCAAGACGTGGCCAATGACATGCGTGCCACCATGCAGCAACATGCTGGCGTTTTCCGCACCCAAGCCTCCATGGACGAAGGCGTGCAAAAGATCGCCGCTATCCGCGACCGAGTCAATGCGATTGGCCTGAAGGACACCTCCAAAGTGTTCAACACCGCCCGCATCGAAGCGCTGGAAGTGGAAAACCTCATCGAAGCCGCGCAGTCCACCATGGTGTCTGCCGCAGCCCGCCGAGAGTGCCGCGGCGCCCACACCGTGAGCGACTACGAGCGCCCAGTGGACGACGCCACAGCCCCATTGGGCCGCGACGACGCCAACTGGATGAAGCACACCCTTTGGCACAGCGCCGACAACAGCCTGACCTACAAGCCAGTCAAGCTCAAGCCCCTGACTGTGGACTCCGTGCCTCCCAAGGTTCGCACTTTCTAAAAATTGCCGGGACCGCCACATTGGGCGGCGGTCCACCACCGAATACACCAGGAGTTCTTTCATGACCCTACGCACTTTTCAGATCTACCGCTACGACCCTGACAAGGACGCCAAGCCCTATATGCAAACCATCCAGGTTGAGCTGGACGGCAACGAACGCATGCTGCTCGACGCCCTGATGAAGCTCAAGGCCGTTGACCCCAGCATTTCATTCCGCCGGTCTTGCCGCGAAGGTGTGTGTGGCTCGGATGCGATGAACATCAACGGCAAAAACGGTTTGGCATGTTTGACCAACATGAACACCCTGCCCGGCACCATCGTTTTGAAACCGCTGCCCGGCCTGCCCGTGATCCGCGACGTGATCGTGGACATGACCCAGTTCTTCAAGCAATACCACTCGATCAAGCCTTACTTGATCAACAGCACCATTCCGCCCGAAACCGAGCGCTTGCAAAGCCCAGAAGAGCGCGACGAGCTGAACGGCTTGTACGAATGCATCTTGTGCGCCAGCTGCTCCACCAGCTGCCCCAGCTTCTGGTGGAACCCTGACAAATTTGTCGGCCCCGCTGGTTTGCTGCAGGCTTACCGCTTCATTGCTGACAGCCGCGACGAGGCCACGGCCGAGCGCCTTGACAACTTGGAAGACCCTTATCGATTGTTCCGATGCCACACGATCATGAACTGCGTCGATGTCTGCCCCAAGGGTCTGAACCCCACCAAGGCGATCGGTAAGATCAAAGAGATGATGGTTCGTCGGGCCGTCTGATGACCGTCACACCGCTGCTCGAAGATGCGTCTTTGGTCGACGCAGACCGTCAAGCGCTTTTGAGCGAGCGGTCTCTCAGCAAGCTGCGCTGGCGCAGTCGCCGCGGCTTGCTCGAGAATGATTTGTTCATTGAGCGATTTTTCAACCGCCATGCCGATGGCATGACGGTGGGCCAGGCCAGAGGCATGTATGTGCTGATGGACCTGTCAGACAACGATCTCATGGACTTGCTGCTGCGCCGAAAGGAATTGCAGGGCGAGATCAGCACCGATGAGGTGCATGAAGTCCTGAACATGCTGAGAGCGTGAACCCGAAAAGGTTCTCACCTGGAAACTAATAGGAAACCCACCATGAAACTTGCCGATAATAAAGCCACCCTGTCGTTCTCCAATGGCAGCCCCAGTGTCGAAATGCCCGTTTACTCTGGCAGCATCGGTCCGGACGTCATTGACATCCGCAAGCTGTATGGTCAAAGCGGCATGTTCACTTACGACCCGGGTTTCTTGTCCACCGCATCGTGCCAATCGGCCATCACCTACATCGATGGTGACAAAGGCGAGTTGCTCTACCGTGGTTACCCCATCGAACAATTGGCTAAAAAGGCCGACTTTCTGGACACGTGCTACCTGCTTTTAAACGGTGAACTCCCTGTAGGCCAGCAAAGCAAGGACTTCCACAAGCTGGTCAACCAGCACACCATGGTCAACGAGCAGATGCAGTTTTTCCTGCGTGGCTTCCGTCGTGATGCACACCCCATGGCCGTTTTGACGGGCCTGATTGGCGCTTTGTCGGCTTTCTACCACGACAGCACCGACATCAACAACCCGGAGCATCGGCACATCGCCGCGATCCGCCTGATCGCCAAAATGCCCACGCTCGTGGCCATGGCTTACAAATACGGTGTGGGCCAGCCCTTCATGTACCCGCAAAACAGCCTGAGCTATTCTGGTAATTTTTTGCGCATGATGTTTGGCGTTCCTTGCGAAGACTATGTGGTCAACCCGGTGCTCGAGCGCGCCATGGACCGCATCTTCACTTTGCATGCAGATCACGAGCAAAATGCCTCGACTTCCACAGTTCGCCTCTGCGGTTCTTCCGGCACCAACCCATTTGCGGCCATCGCTGCGGGCGTGGCCTGTCTGTGGGGCCCTGCGCACGGCGGCGCCAACGAGGCTTGCCTGAACATGCTGGAAGACATCCAGCGCATGGGCGGCATCACCAAAGTCGGCGAATTCATGGAAAAGGTCAAAGACAAGAACTCCGGCGTCAAGCTCATGGGCTTCGGTCACCGCGTGTACAAAAACTACGACCCACGCGCCAAACTGATGCAAGAGACTTGCGACGAAGTTTTGAAGGAATTGGGCCTCGAAAACGACCCGCTGTTCAAGTTGGCCAAGGCCTTGGAAAAGATTGCTCTGGAAGACGATTACTTCGTCAGCCGCAAGCTTTACCCCAATGTGGACTTCTACTCCGGCATCGTGCAGCGCGCCATCGGTATTCCAGTGAACCTTTTCACGGGTGTGTTCGCTCTGGCACGTACCGTCGGCTGGATCGCCCAGCTCAACGAAATGATCAGCGACCCCGAGTACAAAATCGGTCGCCCTCGCCAGTTGTTCACCGGCTCACCTCGCCGCGATGTGATGCGTTGATCGGTGAACCACCGAATAACGAAAGCCCGC
Source organism: Akkermansia muciniphila (assembly GCA_943331105.2). Lineage (GTDB taxonomy): Bacteria > Pseudomonadota > Gammaproteobacteria > Burkholderiales > Burkholderiaceae_C > Limnohabitans_A. Next base: position 215,312 of record CALQKH020000002.1, read on the forward strand.
CTTGTGCGGGCTTTTTTTACATCTTTGTGTTGTCGACATCCCGATGTGGTGGCAGTGCCGTGGCCCGGCAGGCCGATTTGCTGGCGCGAAGCGACCGATGAGGCCTGGCGGGCCACGGCGCTGGCGTCACAAGCCTACGCGATGCTTGACGGCTCGCGCGCAAGAGTGACTTTGAAAGCCTGCGAACCGCATAAAATGGCAGGCTGCACAGCAAGGAACCCCCATGGCCCGCACACTCTACGACAAAATCTGGGACGAACACGTCGTCCACACCGAAGAAGACGGCACCTCCGTTCTCTACATCGACCGCCATTTGGTGCACGAAGTCACCAGCCCCCAGGCCTTCGAAGGCATTCGCCAAGCGGGCCGCAAAGTCTGGCGTGTCAGCTCCATCGTCGCCACCGCCGACCACAACACCCCAACCACTGGCTGGGAGCTGGGTTACGACGGCATCACCGACCCGATCAGCAAAGAACAAATCACCACGCTGGATGCCAACATGAAGGAGTTCGGCTCTGCCGCCTTCTTCCCCTTTCTGTCCAAGCGCCAAGGCATCGTGCATGTCATTGGCCCTGAAAACGGTGCCACCCTGCCCGGCATGACCGTGGTTTGCGGCGACTCGCACACCTCCACCCATGGCGCTTTTGGCGCACTGGCCCACGGCATCGGCACCTCCGAAGTCGAGCACGTCATGGCCACTCAAACGCTCTTGGCCAAAAAAGCCAAGAACATGCTCATCAAGGTCGAGGGCAACCTGGCCAAAGGCATCACCGGCAAAGACATCGTGCTGGCGATCATCGGCAAGATCGGCACCGCGGGCGGCACGGGCTACACCATCGAATTCGCAGGCTCGGCCATCCGCAGCCTCTCCATGGAAGGCCGCATGACGGTCTGCAACATGGCCATCGAAGGTGGCGCGCGTGCGGGCCTCGTGGCGGTGGACGAAAAAACCATCGAGTACGTCAAAGGCCGTTTGCTCTCGCCCAAAGGCGTTGAGTGGGACCAGGCCGTGACCTACTGGAAGACTCTGCAGTCCGACCCCGGCGCGCATTTTGACGCCGTGGTCGAGCTGGACGCCAGCGCCATCGTGCCGCAAGTCACCTGGGGCACCTCGCCCGAAATGGTGCTGGGCATCGACGGCCACACGCCCGACCCCGACAAAGAAAAAGACGAGGTCAAGCGCGACGCCATTGAACGTGCATTGACTTACATGGGCCTGCAGCCCGGCAAAGCCTTGTCAGACATCACCATCGACAAGGTCTTCATCGGCTCGTGCACCAACAGCCGCATCGAAGACATGCGCGAAGCCGCAGCTGTGGTCAAAAAGCTCGGTCAAAAAGTGGCCAAAAACGTCAAACTGGCCATGGTCGTGCCCGGTTCGGGTTTGGTCAAAGAACAAGCCGAGCGCGAAGGTCTTCACGAGATCTTCAAGGCTGCAGGTTTTGAGTGGCGCGAGCCCGGCTGCTCCATGTGCCTGGCCATGAACGCCGACCGCCTGGAGCCCGGCGAGCGCTGTGCCTCGACCAGCAACCGCAACTTCGAAGGCCGTCAAGGTGCGGGTGGCCGCACCCACCTGGTCAGCCCCGCCATGGCCGCAGCTGCAGCCGTGCACGGCCACTTTGTTGACATCCGCAAATTCGCCTGAAGCGACCGGGAAATCACACCATGCAGAAATTCACCCTCCTCCAAGGCATCGTGGCACCTATGGACCGCGCCAACGTGGACACCGACGCCATCATTCCCAAACAATTCCTCAAGTCAATCCGCAAGACCGGTTTTGGCCCTAACTTGTTCGACGAATGGCGCTACCTCGATGTCGGCCAACCCGGCGTGCCCGAAAGTCAGCGCAAGCCCAACCCAGACTTCGTGCTCAACCAGCCACGTTACAAAGGGGCCAAAGTCCTGTTGGCCCGCAAGAACTTCGGTTGCGGCTCCAGCCGCGAACACGCTCCCTGGGCCATCGACCAATACGGCTTTCGCTGCGTGATCGCGCCCAGCTTTGCCGACATCTTCTTCAACAATTGCTTCAAAAACGGCCTGCTGCCCATCGTCTTGCCCGAGGCCGCCGTGGACCTGCTGTTCAACGAAGTGGCAGCCTTCCCCGGCTACGAACTCACGGTGGATCTGGAACGCCAAGCGGTGGTGCGCCCCCAAGGCGAAGAGATCCCCTTCGAGGTGCAGCCCTTTCGCAAGTACTGTCTGCTCAACGGCTTGGACGACATCGGCCTGACCCTGCGCCACGCCGACAAGATCAAGGCCTATGAAGCCGAGCGCTTGGCTACGAAGCCTTGGCTGGCGCACACCGCCGTCAATGCTTGAGCCCTCCAATAATCACTGGAACCCCCATGAAAATCGCAGTCCTTCCCGGTGATGGCATCGGCACCGAAATCGTCGCCGAAGCCGTCAAAGTCCTGAACACGCTCGACCTGAAGTTCGAGATGGAAACCGCCCTGGTCGGTGGCGCGGCCTACGACGCCTTTGGCCATCCCCTGCCCGAAGCCACGCTGAAATTGGCCATGGACAGCGACGCCGTGTTGTTTGGCGCAGTCGGTGACTGGAAATACGACAAGCTCGACCGCCCCCTGCGCCCAGAGCAAGCGATTTTGGGACTGCGTAAAAACATGGGCCTGTTCGCCAACTTCCGCCCTGCCATTTGCTACGAGCAGTTGGTGGGTGCATCGAGCCTCAAGCCCGAGTTGATTTCAGGTCTAGACATCCTCATCATCCGTGAGCTGACGGGTGACATTTACTTTGGCCAGCCTCGTGGCCGCCGCATCGCGACCGACGGTCACTTCCCCGGCTCGGAAGAAGCTTTTGACACCATGCGCTACTCCAAGCCCGAGATCGAACGCATCGCGCATGTGGCCTTCCAGGCCGCCCGCAAGCGCAAGGCCGCAGGCACCGAGGGCCGCGTGACCAGCGTGGACAAAGCCAACGTGCTCGAGACCTTCCAGTTTTGGAAAGACGTGGTCACCGAAGTGGGCAAAGAGTACCCCGACATCGCGCTGGACCACATGTATGTGGACAACGCCGCCATGCAACTGGTCAAGGAACCCAAGCGCTTTGACGTGGTGGTCACCGGGAACATGTTTGGCGACATCCTGAGCGACGAAGCTTCTATGTTGACGGGCTCCATCGGCATGCTGCCATCGGCCAGCCTGAACACAAAAAACCAAGGCCTTTACGAGCCCAGCCACGGCAGCGCCCCCGACATCGCTGGCAAAGGCGTGGCCAACCCGCTGGCCACCATCTTGTCAGCCGCCATGATGCTGCGCTTCAGCCTGAACCAGCCCGAAGCGGCCCAGCGCATCGAAGCGGCTGTGCAAAAAGTGTTAGCCCAAGGCCTGCGCACGGGCGACATTTACAGCGAAGGCACGACCAAAGTGGGCACCGCGCAAATGGGCGATGCGGTGGTTAAAGCCCTCGGCTGATCGACCTGCGCCCATAAAAAAGCCCGGCACCTGCAAAGGTGGCCGGGCTTTGTTTTTAACCGTCCTCAGGCCTGACCCATGCGCACCAAGCGCCCCGGGCGGGCCGCGGTGATCTCGCCTTCGCATTGCACCTGCTCGCCTGCCACCCAGGTGGCCACATAGCCTTGGGCCTTTTGCACAAAGCGCTTACCGCCTGCAGGCAAGTCGCGCACCAGGCGGGGCAGGCCCACACTCAGGCGTTTGGGGTCGATGGCGTTCAGGTCGGCACGCATGCCCGGCGCGATCACGCCTCGGTCTGACAATCCCAGGTACCGGGCATTGCGGCTCGTGAGCATCTCTACCGCTGTTTCAAGTGGGATATCGTCACGACCTCGGTCACGCACCCAGTGCGTGAGCATGAAAGTCGGAAAGCTGGCGTCACACACCGTGCCCACGTGCGCACCCGCGTCACTCAGGCTGCTGAGCGCTCTGGGGTGGGCCAGCATGCGGCGCACCGTGTCGAGCGAGCCCTCGTTGTAATTGAAAATTGGGAAATAAATCAGGCCTTCGCCTGGGCCTGCACTCAGGTGGTCGTAAATCGCCTCCAGTGGCGTGATGCCCGCCTGCTTGGCCCGTACCAGAAAGCTCTGCATCACCGAGGGTTCGTAATTGAGCGTGTCCTCCAGCGCGAACATGCGCCCACTGATCTGGTCGATCTTGGCCAACAAAATGTCTACCAAGGGCGGTATGGCGCTGCCATCACCCGCCAAACGCTCGGATTTTTCGGACAAGATACGCGCCCTGCGGGCCGGATCGCGCAGCGCCTGTGCGCGCTCGGCCAAAGGCAAATGCGCCACCTCTTTGTAAGACGGGAATCCCATGAAGGGGTGAAAGCTGGCGTCCAGCCCGTTGAGCACGCCGATGCCGCGAACTGCCGTCTGCATGTACAGCGGCAGGCCCGCTTGCACCGCAGCTTCGACCCGCTGCTGAATTTTGAGGTACTGCTCACCGCCCGGGTCGCGTTGCAGCCAGGTCATGGACACCGGCTTGCCACTGGCCCGAGCCAGCGCTTCCACGCTGTCGAACTCTGCGTCGAACTGATCGGGGCCGTTCAACAGGTTGAAGTCGCTCACGATCTGCACCACGCCGTGGCTTAAGCCCTCAAAGGCCTGTGCCAGGCCCGTCAATTCGTCGTTGCCAGCATTCGCGGCAGGGGTGTCCTTGCCCTCGGAGGTCCGGTGGTTGTCGCTGCGCCCGGTGCTGAACCCGGCGGCGCCAGCCTGCAGGGCTTCGCGCAAAAGCGTACGCATGGCCTGAATGTCTTGCGCGGTGGCCTTCTCGTGGGCCAGGGCGCGTTCCTTCATCACATACATGCGCAAGGGGTCATGCGGCACTTGCACCAAGTAGTCCAGACTGCGCGGCGTGACGGCCAACGCGTCCATGTACTGCGAAAAGCTTTCCCAGTTCCAGCGGATGCCCTCGTGCAGCGCGGCACCCGGTATGTCTTCGACGCCCTCCATCAGCTTGATCAGGTCGCCCTCGTGGCCCGGTCGTTTGGGGGCAAAGCCCACACCGCAGTTGCCCATGAGCAGCGTGGTCACCCCGTGGTAAATGCTGGGTGTGAAGCACTCGTCCCAGGTCACTTGCCCGTCGTAGTGGGTGTGGATGTCCACAAAACCGGGGGTGATCCACAGGCCTGTGGCGTCCACGGTTTGCAGGGCGGGTTCGTCCACCTGGCCGACCGCCACAATGCGGCCCCCGCGCACCCCTACATCGGCCACACGGGCGGGCGCACCCGTGCCGTCCACCACGGTGCCATTCTTAATCAAGCAATCGAGCATCTTTTCTCTTCCAATAAAAGGCCAAACCCAAGCCACTCACGATGTGCCAGATGCCCCACAGGCTGGCCAGTGTGACCATGCCCAGATCGCTGCCAAACTGCAAAGCAATGATGCCCAGCGCAAGGCCCGAGTTCTGCATCCCGCCTTCGATCATGATGGCCCTGCGGTCACGCTCGCTCATGCGCATGGCTTTGGCTGTGGCCCAGCCCAAAAACAAGCCGCTGGCGTTGTGCAACACCACAATCAACAAGGTGGGCAAGAGGCCCAAGGTCAGCAGTTGCCGCTCCTTGATAAGTCCCGCCACGATGAACAAAATCAAAGCGCCCACGGCAAAGTTACCCAACGGCTTGCGGATGCGCTGTGTGAGGGCAGGCAGCCGGTGCGAAAACAGCAAACCCAGCGCCAGCGGGATGCCCAGGACCATCAACAAACTCAGCCAAATGCCTGACGGGTCGATCGACAACTCGCGCAGCCAAGAAGCGGTTTCAGGGTTGGCCGCAATCATCCAGCTGAAGTTGAACGGGGTGGCAAACAGCGCAATCAAACTGGCCACGGCAGAGATACTGACCGACAGCGCGGTGTTACCCCGTCCCATGTGGGTGATCACGTTGCTCAAACTACCGCCCGGGCAGGCCGCCACCAAAATCATGGCCGCCTCCACATTGGCGGGCAAATCCAGCGCCAGCGTGGCCAGCCAGGTGCCCACTGGCAACAGAATGAACTGAGGAATCAAGCCACACAAGACGGCTCGCGGGGTTTTAGCGACCCGCCTGAAGTCATCAATCCGCAACTCCAGCGACACCGAAAACACCATGGTGGCCAGCACCAAGCTCAAGATCAATTGTTGTGAAGTCATGCATTTTTCCTTGCGAAAAGTATAGACAGCGCCAACAAGCTGAAGACAAAGGGTTTACGCGCAGATCGACCGAGGCTTTGTCAGGTCCGCACAAGGCCATCCGTTACAATCACCGCCTATGTTTAACCCATGTGCGTTCTCTTGGAACCCTGCAACCACCGCTCAGGTGCATGCAGTCATGGGTGCGATTTCCACAAAAACCACGACCATTAAGGGCTGATCCAGTCTGGTTCGTCGTGCGCCCCCCCGGCCAGACGAGCCGGGCAAACAGTCTGGTCTGACACTGTTTTAAAAACTGAAAGGGCGTTGAAATGAGCAAGTTAGTAGGTTTGGTTGGCTGGCGCGGCATGGTCGGCTCGGTGTTGATGGACCGGATGGTTCAGGAAAAAGACTTTGACCTGATCGAGCCATTGTTCTTCTCCACATCGAACCCAGGTGGCAAAGCCCCTGCGATGGCCAAGAACGAAACCACGCTGCAAGACGCTTTCGACATCGAGCAACTCAAGCGCTGCGAGATCATCATCACCGCCCAAGGCGGTGACTACACCTCTGAAGTGTTCCCCAAGCTGCGCGCTGCGGGCTGGAACGGCCACTGGATTGATGCAGCGTCGACCCTGCGCATGGATAAGGATGCGGTCATCATCTTGGATCCGGTCAACATGCCCGTGATCAAGAACGCGCTGACCAACGGCGGCAAAAACTGGGTGGGTGGCAACTGCACCGTGTCGTGCATGTTGATGGGCGTGGGCGCCCTGTACAAAGCCGGTTTGGTCGAGTGGATGAGCACCCAGACTTACCAAGCGGCGTCGGGCGGCGGTGCACAGCACATGCGAGAGCTGCTGACCCAATACGGCACCCTGAACGCCGAAGTCAAAGCCCTTCTGGATGACCCCAAAAGTGCCATCTTGGAGATCGACCGCATGGTCGTGGCCAAGCAACGCGCACTCACGACGTCTGAAACCGCCAACTTTGGCGTGCCACTGGGCGGCTCCTTGATTCCTTGGATCGACAAAGATCTCGGCAACGGAATGTCCAAGGAAGAGTGGAAAGGCATGGCTGAGACCAACAAGATCTTGGGCCTTGGCGAAGCATTCAATTCAGCGGCCATTCCGGTGGACGGTTTCTGCGTGCGCGTGGGCGCCATGCGCTGCCACAGCCAGGCCCTGACCTTCAAACTCAAAAAAGACGTGCCCGTGGCCGACATAGAAGCCATGATCGCCGCCGACAACGAGTGGGTCAAACTGGTGCCCAACACCCGCGAAGCCACCATCAAAGATCTGACGCCCGTGGCCGTGACCGGCACCATGACTATTCCTGTGGGTCGTGTGCGCAAACTGGCCATGGGGCCTGAGTATGTGGGCGCCTTCACCATCGGCGATCAGCTGCTGTGGGGCGCGGCCGAGCCGCTGCGCCGCATGCTGCGCATCTTGTTGGACGCCTGATCTCAACATGATCTGCGTCTCCTGTGCACTGAACACCTGGCGTGGGCTGTTCATGCGCTGGGCACTCCAAAGGCCTGCACGATGAGACTGGCGCTGGGCATCTGCTATACAGGTACGGCCTACCAAGGCTGGCAGAGCCAGTCCACGGGGCTGACGATTCAGGACAAGCTTGAAAAGGCCTTGTCCAAATTTGCAGATGTGCCCCGCATCAGCACTTTGTGCGCCGGCCGCACCGATGCGGGGGTGCATGGCCTGATGCAAGTGGTGCACTTTGACACCGAGCTGGACCGCGACACGCATTCTTGGGTGCGCGGCACCAACCGCTACTTGCCCTCCGACATCGCCGTGCAATGGGCGCAGGTGATGCCCGAAAGCTTTCATTGCCGGGCCAGTGCTACGGGCAGGCGCTACATCTATGTCGTGCTCGACTCGGCTGTGCGGCCCAGTCTAGAAAGCGGCCGTGTTGGCTGGGTGTACCGCCCCTTGGCCGAGGCAAGCATGCGCAAAGCCAGCCAGCATTTGCTTGGCGAACACGATTTTTCATCTTTCAGGGCCAGCAGCTGTCAGGCCCTGTCGCCCATCAAAACCCTGAGGCACATCCGGATCACCAGGCACGGTGCTTATTGGCGCTTTGAGTTTGAAGGCAACGCTTTCTTGCACCACATGATCCGCAACATCATGGGTTGCTTGGTGACGATTGGCCAGGGCCACCAGCACCCCGACTGGATGCGCGAGGTGCTGCTGGCCCAAAGCCGCGATGCCGCTGCCCCTACTTTTTCGCCCGACGGCCTGTACTTTGCAGGGCCAATTTACAGCCCTGAATGGGGCTTGCCCGACACCACCCCTGCTTTTGATTGGTTGCCATGAGCCTAGCCAACACGACTGACCTCACCGCGCCGCAGCAACGCACCCGCATCAAGATGTGCGGTTTCACCCGCGAAGCTGACGTGCTGGCCGCCTGCGCCGCTGGGGCAGATGCCATCGGTTTTGTGCTCTATCCGCCCAGCCCGCGCAGCGTGAGCATCGAGCGCGCAGCCGAGCTGGCTCGCCTGCTGCCTGCTTTTGTGACGCCGGTATTGCTCTTCGTCAACGAGACGCCTGAGCGCATTGAAGTCGCTTGCGCAGCCGTGCCGGGCGCTTTGCTGCAGTTTCATGGTGACGAATCGGCCGAGTTTTGTGCGGCCATGACGCTGCGCACTGGCCGCCCTCATCTCAAAGCCGCCCGAATCCCCCTGTCCGCGGTCCATGACTTCGACTTGCTAGAATTTGCGCTCTTTCATCACGCAGCCCAAGCCCTCTTGCTCGACGCCCATGTCGACGGATACGGCGGCGGCGGACAAACATTCAATTGGTCACTCCTGCCACCAAACGTCAATGCTCACCTCGTTTTGTCTGGTGGACTCACACCTGCAAACGTGGGCGATGGCATACGGGCGCTGCACACGCATGGCCTGTCTCTGGCTGTTGACGTGAGCTCGGGCATCGAAGCAGGCAAGGGCCTGAAAGATGCCGACAAAATGCGGCAGTTTGTCCAAGCGGTGCGCGCCGCTGACAGCACCCTTCACTTTTGATCATTTTCGGTCCGCTTGGATCCCGCTTGCAGTGCCTCAGGCTTGCAAGCACCGAGCGGCCCCGCACCAACTGAGCACCACACCATGTTTGATTACCAACAACCCGACCTCAAAGGCCATTTCGGCATTTATGGCGGCAGCTTCGTCAGCGAAACCCTGACCCACGCCATCAACGAACTCAAGGCCGCTTACGCCCAGTACCAGCACGACCCGGCTTTCATCGCCGAGTTCAAGTCCGAGCTGGCGCACTTTGTGGGCCGCCCCTCCCCCGTTTACCACGCGGCTCGCATGAGCCGTGAAATGGGCGGCGCACAGATTTTCTTGAAGCGCGAAGACCTCAACCACACCGGCGCCCACAAGATCAACAACACCATCGGTCAGGCCATGCTGGCCAAGCGCATGGGCAAGCCTCGCATCATTGCCGAGACCGGCGCAGGCCAGCATGGGGTGGCCACCGCCACCATCTGTGCCCGCTATGGGCTGGAATGCGTGGTGTACATGGGCGCCGAAGACGTCAAACGGCAAAGCCCCAACGTCTACCGCATGAAGCTTCTGGGCGCAACGGTGGTGCCCGTGGAGTCGGGCAGCAAAACCCTCAAAGACGCCCTGAACGAAGCCATGCGCGACTGGGTCGCCAACGTGGACAACACCTTCTACATCATCGGCACCGTGGCCGGCCCGCATCCCTACCCCATGATGGTGCGTGATTTCCAAAGCGTGATCGGCGAAGAGTGCCTGACGCAAATGCCCGCGATGTTCAAGACACTCCAAATGGCGGAGCAGCAACCCGATGCGGTGATCGCTTGCGTAGGCGGTGGCAGCAACGCCATGGGCATCTTCTACCCCTACATCCCGCACGAAAAAACCCGACTGATCGGCGTGGAAGCGGCGGGCGAAGGCTTGGATACGAACAAGCACTCGGCCTCGCTGCAACTGGGCAGTCCCGGCGTGCTGCACGGCAACCGCACCTACATCCTGCAAGATGAGAACGGCCAAATCACCGAGACGCACAGCGTGAGCGCGGGTTTGGACTACCCCGGTGTGGGCCCCGAGCATGCTTTCCTGAAGGACATCGGCCGTGCTGAATATGTGGGCATCACCGACAAAGAAGCACTCGAGGCCTTTCACTACCTGTGCCGCACCGAAGGCATCATCCCTGCGCTGGAGTCCAGCCATGCCGTGGCCTATGCCATGAAGTTGGCCAAAACCATGCGCACGGATCAATCCATTCTGGTGAACCTCTCGGGTCGCGGCGACAAAGACATCGGCACGGTGGCCGATCTGTCCAACGCCGATTTCTATTGCCGCCCCAGCTGCCAAGGCCAATCGGTCAAAGGTGGCGAGCAGCCCGTGAATTTTGTGAAGTGAGGGCCAGAACATGAGCCGCATTGACGCCACCCTCTCCGCCCTGAAAGCCCACGGCCGCAAAGCCCTGATCCCTTATGTCACGGCCGGTTTCCCCCAGCAGAACACCACCGTGTCACTGATGCACGCCATGGCCGAAGCCGGGTCAGACATCATCGAGCTGGGCGTACCGTTTTCGGACCCCTCCGCCGACGGCCCGGTCATCCAAAAAGCGGGGGACAAGGCCTTGGCGCTGGGCATTGGCACGGTGCAGGTGCTGGCCATGGTGCGCGAGTTCCGCCAGACCAACACCACCACTCCGGTGGTGCTGATGGGGTACGCCAATCCGGTGGAGCGCTACGACCAAAAACACGGTGCTGACAGCTTCATTCGCGACGCATCTGCCGCCGGCGTAGATGGCGTGCTGATCGTGGATTACCCCCCTGAGGAGTGCGTGGAATTTGCGGCCAAGCTGCGTGCCCACAGCATGGACCTGATCTTTTTGCTGGCCCCCACCAGCACCGATGAACGCATGCAACAAGTGGCCAAAGTGGCCAGTGGCTACGTTTACTACGTATCGCTCAAGGGCGTGACCGGTTCGGGCACTCTCGACACCGATGCGGTCGAAGCCATGCTGCCGCGCATCCGCCAACATGTGAGCGTCCCAGTCGGCGTGGGCTTTGGCATTCGCGATGCAGAAACCGCCAAGGCGATCAGCAAGGTGGCCGACGCGGTGGTGATCGGCTCGCGCTTGATTCAGCTGATCGACGCGGCCCCTGCCGATCAGGTCAACGCGGTGGCGTCTGATTTTTTGCGCGGTATTCGCCAAGCTCTGGACGCCTGAACAGGCCGACCGAGGTTTCAACGATAATTCGCCGCACAAGGAGATCCCCTCATGAGTTGGCTCGAAAAACTGCTCCCACCCAAGATCCAGCACACCGACCCGGCCGATCGGCGCACGGTGCCGGAAGGCTTGTGGGTCAAGTGCCCAAGCTGCGAAACGGTGCTCTACAAAACCGACCTGGAAGAAAACCACAATGTTTGCCCAGGCTGCTCGCACCACCTGCGCATCGGTGCTCGCGCTCGCCTGAACGCCTTCTTGGACGGTGAAGGCCGCTACGAGATCGGTCAAGAAGTCGTGCCGGTGGACCCGCTCAAGTTCAAAGACAGCCGCAAGTACCCCGAGCGCCTGAAAGAGGCCATGGACAACACCGGTGAGACCGATGCTCTGGTGGTCATGGGCGGCTCGGTGCACAGCATCAATCTGGTGGTGGCTTGCTTTGAATTCGATTTCATGGGCGGCTCCATGGGTTCGGTTGTGGGCGAGCGTTTTGTGCGCGGCGTGGAAACTGCCATCGCACAAAAGGTGCCTTTCGTGTGCTTCACCGCCACGGGTGGTGCACGCATGCAAGAAGGCCTGCTCTCGCTCATGCAAATGGCCAAGACCAACGCGGCGCTGACGCGACTGGCCAAAAAAGGCCTGCCCTACATCAGCGTGCTGACCGACCCCACCATGGGCGGCGTGTCGGCTGGCTTTGCCTTCTTGGGCGATGTGGTCATTGCCGAGCCCAAAGCCCTGATTGGCTTCGCCGGCCCCCGTGTGATCGAAAGCACCGTGCGCGTGACCCTGCCTGAAGGCTTTCAGCGCGCCGAGTTCTTGCAAAGCAAGGGCGCGGTGGACTTCATCTGCGACCGCCGTGAACTGCGCAAGACCATCGCCACCACTTTGGCCATGCTGCAGCGCCAGCCAGCCGATGCAGTCAGTTGATCAAGTGCGCTCGCGCCATGCAAAAGGCCCTCCATGGAGGGCCTTTTGCATGGCGCGGGGGGCTGCGCGAAAACGTCGCCTCAGCGCAAACCACCCATCTGCAGACCCATCAAAACAATGCCCACCATTTGCAGGGCCAAGAGCAAGACCAAAGGCGATAAATCAATGCCGCCAATGAGCGGCATAACGCGTCGAATCGGACGCAAAATCGGCTCCACCAGCTTCAATACCAAGTCATTCAATGGCGAGTGAGGGCTGATCCACGACATGACCGCGTAGACCAAGACCAAAGCGCTCAGCGCTGAGACCATCAGCTGAAGCAAACTCAAAATACTGAACCAAGGCAACAAAAACCACGGCGCGTGGCCTCCAGACACCAGCCACAACAAGGACACCTGAGCCAGCTTGATCAGCCAAGCCCCCGCCAGACTGGACAAGTCCCATGCCGACCAAGACGGGATTATTTTGCGCAAAGGCAGCACCAGCCAATCGCTCAGTGCAAACACGAATCGGCCCACGGGCTGGTGAAACGAAATGCGTTGGCGCTGCATCAGCAAACGCAGCAAGCACGTGCCTGCCAACAAACCTGCCACCACGTCCAAAACCAAACTGACCATTTGAAACCACATCGATTTTTCTCCTGCTCGTGCGATGATACCCAGATGCCTTCAAGCCCTGCCCCTAACCACATGACCCCGACGGAACTGCCCCTTTTCCCATTGGGCACGGTGCTGTTTCCTGGTGCTTTATTGCCTCTTCAATTGTTTGAATTGCGCTACCTGCAAATGATCGGCGAATGTGAACGGCAAGGCACCGGCTTTGCTGTGGTCACGCTCACCCAAGGCCGTGAAGTGCACCGCCCAGGGGCCAGCGCCGAGCAGTTTGAAACCCTGGGCACGCGGGTGCACATTGAGCGGATTGAGCGGCCCCAAGCCGGGCTGGTCAGGGTCTGGTGCCGAGGCATAGAAAAAATCAGCATCCACAACACGCGTCAGCGCAGCGACGGCTTGTGGACAGGCCAAGTCAAAGCCCTCCCCCCTGAGCCGTCTGTTCAAGTGCCCGAAGACCTGCAACATCTGTCTGCACAAATGCACGAGGCCCTGACCCAGCTGAGCGCTCAGCCCAGCCAGGTGCCCCACTGGGCCGAAGCTTGGCGGCTACAAGACTGCAGCTGGTTGTCCCACCGCTGGGGCGAGTTGCTGCCCTTGCCTTTGCAAATGAAATACCGCCTGTTTGCACTGCAAGAGCCCTTGATGCGCTTGGAGTTGATCGGCGACATGGTGGCCCCCTCAACGTCACCACCTCAACCACCCTCTCAGCGATGACCGCAGCCAGAGGCCACGCCGCCCAACAGATTCAGCCCCAAGCCCTCCGCAAACTCTTAAAATAGCGGGTTTTGCGCTCTTGCGCAGCCTCACTTTCTCTTTATTCGCAATCTAGGCTCAAACCCGTCCTGAGCCCAACCACCGCCCGCCATGTCCGATACGAACGCCACCGCCGCAGCCGCACCAGCCCCCCAAGATGAAAACCAGCTGATCGCTGAGCGCCGCGAGAAACTCAAAGCCATGCGCCAAGCGCAAACCGATGGCAAGGGTGTGGCATTCCCCAACGACTTCAAGCCCGAGCACCACGCCGCCAACCTGCACCAGGCGCATGGCGACAAAGACGCCGAGACCCTGAACGGCGAAGGCGTGGCCAAAACCATGGCCAAGGTGGCTGGCCGCATGATGCTCAAGCGCGTGATGGGCAAGGCCAGCTTTGCCACACTGCAAGACGCCTCGGGCCGCATTCAGGTCTATGTGACCCGTGACGACGTGGGTGAAGACCTGTACGCCCTGTTCAAGCACTGGGACCTGGGCGACATTGTGGGTGTGGAAGGCCACCTGTTCAAAACCCGCACAGGCGAGCTGTCGATCCACGCCACCAGCATCCGCATGCTCACCAAGAGCCTGCGCCCCATGCCTGACAAGTTCCACGGCGTGGCCGACCAGGAAGTCAAGTACCGCCAGCGCTATGTGGACCTGATGACCGACGAAAGCGCCCGCAAGCGCTTTGCGGCCCGCAGCAAGGCCGTGAGCGGCATCCGCGAGTTCATGGTCCAGCACGGCTTCCTCGAAGTCGAAACGCCCATGCTGCACCCCATCCCCGGTGGCGCCAACGCCAAGCCGTTTGTGACGCATCACAACGCGCTGGACCAAGAGATGTTTTTGCGCATCGCGCCAGAGTTGTACCTCAAGCGCTTGCTGGTGGGTGGCTTTGAGCGGGTGTTCGAGATCAACCGCAACTTCCGCAACGAAGGCATCTCGGTACGCCACAACCCCGAGTTCACCATGATGGAGTTCTACGCGGCGTACTGGAACTACCAGGACCTGATGGGTTTTACCGAAAGCCTGATCCGCGACGCGGCCATGACCGCTGCGGGCACCTTGGACTTGAGCTACAACGGCAAACCGGTCGACCTGAACAAGCCTTTCGCCCGAATGACCATCCGCGAAGCCATCGTCAAACACACCGAAGCCGGTGAAGTATGTGAAACCGGCACAGGCGCACGGGTGGACAACGCCGAGTGGCTGATCAATGCCCTGAAAAAGCTGGGCATGAGTGAAGCCAAGGACAAGCTGTCCAGCCGCAGCTTGGCCAGCCTGCAGGTGTTTTACTTTGAAGAAACCGTGGAAGACAAGCTCTGGGAGCCCACCTTCATCATGGATCACCCCACCGAGATCAGCCCGCTGGCCCGTGCCAACGACACCCGCCCTGAAGTGACCGAGCGTTTTGAGCTCTACATCACCGGCCGCGAGTTCGGCAATGGCTTTTCAGAATTGAACGATGCCGAAGACCAGGCTGCTCGCTTTCAGGCCCAAGTGGCCGCCAAAGACGACGGCGACGATGAAGCCATGTACTACGACCACGACTTTGTGCGTGCCCTGGAATACGGCATGCCCCCTGCCGGCGGCTGCGGCATCGGCATTGACCGCCTGATGATGCTGCTGACCGACAGCGCCAGCATCCGGGATGTGATCCTCTTCCCTGCCCTGCGGCACGTGCAGGCGTAAAGACCTTTAACAACAAACCCGGCCTAGGCCGGGTTTTTAATTGGAAAGACCCGCTCAGAGGCGTCGGTCCGTGGGCAATCGCGGCGCATCTTCCACCACCTCGCGCACCTCCACATCCACCACCCGGTCATCGTGGGCGCTTTGACGTCCCTTGGGACCTTCAAAGCCCTGAGATGTTCCGGCACGAAAGCCGCCTTGCCTGAAGTTCTGGCGCATGGCACTGAACTGTTGCCAGACCAGCACCACCTGGGGCTTGCGGCCGGTCAGCAACCAACGCACCGTGGCATAAACGATGTAACAGGCCAGGCCAAAGAGCAAGGCAACCAGAAGCGCGAGCCCGATCAGGCCCATGAAAATTTTGGCGATCCAGTTCATCCAAGGGTCCTGTTCAGGTCAAGGCAGGCGATCGAGCGCCTGCATGTAGTCGGCCGAGCGCACCAGCTCGTCCCAGGGGCGAGCGGGAGATCGGGGCAAGAGGTTCAGGCGCCGCTCTTCGCTGATCTCGCTGGGTATCCAGTGGCCCTTGAGTTGGGCTTCGGCCAGCTGATCGAGGACTTCGTTCAGCTCTGCACCGTCGTTCACCGCCGAGCGGTTGCACAGCAGGGCCAGGTCACAGCCCGCGTGCAGCGCGGTGATGACGGCCTGGGTATAGCTGAGGGTGTGCCCCTCCAGCTGGCGTGCGGCGGCCATCGACAGGTCGTCGGTGCAGACCACGCCCTGAAAGCCGAGCTGGGCGCGCAGGATGTCTTGCAGCCAGCGCGGCGAAAAGCCCGCCGGGCGGCTGTCCACCTTGCTGTAGATCACATGGGCAGGCATCACGGCCGTGAGCAGGCTACCTAGCCAACGGTAAGGCTGCGCGTCGTCGGCGAGGATGGTCTTGAGGCTGCGCTTGTCGACCGGCAGCGCCACATGCGAGTCGGCCTTCACGGCGCCGTGACCCGGAAAGTGCTTGCCGCAATTGCCCATGCCCGCCTGCAGCAGGCCGTGCATCAGGCTGCGGGCCAGCAGGCTCACCACACGCGGGTCACGCGCAAAAGCGCGGTCGCCAATGACACCACTCTCGCCATAGTCCAGATCGAGCACCGGGGTAAAGCTGAAGTCCACACCACACGTACGCAGCTCGCTGGCCAGCACAAAGCCGGCAGAGGTGGCCGCCTCGCAGGCCTTGAGCACCCCAGTGCCGGGTTGGCCCTTGTCGTCTTGGCCCCAGAGTTCACCCAGCGCCCGCATGCTTGGCAAGTGGGTGAAGCCGTCGGTGCGAAAGCGTTGCACCCTGCCCCCTTCGTGGTCCACCGCGATCAAGAGGTCGGCCCGGATGCTTTTGATGTCTGCGCACAAATCTGTGAGTTGCGCACGGCTTTGCCAGTTGCGGCCAAACAGGATCATGCCGCCCACCAGCGGGTGGGCCAGGCGGCGCCGGTCCACGTCGGTGAGTGTGGTGCCGGCAATGTCCAGGATCAGGGGGGCGTGAAGTGTCATGAGTGGTTCATTCCATGTGGGGTGCCAGCGCGGCAAATCAAGGGCGCGGGGGGCTTTGGGTTTCGACCACGCAAAAGCTGGCGGCGTATTCGGATTCGTCGGTCACGGTGATGTGGGCGCTCAGACCCTTGGCCTCGAACCAGTCTTTCAGGCCGCCGTGCAGCACGATGACCGGCTGGCCGCTGGGCAGCTTGGCCACCTCGCACAGACGCCAGGTCATGGGCATGCGCATGCCCAGACCAATCGCTTTGCTGAACGCCTCTTTGGCCGAAAAACGTGTGGCCAGGTAACGCACACCGCGCTCGGGCCAGCGGGCGCTGCGCGCCTTCCAGGTGGCCATTTCTGCATCGGTCAGCACCTTGGCGGCAAAGCGCTCGCCATGCTTGTCCAGGCTGGCCCGGATGCGGCGGATGTCGCAGATGTCGGTGCCGATGCCGTAGATCATGTGTTCAGGCAGTCCAGATAAGCCTGTACCGTGGCGGTGTAGCCCAGCTCCAGCGCGTCGGCCATGAAGGCGTGGCCAATGGAGACTTCTTGCAAGCCTTTCACAGCGGCCACAAAGGCCGGCAGGTTATCGCGGTTGAGGTCGTGGCCTGCATTGATGCCCAGACCCGCTTGCGTGGCAGCTGCGGCTGCATCGGCATAACGCTGCAGCTGCTGGTTTTGCTCTGGCGTGCCAAAGGCGGCGGCATAAGGCTCGGTGTACAGCTCCACCCGGTCGGCCCCCACGGCGCGGGCGGCGGCCATTTGCTCTGGCATTGGGTCCATGAACAGGCTCACCCGAACACCCAGCGACTTGCACTCATCGATCAAGGGCTTCAGGCGTTCGGCGTCCTGCGGGAAGGTCCAGCCGTGGTCGCTGGTGAACTGGCCTTCGCTGTCGGGCACAAAGGTCACCTGGTGTGGACGCACGGCACGCACATGCGCCATCAGGTTGTGAAAAGGGTTGCCTTCGATGTTGAACTCGCGATCGGGCCAGGCCTGCATGAGCGCGTGCAGCTCGGGCACGTCGCTGGCTCGGATGTGGCGCTCATCGGGGCGGGGGTGGATGGTGATGCCTTGCGCGCCTGCTTGCAGACACAACTGGGCTGCGCGAACCACGCTGGGGATGCCCAGGTGGCGCGAGTTGCGCAGCAGCGCAACTTTGTTGACGTTGACCGACAAGGCCACGCGTTGGGAAGATGTGGGCATGGAGGAGTTCATAAAGTTTGCAAGTCCAGCATCATTTGGCGGGTGCGCAAAGCGCCTACACCGCAATGGTAGTTGAGCATGAGGCGCAAGGGGCGCTGAAGCTGCACCAGCAGGTCGGCGCATTCGCGCAGCAAAGCCGCCAAGGGGCTAGGGGATGCCAACGCCGCATGCAGCGCCAGCCACTGTTCCCCACGCAAGGCGTGGCGCGGGTCATCGCTCACCCACTGCAAGCCCGCTTCGGGCACGAGCTCGTAACTCTCCGTGGGCGACAAAGGCTTGAGCGTCAGGGTCTGCAGGTTCAGCGCGGGCAGCAAGCCCATTTCTTTGAGCAGCAGCAGCTCAAAGCCACGCAAAGCCCATTGCAGGGCATCGGGGTCGCCACTGGCCAGCAGGCGCACAGCCGCGGCATACACCTCAAACAACTGCGGGTGCGGGTCATCACGCGCGGTCAGGCGCATCAGCAGCTCATTGAGGTAATAACCGGACAGCAAGGCCTCACCCGTGGGCATGACGTGGCCGCCCACCCATTCGGCCGATTTGAGGGTGCGGATGTCGCCGTCGCCACCAAAAGCCAGCGACAAAGGCTGCAAAGGCAAGAGCACCGGGCGAAAGCCAGACGTGGGCCGTTTGGCCCCTTTGGCCACCAAAGCCACCCGGCCATGTTGGCGGGTGAAGACCTCGAGGATCAGGCTGGTTTCGCTCCAGTCGTAGCGGTGCAGCACATAGGCTGGCTCCTCTGCGATCCGCTTGGTGGCCATTGGCAGTGGAATTACTCGTAACCGAAGCTGCGCACGCGGGCTTCGTCGTCGGCCCAACCCGAACGCACTTTGACCCACAACTCGATGAAGACTTTGGCGTCCAGCAGCTTTTCCAGCTCCACGCGGGTCTCGGTGCCGATGCGCTTGAGCTTTTCGCCCTTGTCGCCGATCACCATGGCCTTGTGGCCTTCACGCTCGACCACGATGGTGGCGGCAATGCGCAGCATGCGCTTGGCGGTGCGACCGGCCTCTTCCTCAAACTTGTCGATCACCACGGTGGAGGTGTAAGGCAGCTCGTCACCCGTCAGGCGAAAGAGCTTTTCGCGCACCATTTCGCTGGCCAGGAACTTCTCGCTGCGGTCGGTGAGTTCGTCTTCGGCATGCCACCAGGGCTGCTCGGGCAGGTATTTTTCGCAAATGCCCAATAGGCGCTCGATGTCCTTAGGCTGCTTGGCCGACATGGGCACGAACTCGGTGAAGGCATGGCGCTCTTGCATGCTTTGCAGCCAGGGCGCGATGTCGCCACGGCGGTGCACGTTGTCCAGTTTGTTGGCCACCAGCAAGACTGGAATGCCGGGCTTGAGCAGCGCCAGCACTTTGGCATCGGCCGTGGTGAAGCTGCCCGCCTCGACCACGAACAGCACCAGGTCCACATCGCTCACCGCGCCGACCACGGTTTTGTTCAGCGACTTGTTGAGCGCGGTGCCATGGATGGTCTGGAAACCCGGTGTGTCCACGAACACATACTGGGCAGCGCCCTGGGTGCGGATGCCGGTGATGCGGTGGCGCGTGGTTTGGGCCTTGCGCGAGGTGATGCTGATCTTTTGACCGACCAAGGCGTTGAGCAAAGTGGACTTGCCCACGTTGGGTTTTCCCACAATGGCCACCAGGCCGCAGCGCTGACCTTCCACCGGCACAGGCGCGGGTGCGGCAGCAACCGGCGCCAAAGAAGCGTCCTCCGAGGATGAGCGTGGCTGAATCGTCACACCCGCGATTTGAACGGGGCGGCGCATGGTTTGCTCTTGCGGCGTGCGTTCAGTTTCAGGCGTTTTTTTGTCGGTGCTCATGCGGCGCTTTCGGATTTCAGGATCTGCAGCATGGCGGCGGCCGCTGCTTGTTCGGCGGCGCGACGCGATGCGCCCGAGCCTTGTTGGGTTTGGCGCAATTCGGTCACTTCGCAAGAAACCTCGAACTGCTGCCGGTGGGCGGCGCCAGAAGTGCCAACCACGGTGTATTTGGGCAACGCCAGTTTGCGCCCTTGCAACCACTCCTGAAGCTCGGTCTTGGGATCTTTGCCCACGGCCTGCATGTCGGGTTTGATGTCAACTTTGGCAAACAGGCGCTCGATCAAGGCTTGGGCTGCTGCGTAACCACCATCAAGGTAGACCGCACCGATGATGGCCTCAAGCGCGTCAGCCAAGATAGAGGGGCGACCTTGACCGCCCGAGCGCATCTCGCCCTCGCCCAAGCGCATCACAGCAGGCAAATCCAAGGTTTTAGCCAATTGGTGCAAGGTGTCTTGCTTGACCAAATTGGCCCGCACCCGAGACAAATCGCCTTCGGGCAAATTGGCCAGTTGCGTGTAGAGCAAGTGAGCCACAGACAGGTTGAGTACGGAGTCTCCCAAAAACTCCAAGCGCTCATTGTGGTCAGCGCTGAAACTGCGGTGCGTTACCGCTTGTTGCAACAAACTGGCTTGGCGGAATGCGTAACCCAAGCGTGTTTGCAACTCTGACAAGGACAAGGTGGCAGACGTTGAGGTGTTCACGCTCACCTCAATTGAAAGCGCCGATGCGCTTGAGATTGCCAAAGTTCATCCAGACAAAAAAGGCTTTGCCGACGATGTTGGCGTCCGGCACAAAGCCGAAGTAACGGGAGTCTAAGGAGTTGTCGCGGTTGTCACCCATCATGAAGTAGTGACCTGCAGGCACTTTGCAAGTCACGCCTTCGACGGTGTAGTTGCAGTTTTCGCGTCCAGGAAACTGGTCGGCCCCGGGGACAAATGCAGGACGGTCATCGTCTTGCAAGGTCTGATAGGTCTTGGTACCCAGGGTTTCACGGCGGTGCTTGTGATAACGCATGGTGGATTCATCAAAGAAATCGGGCAAGACTTCGGTCGGAACAGGTTGGCCGTTGATGCTGAGCGTTTTGTTGATGTAGGCCACCTCATCGCCCGGAAGTGCGACCACGCGCTTGATGTAGTCGACACTGGGCTTGGGAGGGTAGCGGAACACCATCACATCACCGCGCTGCACGGGCGTGCCCTCGGTCAACTGGGTGTTGGCCACTGGCAAGCGAATGCCGTAATGAAATTTGTTCACCAATATCAGATCGCCGATGTGCAGCGTCGGAATCATGGAGCCGGAAGGAATCTTGAAAGGCTCAAATAAGAAAGAGCGCAGCACAAAAACCACCACAATCACAGGGAACAAGCCCGCTGTCCAGTCCAGCCACCAAGGCTGCATGAGCAGTTTCTCGCGGGACTCGCGGATATCTGTGTCCACTTTATCGATGCCCATTTTGGCCAACTCGGCACGGCGCTGGGCGGTTTCGGCTTCAAGCTTCAACACCGCTTTTTGGCGCTGAGGCAAAAAGAAAAAGCGCTCGGCCAGCCAATAAATGCCGGTGACCACGGTAGCCAACAGCAACAACAGCGCAAAGTTGCCCTCGATGAAACCCAGATACCAAGAACCGGCATAGCCAACAAAAGCGGCCAAGACCATAGACGTGATGAACTGCATCAATCTTCCACCTGCAAAATGGCCAAGAATGCCTCTTGTGGCACCTCAACCGAACCAATTTGTTTCATGCGCTTTTTACCGGCTTTTTGCTTTTCCAGCAGTTTGCGTTTGCGCGAAATGTCGCCACCGTAGCACTTGGCCAAAACGTTCTTGCGCAAGGCCTTGATGCTTTCCCGGGCAATGATGTTGGCGCCAATCGCGGCCTGGATCGCCACGTCGAACATTTGGCGGCTGATGATCTCGCGCATCTTAGCCACCACCGCCCGGCCCCGGTACTGAGACTGCGAACGGTGCACGATGATGGAAAGCGCATCGACTTTCTCGCCATTGAGCAAAATGTCAACTTTGACCACATCGGATGCGCGGAACTCTTTGAATTCGTAATCCATCGAGGCATAACCTCGGCTCACAGATTTGAGCTTGTCAAAGAAGTCCAGAACGATCTCGCCCAGCGGCATTTCGTAGGTCAGCATGACCTGACGACCGTGATAAGCCATATTGAGCTGCACGCCACGTTTTTGGTTGGCCAGCGTCATGACGGGGCCCACATAGTCTTGCGGCATGTACAAATGCACCGTGACGATGGGCTCACGGATTTCTTGCAACTTACCTTGGTCGGGCATCTTGGAGGGGTTTTCCACCAACACGACCTCGCCACCTGGCTGGACCACTTGGTAAACCACGCTGGGCGCAGTGGTGATCAGATCCTGGTCAAACTCACGCTCCAAGCGCTCTTGCACGATTTCCATGTGCAACAAACCCAAGAAACCACAACGGAAACCAAAGCCCAGCGCTTGCGAGACTTCAGGTTCGTAGTGCAAGGATGCGTCATTGAGCTTGAGCTTTTCAAGTGCGTCGCGCAGTCCATCGTATTGGTTGGCCTCGGTGGGGTACAAACCAGCAAAGACCTGTGGCTGGATTTCCTTGAAGCCAGGCAGCGCCTCCGCAGCAGGCCCCAAATTGTTAGGCAGCTTCTTTTCCAGCGTCACGGTGTCGCCCACCTTGGCGGCTTGCAACTCCTTGATGCCGGCAATGATGTAACCCACTTCACCCGCTCTCAAAGACTGGCGCGGCTCGTTGGCGGGGGTGAATACACCCAGGCTGCCCGCTTCGTAGACCGCGTTGCTGGCCATCATCTTGATGCGCTCGTTTTTGAGCAGCTGACCATCGACCACACGCACCAACATCACCACACCCACATAACTGTCGAACCAGCTGTCGATGATCATCGCGCGCAGCGGCGCATCGGGGTTGCCCTTAGGCGGAGGAATGCGGGCCACCACGGCTTCCAGGATTTCTTCGATGCCCATGCCGGTCTTGGCCGAACAGGGAATCGCATCGGTGGCATCAATGCCGATCACATCCTCGACTTCGCTGCGTGCGTTGTCTGGATCGGCGTTGGGCAAATCCATTTTATTGAGCACTGGCACCACCTCGACACCCAAGTCCAGGGCGGTGTAACAGTTGGCCACGGTCTGGGCTTCCACGCCTTGGCTGGCGTCAACCACCAGCAAAGCACCTTCGCAGGCCGAGAGCGAACGCGACACTTCATAAGAGAAGTCCACATGGCCGGGGGTATCAATCAAATTGAGGTTGTAGACCTGACCATCTTTGGCCTTGTATTGCAGCGCGGCGGTTTGCGCCTTGATCGTGATGCCGCGCTCTTTCTCGATGTCCATCGAGTCCAGCACCTGCGCTTCCATATCCCGGGCTTCCAAGCCGCCACAGCGTTGGATCAAGCGGTCTGCCAGCGTGGATTTGCCGTGGTCAATGTGGGCAATGATCGAAAAATTTCTGATGTGATTCATCAACGAAGTTCTGCAAATAGGAGTGGATCAATGATCCGGAAAAGAAAAAAGGGCGCGTCTGGTGGTGACGCGCCCTGAACCAACAATCAATGGCAACTGCGATAGTTGGGACCTCATTGTAGGCAAAATGGCCCATTCGCACAGCCCCAACTTCGGGTCCAGCAGGTCGTTGCAGACAAGCAACACAGAATTTATACACAACTTATCCACAATAGAGCCAGCTTCAAAGTGAACAACTTGTGGGCTGTCTGTGGATCATCGGTGGACACCTGTTTGAAATATCGCATGGTGAATCCAGGCCTGCTTCTGACACCATAAATCGTCGTTCAAGACCCATGATTTTAGCCAAATTCGTCATGACCGACGAAAAATGTTAGTGTTCGCACACGTTGAAAAAATTTTCAGGCAGCGCAAAAAAACCAAAAAAATCACAAAGACCCTACAAGCTTAAAACCCATAGGGATTTCAGGTTTTATAAGGGCATGGGCTTGCATCAGGGTGCAGGACGGATGGTCACAAAGTCAGCCGCATTGCCCCTGCGAATCAACACGCTGACGGGTTTGGTCTTGTCCAAACGGGCCACCAAGGCCTCAAAGACCTGTACCGATGGCACCTCGGCATTGGCAACAGCCAAGATCAAATCACCCTCCCGAATTCCAGCCCGGGCTGCCGCATCGAGCGCAGCATCCACGCGAACACCGGCACGAACACGCGATTCTTTGCGCTGTTCGTCAGACAAATCGCTCAAAGTGAGGCCCAAATGCGCAACCGTGGCGGGTGGTGTTTGTTTCTCAGGCACCACAGCCGCTGTTTTCTCAGGTTCCACCTCGGCCACCGTGACAGACAGATCGCGGTTACTGCCGCGTCTGAAAACGGTCAGTGTCACGCGGTTGCCGGGCGGCGTATTTCCCACTGCGCGAGGTAGATCGGCGGTTTTCTCAATGGGTTTGCCGTCAAAGCGCAGGATGATGTCGCCTGCCTCCAAACCCGCTTTTTCTGCTGGTGAACCCTCTTCGACGCCTCGGACCAAAACACCTTGCGCTTTGCCCAAACCTATCGATTCGGCCACATCCTTGGTCACGGGCGCAATTTGAACGCCGATTCGACCGCGACTGACACGACCCTTCGAGCGCAACTGGTCACTCACACGGGTGGCCTCGTCCATGGGAATGGCAAAAGAAATACCCATGAACCCACCTGAACGCGAGTAGATTTGGCTGTTGATGCCCACCACTTCGCCCCGCATGTTGATCAATGGTCCACCCGAATTGCCGGGATTGATGGCGACATCGGTTTGAATGAAAGGCAAGAAGTCTCCCGTATCGCGTTGCTTGGCACTCACGATGCCGGCGGTGACGGTATTGTCCAAACCAAAAGGCGAACCGATGGCCATGACCCATTCACCCACTCGCAGGCGACTGACATCGCCCACTTTCACAGCCGGCAAGCCCGAAGCCTCGATTTTCACAACCGCCACATCCGTTCTTTTATCAGCACCCACAATGCGCGCCTTGAATTCACGCTTATCGGGCAACGTGACCAAGACCTCCTCCGCGCCTTCGACCACATGCGCGTTGGTCATGATGAAACCATCTGCACTCAAGATGAAACCTGAACCCACGCCTCGGGGTTGAGCCTCAGGTGAGGGTGAGGGTCGATTCGGTCTGGGGGCTTGCCTTGGCGCGTTGGGCATCGGCACCCCAAAGAAGCGCCGAAACAACTCTTGCATTTCTTCATCGGCCCCGCCCGATGCGGGGGCAGTGGTTCGCGCTTTTTCAAGGGTGCGAATGTTCACCACTGAGGGGCCAACGCGCTCGACCAATTCGGTGAAGTCTGGCAAACCCCTGACCAACGCTCCCGAGGATTGCGCCAAAGCAGCGGCCGAGGGGATGAAGACCAAACCTGAAACCAAGGCACCGCTCAAAAGAGCTGCTGTCGCAGCTTGGGTCCAATTTTTTTTGCTCACGAAAGCCTCCTTGTCGTCTTTAAATGCGGATTCAACTCAATACCAGATGGGGAAGAAAAGGACCGATTCAAGGTGGGCTAGTGGCGGTCAACCCCCAATTCATTTTGGATTGCATGGGTCTTTGGGCGCGAATATACAGCGCATCTAAAACCATGCCACTTTGAGGGCATCGCATCCGCTTGTAGCCATGCACTGATCAAGGGTCCTTTTACCTTGCCCTGATGGTCCACACTGTTAACCCACAACAAAAGACCCGCACCCGTATCCCATGCCACCGTCAAATGGACAGCTTGAAATTGCCCTGACAAGGCTTGCTCGGCTTGCCAAAACCAAGCATCGCCCGTCCAGAACAAGTTACCCCCCGAAATGCGTTGTTGGGGTGCCCAAAGCGCAGCAGCCAACCCACACGACAACCAGATGCCCCATGCCAGGGACACCAGAAGTGGTGTCACTTGGCTTTGAATTTGCCAAGCGATCAATCCCAAAGCAGACAGTCCGAAAGCCGACATCCCTATACAGCGGCCCCAAACAAAACGCCCCACCGGGAAAGCCACAGGCGGGGCGTTGTGCATGGTCTTGTCTCAGGTCAGATGCGTTTGAACACCAAAGAACCGTTGGTACCACCGAAACCAAAGTTGTTTTTCAGGGCCACATCGATTTTCATATCGCGAGCCGTGTTGGCGCAGTAGTCCAGATCGCACTCAGGATCGGGATTGAGCAGATTGATCGTAGGCGGTACTTTTTGATGGTGCAATGCCAGCACAGTGAACACGCTCTCAATGCCACCTGCGCCACCGAGCAGGTGACCGGTCATGGACTTGGTCGAGCTGACCACGGTTTTGTAGGCGTGGTCACCCAAAGCCGCCTTGATGGCGTTCGTTTCATTGATATCACCCAGCGGCGTGGAGGTGCCGTGTGCGTTCAAGTAGTCGATTTGGTCGGCATTGACACCCGCATTGCGCATGGCGTTCAGCATGGCGCGACGGGGGCCGTCCATGCTGGGCGCAGTCATGTGACCCGCGTCGGCGCTCATGCCGTAACCACCCAACTCGGCGTAAATTTTCGCACCACGGGCTTTGGCATGCTCGTACTCTTCGAGCACCATCACGCCGGCGCCTTCACCCAGCACAAAGCCATCGCGGTCTTTGTCCCAAGGGCGTGAGGCAGCTGCAGGGTCTTCATTGCGGGTAGACAAAGCGCGCATGGCTGCAAAGCCACCCACACCCAACGGCGAGACAGTGCCTTCGGAGCCACCAGCGATCATCACGTCGGCATCGCCATACTCGATCAGACGACCGGCTTCGCCAATGCTGTGCAGTCCGGTGGTGCAAGCCGTGACCACGGCCAGATTAGGGCCTTTGAAGCCGTGGCGCATGGACACATGACCCGAGATCATGTTGATGATCGAGGCCGGCACAAAAAATGGGGAGATGCGACGCGCACCACGCGACACATATTCGATGTGGGTTTCTTCGATCAATGGCAAGCCACCAATGCCTGAACCAATCACCACACCCGTACGGCAGGCGGCTTCTTCATCCAAGGCTTCGCCAGCGGGCAGACCGGCATCTTGGATGGCCTGTGCTGCTGCGGCGATGCCGTAGTGAATAAACCGGTCCATGGTCCTGGCTTCTTTGGCCGAGATGTAGGACTCAAGGTCAAAATTTTTGACTTCACCCACGATTCGGCACGACATGGCCGAAGCGTCAAAGCGGGTGATGGGACCAATACCGGATTGACCGGCAAGCAGGTTGGTCCATGCATCAGCGACCGTGTTGCCCACGGGGCTGACGCATCCCAAACCCGTGACAACAACGCGGCGCCGGGTCATCGTCGATCAGGCCTTTTTGCTTTGGGCGTAATCGATCGCAGCTTGCACCGTGGTGATTTTTTCTGCGTCTTCGTCAGGAATTTCAATGCCGAACTCGTCTTCGAGTGCCATCACCAGTTCCACAGTGTCCAAGGAGTCGGCACCCAAATCGGCCACGAAGGCTTTTTCATTGGTGACTTGTGACTCTTCAACGCCGAGTTGTTCGGCAATGATTTTTTTGACACGTGCTTCGATATCGCTCATGGGGTCCCTCTGAGGGTTGTGAAAAATGAAGATTTTACCTGTCCGAAAGGGGTTCCGGGAATCAGGCCATGAACATGCCACCATTGACATGCAATTCTTGTCCGGTGACATAGCCAGCACCCGGTCCGGCCAGGTAGGCCACCGCATGGGCGATGTCATCGGGTTGACCCAAATGGCCCAGAGGGATCTGGCCCAGCAAGGCTTTTTGTTGTTCTTCGGGCAAGCTGGCGGTCATGTCCGTGGCGATGAAACCGGGCGCTACGCAATTGACCGTGATGTTGCGGCTGCCCAGTTCGCGCGCCAAAGCACGGGTCATCCCGGCGACACCCGCCTTGGCTGCAGCGTAATTGGCCTGACCCGGGTTGCCCGAGGCCCCCACCACGCTGGTGATGCTGATGATGCGGCCATAGCGCTGCTTCATCATGGGACGGATCACGGCGCGGCTCATGCGGAAAACAGCCTTGAGGTTGGTGTCGATCACTGCGTCCCAATCGTCGTCTTTCATGCGCATGGCCAAGGTGTCACGGGTGATGCCCGCGTTGTTGATCAGCACCTGCAGGCCACCATGTTCTTTCACGATGGCATCAATCAAGGCTTCGCCTGCGGCCGCATCGTTGACGTTCAGGTTAGCGCCCCGGCTGCCAGGATAGGCCGACAGGGTCTGGCTGATTTTGGCAGCGCCGTCGTCACTGGTGGCGGTGCCAATGACGACATAACCCGCTTTGGCCAAATGCAAAGCAATGGCGGCTCCAATACCGCGTGAAGCGCCTGTGACCAGTGCAACTTGTTTTTGTACTTCACTCATACCAACAGTCCTTTCACTTCGGCCAAAGTGGCCGGGTCATACAGCGGCACGCCGTTCAATTCAGGGTCAATGCGCTTGGTCATGCCGGCCAGCACCTTGCCAGGGCCGCATTCGACCAAGGTGGTCGCGCCACGGGCCTTGATGGCCTGCACGCATTCGACCCAGCGCACCGGTCCAAAGGCTTGACGGTACAGCGCATCACGGATGCGGTCAGCATCGGTTTCGATGGCCACATCGATGTTGTTGAGCACCGGGATCTGCGGCACCCCTAAAGAAAGGGTGGCCAACTGTTCACGCAGCTTTTCGGCCGCAGGTTTCATCAGGCTCGAATGGAAAGGCGCCGACACAGGCAAAATCAGTGCACGCTTGGCCCCCATGCCCTTGAGCACTTCGCAGGCTTTGTCCACCGCAGCCTTGCTGCCCGCAATCACGGTTTGCGCTGCGTCATTGAAATTCACGGCCTCAACCACTTCAGCACTGCCAATACCAAAGCTGGCTTGAGCAGCTTGGCAGCCCTCGATCACCTTGTCCGAGGCCAAGCCCAAAATGGCAGCCATGGCGCCCACGCCCACGGGCACGGCTTCTTGCATGGCCGAGGCACGCAGGCGCACCAGCGGCGCTGCTTGCGTCAAGGTCAAAACACCCGAGGCCACCAAGGCACTGTATTCGCCCAACGAGTGACCAGCCACCACAGACGGTTTGGCACCGCCCTCAAACAGCCAGGCGCGGTAGGCCGCCACAGCCGACACCAGCATCACAGGCTGTGTGTTGGTGGTCATCGCCAGCGCCTCTTTGGGGCCTTCGTGAATCAGCTGGGCGACGTTTTCACCCAAGGCATCGGAGGCCTCATTCAAAGTTTCGAGGACCACGGGGTGGTCGCCCCAAGCGTCGAGCATGCCGACAGATTGGGAACCTTGGCCAGGAAAAACAAAAGCAAATGAAGTCATGTACAAATTGAGTATTTGGAATGAACTGGGTCTGGCCAACAGGCAGTGCAAACGGAATTGATCCAGTCGGAGTCTGGTCAGTAACGCAAGAGGACTGAACCCCAGGTGAATCCACCGCCTACGCCTTCGAGCATCAGGGTCTGACCGCGCGTGATGCGTCCGTCGCGAACAGCGGTATCCAGAGCCAAGGGAATCGAGGCCGCCGAGGTGTTGCCGTGCTGGTCCACCGTGACCACCACTTTGTCCGCGCTCAGCCTCAGTTTCTTGGCCGTGCTTTGCATGATGCGGATGTTGGCCTGATGAGGAATCAACCAATCGATGTCTGTGTCGGTCAAATTCGCCTTGGCAAGGCTGGCACGGGCGGTTTCTTCGAGCACGCCCACTGCGAGTTTGAATACAGCTTGACCGTCCATCTTGAGCACCGGGTCGCCCAAAATACCGCCACGATTGACATGACCCGGCACGCACAAAATGTCTTTGTACTTGCCATCGGCATGCAAATCGGTGGCCAAGATACCGGGAGTATCTGAGGCTTCTAACACCACAGCGCCAGCGCCGTCGCCAAACAACACGCAAGTGGTTCGGTCCTTGAAGTCAAGGATGCGGCTGAAAATTTCGGAACCAATCACCAAAGCGCGCTTGGCTGAACCCGTCTGAATCATTGAATCGGCCACGGTCA
This sequence comes from Akkermansia muciniphila, assembly GCA_943331105.2. Classification (GTDB taxonomy): domain Bacteria; phylum Pseudomonadota; class Gammaproteobacteria; order Burkholderiales; family Burkholderiaceae_C; genus Limnohabitans_A. The sequence continues at coordinate 245,045 of CALQKH020000002.1, forward strand.
GTGCGTAAATGAAACCACTGCACACCGCTTGAACATCGAACGCGGGACAACCTGACGCACCCAACTTGTGCTGAACCATGGTCGCCACCGAAGGAAAGACCATGTCAGGGGTGGATGTGGCCACAATGATCAAATCGATGTCTTGAGCGGTCAAGCCTGCCGCGCTCAGGGCTTGCTGTGCGGCCTGGGTGGCCAAGTCGCTGCAGCCCTGCTCATCGGCAGCGAAGTGCCGAGCGCGAATGCCCGTTCGTTCTGCGATCCAATCGTCAGAAGTTTCGACGCCTTGTTGAGCCAGTTCAGCGGCAAGGTCGGCGTTGCTCAGGCGTCTCTCGGGCAGATAGCTGCCTGTACCCAAAATGCGTGAATAGATGCTCATACAGTGGCGACCGCGGTGTCTGATGGCTCTGCTTGTGCGCCCTTCAACAAGGGGGCTGCGTGGGCAATTCGCTCTCGTACGCGATCCAACAATTGGTTTCGGGCTGCATCATAAGCCCGGTTCAAGGCATTCTCAAAAGCCAACTCGTCAGCCGATCCATGGCTTTTGAACACCAGACCACGCAAACCCAGCAAGGCTGCGCCGTTGTATCGACGATGGTCAACCCGTTTTTTAAACGCCGTTAACACCGGATAAGCCAATAAAGCGGCAATTTTGGTGAAAATGCTGCGCGAAAACTCCGCCTTGAGAAAGCCGCTGACCATGGTGGCCAAGCCTTCGCTCGCTTTGAGGGCCACATTGCCGACAAAGCCATCGCAAACCACAATATCGACCGTACCTTTGAAAATATCGTTGCCTTCCACGTTGCCATGAAAGTTCAAATCACCCGAATTGGCAGCAGATCGCAACAATTCGCCAGTTTTTTTGATGATTTCATTGCCTTTTATGGCCTCTTCACCAATATTGAGCAAGCCCACAGTAGGTTGGTTTTTGTTTTGCAATACCGAAACGAGGGCTGAGCCCATGACGGCGAACTGCAACAAATGCTCTGGTGTGCAATCCACATTGGCCCCCAAATCGAGCATGGTGGTGCCACCGCCCTTGAAGTTGGGCATTTGACCTGCAATCGCTGGACGGTCAATGCCTTCCATGGTCTTGAGGACATATCGCGCAATGGCCATCAAGGCGCCAGTATTACCTGCGGAGACTGCCACTTGAGCCTGACCATCACGCACTTGCTCGATGGCCAAACGCATCGATGAGTCTTTTTTCTTGCGCAAAGCCACTTCCAGTGGGTCATCCATTTCCACCACTTCGGTCGCCACAACCAATTGCGCCCGCGGATCAGAAAACCCCGCCAAAGCTTCCGCCCGACCCACCAAAATCAAGCGTGCTTCAGGATGCGCGGTCAAAAATCGACGACAAGCAGCAAGCGTGACGCGAGAACCATGGTCGCCGCCCATGCAATCGACAGACACAGTGATCGGGTTGGGTGATGTCATGTCATCCTTCGGATCAAAATCGGGAGAAATACAAGCCATAAACTAAAAAGCCCGAGGCTACTTAAAAAGTAGCGCCGGGCCTCAGAAGGCTTGAAGGCCGGGGGCCGATCAGGCTTCCGATTTGTTTTTGAGCACTTGGCGGCCACGGTAAAAACCGTTGGGGCTGATGTGGTGGCGCAGGTGTGTTTCGCCAGTGGTGGGCTCAACTGCGATGCCAGGCACGTTCAGTGCGTTGTGCGAACGGTGCATGCCGCGCTTGGAAGGCGACTTTTTGTTTTGTTGGACGGCCATGGTGGCTCCTTGAAAGCTTGGAGGCAGCGCCGAAGTGAACGCAGCTTCTGGTTGAAGGGATTGTCACTTGGCATACCAAGCGAAGCTCATGATTATAGCCCATGCCGCATCGAAGGCATGGAACTTATTTGGCCCCACCCGTTTTGAGACCTGCCAAGACACCAAAAGGGTTGGGGCGTTCAGAGGCGGCTTCGAACTCCGGATCGGCCACGGACATGGGTAAAACCTCTGGGCACACCTCGTGCAATGGCACCAAAGGCAAGGCCATGATCAACTCATCCTCCACCAAGGCATGGGCATCAAAGTCCCGACTGATGACCAAAATATCTTCTTCCGATTCGTCATCCAAAGCCGCTGCAGTCGCCTCATCGGCCACAAAACGAAACGACCGCTCGACTGAAACCACCTGCAAAACAGGGGTCAGGCAGCGCTGGCATTGCATGGGCAGCTGCACAGAAGCCTGCAAATCCAGCCAAATCTGGTCTGCACCGCCCGCTTGCTCTAACAAACGACCCTGAAGCTGCCAAAGCACAGGACCTGCAGCCAACTCCTGACCATGCTGCTCGACAGCCAAACGAGGCCAATCGGCCAAAGCGCCCTCTCCGCGCAATGCCAAGCCCTCTCGCGCAAACGACTGCAAATCCAGGTGTTGGGGGTCGGTTTTTTTATCCATGGGTTGCAGTGTAAGAGAATCACTCTTGTACACACACTGGAACCTGCGCTTTGACAACGACTTTTGCCAATTCAACCCTTCAAACCCCTGTCAGTCGTTCTGTGGTCCTGGGCTCGACCTCCCGCTACAGGCGTGAATTGCTGGAACGGCTGCGCATCCCCTTTCAGGTGACAGCACCTGAAGTGGACGAAACACCTCAGGCAGGCGAGCGCCCTAGGGCTTTGGCCTTGCGCCTGGCTTTGGCCAAAGCCCAAGCGGTTGCAGCGCTTCACCCCGAAGCGGTGGTGATCGGCTCCGACCAGGTGGCCGATCTGGCGGGACAAGCCTTGGGCAAACCGGGTGAGCATGCCCGCGCCGTGGCCCAGTTGCGCCAAATGCGTGGCCAAACCGTGATTTTTCAAACCGCTTTGGCGGTGGTCTGTTTGGCTTCCGGCTTTGAAAAAGTCGACTTGGCCGAGGTGCGGGTGGTTTTTCGGGACTTGAGCGACGCCGAAATCGAGGCATATCTTCAGGCAGAACAGCCCTATGACTGTGCGGGCAGCGCCAAAAGTGAAGGCCTGGGCATTGCACTTTTGGAGTCCATCGACAACGATGACCCGACAGCCCTGATCGGGCTGCCGCTCATCCGCACGGCCCGACTGCTGCGCCAAGCTGGAGTCAAACTCCTTTGAACACCCCCACACCACCCAAGGGTCGCCTGTTTTTGGTGCCCACCCCCCTCGACTTCGGTTGTGCAGCGCAAGCGCCCATCCAGGATGTGCTGCCGAGCCACACCTTGGTTTGCGCCGCGCGCATCCAACACTGGGTGTGTGAAAACGCCAAAAGCACCCGGGCATTTTTGAAGCGCGTGGGCGAAACCCACAGCTTGATCGCGTCTCTCCCCGAACAGACCATCACCGAACTGCCTCGCCACGTGCACAAAAAAGGCGATCACCAATCGGGTTTTGATGGCAAGCCCCTCTTGGCCGCGGCTTTGCAGGGGCATGATGTGGGTTTGGTCAGTGAAGCAGGCATGCCTGCGGTCGCCGACCCCGGTAGCTCTGTGGTGCGCGCGGCGCACGATTTGGGCATCACCGTGGTGCCCTTGGTGGGCCCGGTATCGCTGCTGCTGGCCCTGGCCGCCAGTGGTCTCAATGGCCAAAATTTCGCGTTTGTGGGGTACTTACCGCAAGACACAGCGGAGCGGTCAGCGCGCCTTAAACAACTGGAATCGTTGGCCCTCAAAACCGGGCAAACCCAGCTGTGGATCGAAACCCCTTACCGCAATGCCGCCATGTTGAGCGGCTTGCTGCAAAGCCTACAAACCCAAACCAGGCTGGCCATTGCCAGCGGCCTGACCTTGCCATCTGTGAATATCCAAAGCCACAGCGTGGGCCAATGGAAAAAGGGCCTCAAAGGCCCTGATGGACACACGCCCGCGGTCTACGCCATCGGGCCTTGATTTTTGGAATGTGCGGTGATCAGCGCAAGACCGCCGTGCGGTTCAACACACGAACAGAGCCCTCGCCCACCGCAACACCAAATCGCTTGACCAAGCGTTCGGCCACGTTTTCACGCTGGGTGTAATCGATCACGTCAGGCGCTTTCACCACGTCTCTGGCCACGCCATCGATGCTGCCCAAACTGTCGGCCAAACCCAGATCCACGGCTTGCTGCCCGCTCCAAAACAAACCACTGAACATGTCTGGATGGTTTTTGAGCCGATCTCCCCTGCCCTTTTTCACCACGTCAATGAACTGCTTGTGGATTTGATCCAACATGGCCTGTGCATGCAAGCGCTGGGGCGCGGTTTGAGGACTGAAAGGGTCAAGAAAACCTTTGTTCTCACCGGCCGTCATCAAACGCCGCTCAACCCCCAACTTGTCCATCAAGCCTGTGAATCCAAAGCCATCCATGAGGACGCCAATGCTGCCAACCAGACTGGCTTTGTCCACAAAAATTTGATCGGCAGCTGCGGCAATGTAGTAAGCCGCCGAGGCACAAGACTCTTCCACCACGGCATAAATGGGTTTTTTGTGCAATGCCCGCAAGCGGTTGATCTCGTCGTTGATCAACCCGGCTTGTACCGGACTGCCGCCGGGTGAATTGATCAACAACACCAAAGCCTTGGATCCGGGGTCTTCAAGTGCGGTACGCATGGAGGACATGATGTTTTCTGCACTGGCCTCCGTGTCAGAAGAAATTTCACCCACGATGGTGACCAAGGCTGTGTGCGGGAAGCTGGTACTGGTCGCAGGCGAGCCGAAACTAAAGACTTGCCACAGAACAAAAACAACAATGCCCATCCAAGTCAAACGCAATCCCACTTTCCAACGGCGATCGCTTTGCTGCTCTTTCAAATTGGCAAAAGCCAGTTTTTCCAAGGTTTCGCGCGCCCAACTTTCCTGCGTGGCCAAAGCGGGCGCATGGACAGCGTCAGCCGAAGGCAAAGGAGAGTTTTCAAGGGGCTTGGACGTGTTGTCCTGGGGTTCTTGCATGGTCAAAATTCGAGGGGTTTTAAGTTATAAGCAGTATGCCAGTGAACCACACCTTCACGCTCTGACAAGTCTATTTTGACCAAGCCGCCTCGACACGGACCACCGGAGCAAGCACCGGTATCAGGCTGGTAAGTGGCGCCGTGCGTGGCGCACATCAACCAACGACCGGTGTTGTCAAAAAACCGGTCCGGTTGGTAATCCATCTCCATGGCCACATGGGTACAGCGGTTCAGATAGGCGTGCACCTGGCCTTGGTAACGGATGGCAAAAGCCCGGCAAGTCTGCCCGGCGTACACGATGTCAAAGGGCACAGCCCGCCCCCCGTTGACCAGGTCGGCGCTGTTGCACAAAGGGACTGTAGGCTCCATGAACGCTCCGGATCAGGCGTGTTGCAGCAACCAATCGTGCAGATCACGCACGCTGTGCGCCACATGACGCGGTTTCAGGGCATGGAAGGCCTCGGGCTCGTGAGCGCCGTAACTCACGCCCACGCTGGCACACCCGGCATTCAGCGCCATTTGCAGGTCGTGCGTGGTGTCTCCAACCATCAAGGTGCGCTCGGGTTCAACGCCAAACTCGCGCATCAACTCGTGCAGCATCAAGGGGCTGGGCTTGCCCGCAGTTTCATCGGCCGTGCGTGATCCGTCAAAACGGTGACGCAACTCGACCGCCTGCAGGGCCTCGTTCAGGCCATGGCGGCTTTTGCCGGTGGCCACCGTCAGCCAGTGGTGCCGGGCTTTCAGTTCGTCCAACATGACCAGCACGCCATCAAACAGGCTGATGTCGTTTTGGTGCTGAAGGTAATGGTGCCGGTAGCGTTCACCCAGGGCCGGGTATTTGTCCTTGGGTACATCGGGTGCGGCATGGGCCAACGCTGGCAAGAGGGACATGCCGATCACAAAAGAGGCCGCTTCTCGACTGGGCTCTTGCCCTCCCACATCGACCACCGCCCGCTGAATGCAGCGGGTGATGATGGCGGTGGAATCGAACAATGTGCCGTCCCAATCAAAAGCGATCAGGTCAAACTGACGGGGTCTGGAGTTGGGCATGGTTGATGTAGGTTTTCAATTCAGAAGGTAAATCGGCTTGCAGAGCAACGCGCTCGGCGGTCACCGGGTGGTTGAACTGCAAACGCCAAGCGTGCAAAAACATGCGTTTCAGGCCTGGGCTGGCCCCCGGCCTTTGCAACTGACGGTTCCAATCGAAATCACCGTATTTGTCGTCGCCCGCAATCGGGTGACCTTGCGAAGCCAGGTGGACCCGAATCTGGTGGGTGCGCCCAGTCTTGATGGTCACCTCCAGCAGCGTGGCACCCGGCAGGCGCTGCGCCACCTTGACCAGCGTGATCGAACGCATGCCGTCCGGGTCTTCTGCCGTGGTCACGCGCACGCGGCGCTCGCCTTCTTGACCATCTTGGCCAGGCAGCAGGAATTTATGCAACGGCTGGTCGATCACCTTGAGTTTGGAGGGCCAATCCCCTTTGACCAGCGCCAAATAGGTTTTACCGGTCTCGCGCTCACGAAATTGGTCTTGCAGATGTTTCAAAGCGCTGCGCTTTTTGGCTACCAGCAAAATGCCGCTGGTGTCACGGTCCAGGCGGTGCACCAATTCCAATAATTTGGCGTGCGGGCGGGCCTGGCGCAACTGCTCAATCACACCAAAACTCACCCCGGAGCCGCCATGCACGGCCACCCCTGACGGTTTGTCGATGGCCATCAGGCTGTCGTCTTCAAGCAAAACCGGAAATTCACGGCCAGGAGCAGGGTGCGCGACTTTCTCGGCCACTTTTTCAGAAACGCGTACAGGCGGCAAACGCACCTCGTCGCCGTTTTCCAGACGGGTTTCGGCCGAAGCCCGGCCCTTGTTGATGCGAACCTCACCGCTTCGGATGATGCGGTAGACGTGCGTTTTGGGCACGCCTTTCAGATGACGCATTAAAAAGTTGTCCAAACGCTGCCCCGCCGACTCTTCGTCCACCAACAACCATTTGACAACAGGCGTGGTATCGGCCGTCTTGGACCCTATAATGTGATTCACTGGCAGTTGGCTGTAAGTGGTTGATTCAAATGGAAATGAATTCCTGCAAAGCTGGAGTTTAGTCCACCACCACCGCGCCAAACCAGATGGTCGATGCCACCCTCGGCACGATTTTGCAGACTGAAGGCCAGCGCCGACAGTGGCAAAACGCCCCGGAGGTTGGGCCGACGCCCAGAAACCCAGATACGGAATACCCCAAGTTGAGCAGCCCCCGAGGCTGCTCAACGGATCAAAGCGAGATGGTTGTGTTGTTCGGAACTTTGCTGATGTGGATGAGATGGCTCACGAAGCCATGCGTCTTTGTCACGCCTTGTGACCGGCAGTTTGTCTTAGACACCGGGGGAAACCCCCGGCAGTGGACGAATATCCGCACACCTTTTGACTCGCCCCATCCACGCGCCACGACACCCATTCCTGTGCGCATGCACAGCTGAGTGGTCGGTCTACTTCGGCAGTTCCCTTCGTTTCAGGCGTCAGCTCCGGCAACGTGGGCTTTGCGGTTCTCAAGAACGCAAAGCCGGTTGTGTAAACAGGTTTTGAGTGCGGTCACTTTCTGCGCCAAAGCCAAGCTGAACAGAAAAGGAATGCATCATGAAACGGATGCTGATCAACGCCACGCAAGCTGAAGAGCGACGCTTGGCCATCGTCGATGGACAAAAACTCCTTGACTACGAAATCGAAATCGAAGGCCGCGAGCAACGCAAGGGCAACATCTATAAAGCTGTGGTGACCCGCGTCGAGCCCTCACTAGAGGCCTGTTTCGTTGACTATGGTGAAGACCGCCACGGTTTTTTGCCCTTCAAGGAAATCTCGCGCCAATACTTTGCTGAAGGCGTGTCCGTCAGCCAAGCCCGCATCCAAGACGTCATCAAAGAGGGCCAATCCCTGTTGGTGCAAGTCGAAAAAGAAGAGCGCGGCAACAAAGGCGCAGCCCTCACTACCTTTGTCAGCTTGGCTGGCCGCTACGTGGTGCTCATGCCCAACAACCCGCGCGGTGGTGGCGTCAGCCGTCGCATTGAGGGCGACGACCGGGCCGAGCTCAAAGAAGCGATGGACCAACTGGAATACCCCAAGGGCATGTCCATCATCGCCCGCACCGCAGGCATTGGCCGCTCCGCGCCCGAGCTGCAATGGGACCTGAACTACCTCCTTAAGCTGTGGTCCGCCATCGACGGCGCCACACAGGGCAAAGGTGCATTCCTGATTTACCAAGAATCGTCGCTGGTCATCCGCGCGATTCGTGACTATTTCAACAATGACATCGGCGACATCCTGATCGACACCGATGACATTTATGACCAGGCTCAACAGTTCATGAGCCACGTCATGCCAGAATTCGCGCCCCGCGTGAAACGTTACCGAGACGACGCGCCACTGTTTTCCCGCTTCCAGATCGAGCACCAAATCGAATCGGCTTACGCCCGCACCGTGCAACTGCCGTCCGGGGGGGCCATCGTGATCGACCACACCGAAGCTTTGGTGTCGGTGGACGTGAACTCGGCCCGAGCCATCAAGGGCGGCGACATCGAAGAAACCGCCACCCGCACCAACTTGGAAGCTGCCGACGAAGTGGCCCGCCAGATGCGTTTGCGCGATCTGGGCGGCCTGATCGTGATCGACTTCATCGACATGGAAGAGGCCAAGAACCGCCGCGAGGTAGAAAACCGCTTGCGCGATGCGCTGCGCCAAGACCGTGCGCGCGTGCAATTCGGCTCGATCAGCAAGTTTGGCCTGCTGGAGATGAGCCGCCAACGCTTGAAGCCTGCCTTGAGCGAGGGTGCGTCCATCCCCTGCCCTCGTTGCGGTGGTGCGGGCCACATCCGCGACACCGAGAGCTCGGCACTGCAGATCTTGCGAATCATCCAGGAAGAGTCCATGAAGGACAACAGCGCCGCCGTGCACGCCCAAGTGCCCGTCGAAGTCGCATCTTTCCTGCTCAACGAAAAGCGCTCCGAAATCGCCAAGATCGAGCTGCAGCAACGCATCAACGTGCTGCTGGTGCCCAACAAATCGCTTGAAACACCGCACTACAAGCTTGAGCGCTTGAAGCACGACGACCCGCGCCTGGACCGCATCGAAGCCAGCTACAAGATGGCGGAAGAGATCGAAGACGCGACCACCGTGACGCGCCGCTCCCAAGAGCCCACCAACAAACAAACGCCTGTCATCAAAGGCGTGCTGCCGGATGCACCTGCCCCCATGGCGCCGGTCAAGGCCGAGGCCCCTGTTGCCAAATCAACAGCCAAAGTGCCAGCACCTGCGCCAGTGCCTGCGGCCCCAGCCAGGGGTGGCTTCTTGACTTGGTTGAAGAACCTGTTCAGCGGGACGTCTTCTGAACCTGCTCCTGCAACTGCAGACAAAAAAGACGACAAGGCTCGCGATGCCCGCCGTGATGGTGGCCGTGGCGATGGTCGGCGTGGTGGGCGCGATGGTCGGCGCGGCGAACGCAGCGAAGCTGTCACGGGCGAAGTTCGCACGCCACGCGAAGGCGCTCGCCGAGGCGAAGGTCGAACTGAAGGCCGTGATGGCGAAACTCGGCCAGCGCGTGCTGAACGCACAGAACGTGGCGAGCGCACTGAGCGAGGTGAACGTCCCGCTCGCGAGGGCCGTCGCGAGGGCCGATCCGAAGTGCGTGCTGAAGGTCGGGGTGAGGGGCGCACCGACACACGTGCAGAAGCCCGCGCCGATGCGCCGCCAGAGCTCAATGCCGATGGCACCGAAGTGCGCCAGGAACGTGCGCCGCGCGAAGGTCGCCGCGACCGAGGTGAGCGTGGCGGTGAAGGACGTCGTGAACGCGGTGATCGGGGGGAACGTCGCCAAGCCGATGCGTCTGGCCCAGAGCTGAATGCCTCCGAAACATCGGCCAGCGCAGCGCTTAGCTTGGACGGCAACCAGTCGACCGAAGGCACCAACAGCACAGAAAACACCGGTGAGCGCCGTGAGCGCCGTTCACGTGACCGGTACGGTCGTGATCGCCGGGAGCGCAACGGTGAAACGCGTCAAGACAATGCGCCAGAAGAAGGCCAGGCTGAAATTGCAGCGTCATCAGACACGCCAGCCACAACTCCGGCGCAAGCCGAAGAGCGGCCGGCTGGACGTTCATACTTTGAACGTGCTCAGGCTTCATCTGCACCAGCGCCATCAGCAACAGCACCGGACAGTCTCATCCCAGTGATTCCCGAAGCAGCACCGATGGCCGCAGCAGCCGCATCTTCAGCCGCCTTGGCAGAAGAAACACCCGCCAAAGCGCCTGCACCAACGCCGTTACCAACGCCGATCTCTGCACCTGTAACCGCTACGCCTGTTGCACCCGCAACGACCATGGCCTCAGCACCGACTGCAGCAACGACGCCAGCAGCACCCGTCAAGGGACTGCCGACCGTCAGCAGCTTCGATCTGCCCATCGAGAGCTTGGCGCAAATTGCCCAATCGTCTGGTTTGGTTTGGGTCAACTCTGACATGGCCAAAGTAGCTGCAGTGCAAGCGGCCATCGCTGCCGAACCCCAAGCAGTGCGTGTACCACGCGAGCGTCCTCCAGCTGTGGTCCTTGATGAAGGTCCCTTGGTCTTGGTGGAAACGCGCAAAGACCTGAACACACTGAAGGTACCCTTCTGATCGAGGCACGGGTGTCTTGAGTCAACATGAAAACGGGCCTCAATGGCCCGTTTTTTTGGCGAGTCCCTCAGCTCATGAGCTTCAGGCTTGCATTTACAAGATCAATTGCCAAAGCGATTTGAGATCAATGGGCAGCGCACTGTGCGGCTTGTTTCCATGCCAGTAAGGCCTCATCAGCATCTTGGCGTTGCTCGGCCAATTCAGCAAGCGCCATCCATGCTTTTCGCTTGAGCGATGGGCTCTCCAAACTTTTCGTGGCTTGGGTCAACAACCCCTGGGCCTTCCCCCAAAGGCGATGGCGCAGACACAGCATGCCGGCCAAATACTGCAAATGAGCAGCCCTGGGCTGTGCTTGCTGGGCACTCTCTAATCGGGCAAGCCAGACCAGTGCGTCAGGGGCATCGACGCCCGGCAAACAAGCATCCAGGGCATGTACCACACCAAGCAACTGATCTGACGACCAGTCCCGGTTTGACGACTGAACCAGTGCCCACAGGTCTTGCAACCAGGACCGCGCGGTTTGGGGGTCCCCCTCCAATTGCAACCATCGCACAACCGCTTGCGATGCCACCTCGGGCATCAAGCGCTGCGCTGGTGTCAAGCGCAGCCAAGTGCGCTGCAAGGTGTCCGCATCGTGCGTGTGTGAGATCAACTCCAAGACCAAGCGTGACACCAAACTTTCAGCGGCAGCGGGGGAAAAAGCCTTGTGCTTGGCCAGCAATGTGGCCGTCTCCAGCGCCTGTGCTGGCTGTCCGGACAAGCGGGCGGCTTTGAGCTGAAGTCGCATGGCCACCATGCGCCGACCGGCAGCAGGCGGTAATGCTTTGATTTTTCCCAAACTGGCAGCAGCATCACGGTCGTCCAACAACCAACGCGCCGACCGCAACAAAGAGCCCTCCATCAAGGTTTGGCCAGCGCTGCTTTGGTTATCGGCCGCTTGTGCCAAAGCCAAATTCAAATGGTGTTGCCGCTGTGCTTTGTCTTGCAATGCATGGCTGGCCTCGGCTGCCATGATGTGCGCCAGAGTTCGCAATGCAGCGGCATGCTCCAAATTCACACCCGCTGCCGCCAGCAATGCCTCTTTGTCCAAGGTTTGCTCGGCCGACTTTCGGGCCCGCAAAAATCGCCCCGCCATGAAGTGTCCGATTGAATCGAGCAAAGCGGCGTGGCTGGCTCTTTCTTTTTGTTGCAAACGCCAGCGCTGGGCTTTTTGGGGCAATGAAAAAAAAGCCTCCAGCGCTCGCTGGGCAAGTATCACCAGCAAAATCACCGACAAAACCATCAAAAAAGCGAGGTTGAGCGAGATGTCCACCCGGTGAGGGTAAAGAAACAAACTCACCGTGCCTTGGTTGTTTCCCGCAAGCCAAGCCCCAGCGGCAGCCAAGGCGAACAAAATGATGAGCCACAGAGCTGCACGCATGTTGATTTACCTCCCAGCAGCAGCTGTGCTGAGGGCTGTCAAAGAAGCTTCAATGCGAGGCACCTCGGCCGTTCGAACTTGTTCAGTGGTTTGTTCTAATAACTGCAACAACTGTGTGGTACGACGGGATTGCGGCTCAGCGTAGCGACGCACCAAAATCGCCGAGGCATTGAGGTCGGCACGCACGCCATCCTTTTGTCGCGCCAGCAGTCCCAAGCGGGCATTGAGCAACTTGAGCTTGAGGTTTTCGCGCACGAAAAAGGCTTGCTCAGGCGACAGCAAGGCGGCCTCTGGGGTGTCAATCCGGCTGACCCTCAACAAACTTTTGAACTCATCTCCCATCCGGGTCAAACCAGCCATCCACCAAGTCGTTGGCACAGAGGACACCGTAGTCTCTGTCTGTTGGCGCAACTTGTTTTGCTGAGAATTGGCATCGTTGGCCAGCACAAGCCCATCCACCAAAGCGACACCTTCGTCAAGCTTGACCATCAAACCCGGCAAATCAAAGCTTGGCACGCTGTTGATTCGCTCCAAGTCTTTCTCCAGAGCCCGCGCCAGCGGCATCAGACGCGGCTGCGATGTTCGCTGGACCCGCCTTTGTGCCGATTGCAGCGCCGCCAACAAAGGTTCTGTGCTGCCTGTCATCAAGGCTTGCTGCTGAGCAATGCGCAAAGCCGATTCGATGTCCACCAACAAATTTTCATCGCGCGAACGGGACAAGCTTTGCATCAAGTCTTCCAACTGGGCGCGTTGCAAAGCCACTTCGGCCAGTCTTGCCTCCATGAGCGCGATCCTGGCCGCGCTGTCCTGCACGGTTTCTTGGGCTTGTTTGGCCCAAGTCTTGGCCTCCAATGCCTGAACCCCAGAGTCCGCGCTTTGGCGAGCCAACTGCTCCTGGATACGTGAAAGTTTTTGCCACAAGAAAACCGAGGACAACAGGGCAAAAGTCGCCAAAGCGCCCACCAATGACAAAACCAGCCAAGAGCGCTGCGCCGCAGCAGGTGCGACAGAAACAAGCGGCTCGTTGGCAGGCTGGGGGTCAGGGACGTCTACTGAGGGGGGTGTCATGCCATTGATTTTATAGACAGCGCTTGCGCCTCAAGGCCAGCCGGGACCAAATCAACACACGACCAACCCGATTGCTTCAACCTGAGGGCGATGCGCGGATGAGTAGCCAAAGCTTTGGCTTGATCCAAAATCAGATTGGGGCAAGCCTGCAAAAGGTGTTGGGCGGCCTCTGAACTGCTGAACAACCACCTGCTGTCGTCGTTCATGGCCAAGTGAGCACGGGTTTGTTGCGCATCGCTCAGGCGAGGAGCCCGGCGCACATACGCCACCGTCTGCAGCACCTCCAAACCCGTAGCCTCCATTTGCAAAGCCAGCCAGTCACGACCGGCCAGTTGACCGTGCGCATCGGCACCGCGCACGATCAATACCTGAACTGACGACGCTGCAGCGGCTGTACCCCTTGCCAAGCCCATGGCTTGGGTCGCAGCGACCACGCGCGGGGCCACCAAGGACCACAAGGCTTCCGAGTCAAATTGCGGCGCAGACTCGTCTGGTGAATCGATCAACTCGGCCGGCCAGCCTGCCGCCAGCAAAGCCGCTCGGGTGCCTGGTCCGGTCGACCAAGCGCGGCAAGATCCAATCGGCGAACCCGCAGGTCTCGACGCCAAAAAAAATCGAACGGCATTGGCACTGACAAACATCACAGCCAAAAGCTGGGGCACAGCTTGCCACGCGGTCGTCAAAGGGGTTGAATCTTGCAAGCCGGTTATGTCTATCAAGGGCAGTGTCTCGCAAGCCACCCCTCGCGCCTGCAAGGCATCGGCCCAAGCCTGCGCTTCGCGCTCGGGTCGGGTGACGATCACCCGCCAAGCGGCATCGGCCCGACGACTTGAAGGCGCCAGCGCCATGTCAGCACCAGACCTCAATGCGCTCCGCCGTCGCGCAGGGCCTGGGCTACGCTCAGGCCCAAAGCCTCGGCGGCCTCTAAGCCATCTGTGCTGGCATTCGCGTCGGCAGTGACCAAGGTGGCCGCACCTTCCGGATCGCCCCAAGCCGCTTGCAGCTTGAGCACACCGCCCTCGATGGTCGCATGCGCGGCCAAAGGCATGGAACAACTGCCGCCCATAGCGCGGCTGACGGCCCGCTCTGCCGCCACACGGCGCCACGAGGGCGCGTCGGCCAGCTGCGCCAGCAGGGCGCGCAAATCGGCCCGGTCGCTGCGGATCTCTATGCCCAAAGCGCCCTGGCCTGCTGCGGGCAGCATTTGCTCGGTTTCAAAAATATGACGAATCCGCTCAGACAGGCCCAAGCGCTTGAGGCCCGCAGCCGCCAGCACAATGCCCGCGTACTGGCCTTCGTCGAGTTTGCGCAGGCGCGTGTCCAAGTTGCCGCGCAGGGGCTCAATTGTCAAATCGGGGCGCAATGCCCGCAGCAGTACCGTGCGGCGCAGGCTCGATGTACCCACCACAGCGCCTTGCGGCAAGTCTTCCAAACGGGCGTACTGCGACGAAACCCAAGCGTCGCGGGGGTCTTCACGCTCCATCACGCAGGCCAGCTCAAAGCCCTCGGGCATGTCCATGGGCACATCTTTGAGCGAGTGCACCGCGATGTCGGCGTGGCCCTCTTGCAGCGCCACCTCCAATTCCTTGACGAACAAGCCCTTGCCGCCCACTTTGGACAAGCTGCGGTCCAAAATTTGGTCGCCCTGGGTGGTCATGCCCAGCAACTTGACGGTGTAGCCCAATCCTTCCAGCAAGGATTTGACATGCTCTGCTTGCCACAAGGCCAAACGGCTCTCTCGGGTGGCGATGACGATGGCGGGTTGGGTGGACTCGGTCACAGAAGGATTCCTGAAAAAAATTTTGATTGCAATTAAATGAAATCAACGGGTCAATTTGTCTCTCCGACAATGCTAGCATGATGTCAAGAGAAATTGACACTTTTCAAAAGCTCTTTGCTGTCAACCCTGCGCTCGACCACTCGATCCGCCACCGCTTCCCCTTGATCGACCCACTGCACCACCTGCAAGTCGAGCTGATCCGCCGCTACCGGGCCGGAATTGCAGACGAACGCGCGCGGCGGGGCATCCACACTTCGATCGATGGGATTGCGGCGGGTTTGCGTAACTCGGGTTGAGCCTGTTTTCGGATGACCTCAGGTCGCCCGATAAAATCTTCAACCTATGACAAACCAACTCGACAAAAAATCCCAAGCTTGGTCCGCGCTTTTTTCTGAACCCATGAGCGAGTTGGTCAAGCGTTACACCGCCAGCGTGTTCTTTGACAAGCGCCTGTGGCAAGCCGACATCACCGGCAGCCTGGCCCACGCCGAGATGCTGGCCGCGCAAAACATCATCGCCGCCCAAGACCTGGCCGACATCCAACGCGGCATGGCGCAAATCACGGATGAAATCGAATCCGGCGCTTTTGAGTGGAAGTTGGACCTGGAAGACGTGCATCTGAACATCGAGGCGCGTCTGACCCAGCTCGTGGGCATTGCTGGCAAACGCCTGCACACCGGGCGCAGCCGCAACGACCAGGTGGCCACCGACGTGCGCCTGTGGCTGCGCGGCGAGATGGACCTGATCATCGGCTTGCTGACCGACCTGCAAAAGTCACTTGTGGATGTAGCCGAGCGCAACGTCGAGGTCATACTGCCGGGCTTTACCCATCTGCAAGTGGCGCAGCCCGTGAGCTTTGCCCACCACCTGTTGGCCTATGTGGAAATGTTTGCCCGCGATGCTGAGCGCATGGTCGACGTGCGCCGCCGCACCAACCGCCTGCCATTGGGCAGCGCCGCTTTGGCCGGCACCACCTACCCGCTGGACCGCGAGCGCGTGGCGCGCACCCTGGGCATGGTCGACGAAGCGGGCAACCCGCAGGTCTGCCAAAACAGCCTGGACGGCGTGAGCGACCGCGACTTCGCCATCGAATTCACCGCCGCCGCCAGCCTGTGCATGGTGCACATCAGCCGCTTCTCTGAAGAGTTGATTTTGTGGATGAGCCAGAACTTTGGTTTTGTGAAGATCGCCGACCGCTTCACCACAGGCTCGAGCATCATGCCGCAGAAGAAAAACCCCGATGTTCCCGAACTGGCACGCGGCAAGACCGGCCGCGTGGTCGGCCACCTGATGGGTCTGATCACCCTGATGAAGGGCCAGCCCCTGGCCTACAACAAGGACAACCAGGAAGACAAAGAGCCGCTGTTCGACACCGTGGACACGCTCAAAGACACGCTGCGCATCTTCAGCGAAATGGTGGGTGGCCAGGTCAACCCCGCCACGGGCCAAAAAGAAGGCGGCATCACCGTCAACGCTGTCGCCATGGAAGCAGCCGTGAAAAAGGGCTATGCCACTGCCACCGACTTGGCCGACTACCTGGTGAAGAAGGGCTTGCCGTTTCGCGATGCCCACGAAGTGGTTGCCCACGCAGTCAAGACCGCACAAGGCTTGGGTGTGGACCTGTCTGAGCTGCCGCTCGAAACCCTGCAAAAGTTCGACAACCGCATCGAAGCCGATGTGTTCGGGCCGCTCAGCCTGCACGGCTCGCTGAACGCTCGCAACACCTTGGGTGGCACGGCGCCGTCGCAAGTGCGCTTGCAAATTGCGCGTCACCGTACCCGACTGGTCTGAACCCCCGTACTATTTTTTCTGCACCGGGTTGGCCAGCAGCAATTGGGCCGGATAGGCCCGCATGAATTCGCGGGCTTTTTCCAATGGGGCGCTGAGCCAAGCACCGTACGCGCCTTCGTTCAAAATGGCAGGCATGCGTTTTTCATTGCCGTTTTGGCCGTAGCGGTTCATCAGCGCGTGGCTGTTGGCGTTCACGGTGAGCAGGGTGAAGCTGACGATTTCTTCGTCGCCTTGTTTCCAGCACTCCCACAAGCCTGCCACGCCCATGGGTTTGCCGTCCACCCGGGCAATCCGTGTGGGTACAGCTCTGCGGCTGCGCCAGTCGTCTTCGAAAAATGCTTGCATCGGGATAATGCAGCGCTGAGCACGCAGCCACGTCTCGCGGGTGGGCGTGGCGGTGCTCATCGTTTCATAGCGGGTCACGGCCAACTTGGTGGAACGCAGCTTGGCGTCTGACGCCGACTTGACCCAAGTGGGCACCAAACCAAACTGACCTTGGGCCAACTGCAAAAGCAACGGGGCGGCAGTTGAGGCTGGCTGGCTATGTTCTGCCTGTTCATTGTCAAGATGGCTTTCTGGTGATCCCAAAGGGACAGCCTCGGGTGCAGCGGCTTTGCGAATGAAAAAGCCCAGCTGACGGGGCCAGACTTCTTTGCCCAGCAAGGCTTCGGGTGCGGCAATGCCAAAGGCCTCGGCGTACAGGTCGGGGCTTTTCAGGCATTCGTATTGGGTGCTCATGCGGGTGATGCTACCCCACCGCCCTGATGGGTGGACCTGATACGCTCTGGCCTCAATGACAACACCTGCCTTTTCATGCTGATCCGCTTCAACAAACCTTATGGCGTGCTCAGTCAGTTCACCCCTGAGGGGCGTTGGACCGGGTTGGCAGACCACATCGATCTGCCCGGTGTGTACGTGGCCGGACGGCTAGACGCTGACAGCGAAGGCTTGCTGCTGCTGACCAGCGATGGACAAGAACAGGCCCGCATTGCCGACCCGCGCTTCAAGATGGAAAAGACCTATCTGGTGCAGGTGGAGGGCATCGTGACCGACCAAGCCCTGACCGCATTGGCCCGGGGCGTGAGTCTCAAGGACGGCCCCACACTGCCCGCCCGCGCCCGCGCCGTGGCGCCACCTGCTGAGTTGTGGTCCCGCAACCCACCGATTCGCGAAAGGCAAAGCATTCCCACCTCTTGGCTGGAACTGAGCATCCGCGAGGGCCGCAACCGCCAAATTAGGCGCATGACAGCGGCAGTGGGCCTGCCCACACTGCGCCTGATACGGACTGCGATAGGGCCTTACAACCTGGATGGACTGCCCTCGGGCACTTGGCAAAAAATAACGCCATGACAACGAACTGAGGCTGCATGCATCTGCGCTGCTGAGCCAAATGGCCTGCGTCTTCAGACACAATCACTTATCTTTTACCTTGAATGGAACCCCCATGTCTGACTTGCTGAACAAACTCGAATGGCGTTATGCCTGCAAAAAAATGGACCCAACCCAGGTCGTACCGCAAGACAAAGTGGACCGCATCGTGGAAGCCGCTCGATTGGCCCCCACCTCCAGCGGGTTGCAGCCGTTTGAGGTGTTTGTGGTCACCAACACCGAACTGCGTGAAAAAATCAAACCCAAGGCTTGGGGCCAAGCCCAGATCACAGACGGTTCGCACCTGTTGGTGTTTGCTGCCTGGGATAACTACACGGCCGACCGAATCAACATGATGTTTGACCTCACCAACGCTCAGCGGGGTGGCACCAACGAAGGCTGGGAAAATTACCGCCAGATGTTGCTCAAGAACTACCCTGCTCGAACACCCGAAGTGAACTTCGAGCACGCCGCACGCCAGGCTTACATCGGTTTGGGCGCTTCTTTGATTGCCGCTGCTTTCGAAGAAGTTGACGCCACGCCCATGGAAGGTTTTGACCCCAAAGCGGTGGACGAAATTTTGGGTTTGAGCGCCCGCGGCCTGCGCAGCGTGGTGATCGTGCCTCTGGGCTACCGCGCCAGCGAGGGCGATTGGTTGGTCAACTTGAAAAAGGTGCGCCGCCCCACCGCGCAATTTGTGACCGAGGTCAAATAATCGCAGCACCCGCCGAAGGCGAGCACGTTTCATACCCCGACAAAGCCGCAAATCCTGCGGCTTTGTGCTTTAACATCGGGTGCTTCCCAAGCCGGGATGTCTATCAAAGGAATCAACATGGCCAAAGGCGAACAACGCAGCAACAAAATGGCCAAAAAGCCAAAGAAAGACACATCACCCCCAAAGACCTTCACCTCGGACCGCCCCATGGCCCCGTCCACCTTTGTGGCGCCTCGCGGCAAGGTCAAAGACAAGTGATTTTTTCAGCCGAGCACCCTGCCCGCTCGGCTCGCCCTGCATGACCCCGATCCATGAAGACGAGCACCTGCTGGTGTTGGAAAAACCCAGCGGCTTATTGTCTGTGCCCGGTCGCGGCCCGGACAAGCAGGATTGCTTGTCCAAGCGGGTGCAAGACCGCTACCCCGAAGCCCTGATCGTGCACCGACTCGATCAAGACACATCGGGCTTGTTGCTCATGGCCAGGGGCATTGAAGCTCAGCGTCGTCTGAGCAAACTGTTTGAAACTCGGCAAGTCAAAAAGCGCTACATCGCTGTGGTGGCAGGTCTGCCCTCGCAAACACAAGAACACGTGCCACCAGACGAAGACGGCTGGCGCACCATCGATGGCCCCATCCTGCTCGACTGGGAGCGCCGCCCACTGCACATCATTCATGCCGATGGCAAAGCCAGCCGCAGCCGATGGCGCACGCTAGAGACCAGTGCCAGCGCCAGCCTGATTGAACTGGAACCCGTTACAGGCCGCACCCATCAGTTGCGCGTACACCTGCAAAGCATTGGCCACCCCATGCTGGGTGACTCGCTGTACGCACCGCCCAACACCAAGGCGCTGAGTCCCCGCTTGTTGCTGCACGCGCAAGAGCTGGCCTTTGTGCACCCCTTCACCGAGCAAGCTTTGGCATTCAAGGTCCCGGTGCAATGGTCGGCCCTATCGCCTTACATGGCCAGTCATCACCCCGGGGGTTGATCACTCAGGCTTGGCTTGCGAACTTGATTCGGCTCGACACCAGGCCACACAGCACCACCAAGGCCATGCCCGTGAAAGCCCAGGCATCAGGGATGTGGTCGAACAACCACCAACCGAGCAAGGTGGAAAAGCCCACAGCGGTGTACAAAAAAGGCGAGACCACGGAGGCTGGGGCTTTGGAAAAAGCCACGATCAGCAGGTACTGACCCAGCGTGGCGGCCAAGCCCACCAAAAGCAGCAGCAGCCATTCATTCAGACTTTGTGGCGTGACCCACGCATTGAACACCAGCAGCGTGCTCACAGCCCAACCGACCCAGCCTGTGTAGAGCTGCATCACGGCGGGGTCTTCGGTGCGCGTCATGTGGCTAGTCACGGCCTGGAATACAGCGTAAGTCACCACCACCGTCAGCGCCATCCAGCCCACCGTGCTGTCGACCTGCCCACCCGGGCGGATAACCAGCAAGGCCCCGACCAGGCCACCCACCACCATGAGCCAGCGCAGCGGTGAGACCTTCTCCTTCATGACAAAACGGGCCAATACCGTCAGCACCAAGGGCGTGAGCATGACGGTGGCGGTGAACTCGGCCACGGGCATGCGCTGCAAACAGTAAAAAGCCAACAGGCTGCACGACACCATGAGCAAGCCGCGCAGCAACTGCCAGCGCAAGCTGTGCGTGCGCCACATGGCGCGGCCCCGCAGTGGGGCCAGCACCAAGGTGGTGCCCAAGGCCTGCACGGCATAGCGAAACCACAGCACCATCACAGGCGAAACACTGAGCAAAACCCATTTGCTGGTGGCATCGCTGAAACTCAGACTGGCCATGGCCAGCACAGCAAAAACGATGCCGGACCCCACCCAATGGGCTTGGCTCAATGGCGCTGACAATTGCGTTGGCTGGGTCACTGGGGGCTTCCAAATCGGTACTGCAAGATCTTGGCACAGCTTGTCGTTGAGCACTGTCACGCAAAACCGTGGCGACCAAACCACAGGTTTTTGGCCGCTAAACTCACCCACCATGTCCCCTGAAATACCTTTTTTCAACGCCTGCATCACGCCCGATGGCGTCAGTTTTGACGCCTGGAAATCACAAAGCTTGCTCGACTCAATGGAACAAGGCGGCTTGCAGTGGCCCAGTTCCTGCAGATCGGGCACTTGTCGCACCTGCATCGGGCAGCTGGTCTCTGGACAGGTGCACTATGAGATGGCATGGCCCGGTCTCACGGCCGAAGAAAAAGCCGAGGGCTGTGTGCTGCCTTGTGTGGCAAAACCCCTCAGCGATGTGGTGCTGCGTGACCCATTCGCCTGAAAAAATACAAGGCCATGGGGTCCAAGTTGGCCGTCTGAACCTGGATCAATCAACTCTCGTCGATCCCTAGCTCCTGAATTTTTCGGGTGATGGTGTTGCGACCAATGCCCAGTTTCTGTGCAGCCTCAATCCGGCGACCGCGTGTGGTGGCCAAAGCAGCTTGGATCAAACTGGTCTCAAAACGTCGGGTCAGGGCATCCCACACATCGGTGCGCCCGGCATTCAACAAAGCCAAGGCCTCCTGCTCCAAACCCGCATCCCATACAGCGGCACCCGTGCTTGGCCCGAGCAGTGCAGCAGCATCCAAGCCTGCTGTAGCCACAAAATCTGCACTCAATGCACCATCATGACCTGAAGAAGCAGGGGTCAAAACAGGCACACCCGACACACCACCCGTATCCAGCACTTCGGGCGGCAAATCCTTGACTTCGATGAGCTGCGATGGCGCCATGACGGTCAACCAATGGCAAATATTTTCCAGCTGGCGCACATTGCCGGGGAATTGAAAATGACCCAGACGCTCCAGCGCAGCGTCGTCCATGCGTTTGGGTTCAACGCCCAGCTGCTGCGCACTGCGCTGCAGAAAATAGCGTGCCAAAACAGGCACATCTTCGCGCCTCTCACGCAGCGCAGGCAAACGCAAACGGATGACATTGAGGCGGTGGTAAAGGTCTTCGCGGAACACGCCTTCTTTGACACGCTGCTCGAGATCTTGGTGCGTGGCGGCAATCACGCGCACATTGGCTTTGACGGCGCTGTGGCCACCCACGCGGTAGAAGTTGCCATCCGACAGCACGCGCAGCAAGCGCGTCTGCAAATCGAAAGGCATGTCACCGATCTCATCCAAAAACAGTGTGCCACCATCGGCCTGTTCGAAGCGGCCTCGGCGCGACGCTTGAGCACCTGTGAACGCACCACGCTCGTGTCCGAAGAGTTCACTCTCCAGCAGGTCTTTCGGAATGGCCGCTGTATTGATGGCCACAAAAGGTTGATTGGCACGGGGAGAGTGTTTGTGCAGCGCATGCGCCACCAGCTCTTTGCCTGAACCCGACTCGCCCGTGATCAAGACCGTCACATGGCTTTGCGCCAAACGGCCGATGCCGCGAAACACATCTTGCATCGCCGGGGCTTGCCCCAGCATTTCAGGCGCATCGACCATCTTTTCTTCGGCCACGTCTTCCCGCTGGCTCTCGCCCACGGCACGGCGGATCAGCTCCACCGCCTTGGGCAAATCAAAGGGTTTGGGCAAATACTCAAACGCGCCACTGGAAAATGCAGAAACGGCGCTGTCCAGATCCGAAAACGCGGTCATGATGATGACGGGTAAACCAGGCATGCGCTGCTTGATGGCCGTGAGCAAATCCAGGCCCGATCCACCGGGCATGCGGATGTCACTGACCAAGACCTGGGGCCCTTCACTTTCAGCCTCCAAAGCCTTCATCACCTCCCGTGGGTTGGTGAAACTGCGTGTAGGCAACCCTTCGCGCAGCAATGCTTTTTCGAGCACAAAACGGATGGATTGGTCATCGTCTACGATCCAGATTGGCTTCATCAACGTAACGCTTTCAGTGTTCACGGGCATTGGCTTTCAGGGCAACGGAATCAAAATTTTGAAATCCGTCCGGCCGGGCTCGCTGTCACATTCGATCATGCCGTGGTGCTGTTGCACAAAGGTTTGCGCCAAAGTCAGCCCGAGGCCAGAACCGCCTTCACGTCCCGAAATCAACGGGAAGAAAATCCGGTCCTTGATCGAGTCTGGAACACCAGGCCCGTTGTCCATCACATGCAATTCCAATGCCAGGCGATACCGCTGTTTGCCAAAAGTGACCTGCCTCAAGATACGGGTACGCAGTGTGATCTGGCCATCGCCCTGAGCAATTCGCTCTTGCAGCGCTTGCGCAGCGTTGTGTGCGATGTTCAGCACCGCTTGAATCAGTTGCTCGCGGTCGCCCCGAAACTCCGGAATAGAGATGTCATAGTCTCGCAACACCTTCAGGCCGCGAGGGAATTCGGCCAATATCAGGGCCCTGACGCGCTCGCAGACTTCATGAATGTTCACGTCACCGACCACATGTGGCCTGCGATGCGGCGCAAGCAAGCGGTCCACCAGCGTTTGCAGGCGATCGGCCTCGTGGATGATGACTTGCGTGTACTCGGTCAGCTCTTTGTCATCCAGCTCCATCTCCAGCAACTGGGCCGAGCCCCGAATACCTCCCAACGGGTTCTTGATCTCGTGCGCCAAATTGCGAATCAGCTCCTTGTTGGCCTGAGCTTGGTCCAGCAGGCGTTCCTCACGCTCTTGCCGCGTTTGCTGCTCCACAGGCATGAGCTCCACAATCACCTCATCGGGCTCATCTGTCGCGGCCACGATCACATGAACGGGCAAGATGTCTTCGTGGTGCAGACGGCGCAACTGTGCTTCATAACGCAAGGCGGCAAACTCGTTGGACTGTGCCCCCAACAAAGCCGTCATCAGCGGTTGGGGATCCAAAAAAAAATCAGGCAAGTGCATGTCGTACAGCGTTCGGCGCGACATGCCCAAAGCGTCTTCTAGGGCGGCATTGACAAAAAGGATCCGCCCCTGCCCCTGCATCACCGCAACGGGGGTGGCCAATAAATCAAATGCTTGAAAACGGGCAACTTTACTCATGGGGTGCGGGTGCTGACGACAGCCGGACGGCGTTCAAGCTCACGTTGCAAACTTTCAATGTCACGTTGCGTGCGTTCAATGGAGGCCTTGAGCGAGGAGACCCGGTCCAAGTACCTTTGGTGGTGACGACTTTCAGAGGCCCATTTGACCGGCTCCCCATCGTTGTACTCCTGCACCAATACGGTGAGTTGCTGTCGCGCCTTGTCCAACTCATGACCCACAATGGTGCGGGCATGCAGATCGCGTTCGGCTTGAAGTGCCGGTAAGGGACGAAACAACTCAGCACTGCGCGCTTCAGTGGATGCGGCGCTGGGCACGGGGGCAGGGGCACGAGCAGGCGAAGGTCTGGTTCCAGTGATGACCGTGACAGCCTGCGGCGCCAGGCGCTCGCACTGGCGAACATCACTGGGCGCGTTGGTGTATTCCTGACCGCAACGGTAAATGGCTTCTTGGGCCGAAGCAACCCCCATAGCGGCGACCGACACACTGAAACCCAAGGCCCAGAGATGGCCCACCATGAAGCCGTTTTGGAAACGTCGAAGCGCGAGCATGATTTGACTCCTTTGCCGACTGGCAGTGGACACCATCAAAACCCTATTGAACCAGAAAAAAAGGACGGCCGAAGCCGTCCTGAGGGCGCATTGCACAAGGCGTGCAATGGAACGCATGCCAATCAGAGCGAGTAGTACATGTCGTATTCGACAGGCGAAACTTCGACACGGCTGCGGTTGACTTCTTGCATCTTCAATTCGATGTAAGCGTCGATCCATGAGTCAGTGAACACGCCGCCTTTGGTCAAGAAAGCACGGTCTGCATTCAGTGCGTCCAAAGCTTGGTCCAAGCTGGAGCAAACGGTAGGGACCAATTTGTCTTCTTCTGGAGGCAAGTGGTACAGGTCTTTGGTCGCTGCTTCGCCTGGGTGAATCTTGTTTTCGATACCGTCCAAGCCCGCCATCAACAAGGCTGCGAAGCCGAGGTAAGGGTTGCACAGTGGATCGGGGAAGCGGGCTTCCACTCGACGGCCCTTGTCAGACGCGACGTTGGGGATGCGGATCGAAGCGGAGCGGTTCTTGGCCGAGTAAGCCAGCTTGACCGGCGCTTCGTAGTGAGGGACCAGGCGCTTGTAGCTGTTGGTGCCGGGATTGGTGATCGCGTTCAAGGCGCGAGCGTGCTTGATGATGCCGCCGATGTAGTACAGGGCGAATTCAGACAAGCCAGCGTAGCCGTTGCCTGCGAACAGGTTCTTGCCGTCTTTCCAGATGGACTGGTGCACGTGCATGCCAGAACCGTTGTCCCCAGCGTAAGGCTTGGGCATGAAAGTGGCGGTTTTGCCGTAGGCGTTGGCCACGTTGTGGATCACGTACTTTTGCAACAGTGTCCAGTCAGCACGCTCCACAAGCGTGGAAAACTTGGTACCGATTTCGCACTGGCCAGCGCCTGCCACTTCGTGGTGGTGCACTTCGACTGGGATGCCGACGGATTCGAGGATGAGCGACATCTCGCTGCGCATGTCGTGCGTGCTGTCAACTGGAGGCACTGGAAAGTAACCACCCTTGACGCGGTTGCGGTGGCCTTTGTTGCCGCCGTCCATCTTCGCGCCGCTGTTCCATGGGGCTTCGGCTTCGTCGATGGCGTAGAAGGTGTTGTTGGGCTCAGTGCTCCAGCGCACTTCGTCAAACAAGAAGAATTCTGGCTCGGGGCCGAAGTAAGCGGTGTCGCCCAAGCCCGATTGCTTGAGGTACGTCTCGGCGCGCTTGGCGATGGAGCGGGGATCGCGCTCATAAGCCTTGCCATCTGTGGGCTCGATCACGTCGCAGATCAGGACCAGTGTGACTTCTTCAAAGAATGGGTCAATGATGGCGCTGTTGGCATCGGGAATGAGCAGCATGTCGGAGGCTTCGATGCCTTTCCAGCCGGCAATCGAAGAGCCATCAAAGGCCTGACCGTCTTCGAACTTGCTTTCGTCAAACTGGGACACGGGCACCGTGATGTGCTGCCATTTGCCACGGGTATCGGTGAAACGGAAATCAACGAACTTGACTTCGTTGTCTTTCACCATGGTCATCACATCTGCGACGGTCTTGGCCATCAAATTCTCCTGGATAAAAAGGGATTGAAAAGTTTACTGACAGGTCTTGCAGTTTTTGTGCCAACTTGACACATTCAACCACTGCCAACAGACCGAGATTGTGCCCTGAGCGCATGCTTTTCTAGCTTTGCACTGCAGAAAAAAGCACAAGTCTTCACTCCAATCACGCACATTAACCCATGTGCCTCAAAAAAGCCAACTCTTCGGGTGGCCTCAAAATCCCAGCGATGCACTTAAATAGTGCAATTGCGCATTATATTGGTGCAAAATCAATTACCGCACCATTTCGGGGCCATATTCCAATGAAAAAGCTTGCAAGCCTTGGCGCAGGCCCGCATAGGCGAGATGGGCTGCGGCGGGCTCGCCCTTGACACCCAATTCGATATGCCGCCCCCACTGAGGGTGGTCCACGCTCGGCAAACTGAAGACCTTGACCTCAGGGTGGGCCGCTTCAATGGCTTCCATGAGTGGGGTCAAAGTAGCCTCCATAGCGCCCAAAATGATGACCGACTTCTCAATGTACGCGTTGAGCCTGAAATGCGCACTGTAGTGGGTGTCTAAAACCGATTCGATCATGGGCCAAGCCATGACCGGGAAGCCGGGCACGAAATGAACGCAGCCTCCAGAAGCTCCTTGGCAGCTGAAACCGGGGATTTTGTTGTATGGGTTGCGGATGATGGTCGCCCCTTGCGGAAACACACCCATGTTGAGACGGTGGATGTTGTCGGATCGCTCGGGTTCATAGGCGACGCCCTGCTCTTTGGCAGTGTCCTGCATGCGCTCTTGAATCAAAGCCTTGGCTTCTGGGTGCAAAACCAGTGGCACGTCCAGCGCCCGTCCTGCACATTGGCGGGTATGGTCATCCGGGGTCGCACCAATGCCGCCGCAGCTGAAGACCACGTCATTTGATTCAAAAGCCCGCTTCAGCGTGGCGGTGATGCGACCGGGGTCATCACCGATGTATTCAGCCCAGCCCAGATTCAAGCCGCGAGCGGTCATCAATTCGATGACTTTGGGCAAATGTTTGTCCTGGCGTTTGCCGGACATGATTTCGTCGCCAATGATGATCAGTCCAAAGTGAGGGGTCATGGTGCTGGTGAAGGTCAGATGAGGGGGAACAAAGGGGTCAAGAGCCGCGCCGAGGATCGACATCGGTCACATCGGTTTTAGGGGAGTTGCTGAGCCCTTGCGAAACATTGGCAGCTAAACGGGCCTCAGAGTGCGGCGAGACAGGCTGCGCAGAAAAAATTTCACCGGCAAAGCTTGGCGGTGCCTCAAGGCGCATGTCTTGCAAGGCACTCAAGGCGTAATGTGCAAACCATAAAGATGCAAACGCAAAAACCAAGGTGTAGATCCAGATCGCCAAGGGCACCAAGATCACAAAAGCGGCTGCAAACAATGCGCCCGATGCCCAAACCAAGCTGGGTGCGGCGCCCATCATGCCAGTGATCACGCCCATACCCAAAAGACTCAAACGGTGACGAGACAGCAGAGTTTGTCGCTCTGAGGGGCTGGCAAACTCGGCCAACACATCAAAAGCCATGATGCGGTAGGTGAGCCACCCCCAGATCAATGCGGGCAAAAGCATGGCCAAAGGCGGCACCAACCACATGGGCAAGGTGATCAACAAGGCCCCCAAGGCCAGCAACACAGACCACAATGTCCAACCCAAACCGGACAAAACGCCTGCGCCGTGCTTTGGCTCTAGCCCAACAAAGCGCCTTTGGGCGACCATGCGGGCCAAGGCCGGCGTCATCAACCAAGAAACCAGCACCAGGCAAACGACAACCACCATGGGGGTGATCAGGAAAATGACCACCAAAGGCGCCACGACCGCTTTCAAATCAGGCAAGCCTACGCCTTCCAACCAGCGCCACACCGTGTCCAGCCAACTGGAGGCGTCCAAGCCCGTCCTCACCAGCGCGATGGCGTCATCCCAGTACAAGTAGCCCAGCAACCAGGACAGGGCGACCATCAAAAACAGGGGCAACAGCGACAAGCCGATGACACGGGGATGAAAGCAATATGCGCCAGCACGCCAAAATGAGTCCATCAACAACTTCATGCCTTAAAGCTTAACAGCTGACAACAGCCGACCGCGTTACGGGTGCTTAACCGCCCACTTCAAAACGCCATCAAAATAGCGCTCATCTTTGAATTTGAAAGCCCCTCAGATGCTTTTGCCCGTGAGCGAAAAAACAGACGTGTTTGGCATCCAGCTGGAGACCCAGTTCATACCAGCGCCAGCGGGCCAAGAACACCCTGTTCTGGTTTTTTTGCACGAAGGCCTCGGCAGTGTGCACATGTGGCGCGACTGGCCACGACTGCTTTGTCAGCAACTCGGCTGCGCTGGTTGGGTCTATTCTCGCCAAGGCTATGGCCTATCCGATGCCGTGGCAGATGTGCGGGGGCCCGCCAAGCAAAGCCCGGAAGGTCACATTCGAAGCGGCCGTCTCCAGCCAGACTACATGCACCGTGAGGCCCAAGTGGTCTTGCCAGAATTGCTAGACCGTTGGGGCATTCAAAGACCAGTTCTGATCGGTCACTCGGACGGCGGCACCATTGCTTTACTTCACGCCGCTCATAGCGATGTTCATGCTTGCATTGCCATGGCGCCCCATGTCATGGTCGAAGACATGTCGATTCAGGCCATCCAATTGGCCCGCGAAGCCTTTGAAAAGGGCTCTTTGCGCGAACGCCTCAAGACTTTTCATGCAGACGTGGACTGCGCCTTTTGGCAATGGAACGATGTCTGGCTGAGCGAGGGCTTTCGCAGTTTTGACATGCGTGACACCCTGACCAAGATCCGCGCCCCAGTGCTGGCCATTCAGGGAGTGGACGACCCCTATGGCAGCATGGCTCACATCGAAGACATCGCGCGCCTTGCGCCCCAAACCCAATTGCTCCAACTGACCCGCTGCGGCCATTCTCCCCACCGGGACCAACCCTTGGCAGTGAATCAAACGATCGAGGCCTTTTTGAAGAACCTCAGGGCTTGAGCAAAGCCAAATCTTGCTCGGTCAGCCAGCGCCATTGACCAGGTGCCAAATCGTTCAACTCCAAACCGCCAATTCGTGACCGGTGCAGCCCTTCCACCCGGTTACCGACCGCCGCCAACATGCGCTTGACTTGGTGGTACTTACCTTCCTTCAAGGTCAACCTGAGGTGCAACTCTCCCACGGCCTCACAATCCGCGGCTTTCACGGGCTTGGGGTCATCGTCCAGCACCACGCCGCTGAGCAATTTATCCACCATCTCTGTCGTGATCGGGTGCTTGGTCGTGACTTCATAGACCTTGGGCACATGGTGTTTGGGAGAGCTCATTTTGTGGATGAACTTCCCATCGTCGGTGAGAAGCAAAAGTCCCGTGGTGTCTTGGTCCAGCCGCCCAACCGCCTGCACCCCCTGAACCGCCGCTTTTTGAGGGCGCTGACGCAAAGGTGGTGGCAGCAAGGTGTAAATGCTCGGCCAAGTCGATGGCTTTTGAGAACATTCGGTTCCTGCAGGCTTGTTCAGCATCAAATAAGCCTGCGCTGCGAAGGGCCAGTCTTCCCCTTGCACCTGAAACCGAAGGCCATGAAGGTCGAAAAAATCACCCGCATCGACCACGGTCTCGCCATGGACTTGCACATGACCTTGCTGGATCAATCCAGCACAGACCCGCCGGGTGCCAAAACCCTGACTGAACAAAATGTCTTCCAGGCGCATGGGTTTAAGAGTTGGAACATTCATGGGGCATGATTGTCGCTTCGAA
This sequence comes from Akkermansia muciniphila, assembly GCA_943331105.2. Taxonomy (GTDB): domain Bacteria; phylum Pseudomonadota; class Gammaproteobacteria; order Burkholderiales; family Burkholderiaceae_C; genus Limnohabitans_A. The sequence goes on from CALQKH020000002.1 coordinate 274,502, forward strand.
AACACCTTCAACCCACAGCCTTTTGAAGATGACCCAGAACTCAAGTCCGCTGGACGCTATGACGCATGCCCTCAAGCAGTGCGAGCAAGGCGAAACATCCACCGCCAAAATGGTACAAATTTGGCGCGCACAAGCGGCTCAATTACCCCTGCCTTCAAGATACGGCGAAGTGCTGAATGGGCAGCTGGATCGCATGGAGTCCAGCGCTTTGTTCAGCGAGGAAAGTTGTTCTTTCAGCCAAAAAGACCAGCTGGACGCTTTGAGAATTTGGCTTGAAAAAGCACGTGAACAACTGAACCGCCCAGTCTTGTGATGCGCTTGGCTTGAGCACGCAAGCCTGACCGACCGCCGACCAGACCCCACAGCCTAGGTCTCATCCTCATGCTCAGTAAACGGTGCAGGCCTGCTCAAAAGACAATCGTGGATGACGCGGGAAAAGCTTGCTGCTGTCGCCATAGCCCAAATTGATCAAGAAATTGGCTGTGAATCGGCCATCTGGGAAGAATTCGGCATTCACCTTGGCCAAGTCTACGCCGCTCATTGGACCGCAATCGAGTCCCAAAGCACGTGCGGCAATCATGAAATAAGCGCCGCTCAAAGTGCCATTGCGTGATGCAGTCCCTTGGGCCATTGCCGCATTGCCTTCAAACAATGCTTTGGCATTCGGATTGCTCGGAAAAACAAAGGGCATGTGCTCAAAGAACTGGCTGTCGGTTGCCACAATCACACACACCGGTGCCGATTGGGTTTTGACCACATTGCCCGGACTCAAAGCGGGCATGAGTCTTTGCTTGGCCGCATCGCTGGTCAGAAACACGTAACGCGCAGGCTGCGAGTTCATGGATGTCGCCCCCATCTTGGCGATGTCGTAGATCTCCTGCAACAAGGCCGCGGGCACAGGTTTGTCTAAAAAACCATTGGCCGTGCGGGCGTCCAAGAACAGCTGCTGGAGAGAGGCATTGTCAATTTTCATGGGGCTTGTCTGAGTGAAGAGTAAAGTGTTTATTCTGCCTTGATGCCGATGTCGCGAACCAATTTGGACCAGCGCTCGACATCTCTGCGAACCAAAGCCCGCGTCTGATCGGCGTTCAGGCTCAGTGGCTTGCCACCCGCTTTGCGAAAAGTTTCTTGTAAATCGGGCTGTGCAATCACCTTGGCCAGTTCGTTGCGCAAGCGGTCTTGAATGTCCATCGGTGTCCTTTTGGGCACGAAATAACCAAACCAAGACTCCAAGTCCAGGTTAGCAACACCACTTTCCACAACGGTGGGAACATCTGGGTGCATGGGATTGCGCTCAGCACCCGAGACGGCCAAGGCCTTCACACTGCCAGCGTTCACGTGCACACGGGCCGTGGACGATAAATCAAAGAAAAGGTCAACGCGACCACCTAATAAATCCAAATACGCGGCCTGCGCGCCCCGATACGGAACGTGCACAAGGTCAGTGCCGGCCAAATGCCACAAAGCCGCTGGCAGCACATGCTGGCCCGATCCGACACCCGCTGAAGCGTAAGACAATTTGCCAGGATTGGCTTTGGCGAATGCAACGAGGTCTTTGAGCGAATTGAGAGGGAGGTCCTTGCGCGCCATGAGCGTGTAGCTGTAACTCACGGCCAGGCCGACCGGCTCAAAGTCGCGCAAACTGTCGTAAGACAATTTGTCGTACAAGCCCATGTTGAGCGCAATATTGGAGACCGAACCCACCAAAATCGAATAACCATCCGGATCGGCTTTGGCCGCCGCGTCCGTACCCACCAGCGTGCCCGAACCAGACCTGTTTTCGACCACGATACTCTGTCCCAGCGATTTGGACAACCGCTCGGCCAACGCACGCGCGACAAAGTCAAAACCACCGCCTGGTGGCTGAGGAACGATCACCTTCAAGGGGCGGTTAGGGTATCCCCCTTGCGCCCAAACACCAGGCGTCAAGCCCAACATGCCCATGGCTGGCAGTGCCCGCAAGATGCCACGACGATCCGCGTTCACCCCAAAAATTTGTTCTTTGTTCATCCGTGTCTCCTTGAGAAAAGTGTGCCTCAATGTGCTCAGCGCTCTAGGGCACCACCGGCCAACCAGCGTGCGCCACGTCGGTAGAGTTCTTCGACCACAGGCCCTTTGAGCATGGGCATGTCCATCTTGACCGTATAACCAATCCGCGTTTGTATATACGCCAAATGGCGATAACCCTCTGGGAAGGTCGCCAGCGCGGCAGTATCCAACTTCAACACGGCTGTCGAGTCCACGGGGTCGATGCGGTCTTTTTCATAGATGGGCTGACGGTGCAGCAGCTTCCATTCACCCTCGTGACGGATGACAAAATCGTAAAAACGACCTGTGCACACCACATCGCACAATACAGGGCCGTTTTCGCCCTCCACCATACCCCGCTGAGAGATGGTCATTTTGGTCTGGGCTATGGCACGGTCACCCACCACTTCGATGGCAGAACCGCCCAAAAAATGCAAGATGCTGACCCCTTTGGCCCAACCCTCTTGCGTCACACGGATGAACTCACGGAAGGGCCCCTGAAACCAGGTGGCCATCATCACGCCTTCGGGATGCCAAACCGTTGCGAAACGATCCCAGTCACCCGCGTCACGCCAAACCGCCCAGCGCTCGACCATTTGACGCACCCGTAATTCGTCACTGAATGATGGGTTCATGCTTTATCTCCTGAAAAATCAATGGGGGGTGTAATCCACTTGGAAACGGGAAGTTCGCAAATTTGCCACCTCCTCCTTCACGCGCAGGTGCTCTGGGTGACTGGCGTACGCGTTCAAAGCGTCCTGGGTGTCAAACTCTGTGTACAAAACCACGTCGCAGGCATAGTCAATGCGGCTGGTGTCAATGCCCAACTCAAGGTGCAATAGACCCGGGATTTGGCCCCGTAAGCTTTCGAAACTGCTTTTCAACTGCGCGATGGACGTCGCTTTTTCTGCTTCAGATGTGCCTCGTACATGCCACATCACAATGTGTTTGATCATGTCATCGCCTTTTTAAGTCACAGAAGGGAAGCCCGTTTTTTGAGGCCATAGGTTGACAAATGCATGGACTGCCACGCTGCCATACAAACCCGCCTGCGTGAAAGGCTCTTGATCCAACCATGCAAGGGCAGCCTCACGGTCTGGAAAGTCCATCACCAACAAGCTGCCCAACATGGTTTGGCCATCGTCCTGCATGAGCGGCCCGGCAAAAGCAACCCGATCAGCCACAGTGGACAAATAGGCCTTGTGGGTAGGACGCAAGCGCAGACGCAACTCAGCGCTATGGGGTTTGTCCATCAGGACGAATGAGAAAAGCATTATTTGAGTTTTGACATCGAATCACCAAATTTTTGCATGGGCAAACTCCGCAAGGAGTCGTGTACAAGACACCCCTCCTTTTTATTTTTGCTGATGATGGCAAGAGGTGCATGACGAGTTCGACCCAGCCGCAAGAGGGCGACCCTGAAGCTCACAAACAGGGCGCCCAATCGGCTGTCCAAAAAAGATTCGAAAGGGCAAGCAAGCATTGAGACCATCCAATCCATTCGGGACTGATTCGATTTTCAAAAAGTCGCGCCAAACATCAAGCCCCGTTCCACTTAACAACACCATTTCACGAAAGACTTCCATGGCAAATCCAGAGACGCACGACATCGCGCAGGCAGTTATTGACAGAATGGCTGATAGCCAAGACCCCCGGTTCAAAGCCGTGATGACGTCACTGGTCAAACATGTTCATGCTTTTCTTGAAGAAATGCAGATCACACCCGAAGAGTGGATGAATACCATCGAGTTTTTGACCGCCACGGGCAAAATGTGCGATGAAAAAAGGCAAGAGTTCATTTTGCTGTCCGACACCTTGGGCATATCCATGGCGGTGGTGGCCATCGCGCAAGCCAAAGGGTCGGCATCTCTCAAACACAACCCACCCCAACTGGCGCCCACAGAAGCCACCGTGCTCGGCCCATTCTTTTGGGAGGGCGCGCCTGAGTTGCCCTTGGGCTCAGACATCCGGGGCAGCAGTTCTGGCACACCCGCTCTGTACTGCGGCCGCGTCACCGATACCGCAGGTCAACCCATTGCCCATTGCACTTTGGATGTTTGGTCTGGGGATTCTGATGGTTTTTACGATTTGCAAAAAGGCGCTGAAGCCCCGATGGAGCTTCGAGCACGATTTCACACCGACGCTCAAGGGCAGTACAGTTTTTGGTCGATCAGGCCCACTTGCTACCCGGTGCCGGACGATGGTCCGGTTGGCGTGATGCTCCGGAAAATGGGCAGACACCCATTCCGTCCCGGACACATGCACACGATGCTCAGCGCAGCAGGACATGAAACCTTGATCACCCACTTGTTTGTGGCAGATAGCCCTTACCTCGAATCCGATGCCGTATTTGGCGTGCGCAACAGTTTGATTGTTCCGTTTCAAGCGCACCCAGCTGGTACCGCGCCTGATGGCACCCAGATGTCTGAGCCTTACCACGTGGCCCAATTTGATTTCGCCTTGGTGCCCACCGTTTAAATCGTCAACCCACTTACCGGAGTGTTATCGTGAAAATTGGCAAAGCCACCGTTCCAAGATCGGCGATCTGTACGTCAAACCAAGACACGATCGTCGTGCGCGGCGCAGACTTGGCGCGCGATCTGATTGGGCACATCAATTTTGGGGATTATTTCTTCCTGCTTTTGACTGGCAAGCGTGCCGACAGCGCCACCAGTGCCGTCCTCAACGCCACCTTGGTCGCGATTGCAGAGCATGGTTTGGTGCCCAGCGTTCAAGCCGCACGGATGACACTGGCTGCAGCACCCGACGCCATGCAAGGCGCTGTTGCAGCGGGTCTGCTGGGATCGGGCTCGGTCATATTGGGTGCATCAGAAACTGCTGGGCGACTTTACTTGGCCATTGAAAAGGAGTCAGCCAATCATGGTGGCGATCTGAGAGCAGCAGCTCGGGTTGTTCTGAGCGATCTGCGTGCACGCAAGTTACCCATCGCTGGCTATGGGCACCCCGAACACAAAAGCCAAGACCCTCGCGTTGGACGTCTCTTTGAAGTCTCTGCACAAGCGGGTGGTGGTCAAAAATACATTGAAATGGCCAAAATGGTCGAGGACCTGATGCCTGAGGTCGTCGGCAAACCACTCAAGCTGAATGTGTCTGGCGCCATACCGGCCGTGTTGCTGGGCGTCGGCTTTCCAGTCAATGCACTGAAGGGTGTTCCCATGTTGGCACGCACGGCCAGTTTGATCGCCCATTTGAACGAAGAGATGGAGGACAGCATTGGTTTTGCGCTGTCTTACCAAGCCACTCGCGAGCAGGAATACACTGGCGAGATGCCTTTGGGTGACGACGCATGACCCAAGTTCTCGCAGACCTCAAAGTGGTCGAGCATGGCACCTTCATCACTGGTCCGGCAGCTTCTATGCTTTTGGCAGATTTGGGCGCAGATGTCGTGAAGGTGGAGCTGCCTGGAACAGGCGACCCATTTCGCGCCTTCAAGGGTGAGCTTTACAGCCCACACTTTCAGACCTACAACCGAAACAAGCGCAGCATCACCCTCAACACCAAAGACAAAGCCGACTTGGCAAAATTCGATGCGCTGATTGCCGAAGCCGATGTTTACATCCAAAATTTTCGGCCTGGCTTTGCGGAGCTAATTGGCGCTGGACATGAGCGTCTTCGCGCCATCAATCCCCGACTCATCTATTGCGCCATCAGTGGGTTTGGCCCTACTGGACCGTATGCCAAACGTCCCAGTTACGACACGGTGGCTCAAGCCGTCAGTGGTTTTTTAGGCTTGCTGATCAATCCAGCAGATCCACGCGTCGTAGGCCCTGCTATGGCCGATTCTCTTACAGGTTTTTATGCGGCTTATGGCGTGCTGGGGGCGCTGTATGAACGCAATACCACCGGCCAAGGTCGGCTGGTAGAGGTCTCCATGATGGAGGCCATGACCCATTTCAACTTGGATGCATTCACACATCTCTTTTCGGCACAAGAGGTCATGGGCCCTTTTAGCCGCCCCAATGTGTCGCAGTCGTATGTCATGTGTTGCAGCGATGGCCTGTGGCTGGCTTTGCACATGTCTTCGCCACCCAAGTTCTGGGAGGGTCTGGCCAATGCTATGGAAAGAGAAGATATTTTCCAAGACCCCCGATTCTCAAGCCGTCAAGCGCGCATTGATCACCAGCAAGATCTGATGCTGGTGCTCAGAGATATTTTCAAACTTCGCACGCGAGCAGATTGGTGCGCGCGTTTGGTGGCACAAGACGTACCCCATGCCCCCATGTACACCACCGAGGAAGTCCCCCACGATTCACAAGCACAACATCTGGAGCTTTTTGTGGAAGCGCCTCACCCTACCAGTGGTGTTTTTAAGACTGTGCGATCACCCGTTTCCTTTGACGGCAAAAGGTCTTTAGACGTCACCGCCCCCCCTCTGTTGGGTCAGCACAACGATGAATTCAATGCAGGTTGGCCCGTACGCAAAGGTCTGGCAAGGTTGGCGGCCAATGACCACCAACTTCCCTGATAAATCAGCATCAATTTGTTTTCTCCCTCCCTCACACATAAGGAAATGACATGCGCTTCTCAAGAAGAACCCTGGCAAAAATAACGACTCTTGGTGCTTTGCTGACATTGGCCAATGTCACTCAAGCCCAAACCGCCGCTCCAGCAGACTGGCCCAACAAAGCCATTCGAATCGTGGTCGGATTTCCACCAGGAACGGCACCAGACGTCTTTGCCCGCATGTACGGTGACCAGGTATCCAAGAAGCTCGGGGTTCCCGTTGTGATCGACAACAAACCAGGTGCTGCCACCAACTTGGCAACCGATCTCGTTGCCAAAGCACCGAGCGATGGCTACACCGTTTTGTACGGCTTATCGACCGCATTCACCCTCAACCCATTCATCTATTCGAAACTGCCTTTTGATCCCGCCAAGGACTTGGTGCCTGTGGCCACCACCATGGTTCAAGGCTTGGTGTTGATCACCAATCCCAAGTTTCCAGCCAACAACATTCGCGAACTGGCCGCTGCAGCGCGGGCCAAGCCTGGCGCGATTTCACATGCATCCTACGGTGCGGGCAGCCCATCGCACATGATTGCCGAGTGGTTCAAAGATGAAGCCAAAATCGACATGCTCCATGTGCCCTACCGCACACCGCCCATGACCGATTTAATTGGCGGACAGGTCGATACATTGATGGAGCCCATCTCCACGGCAGTGCCCATGATTGCTGGTGGCCGTGCCAAAGCACTGGCTTATTCGGGAGCAACGCGCCATCCATCCTTGCCAGATGTGCCCACATTTGCTGAAATTTACCCAGGACTGACAGTGATGTCGTGGCACGGCATCTGGGCACCTTCTGGCGTTCCCATACCCATTGTTAACCGGTTACACACAGCATTTGTGGAAGTGACGAGAGATCCAGAGATGCAAAAACGCATCAAGGATTTGAACGTAGAGCCGCTGGGTATCTCCAGAAGCGAAATGTCCGCGTTGGTTCGTCGCGATGCCGAGATTTTCAGCAAGATCGCCAAAGCCAAGAACATCACCTTGGACTGAGTTGGGGGACATGGCCCTTTGGATGGATCCAAAAACCTGTTCTTTCATGAAAAAGGGGCGCTTACACAAGCGCCCCTTTTTTTAAGTCAAGCTTAAGGTGTGAGCTCAAGAATCGGCACGGAAACCCAGTGCTCTGACCAATCGGCCAGAGAACTCGGTATCGGCCTTCATGCGTTCGGCAAACTGTTCCTGCGTGGTGGGCGTCACTTGGACAGCCAAAGGCGCCACGGCTTCAGCCACATCCGGCTGAGACAGTGCGGCACGCAGCAAGTTGGAAGCGCGGTCACGTATGGCAGCAGGGGCCGTGGCGGGCAAGAAGAAGCCAAACCATTCGCGCATGACCAGTTCATCAAAACCCTGCTCCCGGTAAGTGGCCACATTGGGGACAAAGGTGGACCGAGTGGGGCCCGATGTGGCCAAAATGCGTGCACGACCTGTGGCGTGGTGCTGAATCCAGTCGCCCAAAGGCGAGGACATCGAGGTGATTTGCCCACCCAGAAGCTGAGGTACGCCAGGGCCGGAGCCGGCGAAGGGCACGTTCAAGGATTGGATGTCGGCAATTTGGGCAAAACGCCCTGCCAACAAATGTGGCATGGAGCCAGCACCCGGGTTACCCACCGTGGCTTTGCCAGGGTTGGCTTTGGCCCAAGCCACGTACTGGCGCAAATTCGTCACTTCAGCAGGCACGGCTGGGCCCACCACGAAGGCATGGTCGGTGGCGTGACCAATGCTGATGGGCGCGACATCGGCCTGCGAGTAAGGCAGCTTGGAATAAGAGTGAGGGTACACAGTCAACATGGACGCAGGCGTGTACAACATCGTTGCACCGTCGCCTGCTGCGGCTTTCAAGGTGGACACGCCAATTTGGCCACCCGCCCCTGGGCGGTTTTCAATGATGATGTTGGTGGCATAGACACCGCGCAGCTTCTCACCGATGCGACGCGCGAACGCGTCGGTGGTTCCACCCGGTGGAAAGCCCACCACAATCCTCAAAGTCTCTGGAATGGCTTGCGCGAAGGCAGGCAAGTTCCCCAAGCCTAAAGCAGCAACAGCACTGGCGCCCTGAATCAGGGTTTGACGACGGGTTTTCATGTTTGACTCCTGGTTTTTGATGTTGAAGGTGAAAACCAATCCATCGTAAGCGAGCAAGTTCAATCAACCAAATGAAATCAAGGCGAATCCTTACATTTCATAAGCATTTGATGCAAAAATAAAACACAAGGATACGGCCTTCAAGGCCTCATTTGGCAATGGGTGCAATGCTGCTGAATTGGTCGGTCCACAACCTCAAACCGGGTTGGTCTTGAGGCTCATGCCTTAGAAAACGACCCGCTGCATCCCTTACCTCGCGGTTCACAGAAGGGTAGGCTTTCAGGTAAGCCTGATCCTGGGTCATGATGAAGTGCAAGTTTCTGCGTATATTGCGAACCTCGTCAGCAGCTTGAGATTTGTGCCGAAACGCCATGCCCAAGCCCTCAGACTGCGCCTTCACGACGGGGTACAGGTTGAGATAGGCGTTGGTGATGTTGATGGCAATGTAACCGTCAGGTTTGAGGTGATCGCGGTAAATCTGGAAGGCTTCCCGCGTCAGCAGATGGATGGGCACCGATCCGCCAGTGAACGCGTCCAGCACAATCACGTCATAAAGCTTGTCTTTGGGCAACTGCTCCATGCGCAGCCGCGCGTCACCCAACAAAATATTTTGCTCGCGCGCTTTGCAAGAGGACAGGTTGTCAAACCATTCTTGTGCAAATCGTACGGCTGCTGGATTGATCTCGTAAAAATCGTAAGCATCTTCTTCCCGGGCAAAATTGGCCAAGGTTCCGGCGCCCAGACCAATGAGCGCCACCGAAAGATTCGGCTTTTGCGACATGGCCCACAACAGGGTTTCGCCTATGCCGCTGTCGCGAGCGTAGTAAGTGGTGGGCACATGTCGAAGGGTCTCAGACAAAAACTGCTGGCCATGGGTCACGTTGCCACTGAAAAACACCCTGTCGTTGCGCTCAGGTTCGTTCAAAAATCGGCGTTCTTTGACCGAAACCGTGCCGTAAAAATTTCTGTCTTGGTCCAGCAGTACTTCTGTGCGGTCCGCTTTGCGCACCTCGCGCCAAGACCACGGGTTTTGCATGGCCACCAACAAAGCCACCATGATGATGGCTGTGAATACGCCCACAAGACGCTCCCCCAAGCCAGGACGCTTTGAGTCTGAGCGAAACAACACTTGGCAGGCCAACAAAGCCACCAAAACCAACGCCATCAGCCATTCGTGGTAATCGTCAAACCATTGGGTTGCCACCAAGGTGACAAACAGTCCACCGAATGCCCCACCCACGGACATGCACAGGTAAAACTCAGTCAGGCGACGTGTATCCACAGGTCGGCGCTTGTAAAGCTCTCCATGGCAGAGCATGCAAACCACAAACAACAAGGCGAAATGCGACCAACGCACTTCGTTGACGCCATAGTCCCACTCAATGCCCAACCAACGCGGAATGTCACTCATACCGGCAGTGACCAGCAGCAACACCAAGGTCAAAAAGGCAAACAACTTGGGGCGGTACCACCGAGGGTGGTCAAAGGTCAGGATGAAAGTGACCAAGTACAGGCCCAGGGTGGAGATCCACAACCGGGGCTCTGGCGCCACGTCGTGGCTGATTTGATCGGTGGCGGCAATGAAAACCAGTGAGGCCAATGCGGGCAAAGCAACCCACGAAAACCGCTGTGCCAATGATGTCGTGGCTTGATTGGCGTCTTGTTCATTGGCTTTGGGCAATAAGGCCTCTTCGCCTTGACCTTTGGCGGCAAGAGCGTTCGCAGGCTTGTTTTGCCAAGCTCCCAAAGCTACCGGCAAACAAAGCAGGACGAAGACCCAAAACCCGGCTGTCCAGAGTTGTCCCATTTCTTGCTGTTCGAGCCATGGTTCCAAAACATATGGAAAAGACAACAGGGCCAAAAAAGAACCCACATTGGACAATGCGTACAAACGGAAAACAGACGATGCGTGTGCCGTGCTGGTGAACCAGTGTTGAACCAAGGGCCCGGTGGTGGCGAGACAAAAATAAGGCAAGCCAACGCTGACACCCAAAATGAACAAGACCTGAAACACAGGTGAGTCGGGGGACTCTGGCCGCAGTTCTGCTCCTGGCAATACCCTGGAGGCCAACAGGGCAGCGATCACCAACAAAACCACATGGATCCGTGCCTGTATTTGGCGAGACGGCACCTTGGCCAACGCATGCGCATACAGGTAACCCAAGCACAACAAGGTCTGAAAAAACAGCATGGCTGTGGTCCAAACCGCAGGACTGCCACCAAACCATGGAAGTATTTGCTTGCTCAGCAGGGGCTGAACTTGGAACAACAAAAAAGCGCTCGTGAATATCGTGAGTGCGAATGGCAGAAAACTCCAAGGGTTTGAAGATTGATGGGCAAGGTGAGGATTCATGGTTTTGATGATGTCAACAAAAGTGCGATAAACATTCGCTTAACAGGAATGATGGTCTAACAAAAATTATCGGAGATGAGCTACGCTTGATTGATCAATGATCTTGGCGCAAACCGATTAATGCTGACAGGTAAAAAGATTAGATTTTTAAGCTAAACGGCGCAGATTCTACAAGCCAAAGATCGGAGCATGTACCCTCTGAGCAAGCGCATAAACCTTTTTAAAAAAGGTTTTGTCGGCACCCTATTTAAGCACCGTCTCACTGCAATTTTTCCTCGAAGAAAATCGTTGAAACCAAGGGTTTATACGGAACACTGCTGTCTTCCTCAGCTCATCAAAGCTGCACTTTGAAATGGTTTAATTGAACCGTATGAGTTTGGACTTCCGCATTTTTTTGAAGTACCCAACTGAATTTAAACATCAGGAGTTTTGAATGCATTCGACGCGTTTCTTTATGGCCACACTGATGGCGTGTTCCATGACTCTGGCTCAAGCCTCTTCGACAGCTGGAGCAGCCGACCCTAAAGCACCCAACGCTGCCTATGAGCCCATTCGGGGTCAAGCGGGCAAAGATGTGATCTGGATCCCCACACCCGAAGGTCTGATCGACAAAATGCTGGCTGCAGCCAAAGTCACCGAACAAGACCGTTTGTTCGACCTGGGTGCCGGTGACGGGATCATCGCCATTACGGCTGCGCGCAAGTTTGGCGCGCAATCGGTGGGCATTGAGTACAACCCCGACATGGCCCAATTTGCCCGTCGTAAGGTCAATGAGGCGGGACTGAACAACAAGGTCCGAATCATCACTGGCGACATCTTCAAAGAAGACTTCACATCAGCGACTGTCGTCACGCTTTACCTGATGCCGCATCTGAACCTTCAGCTTCGACCCACTTTGCTCAAAATGAAACCAGGCACCCGCGTGGTGTCGCACGCATTCACGATGGGCGATTGGGAGCCTGACGAAACCATGCAACACGAGTACTCACGCGCTTATTACTGGATGGTGCCTGCGCAGGTTGCAGGTGACTGGGTCATCACGGGCTTGGAAGGCGGTCCTGTGCGCTTGAGAATGAACCAAACCTTTCAACACATAGGCGGCACCATGACCCGTGGCGGCGTGACTCAAGCGCTCATGGGCGCAAAACTTCAGGGTGAAGAACTCAAATTCCGCTTCAGCACGCCCGACCAAACCGTCCACACATTCACGGGGAAGGTGGAGGGCAAACGCATGACCGGCAGCGTGAGTTCAGGCTTCACAAACGCTTCCATTGAAGGCGTTCGTCAGTGATCTTCTCGTTCTCCGAACTTTCCCACTTTTTTCTCAGACCATGAACGCCGAAAAAACAGCCCCCGTGAATATGTTGCGCTTGCTTCATCCTTTGTCAGCCATTGCACTGATCGTCGGCATCGTGATTGGCGCCGGCATTTTCAAAACCCCATCGATGGTGGCGGGCATCAGCGGCGATGCTGGCTGGGCCTTGGTTCTTTGGGTTGCTGGAGGGCTCATCTCCATCATCGGTGCACTGTGCTATGCCGAACTGTGCACGGCATACCCCAGTGCTGGCGGTGACTACCATTTTCTAAAGCGCGCCTTTGGGCGTGATTTTTCTTTCATTTACGGATGGTCGCGCGCCACCATCATCAACACGGGCTCTATCGCCCTTTTGGCTTTTGTTTTCGGTGATTACATGAGCACACTGGTGCCCTTGGGTGCTTTTTCGAGTGCCATCTGGGCGTTGGGCGTTGTGGTTTTTCTGACAGCTGTCAACTTTCTCGGCATACAAGCCTCCTCCAAAATCCAGAACTGGCTGACCGCAACAGAAATCGTCGGATTGCTGGCCATTGTGGTGGCGGGTTTTTGGGTGGATGCCCCCGCCTCAGGGGCAATCCAATGGTTCGCACAAGCGCCCGCGGCCTCACAGTGGGGTCTGTGTTTGGTCTTTGTTTTGCTGACCTTTGGCGGCTGGAACGAATCCGCTTACATCTCTGCCGAATTGCAAGGTGGCCCGCGTACCATGGTCTGGGTCATCCTGGCCAGCATGGTCGCTTTGGCCGCGATTTATTTGCTGGTCAATGTGGCGCTGCTCATGGGCTTGGGTTTGAGTGGCTTGAGTCAGAGCAAAACTGCAGCGGCCGACCTGCTGGGTTTGGCATTCGGTCCTTGGGCGCAAAAGGCTTTGGGATTGTTCGTGGCCATTGCTGCATTGACCAGCATCAACGCCACCATGTTTGTCGGCGCTCGCACCAACTTCGCGGTTGGCACTGATTGGAAGGCCCTGCGCAAATTGGGGCAGTGGCAATTGGAGATCGGTAGCCCCAAACCCGCCTTGCTGCTGCAAGCTCTCATCAGCATCGGTTTGATCATCTTGGGCACGCAAGAAGCCGATGGCTTTTCTGCCATGGTCGAGTTCACTGCCCCTGTCTTTTGGGGATTCTTGTTTTTGGTGGGTCTGTCTTTGATCTGGTTGCGGCAAACAGATGGCCAGACCACCAGACCGTTCAAAGTGCCGCTCTATCCCATCTTGCCACTTGTTTTTTGTGCCGTCTGCGCCTGGTTGACTTATTCCAGCATCACTTACGCCATCTCGCAAAAGGCGATTCATGTCTCTATGTGGCTCATTGCCAGTGGTGTCCTGGCTTTGCTGATTTTGCGAATCCGTGAAAACTCCATCGACAAACTTTCAGCCCAGACCTGATCCGATGAAAACGCCATTTCCTGCTTTTGACTACGAGGCTGCTCGCGCCCATTTTTCTTACACCGTTCCAGAGTTTTTTAACTTTGGATTTGACGTGGTGGACAAACGTGCTCAGACGAATGACAAGCTGGCCTTGATCGCTATTGACCGAAGCGGCCAGAACGTCACGCACTACCATTACAGCGACCTTGAGCGTGAGTCGAACCGTTTCGCAAACGCCCTGTTGGCTCTGGGTGTTGGCAAAGGTGACTCGGTATTGGTGGTGCTCCCGCGCATTGCACAGTGGTATTTTGTGCTGTTGGGTTGCGCCAAAATCGGGGCCATTGCCATGCCTGGTACCAACCAACTCAAAGCCAAAGATCTGGAGTACCGGGTCAACCGATCCGGCGCATCGGTGGCCGTGGTGGGCACCCCCCATGCAAAGGCCCTTGAATCGATCGAATCAGTTTGCCCAACCCTCCAACACAAAATACTGGTGGGCGATAGCAAAGCCGGTTGGTATTCGTTTGAAGACATGTGCGCGGCGCAATCGCCCGGCATAGACCGCCAAAAAATCCCGCTCACCCGATCGGATGAGTGCATGCTGATCTATTTCACCTCTGGCACCACCTCACTGCCCAAGATGGTCGAAAGAGACCACGCCTACGCCTTGGCCCATTCGATCACTGGGCGTTACTGGCAAGACTTGCGCGAAAGTGATGTGCACTGGACCTTGACCGATACCGGCTGGGCCAAAGCTGCCTGGGGCCTGCTTTACCCCCCATTGACAGCCGGCGCCACCATCGTGCTTTACGACGGTGAAGGGTTTGATCTGCCAATGCATTTGGACATCATTGCCAAATACAAAGTGAGCACGTTTTGCGCACCGCCCACTGTTTACCGCGTGATGGCCAAGGCCGATTTATCGGGCGCTGACTTCAGCTCGCTTCGCCACTGTTTTGGTGCAGGTGAACCCCTCAACCCAGAGGCCATGCGGGCTTGGAAGATCGCTACGGGATGCGACATTTACGACGGTTATGGCCAAACGGAAACGATCAACATCGTGGCCAATTTCCCGGGCATGGCGATTCGACCTGGCTCTATGGGCAAACCTTGCCCCGGTTTGCATGTCGATGTGATCGATGATGATGGTCAAGTGGTGGCCGATGATGAGGTGGGGCACATTGCCGTCAAGGTCACAGACCCTTATCCTCCAGGTCTTTTCCGTGGCTATTATGGTGACCCCCAAACGACCGCCAAGGCGTTTCGGCATGGCTGGTACTACACGGGTGATACCGCCAAACGAGACAACGACGGCTACATCTGGTTTGTGGGCCGCTCGGACGACATCATCTCGTCCTCCAGCTACCGGATCAGTCCTTTTGAGGTGGAGTCGACCCTCATCGAACACCCCGCCGTGGCGGAAGCCGCTGTGATTGGCAAACCCGATGAATTGCGCGGCGAAATCGTCAAGGCCTTCATCATTCTGGCAAAGGGTTACACGGCTTCAGACGCGCTGGCTGTCGAGATTCAAAATTTCGTCAAAGAGCAAACCGCGCCCTACAAATACCCCAGAGAGATCGAATTCAGGGACACACTGCCCAAGACCATCTCCGGAAAAATTCGAAGGGTGGAGTTGCGTGGCGAAGGGTAAAGTCAATCGGTCGAACCGCCCAAGCTTTTGAGGATGCCAGACCAAAGCGCATCGCGCATTTGGTAAGGTCGCATGTCTTGCCTTCCGCTGGCTTGGTCGTTCACCGAGGTTTGAACCATCACGATGCCCGTCTTTGGCTGAACAAGAATGTGTTGACCATGAATGCCTTGAAGGGCGAATGTCCGCTCTTTAAAGGGCATCAACCAAGTTTGGTAACCATATCCGTGTCCGGGCGTGGCAACCCGGGGACGAAACGCTGGCGGCTGCCTTGCTGAGTCGGTGGCGTCCAGTAAAAATTGACGCGGAATGACCGATACCCCATCTCGAAAACCATCATTGGCCAGCAAAATACCTAGGCGAGCATAATCGCGCAAAGTGGCATTGAAACTTCCGCCGGTGCCCTCACCTCGGTCGGTTCCTGCCAGCAACCAACGGGCTTCCGACTCAGCACCCATAGGCTTCCAAAGCCACTCTTCGGTCAATTGGCTGATGCTCATGCCGCTGGCCCGTGCCAGCACCCTGCCCACAATTTCTGTCTCAATCGTGGCGTACTTGAACCGCACGCCCTGCTCCACCTCGCGCGAGGTCTTGGTATTGAGAAATTCAACAATTTTTTCGGGTCGCATACGATTTTCGGGCAGGTTCAACACCCTCCCCCACACCCAAATATCGTCATCGGGAGTCCAGGTATACAACTCGCGAAAAGGGACTCCAGAGGCCATGCGAAGCAAGTTTCGAATACTCGTTTGACCATAAGCTGATGGCGATATTTCTGGCCAATAATCAGCGGCCTTGTCATCCAATGAGCGAATCATGCCTTTCTCATGCGCGATGCCCACCAGCATGGCCGTGACCGTTTTCGCCATGGAAAACGATCGAAATCGCATGTTTGGCTGTCGGTCGTATTGGTAGCGTTCAGCCACCACTTGGCCATCTTTGATGACGATCAATCCCGTGGTTTTGGTGTCGGCCAAGAAATCATCCAGTGTTTTGCTAGAAAACCCCCAGCGGTAAGTGATGGGCGGACCACCCACCATCGCTGGCAAGTGCAAAACTTGATCGGATGCTCGAACCACCGCGCTGATGGCCACTTTGTCATTGCTTGACCATGTCCCAACTCTGCACTCTGGACGAGTCAGAGCTTGGGGACACACCGGATAACCCTGCTTCATACCCAAACGCTCTGCATCTGGCCCATCTGCACGGGTTTTGAGGGTATCGGCGGAACAAGCCATACCGACCCCAAACAAAAACCAAAAAAGAACTGCCGATAAAAAGTTTTTCAAGAATGTTTGCTGACCCATGGTCCACCTTGGAAGTCGAATAACAGCCATTGCTTTGCGGGTCTTCCAAAATGACAGACAGCAGCCGCATCATCGTGAATCAGTAACGCATAGACCCCTGAAGAACCGCCATAGTGACTCTGGAGATGCAAACCAGTTGACCCGCATCGTTGTAAATTTTGACCTCCCAGACATGAGAGCTTCTACCGATGTGAAGTGGACGGGCTTCGCCATGAACCCATCCAGAGGTCACAGCCCGGACATGGTTGGCATTGATTTCCTGACCTACACAATGGAAATGATCTGGGTCCACCACATAAGCTGCCGCCCATGAAGCCAAGGTCTCGCAGAAAGCCACGGAGACACCTCCGTGCAAAACACCTGCGGGTTGACGGGTTCGAGGATCCACAGGCATGCGGCCTCTCAAAAAATCCTCCCCCGCCTCAAGGATTTCAATGCCCAAATGACCGTTGGCACAAGCCTTGCCTTTTTGGTTAACAAGATCAATGGGAAAAGGAAGATGCCAAATCATAGGCGGTTTGGATGGATCAAAAAACTCATAAAAAGTTTATCGCCGAAGAGTCAGCGAGTCCAAAACATCAACTGTTTCGGTTGACCAACTCCACAAGCACTGCGATGACGCACAAGACAATAGAAAAAACAAATATACCCACAGCGTAATAGCCTGCAGAAATATTTCGAATGTTGGAAATTTTCAGTTTATTCATGACCCATTCTCGCATGGCACCCACACTGCAATCAAAGGCTAATTGATACAACAGTTTGAAAAAACCACAAGATCTCTTCAGACGCCGAAGCGTTCAGGTCCAGGAAAAGTTCGGAACGACTCCGGGATTGGCCAAATTTTGTGGTTTGCGGTCTGCAAATGCATTCACGTTGTCAAATGCCATTCCGAAATAATGTTCGTAGTTGTCACGTTCAACATAGCCAATGTGCGGGGTGCACAAGGCATTGGGTAATTTGAGCAAAGGATGATCAGCAGATAACACCGGCTCGGACTCATAAACATCCACCGCAGCGAACCCTGGCCGGCCTGATTGCAAAGCCTCAACCAATGCACCATGCACAAGCAACTCGGCTCTGCTGGTGTTGACCCATAAGGCGCTCGGCTTCATGGAGGCCAGGTCTTCCAAAGTGACCAAACCACGGGTTTGAGCGTTTAACCTGACATGCAGACTGATCACATCACTGGCGGCTAAAAACTCAGCGCGTGATGTCGCCAGCTCGAACCCATCGGCTTGGGCTCTGCTCATGGAGCCCTCACGACCCCAAACCCAAACATGCATGCCGAAAGCGCGGCCAAACAAAGCCACCTGTCGACCAATGCGCCCATAGCCCCATATGCCCAGGCGCTGCCCAGACAATTGTTGCCCCAAGTACCCTTGCCACAGACCATCTTGCATGCGACGCGCTTCACTCAACAAGTGACGTCGACTGGCCAAGATCAACGCCCAAGTCAGCTCTGCTGTTGCTGATCCCGTTCCTTGACCCTCTGACACCGCCACACCGCGCGCAGTGCAAGCGACCAAGTCAACATGTCCCGCAATTTTTCCAGTTTGGCTAATGAGCCTCAAGCTGGGTACCTGGTCCAAGATGCCTGCACTGATGGCCGTACGCTCGCGCGTCAAAACGACCGCATCAAAGCCCTGCAAACGCGCTGCCAAGTCATGGCCTTTGACAGTGTCATGAAATACCACCACCTCATGCCCGACCAGTTTTGAAAAGCAATTCAGGTTTTGAATGCAGTTTTGGTAGTCGTCAAGAATCGCCACACGCATACGTTCGCCTTTGGGTGGGTCTATTCAAGTTTGATGCCCAGTTGATCCACCATGCGTTTCCAATGCTGTAAGTCGGCACGAATGATTTGCTGGAATTCGGCTGGGGGCATGCCACCGGGCTCAATGCCTTGAGCTTTGAAAAGATCTCTCACTTCACGAGTTGCCAATGCAGCTTTCACTTCTGAATGCAAGCGATCTAAAGTGGCTTGGGGTGTGCCAGCTTTGGCCATTAAACCGTACCAAGCTCGGATATCAAAACCAGGATAACCCTGCTCAGCAATGCTGGGGACATCGGGCAGGCCTTCAAAACGACGGGCAGGTGCTACGGCCAAAGCACGCAGTTTTCCAGCTTGAATCTGGGACAAGGCCGAACTCATGTCCAAAAACATGAATTGCACTTGTCCACCCAACAAATCTTGCAATGCAGGACCGGCGCCTCGGTAGGGCACATGTGTGACCCGAATGTCTGCACGAGAGGCAAACATGGCTCCAGCCAAGTGAGCTGAAGTCCCGTTGCCAGAAGAGGCGTAAGCCATGGTGCCAGGTTTCGCTTTGGCTAGGGCCACCAAACCAGCCAGATCTTTGGCCGGGAAGTCGGGCTTGACCACCAGCGCATGAGGAATAAAACCCACTACCGTGACCGCACTGAAATCTCGGGCAATGTCATAGGGGTAATTGGGCATCAGCGCCGGATTGGTCACCGCCAAAATAGACGGAAACATGAGAGTGTGACCGTCTGCGGGTTGCCGGACGATTTCGCCGAAACCAATCAATCCCCCACCACCCGGCTTGTTGTCAACCACCACAGGCTGCCCCATCGATGCCGCCATGTTTTTACTGATCGCTCGGGCCATCAGGTCAGTGGGGCCGCCAGGTGCAAACGGCACCACCAAACGCACCGGCTTGTTCGGGAAATCAGTCGCATTGGATTGGGCATGGGCCTTGTGTGCAAAAGAACCCAGCACCATCACCGAGCTCAAAAACAATGCGCGAGCGAACCAGCGATCAGACCGATGCGCACCAGAGGGTAAGCCAGCAGTCTGGCATTGGAGGAAGAAAAGCATCTCGGTGTCTCCGTTTTTTTAATCAATTGTTGGGCCGAAGAAGCAGCTTTGGCTGAAACCCATTCCAGCCCCTGTGTCCACCTGCTGCCCATTCAAAAACAAACGTTTATTTGTTGTGCTCAGCGGTAATAGGCCTTGTCTCACCGCTTTCAGTCAACGTGCGCGTGGCGTTGACAGAGGCATAAGTCCAAAAAATCTTCATCGGCTCGGTGTCCGATTTGTTGCGAAAACGGTGTGGCACGTTGGGAGGGATAAAAGTGGTGTCATGCGGCTTGAGTTCATGCACCTCGCCATCTATGTCCAGAAAAGCATGCCCCGTCAGCAACATCACGCTTTCTTCACAGTTGTGTGAGTGAAAAGGAATGGCTGTTTTGGGCGCAAATTCGGTGATGCCGTTGATGAAAGTTGTAGCGCCCAATGCGGGCAGCACCAAAGGGGTTGTCCGCGCCCCACCGCCACGGTCATGGCTTTTGAGTTGATCAGGTTGTAGAACAGCGTGTTTCATAGGGACTCCTTAAAAGTTGCGCAGCTTAGCGCCAAATCATGCCAATTCGTCGTGATGCAAAGAGGCGATACCCAACTCCACAGCCAACGCATGGAGGTCGGCCACCAAAGCGGGCGCCAAGGGAATGCCATCACGCTGATATCGACCGCGTTTTTCGTGACTTTGTTCGCCGGGCACCCAAATCCGCTCAACACCGGGCAGCTTTTCACTGTTTCGCAAATCGCGCACCAAAGCATCGACCTGAAGTTTGAAATGCTCAGGGTCACCAAACGCTGACAAGTCAATCACCAGTATCGCTTGCCCTGTATTGGTCACGCTGACATGGTCTGCATTGAAGTCAATGACATCGCGCCCCATGGCAGCGCCGCCCAAGGTGCCCGCCAAAAGACCCACCACCAATGCCAGACCATAGCCTTTGTGTTCACCAATGGGCAACAAGAAACCATCGCCTGCTTTGTTGGGATCCAACAAAGGCTGGCCCTGACGGTCAATCATCCAGCCTGGCGGCATCATTTCTCCGCGCTTGGCTTTGGCTTTGACCTTGCCATACGCAGCGACCGTGGTCGCCATATCCAGAACAACAGGGGGTTCATCCAGCGTTGGAATACCTGCTGATATCGGGTTGGTTGACAGCAACATGTCTGTACCTCCCCATGGCGGCAAATGATTGGCGTTGCCCACAGCGAAATACAGACCCAACATGTTGTGCTGGAGTGGGCGCCGAGAATAAAGAGACGCAGGCCCGGCGTGGTTACTCCATCGCGTACTGACCCAAGCAACACCCGTTTCGCTGGCTTTTTGGATGGCCAAATCTACCGCTTGGGAAACCACCAAGTGCCCCATGCCATTGTCACCGTCCAAAACGGCCATGGCTGCCCGCTCTTGCACCACTCGAATTTTGGGGTTTTTATTGATACCGCCTGCGCGTATTCGCTTGATGTATTGAGGTAAACGGATGACACCGTGACCGTCAGATCCTTGCAAGTCAGCCTCAGCCATGAGCTGAGCAATCAGATGGGCATCCTTTTTTGGAATACCTTGGCTGATGAAGGCGGCTTCAATGAAAGATTGAAGCGCACCAAACGGAATATGAATAGAAGAACTCATCTGAAAATCTTAATCAGCACGGATGCCTTTTTCTTGGATCAGTTTGCGGTACAACTCAAATTGGGTGCGGGTCGCTGCACCGAACTCAGCTGGGGTGGTGCCCCGGGGAGTGACGCCCAAACCGATGAGTTTTTCGCGTGTCGCTGGATCGTTCATGGCTTTGCGCGACTCCTCGCTGAGTCTGTCCACGATGAACTTGGGTGTTCCAGCAGGTGCGACCATCGCAAACCACGAATTGAACGTAAAGTCTTTCAGGCCTGCTTCGGTGAATGTAGGCGTCTGAGGGTATTGGACCAAACGAGCGGGTGTTGAAACTGCCAAAAGTCTGAGCTTGCCCGACTGAATCAAAGCAGTCACGGTGCCGAGACCTTGCATGGCGGCATCGACCTCGCCTGCAGCCACAGCAACGGCAGCAGGTGTTGCCCCTTTGTAAGGCACATGCATCAAATCAACATTGGCCCGGTTGGCCACCAACGCCATACCAATGTGCTGGGGGCTACCGTTTCCACCAGAACTGTAGTTGAGCTTGTTGGGGCTTGCTTTGGCCGCATTTAAAAAATCAGACAATGTTTTGTAGGGTCCATCCGCCTTGACGACCAAACCCCATTCAATGGTGCCCACCAAAGAAATGGGCTCAAAGTCAGTCAACGCGTTCCAAGGCATCTTGGGAATGAGATGCGGAACCATGGTCAAAATGCTGTCGTTATAGCCGCCAATGGTGTAACCGTCAGGTGCCGCTCGGGCCACACGCTCGGCGCCAATCAAACCAGAAGAGCCGGTGATGTTTTCGATCACAAAGCCTTGCCCCATGTTTTCAGCCATCTTCAGTGTCAACACACGAGCTGCATTGTCAACAGCACTGCCTGCAGCCAACGGAATGATCATCCTGATGGGTTTTTGCGGATAGGCCGTCTGCGCACTGCAAATAGCGCCTATGCCCCATAAAGCCAGCCAAGCAAGCGTACGGATCTTTTTAATTTGTTGATTCACTCTTTGTCTCCAAACGGGTTGATTAAAACAACACACATCAAGATTAAAAGTTGATTTCGGTGCTGTCCAATACTCTTTTCATTTTTTGCCATAGCATATTGAAATAACACAAAGCCATGAATCCATGCATTTGCGAACTATTCAATACTTTTTAGCCATTGCTGACGCTGGCAGCTTGACCGCAGCAGCAGCGGCGATCCCCTTGGCACAGCCAGCCCTCACGCGTCAAATGCGTGATCTTGAAAAAGACATGGGAGTTCAACTTTTGCAACGCCTGCCAAGAGGCGTCCTGTTGACCCCTGCTGGCGTGACTTTTTACGAGTCCGCCCAGAGGATCCTGAACGAAGCGGCCATGCTTCGGCAACGTTTGTCGCACCAGAAAAACAACCAACACGCCCGAGTAGTTCTGGGAGTGTCGCCCACCTTGGCAAGGGTTTTGCTGCCCGGGTTGCTCGAAAACTGCTTCAATATTTTGGACAAAGTCGAATTGAGAACGCGTGAGGCGTTTACACCCGCCTTGATGGATTGGCTCGAAAAAGGCGTGATCGATATGGCCATCATGACCAACCCGGGCCCTGGTCGAAACTTCTCCTATTTGCCTCTTTTGGGTGAACCCTTCGCATTGGTTTCCAACAAATCCATGCGCTTGGGGTCGGTTGTGTCGATCCATCATTTAATACGAATTCCGCTGCTGATGACCAGTTTGCACCGCCACTTGGTTGAGAAGCAAATGCAAGCTCTGGGCATGCAGCTGAATGTCCACTCGGAAATTGATTCCGTTGACTCTATTCGCGAATTGATTTCGCGTGGACCATGGGCAACCGTCATGCCCGTGTCGGTTTTCAAAGACCTGCCTGTCGACACCCACATCACCATGTCAGAAATCTCTGGCATTCAAATCAACAGAATGCTGGTGCTGGCCACCCGAATGAATGCAAAGAGCAGTCAAGAACTGAGTCAGGTTCAAGAACTGGTTGAATCCGAAGTTTCACGCTTGATGCGACACGGTGTGTTCAGCTTTGGCGGCTCATCACCGGCCAATCTGGGGGTTTAAAACCGACGCCATCAGACAATTGGATTTTTTCAAGCCTGGGGCGGGCGACTTTTGAGTTCTCGCAGCAGCAAAGACAGCATCTGCTTTTGTTTGTCGTCAGAGGCTTCTTTCAGGGCACCCTCCAGGACGACGCTGATCTCAGACGCCTCCACCAGCTCCATGTCCCAATCCGGGAACAATCGGTCACGCATTTCGTCCTCTTCACTCAGCACAACCACATTCAAATGGCGAGGGTCATCCGCAATGATCTTCATCAGGCTAGAAACGTTATCCCGGGGACCTTCGAGCCATTGGAAGAATATTCCACTGCCATACACCAACAAACCCGTGATGCCATAGCGCGGGTTGTGATGTTTGGCCGTGGCAATGATCTTGCCCACTTCACCAGGCTGCATCGCGGGTGCCGCTAGGCTGCAATAAATGAGGTTGTAAAGGGACCGCCCCTCAAGACCCTCATCATGCTGCGTACTTGGGGTGTGATGCATGAATTTTTCCTTGTGATTGTTTAGAGTCTTGGCGCCATTAAACACGTCGAGCCAAAACCACCGCCACTTCAGAGCCCCAACCCACAGTCCAACACCACGCCCGTAGAAACCAAGGACGCAATGGACCCGCCAATACTGCTGCCTCATCCCTGTGGTGTTGTTCGTCAGCTTGACACTTGACCAACATCTCTAACAAACCTTCAGGACCGCCATGTTGGTTGATGTGATCGATCTGCTGTTGGTAATGTCGGTCAACAAAGGTTTCAACCGCTTCGATCGTGGCGTAGACAGCATGCGATCCGAACAATGCGGGCAAAGCACCCGTCAGCCAACCTGCCAAACGCCAAGGTCCTAAAAGAGAACTTCGCAAGCTCACTGGCAACCACACCTCGACCAATGCCAAGTGCTCTGCCTCGGTTGTGCCGTGCATGTGTGCAAAAGCAAGCATTTGTGGGTCTCCTCGCCACTGAGCAACCGCCGCGATGCCTCGGTAAATGCTCACCGCGCCGGTTTCACCAGCATGGTCAGAGCGCAACTCACGCTCTAAAAATAGGGACAGAGGCATTGACAACATAAAACCCAAATGGTCCCCCAGCACTTGCGGGACAACTGGTTAGACCATTCGCCCATGGGCGGGGTAACGCTGAAAGCTTTTGAAAGTGCCATCTTTTTGCACCAGCAGCACATCAAAGGCGTCTTTTTTGCCCTTGTATTCTGGGCCATCCATACCAGGACTGCCAATGGGCATGCCGGGCACAGAAAGGCCCAAAGCAAGCGGGCGCTCTTTGAGTAAACGGCGAATATCGGCCGCGGGAACATGCCCCTCAATGACGTAACCTTGAACAGTCGCGGTGTGGCAAGAACCTAATTTTTCAGGCATGCCCAATCTTTGACGAGCAGCGGTATTGCCCACATCGCGCACATTGACCTTGAACCCATTGGCCTGCAAATGCTCCACCCACAGTTGGCAGCAACCACAATTGGGATCTTTCCAAATTTCCATCGTGGTCGATTGAGCGAATGCGGTTGTTTGCAAGATCGACGTCGACAATCCCGTTAAAAAAGCGGCTTGGAGCCATTGGCGTCTTTGCATGGTGGTTTTAAAAGGTGATGTCAGATGACACCATCATGCACCCTGGGCAATGCCCCCTGCCCCAATAAGCCAAATGCGTTGTGTATCGGATGGGTCATGAGTCCAATCGGACTAAAGATGGTCGCCGATCAGGCCATACCCATTTTGGCGATGCCAGTTTCAATTATCTGCACTGCGGCTTGGCCCTGTAACCTGCGCGTCTTGCTTCAGGAATGACACTGTGTACAAACATGGTTCTGCCATTCAAGTTGTTTTCCATGTTGAATATTTTCAAACATGAGGTTGTGACTTGTCTGTTGTTCAGAGGGAGCGGCTCTCCCTGTCAATTTGCTTGGATTCATCAATAAATCTGGAGACCTGTCTTATGAAACGTCGTGAATTACTGACACAAGCGGCGGCTGCAGCCACCGGCCTGGCACTGCCCAATGCTTTTGCGCAAACAGCGAGTTACCCGAACCGCCCAATACGTTTGATCGTTCCCTTCCCTGCCGGTGTGTCTCCTGACGTGGTGGCCCGGTTGATCGGCGACAAACTGAGCAATGCCATGGGCCAGCCCGTGCTGATCGACAATCGCCCCGGAGCCGGCGGCATGATTGGCGCTTTGGCTGCAGCGGCCACGCCGGCTGACGGCTACACCTTGTTTTACAGTGTCAAGGCGTCACACGCGATCGCACCCAATGTGTACCGCGATCCCAAGTACAACCCACCTCGTGACTTCAAAGCCGTTAGCCAACTGCTGCTGGTTCCGCATGTGTTGACCGCCACCCTCAAAGCGCCCTATAACAACATGCGAGAGCTGGTCGACTACGCCAAAAAGAATCCCGGCAAAATCGACTTCGCTTCCCTGGGTGTGGGCTCTCAGCCCCATGTGGCTTTAGAAGCTTGGTCGCAAAGACTGGGCATCAAGCTCAACCATGTGCCCTACAAAACCAACCCTTCACCCGATGTGATGAGCGGCGTGATCAGCCTGTCGGTAGAAGCCTCCACTACAGCCATTCCATTGATCAAAACAGGCAAAGTCAAGGCACTGGGTATTTCAGGTGCTCAGCGCATCCCCAGTTTGCCAGATGTGCCCACCATGACCGAATTTGATGCCAACCTCGATGTCAACGGTGTGATCGGAAGCTCTTGGCACGGTATTTTTGCCCCAACGGGTACGCCCAACGATGTGATCGCCAAGCTCAATGCTGAGATCGTCAAGATCGTCAAAACGCCCGAAATTCAAGCCCGGATGTTGGACTTGGGCCTGACGCCCACCGGCACGACCTCGGCAGCGTTGGACGCAGTGGCCAACTCTGACTACGCCTTTTGGAACAAAGTGGTCAACGACCTGAACATCAAAGTGGATTGAAGACGTCCAGTGATTGTTTTGCGTTCAACAGCGTTTACCCTAAGGTCAATTTGACCGCTGGGCTCGGCTCATGACCCAACTTGCTTCCAAACTGCTAAAAAACCAACCCATCCTGCCCATCAAACGCATAGGCGTCTTGGGCGTTGGAATCATGGGATTGGCCATGGCCACCAACTTGGTCAAAGCCGGCTTTCAAGTGTCCGGCTATGACCCCAATCCCAAAGCGCTCAAGCGACTGAAAGCTGCAGGCGGCAAAGCGCAGCCCAACGCCGCTGCAATGGCTGCTGAAGTGGACGTGATCATTTGCGCTTTACCCGGACCGCAGGCATTGCATGAGGCCATCCAACAGATCGTTGCCAGTGGCAACCGTCAACTCGTCGTGATGGAAACCAGCACACTGGATATTCAAGACAAAAAGACGGCGCGTGAAGCTCTTAAGACACACTCGATCGTGATGCTCGACTGCCCCTTATCGGGTACAGGGGCTCAAGCTGCAGTCAAAGATCTCACCGTGTATGCGAGTGGGCCAAGATCGGTCATACGACGCTTGACGCCGGTTTTTGAGGGCTTTGCCAAGAACTGCTTCGATCTGGGGCAGTTTGGCAACGGCATGAAGATGAAGCTGATGGCCAATTTGCTGGTTGCTGTTCACAACGTAGCCACCGCAGAAGCTCTTTTGCTGGGGCAACGTTGGGGGATTGCACCGTCGAGAGCCGTCAAGGTGCTCAGCGACGGCGCTGGAGGCTCTCGCATGCTGCAAATAAGAGGGCCTCTGATGGAAAATGAAGGTTGGACCCATGCCACCATGAAAGTGGCGATTTGGCAAAAAGACATGGCCCTGATTGCTTCTGCATTGGCTGAAGCCCAAGTGCCAGCTCCGGTCTTCTCGTCGACTGTTCCGGTTTATAACGCGGCCATGGCTTTGGGTCACGGCGAACACGACACAGCGTCGGTTTTCAACGTCTTGTCGAGAATGTCATCTTCAACATCTAAGTGACCATAATGCCAGCGCCTGAGCGCAACGCCTCTCCGCGGTCAGACCCTGAAGCCAAGTATCAGTGGACATCTCACGATGTCTAGATCAGATGAGGCTGTTTAGCCTGCAAACAAACCGACCGCTTGAATGCCGGATACGCAAATCTGCTCATCTTCATCGCCAGTGCCTCCACTGGCTCCAGCCGCACCCAGAATTTGACCGCTTGCATCCTTGATCAGAACTGCGCCAGGTTGCGCTAAAAATTTACCTTCTGCAGTGGCGGCCAATGCAACGAAAAAGTTAGGATTGTCTTTGGCGCGTTCAGCCAAAGCGCGGCTTGACGAACCCATGCCCACAGCACCCCACGCCTTCCCTCTTGCAATGTCAAAGCGGAACATGCTAGCGCCGTCTTCTCGTACAAAAGCCATCAACTGTCCAGATGCATCGAGAACCACAACACCCATCGGTTTGAACTGGGCCGACCGCGCAGCGCTGAGCGCGCCTTGACATATTTTGAGTGCTTGTTCGCAGGTCAATGTATTCACGATGATTCCTTGTTTATAAAAATTTGAAGCCCATCAGACTACCAGAACGTACCATGAAGCTTGTCTTATTTTTGACAAGAATGGATGGGTTGATGAGCTGACAACAAGCTATCGCTGCGATAGGCCAATTCACAGAGGACTCTGGTTATTTACAGGTCTTGAGTTTTCGCCAAAAGAGTGGCTTGGTGCACAACCAACAGTCTCGATTTTGCGCTCTGCTGTCGCTCAGAAATGCTTGATTTGCCGCTCAGAAAATTCTTATGATTGCCAAACAAGCTGATTCAATGAAACTTTTTTGACCGAATGAAAGGCACCGTGATGAATCAAACGCCAAGTCCTCAGCAGCGCATTGCCATGGTGACCGGTGGCGCCATGGGTATCGGTGCAGAAGTTTGTGCGCACCTCTCGGCAGCAGGCCACTTTGTTTTGGTGGCCGACCAAAACATACAAGAGGCCACAGCAACTGCACATCGCCTGTCAGGGCTTGGCGGCAAAGCCATGGCGGTGAGTCTCGATGTGGGATCTTCAGAATCCATTGCCCAAACTTTTTCGGTGATTGGAAATGACTTTGGCCGCTGCGACATGCTGGTTAACTGTGCCGGCATCGCCAAAGTTTTTCCTTTTTTAGACTTCCCGCTTGATCATTTTGTCGCCACGATGAATGTCAATGTCACGGGGACACTGCTTTGCTCACAAGCCGCAGCGCGGCTTATGCTGCCCAATCAATGGGGCCGCATTGTCAACATCGCTTCTGTGGCAGGCATCAGAGCGGTTGGCTCCGGGCGAACAGCCTACGGAACATCCAAAGCCGCTGTCATCGCTTTGACGCGACAAATGGCCGTTGAATTGGCTGACCACGGCATCACAGCCAATGCAGTCGCGCCAGGTCCAGTGGATACACCCATGACCCGCACTTTGCACAACGATAGATTCCGCGAGGAATACACCAAAGCCATCCCCATGAACCGTTACGGATCCACCACAGAAATAGCCGCCGCGGTCATGTATCTGGTGTCTGAAGCCGCTGCTTACACATCGGGTATTGTCTTACCGGTTGACGGTGGTTTTCTGGCTTCTGGCGCACGCAGCCTTTGATTTTGACAAACCGAATCGAAAGAAAACATGGTTCCTGCACTTCAATTTGTGGACACATCCTTGTTGCGCATAGGCTATGAGGAGTGGAATCCAGATGCGTCTCGGACAGTGATCTTGCTCCACGGATGGCCTGACAGTCCCCGCACTTGGGCTGCCATTGCACCAGGCTTAGCCGAAGCTGGTTGGCGCGTGCTGGTTCCAGCACTCCGCGGTTTTTTGCCCACTCGGTTTTTAAATGACGAAACGCCACGCACGGGTCAACTTGCATCACTGGGTTGTGACTTGCTTGAGTTCATTGACGCGCTTGGCCTCAAAACACCTGCACTGGTAGGTCACGATTGGGGCGCACGGGCAGTGGCCATTGCCTGCGGTCTGAGGCCTGGTGTTGCCAGTCATTTGGTCATGTTGTCAGTAGCCTACGGTACCAACGATCCTGCGCAGACATTGAGCATGTTACAGGTCCGCAATTATTGGTACCACTGGTTCATGGCAACACCTCGGGGCCAGCAAACCGTCCGAGAAGACGGACGCCATTTTGCCCAAACCATGTGGGACACGTGGTCTCCAGCGGGTTGGTATTCACAAGAAGAGTTTGCGGCCACTGCGCAAGCTTTTGACAACGCCGATTGGGCAGACATCACGCTGCACTCTTACTGCCACCGATGGGGGCATGCGCCTGCAGATCCGCGTTATGCCAGCGAAGAAATGCTCCTGAACCCGGCACCCGTCTTAGAAGTCCCCACTTTATTGCTGCATGGCGATGCAGATGGCGTGAATCATCCCAGCAGCAGTTTGGGTAAAGAAATATTTTTCCGCGGTCTTTACCAACGCGTATTGATTGCCGACGCGGGTCACTTTCCGCAGCGTGAAAAACCAGCAGATGTGCTTGCGACCCTACTCGGTTTTATGAATCAAAAAAATCAATCGAAGGCGTGAGCTTGTGTGACGCAATTTTGGTCATCAAGAATTGGCCCACAGCCATTCACACACAGCACGCGAACAGGCTGCTTGGTCAAATTAAGACCGTCAGTTTTTGTTTGGCCCTCTCTAATTCGGGCAACAACTTTTCGATGATTTTTGCAATGTCCATTCGGCTTGTCGCAACCGACAAACTCATGGCGGCAACGACTCGACCTTGTCTGTCGCTGATGGGGACTGCTATCGATCTCAATCCCAACTCTAATTCTTGATCACAAATTGCGTAGCCCTGCTGCTTGGCCAACTCAATCTGACCCAGCACATCGGCAATTTGAGTTTTGGTCTTGGCTGTCAGCATCGGACGGTTCATTCTGTTCAAAATGAACAAGGTCCAGTCCTTGGGCTGGCCCGCGAGCAAAACTCGCCCGGTTGCGCTCGCATAGGCTGGCAACCGTGCACCTGCGCTCAGCCCCACAGACAAACTTCTTCGGTGTGTTGCCCTCGCCACAAAAACAACGTCTTGCATGTCTAAAACAGCCATGGAAGCAGATTCCCTGGTGGTTTCAGCTGCCATCTCTAATATAGGTTGCGCCAGACGCGTCAAATCATCACTGAGAACGAAGGCCGAACCCAATCTCAAGGCGCGTGGGGCTAATTGAAATTGCCGTCCTGTTTGCAAGGCATAGCCCAAACGGCACAGTGTATGCAATGAGCGCCGAACCGAAGCCTTGGTGTTTCCTGTCATCTCGGAGATTTCAGTCAATGTCGCCGAAGCACGTAAACGACCAAAAGCTTCAATGATGGCCAAGCCTTTTTCCAGCGCAATCACATAGTCTCGGTCAACAACTGCTGCCGAATCGGTCTCATTTTGATCACGCCCATGTTTCACGATACACCCCATCAGTTCGCTGTGCGAACATTATTTGTGATTTTCTTGATTTGACCCGTCACCAAGCCTAAACTTTCTCGGCGTGAAGTTTTTCATGTTGCCCCCTGAATCCATCCATCAAAGGAAATCATGACCCATTCAAAAATGGCCATCCAACGCCGAATCGTCATTTCATCCATGGTCTTGGGCATGTGCTCAATGATGTCGACCCCTACATTTGCGCAAACCGACTCAACAGCGAAACCCTTGCGCATGGTGGTTCCATTTCCCGCTGGAGGTACAGCCGATGTGCTGCCCAGGATCTTGGCCGAAAAAATGCGCGATGCCTATCCAGCAGGTATCTTGATTGAAAACCGAACAGGCGCCGGCGGGAATGTGGGGGGGGAATTCGTCGCGCGAGCAGAACCTGATGGCACGACTTTGTTGGTATCGCCGCCAGGCCCTGTGGCGATCAACCACAACCTTTACAAGACCATGACGTTTGATCCCACGAAATGGGTACCCATCACGGTGATCGCAACGGTTCCAAACGTCTTGGCGGTATCGAACAAACTGCCCGTCAGTAACTTCAATGAATTTGTGGCTTACTTGAAAGCCAACCCTGAAAAAGTTTCATATGCATCTCAGGGCAACGGGTCGACTTCGCATCTGACCGCCAACCTTTTCATGCAATTGACTGGTACCCGAATGCTTCACGTTCCTTACCGTGGCACAGCACCCGCATTGAACGATTTGGTCAGTGGTCAGGTGGATGTTTTCTTTGACAACATTGCATCATCCGCGCAATTTCACACCGCAAAGCGCATCAAAGTTTTGGCTGTGGCAGACACGCGTCGCTCGCGAGCATTGCCAGATGTTTCAACTTTTTCAGAGCTGAATCTACCGGCCATGCAGGCGGTAACTTTTTTCAGCGTGGTTGCCCCGCCCGGCACCCCTGCGACCGTCGCCCGGCGAATTCACGGCCAACTCGCTGCTGCCATGGCATTGCCTGATGTGAAAGAAAAATTCGCAGCCCAGGGTGCAGAGCCAGGAGGTCAAACACCTGAGAACACTGCCACCTTCATTCAAAACGAATCGGCCAAGTGGAAGAAAGTGATCAGCACAGCCAATGTGACCTTGGATTGATCGAACCCATGCAAATCAAAGCGATCCAATGGGCAAAAGAACTGAGCAGGGTCCCTTATGCCGTTTATGCCGACACGAACGTCAGAGACATTGAAGAGGCTCAAATTTTCCAAGGTCCAACATGGAATTACCTTTGCCTAGAAGCTGAACTGACAGAGCCTGGCTGCTACAGAACCACGTTTGTGGGGGAAACACCCGTGATCGTGGTTCGCGACAACGATGGTGAAATTTATGCATTCGAAAATCGTTGCGCCCATCGTGGCGCATTGATCGCTTTAGAAAAATCTGGAAAAGCCGACAGCTTTCAGTGTGTTTATCATGCCTGGACATACAACCGACAGGGCGACTTGACTGGGGTTGCATTTGAAAAAGGTGTGCGCGGTCAAGGAGGCATGGGTGAAAGCTTCTGCAAATCAGACCATGGTCCAAGAAAACTCAGAGTCGCCACTTTTTGTGGGCTGATCTTTGCCAGCTTCGACGAAGATGTACCTCCCATTGAAGAATATTTGGGCGAAGAAATCTGCGACCGCATTGAACGCGTGCTGCATAAACCTGTCAAGGTGATTGGACGATTTACACAAGCCCTGCCAAACGATTGGAAGCTGTATTGTGAAAACGTGAGGGACAGCTATCACGCCAGTCTTTTGCACATGTTCTTCACCACCTTTGAGATCAATCGCCTGTCTCAAAAGGGCGGCGTGATTGTTGACGAATCGGGTGGCAACCATGTGAGCTTTTCCATGATTGACCCTGCCGCCAAGGACACCTCTTACAAGGATCAAGGACTGCGTTCGGACCAAGATCGTTATCGGCTCAAAGACACCAGTTTATTGGCAGGATTCAACGAATGGCCGGATGGCATCAGTTTACAAATTCTGTCTGTTTTTCCTGGTTTTGTGCTTCAACAAATTCAGAACTGCTTGGCCGTTAGGCAGTTACTGCCCAAGGGCCATGAACGAAGTGAACTGAACTGGGTGTACCTCGGCTTTGAGGACGATACGCCAGATCAACTCAAAGCGCGGCTCAAACAAAGCAACCTGGTTGGCCCTGCTGGTTTCATATCCATGGAGGACGGTGCTGTGGGCGGTTTTGTCCAAAGAGGTATTACCGGTGCAAACGACAAGCAAGCGGTTGTTGAAATGGGCGGTCACGATGTCGCCAGTGGAGAAGGTCGAGCCACAGAAACTTCGGTCAGGGGATTTTGGAAAGCATATCGCCATCACATGGGTATCCAAGAATGATCGACTTATTGAGTTTGATGGCTTTTCAGGCCGCTTATGCCTCCACCATTGACAGTGATCAACTTGAACTGTGGCCTGATTTTTTCACGCACGACACTTTTTACCGAATAACGCATGTCGAAAACGAAATGGAGAACTTGCCTGCAGGCATCGTGTGGGCTGACTCGCGCCACAT
Source organism: Akkermansia muciniphila (assembly GCA_943331105.2). Taxonomy (GTDB): domain Bacteria; phylum Pseudomonadota; class Gammaproteobacteria; order Burkholderiales; family Burkholderiaceae_C; genus Limnohabitans_A. The sequence continues at coordinate 307,525 of CALQKH020000002.1, forward strand.
GCTCGAGGACCGTGTTGCGGCGCTGCGTGAGGCCAATATCTATGAAAAACAACGCTACCGACACCTGATGGGCATACCCCTGCTGAAGTCTGCAGACTCCAGCTTTGCAACCGCTGACACACCTTTCATGGTGGCAAGAATCATGGCCAGTGGTGAAACTGAACTTTTTGCGACCGGGGTTTACAGAGATCGCTTTGTCAAACAAGACGGTCGTCTGCTTTTGGCCGAGCGCGTGGTGGTGTGCGACAGCACTGTCACCGACACGCTGATGGCATTGCCACTGTGAGCCCAATGAGCACCACCGCTTTATCGCGTATTGCTTTGACTGTGGGTGATCCTCATGGCATCGGACCAGAAATTGCACTCAAGGCTCTGGCCTCTCTCGATGTCCAGGAACTCGCACAAATCACCCTGTTCGCGCCCATCGATGTTCTGACGGCAACTGCCAATCAATCCGGTCTTCATCGTTTGCTCGCCCAATTGAATTGGATCGAAGCAGGCACACTTTCCGGACCAGTCACACCGGGAAGGATAGACCCCGCAGCCGGACGCAGCGCCATCGAAAGCGCGACTGCAGCCATCCAAGCTTGTCGTTCAGGCCTTTACGACTGTGTTGTTGCCGGTCCACACCACGAAACAGCCATTGCACAAGCGGGCATCGAGTTCAGTGGATACCCCAGCTTGGTGGCGTCTGTATGCGAAATGCCACAAGGAAGCGTTTTTTTGATGCTCGTCGGAGCTGGCCTCAAAATTGTGCATGTCACTTTGCATGAAAGCGTCGAAACTGCTTTGAGAAGGCTGGATACCGACCTCGTGGTCTCAGCGGCTCAAGCCGGGGTGAGTGCATGCATGCGGTTAGGTGATTCGAATCCAACAATTGGCATCTTTGGCATCAACCCTCATGCTTCAGAAGGCAGCCTGTTTGGGCCCCATGATTTGGCATGCACAGTTCCTGCGGCAGAACTTCTTCGCAAGTCAGGTTTGAATGTCAGCCCTCCAGCTGGGGCCGATGTCCTTTTGTCAGAGCACGCCACCAAGCCTCACGGGCTTTATGTAGCCATGTTTCATGACCAAGGTCATATTCCTATTAAATTGCTGGCACCACATGCAGCCAGCGCTTTTTCAATTGGTGCCAATGTCTTATTGACCACCACTGGCCATGGCTGCGCCATGGACATTGCAGGATCTGGCCAGGCCCAACCCGACGCTCTGCTCCGTAGTCTCAAGACTGTCTTAAAAATGCCTCCTGCGAATTCAAAAAACAAGTCTTGACCATGAGCTACCAAGTCCACATCGCAGGTTCAGATGTCAGTTTTGGTTGCGATCCAGGTGTTTTTATATTGGATGCAGCGCTCAAGGCGGGCATACAAATTCCTTATGCATGCAGAAAAGGCGCATGCGGCAACTGTGCTGTTCGCATAGAGTCCGGACAAGTACAGAGGTTTGTGACCCACCCCGAAACCTCTGCTGCGGGCGATGATCTTTTGTGCCAATGTAGGCCACAAAGTGACCTCATCATCCGACCTGCAGACTGGCGTCAAGGTCAACCTAACGAAACCAAGCGTCTTCAGGTCAAGGTGTATCGCAACACGGCTGTTGCGCCCGATGTCAGCATGCTGCACTTGAGACTGCCTGCAGGGCAAAGGGCGAAATTCAAAGCAGGACAATACTTGGATGTTTTGTTGCCAGATGGCCATCGCCGCAGTTATTCAATGGCGAATCCGCCACATGAAAGTGATGTGCTTCAAATTCATGTACGTCATGTAGAGGGTGGCCGTTTCAGTCAAATGGCAAGCGGCCTAACTGCCGGAGACATGCTGGAAGTTGAATTTCCCTTTGGACAAGTCACGATTTCAAACGATCCCAATGATCCGCTTCTGTGCGTGTGCGGCGGCACCGGATTTGCACCCATCAAATCTTTGTTGGACGACATGGCCAAACAGAAATCTGCGAGGCCTGTCACTTTAATTTGGGGATCCCGTGATTTAGCTGGTCTGTACTTGTTGCCACAAATCGATAAGTGGAAGAAGTCATTGCCCAACTTTCAATTTGTAGCAGCCATTGAAATGGCTGTTGAGCCGCAAGATTTCGAAGTCTTTCAAGGGCGCGTTGACCAAGCCATTACTTCCAAGGCCAGCAGCTTGGCACCCAAAGAAGTCTACTGTTGTGGCAGCTCAGCCATGGTGACTGCCGTGAAAAAAATATGCCTGGATACCCTGCAAGTTGAGGCTTCTCAATTTCATGCAGACGAATTTGTTATGAATCCGTTGCAATGCAAATGAGAAGTACCATTGAGTTCGTCAATGCCTCTTGGATGAGCTGATGAACACGTCGATTGCATCACTGACGTTGAAGAGCCTTCACCCTAAGGCAGACCACTCAACAAGCCGGAGGCTTATGCATCCAAAGATTGCATTACCTTGGCAATGCATTCATTGGTTTTGGCTGCATCAATCCAACGCATGATGCAAACCAACTCCAACACAGGGTCTACCCATGTGATGGATGAACCCGCACCAATGGCAAACCATGAACTGCGGGGCGCATCTTTGAACAGTACGCCGTCTTTGTTCAACCAAATCAGGTAGCCATAGTAGGGTGCTACATCACAGGGCCGCTGCATCATTTGGAGCCATTGCTTTGACAAAATTTGTCGGCCATTGAATTGCCCTTGTTCCATGAGCATGAGACCAATGCGCGCTTGGTCCATGGCCGAGATGGAGATACCACCACCCCAATGACTTCCACCTGGTACCGACATCATGCGTTGACCATTGACTTGGGTTAAGCCTTGCTCATACCCCACCCATTGGAATGGATCTGAACATCCCAGAGGTTTTCTGAAAAATTCCTCAAACACTTCAGGCAACGGCCGCTTGAACAGATGCAGCAAGGCCAAAGACAATTGGTTGATGCGAACGTCGTTGTATTCAAACTTAGTGCCCGGTTCAACCAAGGGTCTCGCTTCGCCCTTGATCCCTTCTGCTTGCCCGGTTTGGTAGGCCAGCCAACGGTACCGGTCAACTTGTTCCGGGATACCTAAGCAAGTCCCCTCCCATTCGCTGGTTTGCTGCAATAAATGGTGCCAGGTGATGCGCGACAAACGATCACCTTCAAAGCCAATGCCGGGACATTGTTGAACGACCGGGGTATGAACATCTTCCAAAAGCCCTTGGTCAAATGCCAAACCCGCCAGTAGGGCCAAGTAAGTTTTGGCAACGCTGAAGGTCAGGTCTGCCTTGTGAGGTTCTCCCCATTCGACCAACATCTTGTTTTTATGAAATAAAACCCCAGAAACAGGACCACGCCCATGGATCGGACCGTACAGGCGGTTGTAGGGCGGGGGATCCAAATCGTGGATACCCCAAGGCGGCGATGTGTCGCGCGACCACGAAGTTTCACAAGATTGGATGAATGCAATGGTCTCAGCCAGGGAATGGTTCATGTTGACAACCGAAAATTGTTGGCGATCTGATGGTGAGCATGAAGGATGATGCACAGGAGCATCATCCTTGCTTGTTGTGAATAGAACGTTCGCGGGGGCGACTCCAGATGAGATGCGCTTATGGCTTACAGACAAATAAACCCCACAAGTAACAGATTATTTACACATTAAATTGTCAGATTTTTGTTACATTGATCTAATATGTGAACTTGAGACTAGGTAAACCACCAATTCAGGTGGCCCTCATCAGGGAGATTGCCTTGAACATTTACATCTATCTGTTCCTCTTGTTTGGCTGTGTTTTCGGCCTCTCAACGTTCTCTTATATGCACCTCTTCAGCGAGGGGCCACACAAAGTTGAGACGGCGCAAAATGGCTCCACTTTGGGCGGTCGCGTTTTGTGGGCCATGGTCTGCACTTTTTTGTGGCCAATCATGATCCTCACTGGTCTCAACTCAGCCAGGATTCTGGCCAAGCGCAAACGGCAGACGGTGGCTGCGAACCACTGATTTAACCTCGACGACTCAATCAGCGTAGCCTGGGTTGATGCGATCCAGGATGCGCATATTGGCTTCAAAATAAAGTCTTTCGCGGTCGCCACGGGGGTGGCGGTCATTGCCGGAAGGATGAAGGACACGTTGAATGACATCGTCACTCAAGATGTTCAAGGCTTTGCCCGTGCTCATGGCCAAGACTTGTGTTTGACAAGCTTTTTCCAGTTTATACAAGCGGCGATAAGCTTGTGCCACCGTATCGCCAATGGTCACAACCCCATGGTTTTTCATGAACAAAACTGTCTTGTCACCCATCAATGCGGCAAGACGTTCACCTTCTTCTAAAGACGATGCCAAACCTGTATAGGTATCGTCATAAGCGATGCGCCCATGAAAAAAAGCAGCCGTTTGGGTAGCGGGTAACAAACGATTGTCTTGCAACATGTTCAGCGCGGTGGCCCAAGGTTGATGTGTATGCAAAACCACTTTTGCACCGGTTAATCGGTGCAGGGGCGCATGAATGCTTTGGGCCGAAAGCTCTACAACGCCCTGCCCTTCAAGGGTCTGCCCTTGCTCGTTAAAGATCATCATGTCGCTGGCCTTGGCTTCAGACCAATGCAAGCCGAACGGCAAAACAAAGTACTGATTGGGATGGCCGGGAACACAGGCGGTGAAGTGGTTGTCAATGCCTTCTTCAAAGCCATCTAAAACCGCCATTCGCAAAGCAGCCGCCAAATGAATCTTGACCTCTTGAACAGCCGCATCTTGCGCGCCAACGGTTGGGAGTGGGTGGACAGACATAAATGGATCAACGCAGTTAAGTAGATGGCTCAAGACTACGCGATATGGATCAAAATTCAAGCGCCCCAAGCCAAAACCGTGCAACTCTGGTGACTTCAAATCTGCCAACAAATATCCAGCAGTCAAAGAAGGGCTTGCACTTCACAATCATTTCCAATAATCTGAGTCCCTGACTTCAAAAGTAATGCATTTTGGAGTTCGATTTCAATAACTAGGAGACATCACATGGCATTCATCAAATTAAAACCCTCATTTTCTTGGGTCACATCTTTGGCGGTTTCATTGGGCATGGCCGGCGCATTGCTGTCATCCCCAGCCGCCTTGGCACAGGCTTTTCCAAATAAACCCTTGCGACTGATTTGCCCGTTCCCCCCTGGCGGTGCTGTGGATATCGCTTCGCGGGCGATTGCTCAAGAACTGTCCAAAAATTTAGGCCAGCCTGTGACCGTCGAAAACAGACCCGGTGCAGGTGGGAACATTGGTGGCGCCGAAGCGGCCCGCGCCAATCCTGACGGTTACACCATTTTCATGACCACCAGTGGCATACAAGCCATCAACCCTGTGCTGTACGCCAAGATGCCCTTCGACCCCAGCAAAGACCTGGTTCCCGTCTCTGCCCTGGTCTCTTTGAACAATGTCTTGGTTTTGCACCCCTCCATCAAAGCGAACTCTGTGCCTGAAGTCATTGCGTTGGCCAGGTCTCAACCCGGAGCCATGAATTACGCGTCCAGCGGTAGCGGCACCAGCATTCACATGTCAGGCGAGATGTTCAAATCTTTGACTGGCGTCAACATCACGCACATCCCCTACAAAGGCAGTGCACCAGCCATCACCGACCTTCTGGGTGGGCAAGTCATGATGATGTTTGACAATATTCCTTCTGCCATTCCTCACATCAAATCAGGCAAGCTTAAGGCACTGGCCACAACAGGTGCCAAGCGTGATCCCTTGCTGCCCGAATTGCCAACCTTGGCAGAAGCCGGTGTATCGGGCTATGAGTCTGGCGTGTGGTTTGGTTTGGCAGTGCCCGCCAACACACCTCGCGACGTGATCATGAAACTGAACGCTGAAGCCATCAAAGGCACAAGATCACCCGAATTCGTCAAACGAATGACTGAGCTGGGTTACAACATCATGGGCACAAGCCCTGAGGTCATGACCGACATGAGCAGGGCCGAAGTGCAACGTTGGGGCCCGATTGTCAGAGCCTCTGGCGCGAAGGCAGACTGAACTCTGCAATGTTGAATAGCCAGACAAACTGAGCCAGTGGCTTGGTTTTCAAAGCCAAACAACAGGCCTCAAGGCAGTAGCCAACACGGACCTTACTACTTAGATCAAAAAAGCACTTAGGGACACCTCTAAGTGCTTGATCTCAATAGAATCTAATTTTCCCCAGAATCCTGGGCTTGTCACCGGGCTCGAAGACTGCAGCCTCACCCTCCTCCAAGAAAATTCTGGCTTCAGAAAGTCCAAAGTCAGTGCTGAGCACACCTTGGGTAAACGTTACCCCATGCCCAACGTACACATTGTTTTTGCCTGATGGCGCCTTGTTGAAGAAACCCTGGGTCGGAACCGATCTCAACGCTCTGTCTAAGTCTGGCTTGAACACACCAGGACGAACCACCAACCAATCCGTCGATGTAAATCTGTCAAAAGCCAGCTTGGCGGTTTCTTCACACCGACAAAAACTGCTGGCGTAAACCTCGCCAATTGGAATATTGAGTGCTTTGATCCTTTGGCCTATTCGCCTGCTTTGCGCCCTGCCCTCATCATTGAGCTGTCGCGAACCAGATGAACAGTCATGGGGCCGTTCAGTGGGCGGATTGAATTTGACCGGATCCTTACCAGGCGTGATGGCATGCCTGATAAAAATATTGAATCCACCTTGCTGCAATTTTTCAATCAACAGTTGCTCCTGGGCTTGCGAAAAGCTCGTCGAAAGCAACAGGATCAATCCAAGAAATTCAACAATCTTTCCGCGGAATAAATGCATTTCTAAAAAAATGGGTGATGGGTTTTATTTTTTAAGCCAAGCCAAAATTTGATCCGTGACCGCCGCAGGTTGCTCTCGATGCAAAAAATGACCTGCTTGATCGATCAGTTGAAAGTCATATTCAGCAGTGAAGTATTGAGACTGATCCAACATCAACTCAGCACGCAGATCCTGGGCACCACACAATGCAAGCGTTGGCACGCCAATTGGACGCGCCATTTTGATCCTTGAATCAGCATGCTCAGGATTGGATTTGTCTTGGTCAAACATCGCTCGGTAATAGCCCAGGGTGGCTTTGAGAACACCAGGTTGAGACAACATCGCTTTGATGCTTCGGATGTGATCTACGTCCTGAAAGCCTTCAACAGTCCAATAGGCCCACAAGTAATCGATGAAAGCCATGTCGTTTTGCAGGATGGCTTTTTCCGGTAAGTCTTTCAACTGAAAGAACCACCAATGGAATGACCGATGGATGTGCTTGGCCTCCAGAATACTTTGCCCGACCTTTTCGGGGTGAGGAACGGCCATCAGTACAGCCCGCTTGAACAATTCTGGATACGCCGCCAAAAGGCCATAGCCAATGATCGCGCCCCAATCTTGTCCGACCAAATGACAAGTCTCTTGACCACAAATCATTTGAGTGAACTGCGCAATTTCATGAACCAGCGTTGCTTTGTCATAAAAACAATCCGGCGGAACCTCTGTGGGTGGATAGCCCTTCAGGTAAGGCGCTATCACCCGGTACCCCTGCGCACTCAGCGCGTCAATCTGATGACTCCAAGTCAAAGCGTGGTCAGGAAAACCATGCAGCAAAATCACAGTGGGGCCAGTGCCCTGTTCAATGAATGCAAACTTCAAGTTACCGACTTGAATGAATTGATTTTCGTACTTTTGCATTTCAAAAACCCATATGGATCAAGCGTTGGTTTAAGGCTGGTCATGACGGAAAATTTTCATCGGCCCCGGATCCCCAATGCGAAACCAAATGGCCGACAAAACAAGGGCAATGACCACCAAGAACAAAGCGGCGCCAGAGAGCAGTGCCGTGATTTCTGTGTCTCTTTTTTCCAAGGTGAATTGATTCGACAAGTGCTGATAAACTTTTTTCAAGTCATCCGCAGATCCTGCTTTGAAATATTCAGCCTCTGTGATCTTGGCGACGGCTTTGAGTGATTCTTCATCGACCTGGGTAAAAAACGAAGAGCCCTCAAAGCCTGGGATGAACCCGTTAGGGGTTCCAAACCCCACGGTGTAAACACGAACACCCAAGTCGGCTGCTTTTTGAGCCGCCCACAAAGGGTCGGGACCTGACGTTCTGCGGCCGTCCGTTAACAAGACAATGGCTCCCCCTTTGAAGGAGCCAGGTGGCTCAGGCGCGCGCTCTTTTTCGGACGGTTTAGCATCCAAACTGCGACCACCATTATTCAGGCCACCCCCAGCGTCACCACCGAAGCCAGCGGGGCTGGGGGGAAAGAGCAGCTTTTCCAAATCAAGCTTGGCTTCAGGCCGCAGCGTGGCCAACGCCATCAGCAAACCACTGCCCGTCGCGGTGCCTCTTTGCAATTGAAAACGGTCAATCGCTTCGACCAACTCTTCCCGTTGAGGGGTCACGTGCTGCACAACTTGTGCGTTGGCGGCAAAGGACACGATGCCCACGCGGATGTTGGGGGGTAAATCTTGCAAAAAATCTTTGGCCGCTTTTTGCGCCGCTTTGATGCGACTGGGATCCACATCTTCTGCGAGCATGCTGCGTGAAACGTCCATGGCCATGACAAGGGTCATGTAATCGGCTGGCAATGTGACCCGCGCCACGGGTCTGGCAGATGCGAATAACAGCAGCCCCATGGCCAGGAACAACAGCGCTGGCGGCACATGGCGTCGCCATGCCGATGGTGTTTCGATGTTTTGCAGAATCCATGAGACGGCCGAAAAAGAAACCACCTGTTGACGTTTGCGCCTCAAAAGCCAAACATACACACCTGCCATCAGTGGCATCAGCAAAAAAGACCAAAGCATGAAGGGCTGTAAGAATTGCATCTTTATCAGGGTTTAAGCCAGTTTCGCCAATTTACCATTGACGCTTATGCTTTGGGTTATTTATGAAACGTGATGCCGTTTTCAGCAAAAGTCTCCGTCCAAGGGGAACTGGATCGCTTGCGTCCGAGTTGAATCCTCCAACACCTGACCTGTCGTTAATCACATCCAAATCAAAAACAACAAAAAACAAATACATTGATTTAAAAAAAATCAAATCCAGATCTGATCTTCTTGCTGTTTTTTTGTTTGGAGTACTTGTCAGCTTGTTGGGTATGGGGCTTTTTACGAACGCATTTGAAAGCCGACAGGTACTCACGCAAAAAGACATTGATGCTGCAGTTTTGCACACGCTTCAATCCAAAGAATTGCCTTCCCAAAGCAGCAAAGCAGCCGCTGCCGTTCAAGGTGCTGTGGTCCGTGTTCTGGCTTTTGCCGCAGATCCTAAAAACAAAAATACCGACATTGAGAGTGGCGTAGGCACCGGAGTCGTCATCAAGGACGATGGCACGATACTGACCAATTTTCATGTGGTTGCCGGTGCAAAAAAACTGCGCGTCACTTTTTTCGATGGCACAGAAACAGAAGCGTTTGTGGTCAGTGTCCAGGCCGACAAAGATTTGGCAGTTTTGAAGCCGCAAAAAATTCCGGACGATTTAGAGGCGGCCATTTTGGGCTCCAGTCAACAACTGGTACCCGGAGATGTCGTGGTTGCAGTCGGTTTCCCTTACGGGATTGGTCCCTCGGTGTCATCAGGTGTTGTGTCCGGCTTGAATCGACACTTCAAATCACCCGATGGTCAACACATGCTCAAAGGATTGATCCAATTTGACGCGGCAGCCAATCCAGGCAACTCAGGCGGACCCTTGGTCAACACGACAGGCGAAGTGGTTGGCATTGTCACGGCCATCTTGAACCCCACATCGGCTCGGACTTTTATTGGGATTGGCTTTGCCACCACCATTGAAAGTGCCGGTAGCGCTGTGGGTCTGCCACCTTTTTAAAATTCAAAGGAAGACATATGGCGAATGCAAATGAGGCTTGGCGCGGTGCCCATCGGTCCACGTACAACACAGATCCCGAGAAAGCTGCAGCCCTGATGCAGCGTTTGTTGTACGAAGTCAAACGGGTGGTGGTCGGACAAGACGTTTTTTTAGAGCGCGTCCTGATTGCTTTGTTGGCGCAAGGCCATCTGCTGATTGAAGGTGTTCCCGGTCTCGCCAAAACACTGACCGTCAACACATTGGCCAAATCACTCAACGGCAGTTTCAGTCGGATCCAATTCACGCCGGATTTGTTGCCTGCTGATTTGATCGGCACACGGATCTTCAACCAACAGACCAGCGAATTCAGCACCGTGCTGGGTCCCGTCTTTGCCAATCTGTTGTTGGCCGATGAAATCAACCGAGCGCCTGCCAAAGTTCAAAGCGCCTTGCTGGAAGTGATGCAAGAGCGGCAAGTCACCATCGCAGGACAAACGCACCGTGTTCCATCGCCATTTTTGGTCATGGCGACACAAAATCCGATCGAGACAGAAGGGACCTATCCACTGCCAGAAGCCCAGGTTGACCGTTTCATGATGAAGGTGCTGATTGACTATCCCAGCGAGGACGAAGAATTTGTGATCGTCCAAAGGGTCATTGCCGGTGGCGCTAAAGCAACGGGCGTCGTAAGCCTTGAAGAGCTCCAATCGCTGCAAATACAGTGCCGTCACTGCTATGTGGACCCCAGCTTGGTTCACTATGCGGTCAAGCTCGTATCAGCGACCCGTTTCCCTGAGCAATATGGCATGGCATCTATCAAGGGACTGATCAGCTTCGGCGCCAGCCCACGGGCCAGCATCGGCCTCATCGAAGGTGCCCGCGCATTGGCATTGCTTCGTGGGCGTGATTACGCATTGCCCCAAGACGTGGCCGATTTGGTACCCGATGTCCTCAGACATCGCTTGGTTTTGTCTTACACCGCATTGGCCGAAGGCAAAAATGCGGAAACTTTGATTCAAGATGTGATGCGCGCCGTGCCGATGCCAGACCAGCCGCTGGAAGCGCATGTCCGCTGAGGCTTTACTCCAACATTTGGAGTGGACGGTCATCCGACGGCTGGACGGCTTGCTCCAAGGTGATCACAGAACTTTGTTCAGAGGATCAGGTTTGGAACTGGCAGACCTGCGCGAATACCAAGCCCATGACGATGTGAGACACATCGACTGGAATGTGACGGCTCGCATGCAAACACCCTTTGTGCGAGAGCACCAAGAGGATCGAGAAATCAATGCTTGGTTTTTGTTGGACTTGAGTGGGTCCATGGACTTTGGCAGCACCGATATGACCAAGCGTGATGTAATGCTGCGCTTCGTAGGCGTGATGGCCAAACTGCTCATGAAACGCGGAAATCGAATCGGTGCATTGGTCTTAAACCCTGCGGAACCCGAAGGTTTCAAGTACGTTCCTGCACGCATGCACAGACGCCACTTGTTGCATTTGTTGCATGTCTTAGAGACATCACCCGTCACCCAGCAATCTCATCAAACCCGATTGACGGATTGGCTCAGAAAAGCCAATGGCTTATTGAAACGCAGGTCCAGCGTGTTTGTTGTCTCTGACTTCATGGGGGCTTTCAACTGGGCAACCGAGCTGAGCGCACTGGGCCAACGACACGAAACAGTCGCGGTGCGTTTGTTCGACCCCGCAGAAATCAATCTGCCCAACGCAGGCTTGGTGTTGATGCAAGACTCAGAAACCTCAGAACAATTGCTGCTGGATACAGCCAACAAAAGCTTCAGAACCCGTTATGCCCAAACGGTTGAAAAGAGAGAGCAGCAACTGGCTGACTCGTTTGCACACGCAGGTGTCGATGCATTGGAACTGTCAACAGATGAAGACTTGGCCAGTGCTTTGATACGCTTCTCTGAATTGAGAAAACGGAGAGTTTGGCGTGCCTGATTTCAGCTCGATCTATTTTTTATGGCCCTTGATGCTTTGGGCATCTGCACTGGTCCCCGCCCTAGCTCTTGTTTATTCGCTGAAAACGCGCAAGAGACCTTCCGTCGTTCTGGGCTTGGGGTTGTTGTTGCTGTGCATTTCGTTGGCAAGGCCTCAAACTGTGCTGATGACCCCAATGCGTGATGCCACGGTGATGCTGGTCATGGACACTTCTGGCAGCATGCGCGCCAAAGATCTTCAACCATCACGCATCGAAGTGGCACAGAAAGCCGCGCAACAATTCATTGAAGACAAGCCCCGCAGATTGCGCGTCGGTTTGGTGACCGTAGCGGGCACTGCTGCCCTGGCACAAGCCCCGACCGATGATCGCGATGTTTTGCTCAAAGCGATCGATTACTTACCGCTGCAATATGGCTCTGCCTTGGGTACCGGGATCTTGGTCTCGCTAGAAGCTTTGCTGCCTGGAGCAGGCATTGATGCGCAAAAGATCATCAACGAATCGGCTGAACCAGGTGGCGCCAAGAACCAAGCCAACTCTGGCCAATCCTTGGACGATAAAAAAACAGCCCCCAATACGGCCAGCCCATCGACAGGTCAGGGGCGACAGATGGCCATCGTTCTGATGAGCGATGGCCAAAGTAACATGGGGCCAGAGCTGAAGCAAATGGCGGATTTGGCCGCCACACACCAGGTCAAAATTTACACCGTTGGCATCGGCACCACCGAAGGCGATGTGGTTCAAATGCAAGGCCGCAGCATGCGTGTCAAGTTAGAAGATGAGGCTCTCAAAAAAGTTTCAGCGATCACGCAAGGCGAGTATTTCAAAGCCGACAGTGCCCAAGCGTTGAAGAGCATCTACAACCAATTAGGCCATCGGCTTCGGTTTGAAAAACGCGCCATGAGCGAGGTCACCGCCTATGTGTCAATTTTGGGTCTGCTCCTTGTTTTGGCAAGCGTAGCGCGCAGCTTTGTCAGGATGGGGAAAATCATATGAGTCCGTTGTCTGCAATAGCCTTTTTCCGATTCCTTGCTTGACCTCTTCGAAAGCTGTTCATTCAGCGAATCCGTGCACCTGTCCATCAAGCGTTTCCCCTGTGATGACGGTGGCAGCCGCCATGTTTCCAAAGTCAAGGACCGTGCATATTTTGAAAATATCAAAGTCATCCCTCTTGCAAAGTATTATTAATTTTGTTAATTTTTGAGTTGGCTTTCAACCACGGAAATCAAATGAAAAAATCAACTGTCTTGCTGTATGTTGCCCTCATGACTTTGAGTGTCCCCTCTTTTGCTGCCACTTGCGAAGCACAAGCCGCAGAGAAAAAACTGGCAGGCGCTGCAAAAAACAGTTTTGTTCAGAAGTGCGAAAAAGACGCTGCAGCTGCCTTGGCCACCGCCACCGCCACGTGTGAGGCACAGGCTACTGATAAAAAACTGGCAGGTGCGGCCAAAAACAATTTCACCAAAAAATGCATCAAGGATGCCACTGGCGGCTGACCTTCTCGGTCACACACGGGCTCATTCGACAACTCAGATCAGCACAAGGAAACTGACATTTCAGCCGCTGGGCTGATGATTGGATTCCGGCATACTTTGCCAAATCGGCGATCCTGTAAAAACCACATCCGAGATGGCGGATCCCAAAATCCGGTGCCTGTGTACAAAAGATCAGCCTAATTCAGATACCTCGATGAGCCAGCAGCAGACCCCTATTTCTTTGCCGGATGGTGATCCAGCACAAAGCCGCCTGGTCAAGGTGCTGTTTGTCGGCGTCTTCATGGCGGCACTTGATTCAGCCATCGTGGGGCCTGTCCTGCCAGCATTGATTGCCGTCTTTGGCATCGACAACCGAACCGCTGGACTGATAACGACTGTTTTTTCCCTGAGTTCCTTGTGCAGTACAGCGTTGATGGCTTACTTCAGCGACCGCCATGGCCGCCGACCGGTGTATCTGGCCAGTGTGGCGCTTTTCGCCATCGGCTCTTTGATCATCGCCGCTGCACCCGACTTTGATACGCTGCTGGTGGGCCGTGCCATCCAGGGCATCGGCGCAGGGGGCATAGCGCCGGTAGCCAGTGCTGTGATTGGTGATGTGTTCACAGCCGAGCGAAGGGGCCGTATTTTAGGACTGGTTGGTGCCACCCACGGCATGGCCTTTGTGCTTGGGCCACCTCTGGCGACCGTGCTCACTTCCACGCTGGGCTGGCGCTGGCTGTTTTTGGTGAATATTCCCGTCGCACTGGTCGTGTTGTGGTGGGGCGCCCTCAGCTTGCCAAGCCAACGCACCCGCGCGGCACCAGGGCACATTGACTTGGCAGGTATCACCTGTACCTTGTTATTTCTGCTGTGCTTGGTGCTGGGCATTTCGCGCCTGCCGGACTCGGCTACCGCGATGGTGTTGTGGCCTTGGTTTCTGGCGGCAAGTGGGGCACTGCTGGTCGCTTTGGTGGTCATTGAGAAACATCAGGCGCAACCACTGATTCCGATCGAGCTGTTTGCAAACCGACAACTGGCTTTTGCCTATGTGCTGACGCTGGGTGTGGGTTTCTCCATGGGGGGCATTGTATTTTTGACCACCATCGCTACGCTGGCCTATGGGGTCAGCGTTGAATCTGCGGGGCTGGCCCTGCTGCCTCTGGTGCTGTGCTCCATGGTGGGCTCTATGGCGGCAGGGCGGTTGCTCAACCGACTGGGCGCTCGAAGCATGGTGATCTTTGGCTTCGGTATGCTGACGCTGGGATACCTGCAAAGCGCCATGCCACAGACCGGCTTTACTGCGTTCTTGATCGCGACTGTTTTGGTCGGGATTGGCGTGGGTGTGGTGGTCAGCGGTGCGCTGCGCACCATTGCGATAGATGAAGCACCCCCTGCCCAGCGAGGCACAGCCCAGGGGCTGATCAATATTTTCAATGCCGTAGGGACGCTCTTGGCGGTGACCTGCATCAGTGCCATTGCTGACTTTGAAGGCGGCGAGTTAACCGCCTTTAGCCATGCTTACTTGGCACTGGCTTTGAGCATGCTCGTGATGCTGTTGATGGCGTTCGGTCTGAAAAAGAAGTCACCCAAGCCCGCTTAAAAAACAGCGTGCTCCCCTCGATCGGGCGCGCCCTCGCCTTTGACCCAACGGGCATAGGCATCGAACAGCGTTTGTGAACCGTGTGAGGGTGTGGCCGGGTCATCGTAGCGCTGCGCCTGTGCATCCCACACCAACATGGATTCAGTGGCGTAATACCGCCCAATGCGGGCCAGCTCGGCCTTTTCTGCAGCTGCTGGAATGAGCTTTCCCAAGACGCTCAAAACACCCACGATGACATCCAACAGACCCACCGGGACACGCTTGAAACGCGGCGATTTGCCCAACAAAGCAAACAATTGCTCGCCCTGCGCCAGCGGCGTGATGGCAGGCCCCGGCCCCCCGATGGGCAAGATCTGGTTATGCCGCGACCCATCGTCCAGGCACCCTACCAGAAAATCAGCCAAATCGTCGTCGCTGATGGGCTTGCAGGCGGTCAATTGCCCGTCGCCAAAAATCAAAAAAGGCTTACCTTTCTTGACACGATCGAGTTGGCCCGACAGCGATTTGAAAAAAGCTGTGGGCCGCACGATGGAATAAGTCAGGCCTGATTCGATCAGGGCTTTTTCAAAGGCCAGCTTGGCATGTTGAAAAGCCAACAAGGGCTTTTGCACGCAGATGGCCGACAGTTGAACAAACTGTTTCACACCCGCAGCTTGTGCCGCTTGCAGCGCCCACACATGGGCTTGGTGATCGACCCGCCAAGCGTCTTGGGGCGAGCCCATGCGCGAGGCCATACAAGAGACCATCGCATCAAAATGAAAGTGCGCCAAATCCGCTTGTTTCCAAAAATCCTCCTCGGCCGCATGTCCCCAAATGAGCTTGACCCCAGCCAGACGTTCTGAAAGCCCTGTGTCGGCCTGCGTTGAGCCCACACCTTCGCGCTGCCGGACCAGACAAACCACCTCATGGCCTCGACGAAGCAGCGCCCGTGCAGTGGCCATGCCGATCGTGCCCGTCGCCCCGAGCAAAAGAACACGCTTTGTAGACCTTGATTCCAAGCCCGTCGCTGGCGATGTTGGGGTGCTGTCTGAGCTAGACAAAGGGCTGGAAAGCATATCGGTGGTCACCCCGGGAACTCCCAAAATATTCAGAGATTCAATGATGATGTGATTTGAGTGATGGGAATTGGCGATGCCATGAACGAATCGATCTCACTGCCGATTTTGGATGACCCTTGAAGATGACCCAGAGCCGATACAAGTTACTCAAAGAATGGTCTAAAAATCACCCATCAAAGCGCAGCACTGTGCCCTTTGATGTAAGTCTCTAAAAACCCAATCTGCTGACCCATTTGTCGGATATTGTCTTTGACGACATCACCAATAGAAATAACGCCAACGACCCGCCCAGCCTCCACAACCGGCAGATGACGGAAGTTACGGGAAGCCATCAAGCCTGTGCAGGCTTCAATCGGATCGTCTGGTTTGACCGAGACCGGGTCGGCTGTCATGACATCTTGAACGAGGACTTGTTTGGCATCCAGACCGGGTAACAGGACCTTGATGGCACAGTCGCCCTGAGTGATGATGCCCATCAGCTTTTCGTCACGAATCACCAGAATCGCACGCACACGGTTGTCCCGCATCAGCTGCAAAGCCACGACCACTTTTTCGTCAGGCTTGATGCTGATCACGTTAACGGTTTGTCCTTTTTGCGCTAAACATGTTTTGACGCTGGTCATCTGAGTTCCTATTGACGATGGCTTAATTGATAAATTTTCTCACAGTGATTGAAATCGTGCATGCGATGACTTAGTCAACTCAAGCGCCTTTGGTTAATCGCGGTCTTGTATTTTGCTGATCACCCAACAGGCAATAGCAATCATCAAAATAGCGCCACTTTCATACAAAAGAATCGAAGGGTCACCGTCTTTACCCTGAAGGATGATCAAGCGGCTCAATGCGGTCATGGCAATGACCAAAGGTATGGTGATTGGAATTCGGTGGCTGCTGTAAAAAGCTCCTAACATACCTAACACTTCCGCATAAATAAACATCAGTAACAAGTCCTTCAGCGCTACGCTACGCTGTTCTATCAACAGCATGACTTCTTGCACCATGGCACCCACAGTGAACAGTGCGATAGTGATGAGAAATACTTTTTCAGTCACATCAATCATTTTTTTGATGGGCATAAGATCTCCAGCTTCAAGGGTTGATTGGGTCATTATTGAATGGATCCTGTGATTCAAGCTGCTCATTTTTGAAGCACTTGGAAATTTTCGAACTTTTGTATAAATTCAGTCAGGACATAGGAACGGACCGTCGTTCATCAAGCCATCGGTCCAACAACGACCAGACATCGTCTTTTCCCAAGTCGTGCCCACGTTCCATTGACAATGGTTAACCAAGACGCCAGAGAGCCGACAGCCGGTGGTTGCCAAGGCCTTGGCAGTCAATTGGGCGACGCTAAGTGACTGCAATCTGCCCAATGTGCTGTTTGATCTTGGTTCACAGTGGTTTCATGAATGTGTTTGTGATCATCGATATGCGCCACTGATGGTTAGGGTGCAATAGTTTTTGCAATACTGGCCTTGCTGTGATTGAATCTGCAAAAACTCTTGGAGACAATATGCCCGGCTCGATTCTCACACCCGAACAACGCGCTCATTACGAACAGGACGGCTACGTGCTGGTCCGCAAGCTTTTCGATGATGAGGAAATTTCAATCCTGCGCACCGCGATTGAAAACGACGAATCAATGCGCAGTCGTTTGTATGACCGGAACGATTCATCTGGCAAATCCACGCGAATGGCCACTTGGAATCATCCCGGTGACAGCGTCTACGGTCTTGCTGCACGCTCCCATCGTGTGGTCGACACCATGGAAGATCTGCTTGGCGGCGAGGTCTATCATTACCACTCCAAATTGACTGCCAAAGAGCCATTCGAGGGAGGGGCTTGGGAGTGGCATCAGGATTACGGCTATTGGTATCACAACGGCTGTGTATTCCCCTACATGGCAAGCGTGATGGTTGCGCTCGACCGCAGCACTCGCGAAAACGGCTGTCTACAAGTTGTCAAGGGATCGCACCACTGTGGCCGCATTGAGCATGGCGTCCTGCCTGGCGAGCAGGTCGGAGCCGATCCGCGGCGGGTCGCTGAAATGCTCAAGCTGATGCCGATTGAGTATGCCGAGATGGAACCTGGCGATGGCCTTTTTTTCCACAGCAATGTGCTGCACCGATCAGACCAAAATCGCTCAGAAAATCGCCGCTGGACTGTACTGCATTGCTACAACGCTGCGCGCAACAACCCTTACCTAGAGCATCATCATCCTTTTTACACGCCGCTCGAGAAAGTCGACGATGGCGCTATCAAGCGCGCAGGTGTGAAGTTTTCCAGCGGAATCAATGAGTTTAGGGAAAAGTCAGCCAACCCACCTGAATTAAAACAGCGACTCAGCTGACCATTTTTATCTCGACCCCTTTTCAATTTGAAAAGCAGCGATATGAAAATCGTCGACATCAAAATTCACGTTCTGAAAAGCCCGCTTGCAGAACCTTTCGCGTTCTCACAGGGCTGGGTTCGCCAGCGCAGTGCAACGCTGGTGGAAGTGCTCACTGAAGAGGGCATTACCGGCTGGGGCGAGGCGTTCGCTCAAGGTTTGGAGCCACCAGAAATCGCTGCGGCTGCTGTTCAATACGCGCTGAAACCACTCCTTTTGGGCGCCAACGCATTGGATACCGAAGTGCTGTGGCACAAGATGTATCACGCTACACGTGACTTCGGCCGCAAAGGCTCGGTGATCGCTGCGATCAGCGCAGTCGACATTGCACTTTGGGACATCGCCGGAAAGACGCATAACGTTCCGATTCACGTCTTGCTGGGCGGTGCATTCAGAACCCGCGTTCAGCCCTATGCAACAGGCTTTTACCGCGTCAATGGTCAGGGCGAATCCGCAAGACTGGCGGACGAAGCCATTCGGCACCACGATGCTGGCTTTAGGGCGATGAAGGTCAAGCTCGGCTACGGCGTTGACGATGACATCCATTGCATGAAAGCCATCGGTGCGGCGATTGATGGCCGCGGCATTACGCTGATGATTGACACCAACCATGCCTATGGCCGCGCGGAAGCGCTGCGCCTCGGTCGTGCACTGGAGCGCTACAACTTGCGCTGGTACGAAGAACCCGTGGCGCCGGAGGATCTGCGCGGTTATGCGGAGATGAGGGATAAGTTAACGATGCCCATCGCAGGGGGTGAAAATGAGCACACGCTGTTTGGCTATCGCGACCTGTTTGCTGCAAACGCAGTCGACATTGCCCAACCAGACCTGTGTTCTTGCGGTGGCATCAGTGCGGCCCGCCACATTGTGACGCTCGCGCAAGCGCATGGCGTTGCGGTCAATCCGCATGTGTGGGGATCGGCTATTGCCCAGG
Organism: Akkermansia muciniphila; assembly: GCA_943331105.2. Lineage (GTDB taxonomy): Bacteria > Pseudomonadota > Gammaproteobacteria > Burkholderiales > Burkholderiaceae_C > Limnohabitans_A. The sequence continues at coordinate 326,688 of CALQKH020000002.1, forward strand.
CGGCATCCTTGCAGCTCATTGCTGCGTTGCCGGTCGCGCACCATTCACTGTTCGCGCAGGAGCCTTTGCTTGAATACGATTGCTCATCTCATCCATTCAGGCAGCAGTTGATCACACAGCCCATCCAGCAACGCGACGGTTGGGTGTCGATACCGAACGGACCGGGGCTTGGTGTTGAACTCGATCGCAGCATTATTGAGCGATACCGTGTTGCTGGATGACCTTGGAAAAAGCGGATCCCAGACTCCTTGGCAACAAACCCTTACGACCGCTGCAGTAGCGTCTTGTGCCTACCGTGATGCGACGTGCCAGCGACATCACCATCAACAAGCATGGCCGCCTCAATCGGTCGGATAAACTGGCTTTCTGAAAAAATGAAAGCGCATCGCATGCCCCACCCTTTCTTGTCCTATCGGCTGGGTCTCGCTTGTCGTGATCGGGTCAGTCTCGCGGGGAAGCGATGAGCGATTCACCCGCCTCACGAGGCATCAGCCGAGGGGCACTCGTCCTGGCTGCGGCCACCGTGGTGAATCTGCCGTTCGGCACCGTCTATGCGTTTTCTGTCTTCCTCAAGCCGATGGAGGCGCTGCTCGGTATTGGTCGGGCCGAGATGGCGATCGTGTTTTCCATGGCGTCGATCTTTCTCACGATCGGCATGCTCATCGGACCCGGCCTTTACCGTCGCTTCGCACCCGTGCCCCTGCTGCTGGTTTGCGGGGTTCTGAGCGCCTCTGGCCTGCTGATCTGCGCCGCTGCACAGGGTATCGAGCATTTGTTGCTGGGCTACGGCGTTCTGTTCGGACTGGGCGGCGGGGTGGCTTTCATCATGATGCAACAAGGTCTGAACCAGACCATCAGCCCGATGAGCGGGCTGGCCAACGGCTACGTGGTGAGCCTGTATCCCATGGGTGCCATGCTGGGTGCACCAGTCTTTGGCTGGGCCATTGAGGCGTTTGGCCTGCGTGCAACCCTCACGGGTCTTGCGCTCACGGTGCTGACTTGCTGCGCCATCGCTGCCATGCTTTGGCATCGTGCCCAGGTTCGCATGCAAGATCCAGGAGCGAGTTCGGCCGACAGCGAAGCCCGCCACTGGGGCTTGTTTGCCCGGTTGTTTACTGTTTTCTTTCTCGCCGCCTCTGCGGGTCTGATGGTGATGAGCCAGGCTGCTGGCATTTTGCAGGCCTATGGCGCAAAAAGTCTGTTCGCGCTGGGCGGCACCACTTTCATCACCGGTGCGATTGCTGCTGCACGCATTGGAGGGGGCTGGCTCATTGATCGTTTCGCGGTGCCTCGCGTGGCCTGCGTGGCCCATCTCATCGCCCTCAGTGGTTCTTGCCTGCTGTTGACCTGGCCAGGGGCGGGCATGGCTGTCCTGTCCATGACACTGATTGGCTGCGGTTATGGCTTCATCTCGGGTCTGACGGCTGGTGCGATTGCGCGCTACTGGCATCCCAATGCCTTTGGCCGGGTGGCCGGACAGTTATACATTGCTTGGTGCATCGCGGCCATCAGTTTGCCGGTGTTGGCGGGCTGGCTGTACGACCAGACCCAGGGCTATGACCAAGCCATGTTGATGGCCGCTGGCGTGAACCTGCTGGGCGCACTGATGGCTTTGAGCTTGCCGACGACAGCGCGATCACCGCTTCAAGTTCAGCCTCAACCAAAAGTCGAGAAGACCTGATCATGCGGATGCACATCCCCAACGGCAGCATCTTGGGTATGCGTGGCAGCGTTGAATGTGCTGATTGTGAGTGCCAACGCAGGCTCAAGGGAACATCAACTATGGCATGACGGTTCGCATCAGCTGCCTGATTTCTGGGAGGAAAAGAGCTTCGGCTTTGTTGGCCACAGTGACCAGTCCGAATCTGGCTTTGATGCGCGGGGCTGGTTGAATCGGCAATTCAACAAAGTCAGGAGCCGAGGCACGAATGGCGAGCAGGACGGTGTCTGTTTGTTGGGTGACTTGAATGAGGTGTGAAATTTCATCGCTTTGCAGTTTCACCAAAACATCCGGATGCGCGATTTCGCCATACCTCTCCACCAAGATTCTTGCGGCTTCTTCACTCAAAGGCGTGGAAGCTATCGGGTAAGTCTTGAGATCAGCAAAGACGAGCTTTTTTTTGTGCACCAGAGGGTGATCTGGTCGGCACATGAACACGCCCTCCATCTCAGCAATTTGCGTGACCCTGAGATCAGGCGTTGGTATCAATGCGCGTATGTCCAATACGGCTGCATCGATCAACCGGTCTCGGAGCATTTGGGCCAAGCTTGCTGTGTTTGATCGGACAATTTCGATGTGAAAGTTCGGAAAATGTGTCCCGAAGTGGGCCAAGATGGGCGTGCTGAGCATGGCCCCCGGCCCGGAACTCAGGCCCAAGCGAATACGCCCACTGTCGCCGGCACTCAGACTGCGACCGCAGTCTTTGAGCTGCTGCGCGTACTCCATGAGTGTGTGACTGCGAGTCAGCACTTCATGCCCAAATGAATTGAGCTCAATTCGTTTGCCGATTCGGTCAAACAGTTGCCTCCCAAACTCCTCTTCCAATGACTTGATGCTTCGACTCAGGGCGGGTTGTGTCATGTGCAAGGCATCCGCAGCTTTCACAAAGGAGCCGACTTTGGCTAAAGCGATGAATTGGCGTAATTGGACAAGCGTCATATTAATCTATGCATTTTAGATTGCATAGATATTACCAACAATGCATTGGACATCATGATATGAGGTCAATAGCATGGGTGCATGTTCTTTTCATTTGAATTGGAGTGGGTGATGAGATTTGCTTTCAAAGTCGTGTCCAGTGTGCTCAGTTCCTTGGTGGTGTGTGGTGCGGTATTTGCTCAGAATTTCCCCAATAAAACCGTCACCTTGATGGTTCCATATCCTGCGGGCGGTGTGTCGGACGTCATTGCACGCACGCTCAACAACACCTTAGCCAAACACCTCGGACAGACGGTGATCGTCGAAAACCTGGGTGGAGCCAGTGGCGGTATCGCTGGCCAAAAGGTTTTGAACAGCCCCGCCGATGGACACATGATCTTTCAGGGTTCACCCAATGAATTGATCTTGGCACCTTTGGCCAATGCAGCCATCAAGTACAAGCCCGAAGATTTTCGACTTGTGCAGATGATCAGCATCAATCCTCTTGTGGTGCTTGCACGCAAAGATTTCCCCGCCGCAAATGGCGATGAATTGATCGCTTACGCTAAAAAGGCAGCTGCTGAGGGTAAGCCTCTGACATACGCCAGCGTCGGTCTCGGCTCTCTCTACCACTTGATGGGTGAGCACATGTCATCGATCACAGGCATTCCTATGACGCATATCCCCTACAAAGGCGGTGCTGCAGCTGTACAAGATTTGATGGGTGGACAAGTCGATATTTTCATGACGCCTTATGGCAAAGGTCAGGTTCAGCTGGTTGAGGATGGCAAGCTCAGGGCTCCCGCTGTCGTATCAGCAGAGCGACAAGCGCTTTTCAGCAAAGTACCAACTTTGAATGAGAGCAAAGCACTCAAGGGCTTTGTCTTTGATACCTGGGCAGGCTACTTTGTCCACAAAGATACGCCAGAGCCAGTGGTTCAGGCTTTGCACAAAGCTTTGAGTGACGTGGCCAGCGATCCAACCATCAAGAGCGCATTGGAAGCTCAAGCCATGATCGTCCCCCGTCCACAAACTTTGTCCGTATTGGGCAAGCTTTATTCAGATAACACGGCCAGGTACCGCGCCATCGCCAAATCGATGGGCTTACAAGCCCAATAACGAAAGCGTTGGATGCAAGACAGCAACTATCTCGCGCATTCTTGGGTGCAGCGCGTTGGTGATTTTATTCAGATCCGTCGTGATATCCATGCGCGCCCTGAACTGGCCTTCGAAGAGCATCAGACCGCTTCTTTGGTTGCCGACAAGTTGAATGGCTGGGGTTATGAGGTCACAACCGGTTTGGGTGGAACGGGCGTCGTGGGAACATTGCGCCGTGGTCAACAGGGCAAGTCCATTGGCCTGCGGGCGGACATGGATGCACTGCCAATCTCAGAGGTAGGCTCTAGCCCCTGGAAAAGTCAAGTCCCTGGAATCATGCACGCTTGTGGCCATGATGGACACACAGCCATGCTTTTAGCGGCCGCCAAGCTGATCGCTGAAGACCTTGAATTTGATGGAACGGTTCACCTGATTTTTCAGCCTGCCGAGGAAGGGGCTGGTGGTGCGCTGAAAATGATGGCCGATGGTCTGTTTGATCAGTTTCCATGCGATGCCGTATTTGCGATGCACAACATGCCAGGCGTTGAAGCCGGTCGCTTGGAGTTCCGAAAAGGTTCAGCGATGGCTTCCAGCGACAACGTGACCATCACTGTGAATGGACGGGGTGGACATGGTGCGTTTCCTCATGAGGCAGTAGATACAGTGGTGGCCGCGTCTTCGATCGTCATGGCGCTCCAGACGATCGTGTCACGCAATGTCGACCCACAGAAGACGTCCGTGGTGACGGTCGGGGCCATCCACGCGGGCATCGCCAATAACGTGATTCCGCAGACTGCCACGCTTGAGCTGAGCATCAGAGCGCTCGACACAGAAATTCGAGCCCTGCTCAAAGAGAGAATTCTGGCGCTGGTTAAGCTTCAGGCAGAAAGCTACGGGGTGCAAGCTGCCATCGACTGGAGAGAAGGGTATGCTGTGCTGGTCAATACGCCTGATGAGACTGAATTCGCGACGCAGGTCGCCACCAAGGTTTTTGGCACGCATCAGGTTGAGCCCAACGGACCTGCCTATACAGCCAGCGAAGACTTCGCATTCATGCTGCAGCAAGTACCTGGCAGCTACATTTTTATCGGCAACGGCGGTCCGGGAACTCGTGGTGCGTGTCACGTCCATAACCCTGGCTATGACTTCAACGATGAACTCATCGCACCAGGAGCGGCATTTTGGCTGGCCTTGGTGGGTGAGTATCTAAAAAAAATGGATCCCCAAAAATAGATGCTCGATAAACCAGTGGCGGCCTTTTTTGAATGTCGTCATGATTCTTTTTGAAGGGTGAGGCATGCACTGGTTCAGGCACACCTCAACACCGTGAATGATTGAAAACCATCGACCTTGTGTCGACATGTGATCGGGAGAGACTGCCACCGCGCTCGCGGCAGGCAGCGCCGAAGGAGCAACCGCCCCGGAAACTCTCAGGCCAAAGGACCGGTCACATGCCAATTCTCTGAAGAGCTGCTGGCGTTTCGTCCGCCAGTGCACCGAAGGAGCAAGCGACGCGCAGCTGTGCGCAGCGTGAATCTCTCAGGTTCTGAACAGAGGGGGCGCTTGGCGGCAGCGACTTGCTGACGCCAAGCTTCCATCCTTGACGTTGTAGAAAGCTCTTTTGTCATGAAAACCATTGCAGTCATCGGTGGCGGCATCACCGGCGTTACCACCGCCTACGCCCTGGCCAAACGCGGATTTGCCGTCACCCTGTTCGAGCGCCATCGCTACGCCGCTATGGAAACCTCGTTTGCCAACGGCGGTCAATTGTCCGCCTCCAACGCCGAGGTCTGGACCCACTGGTCCACCATCCTCAAAGGCATCCAATGGATGCTCAAAAGCGATGCACCTTTGTTGGTCAACCCTGCGCCCACATGGCACAAACTGTCATGGTTTGCGGAGTTCATCGCGGCAATGCCTCATTACGAGCGCAACACCGTCGAGACAGCCCGCTTGGCCGTGGCTGCTCGGCAACATCTGTTTGCATGGGCGCAAGAAGAAGGCATCGACTTTGACTTGAAGAAAGAAGGCATCTTGCACATCTACCGCGACAAGCAGGGCTTTGACCACGCCGGTCGCGTCTCGGCATTGCTGGCCCAAGGTGGCTTGCCACGCCGAGCGGTGACGCCCGAAGAAATGAAAGCCATCGAACCCACCTTGGCTGGTGACTACTACGGCGGCTACTTCACCGAGAGCGATTCGACCGGCGACATCCACAAATTTACACACGGCCTGGCCGAAGCGGCAGAACGTCTGGGTGTGAAAACTTTGTACGGTCAAGACGTCAAGACGGTCAGCAGCGATGGTCAGCAAGCCATCATCACCGTCGCAGGCGATGACGGCAGCCTGGTGCACACCTTCGATGGCATGGTGGTCTGCGCCGGTGTGGCCAGCCGAGATTTCGCGGCGCAGCTGGGTGACCGCGTCAATATCTACCCCGTCAAAGGCTATTCGATCACCGTCAACTTGAACGATGAAAAAAGCCAGGCCGGTGCGCCCAACGTGAGCTTGCTCGACGACGAAACCAAATTGGTGACCAGCCGTTTGGGCCTGAACCGTTTCCGCGTGGCGGGCACAGCCGAGTTCAATGGCGTGAACCGCGACATCCGAGCGGACCGCATCCGCCCCTTGATCGAGTGGGTGGAGCAATGCTTCCCCAAAATTGACACCCGCTCGGTGGTGCCATGGGCCGGACTGCGCCCCATGATGCCCAACATGATGCCCCGCGTGGGCCCTGGTCGCAAAGCCAATGTGTTCTACAACACCGGCCATGGCCACCTGGGCTGGACGCTGTCGGCCGTGACCGCTGACGTGGTGGCCAGCGAGGTGCAAGCAAGGAAGTCTGAATTGAAGGTCAGCCAGGTTTTGCAAATGGTTTGAACAGTTTTTTGAAATTGAATCCGAGCGCTGTCCACGCTGCGAGCCAATCGATGGAATTTTTTCCAACGATTGGCTCCAAATGATTCACAGAGCGCATTGAAAAGATGTTCGATTTTCCAAAATCGGTTACCTACACCCCACCCTCAAACTCTTAAAAGTATCCCTTGAAAATGCGCTTGATACACTGAAGCAAATGGGTATGATGGTTTGAAGGAAAAATAGGCGGCACCCTTTCCAGATTGACTTTCTAAAAACCCTTCTTCGAAAGAGCACATGAAATTTGGAGATTTCGTCAAAGTCAAATCTTTGTCAGACACGCAAAATTTCAAAGAAAACTTGAATCGGCTGGGCTTGCAAATGCCTTGCGATGACCATCTGGAATCGGGTGACACCGCGGCCATGGCCCAAGCTCTGACGGTTTCCGGTCTCAAAATTGGCAACCGTTATGCCATTCACCCGATGGAAGGTTGGGATGGCCAACCCGATGGCAACCCCTCCGACAACACCCGCCGCCGCTGGACTTTATTCGGCAGATCTGGCGCCAAAATGATTTGGGGGGGCGAAGCAGTTGCTGTTCGCCACGATGGGCGCGCCAACCCCAAACAATTGGTCATGAACGCCCATACCCAATCGGGTATTGCGCAACTGCGCGAGGGCCTTGTGCAGGCGCACCGCGACAGCATGGGAAGCGATAAAGATCTGGTGATTGGTTTGCAGTTGACACATTCGGGGCGTTTTTGCAAACCCAATCTTGAAACGCTCATGGAGCCAAGGGTGCTTTACCACCACCCTCTGCTGGATGGCCGCTTTGGCCCGAAAGAAAACATTGTTCTCATGTCTGATGGTGACATTCACCAACTGATCGATGACTATGTTTTAGCAGCGAAGCGTGCGTGGGAATGTGGTTTTCAATTCGTCGATCTCAAGCACTGCCACGGCTATTTAGGGCATGAGTTTTTGTCTGCGAAAACGCGTGACGGTGAATTTGGTGGATCGATGCAAAACCGAACCCGTTTCATCCGAAAACTGGCAGAAGGCATAAGAGCTGAGGTGCCTGGCTTGGCGCTTGGCGTGCGGTTGTCGGCAGTTGATTTTTTGCCCTTCAAAGCAGATCCGAATCTGTCTGACAGTAACGCTCTCGGACCTGGCATTCCCGTTGATTTCGCAAACGCTCTTCCCTACCGCTACGGATTTGGAGTCAACGAACTCAACCCGATGCTTCACGCCTTAGACGAAACAGTTCAGTTTCTCAAAGTCCTTGAATCACTCGACATTTCATTGGTCAATGTGACAGTCGGAAGTCCTTACTACACACCCCACGTCACTCGCCCAGCCCTCTACCCACCATCCGATGGCTACCAGCCGCCAGAGGACCCATTGATCGGCGTCATGCGGCATCTTGAAATCGTTCGAGACTTGAAAAAAATGTTTCCTGCAATGGCTTTTGTTGGCAGTGGTTACACCTACCTGCAAGAATTTCTGCCCTACGTCGCGCAAGCTGCAGTCAAACAAGGCTGGACGGATTTTGTTGGCCTAGGCCGAATGGTATTGGCTTACCCCGAGTTACCAGCGGATGTGTTGGCTGGTCGGATCATGCAGCGCAAGCGGCTGTGCCGCACATTCAGCGACTGCACCACAGCGCCGCGCAATGGCATGGTGTCAGGCTGCTATCCGCTGGATGCCCATTACAAAAAGTCACCTCAAATGGCCATCCTCACCCAAGTGAAAAAAGCCGCCAAGCTGTCCTAGGGTATGTCCTAGGTGCTGCTGGCTTGATTTCAATTGACGCCAAAAATAATGAACCTTATAAAGAAATTAGAAAATTAAAAGCACCAAGCCAATCTATCAGTTTTGATAGATGACAGGTGTTTGAACGGTCATCGCAACATTTGGAGTCAACATGCCTATTTTTCGCCGATCAGTTCTTTTGTCTTTGGCTTGCCTCACCTCATTGACACCATGGATTGCGAGTGCACAAGGCTCTTATCCCAACAAACCGATTCGTGTCATCGTTCCATTTGCAGCTGGCAGCACCACCGACATCATTGCCCGCGCCATTTCCGACAAAATGAGTCAAAGCATGGGACAACCACTGGTGATTGACAACCGCGGAGGCGCCAGCGGAACCATAGGACAGCAAGCCGTCGCCACAGCTGCCCCCGATGGTTACACCATCATGATTCACTCCTCATCACACACAGTCAGTCCTTCAACATTCGCCAAATTGCCTTTTGACACTCTGAACGATTTTGTGGGTGTAACGCCAATATCCAGCACCCCCAATGTGTTGGTGATGTCGCCGTCCAAAAACATCAAGACACTGCAAGAATTGTTGACTGCGGCACGGGCCAAGCCGGGAGGGATGAATTTTGCGTCTGCTGGCCAAGGCAGTGCCACCCATTTGAACGCTGAAAAGTTTAAATTGGCAGCCAAGATAGAGGCGACCAACATCCCATTCAAAGGTTCGAGTGAAGCGGTGACCGAGGTCATGTCGGGTCGTGTGGACTATTACTTCTCTCCCATAGCGCCGGTGATCGGTCAAATTAAAGGTGGCCAATTGGTTGCATTGGCCGTGGGCTCACCCAAACGTGCAAGTGCCTTGCCTCAAGTGCCCACGACTGCAGAGGCAGGTGTTCCCGGCTCAGAGTTCAACTTTTGGATTGGCATGATGGCCCCGGCGAAAACGCCCAAAGACATCGTCAACCGTTTGAATGAAGAGGTCATCAAAGCGCTCGCCACCGCCGAAGTCAAAGAACGATTCGCCACATTGGGAGCCGATGCTTGGACGATGCGTCCCGATCAATTTGATGCTTATATCCGCGATGAAATCAAAACAAATGCTGTTCTGGTCAAAGCCGCTGGACTTTCACCAGCCCCTTGAGGCGCAAGCAGCCCACAGCAAACGCTTTGATTTCTGATGACCGAAATGCTTGTCGAAAGAAAAGCCAAGGTGACTGTTGAATCCTTTACCTTTGTAATTTAAGTCTGTGTCTTTTACCTTAAAACTTCCACAGGCCACGGGCGATTTAGCCAACTACAAGCTCATTGGCAACCCGCCACCGAGCCCCCCAACACGCACGCCCTTCAACCGCATTGCCTTCTCGGCTGCTCATGTGGTGTCGAACCCATTGGCTGCAGGAGATCCTTGGCACCAATGTGCATTGGATTGGGATGCCACCATCGAATACAGACGCCATTTGTGGTCTTTGGGAATGGGTGTGGCCGAAGCCATGGACACTGCACAACGCGGCATGGGTTTGGACTGGACGAGCTCCCTGGAACTTATTCGCCGCACTTTGGATGCGGCCAAGGATTTTCCTGGAGCGCAAGTGGCCTCAGGCTGCGGAACAGATCATCTCTCCATGGACGAGCTCAAAAACGTAGACGATGTGATTGCCGGCTACGAAGCGCAAATGGAGGCGATTGAAAAGTTAGGCGGAAAACTCATCATCATGGCCAGCCGTGCGCTTGCACGTTTCGCGACAACCCCAACCGACTATGAACGCGTTTACAACAGGATTTTGAGTCAAGCCAAACAACCTGTTGTGTTGCACTGGCTGGGGGAAATGTTTGATCCAGGTCTTTCAGGCTACTGGGGCAGCGCTCATGTGGAAACCGCGATGGACACAGCACTGGGGATCATTCAGTCACACGCCAACAAGGTAGATGGCATCAAGATTTCCTTGCTCGACAAAGACAAAGAGATAGCGATGCGCCGACGACTTCCGCCGGGTGTGCGCATGTACACAGGGGATGACTTCAACTACGCTGAGCTGATCGCTGGCGATGGCATTGGACTGGACATCGTGAACCAGCAAAGCGATGCCCTATTGGGAATTTTTGATGCCATAGCGCCCGCCGCAAGTGCCGCGCTGGCGGCTTTGGCGCAAGGGCAACTGGCAACTTTTCACGCCATTCTCGGGCCAACCATCCCCTTGTCGCGGCATATTTTTACAGCGCCGACTCGTTATTACAAAACGGGAATAGTCTTCATGGCTTGGCTCAATGGACACCAAAAGCACTTCAGTATGGTTGGGGGTCAACAGACCACACGATCGATACTTCACTTGGCAGAGTTGTTTCGCTTGGCAGATGCCGCCAATCTCTTGGAAAAACCCGAATTAGCCACCCAAAGAATGAAGTTACTGATGTCTATTCATGGTGCAGATTAAATATTGCAAACCCCGAGAAATTAATTTTATTCAAACAAAGATAACAGTATTTAAAATATTATTGATACCCAAGGAAAAAATGAAAACCATTCAAACCCATTTATATTCAAGACGATCAATGGCCCATCTAATTTTGGGCGCAGCTTTACTTTCCCCCTTTGCATCCAATGCTCAAAATGCGGTTGCTTACCCTCAAAAACCAATTAAAATTTTAGTAGGTTTTTCCCCGGGTGGAGTTCCAGATATTATTGGACGTGTTTTGGCACCAAGGTTTTCTGAAATATGGAAGCAATCGGTCATTGTTGAAAATAGATTAGGGGCCGGCAGTAATATTGCGGCGCAGGCGGTAGCCAATTCACCCGCTGATGGATACACTCTTTTGTCAGTTTCTTCTGCGCATGCTATTTCACCAGCCATTTATCAGAAGCTGGCTTATGATGCATCCAAAGATTTTTCCGGGATCACACTGACAGCCACAGGACCAGCGCTAGTCATTGTGTCACCCGAACTCAATGTGAACACCATGCGTGAATTCATAGCCTTGGCCAAAAGTAAGCCAGGCCAATTTAATTACTCTTCTGCTGGTGTTGGCAGCGGTTCACAATTTGCTGCAGAGCTACTCAAATCCCAAGCGGGTATTCAATTAGCTCATATTCCATTCAAAGGAATCCCAGAGGCATTGACTGATACGATGGCGGGACGGACGCATATTTTTATCGCACCCTACGCCAGTGCCATTAATTTAGTGCGTGAAGGAAAGGCTAAAGCGATTGCAGTGACCAGCACAAATCGTATGCCGGATTTACCTAATATGCCCACAGTTGCTGAAACAGGTGTGCCTGGCTACAAGTGGATTTTTTGGTACGGGCTCATGGCGCCTGCAAACACACCTAAAGACGTTGTCCTGAAAATTCAATCTGAAGTCATTAATGCGCTCAAACAGCCATCGGTCACACAACGCTTCAGCAGCCTAGGCATAGAGCCAATCACCAGCTCCCCTGAAGCATTTGATCAATTGATCAAAGACGAAATTCAACTGTTCAAAAAATTAGCCACAGAAGCAGGTATCAAGGCGGATTGACATATGGCATTTGTTCACGTAAACGGTATTGATCTACATTACACCATTGACGGTACACAGGGGCCTTGGATTTGTTTGTCGCACTCTTTAGCTTGTAACCTCTCAGCTTGGGATGCACAAGTCGATTTACTTAAAAATAAATTTCGAGTTCTCCGATTCGATACGCGAGGGCACGGCAAATCCAGCGCTCCTCCCGGACCCTATACCCTAGACCAACTGGCCAATGATGTTCAGGGTTTATTTCTTCATTTAAAAATAGACCAAGCCCATTGGATGGGTATTTCGATGGGTGGCATGATTGGACAAACTTTCGCTCTTAAAAATCCAAATTTTTTTCTATCTCTGATACTGGCGGATTCTACAAGCCGACGACCACCTGACGCCGAACAAATGTGGGGGCAGCGGATAAAAGTAGCGCGCACAGAAGGTATGAAGGGTCTTTTAGAGAGCACATTGACACGATGGTTCACCGAGGATTTTCGAAAAAACAACCCTATCGCCGTCAATCGCATTGGAATGGGGATACTCAATACACCTTCTGAAGGTTTTATTGGGTGTTGCGAGGCAATTTCAAAAATAGATGTATTAGACAGATTGCATGAAATCAACTGCCCAACTTTAATTCTTGTTGGTGAACATGATCATGGCACCCCACCTGAAATGTCACGCCAAATGCACGACAACATCAAAAAATCTCAACTGTTTATTATTCCTAATGCAGCGCACATCAGCAATATTGAACAAGAACAGGTTTTTAATTCAATGATTGAGAAATTCTTAAACGAGAAATCAAACTGGACATTATAAATTTAAGTTGAACTTGAAAGTGGCGTTCAATTCGGTTAAAAATTTTTGGCTTTAGCTCTGAAATCAATCGATATCATGATTTTCTCGCGGTATAAAATGTTTGTGTCTAAGATTGTGATTGCGCAATATGAAGTCCATTCAATTCATCACCATTCATCGCGGAAAACCAGTTCAATGGGTTGATGATTAAAAATGGGAGAACCATGTCCCCAGATGTCAACATGTCGATACCCGTCGGCCTACTGATTCAAGGCAGCAGTGATTTAAACCCTGCTCAGTCGCTTTACGAATTAGACCGCTTGTTAAAGCGGTTGGGCCTCCAAGAGGTTACCCAGATCAGGCCATCTGCTCAAAATGCAGGCTACTTTATTGAAGTCCGGCTCCAGCAGCGGTATTTCGATCTTTGGTGCCCGGGTTTTGACACACTGCAGGTCAGAACACTTGCTCATGATTTGGATTTGTCAGTCGATCAGGCTCTGGAACACGAAGTGGTCCTGACCATGCTGGCTGCGCCACAGGTCATGACGTTTAAAAGTGTGGCGCAACTCGAATCGCACATACGTGTACGCGTCAATATCGCCATGGCTGCTGCCAAAACCTCTTTGGCATTCAACACCGAAGCTGCCGAGCGACCTTCAGAATACTGGCAAGGAGACTCCGAAAACGGGTTTGTCATCCGGCAAGATGTCAGTCTGGAGGAGGCCATCATCGCTGCGACCCAGCCCGAAATCACTGGTCGTCAGTATGAGTTCTCTTGTTACCGCGCGGCTGAATATTTAGTGCTGCTCGGTCTTGCAGAGGAAGCCAAGCTCACCAACCCCACTTATTTGCTTGAGTTGGAAGCTCAGTGCCGTCTGGCGGTTCCTCGGGCTGATCCATTCCACACCACCTATGTCTATGAATACGGCCTGCCTGAAAATCCAATTCCCATGAAGTATTACGTTCCGGGCGATCGTTTATGGTTCAAGAATCCCGACAATCGGTCATCTGATGTCAAAGGCTTTGAAGGGTCATGGGTGTTTTACCTGGGTGGCGGTTTGTTCAGTAATTTCTGGCGACGAGACAACCCCTTTGACTTGACTTCGAAGTGTCTCGAAATCTACCACTGGCGTGATGGTGCGTGCATCAATTCGAGCGGCGTTCTGTCAATGGATGAAAGCGAAGTTGAGCGACAGATAGAACTCACACGGCAGTCTCCTGAAAAAATGGAATCCGTGATGTCAAAAATGATGGTTTATCGTGACCCCGCAGGTGTTTACGCGAATGGGGGATGCATAGACTCCACACGCGAAGTACCGCGCTCTTTGTTTTGAACGCCAAGCTGGTAAATCTCTTTTCAGTGGCTCAATTTTTAAAGCCCAACCGTATCCGAACCCATTGATTGACGCTTCGCCAAGCCCTGATGCGTCCAAAACCTTAACCTGATCCGCAGGTAAAGGGTAAATACCAATGAAGCAAAAAAACACGCTTCATGAAAAATTTACGCAAACAAACAATAATCTTGTGGTTTAACCAAAGAGCTGCCCCTGCTCAGATCAGCATGGCAAAGTCAAACGCAACTCCTAAGGAATTGATCATGAAGTTATCCCGAGTATTGCTGCCCATCCTGTTGACCAGCTGGCTGAATGTGGCCTGCGCATCCACCACCACAGCCCCAGCCACCAACGCGGCCAGCCCAAAACCCGCCTCAACGTCCTACGAGCCCGTGCGCGGTCAAGCCGGCAAAGATGTGATCTGGATCCCCACCCCGGCAGGTCTGATCGACAAAATGCTCTCTGCAGCCAAGGTCACCGATCAAGACAGATTGTTTGATTTAGGAGCAGGTGACGGCATCATCGCCATTACCGCAGCACGGCAATACGGCACCCAAGCGGTAGGCATTGAGTTCAACCCCGACATGGCCCAATTTGCCCGACGCAAAGTTGCAGAAGCTGGCATGACCGACAAAGTGAGGATCATCACAGGGGACATCTTCAAAGAAGACTTCAGTTCTGCCACCGTGGTGACCCTTTACCTGCTGCCTCAACTGAACTTGAAGCTACGCCCTATCTTGCTCAATATGAAGCCTGGCACTCGGGTGGTCTCGCATGCTTTCACCATGGGCGACTGGGAGCCCGACGAAACCATGTCTTATCAACACTCACAAGGCTACTTTTGGGTGGTCCCAGCACAAATTGAGGGCAATTGGGTCATGACCGGGCTGGATGGCGGGCCCATGCGCATGAGCATGAGCCAATCCTTTCAGAATATTGGCGGGATTCTCACCCGTGGTGGCCATAACCACGCCTTGTTGGGAGCCAGATTGCGTGGCGATGAAATCAAATTCCAATTCATCACTCAGGACCGCAAGGTACACGCCTTCTCTGGCCGTGTAGAAGGTCGCCGCATCACGGGCACTGTTGTCTCTGAATACATGCATACGCCCGTCGAAATCACCCGACCTTGAAACGCATCTTCATTGGACTTCAAAGTCCAAGTGCTTTTTGCAGGGCTTGCATGGTTGCCGAGGGGATCAAGTTTTGCTTGTGCGTGACCAGGTACAGGTCGGGAAGATTGATGGTTGGCTGAATTTTGACAATGGCTAAATTATTGGCGCGCTCTTCTTCCTTGGCTTGGTGCTCACGCATGATGCCAAGCAAGTTGTCATCAAATTGAATCAAGCCTTTCATCGTGATGGCCGACATGGACTCAATGACAGGAATGATGTCTGGGCAATCCATTTTTTTGAGTGCATACATTAACTCTTTTGTCATGAGGGCATCCCTTGGAGGCAAAGCCCAGCGGTGCTTAACAGCTTCCACCCATTGGATGTTTCTGCGCTTTGAGAAGGGATGTTTTGTGGAGGCGACAACACAAAGACTGTCGGTCGAAATAGGCTGAAGCTTCAGAGATTCAGTTCGCACATCTCCCATCATCTCTCTTGAAAAGCTGGTCACCACACAATCCAGTTCATGGTTGATGAGGCCGTTGATCAGTTCTTGAGGAGGACTTTCTTGAATTTGAATTTTGAGTAAGGGCAGTTGCTGGATGACATCAATAACCAGCTTTGGGAAGATGCTGGTTGTAGAAAACGATCCCATCCGCAAAAGACCGCTTGCGCCCTCTCCAATTGAGTTGATTTCTGAGAAGCAGCGATCAAGACTTTGCACCATGTCGCACGCCTGTCGTATCAAAAGTGCGCCTTGGATGGTAGGTTGAACGCCAGTTCTACCTCTTGTAAACAAGGCAGCTTGACTCACAGACTCAATTTCAGAAATCATTTTGCTCACCGCAGGCTGGGTGAGGTTGAGCTTGCTGGCAGCAGCGCTCACTGTGGTCGCTTCACTGAGATGGCATAGCAACTCTAAATGACGCATGCGAAGTCTGCGCAACGCCGAAAGCGTATTGGGGGTCATTGGCTTGAGTTTGAATAGATCCATCTTGTCACCTGTCCATTCCAAATAGTAATGGATCGATTAAAAATAATCACTATTTATTTGCATGGAGACGGACTAGCATGGGCTTTTTCATGTGCAGAGAATCCAATGAGTCCCAAGCAACCTCATATCATTTTCATCATCACTGACCAGCAACGCTATGACACCATCGCTGGCTTGGGATTTCCGCACATGGAAACGCCGAACCTGGACAGGTTGATCAAAGAAGGGACTCACTTTACGCAGTGCCATGTTGCTGGCGCATCTTGTGTGCCGGCTCGCTCGAGCTTGTTCACCGGCTATTACGCCCATACCACTGGCATCTTAAAAAATGCAGACACATGGCGTCACACCTGGGTAGAAAATCTTGCACAAGTTGGCTACACATGCATCAACGTCGGCAAGATGCACACATGGCCTTTAGACACACCTGCCGGGTACCACCAACGTTATGTTGTAGAGAATAAAGACCGATTTTTGGAAGGTCGATTTTTCTTTGATGATTGGGATCGGTCACTGGCTGCGCGAGGCTTGGTCAAACAACAAAGAGTTCAGTACCGAAAATTTCCAGACTACCGCGAAAGACTCGGCGCATTTGAATGGCGCTTACCACCAGACTCGCATTCAGACAATTTTGTTGCCGATAGAGCATGCTGGTGGATTGACACCGCCCCCAAAGCAGAACCCTTGTTTTTACAAATTGGTTTTCCGGGACCGCACCCACCTTACGACCCAACGCCGGACTACCTCAACAGATACATCGACAAAGATTTACCTATCGCCACAGTCACGGAAGAAGATTTGGCAGGACAGCCAAAGCCGTTTCATGTGCTTCGCGAGCACAACGTTGAAATTGACCACGATTCAGTCGTGCACCAACTCGAACCCAGCGATGCGCATCGCCATCGGCAGCGCGCCCATTACCTGGCCAACGTCACCATGATTGACGATGCGGTTGGGCAGATCATTGGATCGCTTGATAAGAAAGGCTATTTGGACAATTGCATCATCGTTTTCACATCCGACCATGGAGACTGTTTAGGAGATCACGGGCACAGTCAAAAGTGGACCATGTACGAGCAAGTGACAAAGGTTCCTATGATTTTGTGGGCGCCCGGAAAGATACCTGAGGCCCAAAAATCTGACGCCCTAATTCAAGCGATGGACATCGTTCCATGGTTACTCACTCAGGCACAAGCCAAACACCCCGAAGGCATGGAGGCCGTTTCTGTAGAGCCTGCTTTCAATGACCCTCAATGGTCTGGGCGTGAAGCCGTTTATTGCGAACAAGGTCGCGACAACATTTTGACGGACGTTGAGTTCATGACCATGGTCAGAACCCGACGGTGGAAGCTGGTGCATTTTCTGAATGAAAGTTTCGGTCAGCTTTTTGATCTTGAAAATGACCCAGAGGAAACCAACAACCTTTGGACGTCAACAACTCACGCGGCTATTCGTCAAGGCCTGATGGACAAGCTGCTGCATTGGCGCATGTCGAGTCAGATCAAGACTCAAAATGTTTTTCGTGACCACCGTTGATCTAAACAGGAGACAAACATGAAACTCAAAAAAATGGGTGTTTTTTTGGCCCTCTTAGGGGGTGCAATTTTCAGTCAACCTCTTCTAGCCCAAGACTTCCCCAACAAACCCATACGAATGGTGATTGGCTTTCCCCCAGGAGGTGGCATTGATCAGCTTGCCCGATTGTTGGCACAAGACATGTCCAGCCAATTGGGTCAAAACGTCATTGTGGACAACAAGCCTGGTGCAGGCACAGCGATAGCTTCCGCAGAAATCATGCGCTCACCCAATGACGGCTACACGATTGGCTTGGGTAATGTGGGGCAGTTTTCTGTTTTGGAACACATTTCCAAGCAACCCATTGTTGATTTACCCAACAAATTAGCGCCCATTGGACAGGTTGGCTATGCCCCCTTAGCGCTTTTTGTCCCAGCCACATTGAATGTCAATTCAGCAGCCGAGTATTTGAGTTTGTTGAAGTCTCAGCCTGATGCCTTTAGCTACGCTTCGGGCGGCAATGGACAAATAACGCACCTTGCTTTTGAAATGTTGAAGTCTGAAGCACAAGTCAAAATTCAGCATATCCCCTACAAAGGCAGCGGACCTGCACTGATCGATTTGATGGCCGGTAGAGTGGTTGGAATGATTGATGCCCTTGGCGCTGGCATGCCGCATGTCAGAAGCGGTAAGTTAAAGGTGTTGGCTCTTACGGCTGCAGAACGTGCACCAGAATTTCAATCCATTCCAACCTTCAGAGAATCTGGTTTGAAAAACTACGTGGTGACCGGCTGGCAAGGGATGGTTGCGCCTTTGGCTACACCGCCAGCCATTGTTCAAAGACTGAACCGCGCTTTGAATGACTCGTTGAACAAGAAGGAAGTTCGGGAAAAGATGATCGGCCTGGGCTACTACCCAACACCGTCCACTGCGGATCAGTTCGGTCTCTTTATGAAAGCCGAATCAGTTCGATGGGGTGCTCTTTCCAAGGAACTCAAAATTGAAGCAGATTGAGGCTCTTATGTTGACGTCGATGACCATCTGATCACGGACGCTGATTTTTGCTTGACCAGTGCATGCAACACGAACGGACTGGTCACACTCCACCCACAAGCTGGTCAAATCGTGGATGGTGTAACAAGATGATGCTCATGGAGTTCTTCTGAATACACTACCGCCAGCAAAACTGGCCTGTGTACCCAGTTGTTCTTCTATGCGAAGCGCATGATTCCACTTGATCATGCGCTCACTTCTGGCGAACGATCCGACTTTGAGTTGCCCGACATTCCAACCAATGGCCAGGTCGACAATGGTGGTGTCTTCGGTTTCACCTGAGCGCGCAGACACGATGGCCGCATAGCCCATCTCTTTTGCCACATCCCAAGCCTTCAAAGTTTCGCTCAGCGTACCTTGTTGATTGGGTTTGAGGAGTACCGTGTTGGCAGCGCCTATAGTGGCGGCCTCTCGAATGAGGTTTGAATTGGAGACCAAAAAATCATCGCCCACAATTTGCAGACGATGGCCAATGGCTTGGGTAAAGCGAGCGAACCCCACAGGATCGTCTTCAGCCAATGGGTCTTCTATGGAGACAATGGGGTACTTCTCAACCCACCCCAGCAGCATTTCAATCATGCCATCGGAGTCCAGCACACGAGATTCAAGTCCAAGGCGGTATTGGCCCTGTCGCCCAAATTCGGATGCTGCAATGTCCAAAGCCATGGCCACTTGATCTCCGGGAATAAAGCCTGCGCGTTCGATGGCAAGTACGAGCATTTCCAGAGCTTGCTCGTTGCTTGTAAAGTCAGGCCACCAACCCCCTTCGTCCGCAACGCCAAACAATGAGCCGCGTTGTGCCATCAGCAGCCCAGCATGGCGGTAGACTTCAGCGGTCCACTCCAAAGCCTGAGCGAAACTGCTTGCGCCAGGACATACCACCATAAAGTCTTGAACATCGACACGCCTGCCGGCGTGCGCACCTCCGCCAAAAATTTGAATTTGAGGCATGGGCAAGCGGCCAATTTTCCCTTGACCAATGTAGCGGTACAAAGGCATGTCAGAGGCAGCAGCCATGGCATGCGCTGCTGCCATTGAAACGGACAAGGTTGCATTTGCGCCTAAGTTGGATTTGTTGATCGTTCCATCAAGATCAATGAGTGCTTGGTCAAGAACAGACTGGTTGTCAGCCTTTGTGCCCACAAGTGCATTAGAAATTTGTCCGTTGACATGTCCGACCGCCTGCATCACATCCAACCCACCAAACCGATCACCCCCGTCCCTCAACTCCAGTGCTTCACGCGTGCCTGTGGATGCGCCAGCTGGCGCAATGGCTCTGCCTCGTGAACCATCGTTGAGGATGACCTCTGCTTCTACGGTGGGTCGTCCACGACTGTCCCAGACGCGTCTTGCGAAGATAGATTGGATGGCAAACGGGCTCATATCCTAAGGTCCTTGGCCCATGCTTGGGCAACTTCTTGCAAATGGCTTGCAGGCTTGATGAGTAATGTGCTTGCGACGTGTCTGACATGATCGCGCTGATGTTCTTGCGTCACATATTCGACAGGAGACTTGCCATCCACTCTGGCCAGCAAAAGTCCAGGCAGCAGCCGTGCCGCTCTGGCTTCAAGATCACTGGGCTCTTCCCAGTCTACTGATGTCAAATAACTATTTTTAAGAACTTTAAAGCAATTTAAAAAATCTGCCGATGAGGCAGGCGTCCACAGACACTTGAGCAATAAATGGTTGAGGCAAAACGCCAAGTCAAATGCAGGGTCACTCCAAGTGGCGCACTCTGCATCCAACAACAAGGGGCCTTGTGGCCCTAGCAGGATATTTTTGGGGCTGACATCACCATGCACCAGCGTTTTTGCATTGTGCTGAGTTTGCAATACCAACTCTTCTAATGCGTGTGCCAGTTTGGGGTGGCGCTCTGCTGTGGCCAGTAAGTAGGGTGCCAGTCTGATTTCAAAAAATATTTTGTCTGTTGGAAATTCACTCGCCAAATGGCTATTTTTTGCGGCGTAACTGTGAATCTTAGAAAGAACTTGTCCCATCGCCTGAGCAGTCTGCGAATCAGCATGGCCAGCACGCAATTCTTGTTTCCAAACGCGATAGTGATCTGGGTCAAGGTATTGCATCACCAAAACACCCAGTTCAGGGTGTTGGCCCAATAATTCTGGCGCGCAAGCTGGAAAAGCTTGGCGGGCAACTTGCAACCATCTGGCTTCAAAAAGATTGCGTTCTACAGGCGCATACCAATCGGCAACCACCCGCAATTTGGACAAAGCACGTTTGGCACAAACTGAACCCTTTTCAGTGTCAATGCGCCAAATATCAGATGACACGCCACCCGTTAGAGGGGTACCCCAAAGGGAAGATGCGTTTGAAAGACTCAGTTCGTTTAAAGCCCGAACGAACTCTTTGGGGACTTCTGATTTAGACATGATCGGTGTAAGTCGATTCAACCAGCTTGACCAATGAAAATAAGGCTTGGTTCACAGGGGTTGCAACACCAAGTGCTTGCCCACGTCTCACAATGAAACCATTCAGATGGTCAATTTCACTGGGTTTAGAGCGCGCCATATCTTGTGCAGTGGATGATTTTTGACTTCCCATCGTGACTGCTATTTTTGCGACGGCTTGCAAAGCGATGGGCTCAGATAAATCGATCCCATCGGCCAGCGCCACTGCGATGACTTCCTTCACCAAAGCTGTCTGGGTGCTGCGAACGGACTCTAAGGCCGCAAGTTTTTCGTATTGAATTTGAGCCAAGCCTGAAATCGCATTGAACGCACAGTTGATCATCAATTTGGACCACAACTCGACCATCACGTTTTCTGAAATCTGAACCTGAACCTGCGCTGAAGCAAATAGATCAACGATTTCTTGAAGCGTTTTCTGCGGATCCCTCAGCCGTGAAGTCTGCATCGTTCCGATCACAAGATCGCCGCGGCCATGGTGCTTCACACAACCCGGGGCAGGAATTTCTGTGGCCACATAGACGACACAGGGGATCACTGCATGGGGTACCTGTTGCGCAATCAGGGCTGAATTCTCTACACCGTTCTGCAAACTCATGATCAAAGCATGCGGTGCGAGGTGGGGCGCCATTTGAAGTGCGACCGATGCGCTGTCTGTCGATTTGACACAGAACAAAACCAAGTCTGCGCTCTGCAAGCTCGATAACTCACTGCTTGCATCGATGTGGACGATTTCTGTTGCAGATGATGTGGCCAAATCTAATTTCAGACCATCGCGCTTGGTCGCAAGCACATGCGCGGGACGGCCGATGAGCGTCACCTTGTGCCCAGCGCGGGCAAGCATGGCACCGTAAAAACTACCAACGGCGCCTGCACCAACAACGGCAATGTGTTTAAAAGTGGGGATGTTCAAGATGACCCTTGGTTTGCTGAAAAATAAAGCTGATTTCTCTCTTTGAAGTGCGTGCTTTTCAGTGGTCAGCTGTGGATGCTATACCTTGGAGGAAGGGGTTCGCTCGATTATCTATGCTCAGTCAAACGACAGCAAATTGAACAGCCCCGGGTTTCGTGGAGGCTGGTTGGCTTCAGTGGATACCTCTTTCGTGGTGCTGGCAGCAGCAAGCTGTCGCCAGTAGTTTGCCTCAGCTTCCGCCGGAGGGATGCCCACAATCGGTTTGAGCCATCGGATGTGATTCGACCAGTTTACCCACTCCAGGGTGGCCAGTTCCACGGATTCTCTGTTTTTCCAAGGTCCCCGGCGGTGAATCAACTCGGCCTTGTATAGCCCGTTGATGGTTTCGGCCAGCGCGTTGTCGCAGAAATCGCCCTTACTGTCGACCGATGGTTTGATGCTTGCCTGGTCCAGCCGCTCGGTGTAGCGGATGCTCACGTATTGCGAGCCCCTGTCCGAATGGTGGATCGAATTGTTGGCCGCAGGCTGGCGGTCGTACAAAGCCTGCTCCAGTGCACCCAGAACAAAGTCGGTCTGCATGTTTCGGCTCACTCGCCCGGTGCAGGTCCACGAATCGCTTTAGCGCTTCAAACGGCGGTCGAGAGCTCCGTCTGGGCAAAAAACGCGCTGGCCAGCTTGAGGATTTCGTTGGTCTTGCACAGTTGTCTGTTCTCGTGTTCGAGTTCCTTGAGTCGGTCTTTGTCCGTCGTGGTCTAGCCCTGGCGCGTGCCGCTGTCAACCTCGTGTTTGCGCATCCATGCATACAGCGTGTGAGGAACGCAGCCGATCCTCGGTGCTAGCGACTCCAGTGCCGCCCACAGCGATGGATATTCCTCTCGGTGCTCATGCACCGTGCCCACGGCCCGCTCGCGGACCTTTGGGGAAAATTTGGGTGACTTGTTCATGGCTCCATTCTCTTAAAGGTTGGAGCCTCCGCGATTCCCGGGGCCGTTCAGCTCTCGAAACCCCTTGCCGACAGAGACAAGTCTGTCCGCTGCAAC
Organism: Akkermansia muciniphila; assembly: GCA_943331105.2. Lineage (GTDB taxonomy): Bacteria > Pseudomonadota > Gammaproteobacteria > Burkholderiales > Burkholderiaceae_C > Limnohabitans_A. The sequence continues at coordinate 349,727 of CALQKH020000002.1, forward strand.
ACCTTCTGTGTTCAGGCGGCGGTGCCGCAAAGCCTGCAAATTTTGACGCACGGACTTCAGACGCTCGGAGTTCATGTCGCCCATCACAACGCCCTCGCCTTCAGGCAATAGCGCGACTACTTCACCCCAAGGGTCAACCAACATGCTGTGACCGTAAGTTTGCCGACCGCTTGCGTGCGTGCCGCCTTGCGCGGCCGCCAACACGTAACATTGGTTCTCGATGGCCCGAGCACGCAACAACACTTCCCAGTGAGCTGAGCCTGTCGGCACGGTAAAGGCCGAGGGCACCAAGATCAGGTCCACCTCGCCCATGGCACGGTAAAGCTCAGGAAACCGCAGGTCATAGCAAATAGACATCCCAACACGCCCAAAAGGCGTGTCGGCAGTCACTTTCGCTGTTCCAGCCACCATGGTGCGGCCTTCGTCCAAATGACGGGTTCCGTCCTGGTAGCTGAAGAGATGCATCTTGTCGTAACGGGCCACCACCTCGCCCTCAGGGCTGAAGAGCAAGGCCGTGTTTGTCACCTTGGCCGGGTCTGGGGTCTTGATGGGGATGGAGCCACCTGCAACCCAAATGTCGTGTTGTCGAGCTTTGGAAGCCAGCATCTCTAGAATGGGCCCCTGTCCAAACTCTTCAGCAATCTGAAATTTGTCGGTTTCATGCAATCCAATTTGCACAAAGTACTCAGGAAGAGAAACCAGTTGAGCACCGTCGCTGGCAGCTTGGTCGATCAGCCTTGCGGCAGTGGCCAAGTTCGTTGCCAAATCAGGTGCGGAGACCATTTGGATTGCAGCAATCTTCATGGGTTTTCGATCACATAAAAAATTTGAAGTGGTCAGCGGGTGATCATCACAATCTGATCTGCCGCAATGGTCAGCTCGAATTCAACCAGTTCACCATTTTGAAGCTTCGGGAAGCCAAAGCCTGCCACGTTGAATCGCCCCGGCTTTGCTGCCGGAACAGGCCCTTTGGATTGAACGCCTTCTCCCCGAGCTACAGCTTTGTTTCCATCGCAAACCGACAAAAGAGCTGCCTCAGTCAGCTCAACCGCTCGAACTTGCGTCAATTCGGATTTGTTTTTAACTTTCAAGCTGCGCCCGGCATCATCCAATAGACGCACCGATTGAAACTGCGGTGCCCAGACTGCGTTGTCCATCCGCCCGGCAGTGATGCAAGTCGACGCCTGAACGCCACTCGAGAAAAGACAGGCGGCCAACAAAAGTGATGGTTTGAAGATTGTGTAAGCGCTCATCAGAAGCTCCGATCAAGAGTAATCATCATAAGTTGCAGATCGCGCAGGTACAACCTGCGAACGCTCGCAACATTTCTAAAAATTGATACACCCCCCGGGGTCATCGTTCTAAAAGGCAAGGGGTGTGCTTTTGACCGGAAGGGCCATCGGACGATCAAATTACAGTGCAAAGGCAGACAAGAGTCCCTGTTCAGGATTTGGGGAGTGGGGGTACGGTGGGGTCAGGCTGGTCTCAAATTTGGAAGACCCCGATTGAGCATCCAAGTCCAGCACTCGCTATTGCCAACCCTTGTTACCAAAGTAGAGACTCAGCCCGGCACGCCCTCTTCCTATCGCACGATCACATGCCCCCCAAGCTGATCAATCACTATTCGTTAAAACATTGGTAGAAATACGCCCACCTCCTAATCTGACCGAATTACGAACGCTTCAAACAGAATCCCTCGCAACCATCGATGAGCGGGATCATTGTTAACACTTTTGCTCCAGTGCAAATGTGCATCAAAAACGGGCGAGCGAAACGGTAGAGGCATCCGAGCAAGTCTGCGATTGTCGGCAAAAGAGTCGGCGATGGCGTCAGGGACTGTTGCAATCAAATCTGTACCTGAGAGAATTTGCGGCAAACTCATAAAGTGCGGCGTAGTTAGTGCCGCATTGCGGTGAATCCCCCGCTTTTGTACATAGCTTTCTAAAAGCCCCTGTGAACGCGTAGGCGCCTCCACAACAACGTGTCGCGCCTCGATGTACTTCTTGAGACTGAAATCCCGAATTAAGTCCTGATTATCAGCTCCACAAATGCACACAAAGCCGTGCTGTCCAATTCGTCTTCGAACAAATTCCGCAGACATCAAGTCAGGAAAATATCCCAGCGCGATGTCACCCTGACCCTCTGAAATTACCCGCTGCAATTGCGGTTGTGCCGTTGAAACGACACGAAGTCGAACTCCAGGTGCAACCTTATTCAAAGCATTGAGTGCTCGGGGCAAATACATCGCCTCCGCCGTATCTGAAGCTGCAACTCGAAACTCGCGCTCGTCGGTGGCGGGATCGAAAGATGCCTTATTCAAGATCCGTTGTTCAATAAAAAGTACGGCTTCTCGTATTGGTAAGGCCAGCTCCTTTGCTCGGGTCGTAGGTTGCATTCCGGCAGCTGTATTGATAAAAAGCGCATCCCCTAGGGTATGACGTATTCGGGCCAATGCAGTGCTCAATCCAGACTGACTCATTCCAAGTGAAGTCGCCGCCGCGCCAACGCTGCGATGGTCAAAGACAGCCAAAAATATTCTCATCAACTGAACATTAAAGTTGCCCACCATAAATAGTCACCTTCCAAATATTGCAATGCAACATCGCAAAATAAGATTGTATTGATCTGAATCAAAGATTAATTGGAGTTCTATACTCATTCCAATGCCCAAGGATTGCTTGATGCTGACTCACGAAAATAATGCACTTCTCACCCAATGCGGCCCACAAACAACCATGGGCCGGTTCATGCGCTCATTTTGGATTCCCGCAATGACTGCTGAGCAAGTACCGGCCGCAGACGCCCCGCCGGTACGTCTGACCTTGCTCAATGAGAGACTGGTTGTCTTTCGTGATAGTGAAGGCCGTGTTGGCGTCATTGAAGAAAATTGTCCGCACCGGGGTGCGAGTCTATTCTTTGGACGTAACGAGGAAGGTGGAATTCGCTGCGTCTACCATGGCTGGAAATTTGATGTCAACGGTAATTGCTTGGAGATGCCGGCCGAGCCCAAAACCAGCCGTATGTGCCAAAACGTTAAAGCACGTGCATATCCAGCTCGGATGGCTGGTGCACTTTTATGGGTCTACATGGGAGATGCTCAACCAGTACCCGACCTGCCAGCCTTCGGCTTTATCGGTCAGCCTGATGACCATCTTTACGCTTCCAGGTGGCAACAAGAATGCAACTATGCGCAGGCCATGGAAGGTGAGTTGGACAGCGCTCACGTGAGTTTCCTGCACAAAGAGCTGAACAGAACGAATCCGGACCATCAGGCACTCACCGGTAAGTATTTCCAAGAGGACACAGCACCTTTATGGAAAATCCTTCCAAACGGCGCTGGGTTTATGGCGTGTAACGGACGAAGTGTGGACGGCGACAAACGTTATTGGCGGATCAATCAGTTCCTTTTGCCTTTCTTCACCATGATTCCCCCACGCCCAGGAGATGCGCAGCTAGTGCGCATGTGGGTCCCCATGACCGATGAGCGCTGCTGGGTGATTTGCGTAAGTTGGCGTTCCGACGGGCCCCTGAATGATCAGGAAATAATGGCATGGCGCAATGGAGAGAACTCGCATCGGAAAGTTGTTCCCGGTACGACGGTACCCGTCGAACGCCTTGATAACGATTACCTAATCGATCGACAGGAACAAAAGACCGTTTCATTCACAGGTATCAAAGGCATTCGCGCGCAAGATGCCATGGTGACAGAGTCCGCTGGTCCGATTGTCGATCGCACCCGAGAGCATCTTGGATCGAGCGACATCGCTGTTGTTGCGATGCGGCGTGCTCTCATGGAGGGCGCAACGAAATGCGTTGAGTCTGGATCACCACATCAGGCTGCAGCCAATCCCTGGCTCTACTCGGTTCGTGCAGTTCAGACGGTGCTGCCAAGAGAGCAGAATTTAGAAACGGCAGAGGACTTTTTAGGGTCAGCGCGGGCAACGCAACCAATCCATCCTGCTAATGACTGAGAACTCCGAAAATGCACCCAATATCCTCCTTAGATGCACATCCTGTCCTGGTACATCCCCGTAACTACCGCCACATCGAAGTACAACCACTCACAGGAGTTCTAGGTGCTGAAATTTTTGGCATCGATCTTCGTCATGAACTATCACTGGAAGTCTGGGAAGAAATCCGCGATGCCTTCGTTGACCACCAGGTGATCATGTTTCCGAAACAAACGCCCACTCATGAACAGCACCTCACATTTGCAAGGGGCTTTGGTCAAGTGATTCAGCTTCCGCAACTGCCCAGCATAGAGGGGCATCCAGATATCCAAATGATTCGCCGACTCGCGAGCGACACCGGACGCGTCATTGGCGAGAACTGGCATGCTGATAGCACTTACCTTGATGAGCCCCCACTTGCCGTAGTGATGCGAGCTGTGGACGTTCCAACATATGGTGGAGATACCGGCTTCCTCAGTATGTACGCAGCTTACGAGGCGCTCTCTCCGGCTTTTAAGGAATTGATCGCACCACTGAACATGGTGCACAGCGCTACGCGAATTTTCGGCTCTGCCTACCTTTCACAGAGTCGACGCTATAACGCCTCAGGTGTAAGGTCAGATGTGAACGTAGAACTGGGTGACCGAGAAATGGTGCACCCGCTAGTTTGCACGCATGAAGTCAGCGGTCGCAAGTTTCTGTACCTGAACAAAACCTACACGCAACGAATTGAAGGATTCACTAACGAAGAATCTGCCCCATTTCTGACATTTTTATATGAGCATTGCGCTCGGTTTGACTTTACTTGCCGTGCTCGGTGGAAAAAAGATCAAGTCCTCGTGTGGGACAACCGCTGCACCATGCACCGCGCTATTCCGGATTACACCGGACAGGACCGATTGATGACGCGAGTCACGATTGCGGGCAAGCGGCCAAAGCGTTAACCTTCCTCAACAATGACAGGAGATTTCAATATGCAGACCCAACAAACGATTCGCTCCAGAATCACCCGCATTCTGATGTGCACATTACTTGTCGGTCTTCTCCCAACACTAATCAGTCAACAGGCAGTTGCTGCTGATTTCCCGACAAAACCTGTGACATTGGTAGTGCCTTTTGCAGCAGGCGGAGGACTCGACGTAACAGCTCGCATCATTGGCGAACGGCTTAAGGATGAACTGGGTCAACCTGTCGTCATTTTGAACAGACCAGGTGCAGGTAGTTCTGTCGGTGCCAGGGTGGTGGCTGCTGCACCTGCGGATGGTCACACACTGTTTTTTACATCGGGATCAGCATTTGCCTTTGCCAATCTGCTTGTGCCAAATTTTGAATTAAATATTAAGGACTTTGCACCTGTTGCTGCAGTCGCTTCAAACCCCGCAGTGATTGTGGTGAGCACTAAAGTCCAGGTGAAATCACTGGCAGAGTTGGCCGGATATGCCAACTCCGGAGAAATCAACTTTTGTAGCACCGGCTCGGGTGGCCTTAACCACCTTCAGCTGGAAATGTTTCGTAACATTGTCAAAACAAAAACAAGTAAAAACTATAACGTCACTCACGTGCCTTACAACGGACTTGCTCCTGCACTTATTGGAATCCGTGACGGCAGTGTCCAGGCCTGCATGCTGCCCTACACAGCCCTAGTTAAAAATCTGAATGGCAAAGAGTTGCGTGTTTTGGCTGTTCAAAGCAAGGCGCGTCTGCCTTGGCTTCCAGATGTGCCCACCACGGGACAATTGGGCTATCCGGAGATGGATGGCAACGACTCGTTCGTGAACATTGCAGCACCAAAAGGCACCCCGGAACCTGTTATAGCCAAGCTAGAAATCGCATTGCAAAAAACAATGCAAGACGTCAATGTACGCAAGAAACTCGAAGAGTTGGAAGTTCAAACATTGTTCATGAGCAGTCGCGAGACCACCAAATGGCTGGAGGATGAAGTACGTAAATTCAGCGGGATCATTCGCGAATCAGGACTATCGACTAAGTGAAACTCCTGATGATTCAAAATACAAGTTTCAAGGCCACTCGGACCAAATTTTGCAAAAGTGGTTTTTGAAGTATTGGCCTGTAGACGCCGATGGCCATTTGATCAGTGGCGCTGATTTCAGTCAGATCAATGCGTACCCAACGAACAGGCTGGTCAGAGCACAATCGACACGACGCCCTCAAGCGGGTCAAATCGTGTCTGACGGAAACAAGTATTTGCTAAAAATCTCAGATCAGCGCAAGTGACAGGATTGGAAAAGCCGCAAAGAGGAATAATGCGAACAGCATGACGGCTAGAAACGGAAGCGAACCCACAAAAATTGAGTCCACGGAAACCGACGGGTCGTTCAATGCTGATTTGACTGTAAATACAGAAAGCCCGAATGGCGGGGTCAGCAACCCCATTTCGACCGCGATCACAGTGACTATTCCGAAGTGAATGAGATCAAAGCCCAAGCTGGTAGCGATTGGAGCGGCGATCGGCGTCATGATGAGGAGGATTGAACTGGAGTCAATAATCATCCCCAGCGCAAGCACAAGTATTAAATAAAGGGTCAGGAAACCGTATGGTCCCAACCCGGACTCCTTGATTAGCATACCCAACGCTTGCGGTACTCCCGCCACGGAAATCATTTTGCTGTAATAGCTCGCGGCTATCAAAAGGATCATGATTCCGACAGAGATGGCGCCAGTCTCCTGCAAAACCTTCCAGAGATTGCCTCCGCCCAGTGTCCTACGTGCCAAAGCAATGGCCAAGGCACCAAGGGCACCTACGGCACCAGCCTCAGTTGGCGTAAAAAATCCCGAATAAAGCCCTCCAAGCACCAAAATGATGAGAAGACTGATTGGAAATATCTTCAATCCGAGCTGCCCGGCGCTCAACGTTGGAAGTTTTTGCGCAGTGACATCTATGGTCGTCCGGGAAACGAAGACAAGGTGGGGTTTGAATGTTGCCATCAGCATGATCACGGCGGCAAAGCCAAGAGCAAGCACTACACCAGGAATCAAGCCGGCAATAAACAGTTTGCCGATTGATTGCTCTGCGAGCACCCCATAGATGATCATCAGAACGCTTGGCGGGATCATCATGCCTAAGATTGAACTACCGGCAACGGTACCTGCTGCAAACGTCTTCGTGTAACCGTGCCGCACCATTTCTGGCACCGCGATCTTGGTAAATACAGCCGCCGAAGCAACCGAAACTCCGGTGACCGCGGCAAACATAGCGTTTGCCGCAACAGTGGCTACACCTAAGGAACCGCGCAGGCGACGCAAGAGAGATTCGGCGACATCAAACGTATCTTTTCCAACGTTCGAAATGCTCACGAGCATCCCCATCAAAACGAACAAGGGAATGGTCGCGAAAATATAGTCCGCAATGCCGCCATAAGCTGCTGAATGCATCATTCGCATGGCTATTTCGACATCACCGCGCATTAGCCATATCCCGGCGAACGCCACTGAAAAAAGAGCCACGGCGATCTGCATGCCCAAAAGGACCAACGTCACCAAAGCGCCGATTAAGAATAACCCTGTAGTTAAATCACCCATGATCGACACCCCCTGCCGGTTGAACACCACGAAGAAACGCTACTGCCGAAGCCATAAAGGCGAATGCAGTAAAAGCGGATCCCAATACAAGGAGCGCATGGAACGGCCAACTTGACACCATAAAAACCCCTCGCGTTCCGAAGTAGTCGTTATTTCGCCAAGAGTCAACAAACTCTGGCCATGCAATGAACGTGAGCACGCTGAAAGTAACTGCGCCAACAAGCGAGTAGCTGACTTCCAGAGTTCGTCCAAGCCATGGCGCCCGCCGCCAAAACACCTGAAGCAAAGTATCGCTGCGCAGCATACGACCGGAAGTAATTCCTGCCGCGAGCTGCAGGAAAACGATGGCCACAATGGATCGCGATGCAAACTCCGCCACGCCGGTGATCGGTCTATCAAGGAAATTGCGCCCAATCACGTCGGCAACAATGAGAAACATGAGAAAGGCTATCCATATCGTTCCTATGGACGACGAAAATTGCATGAGTCGGTTGAAAAAGCTGCTGTGAGGTTGTTGTGTCATTTTCGGCTGCCGTGCGGATTTTTGAGTCGTATGCAGGAATTTCGAATGCATAAAAGTAGTTTTACAACTCTTCAAAATAGATTCGAACAAACTCAGCGTACGGATCAACATGACATGAATCAAGTAGGTTTTACCCTCTGGTATTTTTTGATTCAGGGTAAGTGATGCGCCCTTAGCTGCTATCAAAACAGCGCCTGACGCTACCAATAAATATAGTTTCAATCAGCTCATGAGGATCTGCAGTGAAATCGGCACAGGCCTTCTATTCCAGCCCATCAAGCCGTATGAAAAAGCAAGACCACTTCACTGAAGATAGTCAGCATCACACAGGTCAAGTTGAGTAGTGGGCAAGCGTTTTTAGTCGAAAGACCATCAGCGGAACGTTGACACCTTTATCGCCCGGTTGCTGCGGCCCATCAAGAGTCGAACTTCACCCAGTTGCTCAATTTTGGTGCCATAAAACGGCCATGATTTGAAACTGCAAACACAACCTGATTAAGGCGAAAGTATTTGTACAAATTCCAATGAATGAGACGCTGCGAGGGTTATTACCATTCAGGTAAACCACAGTGGAACACTCAATGAGGGGTGCTACCATAAAAATCATCAACGTTCACGGCTGTGTTGACAAAAGCCAAATGAAAAAGATGGCGATAGCCGCCACGGTCTCAGTGTTCGATTGGTTCCTCCTCCCGGGATGTTGGGCAATTAGCCGGCGTTAGTGACGTCGGATGACGCAAAACCAAGGCTCACTCAGTGAAGCCGCGAACATGGAGATACGAATGAAACTCACAAAATGGGCAGTTTTCAGCGCCATTGCTTTCCAAGCCGCAAGCGGCTCATCGGCTTTTGCGCAGCAGCAGATCTCTGTCAACATCGGTTCGAGCTATCCCACCACTAACGTTTGGGCGAATGCTGCAAAAGAGGCATTTCAACCAGAAGTTGATCGGATCTTAAAAGCGAAAGGCAATAAGTTTACGATCAACTGGCGCGAAAGTTATGGAAGCGGTTTGTTCAAGTTCAATGAATCCCGTGCTGCGGTTCGCGATCGAATAGTCGACGTGGCGCCGGTCATCTCTGGCTTTGAAGCCGCTGCAATGCCACTGCAAAACGTCACTGTTTACACGCCATTTGCCACAACCAACCACGAAGCGCTTATCGAAATCTTCGATAAGCTGAACGCCGATCTTTCAGTTCTCAGGGACAGCTGGACTTCACAAAATTTGGTGCCACTCGCGTCCTTGGTCACCGATAGCTACGAAATTTTTACAAAGAATCCCATCAAGGACATTAAAGATCTTCAAAATCGGCGAATCACTGCGCCAGGAAGCACGGCAACCTGGCTCCGAGGAACCGGAGCGATTCCAGTAGCAGGTGCTATCACCACCATGTATACCGACATCCAAACCGGCGTGACTGAAGGGGCTCTGTCTTTCAATACAGGCATTGCCCCAGCCCGAATCTATGAAGTTGCACCACACGGGACGAAAGTGGGAATAGGCGCTATGTACGTCGGCAGCATTGCCATCAACAAAAGATTCTTCGATGGCTTACCCAAGGACGTCCAAGACGCGTTTCGTGAAGCGGGAAAAGCGGCTTCAATTGCACACGGCAAGAACATCACCAGACTGGCCACGACTGCGCTGGATACGATGACAAAGGGCGGGTTAAAAATGTCAGATTTGCCTGAAGCGGCAAGGATGCAGTGGATCAATGGCATGCCTAATCTCCCCCAGCCTTGGCTGGAAGCTAACGGAGAGCCTGCCAGAACGGTTTTGCGAGCCTATTTTTCCGAACTGCGCGCTAAAGGCATCAAGCCCCAGCGTGACTGGTCTTCCGCTCAGTAGTCATTTGCGATCATTGAAGCGGATCTTCATTTTCCGCTCTTTGATCGCAAATTCGCTCCGCAGAGGGCATTTTTACTGATTGATGTTGTGAACCCATATTCCCATTTTTCGGTAATTCTCTGCAGATGATCGGTGGGCGGCACCGAAACAATCAAAACTGAATCAAGCTTTTTGACAAAGGACACTTATATGACGACGACTACACCCACCAAGGCTGATCACTTGTCCGTTTCAGACTCGTTACTCGCCATTCTGGAGAAACAGCGACAAGCGCATTTCAAAGATGGTTCCGTGTCACTTGACAAGCGTCGCGACCGATTGAATCGCTTGATCGCACTCACCTGCGAAAACGCTGATGCCATTGCCGATGCCATCTGTGAGGACTATGCCGGCGCGCGCTCTAGACACACGACACTTGCGACCGAGGTGGTCGCCAAGATTCATGGAATGGAATACGCCCGAGACCATCTCGAAGAATGGACGAAGCCGGAATCCAGGGAATCGAACGAGCTTGCACACAAGGCAGGTGCGACCTCATTCGTTTTGTACCAGCCCAAGGGCGTCGTCGGTCTCATCTCTCCTTGGAACATGCCTTACGGACTCACCGTTTCTCCACTGACGTCGGTGCTTGCGGCAGGTAACAGGGCGATGATCAAACTTTCGGAGTTCACACCCGTCCTGGGCGGCCTTATGCAGAGTCTCGTCCGTGACTATTTTGCCGAGGATGAGATTTCGGTGATTCTTGGCGGACCGGATGTTGGTCGCGCTTTTGCGCACCTCCCCTTCGACCATTTGATCTTTACCGGTTCAACCAAAGTGGGGCGCCAGGTCATGGAAGCTGCCGCTCGCAACCTTGTGCCAGTGACACTAGAGCTCGGAGGCAAATCGCCTGTCATAGTGGGCGCCACTGCAGATCTCGACAGCGTTGCGCAACGGCTCGCATATGGAAAGTTTCTTAACGGAGGCCAACTTTGCCTGGCACCCGACTATGTCCTGATGAGGAGAGGGGATGAACAGGCGTTGATAGACAAGATAGCCACTCGTGTGGAGACGATGTTCCCAAAGCTGCGCGATAACGCAGACGTGACGGGCGTCATCAGTCAGCAGCATTTCGACCGGCTGATGGGATATGTGGAAGAGGCCCGCAGCAAGGGCGCGAAGGTAACCGTGATCGGCGACCATCAGCGTGCCGATGGGGCGGCCACGTCCCACCGTATGCCCCTTTATGTGGTGCAAAACGTTACCTCCGACATGCAGTTGATGCAGGAGGAGATTTTCGGTCCAGTCCTTCCGATCGTCACCTACGAGTCGATCGCCGAGGGAGTATCTTATGTTCGCCGAGGCCCAAAGCCCCTTGCCATCTACTATTTCGGAAACGACGCAGATGAGGAGCAGATGGTCTGTGATCACACCGAAAGCGGCGGATTCACCGTGAACGATCTTTACCAGCACTACCTGCAGGAAGATTTACCCTTCGGAGGTGTAGGTGCCTCGGGAATGGGCGCCTATCACGGGCGAGATGGCTTCATCGAAACGAGCCATGCCAGAGCGGTATTCAGGCAAGCGCCCGGTGTCAAGCCCAGCCCAACCTTGTCTGCACCGTTTGCCCCAGAAATCATGGAGTTATTTCAGAGAGAAATTACCGCCCGCAAGACAGCTGGAAGTCACTGACTGAGGGGCCGCCGCCGCCAACAACACGCCAACGACTCAAGTGCCAGCCTATACCGGGCTGGACGTCAAGGAGTGTATTCGGTGCCAGCGGCGACTTTTGTCAGCTTCAAGCCCGTGCTGCTGATGCGCATCAGCAGCACGGCATGTTTTGCGTTTCTCACCCTAAAGCCGATCAAGAATGACAAGCGGTGAGTTTGTCAAATGCCTTGGTTTTGAGCTGACCACCCGTCGATCGACCGACCGCTCGTCCGCTGACCAACACTTTGCTGTTCGTTTTCGAAACGCACCAGCATTTCATACAGATATCAGGATGTTGACGCTGATGGCGATGTGATCGCGACGGCGAACCATTGAAGGTGTATTCAATGGCTATCAAGACGCAGGCCTGACCCTAGGAAGGATTCATCATGACTGAACGCAAAGTAGCCATCATCACTGGTTCTGGAACCGGCGTCGGTGCAGCGACCGCACTTCTTCTTTCCCAACACGGCTATAACGTCTTGATCAATTACTCACGCAGTGAGACAGAGGCCCAAGCATCTCAGGCGGACTGCCAAGCTGCAGGCGCTGATACATTGTTGATGCAAGGTGATGTCGCGCAAGATAGCGACTGCAGGGCTTTGACACAAGCTGCCATCGATAAATGGGGACGCATTGATGCACTTGTGAACAATGCAGGGATCAGCACCTTCACCGGAGCCGCCAACTGGGAAGTTTTGGATATGGACACCTTTTCACGCATTTACGCGGTGAACACGGTAGGGGCTTTTCAGATGGTGCGGGCTTGTGCGCCACACCTCAAAATGCAACAAGGCTCAGTGGTCAACGTGTCCTCAATCGCAGGTTCGCTGGGCATAGGTTCTTCCGTGCCTTATATCGCGTCCAAAGGTGCTTTGAATTCCATGACACTCTACCTTGCACGTGCATTAGCGCCTGATATCAGAGTGAACGCGGTTTGCCCGGGCCTGATTACATCGCGCTGGTTTGTCGATGGATTGGGCCAAGCTGGCTTCGAAAAAGTCAAAGCCATGGCCGAGTCCATCGCGCCCTTGGAGCGTGCCAGTTCAACCGAAGATGTGGCCGAAGCTATTGTTTGGCTGACCACAAGCGCTCGCACCGTGACAGGTGAACTTTTATTGCTTGACGGCGGGATTCACCTGGGTGGCTCCAAAGCTCAAGTACCCAGTAAACCCGCGTGAGTAAGCTGACTCAGAACAACCAGCCACAATGACAATCTTATGCATCAGACTTTAAGCTTTGAAGTCACCCGTTCGCGGTGCTAAAAAAGTAAACCCACCGTGAAGTTCGTGGGAAACCAGTTCATTGGCCCAAGATTCGCAAACGTTGTAAGCATGAACTTCAGGGAAATGCTGCATGAGTTGAAACTTCCGCATGATGTAGCTGCTCTTGAAATAATCTAAACCGCAACGAAGTCCACTTGAGGAGGTCTGAGATGGCAAGACGTAGCCGCATGAATCACACCTGGGATCAGCTTGCTTAATGACTTCCAACTGAGACTGGTTTTGAGACATACTGAATTTGAAAGCGGCAATTGTCAAAAGAAGCAAAAAAATGGACATATCTAATTTCACAAACAAGCAAATTTCATGACAACTTAAAACGCCCAAAGTTGCACGCTTTTGGGGCTTCGGGCCATCAAGTTCCCTTTAAATAATCGTTTTGGTGCAAGCATGACTCAGAACTCGACATTTGAATGGCGATAAAACAACTTCTCTTCTGAAAATTTATCAGCTTGATTTTTGTTGGTCGCACTTTCTCGGTGTGAATCGCCCCGGGTTTGAACTGGCGCCAAAGAGTTGAACAAACCTAAAGGGGGTTACTTGGGCAAGTAATCAAACCGCCCTGCGCCACACAACCGGTCGTCACATTTCAGCCAACGACCATGTTGGAGTGAGCTGCGCGGTTGACACACTAACCGACTTCCACCGTGCTCGCTGCGAATCTTGCAGTGACATGTGGTCTCAGTGACCACACCTGCTAAGCAACGCCAACATCAACGCCATTCCTCAACAGTAATGCAGCGTCCCAATGCCGTATGCCATGCACGCGCAAACCTGGACGTCGCGATATACCAATCAGGTCAATGCTCGCTTCAATATTGGTCACATTCATTTACTGGGCGGGTAAACCCCTAAAAAAGTCAACAACCAAACGATTGTTTTGTAGGTTCTGAGTCGATAGCATGAGGGGCAAGCTTCACTTCCCGCCACTTGGCAATCTTTTAAAACAACCAGGAGTCATCGATGAAGAAACAATTGTTAGTTACCTTTGCAGCACTCACACTTGCACTGCCATCACAAGCTCAGGACTTCCCAACCTTATCACTCAAAATGGCGCACCCACTGGCTCAGACTTTCCCCGGTGCCGAATGGGACAAGTGGTTTGCAGATGAAATTGAAAAACGATCTGGCGGCAAGATCAAAATTCAGATTTTCTGGTCGGGTCAGCTGGGTGGTCTCACAGAAATCAAAAACTTGGTAGGCAACGGCGCTGTAGACATTGGCGTATTCGCACAAGCTGTTCATGCCGCAGAACTTCCATTGACTTCTGTCTCGGCGGGCCTGCTCAATCGCGTATCCGCTGATGCCAAAACAGGATCTGAACTGGCGCGTGCCAGCTACGCCACCAAAACCGTGACCGATGAACTCCAGGCTCAAAACCTCAAAGTCATCAAGTGGACAGTGCCCTCCCCGTATAAATTGCTTTGCAACAAGGCGATCAATACGTCAGCAGACCTTAAAGGTTTGAAAGTCAGAGCGGTCGGAGGCGCTTATGTGCCGATTTGGATGGAAGCATTTGGCATGGTGCCTACCCGCGTTCAAGCGACTGAAATCCGTGAAGGCCTGCAGCGTGGAACGCTGGACTGCAATTTCGGCCCAATCGAATGGACACCTTTCTCAGACCTGCAAAAAGTCGCGCCATTCCTGTCTGACTTGAATACCGGCTCCTTCACGACTTTCCAGATGTACGTGCCTGCTAAAACATTCAACGCATGGCCACGCTCGGTGCAAACGCTATTCACACAAGTTGCTCAAGAGGCCATGCAAAAAGACCTTGCTGCCTTGCCAAAAGTCGAGGCAGATGCTGTCGACAAATTCAGAGCAACAGGTGGCAGCATTGTCCCGATGAAAGACCTGCAAAACTTCATAACACGTTCACCCGACATGATCCAAATCTGGGTAGACAAGTCCACCAAAGACGGCCTGGGCGAGAAGATCAAAGAATTGATTCCTCTGCAAAGGAAAGCTGCTCAAAGCTTTGTGAATTCTCGCAACTGAACCTGTTAACAGATGAGCAAATTGATCGTCTGGACCGAGAAAGCAGCACTTGCGGTTTGCGCAAGTGCTGTGTTCATCATGATGGCTGTGGGGGCAATAGACATCGTAATGGGCAACGTTTTGGGCTACTACTTGTCTTACAAAGTTGAGTTGTCTGGGACACTTTTGGCGAGCAGTATTTTTCTGGCTTGCAGTCCGGTTCAAAGAGGGAATGAACATATCCGCGTGGACTTGTTTGAATCCTATATGGGTCATAAAACTAAAAAAGCAACCGCATTTCTTGGCACCCTTTGCGGCCTTCTTTTTGTGGGATTGATCACTTACGGTTTATGGAATCAGGCTATCAAAAGCGTGATGATTTGGGAGGTCTCTGCTGACACCTCAGGCTTTCCGATTTGGCCTTGGAAATTGGCGTGCCCCATTGGCGCAAGTCTTTGCGTCTTGACCATGATCGGTCAATTGTTTCAGCAAATTTTCAATGCATCGACAACGAAGGAAAGCCAGTGAATACAGGACTTTTCGGTTTTGTAGCCATGCTGTGCCTTTTGGGTCTGGGTGTGCCTGTGGCGTACGCAGTCGGCGTAGTTGCCATCGTTGGCATTTTTTATGCTGTCGGTTCAACTTTTTTGTTGTCCACTATCCAATCACTGCCGTACGCGTTCGCAAGTGATTACAACTTTGTCGTTGTGCCCTTGTTCGTTTTGATGGGCACTTTGGCATCACGAGCTGGGATCATCACTGATCTGTACAAAGCAGCTTTTCAGCTGACCAGCCAAATTCGCGGAAGCCTCATGATGGCGACCGTGATGGCACAAGCCATGTTCGCGGCCATATCTGGCTCGACAACAGTTGCAGCCAGCATCTTCACACGCATGGCCTTGCCAGAGATGATCCGTTATGGGTACAACCCGGGCGTCTCTGCGGGCTGCGTTGCTGCTGCAGGCACTTTGGCTGGACTCATCCCGCCTTCTATCGCGATGGTGCTCTTTGCTGTGCTGACGGGCGAGCCCATTGGCAAACTGTTGATCGCAGGTATCTTGCCTGGCGTTCTGACCGCTGTGGGCTATATCGTAGGCATTCGGGTCATGCTGATCTACAGACCTGAGTGGGCCCCGCTGATCAGCGAAAGATTCAGCTTGAAGCAAAAATTGCAAGGCATATCGAGCGCCTGGGCAGTTTTCTTGCTGATTGGCCTGGTTGTAGGCGGCATCTATACCGGTACATTTCCACCTTCTGCAGCAGGTGCAGTTGGTGCAACCGGTGTTCTACTGATTGCCCTGTCTACCCAGCGTTTGCCCAAAGGTGCCCTTTGGGAGAGCCTCATTGAAAGTGCGCGCATCTCTGCTGTGCTTTTCTTGATCGTGATGGCCGGACTCTTGTTCAGTCGATTTTTGCTGATCAGCGGCTTCATCGGTGATCTCAAAGCATTGGTGGTCACCCTCGAAATGAGTGCCGCTGTATTTATTGCCTTGGTGGTGATTCTGTATCTGATCTTGGGCTGCTTTGTCGACAGCGTGTCTTTGATGATCATCACGCTTCCTTTTCTTTATCCCATTGCCACGTCTCTGGGGATTCATGGAATTTGGTTTGGTGTATTGATCATCAAACTCATCGAAATTGCAGCCATCACCCCGCCAGTCGGGCTCAATCTGTTTGCAGTTTTGTCATCGGCCAAAGGGCAAGTCAATTCGCGTCAACTGTTTGCGGGTGTCATGCCATTTCTCGTCATGGAAGCTGTACTACTGGCGTTGCTGATTGGCTTTCCCTCCATTGCCACCAGCTTGCCTGATCTGATGGACTGAGAATCAGGAGATAACTATGAGGGCGACAGACGCGCTGGACAAGGCGGGGCTGAGAACGCCTGAAGCCATCTTTGTCAAACAAGGGGGCATCGCCGTCAGCTACCAAGAGGCGGTATCGATGTCTCATCGAATAGCCTCAAAAATCCAGGACATGGGCATCGCACCAGGTACACGTGTTGCCTTTTTATCGCCGAACGACTGGCGCGGTTTGATTTTCATGTACGGGCTTTGGCGTGCGGGCATGGTGCTGGTGCCTGTCAATGTCAGAAACAGTCCGGCCTTGAATG
Source organism: Akkermansia muciniphila (assembly GCA_943331105.2). Classification (GTDB taxonomy): domain Bacteria; phylum Pseudomonadota; class Gammaproteobacteria; order Burkholderiales; family Burkholderiaceae_C; genus Limnohabitans_A. The sequence continues at coordinate 366,646 of CALQKH020000002.1, forward strand.
CAGGCATTTTGCGGCAACACAAACCATCAGCCATGGTTTACCACAGCCATATCGCTTCTCTCGCAGAGCATGTCAAAAATGAACTGAGCTCAATGTCTCAATGGTGTTGCCTTGACCAAAAAGATGGTGAGACACCCTCATTACAGGACTGGATGGCACCACCAGGTTCGATCGCCAAAGACCTCCCCAATGACCCCTTGACCCCATGGACTCTTTACTCCACCAGCGGAACAACGGGCAGTTCAAAGGGGGTCATGCACACGCACCTGTCGAACTATGTGACCAGCATGGACATGCTGTTTTCAATGAAAGCACATGAAGCCAAACGACATTTGGTCGTGGCTCCGATGACCCACTTCGCAGGCAGTTTCATCTTCGCACTCACCATGACCGGGTCTACGCACATATTGCTGGACAAGGCGGATCCATTGGAAATTCTGCAAACGATTGAACAAGAGAAGATTCAAATACTCTTTCTCCCGCCCACGGTGATCTACATGCTGCTGTCGTCTGAAAAGATCAAATCGTTTGATTACCGGTCGCTAGAGAATTTCGTCTATGCAGCCGCCCCTATGGCTGAAGAACCTCTGAAGCAGGCATTGTCAGTTTTTGGACCGGTCATGGTGAACATGTATGGTCAAGCAGAAGCCATCGGCCCCATCACGTATTTGTCCCCCAGTGAGCATATGCAGGTCGAATCGCCTGCGACAACCAACGTTCTTCGCTCAATTGGTTCACCCTCCATCAGTCGTCAAGCTCGTGTCATGCGCGATGATGGTCAATGGTGCGAAACAGGTGAGCCCGGTGAAATCGTGTTGCGTGACTGGGTCAGCAGTGCAGCCTACCTTGAGGATGAGGCTGCAAGCACGCTCGTACACCGATATGGCTGGTACCACACAGGCGATGTTGGCGCGATGGACAACGATGGCCGCATCACACTTCTGGATCGAAAAAAGGATGTGATCATTTCGGGTGGATTCAACATCTACTCTGCTGGTGTTGAGCAAGCTCTGATGACGCACCCAGCCGTTCAAGAAGCCTGTGTTTTTGGCATTCCAAACGACAAATGGGGCGAGTCTGTTCACGCCGTTTTGGAACTCAAGCCCGGTTTTGTGGTGGAGGCCGATGAACTTCAGAACTTGGTCAAGACGCAGATCGGCTCAGTGAGTACACCTAAATCACTTGAGTTCACGGATCAGTTGCCAAGAAGCGCGACAGGCAAAGTACTCAAGCGCGAACTACGACTGCGCTACTGGCAAGGAAGAGACAGGGCGATATGAGCCGCCAAAGTGAATCGAAAAGTGATTTATCGGGCAACGACATCAGCGGCCTTGATCCACTCCTGGTGCAGTTTTTCTACCCTGTGCGCCACGGTCTCCACCGCTCCAATAGAAGCCACACCCTGACCTGCACTCCATGCAGTTTTCCAACTCGCCAGATCACTAGCCCCCTTGGGCAACAAACTTCCGTCTGCCTGCATGATGCCTTGGGCAAGCAAAGACGACTTCAAAAAATTCGCTGGAATCCCTGTCACAGCATCGGTCTTCACAATGTCATCGGCACCAGCTGCGACCAACGCCTCTTTGTAGTCTTGCGACGCCATACTCTCAGGCGTAGCGATGAATGGTGTGCCCATGTAGGCCATGTCAGCACCCGCCACCTGAACAGCTCTGACCTGGCGACCCGTTGTTACACAACCAGCAACAGCCAAAGGGCCAGACCAAAAACTACGCACCTCCTCGATGAAGGCAAATGGATTGATCCAACCGGTGTTACCGCCAGCGCCGGCCGTCAGAAGTACCAACATATCAACGCCAGCCTCAATCGCCTTCCTCGCGTGCCTGACAGTGGCCACATCTGCCAAAACACGACCGCCATAGGCGTGGATGCGGCCTGCAACATTGGCCGGCGATCCAACAGAGGTGATCACCCAAGGTACTCGGTGGTTGATCACAATATCCAGGTCATCGTCCCTTCTTCCATTGGATGGGTGAAGTATCAGGTTGGCCGCAACAAGTCCGCTTGCACCGAGAGTTCGATCTTTGATTTCAGATAACCATGCATCCAGCAAAGCTGGCGTTCGCGCATTGAGCGTTGGAAATGCACCGACAATGCCCGCGTTGACAGAGGACACCACAAGCTCAATACCGCTCACCAAAAACATGGGTGCAGCAATCACCGGTACCCTGAATGAAAAAGTCTCTTTGATTTGCATGCTGCACGAACAATAAGGTTTTGAGTCAATGGCCATTGAAGCACTGATCGAGTATTTCAAAGCGACGAGCCATATGCCAACACGTTCCAACTTACCATGAATTCACCGAAGGAGAAAACCTTGTTATCCCTTGACTATGCAGAGATCACGATACCGGAAATATTCAGCAGCCACGGAAAGTTTCGCAAACACCAAGAAGCTGTTGTGTGCGGTTCAGTCAGGCGGACTTGGGGGGATTTCAACGCCAACATGAACCGTGTCGCCAATGCACTCTTGGCGTCTGGCGTTGCACGCGGTGACCGCGTTGTGGTCATGATGGGCAATTCAGTCGAAATACTCGAAGTCATGTTCGGTGTTGTCAAAGCGGGTTGCTGCGTGGTGCCACTGTCCGGTTTGCTGACGGGGCAACAACTTGCTTCCTTGATCAATGATTGTGGCGCTAAACAGGCTTTTGCAACCGCAGACTTCATAGAGAGACTGCGACCATTTCAAGATGAACTGGTTCACCTCAACGCGAAGCATCGCTACGTTGTACATGGTCAAGCCGAAGGTTGGACTAACTACTCCGAGCTCACAAATGGGCAATCAACCTGTACCCCAAGTGCCGTTTATCGCTCCGAGGACGCCTTCAACATCATTTACAGCTCAGGCACAACGGGCCTTCCAAAAGGCATCATGCAGAGCCACCGTGCCAGGGTTCACTGGGCAATTTCAAATTCTATTGAGATGCGGTTCAGTGACCGAAGTCGTGCACTGACCACCACATCCCTTTATTCAAATGGAACCTGGCTCATGATGCTGCCCGTTCTGTTCAGTGGTGGCACCTGCGTTGTGATGCCTGCTTTCGAGCCAACGCAGTTTTCAAGACTGGTTGCGCACGAAAAAATCACCCACACTTTCATGGTCCCGGCCCAGTACATTGCACTGCTTCAAACCGATACGGCTCAGTATGACCACAGTACATTGGACGTACTTCTGTGCGCAGGCTCGCCGCTCAGGAGGGATACCAAACGCCAGGTTATCGAGCGGTTAGGGAACAAGCTCATCGAACTGTATGGCTTCAGTGAGGGCTTTGCAACGATGCTCAAACCCAATGCGCCGGCAGATAAGTTCGATACGGTAGGCACCCCCGTTCTTGGGTTTGAGGTCCGCGTTCTGGATGAGTCAGGCGTTGTACTCGGACCGGGTGAAATTGGCGAAATCGCAGGTTACGGTCCGGGAATGATGTCTGCTTATCATGGCAAGCCGAATGAGACATCAGAGCTGATTTGGCAAGATGAGCGGGGCAGAACCTTTATTCGTTCGGGTGATATTGGTAGCCAAGACGAAGATGGCTATCTCAAGCTGGTCGACCGTAAAAAAGACATGATCATTTCTGGAGGGTTTAATGTCTTTCCAACCGACCTGGAAGAAATAATCGGTCAACACCCAGACGTGCTTGACACCACAGTCATTGGCGTACCGCATGAGCGTTGGGGTGAAACACCGTTGGCCTTGGTCATTCTCAGGCCAGGTGCAGTATTCGACGCCTCGTTGATGCTCCCTTGGTGCAACGAACGATTGGCCAAACACCAAAGACTCTCCAACATTGAAACGCGTGAAGACTTTCCTCGCAATGCCTTGGGCAAGGTTTTAAAACGCGTTCTCAGAGAACCCTACTGGATAAACGTCAAAACTTAAATTTCCAGGTGACACGATTGGGTTGTCCAGAAGAACTCAATCAAGCCTTTACCATGCAGCCAAAACTTTTGCCCTAAAGCGATGAAAACAATATCCAATCCAGCGCCGACATCCAAGAAACCACCTAAAAGTGCGAGCGCTACCAACGCAAAGACCAAAGACAGTGAAGTTGGTTTGATTGTTGACAGAAGAGCTGAACTGATTGAAAAGGCTGCTCTTTTGTTTGGTGCACGCGGGTATGCCAACACTTCAATGCGAGACATCTCGGCTGCATTCGGTATTTTGCATGGATCCATCTACCACCACTTTGGATCTAAAGAGGAACTGTTCATCACTGTCTATTCCTCCGGTGTTGACCGTTTTGTCAAAGACGTTGAAAAGGCCATTGAGCCCTACTCTGACCCATGGCAACGACTTGAAGCCGCATGCATTGCGCATCTTGAAGCCTTACTCATGAGAGAAAGCCCGGCCGCCACGGTGTTGGCCGACTGGTCCGCCAATTACTCAGAGAGCATGCGAACAGCACTGGTTGCGCAGCGTGACAGATACGAAAAGGTGTTTTTGAAATTGACCGATGCGGTGGAGTTGCCGCAGGGCATCAAGAAACGTTACTTCCGTTTGGGCCTTCTTGGGGCGTTGAATGGTGCATTGATGTGGTACCAACCTGGAGGAGATTCGCCCTCTACGGTTGCAAAACAGCTTTTTTCCTTGTTCAGGAAAAAAGCCGAGTCCACAGACATTTGAGATTCATCAAATAACCAAACTCACACCGAGTTGATCAATTGCTTCGCTGCAAAATGGTGATGGAACAAGCCGCCTCATCAAAACCAATCACACCACCGCCGTTCTCAGCAAGTGCGATATTTGCACCTTCAGATTGCCGACTACCGGCTTCTCCACGCAATTGGGTCACCAGCTCATAAATCATGGACAGACCTGTTGCCCCGACCGGGTGACCTTTGGACACCAACCCGCCAGACAAATTGATGGGCAACTCTCCACCAAACGAAGTGGCACCGCTGGCGACATATGAGCCCCCCTGTCCAATTTCGCAGAATCCGAGCATTTCTGCCTGGTAAATCTCACAGAACGATGTCGCGTCATGGACCTCGGCAATATCGATGTCTGAGGGCTTTAGACCGGCTTTTGCATAGGCCTTTTTGGCGGCCACGTGCGAAAGTCCTGGCTCTGCCAAGTCACGGTACTTTCCGCCGGTCATCACGCTTGCGCTTACAGCAATGGCCCTCTCCTGCACACGCTTGGGTAGAGCGCGCAAGAATCGCTCAGAGCAAAGCAATGCAGCTGATGCGCCATCACCCACGGGCGAACACATGGCACGGGTCAAAGGCCAACTGATCTCTCGATCATTCAGCACTTCCTCCGGTGTGATGTTGAACCGGTACTGTGCATTGGGATTGAGGGCTCCCATGGCATGATTTTTAGAAGATGCATAAGCGATTTGCTCTCGCGTAGTTCCAAATGTCTTCATATGGTACGCAGCTTGCATGGCATAGGTATCCATGAACAAGGTGCCTCCACCACTATTGGTCACAAAGGGCTTGCCCGATTGCTCGCCTGCCATTCGGTAATACGCCTGCCACTCTTGCGGATCAAACTGATCAATGCCACCTTGAAAAATTTCCATGGTGCGCTCAGGATCGCCCGGGAAAAATGTTTTTTCCACACCCATGGCCAACGACAAATCACACTCACCAGAAAGAATGTCCTTGTAAGCACCGTGAAACGCCATGGACGCCGTTGCACAGCCGCCTTCTACGTTGATGAGTGGCACCCTTTCCGGAAAGATACCTTCACGCACCAAGGGGGTAAAACAAACTTGGCCACGAATATTGCGTTGACCAAAAGTGCCCATTCCACAATTGCCAAACCATGCCTGATCAATTTGATGAGCAATATCAACTTCTGTATCTGCAATCAGACCCATGAAAGCGTCTCGTGTCAGATCTTTGAAAGTCTTGTCAGCCTGCTTACCAAAGGGCGTACATGAAGCACCAATCACATAAACGTCGCTCATCAGGAACCTCCAGAGATCAAACTGTTTAACTGAGAACCAAGGGCAACTGCGTTGGACCGCGCATGACCAGCGCATCCAACCATTTCACCTCACCTTGCCCAAAACGCATGGCAGGGTATTGGGCAACAAGAGAGCCAATGCACACCTTAGCCTCAAGCCTGGCCAAAGGTGCACCAAGACAAAAATGAAGACCTTGACCAAAGGTCAAATGCCGATTGGGTGTGCGGTCCAGAATCAGCTCATGTGGCCGATCAAATCGACGCGGGTCGCGATTGGCCGCATTGATCATTGCAAAAACGCGGTCACCTGCGACCAACTTCTTGCCATGCAACTCGTGATCGACCGCTGCAACTCTCGCAATGCTGTTGCTGGGACCGTCATACCGTAAAAACTCTTCTACAGCCGAGTCAATCAGTGCGGGTTCCTCATGAAGTCTTTGTTTTTGCTCTGGGTGATTGATCAGCGCCACAATGGCACTGCCCAGCAGACTGGTTGTCGTTTCATGGCCTCCAAATAAAACAAGCATGCACATGGCCACCAGCTCATCCTCGCTCAGCGCACCATTCGCGTCGGTGACAGAAACCATCGCCGTGATGACATCGTCGCCAGGTGAGATTCGCCTCTGTGAAATCACATCCCGAAAATAGGAGGACATGCGATCAGCACCGTCTCTGGCTTTTTTGTATTTGTCGTCTTCTGATCGGGATGTGCCGATAAACAAACGCAGATCATCGGACCACCGTTTAATTTCAGCGAAGTCCTCACGAGGTAAGCCCATCATGTCCAAAATGACGTAGGCGGGCAGCAAGACCGCGACTTTTTCCATGAAGTCCACATCGCGTGACGGATCCATGCCTTCAAGCAATTGCTCAACTGTCTTTTTGATGGCGCCCTCACGCGACTGAATCAATTGAAGCGAGAAGACGACATTCATCATCTTTCGAAGCCGAGTGTGCTCAGGTGGCGCCTTGAACACAAGCCACTCATTGAGATACCGCATCACACCAGACAGAATGTCCCTGCGCTCGTCTTTCAATGCCTCATAAAAAGGGCGCAAACGATCCGACGACATGTTGGATGACATGGCCACCTGACGGACATCGTCGTACCGGGTGATGATCCAGCTCTTGATGGCCGGACTCCAGTGAACTGGATCCCTTTCTTGCAGTGCCTCATAGAAAGGAAAGGGATTGGTTCTGATCGCCTCGTTGGACGGATCATAGACAAGCGGTGCGTTCATAAGTCCAAAACCAAACAGGGGGTTAACGATCGCGAGCAGCAGGGTGTGAAGGCGTCATTTTTCTCATGCTCTTCAGGCAGCATGAACTGATCACGATGGTCTGGAGTGCCCTCCAAGACTCGAGTCAAGCACGAGCCGCAATGTCCTTGCTCACAAGAAACCAGCACGTCAACCCCGGCCGCCGAAAGTGCTTGAACAGCCGTCTGACCCACGGGTACTTCCACAAGGGCACCCGTTGATTGAATCTTGATGGTAAAGACACGATCCATGCGAACAGATCCTTCTGCAACAGTTTCATTTGCGCCGCCAAAGAGCTCTTTTCTTATTTTTGCATCCTGTACACCCACGCCCTTTGCAGCTTCGATGACAGCATTCATGAAGCCTGCGGGGCCGCAGGTATAGAGCGATGCGGTGGCATCTGCGCTTGTAAAAATGGAATCAACGCTGACTGCATTTTCATCATCAAATGAAAAAATAACGCTTGCAGCGTATTTGGATGATTTCAGCTCGTCCACAAACGCTGCACTTCCACGACTGCGTGCGTGATAGTGGAGTCGGAAATTTCGGTTTTGGGCACTGAGCGTTTCGGCCATTGCCAAAATGGGCGTGATGCCAATGCCGCCAGCGACCAAAACGATGGGGTCGGCATCCTTTTCCAAGCCAAACAGGTTCCGAGGTCCACGGACTTCCAGGTTGTGACCGTTCTTTATCTTTTCGTGAAGATTCAGCGAGGCTCCAGTGCCGTTGACATCAGCCAAAATCGCAACTCGCCATTTTTTTTCGCTATGGCGACTGCACAATGAGTATTGCCTGATCGCATCCTTGCCGAGGCGATCACTTGACTTGATGTCGATATGCGCTCCAGCCTCCCAACTAGGCAAGTCAGCCCCATCCGGTCTTGCAAGCTCAGCGATCATCACATTGGCGCCCTCGATCGACCAATTGACAACTGTCAGTTCTGTAAATTTTGCTGAAGCTTCATTCATAGGGATGGCATCCTGAGACCGCCATCCAGTCGAATGGTTTCCCCATTGATCATGGGATTGGCCGCAACGGCCATAACAAACTCTGCAAACTCCTCGGGTTTACCAGGGCGCTTGGGCCAGGCGGCGTTTTGCAACAACCCATCAAGAACCTCCTGCGTCACATGGGCTTGAACCATGGGTGTCATGAATACGCCAGGACAAATGGTGACAACACGGATCGCGTGCTTGCCCAACTCCCTGGCCAGCGGCAAGGTCATGCCAGCAACGGCTGCTTTGGAGGCCGAGTATGCAGCTTGCCCAATTTGGCCATCAAAGGCTGCTATCGATGAAATGTTGATGATCACTCCCCTTTGACCGTTTTCCGTCAAAGGCAGTTCAATCATTTGCTCGGCGGCCAAGCGCAGGACATTGAATGTGCCAAGCACATTGACATCCATGACTTCTCTAAAGAGTTCAAGCGTATGGACACCCTTACGGCCAAGCAAACGTGCGTTTTTACCCACGCCAGCACAGTTCACGATCAATTGAGGCGCGCCAAATTTTTCAGCTGAGTCATTCAATGCATTTTTGACTTCAGACTCCGATATGACATCACAAATCACATACCGAACTGATGCCAGCTGCGGTCCATCGTGGCGATCCAAAACAGTCACCTTGATACCGGATTCGCTCAACTTGCTGACCAAAGCCAGCCCAAGACCGGATGCGCCTCCAGTCACCACCGCGGTATTGATTAACTGTTTCATGCTGATAAGCTTAGCAGAATGAACGTCACCAAACAAGTGGTTGGTTGGCAGTATTTTTAGACACATTGAGTTTCATTCAAAATCATTTGAAAAGCACTCAAACCTCTGTTGATTCCAACTGGAGAACCTGTATGGACACCCCACGGAAAGACTGGAAAGGCTCACGCCTGTCAATGACCCGCGAAGACGGTGTAGCCGTCATCCATCTGTTCAATCCACCTCACGGATTCATGGACGAAGCCATGGAGTCTGAGCTTCTCGAAGCGCTGGATCAGCTGGATGCATGGAACGATGGTCGAGTTGTCGTGATCACGGGAGGCGAGCCTGACATGTTTGTTCGCCACTACGACGTTTCGATCCTGCAGCGTCGCTCACAGGCCATGATCGAACGCGGTAAAACCTTTTCGATAGAACGCCCAGTCCCTAAAAGTGTTATTCACCAGTGCATAGAACGCATTGATAACAGCCCACTTATTTTTATTGCCGCGCTTAACGGTACTGCAATGGGGGGCGGCTTTGAATTGGCTCTTGGATGTGACATACGACTGGCACAAGATGGCGTTTACCAGCTGGGACTGCCCGAGCTGAATTTGGGTCTACTGCCTGGCGCAGGCGGGACACAAGCCATGGCCTCATTGATCGGAGCGGGCCCCGCCCTATTCAGTCTTTTGACGGCCAAGGTTTTTACCCCTCAAGAACTGCTTGCCGTGGGCTTAGTTTCCATATGCTCAGATGATGTGATGGCCGATGCCATGAAGCTTGCAAGACAAATCCAAACCGTTCCATCGAGAGCATGTGCCAACATCAAAAAACTGGTCCGAAATGCCACGCGATGGAGTCATGAACAAGGCTTGGCTGCTGAGCGAACTCTTTTTTGCGACTGCATGGTAGACCCAGAAGCACAACCCCTGATGGAAGCTGTAGTGAGCGGAAATCGAACAATTGCTGATCAACCTGTGCTTCTCAAACGCTGATATTCAACTATTGATTGTGAAGGCTCACCCCATGGACCATTTTTTGAACGAATCACACAATCCGAGGACGGTTGAAGTCATCAGCTGCGATCCTCAGGTACCGGTATCTGAGCGCCTTCGAATTCGCCAAGATGCTCGAATGCCCCTTGCGCCTAAGGAAGTCCGCATTGGTATGTTGGCCATGAATATTCTTCCAGCAGACTTGCTGCAAATGAATCGGCAATACGGTCATCAGCCCTCTGTACCCTACGTTCCGGGACATGAGGGCGTAGCTGTTGTGCTTGAAACAGGCAGTGAGATCACCGACCTCCATGCAGGTGACCGAGTGCTTCCCATTGGCGTTTTCGGTGTGTGGGCTGATGAACTTGTTGTTCAAAGACGGTCTTTGATCGCTGTTCCATCGAATTCGGATGTGCTCCAGCAAGCCATGCTGGCTGCCAACCCAGCAACTGCTTGGGTACTTCTTAAACATCAAGTGGAAATCCAACCCGGGCAGTGGGTTGTTCAAAACGCCGCGAATTCCGCTGTTGGTCAGTGCTCTCGACAGTTGGCTGCCCACTTCAACATCAATTTGATCAATGTCGTACGCCGTCCTGAGGCCGTGGCGTCTGATGAAGGCGGATACTGGTTAGTCGACGATGGCAAGGATCCGGACTCACTCAAGGCTGAGGTTCAGAAAATAACGCGTGGTGAGACCGTTGTGCTGGGCTTGGATGCTGTAGGAGGCGTTGCCTCACAAGCCCTTGCAGCCAGCTTGAGTCCGCAAGGTCGATTGGTGCTTTACGGTCTTCTCAGCGGGGCTCCCAGCACCATTTCAGCACACGACCTGGTTTTTCGAAACATCCAAGTTCAAGGATTTTGGCTGGCCAACTGGTTCAGCGATCCCGAAAACAGACAAAAGGCAAAAACCGTATATCCAGCCTTAATTGAGACAGCAGCTCAGAACGTATTGCGAATGAACGTTGAAAAGATTTACGAGTTAAGCGACATACACGAGGCAATCGTTCACTCAGCTCAAGGTGGTAGGCAAGGCAAGGTCCTACTAAAGGGAATGTACTTTGATGACTGAAATAAATCATCCCGGTATCTGACGAGGCTCCACACTTTGAGAAACTGGAGACCTCGGCAAGAATTCACACTTCCCCGAGCCTAATGTCACAACTTCACACCGCAGCAAACGACCATCTTGGATTGAGCAGCGCGGTTAACGCTTTGACCGATTGCCACCGTGCTTGTTGCGCCTCGAGAAGTGACATGTGGTCTAAGTGACCATACCGACGCAGCAGCATGGTCTGATCCCGATGACCAAGGATTTGAGAAGCCACCCCAACACCCACGCCATTCCTCAACAGTGATGCAGCGACCCAATGTCGGATGTCATGCACGCTCAGATCTGGACGTCGCTACATGCCCGTCATGCTGCGCCACTTCTTTCGATAGCAAATGGGCGTGATGCCGTTCTTGCCCGCAAAGATCAATCGATCCGCAGAACCGACAGCCAATGCAGGCTTTAACCTTTTGGCCAATGCTATCTTTTCTGGCATAAAGAACAGTGTTCGCGAATCATCGTTCTTGGTTCTGGGCACGATGAGTTTGCCGCCAACGATATCGAGTTCTTGCCATGACCTTTGAAGCAACTCACTCTTGCGTGCGCCAGAGTCCACCAGCATCCAGACGAACAGCGTGAACAAGCGGTCCCTGCCCATTTTTGCGGCCAGGCGCAAAGACAAAATATCCTGCTCTGACGATGCCACATACCGAATTTTTTCCTCGAAGCGCTTGACGGCAAGTGTGGGAGAGATAAATCCTCTGGGAGCCATCCGACGATTCACAACAGCCCATGTATAGACTTGTCCCAAGGCACCAATATCTCTGTTGACTGTGGAAGTTGCATAGCCTGATTCGACCAACGCCTCTGCTGCCTTTTGCAGCCGTTCACTGGAAATGGACCATGCCGATTCATGACCAAAACCATGGACTGGATCGCACCATTTTCTGAGCCGCAGCGCCAGTTCAAGACGAGGTTTTGCCAGCGAATGCGCTTGAACGAGTTCAGCCAACGTGACGTCAACGGGAACAAAAGATGAAGCCGCATCCGCTGCAGCTTTGAGATCGATGGGGTGTTTGAATTTGCGCATGGGATTTCCTAGAACACTGCCTTAGAAAACCTAAAACAAGTGTGAAGAAAACCCTAACAGCCGTTGATTTGGAAGAGGAAATTCCAAAAGTGGTGGGCGATGCAGGCCGAAGGCAGCGCCGACGGGCCCTTTTTTTAAATCCAGTGCAATCGCGAAGTTACCCAACTGCGTCCAACAGTTAGATCACGCCGGGGTAAGTGCCCCCGTCTATCTGCAAGTTCTGCCCTGAGATGAAGCCCGCCAGGTCGCTGCACAAATAAGCACATGCCGAAGCGAATTCCTCTGGCGACCCGAACCTGCGTGCAGCAATGGTGTTGGTGATCGTTCGTCTCGCTTCCTCAACTGAGACGCCGTCCAGCTTAGCCCGCCGCTCGATCATGAACTTCTGCCGTCCCGTGTCAATGCGCTCAGGAAGTAAATTATTGATAGTCACGTTGTCCACCGCCACTTCCCGTGAGATCGCCTTGCAGAAGGCCGTAAGGCCTGCACGAGCTGCCGTAGACAGCGTCATGTGTGCCAGTGGCGCCTTAACCATGGCCGAAGTTATATTCACCACCCGGCCAAATTTGCGCTGACGCATTCCAGGGACAAAAGCTTGGATAAGGTCGATGGGTGCAAGCATGTTGGATTCCATAGCCGCAAGCCAATCGTCACGCTGAAAATCCACCCAGTTACCCGGCGGGGGACCCGCATTGTTGTTGACTAGGATGTCGAGTTGCGGGCAGGCAGCGATGATCCGTTCGCGTCCCTCAACCGTGTTCAGATCCGCCACGATCGTTGCCACATCGGCGCCAGAACGCTCCCGAATCTCTTCCCGCGCTAGCTCCAGAGCTTGCGAATCACGTCCGTTGATCGTCACGTTGCACCCTTCAAGCGCGAGCGCCGAGGCACAGGCGAGCCCGAGGCCCTTGGACGACGCGCAGACCAACGCACTTCGGCCCGATATTCCTAGATCCATATGGCCTCCACTACGATGCGTCGACGGGCTTGCTAACGTCCCATCGCAACCATCTGCAGAGGGCGTCACCCAGGATTAGAGCCTTTTCGCTCTGCGATAAGAAGGACATGTGGTCGGTGACGAGTGCAGCCCCGTCCTTGTAGTCGACTCCATATTTTCCCAACATGCGTGAAAAGTCCGAGCCCCAGAAACAGCGCTCAGCGCCAAACGCTTTCACAAGTTGCTGTACATGAGGCATCACGTTAGCGAAGGGATACCCGGCCGTCGAGAAACTCGGGATGTTAGATAACTTCACCGTCACGTTCGGATGTGACGCTAGTGCTACCGTCGCATCAATGTATGGCGCGATCCGATCATCCGTTGTGTTACCGAGAATACCCATGTGATCAATAGCAATGCGCAGTTTCGGGTGTGCCTTGGCAATTTTCGCAACCTTGTCCTTGCCATTCGGCACGAGCATCATCACCGGTATATCGTGCTCCTCTGCGTATGGCCAGAACCAGTCTGCTGTGCCGTCGTGGATCCAGTCCCGCTCGACCTCGAAGCTGAACGTCAGCCGCACGCCTGCCACGCCCGGTTTGCCGCGTAATTGCTGCAGCATCTTGCGTGCCTCATCAGGCTTGTTCACCGGAATTCGCGTCATCACTCGAAAGCGATCCGGAAACTGGCACCAGGCTTCGAGCGCTACGTCGATACGGTCCTGGTCCCAGGTGGGCGGAACGAGGACGGCGCGATAGATACCGCCTTCATCCATCTTGCGCACGAGGTAATCGACGCCGAGCGACGGCAAGTGTCCCATGTGGCGCAGGCGTTCTTGTCCGCCCGGAATCCAGGGGCGATCAGGAGTTTCATCGCCCCAAACGTGCACTTGTGAGTCAGTAATCATCACCATGTCTTAACCCTTCTTGGAAAATTTGAACTTTAGAGATCCTGGTGCGCAGCGGCAAGGCACGGACGCGATGGATGTCCACAATATGGAACGGGGCTTACGTGGGTTACCCGTCACACCATTCAGTCGGTCATGGCACGAGCACGATCTTTCCTAGAAGCGCAGGTCCGTCTAGGAGTCGGTGCGCCTCTTGGGCGCTCCGCAAGGGAAAGCTCTGAGGCATAGGCGGCCGGATGCGCGACTCCCCCAGTAAGTCGATCACGGTCTGCATCAGTTCCCGCCGGCGAACAGGGTCGTGATCTAAAACGTGTATGGAGTAGCTGCGGATAGCGACGCTGCGATCGAGCCGCCTACGCAGTTCCGCCACCATATTCTCTTGCGGAATTCCCTGCAACACGTTGTATGAGAGCAGAGTGCCTCGTGCGGCCAGAAGGTCTAACTGGGCGACGAAGCCAGAGCCGCCAATGTGGTCAAAAACCATGTCGACACCACGCCCCGCAGTGATTGCCTGCACTGCCTCCCGTAGATCCCCGCTGCCGCGCAGATGAACGTAGTGGGCACCGGCCGATTTGATGTAAGCACACTTCTCCTCAGTCCCGCCCACGGCAATCACCTGTATGCCGTGTGCCGCTGCAGATTGGACCAGCGCGATGCCAACACCGCCGGCTGCAGACTGTACGACGATGGATCTTGGGGGGGCTGAGCCGGAGTCAAAGAGCATGCCCATCGCAAGTTGGTAGTTGCCCATGCTCACCGCCATCAGAGGATCCACGCTCTGTGGCAACAAGAAGAGCGATGCCGCAGGTACGCATATGCGCTCCGCATAACATCCACCTCGAGTCGATAACTCTCGCGAACTAACGAGAACGCGTTGTCCGACTTGCACTCTGCCTGCATCAGGCCCAAGCGCCTCCACTACGCCAACCATCTCATTGCCGGGGATGGCTGGGAGCGATGGCATCCAAGGGTAGACGCCCGTGCGGATCATTACGTCCGGCTTTCCTACACCAATTACCTCAGCCCGAACAATGGCGTCGGCCGGTCCAGGTTGCGGATCGGGTAGATCTACATACTCCAACACTTCGGGTCCGCCGGTGCTTCGGATTTGTATAGCTTTCATCTTGCCGGCCCAAGTCGAAAATTGCGAATTTAGCCGCAAGGCCCTCCCCTGGGATACGCATCGCCTGCGAATGTCCACATAATGAACATTATTTTGATCGCGCTCGGAGTTCGTTGTGTCGCTTTGAGATCTGTTGGGACGTATCTCGCAATGCAGCGACGACGCCGGCAAGCCGGCGTTCGTGCAGTCGTTCCGTCATCCCAACCACAGTCACAGCTGCCAGGGGACTGAAGTGCTCATCAAGGATCGGGATGGCTACGGCGCTAGTGTTCGGCACCACTCCTATTGGTGCCCAGGCGTAATTGAGCGCCCGTGCTTCCTCCACCCGCGCCTGAAGGGTCTCCACACTCACGCCGAGCCTGGCCAGTCGCCGCGCGTTGCGACTGGTGATATCGACGGCTTGGACGGCCGGAAGACTGGCGAGGATGGCGACACCCGCGACACCCGCTCCGAGTGGCCTGCGTACGCCTGTCTCAGTAGCGAGTACTTGAATTGCATAATTCCCAGTGACGCGATTGATGGCGATGCTGTCGCATCCCTGCCGAATGGTCAGGAACACTGTGTCGCCCACCTTGTCTGCCAGTTCGTGCAAAAAGGGTTCGGCGATTCCGCGAATGGGGAACCGGTTGCCGCGTGCCATACCAAGCAGTGCAAGCTCCGCGCCGACACGATAGCGGCGGGTCTCCGAGTCCTGCTCGATAACACCTTCCTCACGCAGAACCTGGAGCATGCGATGAACCGTAGGACGGTTGAATCCGGTACCCTCCACCAAATCGACCAGACGGATACCTCGTTCCTGGGTCTCGGCCACTATTCGCAGTACGGCAAGAGCCCGGCGTAAACTTTGTGCGCCTTGCGTCAAGGTCTTGGACTCAGCGTCCATGTTGTGGACTTTCTCGCATCGAGCGGATTGTAGAAGTCGCACAGTGGGCCTTACAGTTTTCCTGAGCACCCGCTCTGCAACCTGGAGGGAACTGATGAAGAGACGCCAAATTCTAACGACCTCGGTCGCGCTAGCTGCCTGGCAACTGCCCGGATCGGCGCACTCCCAGCCAGCGGAGTATCCGAACCGTCCTATACGCCTGCTGGTGGGCTTCGCCGCCGGAGGCACGCCGGACACGATTGCGCGTAACGTAGCGGAGGCCATGTCACGGGCATTGGGTCAGCCCATTAACGTGGACAACAGGGCGGGCGCCAACGGAATTATTGCGGCCGAAGCACTGGTTAAGGCGGCGCCTGATGGCTACACGCTCCTGTTGACCACAGCATCCCTCGTGATTAACCCGAGCGTCTACAAGAAGCTCCCCTATGACTTGGAGCGCGACCTAGCGCCTATCACCAACATTGTGCTGGGAGATGGTTATCTTCTGATCAGCAATCCCAAGCTAGGCGCCTCAACGATCGCCGAGTTGGTCGCCTATTCGAAAAGCAACAAGGGTTTGGCATTCTCATCGCCCGGCATTGGCAATACGCTGCATCTAGCCGCCCAGACCTTCGCCGACAGCACAGGGTTCGAATTAACACACGTCCCATACAAAGGCGCTGCACAAGCGCTTAACGCAGTCATCAGCGGAGAAGTCCAAGCCATGTTCATTCCGCCGACAGTCGCGCTGCCACAGATCAAGGCGGGCAAGGTAAACGTATTGGGCTTCACCGGAGCAAAGCGCTGGAGCTTGCTGCCAGAAGTGCCGGCGATTACCGAGTCCGTAAAGGGCTTTCAGTTCGACAGCGGCTGGCACGGTCTCTTCGCGCCGGCTGGCACTCCCCCATTGATCATTGACAGGCTAAATGCCGCTGCCCGCCGCGCTTTGGCTGAGCCCAAGTTGCGCGATTTCTTGGTGCAAGGTGGTTACGAGCCAGACCCAAGATCCCCGGCTGACTACACGCGATACTTGCAGTCTGAGCGCCAGAGGTATGCGGGCATAGTAAAGTCGGCCAAGATTGAGGCCCAGTGAGTAATGCGCTCGGCGCAATTCCGTCGTCTCGCGCTCATCAAAAGGGTCGCATTTGTGAGTAAATGCCCACGGCTAATGCTCCTGACTGGACCGCAGTCCGTCATCAATGACGGTAACTTTTGTCCATTGGTGATTTAAAAGCCAATCGCCCAACTTAGGTACTTGCGGGGGCTTTAAATCCGCTAAACGTCCCAGCACTCCTGACCTAGCGTGCAACATGGGCGTAAACCAATGTTGACGAGGTGCAGGAGTTTGTTCATGACTGATCAATTCCGTGGTCTGCGTTGCCGCCCTGGCGACTTAGCCGTCATCGTTCAAGACGAACCCGAGTGTCACCAACATCGGCCAGCTCGTACGCGTCGTCTGCGTGAGCTACGAATTCCCCGACGAGCTTGGCTTTCACTTGGAAATCCAGCCGCTCTCATCGAAGCCCTCCCCCTTCGTCGTCTCTAGCCGCGCTGACAAAAATCTCAATGAATCGCCCCGGGTTTCGTGGAGGCCGCAGCACTCAATCCTCAAAATTCTCTGAAGGGGCTCAAAACAGTTTGGTGCGAGCAACTTCAAATCTGCCGTGTTCACCGCAGTAAAAGTGAACCCTTTTGGGGCTCCGAAAACAGGCGTTTAGGATATTTTTAGGACACCGCAAATAAAAAAGCACATAGAGTTTACTCTAAGTGCTTGATTTCATTGGGAATTTTTGGTGGGCGATGCAAGTTTCGAACTTGCGACCCCTGCAGTGTGAAAACGCCAACATTTCACCTTTTTCCCTTTTAAAAACAACAACTTAGCTGTTTTTGACTGGGTCAAAGTAGTATACTTGTAGTATACCCATATAATTATAAAGTGATATTTAAATTTCACTTCCGTGACGCAAGCTGTAAACCAGTGTCATTTCTTTTTACGGTGCTGGTTTTTTAAGCACCTGTAGAGCAAACATTGTGGCTCGGAATTGGCTCAATGTATAAAGAGTTTTCGCTTGAACTGACTCAATGTATATAAATTTTCGCGCCGCAGACTGGCCAATGTATATAAAGTTTTGATGGCGACGATTGAGCACCCTCTTCCTATGAGTTGGGCGCCGCAGGATGGGGATTGATTTGTGCGCGCTCGATCCAACGTCAATGTACAGAATTTGATGTCAGTTAAATCGTCGGAACAATTCC
>CALQKH020000003.1 GCA_943331105.2 Akkermansia muciniphila
CCCACCTGAAACAAATGCAGGTCTTGCCGATGCGCCGGGCGCTCCAGCTCCAGCACCACCTTGCCCCCAAAACCAATGTCTTCTTGGGTGATGGTGACGGGGTACCAAGTCAGGCCACGCCGACGGCGCTCTTTGATGCTGGCACTGGCATTTTTGAGCTTGAACTGCGCCTGGTCTTCCTGTTGCTCAAGGTGCATGAGCGCACGCACATGGCGCAGCTCGTGTTCAACAGAGAGATGTGCGGTGGGGGTGGGGTCTTGGTTGGCCAAAAGAGATGGTCTTTAACGCTGCACCTTGTGCGTGACGAATTTCACAAGGCCCTCGCTGGCTTCTTCAATCAAATCCAGCACATGCTCAAAGCCCTGGTCTCCACCGTAGTAAGGGTCGGGGATCACCGGGGCCTGCGTGGTGAGCAAAAACTCCGCCAAGCCACGGATCTTGTGTTGGTGCTGTGCGGGGCATCTTTCTTCCAAAAGTGCACGGTTGTCCCAATCCATGGTCAAGAGCAAATCAAAGGTTTCAAAGTCACTGTCCACCACCGGCCTGGCCCTCAGGTGCGCCAGCTCGTAACCTCTTTTGAGCGCATGCTTTTGGCTGCGTTCATCGGGCGGTGCGTCGGGGTGGAAGTTGTGCGTACCTGCCGAGTCCACTTGGACTTTGTGCAATAGGTTTTGCTCAGCCAGCCGTTTGAAGAAAACCGCTTCGGCTGTGGGGCTTCGGCAGATGTTGCCCATGCAGACAAACAGGATTTTGTAAGCATTTTCGTTCATGTCGTGCGGGGTGCTGGGTGTGTGGGGTCAAAACCTTGACCAAAACAATCGCTGGAAACTCGGATCATCCACTCTGTTTGACATCGCCCGCCTGAGCAGAAGCGGGCAATCCGAAGACCCGGTCGAAGCACCAAGTGAATGCGATGGCATAGAAGAAAAAGAAGGCCAGCAGGCCCAAGTTGGCCAGTAAGGCAGCGGTGATCGAAATGTCCAGCCACAGCGACATGACGGGCAAAAGAATGATGACCAAGCCGCCTTCAAAACCGGCCCCGTGCGCCAGCCGCCGGGCAAAGGAACGGCCACGCACCGATTGACGCG
Source organism: Akkermansia muciniphila (assembly GCA_943331105.2). GTDB lineage: Bacteria > Pseudomonadota > Gammaproteobacteria > Burkholderiales > Burkholderiaceae_C > Limnohabitans_A. The sequence goes on from CALQKH020000003.1 coordinate 1,089, forward strand.
ACTCCCAGCGCTCAAAGAGCCAGTTAAAGACGTAGTTCCACGTCAGCGCAATGCTCGACAACACGACCGCCAGACTCAAGGTGGAGGCAGGCGACTTGTCAAAGGCCAGGCTTAACACCGGCCCAACCACGGCGATGGCAATGGCTTCGTACAACAAGGCCTGAACAACGCGGCGGGTGGTGGGTGACATGTTGGGGAACGGGGTGAAGGGGTTCACTGCCGAGCCGTGCGCACGTTGGGAGGCAGCGCACCGGGCGCGCTGGTGCGCCAAGGGTTGATGTCCAGCCCACCGCGCCGGGTGTAGCGGGCGTACACCGTCAGGGTGGTGGGTTTGCAGCGCGTCCAGATGTCCATGAAGATGCGTTCTACGCATTGCTCATGAAACTCGTTGTGGTTGCGAAAACTCACGATGTATTGCAGCAGGCCCGCTTGCTCGATCTGCGGGCCACTGTAGGTGATTTGCACGCTGCCCCAATCGGGCTGGCCCGTCACCAAACAATTGCTTTTGAGCAAGTGGCTGACCAGGGTTTCGCTCACAGGCAGCTCTTCGGCGTTGGCGCTCAACAAGTCAGGCGCAGGCTCGTAACGTGTGCACTCAATGTCCATGCGGTCCAGGTTCAGGCCGTCGAGCTCGTGCACCGGTTCGGCGTCAAACTGTTCTTGCAGCAGCAGCTTCACGCCCACACTGGCCTGCACCGCGCCACCGTGCCAGGTGGCTGCGCTGATGTCGCGGCGGATCATGTCGCGCACCACGTCGGCGCTGTCTAGGCGCGTGTTGTTGAAGCTGTTGAGGTACAGCTTGAAGGACTTGCTCTCGACAATGTGCGTGCTTTCGGCAGGCACGGTGATGTGCGCCAGCGCCACCTGCGGCTTGCCTTTGGTGTTGAGCCAGGACAGCTCGAACGCGGTCCACATATCGGCCCCAAAAAACACCGGCTGCCCGGTGACGCCGATCTCGGCCCGCTTGGTGGCGCGGGGAATGGGGAACAGCAAGCTGGCGTCGTACTGGTCCACATAGGCACTGGACTTGCCCAGCTGCGATTGTTCGGGGGTGTTCATGCTTGCACCTTGCGACGGAACACCAGACGGTCGGGTTCAGAGACAGCGGCGTCATAGGCATAGCCTTCCAGGTCAAAGCCCAGCAGGCCTTCCGGGTGGGTGATGCGGTTTTGCACCGCATACCGCGCCATCAGGCCCCGCGCCCGTTTGGCGTTGAAGCTGATGATTTTGTATTTGCCGCCTTTGAAGTCTTCAAACACGCATTCGATCACGCGGGCCTTGAGGGTTTTGCGGTCCACCGACTTGAAATACTCTTGCGAGGCCAAGTTGACGATGACCGGGGTTTTGTCTTGGGCCAGCTGGGCGTTCAGGTATTCGGCAATTTGCGGTCCCCAAAATTTGTAAAGGTTGCTGCCCTTGTCGGTCTGCAGTGTGGTGCCCATTTCCAGGCGGTAGGGCTGCATCCAGTCCAGCGGGCGCAGCACGCCATACAGACCGCTCAAAATGCCCACATGGGTTTGCGCCCAGTCCAGGTCTTGCGCCGACAGGGTCTTGGCGTCCAGGCCCTCGTACACGTCACCATTGAAGGCCAGCACGGCTTGCTTGGCATTTTTGGCGGTGAACTTAGGGGTCCAGGCTTCGTAGCGGGCCACGTTCAGGGCCGACAGTGCGTCCGACAAGTCCATCAGCTCGGCGATTTGCTGGGGCGACTTTTGGCGCAGCACCTCAATGAGGGCCTGCGATTGCGGCACAAACTGCGGCAGCGTGTGGGGCACGCCTGCGGCGGGGGTTTCGTAGTCCAGAGATTTGGCGGGTGACAATAAGAACAACATGCTCGACATCCTTTACCTGGACGATTATCTCGCCATCGTGCACAAACCTGCGGGCTGGCTGGTGCATCGCACCCCGCTGGACAAGGGTGAAACCCGCTTTGTGCTGCAAACCCTGCGCGAACAGATCGGGCGGCATGTCTGGCCCGTGCACCGCTTGGACAAAGGCACCAGCGGCGTGTTGCTGTTTACACTGAGCGCCGATGTGGCGCGAACGCTGGGGCAAGCTTTTGAGTCAGGCGCGGGCCTGCACAAAACTTACCGGGCCATCGTGCGCGGCTGGCCTTTGGACCAAGGCCTGATTGACCACCCCTTGAAGCGCATGCCCGACGACATGCGCACCGAGCGCACAGAAGTGCAGCCCGCCCAAAGCCGCTTTGCTACATTGCGCCGCTTTGAGTTGCCAATACCGCAGAACCGGCCCCAGTCCCAACCCCAGCAAGGCTTTGCCAGTACTCGCTGCGCCGAAGTGGCTCTGGAGCCGCTGACAGGCCGTCGCCATCAACTGCGGCGCCACATGAAGCACATCGCGCACCCGATCATTGGTGACGCCACGCACGGCAAAGGGCCGCTGAACCGCGCGGTGGCTGATTTGATCGGGCTGCAGCGGTTGTGGCTGCACGCGGAAAGTCTGGAACTGCCCCACCCCGTCAGCGGGCAGTTGCTGACCATCGATGCGCCATTGCAAGCTGAATGGGTCATTTGGGACGAATTTCCAGAATGCCCGAGTGCGGGCAGTGATTGATGTCACGCAGAAGATAAGCCTCGCCTCTTGATTTGCCTAAGATCGCACGTTTCGCGTTGGGATTGCCGCCCAATTGCCCATGCCGCGCTGGCTGTGCCAGCGCCACCCATGCCACCCTCCACGCCCCACACCATGAGCCTGCTGTTCACCCCCTTCACCTTCAACGCACCCTCCGGACCCCTCACCCTGCCCAACCGCATCGTGATCGCACCCATGTGCCAATACTCGGCCGACAACGGCCAGGCCACCGATTGGCACCTGACACACTGGACCAACTTGCTCAACAGCGGCGCGGGCCTGTTCACCATCGAGGCCACAGCCGTGTCGGCCGTGGGCCGCATCAGCCCCGGCTGCTTGGGCCTGTGGGACGATGCCACGCAAGCGGCGCTGGGTGACAAACTGCACCGTGCCCGCCGCTTGGCCCCGCACATGCCCGTGTGCATCCAAATCGGCCATGCAGGCCGCAAGGCATCGAGCGCTGCCCCTTGGGATGGCGGCATGCTGATCGCCCCCGAAGACGGTGGCTGGCAGCCCGTGGCCCCGAGCGCCCTGCCCCACCTGCCCAATGAAGCGTCTCCCACCGAGATGAGCCTGGCCGACATCGCACAACTCAAGGCCGACTTTGTCAACACCGCCCGCCGCAGCCACGAACTGGGCATTGAGGCCATCGAGTTGCACGCAGCGCACGGTTATTTGCTGCACGAGTTTCTGTCGCCGATTTCCAACCAGCGCACCGACGCGTATGGTGGCTCGTTTGAAAACCGCATTCGCTTGCCGATGGAGGTCTTCAAAGCGGTGCGCGAGGCTTTTGGCGGGACGCTGGGCATGCGTATTTCGGGCACCGACTGGGTCGATGGTGGCTGGACGGTTGAAGACACCGCAGAGCTGTCTGTCCAGCTCAAACAAGCCGGGGCGCAGTTCGTGCACATCTCATCGGGCGGTGTCTCGCCTTTGCAAAAAATTGCCTTGGGGCCAGAGTACCAAGTGCACTTGGCCAAAGCGGTCAAGGCCAAATCGGACCTGACCACCATCGCCGTGGGCCTGATCACAGAGCCTGCTCAGGCTGAAGCTGTGCTGCAGCGTGGCGACGCCGATCTGGTGGCGTTGGCCCGCAGCTTTCTGTACAAGCCGCGCTGGGGCTGGGAAGCGGCCGTGGCCCTGGGCGGCACCGTCGACTCACAACACCAGTACTGGCGCAGCCTGCCTCGCGAAGCCAAAAACATTTTCAATGACGCCAAGATTGGCATGCGCTGATTTCATAAAACCACAGCAAGAGAGAGAGACTCATGAGCACACGTCGCCATTTATCCAAACTGCTGGCCTTGGCCACTCTGTGCGCCCCCTTGGCCTTGATGGCCCAGGCCTTCCCCAGCAAGCCGATCACCCTGGTGGTGCCCGTGCCGCCAGGCGGCCTGGTGGATACATCGGCCCGCCTGATCTCTGAGCCTTTGGGCCGTTTGATGGGCCAGTCGGTCGTGATCGACAACAAAGGTGGTGCCAGCGGCAACTTGGCTTACCAACAGGTGGCACGCAGCCCCAAAGATGGCCACACTTTGCTGGTGTCTTACTCGGGGTACCACATTGCCAACCCCATACTCATGAGCAAACTGCCATGGGAGTTGAAAGATTTGACACCCGTGGGCTTGATCACCGTGGCCACCAACGTGGTGGCGGTGCACCCCTCGGTGCCGGCCAACAACATGCGTGAATTCATCGCGTTTTTGAAGCAAAACCCAGGCAAGCTGAACTATGCCTCTCAAGGCAATGGTTCGGTCTCTCACATCGGCACCGAAATCTTCAAGCAACAAACTGCCGTGGATTTGGTGCATGTGCCCTACAAGGGTTCGGGCCAGGCCATTGCTGATGTGTTGGCTGGCCAGGTTCAGGTGTTCATGACCACACCGCCCTCGGTGATGCAACACATCCAGGCGGGCAAGCTCAAGGCGCTGGCTGTGACGGGCAAAAAACGCCACCCCGGCATGCCCCAAGTGCCCACCATGGCCGAAGCGGGTTACCCCAACATTGATCTGGAAGCTTGGGTGGCCCTGTACGCCCCTGCCGGCACGCCAACAGCCACCGTGAACCAACTGGCTGATGCGGTCAAGCGCAGTCTGGACTTGCCCGAGAGCAAGCAGCGGGCTGACCAAGCGGGCATTGAGGTGCGCTTTCTTCCTCCAGCCGATATGACCAAACTGCTGGACCGAGAAATCGCAGACTGGACCCAGGCCATCAAGACGGCCAACATCAAGTTGGATTGAAAAAAGCCCCGCATCTGCGAGGCTGAGAAACCAAGTCCCAGTGGTACTAACGCTGGGACTTTTTGTTTTTTAAAGCGCGATCAACTGTTTGGCCAGAGCGTTCAGTCGTGTACCTGGACGCGTCAAATCGGTGACGATGCTGAAGTGGTTAAGGCCGCCCAAGTCTTCGCATACGGGCACGGTTTTGGGGCCCCAAGCTTGGTGAATCAAACGGTTGTGGCGCAAAAATTCGGGGCTTTCGTCGCCACCGGCCACGGTGTACAGCACACCTTGGCGTGGACGCTGCCATCTGGCGGGGCTGGCCATGCGCACATGGGCCGGGGTGATGCGCAAATCGGCCTGCACAAACGGCGTTTTACGAATAGGCTCCAAGTCAAACAAGCCAGAGATCGACATGGCTTTGCGGACCAGGCCCGCAGGCAAATCGGGCCCCACTTGCTTCCAGTGGCATCCCAGCAACATGGCCGCCAAATGGCCGCCCGCTGAATGGCCAATGGCACTGATGCGGCTGCGGTCACCACCATGCTCGGCAATGTGCCGCCAGACCCAGGCGGTGGCCTTGGCCATCTGCAAACCGATGTCGGGGATGGTGACGGGTTGCTCGGGGGTGCCGGGGCACAAGGCGTAATTGACCACCACCACACAGGCACCCATGTCACGCAGGGCTGGGGCCACAAAAGAGTGGTCGGATTTGTCGAGGCTGCGCCAGTAACCACCGTGGATGAAGATCACCACAGGCGCGTTGGCGTCTTGGGCCGGGAAGATGTCCAGCGTCTCGCCGGGGCCTTCGCCATAGCGCACATCGAGCGTGGACTTCAGTTGGGCGCGGGCTGTCACCGACGCGTTTTGCCAATGGGCAAAATGGTCGGCGAAGTCGGGCACCAAAGCCCGGTTGTTGTACATGCGATCGTGCCATTCGGCATTTTTGATGGCCATGCGGGTCTCCTTGAAATCAGATTTTCATTTCCAGGCGCAGTTGGACATTGCGCCAGTTGCGGTCGGTGGTGCGCGATGCTTCTCTGAAGGTGCCGTTGTCAAAGGTGCTGGCGGTGATGTAGTCGCGCGGCTGCAAATTGCTGACCGTCAGCCGAACGGCACTGGCGGGCGAAATGCGCCACAAGCCGTACACATCGACCACCCGTTTGACGCCTTGGTAAAACATGGCCTGCTCGGTGCGGCGCGTGTCGTAGTCCGGGTTCCAGTTGAGGTTGCCGCCCAGGGTCAAGGGGATGCGGCGAATCCGGTAGTCGGCGCCCAGGTTGGCCGTCATGTCAGGTTGCTGATCAAGCCGGTTGTTGGGGCCAGGCACTTGCTTGACATTGGAGCCAAAAAAACTGACGTTGCTGCGGATGTCGATCGGCAGAGCATCGGTGAAGGCTTGGTTGAGCCGGAACTTCGCTTCCAACTCCAGGCCCTGGGTCGATGCATCGCCAATGTTGATGGGGGATGACACGAAGCGACCGTTTTGCTGCGTCACGGTGTAACGGATCAGGTCGGTGATTTCTCGGCGAAAGACGTTGGCACTGAGCACGCCACCGCCGGCAAGATAACGCTCAAAGGCCACATCGATGCCGGTGGCCAATTCGGGCCTGAGGTCTGGGTTACCAATGCGGTCAGGACGGGTGGGGCGGCTGATCACTTCACCCGAGCTCACGGGGCGCGCCATCAGGTTGTGCAAGGTGGGGGTTCGGTAGCTGCGCGTCAAGCTCATGCGCACCTGGTCTCGCTTGGCGGGATCGGGTTTCCACAAGGCATGCAGCAAAGGGGTCCACACAGAACTGGTGTTGGATTTCAAGCCCGAGGTGGCGTTCGCCTCGGTCGTGATGGTCTCGTAACGCAAGCCGGTATGGGCAGACCAATGGCGGTTGATTTTGAATTCGTCTTGGGCATAGGCTGCCCAACGCAGGGTGCTGGCCGTTAAATCGCCTGCGTTGTCATCCAGCAAGCCCCGGGCCTCTTCAACACGGCGCACGCCTTCCAGTTCCACGCCGCTGACCACTTGGTGGCCGTTGTCCATGGCACGGGTCCACTTGCTGCTCAGGCTGCCAGATCGGTCGACAAAATTCTGGAATTGCGTGGTGTTCAGCAACAAAGGGGGGCTAGCGCTCGGCGTGGTCAGGGTCTGGTCCATCCGCAGGTCGTACTCGGACTGGCCCACACCAAAGCGCACTTCCAAGCGGTCATCGGCGGACAGGCGTTGGGCCCATTGGCCATTGAGCCGCGCCATGGCAAAACGACTTTGGTTGAGCGTTTGTGCAGTTTCAGAGGCCACACCACCTGTGTCCAAACGGTTGGCTTGAATCAGGCCATTGCCTGCGAAGTCCGAATACACCACAAAAGGGGTCAAGGTCAGGGTCTTGCCTTGCTCGCCCCGCCATTGCAGCCGCGCATTGGCATGAATGGCTTGTCGCCGGCCCAGAGATTCGTTGCTGCGGGTGCTGTCGCCCAAGACATTGGAAGAGATCACTGTGCTGCTCGAGTCGGGTCGGTATTGGTCAGTCACCGACATGGTGAGCGTGCCTGTTAATGGCTGGATGTTGAGGTTGTGCACCCAATTGAGCGAGGTAGAGTCATGGCCGTACTCTCGCGAGCGGGTGATCTTCAAATCATCGGGGTTGGCCTTTTGGCCTTCGCGCAAAACAATGTTGATGGTGCCCGCAATGGCGCGGGCGCCTGTTTCTGCGGTGGGCGCACGCAATATTTCGATGCGCTCGACCTGTTCGGGCAGCAAACTGTCAATGGAAAAACCAGGTGGCAGGCGCTCGCCGTCGAGCAAAATTTGGGTGTAGCCACCGCCCAGACCACGCATGCGGATCGCACCACCGCGCCCAGGCACACCCTGCACGGTCACGCCCGGCAGGCGTTTGAGGACTTCGCCCAAATTGGCATCGCCTTGTTTTTGAATCTCTTCGCGACCAATGATGATTTTGGCTGCCGAAGACTCTCGCCGCATCTCGGTGTCGTTGTTGCGGTTGCCCCGCACCTCCACTTGACCCAGATCGGTTGCGTTGGCGGCCCCTGCAGGGGGGGACGCGTTTTGCGCCAAAGCAGCCCAAGGAAGAACAACAAAGCCTGCCATGGCCCATTGGATGGCCATCGCAAGCGGTTTCAGACAGTGGTTTGTAGTGCGGAGCATCGTGTGATTTTGACAGGGGCCAGCGACTGTGGTGTGTCACCCCCGCAAAACCCAGCCCGCTCAGTGATCAATCGACCGACTTGAACAATGCGGCTACTTTGCGTTTGGGCTTGATGTTGGCGGAGATGGAAGACCTCGCGACCCTGGGCGCAGTGGGTTCCCAGCTGGGTGAGCCCTCTTGAGCGGGTGCCTCATAGGGTTTCTCAAAGAACGGATCGCGGTTGATCGGCGCGGGACGGAAACCACCACGGCGCTCACGCGGTGCATCTAAAGCATCACGTGGATCGTAGTCATCACGGCGGCGGCCTTCTTGGCTGCGAGCGCGTGGGCGGTCTTCTGCCCTTTCGCCCCACTTTTCAGGCGGTGGACCTGCTGGCCGGGTGTCCAGTTGCAGGGTTTCGACTTCCAGCTTTTTCTTGATCAGTTTTTCGATGTCACCCACCAAGCGGGTGTCAGATGGGCTGACCAATGTGACAGCCAAACCCGAAGCCCCAGCGCGCCCTGTGCGGCCAATGCGGTGAACATAGTCTTCGGCGTTGAAAGGCACATCGAAGTTGAACACCGCCGGCACATCCTTGATGTCCAAGCCGCGCGCGGCCACGTCGGTACACACCAACAAATCGACTTCGCCTTTTTTGAAGGCCTCAAGGGCTTTCAGGCGCTCGTCTTGGCTTGTGTCGCCGTGCAAAGCGGCGGTGCGCACTCCTTCGCGCTCGAGCGATCGGGCCAAACGGCCGCAACCGAGCTTGCTGTTGACAAAGATGAAAGCTTGTTTGATGCCCCGGTCGTCCAGCACCTTGCGGATCACGCGGCGCTTGTCGTCGTCTTGGGCCGCGTAAAAACGCTGCTCCACCGTCGATGCCGTCTCGTTGGGACGGGCCACTTCGATGGTGATGGGGTTTTGCAGGTAGCTGCCAGCCAGGCGCTTGATCTCGGGGGAGAACGTGGCCGAGAACAGCAGCGTGGTGCGCTGCTTGGGCAAAAAGCTCAGGATGCGCTGCAAGTCGGGCAAAAAGCCAATGTCCAGCATGCGGTCGGCTTCATCGAGCACCACGTACTCGACCTGGTTGAGTACCGCGTTTTTGGCTTCGATGTGGTCCAGCAAACGGCCTGGGGTGGCCACCAGCACCTCAACGCCTTGTTTCAGCTCCAGGGTCTGGGGCTTCATGTCCATGCCGCCAAACACCACCGCGCTGCGCAGCTGGGTGTACTTGGCGTACATCTTGATTTGTTGAGCGACTTGGTCGGCCAGCTCACGCGTGGGCAACAGCACCAAGGCGCGCACAGGGTGACGGGCGGGCGAGGTGGAGGGGTTTTCGTGCTTGAGCAGGCGTTGCAGCAAAGGCAGTGAAAAAGCTGCGGTTTTGCCTGTGCCGGTCTGGGCTGCGCCCATCACATCCTGGCCCGTCAACACCACCGGAATGGCTTGGGCCTGGATAGGGGTCATGGATTCGTAGCCCATTTCGGCCACGGCTCGTGCCAGCGTCGGGGCCAGCGATAGATTGGAAAAAGAGTCGGTCATTAACCCGCTATTGTCGCATTTTGGGCTGACGGGCCCAAAACCAGGCTTTGGCCCTCAGGTTTTGGGCAGCGTCACGCCCACTTGGCCTTGGTATTTGCCGCCACGGTCTTTGTAGCTGGTCTCGCAGACTTCGTCGCTTTCTAAGAACAAGACTTGTGCACAACCTTCACCAGCATAAATTTTGGCGGGCAGTGGCGTGGTGTTGCTGAACTCCAGCGTCACATAGCCTTCCCATTCGGGCTCAAAGGGTGTGACGTTGACGATGATGCCGCAACGGGCGTAAGTGCTTTTGCCCAAGCAAATGGTCAACACGTTGCGTGGAATGCGGAAATATTCAACCGTACGGGCTAGCGCAAAACTGTTGGGCGGGATGATGCAAACGTCGCCTTCGATGTCCACAAAACTGCGCTCATCAAAGTTTTTGGGGTCCACCACCGTGCTGTAGATGTTGGTAAACACTTTGAACTCAGGCGCGCAGCGGATGTCGTACCCGTAGCTGCTGGTGCCGTAGCTCACGATTTTTTGTCCCGCCGCGTTTTGACGAATCTGGCCCGGCTCAAACGGCTCAATCATGCCGTGCTGCTCAGCCATGCGGCGGATCCATTTGTCGCTCTTGATGCTCATGTTTGGCCTTTGGTGATTTGCCCGCATTTTAGAGCGCGATGCCGAACAGGGTTCATGGGCCTCGGACAGACCCTTGGGTGAACTGGCCATGCGTCGGGTGCTTGGCAAAGCCCTTTCCAATGTCCTGACATTGGCGATAAAACACTGGAATTGATTGAATAACGTATACGATATTCAAAATTTTAATTTTCACACCATGCTCCCTTGGATCACCGCCGATACCTCGGATCGCATCAAAACGATGCGAGACACCTCGCTGGCCAAATTGGTGCGTGAAGACTTGCTGGAACACATCCTCAAGGGGGACATCAAACCCGGCGACCGGATCAGCGAGCCCGATGTGGCCAGTCGTCTTCAGGTTTCGCGGGTACCTGTGCGCGAAGCACTGCGAGAGCTTGAAAGCTCAGGTTTGGTGGTTTCACGCAAACACGCGGGCGTTTTTGTCCGGGCCATTGAGGCAAAAGAGGTTCAGGATTTGTACGAAATCCGCAGCCTGCTGGACAGCTTCGCAGGCGCCAAAGCCGCCAATTTGGCCGCCACGCCCCGACAAGAACTGGCCCAAGCCTTGAGCGCGTCCATTGCCCTGATGATGACTGCCCAAGAGGCCGCCAACTTGGCCGCTTATTACTCTGAAAACCTGCACTTTCATTGGCTGATTGTGCAAGGTGCCCAGAACGAGCAGCTCAGTCGCACTTACCAAGAAGTGGTCCAAAAACTGCACTTGGCCCGGCTGCAAAGTTTGTCGCACGTGACGGGCATGAAGACGTCGATTGCCGAACACCATGACATCACCCTCGCCATCGCCAACGGCGATTCAGAGCGCGCCAAAGACATGCTGGCGAAGCACGTGGCCAGTGCTTATGCCCGTTTACAACCCAGCATTACCGCAGAGCAAAGCATGCCCCCCCCCACCAACCCACAGGAGACAACATGAAACGACGCACCCTGATACAGGCTGCCCCATTGATGCTGACCTTGCCCAACTTGGCACTGGCGCAGGCGGCCTATCCCAATCGCCCCATCAAATACATCGTGCCCGTGGCCGCTGGCGGCGGCTCCGACATGATTGGCCGCCAAGTTTGCGAGCGCCTCGGCAAAGTGCTGGGCCAAACCATGGTGGTTGAAAACCACGGCGGCGGCGGCGGTGTGATTGCTTCGCAAATGACGACAAAAGCCGCACCCGATGGTTACACACTGATGCAAGGCTATGTCGCCACGCACGGCACGGCGCCCGCCACACGCAAACTCAATTACGACCCGATCAAGGACTTCACGCCGCTGGGCATGATTGGGACCACACCCAATGTGCTGGTGGTCAACGCCAATGCGCCGGCCAAAGACGTCAAAGAATTCATCGAGTTCGTGAAGAAAAACCCCGGACGAATTTCTTATGGATCTGCCGGCGCAGGCTCATTGACACACTTGACGGCAGAGCTGTTCAAACTTCAGACCGGGGCCTTCATGGTGCACATCCCCTACCGTGGCATCGCCCCCGCGACCACCGATCTGATCGCCGGACAAACTCAGGCCATGTTCCCTGGCCTTGCTGCCGCTCTGCCCCACATCCGAGGTGGCCGTATCCGTGCGCTCGCCGTCACTGGCAACCAGCGCCACCCTGCGCTCAAGGATGTGCCCACCATGGAAGAAGCGGGCCTTAAAGGCTTTGACGCCCAGCAGTGGTACGGCGTGGTCGGCCCGGCTGGCATGCCTGCGCCCATCGTCAAGCAGATCAACGACGCCATTGCCCAAGTGCTGGCACAACCGGACTTCCGTGACAAGCTCAGCGCAGAAGCTGTGGAGTTGACCCCGATGACACCCAACCAATTCCTCGAGTACATGAAGCGCGATTTGGCCCGCTGGACCGACCTGGCCCGCGAACGCAAGATCAACTTGGACGCCTGATTTTTTTGAAACCCTGACTGGACTGAACATGACGATCAATACCGCGGTGGCCGCTGACCACAACGCGCCTCCCATCACTGCCGAACTCGCCCGCTTTGTGGCCGAACACCCCTCCAAAGGTTGGAGCGATGTGGTGGATCACGAAGCACACCGCACTTTTCTCAACTGGCTGGGTTGCGCCATCGGTGCAGCCCAACACGAAGCCGTCGAATCGGCCTTGGCCGCTGTCAACATGCTGGCCCCCGCACAGCAAGCCACCATTGCCGGTCGTTCCGAACGCGTGGACATGGCCAATGCGGCCTTGCTCAACGGCATCTCTTCGCACACGTTTGACTTTGACGACACCCACCTCAAAACCATCATCCACCCCGCAGGCCCGGTGGCCTCTGCGGTGATGGCTTTGGCCGAAACCCAAAACAGCTCAGGCAGGCAAGTGCTTGACGCTTTGGTCTTGGGCATTGACGTGGCTTGCCGCATGGGCAATCTGGTGTACCCCCAACACTACGACCGGGGTTGGCACATCACCGGCTCCACCGGCACCTTGGGTGCGGCCGCTGCATGCGCCCGCTTGCTGGGGCTCAATGCACAGCAAACGGCCATGGCTTTGGGCATTGCGGCTTCGCAACCGGTGGGCTTGCGCGAGCAGTTTGGCACCATGACCAAACCTTTCCACCCTGGGGGCGCTGCCCGTGCGGGCCTGATGTCGGCCCTCATGGCCAAGCACGGCTTCACTTCAAGCCCCCGGGCACTGGAAGCACCACGCGGCTGGGCACAGGTCTTGTCCACCAAATACGACTGGCGCGAGGCGCAAGACGAATTGGGCGAGCGTTTTGAAATCAGCTTCAACGCTTACAAGCCCTTTGCCTGCGGCATCGTGATCCACCCCAGCATCGACGCTTGCGCCCAGTTGCGTGCGCAAGGTGTCAAGCCAGAAGAAGTCAAGAGCATCGAGCTGCGCGTTCACCCCTTGGTGCTGGAACTGACCGGCAAGAAGACGCCCCAGGACGGCTTGCAAGGCAAGTTCAGCGTGTACCACGGCTGCGCCGTGGGTCTGATCTTTGGCCGTGCGGGCGAAGACGAGTTTTCAGACCACATCGTGCGCCGTGAAGACGTGGTCAGCCTGCGCGACAAAGTGCAAGCGGTGGTGGACACCTCGGTGCGCGAAGAAAGCGTTTACGTCACGGCCCACCTGAACGATGGCCGCAGCGTGAAAGTGCATGTGGAGCACGCCATTGGCTCGCTGCAAAAGCCCATGACCGATGCCGACCTGGAAAGCAAGTTCCGTGACCTGTCCAACCCGATCTTGGGTGTCGACCGTGTCAACGCCATCTTGAAGAGCTGCTGGAATTTGGGCCAAGCGCCTAACCTGCAAAGCTTGTTGGCCTTGCTCAAACCCTGATTTGATCAGCGCTCAACAAAAAGCCGAGGCTCAACCGCCTCGGCTTTTTTCATGCAGCATTGGCAGGCGCCACCCTGCCAGGCCGGAAGGCCTTAACGTGTGATGCGCCCCTGCACGCCTTGCACCAGGTAGTTCATGTTCAAAATCTGGGCATCGCTCAAAGACTGCCCTGCGGGCAACATGGCTTTGCCTTCGTTGTCGGTGATGGGTCCGGTAAATGGCTGCAACTTGCCAGTCCCGATCAGCCGCTGCTGAGCGAGCACTTCATCCTGAACGGCCTTGGGCACTTTGGGGCCGAACTCGCCCACGCGGATCATTCCGTCCTTGATGCCGCCCCACACATTGCCCGAAGTCCAGGTGCCAGACACAACAGCCCTGACGCGTGAGGTGTAGTAGTCACCCCACTGGTGGGTCACGGCGATGATCTGCGCGTCCGGGCCGACCTTGCGCATGTCGGAGTGGTAGGCCACGGCCATCTTGCCGCGCTCTTGCGCCGCAGCCATCACGGCAGTGGAGCCGGTGTGGAACGCGATCACATCCACGTCTTGGTTGAACAAGGCCATGGCCGCTTCGCGCTCTTTGGGTGGATCAAACCAGGCATTGAGCCAAACCACCTTGACGGTGGCTTTGGGGTTGACCGAGCGCATGCCCAGGGTGAATGCGTTGATGCCCTGCAGCACCTCGGGAATCGGGAAACCCGCCACATAACCGGCCACATTCGTTTGGCTCATGCGACCAGCCGCGATACCGGCCAAATAACGGCCTTCGTAATAACGGGCATTTGAAGCCGCCACATTGGGCGCGGTCTTGAAACCCGTGACCGATTCGAACTTCACATTCGGAAAATCTCTGGCCACCCGCAGTGTGGGCTCCATGTAACCAAAACTGGGCGTGAAGATGATCTGGTGGCCTTGGCTGGCCAGGTCGCGAATCACACGCTCGGCATCAGCGCCTTCGGGCACATCGGCCACAAAGGTGGTTTTGACTTGGTCGCCCAAAGCCCGCTCGACCGCCTTGCGGCCCTCGTCGTGCTGGCGCGTCCAACCCGCTTCGGTGATGGGCGAGACATAGACAAAACCGGCCTTGATGGGCGCGGTGGATTTGGCTGGCGCTGTGGTGGAAATTTGTGCCTGAACGGCCGGAAGAAAAAAGCAGGCGGCCACGAGCGTGGCAGCGAGGTTTTTATACATGGTAGTCCTCTACATGGCCCCGAGATTGAACAAAACAAAGCCCGCCGGGGCGGCGGGCTTCGGAGTGGGATTTTACCCAGAGCGCAAAGCCAATTAATCTTGCTCCGCAAACCCCTGAAAACACACTTTCAAATCGTGCATCCAACGGTGCTTGTCCGCTTCGGGCGCAAAGCTCGCCTCGATGCTGTTGGCGGCGAGTTTGTAGGCCTGCTGAGCGCTCAGGTGCAGGGCCGCAAAAGTTTGCAGGTAGTTGTCGTTCAAGTAACCGCCAAAGTAGGCCGGATCGTCCGAGTTGATGGTGACGCACAGGCCCGCGTCCAGCATCTGGCCGAGGTTGTGGTCAGCCAGGTTTTTGAACACGCACAGCTTGAGGTTGGACAGCGGGCACACGGTGAGCGGCATGTGGCTGTCGGCCAAGCGTTGCATCAACGCCGCATCGTGGATGGCTTGCACGCCGTGGGCAATGCGCTCGACCTGCAGCTCATCCAGCGCGCCCCAGATGTACGCGGGCGGGCCTTCTTCACCCGCATGGGCCACCAGATGCAAGCCCAGCTCGCGGGCGCGGGCAAACACGCGGGCAAACTTTTCGGGCGGGTGGCCCAGTTCGCTCGAATCGAGCCCCACGCCGATGAAGTGTTCGCGCCAAGGCATGGCTTCCTCCAGCGTGGCCAGCGCGTCATCTTCGGACAGATGGCGCAAAAAGCACAAGATCAAATCGGCGCTGATGTTCAACCGGATTTGCGCATCGCGGCAGGCGCGGCTCAAGCCTTCGATGACCACGCTCATGGCCACGCCGCGTGCGGTGTGGGTCTGCGGGTCAAAAAACAGCTCGGCCCGCACCACATGGTCGGCGGCGGCTTTTTCAAAATAGGCCCAAGCCATGTCGTAAAAATCCTGTTCGTGCAGCAGCACGCTGGCCCCGGCGTAATACAAGTCCAGAAAACTTTGTAAGTTGGTGAAGGCATAGGCGCTGCGCAAGGCGGCCACATCGGCATAGGGCAAGTTCACCCCATTGCGCTGGGCGAGTTGAAAGATCAGCTCAGGTTCCAAAGAACCCTCGATGTGGATGTGCAGCTCGGCCTTGGGCATGGTGCGCAGTAATTCGGACAAACGGTCAGGCGCTACCGCATGGACTTTGAACATGATCACTCCTTGAAGAATTGGGCCCGGATGAGGGCCTCATCCAGCCGATCAAAACAGGTGTTGTGCCATTGCGTTAAAGGCCCATGGCCCGGCATCACCTTGCCCGAAGGTCCGTAGCCGACGGCCTTGAATTTCCATTGGCCATTGACCCATTTGAAGTTGCCCACATGCAGACCGGCGAGGTTGTGCAGGGCATAGATGCCGTTGTTGACTGAAGTACGCAAAATTGAATCCATGCCTTATTTTGCACCCTCAGCAGGCAGCGAAGCGCTGGCGCGAAATTGTCTTTGCGGCGTGACCATCAACAGCCTTTTTGCTCGGCGGCGCTTGATGTGTTTGTCACCCAAATTACAGCGCATCTCAGGCTTTGTGCAAGTATCAATGCATTGCCACCTGTGCCATCTGCACCACCTCATTGGAGATCCCATGACCCGTCTCACCAAGACCTTGTTTGCTCTGTTGCCTAGCCTGCTCATCGCCTTTGCAGCACCTGTGATGGCGCAAGCTTTCCCCAATAAACCTATTCGCATCATCGTGCCCTTCCCGCCCGGTGGCGGCAACGACGTGATTGCACGCGTGGTCGCACAAAAACTCAATGAACGTCTTGGGCAACAAGTTGTGGTTGATAACCGGGCAGGCGCCAATGGCATTGTGGGTCTGCAGGCTTTGATGCAATCGCCTGCAGACGGATACACCTTGGCCGTGGCGGCAGCGGGGCCCATGGCGGTGAACCCCAGCCTCTACGACAAATTGCCTTATGACCCCTTGAAGGATTTTTCACCCATCACCAACATGGTGAACTTCCCTCTGCTCTTGGTCACTCACCCATCGGTGCCCGCCAAAACGACGCTGGAGTTGATCAACCTGGCCAAAGCCAGACCCAAACAGCTGTTCTTTGCTTCCCCTGGCAGCGGTAACTCAGGTCACTTGGCGGGCGAATTGTTCAACTCGATGGCCAATGTGCAAACCATGCATGTTCCCTACAAAGGGCAAGGCCCTGCCTTGACCGATTTGCTGGCTGGGCAAGTCCAGATGCTCTACAGCAGCATTCCTTCCGTGATCAACCAGGTGAAGTCTGGTCAGCTCAAAGCGATTGCTGTGGGCAGCGCCAAACGTGTGCCGTCCCTGGCCGACATTCCCACCATTTCAGAGAGCGGATTGCCGGGCTATGAAGCCTATTCCTGGGTCGGCATCGTGGCCCCGGCCAAGACACCCAGAGACATCGTGATGCGGCTGAACCGTGAAATTGTGGACATTCTGAAATTGCCCGATGTGGCCGAAAAACTGAACCAGCAAGGCGCCTTGCCAGTGGGCGATACGCCCGAGCAGTTTGCCACCTACATCAAAGACGAGATCGCCAAATGGGGTGCTGTCGTGCGTTCGGCCAACATCAAAGCAGATTGATCAAGACCCATGAAAACCACTACAAGCAAGAAGTCCAGCGCTCAACCCAAGTCTGAGGGCTACCGTGCAGGCTTGGCCATGCGCAAAAAGGTGCTGGGTGATGACTACGTCGAACGCTCATTTGCCAATGCCGATGACCTGAACATGCCTTTTCAGGAGCTGGCCACCGAGTTCGCATGGGGCAAAGTCTGGACCCGTCCTGGCTTGACGCTGAAAGAGCGCAGCTTGGCCACGCTGTCGATGTGCATCGCCTTGAATCGCCCCGCCGAGATCAAGATTCACCTGCGTGGCGCTGTGCGAAACGGCGTATCGCGCGAAGAGTTGCGCGAGTTGATTTTGCACTCTTTTCTTTACTGCGGTGGCCCAGCTGCGCTGGATGCCTACAAGGCGGTGCGCGATGAGTTGCCTTTGATCGAAGCGGCCGAAAAAGCGGCCAAAAAATTGGCACGTCCCGTCAAAACCAAACCGGTCAAAAGTCCAGCCAAAGCCAAAGCCAAAATCAAGGCTTGAGCGGTTTTTTGCCTCGACCCTTGGCGGGTGCCACGCCGGCCATGCTCGACATGACCTCGGCGGTAGAAGCCGTGTCCTCCATCGCCAACCCCATGGCCATGGCGCTGGTGTAGATGGCGGCGCAGGTCGAGAACAGCGGGGTCGGGCAATCCACCGACTTGGCCATGTCGCCAATCACCTGCATGTCCTTTTGCCAAACCTCCACCTTCATGGTGGGTGGGCTGTATTGGCGTTCCAGCATCATGGGCATTCTGAGCCGCATGACACCTGTGCCCAGCACGGGGCTGTTGCCAAAGAGGTCGAGAACGTCTTGGGGGTTCAGTCCCATTTTTCGGGCCAACGTCACGGATTCCGCATAAGCCACGTTGTAGATGGCCACCAGATGGTTGGCTGCAAACTTCATCTTCGTGCCGTTGCCATAGGGCCCCACAAACGACACCTTGTCGGTGAAGACCTGCAAGACAGGCAAAACCTTGCGGTGGGCAGTTTCCTTGCCACTGACAAAAAATGTCCAGGCGCGTTCCTTGATGCGCACCGCCGTGCCACTGATGGGTGCGTCCAGGGTCGTGATGCCCAGTTTGCCCAGTGCATCAGCGCACGCTTGTTTGTCCGCCATGGGTAAGGTGCTGGTTTCGATGACGATGGGCTTGTGTCGCCATTGCGCCTTGGGCAAAGATGCGATCGATTCGGTCACCTGAGCCAATGCTTTCGAGGTCGACAAAGACACGATCACCACATCTGACCGAGCAGCCACCTCAGCGGCACTGCTCAGGCACAAGCCACCCGCGCGCTTGAGGCGAGCCAGCGCCTTGGGGTCAATGTCCGCACCGCAAACTTCGTAGCCCTGTTGCAACAAGGCCTCGGCCATGGTGCCACCCATGATGCCCAGGCCCACAAGGCCCACACGCGGGAAAGCCGCTTTGGTTATTGCAACTGCAGCCACGGGCTTATCCAACCACCAGGCCAGCAGCCTGAATGCCCGCCATACAAATCAACTCGTCCTCATCGCCAGTTCCGCCGCTGGCCCCGGCAGAGCCCAGAATGCGGCCTTGCGCATCCTTGATGAGCACAGCGCCCGGCTGTGGCAAAAACTTGCCTTCGGCGGTAGCAGCCAAGGCGACGAAAAAATTCGGGTTGTCTTTGGCGCGCTCAGCCAAGGCGCGGCTGGACGAACCCATGCCCACAGCGCCCCAAGCCTTACCCCGTGCAATGTCAAAGCGGAACATGCTGGCGCCGTCTTCACGCGCATAAGCCACCAGCTGTCCGGACTCATCCAGCACCACAACGCCCATGGGTTTGTAATTTGCGGCCCGAGCGGCTTGGATGGCACCTTGCAAAATTTGATTGGCTTGGTTCAGAGTCAAAGAGTTCACAACTGATGTCTCACTGAAAAGAATAGAGAGTTTCAGGCTATCAGAATCGCGCCCAAAGCCTGTCTTCTGTTTGACAAAGGCCTGGTGCGACGCGCCATCGGACAGCGCCCACATTCACAAAGCACCCCGTTAAACCAACTTGTCCACAGCACGTGAAAAACAGACCTTCTTTTGGCTGAAGGCCTCGTGTTGTTCCTCGACTTTGTCCAGTTCATACAGGTAGTTGACCATCAGTCCACCTGACTGTTGGAGTCCTTTTTTAGACAAGTCAGCGGCCCAATTGATTTGGTGCAAGGTTGCGCCATTGCTGAGGTGGAACTTGCCCACCGCATCACCCCGGGCTTCGGGCGTTTTGTGCACGAGGTAAAGGGCGCACAGACGCAGGAGCCCGGTTTTTTCCGCTTCATTGCAGCGATCGGGGTGCCAGCCCGCCTTCAGGCGTTCGGCCCAACTCAGGCCACCCAGCAACAAGGTTTTTTGGGCTTCTTGCCATTTGCGCAAATGCACGGCGCTGAGCTTGTCTTCGGGCAAAGGCGCACCCGAGTCGAGCCAGGCACTCAAGCCAGGAATGGGTGAAAGGGTGCAAAAAGTTTTGAGCGAGGGCATCTCTTCGATCAATTTTTGCGCCACGCGCTTGATCAAAAAATTACCCAAGGACACGCCTTTGAGGCCAGGCTGGCAATTGCTGATGGAATAAAAGATCGCCGATTTGAAACTCTTGGCTTCACCCACAGGTGCCTGCTTGTTGATCAGTCCAGCGATGTCCTTGGCAATGCCCGGTACCAGCGCCACCTCCACAAAAATCAACGGCTCCCCCGGCAACTGGGGATGAAAAAATGCAAAGCAACGGCGGTCTGGCTGCAAGCGGCGGCGCAGATCGTCCCAACCATCAATGGCATGCACCGATTCATGCTCAATGATTTTTTCAAGCAACTGAGCTGGTGAATTCCAGGTGATCTGGTGCAGCTCTAAAAAACCCGGGTTGAACCATGAGCTGAGCAAGTGGTGCATGTCTGCATCTGTGGCCCGAAAAGCGGGATGATCCTTCAGGTACGACAGCAGCGTCTGGCGCATTTTCAAAATCGTGGCGGTCCCGGCAGGCGCCCGGTTGACCCGCCGCAGCAACTCTTGCCGGGGCGGCTCCACTGTCTGAAACAAATGGATGAGACTGGCATCGTTGCGCTCGGTGTTGTAGCGGTTGGCGGCATCCATCACCATCGCCGGGTCTGGATTGAACTCGTTGGACAGGTGGTGGAAAAAATCCGTTTGACTGCGCTTGTCCAAGTGTTCGTAGTTGTCGATCAACTTGACGGCCATGCTTTGCGCATTGGCCTCACCCCGGGCACTCAAAAGCTTTTTGGTAGCTTGCTTGGCAGCGTCGAGTTTTTTGTTCTGAATGAAACGTTCCAGCATGGTGCCCTCTTGGGAAGCATTGTTCTGTCCAATGTGGCCAGAAACGACAACTCAGCTTACACGGTCAACAAAGTCCTTGAGAAATATGACGGACAAAAGCTGACAATCAAGTGCTTTTGAAATCAGCCCGCTCCATCCACCACGACACGGCGAACCCGGCCACCAAACCCCAAAAGGCGGCCCCAATGTTGAACAGACCAATGTCAGCCACCGTGACCAAAAGGCTGACCAGGGCGCCCAAAGAGAACTTGCCTGCCCCAAAGGAGGCCACAAACGCGCCTTGCAAAACACGCAGCATGGCCAAGCCACCCAGCACCATGATGAACTCTTTGGGGGCCGCCAGCATGAGACCGGTGAAGGTCGGCGCCATCAGGCCAAACAGCAAAGCCAAACCACCGAACATCAGCGCACCGCTGTAATGGCGGCGCCTTTCACCCGATGAGGTGAGCAGGCCATTGGTCGGCCCTGTCAGACAGGTGCTGACTGCACCAAAAACCGCGCTCACGGCAGCGCCCACACCACAGGCCACAGCGATCATGTTGACGGGTGGCTCGTGCCCTGCACTTTTGAGCACCGCAACACCCTGCCCGTTTTGCACCACCAGCACCGTGATGGCCAAAGGGACCACCAGCTCCAGCATGGCGGCAAAGGACCACGCAGGGGTCTGAATCACCGGTTGTGCCAAGGCCAGTTGGCCGACTGCAGCGCCATCCAACCGGCCTGACAGCGCCACCGCCAAAGCGCCCACCAACAGAGCACCAATCACGGGCGGGAGGCGCTTACCCCAATCTGCCCTTGCAGACAACAACAAAAACACGGCCACCATGGGTGCGGCAATGAGCACATCGCTGTCCAGCGCCCGCACAATATCCAGACCAAAACGCAAAAAGACCCCTGCCACCATGCCCATGACGATGGGCATGGGCAAGGCTGCCATCACGCGCTTGACCCAGCCGCTCAAACCCAGCGCCAAAACCAAGGCGCTGGTCATGTAAAAAGCGCCAATGACCTCGGCAAAACTCAGGTGCTGCAAGGCCGGCCCCACCAACACCGTGCCCGGAATCGTCCAGCCAAAAGCCAAGGGCGTGGTGTAACGCCAGCTCATCAACAAGGTGACCAGACCGTTGACAAAGAAAACACCGAACACCCAAGACGCCAACTCTTGAGGTGACAAGCCGCCCCGCGTGCCGACCGACAAAATGATGGCCACAGGTCCGGTGGCCGCAAAGATGAATCCAATGAGCGCATTGGCGGCGTAGGTGGCGCCAAAATCGGCTCGAATTTGCCGCCAGCTGGGTGGGGCAACGGCAGGAATTTCCAAGTGTTTGAACAAAACGGGGCCTTGGTGAAAACGAAAACGGACTCAGGTTATCAAAAAAAAACCGCCACTCTTGCGAGGGGCGGTTTTGCGAAACAAATTCGTCAGATCGTGTCAGATCACTTCTTGCCAGGAATCTTGCCTTCCACGCCCTTGACGTAGAACATCACGCCGCCCAAGTACTTGTCATCGGCGACCACGTCTTTGGCCAGCATTTCTTTGCCAGACTGGTCCACGATCGGGCCTTTCCAGATGGAGAAGCTGCCGTCTTTCAAGCCAGCATTGATCTCGGCGATGCGCTTTTTGATGTCTTCTGGCACGTCAGCGGCCACGTTGACCATCTCGATCGCGCCTTCTTTCACGCCCCACCAGCTCGAGCCGGTGCTCCACTTGCCGTCCAGGGCTTCACCCACGGCCTTCACGTAGTAAGGACCCCAGTTGATCACAGCCGAACCCAAGTGAGCTTTGGGGCCGTAGGCGGTCATGTCGGAATCCCAACCAAAGGCACGCTTGCCCATTTTTTCAGCGGTCTGCAGCACAGCCGATGAGTCGGTGTTTTGCATCAGAACGTCAGCGCCGGCATTGATCAGCGATGTGGCGGCTTCAGACTCTTTCGGTGGGTTGAACCACTCATTGACCCAAACCACTTTGGTTTTGATCTTGGGATTCACCGACTGCGCACCCATGGTGTAGCTGTTGATGTTGCGGATCACCTCAGGAATTGGGATAGAAGCCACAACGCCCAAGACGTTGGTCTTGGTCATCTTGCCGGCAATCACACCCGCCATGTACGCACCTTCGTAGGTGCGGCTGTCATAAGTGCGCATGTTCTCGGCAGTTTTGTAGCCGGTGGCGTGTTCAAACTTGATGCCTTTGTTGTCAGCGGCAACTTTGAGCATGGGCTCCATGTAACCAAAGGTGGTGCCAAAAATCAGTTTATTGCCTTGGGCTGCCATGTCGCGGATCACGCGCTCAGCGTCAGCGCTTTCTGGCACTTTTTCAACGAATGTGGTGACCACTTTGTCGCCGAACGCTTTTTCGATTTCTTTGCGGCCGTTGTCGTGCGCAAAGGTCCAACCACCATCACCCACAGGGCCGACATAGGCAAATGCAATCTTCAGGGGCTCGGCTTTGGCAACCGCAGCAGGGGCAGCGGCCTTGGGGGCCTCTTCTTTTTTGCCACAACCGACCAGTGCGGCGGCTGCCACAGCGGTCAGGGCCACCATCTTGACGATGGAGCGCTTGGAGATGTCTGTCATGTCAGTTCCTTTATAAACAGGGTTACAGGGTTGGAAAAACAAAGATTATGAACCGGGGTAAAAAGGTTTACCCAAAGAAGCAGGCATGTTGACCCGAATCCAAGTAGGGTTACGTGAGATCAAGGCCAACACCACAATGGTGGCGATGTAAGGCAGCGCTGAGAGCAACTGGCTGGGCACTTCAACACCTATGCCTTGCAAATGAAACTGCAGCATGGTCACGCCACCAAACAGGTACGCACCAAGCAAAACACGTGCCGGACGCCAAGTCGCAAAAGTGGTCAGCGCCAGCGCGATCCAACCCTTGCCGGCCACCATGCCTTCGACCCACAGGGGCGTGTAGCTCACCGAGATGTAAGCCCCAGCCAGGCCGCACAAAGCGCCCCCAGCCACCACCGCCGCCAACCGAATGAGGCGCACCGGATAACCCAAAGCATGGGCCGACGCAGGCGACTCACCCACCGCCCGCAGCACCAAACCGGTGCGGCTTTTGTAAAGGAACCAGATCAGTGCCAAAACCAACAAAATGGCACCGTATACCAACGGATGTTGTTTGAAGAAAGCAGGGCCCAACAAAGGAATATCGGCCAAGAAGGGAATCTCGTAATTGGGCCGCTCGGGCAGTTTCTCTTGAACGTAGCCAATGCCCACAAAGGCGGAGAAACCCACACCGAACAAACTCAGCGCCAAACCGGTGGCGTATTGGTTGGTGCCCAGCCAAATCACCAGCACCCCAAAAACAGCCGCCAAGACTGCGCCCGCGCCCATGCCCGCCAAAAATCCCAACCAATCGTTGCCGGTGTGCACCACGCAAGCAAAGCCTGCAATGGCAGCGCACAACATCATGCCCTCGGCCCCCAAGTTCACCACCCCGGCCTTTTCATTGATCAGCAAACCCAAGGCGGCAATGGCCAGCACGGTCCCCGCATTCAGGGTGGCTGCGATCAGCAATGCATACGACTCCATCACACGCTCCCGATTTTTTTGGACACCCAACGCAAGCGGTAGGCGACCAAGGTGTCACACGCCAGCAGGCAAAACAACAACAAGCCCTGGAAGACGCCCGTGATCGACTTGGGCAAGCCCAAGCGCGATTGCGCCAATTCACCGCCGATGTAAAACATGCTCATCAGCACTGCCGAAAAGACCATGCCAGCGGGGTGCAAGCGCCCAACAAAGGCCACGATGATGGCGGCAAAACCGTAACCCGCAGGCACGTAAGGCGTGAGCTGCCCAATGGGCCCGGCGACCTCCAAGGCGCCCGCCAGACCTGCAGCGCCGCCCGACACCAACAGCGCCACCCACAAAGCCTTGCGTGAAGAAAAGCCTGCATAACGCGCAGCGTCAGGCGCCAGCCCACCCACCTGTTGGGCAAAGCCCGCCCGGGTGCGGAACAAAAACACCCACAGCAATCCAGCACCCAGCAGCCCCAACAGCAAACCGACGCTGACCCGGGAGCCATCCATCAAACGCGGAATTTGCGTGACCGACTCAAAGGTTTTGGACTGGGGAAAGTTGAAACCCGCCGGGTCTTTCCAGGGGCCGTAAACCAGATAACTGAGCACCATGCCAGCGACGTAGACCAACATCAGACTGACCAAAATCTCGTTGGCATTGAAGCGGTCACGCAAAAAAGCCGTGATACCCGCCCAAAACATGCCGCCTAAAACGCCCGCCAAAAGCACCGCCAACACGATCCAGCGTCCGGTGTCTTTGTCAGCCAACAGGGCCACACCCCCGGCACAGACCGCACCCATGACAAACTGTCCCTCGGCACCGATGTTCCACACATTGGATCTGAAACACACCGCCAAACCCAAGGCGATGATCAACAGCGGGGTGGCCTTGACCATCAGTTCGCCCAAGGCATAACTGGTTTTGATCGGCTCCCAGAAAAACATTTGTAAACCGCGCAGGGGATCTTTGCCCAGCGCCATGAACAGCGCCACACCCAAGAGCACAGTGAGAAACAGCGCCAACACTGGCGACGCATAGGTCCACAGATTTGAAGCTTGGGGACGGAGTTCAAGCTGCAGCATGTTGAGCTCCTTCTTTTGCAGACATAGCCTGGTTGGCCTCGGGCCACAAGCCGCTCATCCACTCGCCTATGCGTTCCACCGTGGCCTCGGTCCGCGCCACCGACGGCGACAAGCGCCCCTTGGCGATCACATGCAAACGGTCAGACAACTCGAACAATTCTTCCAGCTCCTCGCTGACGACCAAGACGGCACAACCCGCATCGCGGAGAGCCAGAATCTCGGCACGGATCTGCGCCGCCGCGCCCACATCCACGCCCCAGGTCGGTTGCGAGACGATGAGCAGCTTCGGCGAAGCGCTGATCTCGCGCCCCACAATGAACTTTTGCAAATTGCCGCCCGACAGCGACTGTGCTGGCGCATCCGGCCCTGAGGCCTTGACCTTGAAGCGCTCAATGACGCTACGGGCCTGATCGGCCAACGCCCCCATGCGCACCCAACCGCCCGCACCCACGGCTTCGCTGCGCGTGAGCAGCAGGTTTTGCGAAAGACTGAGCGAGGGCACAGCGCCGCGTCCCAGACGCTCTTCGGGCACAAAGTGCAGACCCATCTGTCTTCGCGGCACCGGCCCCAAAGCTGCCACCGCTTGGCCAGCCAGCGTCACACTGGCTGGGCCGCACTGCTGGCCTGCCCGGGTGTCTTCGCCCGACAAGGCCCACATCAATTCCCTTTGCCCGTTGCCCGATACACCGGCCAGTCCCACCACCTCACCTGCATGAACCTGCAAGTTGATGCCCTCCAAGTCCACGCCAAACGGGTCTTTCCTCGTCAGGCTAAGGCTCTTGACCGACAAAACCAGCTCGCCCGGCGCACGCGCCACATGCGCCAAAGCGGGGGGCTCCGCCCCAATCATCAAGCGACTGAGAGAAGCATTCGTTTCTTCACGCGGGTCGCACACGCCCGTCAGCTTGCCGCCCCGCAGCACCGTGCAGGCACTGCACAGCGCCCGAATTTCATGCAACTTGTGCGAGATGTACAAAATGCTACAGCCTTGGCTCACCAGTTTGTGCAGCACCACAAACAACTTTTCAACCGCCTGCGGGGTCAGCACCGAAGTGGGCTCATCCAGGATCAAGAGCTTGGGTTCGGTCAACAAGGCGCGGATGATCTCCACCCGCTGCATCTCGCCCACGCTCAGGGTGTGCACCGGGCGCTCGGGCTCCAAGTCCAGGCCGTATTCGCTGGCCTTGGCCACGATGCGCTCGGTCACTTCGGCCAAGCTGAGCGTCTTGTCCAGCCCCAGCCACACGTTTTCGGCCACGGTGAGCGTGTCAAACAAACTGAAGTGCTGAAACACCATGCTGATGCCCAGCTTGCGCGCTTCTTGCGGGTTGCGGATGTTGACTGGCTGGCCATTGAAGACCACTTGGCCCTCATCGGGTTTGACCGAGCCATAGATGATTTTCATCAAGGTGGACTTGCCCGCGCCGTTTTCGCCCAGCACAGCATGGGCCTGGCCGGACATCACGGTCAGCGACACATCTTGGTTGGCCACCACGCCCGGGTAGCGTTTGGTGATGCCTTGCAAAGACAAAAGGGGTGTGGTCATGTCGGGTGCGATGGAGGGTCTGATAAGTCTCTTGCAAAGTCCGTGCCTTTAGCGATGATCCGGGCCTTGCAAGCCAATAGATTGCCGCACAATGTAACACTGCCAAAACCCGATTTTTCCGGGTGTTTATCCCCGTATTCAGACCCAACCGCACCATGCGCCACGCCTTCCACCTGACCGACATCCAAGCTTGGCGAGCGAGCTTACTGTGGTTCACCGACCCGGCACAACCAAAAGCCAGCCATGAAACCGACGGCCTTCTGGTCACTGCCCGAGAAGCCGATGGCATCGTGCGCATTCAAGCCATCGGCCCTTACCGCGAACTCGCGCCGACATACCCTGATTTGCCAGTCACCCACTGGCCGGGTCTGTGCATCGCGCCAGGCTTTGTCGACCTGCACATTCACTACCCCCAAACCGATGTGATCGGCTCGCCCGCCGACGGCCTTCTGCCCTGGCTTGAGCACTACACCTTTCCGCACGAAAAGCAGTTTGCCGACCCCGCCTACGCGCACGAAGTCACCGGCTTCTTTTTGGATGAGCTGATGCGCAACGGCGTGACCACCGCGCTGTGTTTTGCCACCGCGCATCCCGAGTCGGTCGATGCCTTCATGGCCGAGGCTCAGGCCCGTCGCCTGCGCATGGTCACCGGCAAGGTGCTGCAAGACCGCCACAGCCCCGACGGCCTGCGCGACAACGACACCGTCCTGAGCCTGCGCCAAACCGAAGACCTGATTCGCCGCTGGCACGGTGTGGACCGCTTGGGTTACGCCATCACGCCGCGCTTTGCACCCACAAGCACC
The DNA here is from genome assembly GCA_943331105.2 of Akkermansia muciniphila. Taxonomy (GTDB): domain Bacteria; phylum Pseudomonadota; class Gammaproteobacteria; order Burkholderiales; family Burkholderiaceae_C; genus Limnohabitans_A. The sequence continues at coordinate 28,502 of CALQKH020000003.1, forward strand.
ACCTCTCAGCTGCACGGCGCAGGCGAAATCGCTCAACAATTTCCTGATGTGTGGATTCAGTCACATGTGGCCGAGAACCTGGACGAAATCCGCTGGGTTCACGAACTCTTCCCCGAAGCGCGCAGCTATCTGGATGTGTACGACCGCGCGGGCCTGCTGCGCCAGCGCTCGGTGTACGCGCACTGCATTTATCTGGATGATGCCGACCGCCGCCGCATGGCCGAGGTGGGTGCGACCGCTGCTGTCAGCCCCACCAGCAACCTGTTTTTGGGCAGTGGCTTCTTCGACTACACCGCGTCAGACGTGGCCGGTCTGCGCTACGGCTTGGCCAGCGATGTGGGTGGCGGCACCAGTTTCAGCCCTTTTCACACCATGCACGCGGCCTACACCGTGGCCAGGCAAAGCGTGGGCAGACCGGGCATCAGCCTGTTACCCGAACACCTGTGGTGGCAACACACGGCAGGCGCGGCCGCTGCACTGGACCTGAACGGCCAAGTCGGCAACCTGCTGCCCGGCTGCGAAGCCGACTTCGTGGTGCTCAACCCCCAGGCCACGCCCCTGCTGGCACGCCGCACCGCTCAAACCGAAACCCTGGCCGAATGGCTGTTTGCCATGATCGTGCTGGGCGATGAGCGCATGATCGCGCACACGGTGATCCAAGGCCAAAGTGTGAAGCCCACTCCCTAGTCCAGCGACTTCAGCCCCACAAAAATTGGACTCGCCTTGTCAGACAATACGGCATGAGCGCCGAGAACGAACACCCCATCATCGACCCCTACGCATCCCAGCGCGCGTCCGTGCGCCGTGGCATTGCGCAGTTTCAACAACGCCTGCAAGCAGCAGGCCACGATTTCAGAGCGCCACCACCAGAGCCCACTTCGTGCTGCGGGCGTGGCTGCAACGGTTGTGTGTGGGAAAGCTACGACGATGCCCTGATGTTCTGGTACGAAGACGCCGGAGTTTTGCTGGCTCAAGGGTAGCCAGCCCCTGTTAATTCAAGTGGCTGCAGGCTGTTGGAACACCCGAATACGGGGGGCTATCGCATCGGTCAGTGTTCGGGTGGCCTGACGCATGCCTTACTCGGCCAGCTGACGCGCAGAAATGCCCATGGGCTTGATGAAGTCTTCCAACAAGATTTCACCAGAATGAATTTCGTCTAGTCATTCGGTCATGTTCAACTCCTCAGTGGCAGTCCACTATCTCAAATTGGTAAGCCCCGTTGTCGTGCCAGACAAAACAAATACGCCATGGGTCATTGATCCACATGCTGTGTTGTCCTTTTCGATCATCCTTCAAGGCCTCCAAGGGGTTGCCGGGAGGGACTCTCAGACTGATCAATTCCGTGACAGCACGTCATTGCAAGAGCTTTCGCCGTGCCACCCTTTCGATGTTTCTGAAGCGGGGCACGGGCTGACTTTTGAACAAAGCCTCGGTATTGCGGCAGATGAACGAATGGATCATGTCCAGATTTTTCCTCCATACGGAATCCGTCAAACGGATCTGCTGTAAATCAAACTTCGAACATCAATTTCTGTATGGCCTGCACGGATGCAGGCCTCGCCAAACGGCCCACTTCATGCCCATCGCGCAACAGCACCAGCGTGGGCCAGAGCTTGACCCGGTAGTGGCGGCCCAGCGCACGGCCCGGGCCGTCTTCGATTTTGAGGTGCTGCAAATGCTGGTGCGAAGCCAAAGCCTGCGCGATCAAGGGCTGGGCGGCTCGGCAGTGGCCGCACCATTGGGTGCCAAACTCCAGCAGCACAAGGCCGGGCAGCGCCTGCACCTCGGCCAGACTGGACGCTTCGATGGCACTCAAGTAGGGTTTGAAAGTGTTCATGGCTTGACCTCGATGGTGCTGAACAGTCGGGACACGGTGCCCCGCAACCACTGCAAGCCGGGATCTTTGTCGAAGCGGGCACTCCAGTGCATGGACACGGTGAAGTCGCGCAAGGGCAAATCGGGCTCGATCAGGGCCAGAGTTCCTGCCTCGGCAAAGCCTTGCGCAAAATTGCGTGGCATCAAGACCGCCAGATCGGTGCTGCGCACAATACCGGGCAGCGATAAAAAATGGCTCACCGTCAGGCGCAAACGGTGCTGCCAATGCATCAAATCCAAAATGCGCAGCGTGTCTGAATGGGTGCGCACGGCGGCGAATTCCAGCTCGGCCAGCAAGGCCTGCGCAGCATCGGGGGCAGCGCGTGCTTTTTGGAGGTGTGCCCAGCGCCGCGCCACCGGGTGGCCCTGGCGCATCAGCACCACATAGCGGTCGCTCATCAAAGGCTGCTTCAGGGTGTCGTCCACCTCGGGCAAAAAACCGATCGCCAGATCCAGTTGGCCATTGTCCAGCGCGGGGGCGATTTTGTCGTGCGGCAGCGGCATGGCTTCGAGCCGCATGCCCGGCGCGTGTCGCTGCAGCGCCAGCACCAATTCGGGCAAAAAACGCGCCTCGCCAATGTCGCTCAGGTGCACACGCAGCACGCGGGTTGAGCGCTGCGGGTCAAACACCTGCGAGGCGTTGAGCGCATCTTCGATCGTACCCAGCGCCAACTGCACCGCCTGCGCCAGCCGGTCGGCACGCGGCGTCGGTCGCACCCCCGCGCCACTGCGCTCAAACAAGGCGTCGCCCAGCACTGATCTCAAGCGTGCCAGCCCTTGGCTGGCCGCCGGTTGTGACATGCCAAGCTGCTGCGCGGCCAAGCTCACGCTGCGTGTGCGCCACACCGCGTCAAACAAACGCAAGAGGTTCAGGTCCAAATCTTTGATATTCATTGAATGCATACCACCTATACATGATATTTTGCACCGTTACATCACCTGTTTGGCGCTCAGCGCTTGGGCATGGCGGTAAATCCAGCCTTTTGGGGCACCTGTCACACGGGTAACCTTGGCTCCCCCCCAATGCGTCTCATACTGACAACCCATTACCTTGGAGTCCCTTCATGAGTTTTTTGAAAACTGAAAAAATGTCTGCCCACAAAGACAAGCATGTGGGCTGGATCACCTTCAACAATCCCGCCCGACACAACGCCGTGTCACTTGAGATGTGGCAGGGACTGGCGGACATTGCCAACGACTTTGCCCGCGATGACGACATCCGCGTGGTGGTGGTGCATGGGGCGGGCGACAAGGCCTTTGTATCGGGCGCCGATATTTCGGAATTCGCCGAGCAACGCGACTCGGCCGCAGCCACCCAGCGCTACGACGCGGTGGCCCAAGAAGGCATGCAGGCCCTGAAAAACCTCAACAAACCCACCTTGGCCATGATCCAGGGATACTGCATTGGCGGCGGCGTGGGCGTGGCACTGAACTGCGACATCCGGATTGCAGCGGACCATTCACGTTTTGCTGTGCCTGCCGCCAAACTGGGGCTGGGCTACGAATTCGACGGTGTGCGCAAACTGGTGGACGTGGTGGGGCCCTCCTTTGCGCAAGAAATCTTCTTTACTGCAAGGCAGTTCAGTGCACCCGAAGCCCTTGCCATGGGGCTCATCAACCGCATGGTGCCCAAGGAAGAGCTGTTGTCTTACGTGACCCAATATGCCGACACCATTGCAGCCAACGCGCCCATGACCGTGGGCTCCATCAAGACCATTGTGGGTGAAATCGTCAAAGACGCTTCTTTGCGCAATGTGGCCCTGTGCGACCAATTGGTGGCGCAGTGCTTCAACAGCGCCGACTTCACCGAAGGCCGCACCGCCTTCATGGAAAAACGCAAGCCGGTGTTCACAGGCCGCTAAATCTTCACGCCCATCCAAGAAAGCCCTCCATGAAACTCCCCTTATCTGGCCTGCGTGTTCTGGATTTGACCAACGTCCTGGCTGGCCCTTACTGCAGCATGGTCCTGGCGGACATGGGGGCCGAGGTCATCAAACTCGAAAACGCCGACAAAGGCGACACATCGCGCCAATTTGAGCCACAGGTCAATGGTGAATCCTATTGTTTTGCAGTGCTCAACCGCAACAAACAAAGCATCGCGCTGAACCTGAAAGATCCGGCCGGACTGAAAATCGCCCATCAATTGGCTGCAAAGGCAGACATCATTCTGGAGAACTTCCGTCCGGGGGTGGTCAAGCGCATGGGGCTGGACTACGAGCACGTTCGCGCACACAACGCCGGTGTCATTTACGCCTCCATGTCGGGCTTTGGCCAAACCGGGCCGTATGGCCAAAAAGGGGGCTTTGACATCATTGCCCAAGGCATGTCCGGCATCATGATGATGACCGGAGCGCCCGGTGGGCGTCCGGCCAAGGTGGGTATTGCCATGAACGACATTGCGAGTGGCGTGACGGCTCTGTCGGGGATTTTGGGTGCCCTGATTGGCAAACTGCGTTTTGGGGAAGGTCAGTACCTAGAGACCTCGCTCTTGGAGGCAGGGCTGGCTTGGACCCCTTGGGAATTCGGGGCTTATTTTGGCTCAGGCGAGATCCCTACCGCCACCGGCACCCGCCACAGGCGCTCTGCCCCCTACCAGGCCTACCGCACCCGCGATGGCTATGTCACGGTGGGTGCGGGCACGCAAAAAATGTGGGTGGCCTTTTGTGAAAAAGTCATCGACCAGCCCGACTGGCTTCAGCGCCCTGAGTACCTGACTCAGGCATTGCGCGTCAAGAACGTGGATGCGCTTGAACGCGACATTGAATCGGTGACAACGCAAGAACCGACGGCCCACTGGGTCGCACGGCTGGATGCGGTGGGCATACCGGGCGGTCCGGTTTTTGGCTACGAACAAGCCCTGCACGACCCGCATGTGCTGGCACGACAGATGGTGCATGAGATGGACCACCCGATCATTGGCCCCATGAAAACTTTGGGCTTGCCCATCAAATCCAGTGGCGCTTTGGGCAGCATTCGACAGCCGGCCCCGTGGTTGGGTCAGCACTCCAGGACTGTGCTGAGCCAACTGGGCTACTCGGCCCCAGACATAGAGACCCTGTTCGCCCACGGCACCGTGTTTGACCAGTACCCGGACAAGGCCCGCCTCCCAGCTTGAGGTCAGGCCCAAGGGCCCAATCAGGGCCTGCGGCGCTCAACTGTCCATGGTGATTTTGGCGCGGCGAATCACTTCGCCCCACTTCAGGTTGTCCAGACGCATTTGCTCGCTGATTTGGGCCAAGGGCATGCGGCCTATTTCTTCGACGCCCGTCTTACGTAAAGCCTGTACCACCTCGGGGTCATCCATCGTTGCGCGAAATGCTGAACGCAAGCGATCCAAAGCCTGGGCGGGCACACCAGCATTGGTCACAAAACAGTTCCAGGGCTTCTCATCAAAGCCATCAAACCCTTGCTCGGCAATGGTGGGGACATCGGGCATGGCAGACGAACGCTTGCCCGTAGACACGGCCAAAGCACGGATGCGACCCGTTTGCATGTGCGGCAAGGCCGGCCCCAAGGTTGAAACGGCCAAGTCCACTTGCCCGCCCACCAAATCGGCCATGTATTGAGCGGCCCCTTTATAAGGCACATGGTTCATGGAGATGCCTGCACGTTGCTTGAAGATTTCGGCAATCAAATGATGCGGTGAACCCACCCCCGCACTGGCGCAATTGACTTTGTTGGGGTTGGCTTTGGCAAACGAAATCAGCTCTTGCAAGTTGCGAACGGGCAATGAGGGGTGAGCCACCAGCACAAATGGCAAGTCGCCCAAATGGACCAAAGGCGTGAAGGCTTTGAGGGGGTCATAAGACACTTTGCGCATATTGGGCACATAGGCAAAAGCGGTGCTGTCAATCAAATGGATGGTGTAGCCATCGGCCGGGGCTTTCGCGGCAGCATCCGCACCGATGGTGGTGCTGGCACCGGGCTTGTAATCCATCACGATGGGTTGCCCCAACAATTTCTCCGCCTTGCCCCCCACGATCCTGGCCCATTGATCGGCACCGCCACCTGCAGGATAGGGCACGATCAATTTGATCGGTTTGTCAGGAAATGCAGAGGCCCAAGCACGGCCCATCACACCCAGCGAAGCGGCACCCAGGCCGGCCCATTGAATCCACTGTCGTCTGCTGCTCATGTATCGACTCCTGTTGGTTGGGGGATGCCGCATGGTGGCGTCTTGCAGCAGGGTCTGCTGTAACCAAGATGACTGGCCCTGACTTATAAATTCAATGCATGATCTTTATAAATTTCATTGAATGAACTTATACGTAAGATGCTCCTTGCCCCGCAGCATGCGGACACCACAACGCAAGGAGTGTGCTTTGGAAGTTTCATTTCACGAAGAAATCAAGGCCCTGCGCATGGGCGCAGGCGAGGTCTTTCACGGTGAGGGCATCCTGGCCATCACCAAGGGTCTGCTGCAGTCGGGCGTGAGCTATGTGGGTGGCTACCAGGGCGCGCCGGTCTCGCACCTGCTCGATGTGATGGTGCAGGCCAAGCCCTACATGGACGAGTTGGGCGTGCATGTGGAAGCCTGCTCGAATGAAGCTTCGGCAGCGGCCATGCTGGGCGCGTCAATCCACTACCCGATTCGCGGCGCGGTGACCTGGAAGTCGATTGTGGGCACCAACGTGGCGGCCGACGCGCTGTCCAACTTGTCCTCGCCCGGCGTGACGGGTGGCGTGCTGATCGTGGTGGGCGAAGACTACGGCGAAGGTGCCAGCGTGATCCAGGAGCGCACACACGCCTATGCGCTCAAGTCGGGCATGTGCTTGCTAGACCCGCGCCCCGAGTTGGGCCAAATGGTCAACATGGTCGAACATGGTTTCAGGCTGTCCGAAGCGTCCAACATGCCAGTGATGATGGAGTTGCGCATCCGCGCCTGCCATGTGCGCGGCCAGTTTGTGGCCAAGGACAACCAAGCCCCCAAGCTGTCCAAAAAGCACCTGATCGATGAGCCGGCAGGCTTCAACTACATGCGACTGGCGCACCCGCCCGTGACCTTTGCGCAAGAAAAACGCAAAGTAGAGCACCGCCTGCCCGCTGCCCGCCAATACATCACTGAACAGCGCCTGAACGAACACTTTGAAGGCAGCACCCACCGCCACTTGGGCCTGATCGTTCAAGGCGGTTTGTACAACACGCTGATGCGGGCCCTGCAGCAGTTCGACCTGGCCGACGCCTTTGGCGTGTCCAGCTTGTCGGTGCTGGTGCTGAATGTGACGTATCCGCTGGTGCCCGATGAGTTGGTGAATTTTTGCAAGGACAAGTCGGCCGTGCTGTTGCTCGAAGAGGGCCAGCCCGAATACATCGAGCAAGAACTTGCGCTGATGCTGCGCCGCCTCGATCTGCAAACCCCGCTGCACGGCAAAGACATGCTGCCCTCGGGCGGTGAGTACACCGCCGAAGTCATGGCCCAAGGCTTGCTGAAGTTTCTGGACCGCCATCAAGCGGACGCCGTGCCTGAGACCACGCGCCAATGGCTGGCCACCAACGGCGAACGCCGCCAACAAGTGCAAACCTTGTTGGGCAGTCCGGTGCCCGCAAGGCCGCCCGGCATGTGCATTGGCTGCCCCGAGCGGCCGGTGTTTTCTGCGCTCAAACTGGCGCAACAAGACGTGGGCCCAGTGCACATCGCGGGCGACATTGGTTGCCACGCGCTGGCCACCTTCGAGCCGTTTTCCTTTGGCCACTCCATCCTGGGGTATGGCATGAGCCTGGCCAGCCGGGCGGGTGTGTCGCCCGTCATGAAGCGGCGAGTGTTGTCGGTAATGGGTGACGGTGGTTTTTGGCACAACGGCTTGCTGACGGGCGTGCAAAGCGCGCTGTTCAATGGCGACGATGCGGTGCTGCTGATCTTCAAGAACGGCTACACCTCGGCCACCGGCACGCAGGACATCATCAACACGCCTACTGACATCGCCAAAGAACTGGCGGGTGACAAGCGCCAGAGCATGGTGCACACCAACCAGACCATCGAGTCCACGCTCAAAGGTTTGGGCGTGCAGTGGCTGCGCACGGTGCATACCTACGAAGTGAGCCACATGCAAGCCACACTCACCGAGGCCTTTACCACCGAGTTTCAGGGCTTGAAAGTGATCGTGGCCGAGGGTGAATGCCAGCTGGAACGCCAGCGCCGCATCAAGCCCTGGCTGGCCTCGCTGCTGTCCAAAGGCGAACGCGTCGAGCGCGTGAAATACGGCGTGGACGAAGACGTGTGCAATGGCGACCACGCCTGCATTCGCCTCTCAGGCTGCCCAACCTTGACGCTCAAAGACAACCCCGACCCGCTGAAAGTGGATCCGGTGGCCACCGTGATCGACGGCTGTGTGGGCTGCGGCCTGTGCGGCGAAAACGCGCACGCGGCCACACTGTGCCCGTCCTTTTACCGCGCCGAAGTGGTGCAAAACCCCAAGTGGCACGAACGCCTGTGGGCCCGCTGGCAAGGCCTGGCCACACGTTGGCTGCAACCAGCTTGAAACGCTCATTTGAGAGACACACCATGACCCAACCGATTTCCATCTTGCTCTGCGCCCTGGGCGGCGAAGGCGGCGGCGTGCTGGCCGACTGGCTGGTTGACGTGGCCCGCCACGCAGGCTATCCGGCGCAAGCCACCTCGATCCCCGGCGTGGCGCAGCGCACCGGCGCCACCACCTACTACCTCGAGGTCTACCCTCTGCCCCACAGCCAGCTGCAAGGCCGCTTGCCGGTGTTGGGTCTGAACCCGCTGCCAGGCCGACTCGATGCGCTCGTCTCATCCGAATTGCTGGAAACCGCACGCCAAATTGGCAACGGCCTGGCTTCAAACGACCGCACGCTGGTGATCAGCGCTTCCTCCCGGGCGCTCACCACCGCCGAAAAAATGACCATGGGCGACGGTCGTCGCCCTGAAGGTCCACTGCTCGATGTGGTGGCCGCGCACAGCCTGCGACACCATGTGATGGACATGGCCAGCCTGTGCCAGCAAAGCGGCACCATGGTGAGTGCCGTGATGCTGGGGTCCATTGCTGGCAGTGGCTTGCTGCCTTTTGACAGGGCGCATTACGAGGCCGTGTTGGCGGGGCCAAGTAGTTCGGCCGAGGCCAGTTTGCGCGGCTTTGCACTGGCTTTTGATCTGGTCAAGCGCCAGCGCGAACAGGCACACTATGTCGAACAGGTGATGAAACCTGCCGTGGCTGCACCCTCTGCCTCGGCTGTTTTGCCTGCAGATGTCGCCGCCAAGTTTCCAGCCGTGTTGCACCCCCTGATGGGCTTGGCGCACCAGCGCTTGGTCGAGTACCAAGGTCCGGCTTATGCCCGTTTGTATGTGCAGCGGCTCGAACGCTTGCAGAGTGCAGAAGCCCACGCCAACGACGCCAGCCACCCCGTGACCGCCGAGGCCACCCGTTGGCTGGCGCTGTGGATGGCGTTTGACGACATCATCCGCGTGGCTGACCTGAAAAGCCGCGCCAGCCGCTGGAGCCGGGTCACGCAAGAGGTCAAGGCGAAAGAAGGCGATGTGCTCAAGGTGTACGACCACTTCAAACCTGGCGTCCCCGAGTTGGCTGCCCTGCTGCCGCAAGCCCTAGCCAACCATCTACTGCGCTGGGACCGTGGCCGCGTGGCCAATGGCAAAGCGCCTTGGTCCATGCCGCTCAAGGTCGCGCGGCATGCGCTGTGGGGCATGGCCAGCTTGCGCCTCTTGGCCAGCCTGCGCGTGCTGCGCCCACTGGGCAGCCGCTATGCCACAGAGCAAGCCCTGATCGAAGAGTGGTTGGGCGGCATCGAAGCCGCTACGCGCCAGTCACCCGCACTGGGCCTGGAACTGGCACGTTGCGGGCAGCTCATCAAAGGCTACGGCAGCACCAACGAGCGCGGCAAAGACAACCTGCTGCACATCCTGCGCCATGTGTGCGGTCCGGCCTCGAAAGTGCCGGTGACCGAGAGGGCTGAGGCTGTGGCCCGCATCCGCCAAGCGGCCTTGCAAGACGAAGCCGGTCAAGCACTCGACCAAGCTTTGCTGCAACACGGGGCCCCAGCGCGCCCTGTCAAGGAACAACCCGTGCTGTGGATGAAAAATCCAAGGCTGCAAAAGTCCTAAAGGTCCAGCAGGCTCAAACCCCAGCCAGCTCACGCAAGGCTTGGGGATTGGGTAGACCCAACACACGGCCGCCACCGCTGATGAGTTGGCGCTCGCGCAAGTGGCGCAACACGCGGGAGAAAGTTTCGGGGGCGATGCCCAGTTGGGCGGCAATCGTGCGCTTGCGTTCTGTCAGCTTCACGGACAAGCCCCCCAAAAGCTCGTCGGGTACAGCATGGCGCAGCAGCCATTCAGCGCAACGCGCATCGGCGTCCTTGGCCTGGCGGCTCACGGCCATTTCCGTTTGTTGGCGCTGCGAACGGGCCATGTCCATGAGCAATTTCTGCGAGGCCACGGGCAAGGCTTGCACCTCGGCCACAAAGTCGTCCACGCTCACGTACTGCACATGCACCTCGGTCTCGGCCACCGCATCGACCGCGTGAGGCAAGGCCAATAGGCCCGAAGCGGCTTCAAGCCAAAACGGCCCCTCGACCACGCCCAGCTGGTGCGCCATGTGGCCGTCTGCCATCACACCCAGCACCACGCGCCCCTGCATGACGTGCAAGATGTGGTCCACAGCATCGCCTCGGTGCTGCAACACGGTGCCTACCCCCAAAAGGGATAAGGGTGGAGCGGGCTCGGGCAGGGGGGACAAAGAGGTATCCAACATATTGGACCCGAATGTGCCAGAGCCTGAGAGACAAGCATTTGACGCACATCAAAGCAGTCAATCGATGCGAATCATTTCCAACACAAGCTCTGATTCAAACCCCAAAAGCTGCTGAAAGTGCCCATGGGGCACTCAGGTCAGGACTGCAACGTGAATGCCTCGTGCACGGCCGATTGCACGCCACCGCCCAAAATGGCGCCACCGCCAGCGACGTAAATCCAATCGCCGATCGCCACTGCCCCCACGGCGTGTCGCGGTGTGGGCATCGCAGCGTGCGACTGCCAGCTGTCCGTCTTGGGGTCGTAACTCTCCATTTGGCCAAACACAGTTTGCTGTCCAGGCCGATTGATGATGCCGCCCTCTCCTCCCATGGCAAAAAACCGGTCTCGGTAGATCACCAAACCATGGCCTGATCGGGCTGTGGGCATGGGCGCGCGCAGCTCCCAAGTGTCACGCTCGGGCAAATAAACGTGGTGCAAGGCCGTGTTGTACTCGAAGGTGTTGAAGCGCCCACCCACCACATGGATGCGATTTTGATCAGCCACGCAGCCGACATGGTCACGCGCGCCCGGCAATGGCTTGCGGCGGCTCCATTGGTCAGTCTGGGGGTCGTACACCTCATGCCAGCCCACACTGGCACGCTCTTCCGTGGGTGCGGCTGCGCCGCCAATCAAATGCAGCTTGCCGCCCAGCGCTACTGCTGCTGCTGCGCCGCGCGGACGGGGCATGGGCGCCACCGTCGTCCATTTGTCCTGGCTGACATCGTAGACATAAGCGTAAGCATCGGGGTTGCGGTTTTGCTCGATGAAGCCACCAAAAGCGTAGATGCGCCCGTTCAACGTGGCCACCGCCACGTGGTTGGCACCTCGTGGCAATGCCGCAGCGTTGTGCCACCGATCGGTGGCCGGGTTGTACACATGGTGGTACCCCCGATCCACACGCCCTTCGCCGTAGCCGCCCACCACGTGCAAACGACCCGCCCACTCTGTGGCCCAGGCCATCTCGCTTCGGGGAATGGGCAAAGCGGCTTTGGGCACCCAGCGACCTTCAGGACCCTTGGGTGCAGGACTGACAAACGAGCGCTGTGCCGTCTGGTCTGCCGTCAGGTGGTGCGGCTGCCCTCCCTGCAAACGGGCATAAGGTTCTACCGCTGAAGGCAACACTGGCAAATCCGGATGGTGGTGGTGCGCCTGAGAAAAGGCCGCGTCAACGGCCAGTGTCGATGCGGCTGCGAAAAAAGTTCTTCGACTGATAGACATGCTTTTTCTCCTTAGAAAATCACAACACCAGCATCACCCTGAAATCGTTCACATTGGTGTGAGTGGGGCCGGTGATGACAAGATCGCCCAGTGGCTGAAAAAAGCCATAGGCGTCGTTACGCTGCAGGTGTTCGTCCACTTTGAGTCCCAGGGTCTGAGCACGAGCCAGTGTGTCAGGGGCCACTTGCGCCCCGGCATTGTCTTCGATGCCATCGATGCCATCGGTATCGGCCGCTAAGGCCCAAACACCTGACTGGCCCTGCAAGGCCTGCACCAGCCCCATGCAAAACTCTCCCGCCCGGCCCCCACGCCCTTTGGGCACGCCCACCGTTTGCGGCTTGATCGTCACCGTGGTTTCGCCGCCGCTCAGAATCACACAAGGCTTGATGAACGGCCCCAAGCCCTTGGCCGACGCACGGGCCAGCGCCGCATGCACCTTGCCCACCTCGCGCGATTCGCCTTCGATCTCGTCGCTCAGGATGTAGGCATTGAGTCCCATCGCGCGGGCGGCCTCGGCAGCAGCCTCCAGCGACTGCTGGGGCGTGGCGATCATGTGCACGCTGTGACCTTTAAAGACAGCCGAGCCGGGCTTGGGCGTTTCCCAAACACCCGACTGCAAAGCCTGCAGCACCGAGTCGGGCACCGTGATGGCGTAACGCTTCAAGATGGCCAGCGCATCCGCGCAGCTGGTGGCATCGGGCACGGTGGGGCCGCTGGCGATGATGGACGGATCATCGCCGGGTACATCGCTGATGGTGAGTGTGACCACCCGCGCAGGGCTACATGCCGCCGCCAAGCGCCCGCCCTTGATGCGCGAGAGGTGTTTGCGCAGGCAATTCATTTCAGAAATATTGGCACCGCTGGCGAGCAGTTGGCGGTTGATGTCTTGCTTGAGCTGCAAGCTGATGCCGTCGGCTGGCAAAGTCAGCAAAGACGAGCCGCCGCCCGAGATCAGGCACAACACCAGATCGTCGTCCGTCAGACCCTTCGTCAGTTCCAAAATACGCTCGGCCGCTTGCAAGCCCGCCGCATCGGGCACGGGGTGTGCCGCCTCCACCACTTCAATGCGTTCGGGCAAACCGGCAGGGCGCGGTGGTGTGTGGCCGTAACGCGTGACCACCAAACCCGACAGTGGGGCATCTGCCGGCCACAGCGCCTCGACAGCCTGGGCCATTGCGCCTCCGGCTTTGCCTGCACCCAACACCAAGGTGCGCCCCTTGGGGGGTGTTGGCAAATGGGCCGCCGTGTTGTGCAGGGGCAGGGCGCGTTGCACCGCCACATCGTAGAGGTGGCGCAAGATGGTTTGAGGTTCAGTCTTCACAAGGCAAGTGGTCAAAGATGCAAAAGCCAAGGATAAAGGCAATTGACATCAAGGCAGCATGCGACCAACGCTGCCCTGACGAATTGGCTGAAACCGACGAGACCAGTGCTCTGTCAAAACACAGCACGGCCCGTGAAATCCAATGTCAATCCGCGTAAACGCCAGCGGCCCTGATGACCGGTGCCCACTTGGCCACTTCAGACATGACAAAGGTCTTGTGTCCTGCTGGGTCGTTGCGCGCATCTGTGATCACTGTGGCGCCACCGGCCTCTTGCTTGCGAATGAAGTCAGTGTCTTTGACCGCTGCCTTGAGCGCATCGTTGAGCTTCTTCAGAATCGGTGCTGGCGTGCCTTTGGGGGCATACAAACCTTGCCAGATGGTGACCGAGAAGTCCTTGAGGCCAGCTTCTTGCATGGTGGGGTTGTCTTTGAGCACCGGAGCGGTCAAACGCACAGGCGTGGTCACAGCAAAGGACTTGACACGCTTACCCTCAATTTGAGGAATGGTGGTGGTGGTCTGGTCGCACATCAAATCGACCTGGCCGCCAATCAAGTCGGTCATTGCGGGCGCCGTGCCTTTGTAGGGCACCGACGTCATGTCGACTTTGATGGTGGATTGGAACAACATGCCGCACAAATGAGAAGCGGAGCCTGGGCCGGCATTGGCGATGTTGATCTTGCCTTTGTTGCTTTGGATCCAGCCCAACAACTCAGCCATGTTGTTGGCCGGCAAGCTGGGACGACCGATCAGGTTCATGGGGTTTTCGCTGACCAGGCCGATGTACTCAAAGTCTCTTTCCACGTTGTAGGGCAAATTGCGGAAAAACGTGGGCAAGGTGGCCTGTGCAATGTGGGTGAACAGCAGCGTGTAACCGTCGGCTGGGGCTTTGGCCACTTTGTTGGCACCAATCGAGCCCGATGCGCCCGCAGAGTTATCGATCACGATGCTGTGGCCACCCATGAACTTGCTCATGGACTGTGCCAGGTCACGCGCCGCCTTGTCGGTTGGGCCGCCCGCCGCATAGGGCAAGACGAAGGTGATGGATTTGTTGGCAACAGGGTAATCCTGCGCCATCACGTTGGCAGAGGCCATGGCCGCACAGGCCAGGGCGACGGATAGAAACTTGAAGCTCATGTTCAAACCTTTCAAAAATTGAGAGACAGAAAAACGTTCACCGAAAACTCAGAAAAACTTCATTCGAATCAAGCCAAGGCCTTGCACACCGCCTCGGTCACTTCTTGCGTGCGTGCATTGCCACCCAAATCACCTGTGTGCAAGGCGGAGTTGGCCGTCACGCTTTCAATGACCTCCATCAGGCGCTGGGCAGCGGCTTGCTCGCCAATGTGCTCCAGCAGCATGACCACCGACCAGAACGTGCCCACCGGGTTGGCCAGGCCTTTGCCCATGATGTCAAAAGCCGAACCGTGGATCGGCTCGAACATGCTGGGGTAACGGCGTTCGGGGTCAATGTTACCCGTTGGCGCAATGCCCAAGCTACCCGCCAACGCGGCTGCCAAATCGCTCAAGATATCGGCATGCAAATTGGTAGCGACGATGGTGTCCAGGGTCGCAGGTCGGTTGACCATTCGGGCGGTGGCCGCATCCACCAATTCCTTGTCCCACTTCACATCGGGGAACTCTTTGGACACTTGCACGGCGATTTCATCCCACATGACCATGGCATGGCGCTGCGCGTTGCTTTTGGTCACCACCGTCAACAACTTGCGAGGGCGCGACTGTGCCAGTTTGAAGGCATAGCGCAAAATGCGCTCAACGCCTGTGCGGGTCATGATGGACACATCGGTGGCCGCCTCGATCGGATGACCTTGGTGCACACGTCCACCCACACCTGAATATTCACCTTCGGAGTTTTCGCGCACGATGACCCAATCCAGGTCCTTGGGCGTGCAGCGCTTCAAAGGCGCATCGATACCAGGCAAGATGCGCGTGGGGCGCACATTGGCGTATTGGTCAAAGCCTTGACAGATTTTGAGGCGCAGACCCCACAAGGTGATGTGGTCAGGAATGTGCGGGTCACCGGCCGAGCCGAACAGGATGGCATCTTTGCCACGCAAAGCATCCAGACCATCGGCCGGCATCATCACACCATGCTGGCGGTAGTAGTCACCGCCCCATCCAAAGTCTTCGAACTCAAAAGCAAAAGTGCCGCAGGCTTGCGCCAAGGCTTGCATGACCTGCTGGCCTGCGGGAATGACTTCTTTGCCAATGCCATCTCCGGGGATGGTGGCGATGCGGTAGGTTTTCATAAGGTACTGCTGAAATAAAGTGACAGAGAGCCCAATTTTGTACACCTGCATGCTCAACAAACTATTTAAAATTTAAGGTGCTATTAACTTTTAATTAACAATGAAAACCCGCCTCCAAGCAGCCGATCTGGGGTTTTTTTCAACGTTGGCCATGTCCGGCAGCCTGAGCGCAGCCGCCAGGGAGTTGAGGATCACCACTGCGGCAGTGAGCAAGCACTTGTCCCAAATGGAAACTCGAGCAGGTTTGTCACTGGTCAACCGGACCACGCGCCGCATGAGTTTGACCGTGGAGGGTGAAACCGTGCTGCGCCACGCCCGCAGCATCCTGGCCGAGATGGCCGACCTGGATCAACAACTCGGTGCCAGCCGATCAACGCCCAGTGGTTTGCTGCGCATCAATGCAACTTTAGGCTTTGGCAGAAGTCACATCGGGCCTTTGGTCAGTCGCTTTGTCAAGCAATATCCGCAAGTGCAAGCCCAGCTGCATTTGACTGCCGATCCACCGGCGCTGACGGACGATGTCTTCGACGTTTGCATCCGATTTGGTCCGCCGCCAGACACCCGCGTCATCGCGCGAAAGATCGCTGATAACCAACGGCTTCTGTGCGCCGCGCCCACTTACTTGCAGGTACATGGTGAACCCAAAAGTCCGAGTGACTTGGCGCGTCACAACCTCATCAGCATCCGCCAAGGGGGTGAGGCCTATGGGGTCATCAAGCTCACTCGAGGCAAGCAGGGGAAATCCGAGACCATCAAAACCCGCGGCAACCTGACCACAAACGACGGCAGCATCGCAGTGCAGTGGGCGATTGAAGGTCACGGCATTTTGTTGCGCGCAGAGTGGGACATCCGTCAACATCTGGCCAATGGCCAGCTGGTTCAAGTGCTACCGCAGCACCACACGCCCGATGCCGACATCTATGCGGTCTATCCAGCGCAACACAAATCGGCAGCACGGGTACGGGCGTTTGTGGACTTTGTCGCCGAGGCATTCAGGCCCGCCAGCCCCTGAATCTGCAGCATGCCCGCTTAAAATCACCCCACTGCACAGCCCGGGACGCGCGGCATCGTGGTGCTCGCCCTACCCCTGCACTTGGGGCCAGGGGATTCGGCCGCGACTTGTTTCACACTTTGCACAGGACAAGTCCATGACCACGCTGCTCATCCACCGCGCCCGCTGCATCGCCACGATGGACGATGCGAACTCCGAACGACAGGATGCGTCGCTCTTGATCCGCGATGGCCGCATCGAGCGCATCATCCCCGCCAATGAGAACGTCGGCGAACTGCTCACGCAAGTGGACGAGGTGATCGACGCCCGCCGCCATGTGGTGGTGCCGGGCCTGATCAACACGCACCACCACATGTACCAGTCACTCACGCGGGCGATCCCAGCGGTACAAAACGCCGAACTGTTCAGTTGGCTCAAAGGCCTGTACCCGATTTGGGTGGGCCTCACGCCCGAGATGGTGCGCGTGTCGGGCCAAGTGGCCATGGCAGAACTCCTGCTGAGCGGCTGCACCACCAGCAGTGACCACCTCTACATCTACCCCCATGGCGTGCGGCTGGACGACAGCATCGAAGCCGCGCACACCATCGGCATGCGGTTCACGGCCACACGCGGCAGCATGAGCGTAGGCGAATCTCAAGGAGGCCTGCCACCCGACAGCGTGGTCGAGCAAGAGCATTTCATCCTGAAAGAAACCCAGCGCCTGATCGAGACTTGGCATGACGCGAGCTTTGGCTCGATGACGCATGTGGCTGTGGCCCCATGCTCGCCCTTCAGCGTGAGCCAAGACCTGATGCGCGAATCGGCCAAGCTGGCCCGCGCCCACGGCGTGCGCCTGCACACCCACTTGGCCGAAAACGACCACGACATCGCGTACACCCGCGAGAAGTTCAACTGCACCCCCGCGCAATACGCCGAAAACTTGGGCTGGGTGGGCCACGATGTGTGGCACGCCCACTGTGTGAAGCTCGACGACGAAGGCAAGTATTTATTTGCCCGCACGCGCACCGGGATTGCCCACTGCCCCTGTAGCAACATGCGCCTGGCCAGCGGCATCTTGCCCCTGCGCAAAATGCTCGATGCCGGCGTTCCGATTGGCCTGGGCGTGGACGGCAGCGCCAGCAACGACGCGGCGCATTTGCTGAATGAAGCCCGCCAAGCCATGCTGCTGGCGCGTGTGGGCAAAGCGATGGAGCCGCCGCGCATCGAAAACGGGCGCACCGTGTTTGGCTGTGACTTGGGTCCGTCTGACATGACACCCCGCGACGCCCTGCGCATGGCCACACGCGGCGGCGCTGAGGTGCTGGGCCGCGCCCACGAGCTGGGACAAATCAAAGAAGGCTACTGCGCCGACATCGCGATGTTCCGCACCGACACGCTGAGCATGGCGGGCGGCGCGGTGCACGACCCGGTGGGCGCGCTCTTGCTGTGCGCCAGTGACAACGCGGACTACACCCTCGTGAATGGCCGCGTGGTGGTGCGTCAGGGTCAGATCACGACCGTGGACATGGGGCCGCTGATCGAGCGGCACAACCAGCTGGCGATGCGGTTGGCGATAGGTTCAAGGTGATGCTGCTTATGTTGAACCCATGACCGTGGGACAGTCATAATCCGCTTGCGATTCGTTGGACAATGATTCAAGGCATCTGTCTCAAACACGATTTTCTCTCTCACAGACCTGCCTTTCATGCACCGCACCATTTTTGACACCCCCATCGTCAACACCGCCTTGCGCGGCATCTCGCTGGCATTCCTCAAAGTCACAGGCTGGAAGATCGAGGGCAGTTTGCCTGACGGTGTGAGCAAATGCGTCGTGATTGCCGCACCGCACACCAGCAACTGGGATTTGCCTTACACCCTGATGGTGGCGTTTGCCTTGCGACTGCAGATTTACTGGATGGGCAAAAGCAGCATCTTTTCGTTTCCGTTTGGTCCGGTCATGCGCTGGTTGGGCGGCATTGCGGTCAACCGCTCACAAGCATCGAACTTGGTGGATTCCTGCGCTCAAGAATTGGTCAAAGCCGAAGGCTCGGTGCACCTGGTGGTGCCGCCTGAAGGTACGCGCAGCAAAACCCGCTATTGGAAAACCGGCTTTTATTACATCGCGCTGCAAGCGCAAGTGCCCATCGTGATGGCCTACATGGACTACTCGCGCAAACTCAGTGGCCTGGGGCCGTTGTTCTATCCCACGGGCAACATCGAAGAAGACATGGTCGCCATCAAAGCGTTTTATGCCCCCTTCAAGGGCAAAAACGCAGACCAGTTTGAAACACCGCCAGACAAAAAAGCTTGAACTGCGACAGGCTTTATAGCTGCCGCACTAGGGCGGTTGCAGGCCGCTCGTCGTGAACCGACAAGCGTGTCCAGCCCTCAGTCCAGCTTGGCCCCTGCCACAAACCAGCGCCCGATCAGAGCGCGCTCTTCTTCGGTCATGCCGGTCGCATTGCCCATGGGCATTTGCTTGGTCACCGCCACTTGCTGGTAGACGTTTTGCGCATGCTGCTTGAGCTGTTCGGGGCTGTCCAGACGCACGTTTTTCATCTGCACCTGCGCGTTGTGGCAGCTCAGGCAATGCTTGTCCACCAGTACCTGCACCTGCGCAAAACTCACCGGTGTTGCCGGAGCGGCCGAGGCCACGGGGGCTGCCGGTTTCAAGGCCACGATCACAGCCAAAATCATCACCACGCCCACGGCTGCAAAAGGCCAGGGGTTGGATGCGCGGCCCAGGTGGAAGGCGTGGCGCTGCACAAAGAACTGGCGAATCAAGGCACCGGCCAACATCATCACAAACAGCAGCACCCAGCGGTGTTCGTGGGTGTACAAAAAGCTGTAGTGATTGCTCAGCATCGCGAAGATGACGGGCAAAGTGAAATAGGTGTTGTGCACACTGCGTTGCTTGCCGCGTTTGCCGTGGATGGCCAGGGCGTTGGCATCATAGGTTTCGCCGCTGGTCATGGCCGCCACCACTTTGCGTTGGCCAGGGATGATCCAAACAAACACGTTGGCGCTCATGGCGGTGGCAATCATGGCGCCCACCAGCAAGAAGGCAGCACGGCCTGCAAACAGTTCATTGGCCAACCAGGATGAAAAGGCCACCACCACGATCATCAGACCTGCCACGATCAGCTCGCCGTTTTGGCGAAAACCAAAGACACGGCAAATGATGTCGTACACGAACCAGAAGGCCACCAACAAACCCACAGCGGCCGAGCCGGCCATCACAGGCGTCCAGTCCATCAAGGACTTGTCGATCAAGAAAGTACCCGCGTTGTAGAGGTACATCACCGTGAAGAGCGCAAACCCGCTCAACCAAGTGGAGTAACTTTCCCAATAAAACCAGTGCAGTTTGGTGTGGATCTTTTTGGGAGCCACCATGTATTTTTGGGGGTTGTAAAAACCGCCGCCGTGCACCGCCCACATCGCGCCGCCGACGCCTTTTTCAAGCAGGTCGGGTGAATTGGGTTTTTGAAGGTTGTTGTCGAGAAAGACAAAGTAGAACGAAGAGCCAATCCAGGCGATGGCGGTGATGACATGCACCCATCGCAGCAACAAATTGGCCCATTCCAAAAAATACGGTTCCATGAAGGATTCTCCAACCCTCTCACCACCGCGGGCCCTGTGAGCGGGTATTCGGCCGCGAACATGTTCCCGAAGAAACCTGCGCCGCTGCGACCAGTGCACCGAAGTGTATACAGTTTACGTTTGAGATTCCAGTACCCCTAAGGCTTAGCAGCCTAGGGGAAACCAGCATCGCGCAATCAAAGGGACTGCAAGAGTTGTGCCGCCACCGCCACGGCAATCACTTCGGGCTCCTTGCCCGTGATGCCGGGAACGCCGATGGGACAGGTGATGTGCGCGATCTCTTGTGCACTGAAACCCCGATCCTCCAAGCGGTGCTGGAAGGTGGCCCATTTGGTTTGGCTGCCGATCAGGCCCACAAAGGGCAAGTCGCCCTGCTCCCGCTGTCGCTTCAAACACGCCATCACGATGTCCAGATCTTCTGCATGGCTGAAACTCATGATCAGCACCCGGCTACCCGGGGCCAGATCGGTCACGGCGGCCTGCACGGGATTGGAGTGTTCACAATCCACGCCACTCGGAACATCTGGCGGAAAAATCTCGTCACGGCTATCGATCCAACGCACCGCAAAGGGCAAAGGAGCCAGGGTCTGAACCAGTGCCTTGCCCACATGCCCACCACCAAACAGCGCCAATGGGCTGCGCTGAGGCACCCACTGCTCACGCAGGCGGGGCAAATCCGCCAGTTGCACCTGTTCAAACGATAAATCCACCGCACCACCACAGCATTGCCCCAAACTAGGGCCCAACACTTGGCTCAACCTGTTGGGTGCGGAGTGCCCTGACAAGATCAGCCGCGCGTGCGCCAAAGCTTGAAACTCAAGGTGCCCACCGCCAATGGTGCCTAATTCACCCCTAGAAAATACCAGCATCAGCGTGCCCGGCCCCCTCGGAACAGACCCTTTGGTGGCCGTCACCGTGACCAGCACGGCCGACTCTTGGGACAAACGCGTCCATGCCTCATTGATCCAATTCACATTGATTTCCAATTGTCCATCAAGGACTCGCCAAGCCTGTCAGCCAATGCCACAATCACGCGAGTAAAACGCTGAGTATGCCAAGGAGTCACACCCGACATGACACATCAGACCGGAATAAACCGCACTTTAGGTGCCCGGATCGGCATGGCGCTGGGGGCGCTGGGCCTGACATGGTTGAGCGGCTGCAGCACACCGCCTGCGCCAGTCCAGCAAGCTGTCATCGTGCCAGCTCAGCCAGCGGTCTTGCCAGAACCCCCACCACGCCCGTTCGTGGCCATGCCCGAACGCCTGATTCCGGAAGCGCCGGCTTTCAGCCCTCCCCCCCCAACGGTCAAGAAATCTCTGGCACGCACCGCCAAAGAGTACCGCCACGATGCCGCCAGCCATTTGTACGCCCAACACCAACAGCGAATTTTCAAAGGCCGCTTGCCCCCCATGCTCGAAGCCGTGGGCGTGATCCATGTCAACATTGACCAAAAGGGCAGCGTCAAAGCCATCCAGTGGCAACGTGCGCCCAAACATGCGCCACAGGTGATGCGAGAGATTGAGCAATTGGTCAAAGCCGCTGCGCCCTACCCAGTGCCCCTGCACATGAGTCAGGTCACCTACACCGACGTGTGGCTATGGCACAAAAGCGGCAAGTTTCAGCTCGACACCCTGACCGAAGGGCAGGACTGAAGACATGCACAGCAGCAAGCCCATGCAAAGGGCTTCTGCCACAGCCTCAAGGTGGATCCAGTGCTTCAGGCGGCCTTCATGGCGCCCACCTTGGCGCGGTCACGGGAAAGGGTTTCACGGTCAGAAATGCGCCTGAACCACAAGGTCGCCAGGGTCGAGCTGACCATGATGAACAACGAATAAAGCACCGGGATCAACAGCACCTGTTGCTGCTGCATGCCCGTGAAAGTCAATGTGACGATCAGCACACCCAGGGGACCGTTTTGAATGCCTGTCTCCAGGGCAATGGTGCGGGCTCGACGCTTATCCTGACGAACCAGCCGAGCAAAGGTGTAGCCCACGGCAAAACCGAAAACCCCCAAACCGATTGACCCAAAGTACACCTGCCAAGGCGTCGTGAGCAGCAGCTGCCAGTTGCGTGGCACCCAAGAAACCATCAGAAAGAGAATGACGAGCACCCCGAGTGCACCGCCCAGCAGCTCCAAAGTGGCACCAATGTTGGGGTTGAGCTTGCGAAGGCCCATGCCAATGGCAGTGGGCACCAGCAAGACAAACAGCACCTGCGCCACATTTTCCGGGGGAATCTTCCAGTTGCCGTCAATGCCCATGCTGAAGAAACCCAAAGTCAGGGGCACCATCACCACAGCCAGCAAGGTCGAGACAATGGTCATCAACAAAGACAGGGATAGCACGCCCTTGCTGAAATAGTTGAAGATGTTGCTCGTGGTGCCTCCGGGCAAACAGGCCATGAGAATGAGACCGACAGCATAGGCATACCACTGGGAGGCATCCTGTGAGGCATTGGGCAAAAGCACCAGATGCGCCAGCGTGAAGCCGACAATCGGGGTCAGCAGGTAGGTGGTGACCACGCCAATGCCAATGCCTACTGGCCTCTTGAGCGCGATCATGAAGTCCTTGAGGGTCAAGGATGCGCCCATGCCCAGCATGATGATCATCATCATCACGCCCAGCAATTTGGTTTCAAATTCGGTGACCATATCAAACTCCGCTGTAGCGCTCAGGCGCGGTTGAATTCATTTTTGACTTCGGCTTTCAGGTCCTTGCGCAGCACCTTGCCAATCGGGGACTTGGGCAACTCATCGCGCAGCACCACCGAGCTGGGACGCTTGTACGCGGCCAAGTGTTGCTTGCAGTGCGCGATGACGTCTTCGGTGGTCAGTTGACCAGCATGGTCGGGGTTGGGCACCACATAAGCACGCACCGCCTCACCCGTGCGCTCGTCGGGCGTGCCGACCACGGCCACCTCGAGCACGGCGTGCATCTGGGCGATCACATCCTCCACCTCGTTCGGGTAGACGTTGAAGCCCGACACCAACACCATGTCTTTTTTGCGGTCCACGATGCGGAAAAAGCCCTCGGCATCCATCACACCGATGTCGCCGGTGGCAAACCAACCGTCCCGCATGACATTGGCGGTTTCGGCCTCGTTTTGCCAATAGCCTTGCATCACCTGAGGGCCGCACACCCATATCTCACCGGGCTCGCCCACGGGCACGTCTTGACCGGTCTCAGACACCAAGCGCACATCGGTTCCCGGTGCTGGAATGCCAATGCTGCCCAACCGGGGCTCACCACTCAATGGGTTGAAACTCACCACGGGCGAGGTCTCGGTCAGGCCGTAACCTTCGGCGATGGGGGTACCGGTGACTTCGCGCCAACGCTGCGCCACAGCACTGTGCAAAGCGGTACCGCCTGCGATAGAGGCTTTGAGGTGCTTGGGCGGATAGGCCAAAAACCACTCTTCATTGAGCAAGCCATTGAACAAGGTGTTCACGCCCGTCATCCAAGTGAGTGGGTAGTTTTCGACGGCACGTTGGAGGTTTTGAACAGGGCGTGGGCTGGGCACCAAAATGTTGTGCGCACCGATGGACAAGAAGCCCAACAAGTTGGCCGTGAACGCGAAGATGTGGTACATGGGAAGCGCCGTCAGGACGCACTCTTTGCCAGGGCTCATGTGGGTCGCACCCATGGCCAACATCTGCTGCACATTGCTGAGCAAATTGCCGTGGCTGATCATCGCCCCCTTGCTCACACCTGTGGTGCCACCGGTGTATTGCAGCAAAGCCAAGTCGTGGGGCTGCAAGTATTGCCAATAACTTTTGGCCGGCTGCTGTGCCAGGGTGGCGCTGCCCAAAGCCAAGGCGGTCTGCAAGCGCACATGCGGAACCGTCACGGGTGGCAACACCTTGCTCCAGACCTTTTGCACGCCCCGGATGATGCCGCGCGGAATGGCCGGGAAGAATTCAGGTACGCCCGCCAACACAATATGCTGCACGCCGGTTTGCGACAGAACCTCGGGCAGCTTATCGGCAAACATGTCGACCACCACCAAGGCCTTGGCTTGGCAGTTGTTGAACTGGTGGACCATCTCATTGACGGTGTAGAGCGGGTTGGTGTTGACCAACACGCAACCGGCCTTGAGCACGCCAAAGGCCGCCACCGGAAAGGACAGGCTGTTGGGCAGCTGAACCGCCACACGGTCGCCACGAGCCAAGCCCAGGGTCCCGCGCAAATAGCCTGCAAACGCATCCGACAAAGCATCGACTTGCGCAAAACTCAAACTGCCATTCATGCCATTGGGCACCACGCAGGTGAAAGCTGCCTTGGCCTCGCTGTCGCGCGCCCATCGGGTGCAGTGGTCGTGAATAAAGTGCGCCAAATTGTGGTGAGTGCTGGCGGGCAAATCGGGGGCAATGCCCACCTGCGGGTAAACCGCGGACCACGGACGATGCGCGCTTGCGCTGTCGGGGTTGATGTTCATGGAACTCCTTGAATAGACTCAATACACCCTGATGTGCACTTTGGACAGGCCACACACCGAGTCTTGTTTAGATGCTCATTTTGCGTCGCAAGCGCAGTTTGAAATGAGTCAATATTATGAAAGGAATTATTTATAGAAAAATCAATGAAGTAGACCAAAAGTACCGGTATTTTCCCTAGGCAAAAACCTTGTTTAAGAAGGCTTGATTTCCTCATGGGCCGCATTGGGCAGCCAACTCAAAATCAGGCAAGTGGTCACCGAAAAGCCTGCCAACAACAGCAAAGATTGACCAAAGCCCATGGCTTTGATTACAGGGCCCAAAGCCCAGACAGACAAGGAGCTCACGCCAAACGAAACACCCAGCCGCATGCCAGATACGCGCGAACGCAAGCGATCGTCGACATAACGGGCAATCATGTAATCGGTGAAAGGAATGGCGCCAAAAATGAACACCATCACGCCCGTCAATGCGACAAACAACCACCAGCCTTGCGCTTGGGACGCCAAGACCAACATGGGAATCTGCGCCAACACCATGAAAAGGAAAAAAGGTTTCAAGGCAAATCGGTTGATCAAGTGACCCACGATCAACTGAGCCAACGAAGCGACGGCGTACACCACTGCCAACAACAGACCCAAGGCAGCAGGATCTTCCATCACCCCCACAAAACGCTCGGCCAACAGCAAACCATTGCCATTGGTGGTGAAGTTAAACAGCACGCTGCTGGTCACCGCGGCTGCTGTCATCACCACCAGCGCACGCGCCAGCAGGGGTGCGGGCAATCTCACCTGGGCACCGCCCTTGCGCTTGGCGGGGGAAGATGCCTCTTTCGGGCAATTCAAAGCGAACAAGCAGCCGCACAAAAGAGCGCCCACACCGGGCACCACAAAAGCTGCACGCCAACCGAACCACTGGATCAAAAAGCCCGTGAGCAAAGCTGCCACGGCCACACCCAAATTACCCGCCAGACCATTGAAGCCAATCGTCGTACCTGGATTGGCGGAGCGTTCAAGCAGCATCGGTATGCCCACCGGGTGGTAGATGGATGCAAACAAACCCACCAAGGTCAAAGTGACGGCCAACTGCCAAGGTGCCTGCGCGAAAGCCGTGAGGATAGCGGCTGCACCAATGCCAAAAAAGAAAATCAGCATCATGCTGCGGCGGCCCCACAAATCGCCCAAGCGACCGGCAGGCAAAGAGCCCAGACCGAACATGAAGAAAGCCCCCGCACCGTAAGGCATCAGGTCTTGCCATTGGGCCAAGCCCATGTCGGCCGCGATGGTGCTGACCGCCGCCGCAAAAATCAGCAAGAACAAATGGTCCAGCGCGTGCGCGATATTGAGCAAGCCTCGCACCATGCGAGGGTGGTCAGCTGGTTGTTCGGGCACAGGGGCCGCAGAAGAGGTCAAGGTCGTCATGGTCGTTTTGCGCTTTCGACTGTCAGCATTCAGGTCCGCTGGTGGTCATCCCGGTCAACAGGCTATAACACTGTGCATCCAAGGCCGCTTGCACGCTGTCGCTTTGGTCACAGCGGAGGCTCAAACTGCGCGCATCACAAGGGCGCGTTGGCTGGGGCTTTGCGGTCCCAAATGTGCGCACGCCAGTACACCGCCATGGCCCCGGTCAGCAGCAGACCCAAGGCCGAATACACACCCGCTGTGGTGGTATAGCCCCAGCGGTCAATCAGTGGTCCCGACAGCAGCAAACCCAAAGGCAAGCCCCAGACGGCCAGCATGCGCATCCCCATGACACGGCCCCGGTAAGCGGGTTCTGTGGCGCGCAGCATGACGGCCGCCAACGGAGTCATGCTCAGACTTTGCGCCAGGCCGGCCAACCACAGCAAAGCCATGCCCACACCCAACTGTGTGCTGAAGGCAAACAGCAGATCAACCACAAACCATACCGCCCCGGCCAGCACCATGGTTTGCGCAGCACGAAACGCAAAGCGGTGCGAACTCAGCACCACCGAACCCACCAAGCCCCCAAAGGCAAAGCTGGCGCCCAGCCACCCCAAGCCCGTCTGGTCGGTCTGGTAAATGTTTTTGGCCACGTAGGGCAGCAAGCCTAATGAAAAGGGAAAGGCCAGCAGGTTGACCAAAAACGCCAGCACCATGGCCGCCAACAGCACAGGGCGGGTCCACACGTAGCCAAAAGCCAGCTGCAAATCGCGCACGGGCGACACGCGCACGGTGTCATGGGCTGGGACAGGCACCTCCGACACCCCGCGAGACAGCACAAAGCTGAGCGTGTAAAGCGCGGTGATCAGCGCATAAGCCCAGGTCATGCCCAGCCACGCAACCACACCCGCACCCGCCAGGGCACCGGCGATGCGGGCCGAATCCGAGGTAATGCGCGAAATGCCCAGCGTGCCCAACAAATGCCGGGGCGGCAGGGTCTGCGCGATCAAGGCGTTGCGCATCATCATGTCCGAGGGGCGCACCAGGCCTGCCAAAGCGGCCATCAACAGCACCACCAGCGGCGTGAGAACTTGCATCCAGGCCAGCATCATGAAGGTGGCCGCCAGCGCCGCATAGAGGGCACGCGACAGGACCAGCATGCGGCAGTAACCCAATCGGTCGCCCACCACACCAAACAGGGGCGAGACCAAAGAGCCCAGGTACTGCAAGGCACCAAAAACCACCAGCATCATGACCGAGCCCGACTCGACCAAGATAAACCAGCCCAGCACGATGGACTCCATCTCGAAGGCCCAAGAAGTGGCCAAATCGGCCGGCCACTGAAATCGAAAGCTCCGAACCCGGAACGGGTCGCGCCAGTGCATGGCGGGCGGGGATGAGGCGGGGGCAGCTGAATCGCTCAACGAGGTGGCCTTGTGCCCTGCGTCAAACGATGCAAGACCTCAAGCGGGTATGGGCTGCAGGTCATGCTTGGGCGGAGATCAGTCTTGCCCAACCCGAGAAGGCGGCTGGGAGGGCTCGCCGTTTTGCAGTCCCGCTTGTGGCTTTGCAGGCTCGGCCACGAAACACATCTTCTCCCCATCCCAGCGCTGGCCGCACCAGCACACGCCCTCGGAATTGATGATGCAAGTACCGGTGCCGCAGCAACGTGGATCGTCTGACATGGGTCTGCTCCTGAAAATCAGGCCCTCACAGGCCTGCTGTCGCCTTGGCTTTTTCGCAGGCCATCAAGATGCGCTCGGGCGTGGCCGGAGCGTCCATGTACACCACGGCTTTGTGGTCAGCACTGGCTGCCACCGCATCGCGCAAAGCGAAGAAGGCCGACAAACCCAGCATCAAAGGCGGCTCGCCCGTGGCCTTGCTGTTGAAAGGCGTGGGTTTGAGGTTGGCGTTGTCGAACAAAGTGACGTTGAAGTGTTCTGGGATGTCGCCCGCCACCGGAATTTTGTAGGTGCTGGGGCCGTGCGTGAGCAGCTTGCCCTTCTTGTCCCAAATGCACTCTTCCATGGTGAGCCAGCCCATGCCTTGCACATAAGCGCCTTCGATCTGGCCTTTGTCCAGCGCCGGGTTGATGCTGCGGCCCACGTCGTGCACGATGTCTACCGCCTTGAGCCACCACTCGCCAGTGCGGGTATCGATTTCCACTTCGCTCACGGCCGCGCCGTAGCAGTAGTAATAGAAAGCACGGCCGTTCAGGGTCGCAAAGTCGTATTTGATTTCGGGTGTCATGTAAAAGCCGGTGACCGACAAGCCCACACGTTCCATATACGCTTGCTTGGTCACGTCGGCCCACTTGACGGACTTGCCGCCGCCGTGCAGCTCATTGTTCGAAAAGCTCACCTCTTCGGCGGCGCAGCTCAACATGCGGGCCGCCACGGGTTTGAGGCGCTCACGCATTTGCGCGGTGGCGTTCATGATGGCCGCGCCGTTGATGTCGGCACCACTCGATGCCGAGGTGGCTGAAGCGTTGGGGACTTTTTGCGAATCGGTGGCGGTGATGCGCACATGGTCCACACTGATGCCCAAACCATCGGCACACACCTGTGCCATCTTGGTGTTGAGGCCTTGGCCCATTTCGGTTCCGCCGTGGTTGCAGCTGACAGAACCATCCATATAGACCACCAGCAATGCGCCGCCCTGGTTCAGGTGCGTGGCGGTGAAACTGATGCCAAACTTGAGAGGCACCAGCGCCATGCCACGCTTGCGGGTTTTGCTCTTGGCGTTGAAGGCGTGAATCTGAGCGCGGCGCTCGGCGTAGTTGGATTCGTGCTCCACCTGATCGATCACTTTGTCACACACCCAGTCTTCAATCAACTGGTTGTACTGGGTGGTCATGGTGTCGGGTGTGCCACTGATGGCCGGGTCTTTGTACAGATTGAGCTTGCGCACTTCCAAAGGGTCTTTGCCCAAAGTCATCGCGATCTCATCCATCACCGTCTCGATGCCGAACATGCCTTGTGGGCCACCAAAACCGCGGAAAGCGGTGGCGCTTTGCGTGTTGGTTTTGCAGCGGTGGCTGACCAGCTTGAGCGCGGGCAGGTGGTAGGTGTTGTCGATGTGCAAGCAAGCACGGTCGTTCACCGGGCCGGAGTAATCGGTGCTGTAGCCGCAGCGCGACATGAGCGTGATGTTGGCGCCCAGCACGCGACCGTTGTCGTCAAAACCCACTTCGTAATCGATACGGAAATCGTGACGCTTGCCGGTGATGGTCATGTCGTCGTCGCGGTTCACGCGCAGCTTGACGGGCTTTTGCAGCTTGTGCGCAGCCAAGGCAGCGCTTTGGCTGAAGATGCTGGCGTTGCCTTCTTTGCCACCAAAGCCGCCACCCATGCGGCGGCAAATCACCTCCACATCGTTGGTGTGGAGGTTCAGGGCGTGCGCTGCTTCGCGCTGGTTGCCATCGGGGTGTTGGGTCGACACATACAGCGTCAGCTGCCCGTCTTCCTTGGGCACGGCGTAGGTGATCTGGCCTTCCAGGTAAAACTGCTCTTGCTGGCCGGTGTTGGTACTGCCTTTGATCTTGTGCGGTGCGTTGGCTATTGCCCCTGCGGCGTCACCACGGGTGATGCCTTTGGGCGGCATGATGAAACTGCTCGCCGCCATGGCCTCTTCGATCGTCAAGATGGGCGTGAGTTCTTTGACCAGCACTTTGGCTTTTTTGGCGGCTTCGCGGGCATAGAGCATCTCGCGTGCCACGACCACGGCCACGGCCTGGCCAACAAACTCGACCTTGCCTGCAGCGAGGAAAGGGTCGTCGTGGATGATGGGGCCACAGTTGTTTTCGCCGGGAATGTCTTTGGCGGTGTAGACCGCGACGACGCCATGCTCCTTGATGATGGCTGCGCGGTCAATGCCGTCGCCAATCAACTCGCCATGCGCCACGGGCGACAAGATGAGTGCGGCATACAGAGTGCCTGCATGCTCAGGGATGTCGTCGATGTAAGTGGCCGAACCCGTGACGTGCAGGTGCGCGGACTCGTGAAAGATGTCTTTGCCTTGCTGAACCTCAGAAGCGGGCAACAGGTTTTTGATGGGGGTAGGAGCGTTCATTCAGGCCACCTCTTTCTGTTCTTCGATGAATTCAAGCACCAGGTTGCGGGCGACCAAGGCGCGGTAGGCCCAAGTGGCACGCAGACCATCGCGGGCGGTAAAGCTGGCGGCAATCGCAGCGTCCAGATCGGCCGACTTCACATCGGCAGGTGCACGGCCTTCCAGCACGGCTTCGAGCTTGGGGGCACGGCAAGGCGATGGTGCCAGGCCGTTGTAAGCCAGCTTCACGCCATAGAGTTGGCCGCCTTTCAGCGTGTAGCTGATCGCGGCGCAGGTGGCCGAAATGTCTTGCTCAAAACGCTTGCTCACCTTGTGGGCACGGAACACCTGGCCTGCAACGGGCTTGGGCAACTCCACGGCTTCGATGAACTCCCCGGGCTCCATCACGTTTTTCTTCATGCCGGTGTAGAAGTTGTCCAGCAGCACCTTGCGCGTCTTGTCGCCCCGGCGCAGCACCAAGCTGGCACCGAGCGCCATCAGGCAAGGCATGGTGTCGCCAATCGGCGAGCCGTTGGCGATGTTGCCCGCCAGCGTGGCAGTCGACCTGATGGGGGGCGATCCAAAGCGGCGCAGCACTTCGGTGAAGTCGGGGTAAGCCTGGGCCACCAGTGCTTCGACTTGCGTGAGCGACACCGCCGCGCCAATGCGCCAGGCACTGGCGGTCTCGGTCACTTGGCGCAGTTCTTTGACGTTGCCCAGATACATGATGTGCTCGGGGCGGCTGAACTGCTTGTTGACCTGCAGACCGATTTCGGTGCTGCCTGCCAAGAGTGTGGTGCCAGGGTTCTTGACCAGGTAGTCGGCCACTTCGGCGAGGGTCGCGGGCGAGACGAATTCGTTGCCTTTGCGGGTGCGCACCACAGGCTGCACGATGATGTCGCCGTCCAGGCTCAGCGTGGGCACGCCGGCGCGCTTGATTTCTTTCAGCAAAGGCACATCGGCGCTGTCGTCCAACTTCAAGGCCTCGGGCTTGGCGCAGGCTTGGGTGGCCGAATCGATGATCGGCTTGTAGCCCGTGCAGCGGCACAGATTGCCACTCAGCGAATCGGTGATTTGCTGGCGATTGGGCATGGGCAAAACCTGCACCAGGTTCACCAAGCTCATCACAATGCCCGGCGTGCAAAAGCCGCACTGCGAACCGTGGCACTTGATCATTTCTGCCTGCACCGGGTGCAGCGTGCCATCCGCTTTTTTCAGACTCTCAACGGTCTTGACCGATTTGCCGTCCAGCGAAGGCAGCAGCTGAATACAAGCGTTCGTGGCCACATAGTCCACGCCCGTGCCCGCGGCGTTGAGCTCACCCACCATCACCACACAAGC
The DNA here is from genome assembly GCA_943331105.2 of Akkermansia muciniphila. Lineage (GTDB taxonomy): Bacteria > Pseudomonadota > Gammaproteobacteria > Burkholderiales > Burkholderiaceae_C > Limnohabitans_A. The sequence goes on from CALQKH020000003.1 coordinate 59,771, forward strand.
GCCGCAATCGCCTTCCGCGCAGCCCTCCTTGGTGCCTGTGCGGTGCAGCTCTTCGCGCAGGTAGTCGAGAACAGTGGTGGTGCGGCGCTCGCCCTGGGCTTCGACGATACGGCCGTCGAGCACAAAGCGCACGGTGTTGGTGACTTGGGTCATAGTTTCAGGGGGTGGGTAATCGGTAAAGCCTGATTTTAGAGAGGGAAAACCCGCTGTGGGCTGCTTTTTCGACGAGAACGGGCAAATACGCCCATTTACAACGAGGCCGCATCCCCATTGGGGCAGCTGTTGGGTACTTTGGCATCCACACCGTTGCGGTACCTCCACGGGGCCATGGCATTCGCGGCCCACAACCCCCTTCGGGCTGCTTGAGCCTGTCCGTGGGCTGCAGCATAGTCTTGGCGCTGCCGAAGATCGATCTCACATTGAAACGCCTCGTAGTACCAAGCCGCGCCCTCTTGGACCATCTTCAGGTTGACGTGGCTGCAGTCGGTCTTGAAAACGGTGCCCACCACTCTGCCATAACGGTCTTTTTCTTCGTAAGCGACGGTGACGGTCTGGTCCCAGACCATCGCCGCCAAATCCTCACGCGACTGAGGACCATAGGCTTGGCCCAGCTCGGGGGCGTCGATGCTGGCGAGCCGAACGGATTCACCGCCCACGGTGATCGTGTCACCGTCGTGCACCGATGTGACCACGCCTGAAATGCGTTGGGTGCCAACGCTCACACCGCAATGCGTGTTGCCCGTTCCAGGCGCAAAACTCGCGCCCTCCCCACCGCCGCATGCCGACAGAGCCATCGCACAAATGAATATCAAAGTCCTCAACATGGCATCAGCTTAGCCGAGCGCGGCGTGAACGCAAAGACAAAAAGGGGGACCCAGCCCAATTGAAGTTGGCCCAGAGCCAGGCCCCAAAAAGTCCGATGTGCCAATGGATGGGCTTATGTTGACCGAGCGCCTAAACTGTGCCCATGCCCAACACTGATTACACCCCTTGGTATGTCTCACCCGAGAGCAAATGCAAACTCTCAGACTTTGACACCGCGCCCCCCACCGAAGGTCAACTCTCTGGCGACGAATTGGAGGAGCACTTGGCCGACATGGGCGAAAAGCTCGACAAACTGCAAAGCACCCTGCATGCAGCCAAGACCCGGGGCTTGTTGGTCGTTTTTCAGGGCATGGACACAGCGGGCAAGGACGGCGTGATCCGCAGCGTTTTCACCCACGTCAGCCCATTGGGCGTGCGGGCCGAGGCCTTTGGCGTGCCCACAGAGCTGGAAAGCCGCCATGACTTTTTGTGGCGCATCCATGCCAAAGCGCCTGCACGCGGCGAAATGGTGATTTTCAACCGCAGCCACTATGAAGATGTGCTGGTCACCCGTGTGCGGGGCATGATTGACGAGGAAACCTGCCAACAACGGTACGACAATATCCTGCACTTTGAGTCTTTGCTGCACAACGCGGGCATCAGCGTTTTGAAGTGCTATTTGCACATTTCCAAATCCGAGCAAAAGAAACGCCTGCAAGCCCGGCTGGACGACCCGCGCAAACATTGGAAGCTGCAGCCTTCGGATTTTGAAGACCGCGAGTTGTGGCCCCAATTCACCCAAGCTTACGAAGATGCCCTGAGCGCCACCAGCACGCCCGAGTCCCCTTGGTACGTGGTGCCCGCCGACAGCAAGCCTTACCGAGACAGTTTCGTGGCCGGACTGATCGTGCAAACCCTGGAAAACATGCAACTGAAGCCCCCGAAGCCCAGTTTTGACCTGTCAAAAGTCAAACTTTGAATTCCTCTCTGGTCAACAGCATCGACAGGGGCGCATCACCGGGGACATGCCCCGATGGCTTTCAGGACCCGCGATAAGTCGAATAACTCCAAGGGCTGGCCAGCAGCGGCACATGGTAATGCTGATCCTCATGGGCCACGCCGAAGTCCAGAGACACGAGGTTCAGGAAATTGGGTTCAGGCAGTTCCACGCCTTTGGCCTTGAAGTAGTCGCTCACATTGAACACCAAACGGTAGGTGCCTTTGCGCAAGCTGGCGTGGTCGTAGAGCAAGCCGTCAGGGTTGCGACCGTCGTGGTTGAGGGTGAAGCTTTTGACCAACGTGGCTTGATCGCCCTGCGTGGTGTACAGGGCCACTTGCATCCCTGCAGCGGGGCAGCCGTGCATCGTGTCCAGAACGTGTGTGCTCAATCCCATGGTTTTGCTCGCTTGTCTTGAAAAGGGTCAAAAGGGTGGTTTTGGCAAGACTTTCATTTGCCCCAGAAACCGGTCGACTGAAGTGTATACAATTTTGCATTTGATGGCTATGATTGACGCCAACAGCATAAAAACACTTGGGTGTCGCCACCCAAAGGGACTGCGAGACATGGAAATTTCCACCACACACCACATCGTCGAATCGCTGACCCGTGCCATCGTGGAGCACCGGCTTTTGCCTGGCTCCAAACTGGCCGAGCAAAAACTGGCCGACCATTTTGGCGTGTCGCGCACGCTGGTTCGCCAAGCGCTGTTTCAGTTGTCGCAAAACCGCTTGATTCGCCTTGAGCCTGCTCGCGGTGCGTTTGTGGCGGCCCCCTCGGTCGAAGAAGCCCAACAGGTCTTTGCCGTGCGCCGCATGCTCGAGGCCGAAATGACCCGCGCATTTGTGCAACAGGTCACGCCCGAACAAATCGCCTCCCTCAAAGACCACATCAAGCAAGAGCGCGAAGCGGTGACGCAGGGAGACATCACAGGACGGACCGAGTTGCTGGGCGACTTTCATGTGCGCATGGCCGAATTGATGCACAACGATGTGCTGGCTCAGGTGCTGGGTGAATTGATCTCGCGCTGCGCACTGATCACGCTGATGTACCAGTCACGCAACGAAGCCGAACACTCCACAGACGAGCATGTGGCCATCGTGTCAGCGCTCGAGGCACAAGACTCTGACTTGGCCGTGCGCCTGATGCACGAACACCTGCTGCATGTTGAGGCCAGCCTGACCTTCGACCGCAAAGTCCCCACCCACGACATTTCTCTGGCCCTGGCCTGAACTTTTGGATTGAACGCCATGAGCACTTACGACAGCACCCTGCCCTACCCCCGCGACCTTCAGGGCTACGGCCGCCATGTGCCGCACGCCCAATGGCCCAGCGGCGCCCGCATCGCGGTGCAATTTGTCTTGAATTACGAAGAGGGTGGCGAAAACTCGGTGCTGCACGGTGATGCGGGCTCCGAGCAGTTTTTGTCCGAGATGTTCAACCCCGCGTCCTTCCCCGAGCGGCACATCAGCATGGAAGGTATCTACGAATACGGTTCACGGGCCGGTGTCTGGCGCATCTTGCGCGAGTTTGAAAAGCGCGGCCTGCCGCTCACTGTTTTTGGCGTGGCCACCGCGCTGCAAAAACACCCTGAATTGACCGCCGCCTTCCAGGAACTGGGCTACGACATCGCCTGCCACGGCCTCAAATGGATCCATTACCAAAATATCGATGAAGCCACCGAACGCGCCCACATGGCCGAGGCGATGGCCATCATTCAGAAGCTGACCGGTGAACGCTCTCTGGGCTGGTACACCGGGCGCGACAGCCCCAACACCCGCCGCTTGGTGGCCGACTTTGGCGGCTTTGAATACGACAGCGACTACTACGGTGACGACCTGCCGTTCTGGATGAAAGTGCGCAAAAGTGATGGCAGCGATGCACCGCAACTGATCGTGCCCTATACCCTCGACTGCAACGACATGCGCTTTGCTCTGCCCCAGGGTTATTCGCATGCCGACCCGTTCTTTCAGTACATGAAAGACACCTTTGACGCGCTGTATGCAGAAGGTGACCCGAGTGGTGACAACGCGCCCAAAATGATGAGCATCGGCATGCACTGCCGACTGCTCGGCCGCCCGGGACGCATCACGGCGCTGCAACGCTTTTTGGACCACATCCAGTCACACGACAAGGTGTGGGTGGCCAGACGCATTGACATCGCACGGCACTGGAAAGCCACTCACCCCTACCAGGATTGAACATGCCCTTGACCTTGGAACAACTCAACCACGCATCCGCAGCACAGGCGGCGCAGATGCTCGACGGCTTGTACGAGCATTCGCCCTGGATTGCCGAGCGGGCGCTGAACGAACGCCCCTTCGCATCGCTGGCCCACCTCAAGCACGCCATGTGTGAAGTGCTGGCACACGCTGGACGCGACGCGCAGCTGGGCCTGATCCGCGCTCACCCGGAATTGGCGGGCAAGGCCATGGTCAGCAAGTCGCTCACGGCCGAATCGACGAACGAGCAAACCAAGGCGGGCCTGACCGACTGCACGCCCGAAGAGTTCGCCAAAATTCAAAAGCTCAACGCCGACTACAACACCAAGTTTGGCTGGCCCTTCATTTTGGCCGTGCGCGGTCCGCGGGGCTTAGGCTTGAGCAAAAAACAGATCATCGATGCCTTTGAACGCCGTCTGTTCGGCCATCCCGACATGGAGTTGCAAGAGTGCCTGCGCAACATCCACCGCATCGCCGAAATCCGCCTGAACGACAAGTTTGGCGTAGAGCCCACACTGGGCCACAGGGTCTGGGACTGGCAAGAACAACTCGCGCAACACTCCGACCCCGGCTTTGCCGAGTTGGGCCAACTCACCGTGACTTACCTGACCGACGCGCACCGCGCCTGCGCCCAGCGGATCACACAAAACATGCGCGACTGCGGCTTTGACGAGGTCTACACCGACGCCGTGGGCAACGTGGTGGGCCGCTACCACCCGGCCACCGCAGGCGGCAAATACTTGATGACGGGCAGCCACTACGACACTGTGCGCAACGGCGGCAAGTACGACGGGCGCCTGGGCATTTTTGTGCCCATGGCCTGTGTGCAGCAGTTGCACCAGCATGGCAAGCGCTTGCCCTTTGGCGTCGAGGTCGTCGCTTTTGCAGAAGAAGAAGGCCAGCGCTATAAAGCTACATTCCTCGGCTCGGGCGCGCTCATTGGCCAGTTCAACCCCGCTTGGTTGGACCAGCAAGATGCCGACGGCATCACCATGCGTGCGGCCATGCAACACGCGGGCTTGAACATCGACGACATCCCCAAAATCCAGCGCGACCCGGCGCAGTATTTGGGCTTTATCGAAGTGCACATCGAACAAGGCCCGGTGCTCAACGAAGTGAACATCCCGCTCGGCGTGGTCACCTCTATCAACGGCGGCGTGCGCTACCAGTGCGAGATGATCGGCACCGCCAGCCATGCGGGCACCACGCCCATGAACCGCCGCCGTGATGCGGCCTGCGCCGTGGCAGAACTGGCGCTTTACATGGAGCAACGCGCGACCCAAGACGGTGACAGCGTCGCCACCATAGGGCAGCTGCAAGTACCCAACGGCTCCATCAACGTGGTGCCCGGCCGCTGCCTCTTCAGCCTGGACATGCGCGCCCCCACAGACGCGCAGCGCGACGCGCTGGTCGCCGACATCTTGGCGCAAATGCACGCCATTGCCGAGCGCCGTGGCGTGCGCGTGAAAGCGGAGCTGACCATGAGCGCCGCAGCCGCCCCCAGCGCCCCCGAATGGCAAGCCCGTTGGGAACGTGCGGTGATTGCCTTGGGCGTGCCGCTGTTCAAGTTGCCCAGCGGCGCTGGCCACGACGCGATGAAGCTGCACGAAGTCATGCCGCAAGCCATGCTGTTTGTGCGCGGCGAAAACGGGGGCATCAGCCACAACCCACGCGAATCGACCACCAGCGACGACATGCAACTGTGTGTCGACGCCTTCACCCATGTTTTGAACCAACTCTCTCAGGAACTGTCATGAGCGTTACCGCCCAACAATACCAACAACTCGACGCCTGGATCGACGCGCACTTTGACGAGCAGGTCAAGTTCATGCAAGCGCTGGTGCAAGTGCCCACCGACACCCCACCCGGCAACAACGCACCCCACGCCGAGCGCACCGCCGAGCTGCTGGCCCCCATGGGCTTTGTCGCAGAAAAGCACCCAGTGCCCGCCTCCGAAGTCAAAGCCTACGGCCTGGAGTCGGTCACCAACCTGATCGTGCGCCGCCAATATGGCGAAGGCAAAACCATTGCCCTGAACGCCCATGGTGACGTGGTACCCCCCGGCGAAGGCTGGACCCACCCGCCCTACGGCGGCGAGATCCACAACGGCGCCATGTACGGCCGTGCCACTGCGGTGAGCAAGTGCGACTTTTCCACCTTCACATTTGCCACACGGGCACTCGAGTCATTGAAGGCTCCGCTCAAAGGCGGCGTGGAATTGCACTTCACTTATGACGAAGAGTTTGGCGGCGAAATGGGCCCCGGCTGGCTGCTGGCCAAGGGCCTGACCAAGCCTGACCTGATGATCGCGGCAGGCTTCAGCTACCAGGTGGTCACCGCGCACAACGGCTGCCTGCAGATGGAAGTCACCGTGCAAGGCGAGATGTCGCACGCCGCCATCCCTGACAGCGGCACCGACGCACTGCAAGGCGCGGTGCACATTCTGAACGCCCTGCTCGCGCTCAACACGCAATACCTGAAGGTCACGTCCAAGGTCGAGGGCATCAGCCACCCCTATCTGAACGTGGGCCTGATCGAAGGCGGCACCAACACCAACGTGGTGCCCGGCAAAGTCAGCTTCAAGCTCGACCGCCGCATGATCCCCGAAGAGAACCCGGCCGAAGTGGAGGCGTCCATCCGCCAAACCATTGCCGATGCGGCGGCCAGCTTCAAGCCCCCACGCGGTGGCCATGTGCTGAAAGTGGATGTGCGCCGCATGCTGCTGGCCAACGCCATGAAACCCCTGCCCGGCAATAAGCCACTGGTGGACGCGATTCAGAAACACGGCGGTGAGGTTTTTGGTGAGCCCATCCCCGCCATCGGCACACCGCTCTACACCGACGTGCGCCTGTACGTGGAGCGCGGCATCCCCGGCGTGATCTACGGCGCAGGCCCGCGCACTGTGCTCGAATCCAACGCCAAACGTGCCGACGAGCATGTGCAGCTCGATGACCTGCGCCGGGCGACCAAGGTGGTGGCGCGGACCTTGCTGGATTTGCTCAGCTGATATCTGACCTGGCAGGCCCCAACCGGGCCTGCTGACCAAACGGCTGCATCAATACACCGGCTGATGCTGCTTGAGGGTCGCCATCACATCGGCTGTCAGAACAAAACCTGCGCCATAGTTCGCGGCCAGTTCACCGCAACGCTTGGCAAACGCATCCACGCCTTGGCCATAGATGAACTGCAGCGCACCACCCGTCCATGCCGGAAAGCCGATGCCGAAGATCGAACCGATGTTGCCGTCGTGCACCGAGGTCAGCACGCCTTCTTGCAGGCAGCGGGCGGTCTCCACGGCTTGGCGGTACAGCAGACGGTCTTTGATGTCTTGCTGGCTGTAGGCCACATCCGCTTTTTCAAAGCGGGTTTTCAGTTCAGGCCACAGCACTTTCTTTTGGCCAGCGGGGTAGTCGTAAAAACCACCGCCTGCGGCGCGGCCGGGGCGTTTCAGTTCTTTGACCATGCGCTCGACCAGCAGTTCGCCGGGGGTGGCATGGTGGGTTTTCCCTTCTTTGGAGAAGTCTTCGCGGGTTTGGTCCAGCACATGGACTGACAGCGATAGCGCCGTTTCGTCCAACACCGCCAACGGCCCCACAGGCATGCCCACTTGCATGGCCAGGTTCTCGATCACGGGCGCGGGGATGCCCTCGCCCAGCATGGCCGCGCCTTCCATCACAAAGGTGCCAAAGGTGCGGCTGGTGTAAAAGCCACGCGAGTCGTTCACCACAATCGGCAACTTGCCCAGCGCCTGCACGTAGTCGTACGCACGCGCAATCGTCTCGTCGTCGGTTTGCGAGCCGCGAATGATCTCCACCAGCTGCATCTTGTCCACAGGGCTGAAGAAGTGGATGCCCACGAATTTCTCGGGCTTGGCGCTGGCCGTGGCCAGGCCGCTGATGGGCAAGGTAGAAGTGTTGCTGGCAAAGAAGCCACCTTCGGCCAACAAGGGCTCGGCCTCTTGCGTGACACGGGCTTTGAGTTCGCGGTTTTCAAACACGGCTTCGATGATCAGGTCGCAGCCCTTGAGGTCTGCGGCGCTGGCCGTGGGCTGGATGAGTGACAACAAGGCCGCTTGTTTGTCTGCCACCATGCGGCCTTTGTCCACACGCTGTTGGGTGAGCTTGTGGCTGTAGGCCTTGCCTTTTTCGGCGGCTTCCATACTCACGTCTTTGAGAACCGTGGCGATGCCCCGGTTGGCTTGTGAATACGCGATGCCCGAACCCATCATGCCCGCGCCCAAGATGCCCACTTTTTGGGGCTTGTAGCGCGGTGCAGCCTTGGGGCGGCTTTGGCCGCCCTTGATGCTGTTCATGTTGAAGAAGAAGGTGTTGATCATGTTGCGCGCCACCTGGCTGGTCATCAGGCCTGCGAGGTAACGGCTTTCGATGCGCATGGCGGTGTCAAAGTCCACCATCGCGCCTTCAACCATGGCGGCCAGCGCCGCTTCGGGCGCGGGGTAAAGGCCGCGTGTTTTTTGCTTGAGCACAGCCGGGGCCACACTCAGCATGCCCGCGATCTTGGGGTTGCTGGGCGTGCCGCCGGGCATTTTGTAGTCTTTGCGGTCCCACAGGTGTTGGGCCGCTTCGGGCTGGCCTTGGCTTGCCGCAATGTGCGCCAGAGCGCTTGGGCGCAACTGGTCGTCGCTGGCCACGATCTCGTGCACCAAGCCCAGTTTTTGCGCTTCTTCGGGGCCAAAGAGTTGGCTTTCCAGCACATAGGGCTGCGCCGCCAGGAGGCCCAGCTGGCGCGTCATTTTGGTGATGCCGCCGCCACCGGGGATCAAGCCCAGCGTGACTTCGGGCAGGCCAAACTGCGTTTTGGGGTTCGCGGTGGCGATTCGGTGGTGGCCGATCAGCGCCACTTCCCAGCCGCCACCCAGCGCCGTGCCATTGAGACAGCTGACCACCGGCACGCCCAGCGTCTCGATGGTACGAAAAGCTTTCTTGATGCCTTCGATCTCCACAAAGACACGCGGGCCGTCCGAGGCTTGCGAGCGCATGACCCCCTTGAGGTCGGCCCCTGCAAAAAAGGTGGACTTGGCCGAGGCCAAGATGACGCCCTTGATCTGGGCTTTGTCTTTGAGGACTTGCTCGGCCGCCTGGGCCAAGTCGGCCTGCCATTGCAGGCACATGGTGTTGACCGGCGAACCCTGCTCGTCAAAGGTGATGGTGGCGATGCCGTCCGCCAGTTCGTAGCGCAGTGTTTTCAAAATGATGGTGCTCATGGTGCTCTTTCCCCGGTCAAACGCGTTCAACGATGGTGGCAATGCCCATGCCACCGCCCACACACAAAGTGGCCAAGCCGTAGCGCAACTTGCGGCGGTGCAGCTCGTCGATCAGGATGCCCAAAATCATCGCGCCCGTGGCCCCCAGCGGGTGGCCCATGGCAATCGCGCCGCCGTTCACATTCACCTTGTCGTGCGGCACATGCATCTCTTGCATGAACTTCATCGGCACGGCAGCAAAAGCTTCGTTCACTTCGAACAAATCGATCTGGTCAATCGTGAGGCCCGCTTTGGCCAAGGCCTTGCGCGCAGCCGGCATCGGGCCGGTGAGCATGATGGTCGGGTCAGCCCCCGACAAAGCCACCGACACGATGCGGGCGCGGGGTGTCAGGCCATGCGTTTTGCCCGCGGCCTCAGAGCCGATCAGCACCGCCGCTGCGCCGTCCACGATGCCAGACGAGTTGCCCGCGTGGTGCACATGGTGGATGCGCTCGACCTGTGGGTAGCGCTGCAAGGCCACCGCGTCAAAGCCCATGGCGCCGAGTTGTTCAAACGAAGCCTTGAGGCCGCCCAGTGTTTCCACCGTGGTGCTGGGTTTGATGAATTCGTCTTGCGCCAGGATGACCTGGCCCAGCTTGTCTTTGACCGGCACGACCGAGCCATCGAAGTAACCCGCCGCACGCGCTGCCGTGGCGCGCTTTTGCGACTCGACCGCGAAGGCGTCCACATCGAGGCGTGTGAAGCCGCTCATGGTGGCAATCAGGTCGGCGCCAATGCCTTGCGGCACAAACAGCGTGGCGCTGTTGGTCTCGGGGTCTTGTGCCCAGGCCCCGCCGTCCGCACCAATCGGCACGCGGCTCATGCTCTCCAGGCCCCCGGCCACCACCAGGTCTTCCCAGCCGCTGCGCACCTTCATGGCGGCGGTGTTGACCGCCTCCAGGCCTGAGGCGCAAAAACGGTTGAGCTGCACACCCGAGCAGCGCCAGTCCCAACCGGCCGCCAGCGCCGCCACTTTGGGGATGACCGAGCCCTGCTCGCCAATCGGCGAGACCACGCCCATGACCACGTCGTCCACCGCAGCGGTGTCGAACTGGTTGCGGCTTTGCAGCTCACGCAACACGCCTGAGAGCAGGCTGATGGGTTTGACTTCGTGCAGGCTGCCGTCTTTTTTGCCTTTGCCACGCGGTGTGCGTATGGCGTCATAAACAAATGCTTCGCTCATGCTGTCTCCTGGGGGTCATCAGGGGGTTTGCCCTGTGTTGCGGGGGTTTTTAAACAGTATAGACTTTTACCAAGCAAACGCTTTGTATAAATCCTCCCTCTTCAGTCCAACAGGTGACACCCATGATCGAACGCACACTTTTCAACGCCGATCACGAAGCTTTTCGCGACAGCTTTCGCCGCTTCATGGACAAGGAAATAGCCCCCCACCACGACGCCTGGGAAGAGCAAGGTTATGTGGACCGCGCGGTGTGGGACAAAGCCGGTGAAAACGGCTTTTTGTGCATGACCTTGCCCGAGGCCTATGGCGGTTCAGACGCCGACAAGCTGTATTCGGTGGTGCAGATGGAGGAACTCTCACGCGCAGGCTTTTCGGGCATTGGCTACGGCCTGCACAGCGAGATCGTCGCCCCTTACATCCTGCATTACGGCACCGAGGCGCAAAAGCAAAAATACCTGCCCAAGCTGGCCAGTGGCGAGATGGTGGGCGCGATTGCCATGAGCGAACCGGCAGCAGGCTCCGACTTGCAGGGCGTCAAAACCACCGCCCTGTTACAGCCCGACGGCACTTACCTGATCAATGGCAGCAAGACCTTCATCACCAATGGCTGGCTCGCCGATTTGGTGATCTTGGTGGCCAAAACCGACCCGGCAGCAGGCGCCAAAGGCACCAGCTTGTTTTTGATCGAACGCGGCATGCCCGGCTTCGAAAAAGGCAAGCGCTTGAAGAAGCTGGGTCTCAAGGCACAAGACACCTCGGAGCTGTTTTTTGACAACGTCAAGGTCAGCACCGACCAGCTGCTGGGCGGCACGGCCATGCAAGGCAAGGGCTTCATTTGCCTGATGGAGCAGCTGCCTTGGGAACGCCTGCAAATCGCGATTGGTGGCATCGCTGCGGCGCAAGCGGCCATCGACTGGACGGTGCAGTACGTGAAGGACCGCAAGGTGTTTGGACAGGCGGTGGGCAATTACCAAAACACCCGCTACACCCTGGCCGAGTTGCAAACCGAGGTGCAGGTGGCGCGCGTGTTTGTGGACAAGTGCAGCGAACTGTTGCTGCAAGACAAGCTCGACACCGCCACGGCCAGCATGGCCAAGTACTGGTGCTCGGACCTGCAATGCAAGGTGATGGACGAGTGTGTGCAGCTGCACGGCGGCTACGGCTACATGTGGGAATACCCCATCACCCGCGCCTATGCCGACGCGCGCGTGCAACGCATCTATGGCGGCACCAACGAGATCATGAAAGAAGTGATCTCGCGCAGCATGGGTTTGGCAGGCCGCTGATCGCATGGTTGAGTTGGCTGAACCCAAACGCGCACGCGGTCGCCCGCGCAAAACTGAGGACGAGCGCGACGATGGCAACCGGCGTCAGGCGCTCATCTCGGCGGCGGCGCAGCTGTTCCACCGCAAGGGTTATGACGCCACCAGCACGCGCGAAATCGCAGCGCTGGTGGGCATGCAGCCGGGCTCGCCCTTCTACCACTTCGGCAACAAGCAAGACCTGCTGCTGGCGGTGATGGTAGAAGGAATGAAGCAAGCCAGCCAACGGCAAACAGCCGCTTTCGCGGGTCTGGCCGATGAATTGACCCCACGCGAACAACTTCGCGCCCTGATCCGCAACCAGTTCGATGTGCTGCTGGGGCCGGACAGCGATTTCATCCCGGTGATGCTCTACGAATGGCGCTCACTCAATGACGAGCAGCGCCAGACCATCACGCAAATCAAGGACGACTACGAAGCCGTCTGGACGCCTGTGCTGCAAACCCTGCATGGCAGCGGGCAACTGCAAGCGCCTGTGGGCTTGGCCCGACTGATGATCTTTGGCGCTTTGAATTGGGCAGTGCAGTGGTACCAGCCGCATGACCCCAAATTCAACACCACAGCTGCCAATCGTGCTTCCAAAGCAGCACCCCAAACAGCACGGAATAGCCTTCCACGCGCCTCGTTGGACGATTTGACCGAGGCCGCACTGGCCTTGTTTTTGAGAGCCCCTGCATGAACCCCGCCACACCTTACCAATCCGTCTTTGCACCCGATCTGCTGCGCGGACAAGTCATCCTGGTCACCGGTGGCGGCTCGGGCATTGGCCGCTGCACCGCGCACGAGCTGGCCAGTCTGGGCGCGCATGTGGTGCTGGTCGGTCGCAACCCCGACAAACTGACAGCCACCGCGCAAGAGATCGTGGGTGACGGTGGGCAAGCCAGTTGGCACAGCTGCGACATTCGGCGCGAGGACGATGTGAAAGCCATGGTCGCGCAGGTGGTGCAGCAACACGGCCGCATCCACGGCCTGGTCAACAACGCGGGCGGGCAATACATCTCGCCCCTGGCCAAGACCAGCGCCAAAGGCTGGCAAGCCGTCATCGACACCAACTTGACGGGCGGCTTTTTGGTGGCACGCGAGTGCTTCAACCAAAGCATGCAACAGCACGGCGGCGTGGTGGTCAACATCGTGGCCGACATGTGGGGCTCCATGCCCGGCATGGGCCACAGCGGCGCAGCGCGGGCGGGCATGGTCAGTTTTACAGAAACCGCCGCACTTGAATGGGCCGCACAAGGCGTGCGCGTCAACGCCGTGGCACCGGGTTACATCGCCAGCAGCGGCATGGACCACTACCCGCCCGAGGCTGGAGACATGCTGCGCGCCATGCGCAACACGGTGCCGCAAGGCCGCTTTGGCACCGAAGCCGAAACCTCGGCTGCGATTGTGTTTTTGTTGTCACCCGCCGCGAGCTTCATCAGCGGCTCCGTGCTGCGCGTGGATGGTGCCCGCCCCCAAATGCGCATGGGCTGGCAACAAAGTGTGGCCAAGCCCGATGTGCAAACACGCGACGCCGTCAAAGCCTTTGACGGCTTTCACCGCGCCGTCACACCCAAGGTATTCCAATGACGTTTGAATCCACCTGGAACCCGCACAGCCCCGTGGCACAAAAACGGCGCGAAGCGGCACTGGCCCGCCTGGCGCAGTGGCAAGTTTTGCAAGAGCGGGCCGCGCAGGCCTCGGCCCAATCGAAACCGGTGTTCGACAAACGCGGGCAGTTGCTGCCGCGTGAGCGCGTGGCCTTGCTGCTCGACCCCGGTGCGACCTTCTTGCCCCTGTGCGCTCTGGCAGGCTTCATGCAAGACACGCCCGACCCCACCAAGTCGGTGCCCGGCGGCGGGATGATCGCGGGCATTGGCTTCATCAACGGCGTGCGCTGCATGGTGGTGGCCAGCGACTCAGGCATCGAGGCCGGCGCCATTCAGGCACGCGGCCTGGAAAAGATTTTGCGCGTGCAAGAGTTGGCCCTCGAAAACAAGTTGCCTTTTGTGCACCTGGTCGAAAGCGCCGGAGCCAACCTGATGCAGTACAAGGTCGAGGGCTTTGTACTGGGCGGCAGTCTGTTCCGCAACTTGGCACGCCTGTCGGCGGCCGGCTTGCCGGTGCTCACGGTGCAACACGGCTCGGGTACCGCAGGTGGGGCTTACATGCCGGGCTTGAGTGACACGGTCATCATGGTGCGTGGCAGGTCGCGGGCTTTTCTGGCCGGGCCGCCTTTGCTCAAAGCCGCGACCGGTGAAGTGGCCAGCGAAGAAGAGTTGGGCGGCGCAGAGATGCACACCAGCGTGTCGGGCCTGGGCGAGTACCTGTGTGAAGACGACCGCCACGCGCTGGGCACGGCCCGCGATGTGGTGGCGCGTTGGGACTGGGCGGCGCACCAGGCACAGCGAGAGGCCAAGCCCCCGCGCTTTGACGCCGAAGATCTGCTGGGCCTGATGCCCGCCCACCACCGCGAACCGATCGACATGCGCGAAGTCATCTTGCGGCTGGTGGACGACTCGGATTTTCTGGAATTTAAACCGCTTGTCGGCGCGGCCACGGTGTGCACACAAGCCCGCATCGGCGGGCATGCGGTGGGCATCATCAGCAACAACGGCCCGATCGATGTGGCCGGGGCCAACAAGGCCACGCACTTCATCCAGTGGATGTGTCAGCTGGGTCATCCCATCATTTACCTGCAAAACACCACCGGCTACATGGTCGGCAAAGACAGCGAGCAAGGCGGCATGATCAAGCACGGCTCCAAAATGATCCAGGCTGTGACCAGCGCCACCGTGCCGCAAATCACCATCCAGTGCGGCGCCTCGTTTGGTGCGGGCAATTACGGCATGTGCGGCCGGGGGTATGCACCGCGCTTTTTGTTCAGCTGGCCGGGGGCCAAAACAGCGGTGATGGGCGGCGAGCAAGCCGCACGCACCATGCAGATCGTGGCAGAAGCCGGCATGGCCCGCAAAGGCATCACACCCGACCCCAACAAGATGCAGGCCCAGTTCGACAAGATCGTGGCCTTGTTTGAAGCGCAAGCCGATGCCTTCTACACCAGCGGCCTGGTGCTGGACGACGGCGTGATCGACCCGCGTGACACCCGCAGCGTGCTGAGCTTTTGCCTAGACACCTGCTTTGAAGCGACCGCCCGCCAACCCCGCGCCAGCACGTTTGGCGTGGCGCGCATGTGAAACAAGCCCAACGGAGACACACCATGCAATACACCCACGAACACCGCGAGATCCAGAACACGCTCAAGCGCTTCATCGAGGCCGAGATCAACCCCCATGTCGATGAGTGGGAAGCGGCCGAGATCTTTCCGGCGCACGAGGTTTTCAAGAAGATGGGGAACTTGGGTCTCTTGGGCCTGACCAAGCCCGAGGCCTATGGCGGTGCGGGTCTGGATTATTCCTACAGCGTGGCCATGGCCGAGGCGCTGGGGCACATCGATTGCGGCGGTATCCCCATGGCCATTGGCGTGCAAACCGACATGGCCACGCCTGCCTTGGCGCGTTTTGGCAGCGACGAATTGCGGGCGCAATTTTTGGCCCCGGCCATTGCGGGCGACATGGTGGGCTGCATTGGTGTGAGCGAGCCGGGCGCAGGCAGCGATGTGGCGGGCATCAAAACCGTGGCCCGCAAAGATGGTGACGACTACGTGATCAGTGGTCAAAAAATGTGGATCACCAACAGCCTGCAGGCCGACTGGATGTGCATGCTGGTCAACACGGGTGAAGGGCCGATCCATAAGAACAAAAGCTTGGTCATGGTGCCCATGCGCGAGAACGGCAAGTTGCTGCCCGGCATCGAGGTGGGCAAGAAGATCAAAAAAATTGGTATGAACAGCAGCGATACGGGCTTGATTTATTTTGACGAAGTGCGTGTGCCGCAGCGCTACCGCATCGGAGCCGAGGGCCAGGGTTTCATCTACCAGATGCAACAGTTCCAAGAAGAGCGCCTGTGGTGTGCCGCCAGCACGCTTCAGTCGCTCACCAACTGCATCCAGTGGACGGTGGAATGGGCGCAAGAGCGCAAGCTGTTTGGCAGCACCTTGGCCGACCAGCAGTGGGTGCAGTTCAAGCTGGCCGAACTCAAGGCCGACATCGAATGCCTGCGCGCCCTGACCTACCAGGCTTGCGAACATTACATCGCGGGCGAAGACGTGACCGAGTGGGCCACCATGGCCAAGCTCAAAGCAGGTCGTTTGAACCGCACCGTGCCCGACACCTGCTTGCAGTTCTGGGGCGGCATGGGCTTCACCTGGGAAAACAAAGTCTCGCGCATGTACCGCGATGGGCGTCTGGCCTCGATTGGCGGCGGCGCTGACGAGGTGATGCTGGGCATACTGGCCAAGATGATGGGCATTGCCAAGCGGCCGCAAAAATGAGCAGCGCTTTGTTGATCGAACGCCAGGGCGCGGTCGAGACCTGGACCCTGAACGATCCGGCCACACGCAACGCCTTGAGCAATGCCATCGTGGACGGCTTGCTGCAAGCCTGCAAGCGGGCCGTTCAAGACAGCTCGCTGCGCATCGTGGTGTTGACAGGCGCGGGGGGCGCTTTTTGCGCAGGCGGCAGTTTGGGTGGCTTTGCCAACCTGATCGGCCACCCCCTGCAAGCGGGCCAAACCGACCCGCTGCTGGCCATGAACCGAGGCTTTGGCGACCTGCTCCATGCCTTGAGCGCCCTGCCCCAGCTCTTGGTGTGCCGGGTGGACGGCGCGGCCATGGGCGGCGGCTTTGGCCTGGTGTGCTGCGCCGACCATGTGGTGGCCACAGCGCGTTCGGTGCTGGGCACACCCGAGGTCACGCTGGGCCTACCACCCGCACAGATTGCGCCTTTTGTATGGCAACGTCTGGGCGAAAGTGCTGCACGCCAATGTCTGTTGCAAGGCCTGAGCTACACCGCAGCGCAAGCGCTGCAAGTGGGCTTGGTGAACGAGGTGATCGAACAAGACACCGATGAAGCCCGGCAAAAAACGCTGACGCGCCTCATGCGTTCAGCACCCGGCGCGGTGGCCAGCACCAAACAACTGCTGCGGCAACTGCGCGGCCCGGTGCCCGATGTGCGCGATGCCGCAGCGCAGGCCTTTGCACACAGCTTGCGCAGCACCGAGGCTGCCCAAGGCTTGGCCGCGTTTGCACGCAAACAGCCCGCGCCCTGGACACATTCTGGCAAGGACACCGCATGACCGCCCCTTTGACCAACACCATCACCCGTCTGTTGATCGCCAACCGGGGCGAGATCGCCCGCCGGGTGATCCGCACAGCCCGCCACATGGGCATCCAGACGGTGGCGGTTTATTCCGACGCCGACCGCGACGCCTTGCATGTGCAAGAAGCCGACACCGCGTTCGCTTTGGGCGGCACCTTGTCGGCCGACTCGTATTTGCGCATCGACAAACTGCTGGCCGCCGCGCAGGCCACCGGGGCCGATGCGGTGCACCCGGGTTATGGCTTTTTGAGCGAAAACGCCGAGTTTGCGCAAGCGGTGATCGACGCAGGCCTGACCTGGGTCGGGCCACCGCCTGCAGCCATCCGCGAACTGGGCAGCAAATCGTCCGCCAAAGCGCTGGCACTGAAACATGGCGTGCCTTGTTTGCCGGGCTACTTTGGCGCGGACCAAAGCGATGCCACCTTGACCGCACAGGCTGAGCAATTGGGTTTGCCGCTGATGGTGAAAGCCGTGGCCGGCGGCGGCGGGCGCGGCATGCGCCTGGTGACCGACATGGCGCAACTGCTGCCCGCACTGCACAGCGCCCGCTCCGAAGCGCTGGCCGGTTTTGGCAACGGCGACTTGCTGATGGAGCGCGCCTTGCTGCGCCCCCGCCACATCGAGGTGCAAATCATGGCCGACACACAAGGCCACTGCATCCACTTGGGCGAGCGCGACTGCTCGGTGCAGCGGCGGCATCAAAAAATCATCGAAGAATCCCCCAGCCCGGCCGTGAGTGCTGCGCTGCGTGAGCAACTCGGGCAAGCGGCCATCGCGCTGGCGCAATCGGCGGGCTATGTGGGCGCGGGCACGGTGGAATTTTTGCTGGACGAGACGCCAACGAACCAGCAAGCAGACAAGCCCTTCTATTTGATGGAGATGAACACCCGCTTGCAGGTGGAGCACCCCGTCACCGAAATGCTGACGAGTCTGGACCTGGTCGAATGGCAGTTGCGCATCGCACGCGGCGAGTCTCTGCCCTTGGCGCAGGCCGATGTACACCTGCAAGGCCACGCCATCGAGGTGCGCTTGTGCGCCGAAGACGAACATTTCACGCCGCAAACTGGAACGGTGCAGGCCTTTGCAGCACCTGCAGATTTACGCTTTGACCATGCGCTACACGCGGGGATGGTGGTCACGCCGCACTACGATTCGATGCTGGGCAAGCTGATCGCTCACGCGCCCACCCGCGCGCAAGCCATAGACCGCCTGCGCAAGGGCTTGGACCAAACCGCCGTGCTAGGCCTGCCCACCAACCGTGCTTTTTTGGCCGCGTGCTTGAAGCACCCAGTGTTCCGTGCGGGCGAGGCCTTGATTCCCTTCTTGGCCGAGGCGGCCGATAACGTGCGCCACAGTCTGCAAGCCACGAGCGAAGCCCGCACCGTGGCCACGCTGGCTGTGTTGTATGCCAACCAAGCGCCTGCACACGCCATACCCAGTCCGTTCACGCGGCCGGTGCGCATGGGCATGGGTGCGGACACCTTCTCGCTGAACTTGCAGGAGCTGGGCCAGGGACAAGTGCGCATTCAAACAGGCCAGGCCACACACCAGGCCCACGTGACGCGCAGCGCTGAGACGCTGCACATCGACCTGAACGGCCAGCGCTGGCATGCCCGCATCGTGGCGTGCTGGGGCACAGCCTACGCTGTGCAGTGGCATGTGCAGCTGCATGGCCCCGAAAGCTTTGAGCTATGGCTGAGCGACCAAAGCCACAGCGCTCCCAACACAGGCGCCAGCACACAAGCCGCGCAGTCTTTGCGTGCGCCCTTCAACGGCAAGCTGATCGCGCTGCATGTGCAAGAAGGCCAAACAGTCAAACAAGGAGATGCCGTCCTGGTGATCGAATCCATGAAGCTCGAACACATCTTGTGCGCCCCACGCTATGCGTTGGTGCACAGCCTTTCGGCCAGCGTGGGCCAACAAGTGAGCCCCGGCCAAGTGCTGGTGCAATGGAAGGACGCTGCATGAACAAAGCTGGATTCACCAACGATTTCACCACCGAAGATCTGCAAAGCCTGCAGGCCACGGTGGAGCGCTTTGCCCGTCATGCCATCGCCCCGCATGTGCCCGCCTGGGAAGAAGCCGGTCAATTTGACCGTTCGCTTTACACCCAAGCCGCCGAGCTGGGCCTGCTGGGCCTGGGCTACCCCGAACACCTGGGCGGCACACCCGCTCCTTGGCGTGCGCGCAACCTGCTGTCGCAAAGCTTGGCCCGCTATGGCGGCAGCGGCGGCGTAATGGCCAGCCTGTTCTCGCTCAACATCGGCCTGCCCCCAGTCATGGCGCATGGCAACGCCGAATTGCAGGTCGAAGTGGTCCCCCCCGTGCTGCGCGGCGAGCGCATTGCTGCACTCGCCATCACTGAGCCAGGCGGCGGCTCCGACGTGGCCGGGCTGCGCACCACGGCGCGTGCCGATGGCGCGGACTATGTGATCGACGGCGAGAAAGTCTTCATCACCTCGGGCTTGCGCGCCGATTGGATCACGCTGGCCGTGCGGACTGATGTGGCCAGCAGGGGCGCCAGCGGCATTTCCATGGTCGTGGTGCCAGGTGATACACCCGGCATCTCACGCACGCGCCTGCACAAAATGGGCTGGCACAGCTCAGACACCGCTCAACTGCGCTTTGAGGGCGTGCGCGTGCCCCAGCGTTACCGCTTAGGCGAAGAAGGCGCAGGCTTCAAAATGATCATGGGCAACTTCAACGGCGAGCGCCTGGCCATGTCGGCCATGGCGCTGGGTTTTGCGCAGGCGTGCTTTGACGAAGCTCTGGCTTGGAGTCGCCAACGTCACACCTTTGGCGCTGCGTTGATCGAACGCCAAGCGGTCCGCCACAAACTGATGGACATGCAAATGCGCATTTCATCCACCCAGGCTTGGGTCGATGTCGTGACGCAGTCGGCCGATGCGGGCCAGACCGGTGCCGAGTGGGTGGCCCAGGTTTGCCTGCTCAAAAACCACGCCACCCAAACCCTGCAGCACTGCGCCGATGCCGCCGTGCAACTGTTGGGCGGTATGGGCTACATGCGCGGCACCGTGAGCGAGCGGGTGTACCGCGAAGTCAAGGTCATGATGATTGGCGGCGGGGCTGAAGACATCATGAAAGAGCTGGCGGCCAAGCAGCTGGGCATTTGAGACTTGGCTCAGACCACGCTCAAACGGTGCGAATCAGGCAAGTCTGGACTGGCCAGGGGGCAACTCGGAGCGAAACGCAAAAGCCATTTGCACCATGCCGGCCAGCAAACCCACCAGCACGCCCACTTGCACAGCCCGGTTGTACGAACCCATGGCATCGAACACCAGACCGCCCCCCAAAGCCCCCATGAAACTGCCCAGCTGGTGGCTCATGAAAGCGATGCCACCCAGCATGGCTTGCCAGCGCAGGCCAAAGGTTTCACCGATGTAGCCGGTGACCAAGGGTGCCACACCCAGCCACAAAAAACCCATGATGGCGGCGAACACCAGCGTGTTCTCAGGCGTTGGCACCGACAGAAAATACCAGGCCAGACCGAATGAGCGCAGCACATAAATGCTGCCCAACAGCAGCAGCTTGTTGTAACGTCCACCCGCCCAACCGAAAAACAAGCTGCCCAAGACGTTGAAGCCACCAATCATGCCCAGCGCTTGGGCGCTAAGCATCGGGTCCATGCCGCACAAATCAAGGTAGGACGGCAGATGTGTGGTCAAAAAAACCAGCTGCATGCCACACACAAAATAGGCCAGTGTCATCACCGCAAAAGGCGGGTGTTTCAAGGCAAACCGGGCCATGTCGAGGGCATTGTCTTTTTCGCCATGCGGTGAAGGCGGCACCGGCAAGGCGTCCACCCGTCCGGCATACCAGGCTGCAGGCAAGATGACCAGCGCCATGATGACGAAACCGCCCACGCCCACACGCCACCCATAGTCCTGCGACAGCAGCTGACCGATAGGCGCCGCCATCAAGGCACCCAAAGAACCTGCGGCGGACACGATGCCCAGCACCGTACTGCGCAAGGCAGGCGACACCGGTCTGGAGGCCACAGCCATGGCAATGGCAGATCCGTTGCAGGCCATGGCCGCACCAATGGCAAGACCAGCGCCCAAAATCACGCCCAGCAAGCCCTGGGCCAGGCACAGCAAAGTCATGCCCAAGATGTACAGCAAAGCACCGGTCATCATGAGGGGTCGGTACCCGATGCGCACAGCCAACGCCCCGGCAAAGGGCTGCAGAAATCCCCAGGCCAGGTTTTGCACCGCAATGGCCAATGTGAACTCGGACACTGAAATGCCGATGTCCTTGGTCAAGGCCGGCATGAACACACCCAGGCTTTGCCGCAAACCCATGCTGACCGACAACATCAGCGCAGCGCCGATCAGGATGGGCAAGCCCGGGCGCAGTGCGGTCAAGAGGTTCATGGTGTGCAGTCGGTTGTGCTTGAGCACAATCTAACCGCACAAGCTCAACACCACTGGCCTATTCGGGACAGGTCACCTGCAACACTCTGGGCTTGAGTCAAAATGTCGTGCAGCCAGAGCTTCTTGCTTTTGTAGTGATCGCGGTCACTGTCGCCATAACGCCCGTCGCCGTAACCCTGACAAGTAGACCTCATCCGGACAAAACCCATCTTTAACGTCAGTTTCGGCTTAATGTTTGCTAAGCAGTTCGCAAACGAACTCCCCGCACATTAGGGTTTTTTCTGATAGCGGCTCATCCTTTGGCCCCTTTTTTGACTCATAAAAAATCAGATAATTTAAGAAAAATACTCTCACAAAAGCTAAGCATGAAATCGCCCTTCAACTACAAACACTTGTATTACTTTTGGGTCGTGGCCAAGGAAGGAGGCATCACGCGGGCGGCCGACAAGCTCGACATGGCAGTGCAAACCGTGAGCGCGCAAGTGCGTGAATTGGAAAAATCGCTCGGTTATGCCTTGCTCAAGCCAGCAGGGCGTGGGCTGGTCTTGACCGATGCAGGCCTGGCTGCCATGCAACAGGCCGATCAAATTTTTCAGCTGGGTGAGGATCTGCCCTCGAAAGTGCGCGACGCCGTCAGCTCACCCACGGTGCGCTTGGCTGCTGGCATCTCGGATGGTTTGCCCAAACTGGTGGTACGCCAGTTGATGCAACCGGTCATGGGTGAGCCACACCTGCGCTTGTTGTGCCATGAAGGGGAGTTTGACGAATTGTTGGGTGATCTGGCGCTACACCGCTTGGATGTGGTGCTGTCGGACCGCCCGGCCCCCACCAATGCCAACCTCAAGCTTTACAACCATGCCTTGGGCTCATCGGCCGTGTCTTGGTATGGCAGCGCATCGCTGGTGAAAGCAGCGCGCAAAACATTCCCTGCCAGTCTGGCCGAAGTGCCCGTGCTGCTGCCCACCGAACACACCGCCGTGCGCACGCGCTTGGACCACTGGTTTGAACACCACGGCATTCGCCCGCGCATCGTGGGCGAGTTCGAAGACAGCGCCTTGCTCAAGACCTTTGGAGAAAGCGGCATGGGCGTGTTCCCGGCCGCCGAATGCATCCACGACGAATTGCTGGCGCACTACGCGGTGCAAAAACTTGGGGACTGCGAGGGCGTGAAGGAAAACTTCTATGCCATCGGCACCGAAAAGAAAGTGCAACACCCTCTGGTGCAACGTTTGCTGCTGGCCAGCACCCTCAGCGCCCATTGAAGGCTGGCCTTGGCATACCGGCCATTCCCGGTTGAAACTCCGGGAATGGCCCAAGGCCCTTATGGTTTGGACGAAGACGATGAGGAAGACGAACGCACGCTCAGCAGCATGGTGATCGCCAAAATCGTCACCACCACACCCAGCGAGATGCCCACCGGGATTTTGAAGACGTCGATCAGGCACATCTTGGTGCCAATGAAGACCAGAATGACCGCCAAACCGTAGTTCAGCAGGTGGAACTTGCTGGCCACAGCTGCCAGCAAAAAGTACATGGCGCGCAAACCCAATATAGCGAACACGTTGCTGGTCAACACGATGAAGGGGTCGGTCGTGATGGCGAAGATGGCGGGGATGGAGTCCACCGCAAAGATCACGTCGGTCAGAGCAATCAAGCAAATCACCATGAACAAAGGTGTCGCGATTTTCTGACCGTTTTCGATGGTCCAGAACTTTTCACCGTCGTAGTTTTTGCTGACGGGCAAGATCCTGCGCAACAACTTGAGCGCGGGGTTGTCGTCCAACGAAGGCTCTTGACCTGCTGCCCACCACATCTTCACGCCAGTGAGGATCAGGAAAGCACCAAACACATACAAGATCCAATGGAACTGCTGGAGCAACCAGCCACCTACCAAAATCATGATGGTCCGCAGTACGATGGCCCCGATGATGCCGATCATCAGAACGCGCTTTTGGAATTGCGAAGGTACGGCGAAATAGGTGAAGATCAGCAAGAAGACAAAGATATTGTCCACGGCCAGTGATTTTTCAATCAGGTAACCGGTCAGGAATTCCAGCGACTTGGTGTTGGCCAATTCGACCGAACCCGTGGTGTCCTTGATGGCCCACCAAAACAGGCCGTTGAACAAAAAGCTCAAGGCGATCCAGATCAGCGACCAATTGAGCGCTTCTTTAACGGCGATGTCGTGTGCGCCTTGCTTTTTCAACACCACAAAATCCACAAAGAGCGACGCCAACACAATGGCCACAAACGTTACCCACAGCCACAAGGGAGCCACGGTTTCCATAAACACCTTTCAGTTTGTTGTGATGACCCGTCCACACCACTGCCTCAGTTCACCAACTTTTGCGGGTCATGCAAGGGCTGAAGTCTAGGGCAGAAACTGAAATTAATGTCTGAATAAAATAGGTTTTTACTTCGGAAAAAAGGGAATATTAAACTGATTTTTGAATGACTCATGAACAGCATGCAATGGGCTGAATGCTTGCGCTTCGCTTTTGTCAAAAGCCATAAAAAAACCGCCAAAACCCATTAGGGTTTTGGCGGTTTCCAATCCGCTGAAGCGGTTTTTTTACTTCTTGTCTGAAAAGTAGCCGGATGTGACCTTCCAACGGCCATCGGTGATCTGAGACATGCGCGATGCATTGCTGCCCAGACGCTTGGTGGGGCCGAAGGTCATCTCGCCAGTTCCGAACATGTCAGGCGGGATCACCATGGTGTCCATGGCCTTGATGATGCTCTCGGTGGTCACGTTGGCACCGGATTTCTCAACCGCACGCAAGAACGAATCAATGGCGTTGTAACCATAGACCGAGAACACGGTCGGATCTTCGTTGAACTTGGTCTTGTACTTGTTGGCCCAGAAGCGGATGGGCTGTGCTGCCTCGTCCAGGTAGGGGTGCTGGGTCGACATGGTGGCGTAAAAGCCATTCATAGCGGGGCCGCCCAACTTGTGGATCAGGTCGGTGTAGGCCGCGCTTGAACCCAGGAAGGTGGGGTTAAAGCCCAAACGACGGGCCGTTGCAATGCCGCCAATGGTTTCGCGGATGATGGTGCCCATGACCACAAAGTCGCACTTGGACGAGGCCAGTTTTTGCATCTGCGAAGCAAAGTCGGTGGCGCCGCGCTTGTAGGTGGTGACTTCGGCAAACTGCATGCCAATGGACTTCAAGCCTTCTTCGGCACCACGGAACACTTCCAGACCAAATTCATCGTCTTGGTGCATGGCGCAGATTTGTTTGGCGTTCTTTTCTTTCACCAAAATCGGCAAACCCAAGCGCATCTGGTCGTAGTAGGTGGCGGCAAACGAGTACTTGAGCTTGTGGAAGGGCTCGTACATTTCACGCGCGGCGGTGACGGGGAAGAAGTTGATCACGTTCTTCTGGAACTGCACCGGCATGGCGGCCATGTTTTGCGCCGTGCCAATGTGACCGATCATGGCAAAGATCTTGTCCTGGTTGACCAGTTTTTGCGCAGCCAGCACCGCGCGACGCGGGTCATAGGCAGAGTCTTCGACCAGCAACTTGAACTTGCGGCCGTTGATGCCGCCTTGCTCATTGGCTTCGTCCACGCGAAGCATCATGCCCAAACGCACTTGCTTGCCAAAGCCAGCCAGTGGGCCCGACAAATCCTGGATGGAGCCAAGCGTGATTTCGTTTTTGGACACGCCTTGCGTCTGGGCCATGGCCGCACCAGCGGTCAAGACCATCGCAGCGGCGACGAGGCTGAGTTTGATTTTCATAGTGCAGGTCTCCTGTTGTAGAAAAGGGTAAAGTGAATCAGCGGTACATCGCCTCGATTTGCGGCGCGTATTTTTTCTCGACCAATTTGCGCTTGAGCTTCATGGTCGGGGTCAGTTCTTCGTCTTCGGCGCTCAGCTGCGTATCAAGCAACCAGAATTTCTTGATCTGCTCGACGCGCGCGAATTTTTTGTTGACCCGATCCACTTCGGACTGGATCAGGTTTTGCACCTCGGCGCTGTGCGTGAGGCTGGCGTAATTGGAGAAAGGCACATCGTTGTCCTGTGCGTATTTCTCCACGTTCTCCTGGTCGATCATGACGATCACGGTCAGGTAGGGACGTTTGTCGCCAATGACCACCGCGTCTGTGACGTAGGGCGAAAATTTCAATTCGTTTTCCAACTCGCTGGGGGTGATATTTTTGCCGCCAGCCGTGATGATGATGTCTTTCATCCGGTCCGTGATGCGGAAAAACCCTTCCTCATCCACCACCCCCACATCACCCGTGTGCAGCCAGCCGTCAGCATCGATGGTCTCGGCGGTTTTTTCGGGCAGGTTCAGGTAGCCCATGAAAACGTTGGGACCACGCACCAAAATTTCACCGGTCACCGGGTCCAGTCGCATTTCGTTGTACTCAGCCGCCGGTCCAATCGACCCAGGCTTGATGCGGTCAGCAGGCACGCCCGTGGCGGCACCGCAAGTCTCGGTCATGCCCCAAACCTCCAGCATAGGCAAGCCCAATGCCAAGAACCAGCGCACCAGATCGGGCGAGATGGGCGCGGCACCCGTGACCAAAAAGCGAGCGCGGTGGATGCCAATCATCTTGCGCACGTTGTTCAGCGCCAGCATTCGGGCCACATGAAAGCGCAACTTCAAACTGCCTGGCACCGGTTTTTGCGCCAACACCAGATCGGCCACTTGGTGGCCCACGCCAATGGACCAAGCGTATGTGGCTTGCTGAAGCCCCCCGGCTTCCTTGAGCGCGATCATCACGCCAGAGTAGAACTTCTCCCAAACGCGAGGGACGGCGGTGAACACGGTGGGCGCGATTTCGCGCACGTTTTCAGGCACCGTCTCGGGGTTCTCCACAAAGTTGAGTTTGGCCCCGGTGTACATCGAAAAATATTCGCCCCCCATGCGCTCAGCGATGTGACACAGCGGCAAAAAGCACATGCACTCGTCACGCTCGTCGCGGGCAATCAAGGTGTTGTAACCGCGCACGGTGTAGACCAGCCCGTGGTGGCTGTGCATGCCGCCCTTGGGCTTGCCTGTGGTGCCTGAGGTGTACACCAAAATGGCCAGCTCTTCGGGTTTGCAGGCAGCGCTGCGCTGCTTGAGCATGTCGGGGTGTTGCTGGGCGTGTTCGCGGCCCAAGGCTTGCAGCTGCTTCAGGCTGATGACCATCGGGTCGTGGAAGTCACGCAGGCCGTCCATGTCGAACACAACTATCTTTTGCAGCAAGGGCAAGGTGTCACGCACGGCCAGGGCCTTGTCGAGCTGCTCGTCGTTTTCGACAAACAGCACGCGGGTGCCTGAGTCTTCGCACAGGTAATGCACCTGCTCAGCCGCATCGGTGGGGTAGATGCCGTTGGAAACACCACCGGCACTGAGAACGGCCAGATCGCACAGCACCCACTCGATGTTGGTGTTGGACAGGATGGAGGCGGTGTGCCGCGCCTCAAAGCCCAACGTCATCAGGCCGTGGCCGATCTCGCGCACGGCCAGGGCGGTCTGGTCCCATGTCCAACTGCGCCAGATACCCAGTTCTTTTTGGCGCATCCACACATTGGGGCCGCGTGCGGCCACCGCATTCCAAAAAATGGCGGGGATGGTCTCTCCTGCCATGACGACATTTTTTTGCGGCGCAATGCCGGAGGTGTCCCAGAGTTGGCTCATGTTTTATCTCCAGGTTTTCTTCTTTTTCCAGCGGCGGTCGGCGCGCACGCCCTCTTCCTTCATCCCCAAATAGAACTCCTTGATGTCCTCTTTTTCACGCAAACGGGCGCAGGTGTCTTCCATCACGATGCGGCCATTCTCCAACACGTAGCCATAGTCTGCAGCGTTCAACGCCATGTTGGCGTTTTGCTCGACCAGCAAAATGGTGGTGCCGCGCTCGCGGTTGATGCGCACCACGATTTCAAAAATCTCTTTGGTCAGCTTTGGGGACAGGCCCAAGCTGGGCTCGTCCAGCAAGATCAGGTCGGGGTTGGCCATCAGCGCCCGGCTGATCGCTAGCATTTGCTGCTGACCGCCCGATAACAAGCCCGCGTCTTGTGCAGCCCGCTCGCGCAGGATGGGGAAGTAGTTGTACACAGCTTCCATGTCGCGTGCCACGCCATCGCGGTCCTTGCGGGTGTAGGCGCCCATGAGCAAGTTGTCGCGGATGGACAGCAGCGGGAACACCTCGCGCCCTTCGGGCACATGCATCAGACCGCGTTGCACGATGATGGCTGGATCTTGCGCGGTGATGCTCTGGCCCTTGAACTCGATCGAGCCCTTGCGCGGGTCGATGATGCCACTGATGGTTTTCAAGATGGTGGTCTTGCCCGCGCCGTTGGAGCCGAGCACGGTGGCGATTTCGCCGCGCCGCACCTGCAGGCTCACGCCGCGAATCGCCTTGATTGGGCCATAGGCGCTCTCGACGTTGAGCAGCTTGAGCATGACCTTGTCATCAGCAGCCTCGGGCGCCAAATTCATAGTCTGTGTGGCTGCGCTCATGCGGCACCTCCGGGCACGTAGTTTTCACGGCGCAAGGCGGAAACATCGTCCACCGAGCCCAAATAGGCCTCGATGACGCCAGGGTCGCTTTGCACCTGGCTGGGGGAACCTGTGGCGAGTTCTTCGCCCTGACTCATGGCCAGCACGCGGTCAGACACTTTGGAGACCAAGCTCATGTCGTGCTCGACCATGAGCACGGTGATGCCCAGCTCATTTTTGATGTCCGAGATCCAGAACGCCATGTCGTCGGTTTCCTCGACGTTCAGGCCCGAAGAGGGTTCGTCCAGCAACAGCAACTTGGGCTCGGTGCACAGGGCGCGGGCCAGTTCGACCACTTTGCGCACACCATAAGGCAGGCCCGCTACCATAGAGTCGCGGTGGTGCTGCAGGTCCAGAAAATCGATGACCTCTTCGACCTTTTCACGTGCATGGATTTCGGCTGCGCGGGTCTTGGCGCTGAAAAACATCTCGCTCCACAAGCCGGTTTGGCGGTGCGTGTGACGGCCAATCAAAAGGTTTTGCAGCACGGTGGCGTGTTCGAACAACTCGATGTTCTGGAAGGTGCGGGCGATGCCCAGCCCCGCAATCTGGTGCGGCGGCTGTTCCGTCAGGCGCACCTTGCCCTGTGGCCCGGCGAAGTCGATCACACCCGTGGTGGGGGTGTAAATGCGGCTGATCAGGTTGAACACGGTGGTCTTGCCAGCCCCATTGGGGCCGATCAGGGTGAAGACTTCGCCGCGCTTGACGTCGAAGCTGACCTTGTTGACGGCCAGCACGCCACCAAATCGCACGCTCAGGTCTTGGGCGGATAAAAGGATGTCTGCGTTCATTTCAGGCGGTCCGACTTCTGGAATGATTTTTGGCGCTTGAACAGGCCACGGCGGTAAAACGGGAACAGCTGGAACCAGGTGCGCACCTTGAGCCAGCGGCCATACAGGCCCATGGGCTCAAACAGCACGAAGGCAATCAGCACCAAGCCGTAGACCGTGCCCTGTAAACCAGCGGCACCACCAATGGCGGCTGGTAAAAAGTCTTTGCCCATGGAAATCAGCTGCGGCATGACGATCAGGAAAATCGCACCCAAGAAGGCGCCATGGATCGAGCCCAAGCCGCCGATCACCACCATCAGCAACAAGTCAATGGACTGGATGATGCTGAACTGCTCGGGCGAGAGAAACTGGATCTTGTGCGCATACAAAGCACCGCCAATGCCCGCCAGCGCGGCCGACAAGGCAAAGGACAGCGTCTTGTAGCGCGCCAGGTGAATGCCCATGCTTTGCGCAGAAATTTCGGAGTCGCGGATGGCCACAAAGGCACGACCGGTGGACGAACGCAACAGGTTCACGATGGCCAAAGTAGCACCCACTGTCACGACCAGACACAGGAAATAAAACGATTCGGTGCTGTCCAGCTTCCAACTGCCGATGGCGGGATAGCCGACCATCAGACCGGCGTTGCCGCCCGTCACGCTTTCCCAGCGGGCCATACCCTCTTCAACAATGAAGCCAAAAGCCAGCGTGGCCATGCCCAAGTAAATGCCTTTGACGCGCAGTGCAGGCAAACCCACAATGATGCCCACGATGGCCGAGAACATCCCCGCGCAAACCAACGCCAGCGGAAAAGGAACACCGGCATTGACCATGACGGCCTGGGTGTAGGCCCCAACCCCCAAAAAGGCGGCATGACCCAGCGAGAACAAGCCGGTAAAGCCCGCCAGCAGCATCAGGCCCAAGCCCACCACCGCATAAATCAGCACAAAGGTCAGCTGGGCCAACCAGTATTCAGGCACCATCCAGGGGGCAGCCACGAGGAACAAGCCCAGCAGGCTGTACCAGAACACATGGCCGCCGTGCTTGGCCAGTTTGACATCTTGGTTGTAATCGGTTTTGAAAATGAAACGCATGCCGGAGCCTCAGACTTTCTTGCGCAGTTGTTCGCCGAACAAGCCATTGGGCTTGAGCACCAGCATCAGCAACACCACGATGTAAGGCGCGATGTCCTTGAAGCCTTCGGGCAAATAAAAGCCAGAAAGCGATTCGACGATACCGATCACCAACCCGCCCACAATCGCGCCGGGCAAACTGCCAAAACCGCCCACCACCGCCGCCGGAAAGGCCTTCAGACCGATGAAGCCCATGTTGGCGTGCACAAAAGTGATGGGGGCCAGGAGCAAGCCCGCCACCGCGGCCACAGCAGCCGCCAAGCCCCAGACCAGGCCGTTGATCTGCTTGACCGGAATGCCCATGTAATAAGCGGCCAATTGGTTTTGCGAGGCCGCCTGCATGGCGATGCCCAGCTTGCTGTACTTGAACATGGCAAACAGGCCCAGGCACAAAATGCCGGTGGCACCGATCACCACCAATTGCTCTGACGCAATGACCAGACCACCTAAGCGCAAAACTTCGCCCGCATAGGGTACAGGCAAGGTGTGGGTGTCGGTACCCACATCGGGAATCATGGTAATCAAACCGCGTAGCACATAGCCCACGCCAATGGTCAGCATCACGATGGAAAAAGCAGGTTGACCCAGGATGGGTCGGATGACCAAACGTTCGAGCAAAACGCCAAAAATGCCCATGGCCACAATGGCAGAGGGGACGGCAATCCAGAATGGGAAACCCAGCAGCGTCATGGCGGCCAAGCCCGAAAAGGCGCCCACCATCATCAGGTCGCCCTGGGCAAAGCTCACCGTTTCGGTGGCCTTGTAAATCAGCACGAAACCCAGGGCAATGAGTCCGTAAATACAGCCCTGGGCCACACCGCTGATCAGCAGTTGCAGCAATTGCACGCCTGTCTCCTCTTGGTTCTGTCTAGCCGAGTCCGCTGAGCTTGGCTGGGCACCGTTGCAGCACCCTGCAAAGCATATGCGAACGATCGTGCGATTATGGTTGTCTTAGAAGAGACTTTCCCTAGGGGTTGTCCCCCATTACGGTCCATACACAAGGCTTCAATATCGCCCCATGACGCAATCCATTCGCATCGGTTCGGGCCTGGGCTTTTATGGCGACAACTGGGAACCCGTGGTCGCCAGCATCGAGCGCGGCCAAGTGCAATACATCGCCAGCGACCATCTGGCCGAGCTGACACTGGCCATCTTGCAAAAAGACCGGCAACGCGACCCTGCTCTGGGCTATGCCCGCGATGTGGTGCCCATGCTGGTGCGCCTGTGGCCTTTGATGCAGCCGCGCGGGGTCAAATTCGTTTGCAACGCGGGCGGGCTCAACCCCATGGGCGCAGCGCAGGCGGTGCAAACGGCGCTAGCGGCCAAGGGCTGGCACCCACGCATCGCGGTGGTCAGTGGCGACGATGTGCTGACGCAACTGCAAACACCTGACACCCGCTTTGACCACCTGATGAACGGCGCACAGGTGACGAGCGTGCGCGAGCGGCTGGTGTTTGGCAACGCCTATTTGGGCGCACAACCGATCGTGGACGCGCTGGACCAAGGGGCCGACATCGTGATCACAGGGCGGGTGGCCGATGCGGCGCTGTTTCTGGGGCCACTGGTGCATGGCCTGGGCTGGAAGCTGGCCGATGCGGCCACGCCCGAGGACTTCAACCGCCTGGCCCAAGGCCTGACGGTGGGGCATTTGCTCGAATGCTCGGGCCAAGGCAGCGGTGGCAATTTTGGCAGCCAAGGCCATTGGCAACAGATACCTGACTTGGCACACATCGGTTACCCGATCGCTGAGGTCTTGGCAGACGGCACAGCCTTCATCACCAAAGCGCCCGGCACCGGAGGCTTGGTCAGCTTTGACACCGTGCGGCAGCAACTGCTGTACGAGGTGCACAACCCGCATGCGTATTTTTCGCCCGATGTGGTGCTCGACATGGGCCAGATCGAGTTGCACGATGAAGGTGAACACCGTGTGCGTGTGACCGGCGCACTGGGCCGCGCGCCCACCGATCAGCTGAAGGTGGTAGCGGGCTTTCGCGATGGCTTCAAAGCCGAAGTCAGCTGGGGCTTTTCCTGGCCCGACGCCTGGGACAAGGTGCAAGCCGCTGAGGCCATGATCCGCACGCAACTGCAAGAACGCCACATGCCTTTTGACGAGTTGTTCGTGGAATACCCCGGTCTTAATTCGGCTCATGGCCCACTGGCTCCATTGCCACCTGCTGCCGAGCTGAATGAGCGGGCTGAGATTTGGGTGCGCATGGTGCTGCGCACACCCATCAAAGCGGCTGCCGATGGCTTTGGGCGATTGTTCCCCTGGCTGGCGCTGAGTGGACCGGCTTTCACGTGCGGCTTTCAGGGCCTGAACAGCACGAGTGAATTGCTGGGCATCTGGCCCACCCTGATTCCGCGCCATTGGGTACCTGCCCAAATGCAGATCTTGGAGCCCAGCGCATGAACAACACCCCCCTCATCAAGATTCCACTGGCCCAGATTGCCCACGCCCGCAGCGGTGACAAAGCCGATTGGGTGGATTTTGGCTTGTTTGCCTGGAACGAGGCGGGTTACCGGATCATTGAACGCGAAGTCACGGCCGCCAAAGTGCAGGCGCATTTCGCACCCTGGCTCTCAGGCCAGGTCGATGCTTGGCCGCTGCCCAATATTTGGGCCCTGAAGTTAGTGCTGCACGGCGCACTGCAAGGGGGCGGTGCGCGCAACCTGCGCCTCGATAACCTGGGCAAAGCCATGGGCGCGGCGCTGCTGCGGCTGCAAATTGAAGTCAGTGCACAAGAGCTGGCTCAGGCCCAAAAAACCACCGAACACCCAGGCCCCTGAGCCCGTACCCGCAAGCGGGGTGCATCAGGCAAAGCGGTACAAGCGCTGCGGGTTGTCCACCAACAAGGCCTGTTGACCCGCTGCATCGGGGACGATCGTGGGGATCGCATTGACCAAGCCCGCGTCGCTCGGAATATGGGTGTGGTTGGGGTGGGGCCAGTCGCTGCCCCAAACGCAGCGGTCACCGTGCGCAAGCCACAACTGCTGCGCCAGCGCCACACCATGGGTATAGCGTTCATCAGGTGCAGCATGCGCATCGATGCGGTCTATGCCGCTGAGCTTGACCCAAATATCTGGCACATCCAGCAGACGCATCAAGGCTTGAAAGTCGGCATGCTGCGCGCCCAAGCGTGCGTCGACACGACCCATATGGTCAATCACCACAGGCACATTGCTTTGTACCAGCCAAGGACCCAACTCATGGACCAATGCCGATTCAAAATGCACCTGCAAATGCAGACCATGTGCCGCTAAACGAGGGGTCAGGGCCAAGACTTCGCGCACATCGGCACCCCCACCCAAATGCCTCATGAAATTGAAGCGAACGCCTCGCATACCGGCTTGGGCCAGTCTGGCCAATTCAGCATCGGGCACGTCGACAGGCACCAGCGCCACTCCGAGGTAACGCCCCTCACCATGGGCAATCGCATCTTCAACCACGCGGTTGTCCATGCCATGGACCATGGATTGCACAATCACACACCGTTCAATGCCCAAAGTGCGATGCAACGCATACAGGGTATCGCGCGGTGCAGCGACCGGCGTGATTTGACGCAAAGGGTTGTACGCAAAGCGCTCAGGGGGGCCAAAGACATGTACATGCGCATCACAGGCACCTGCAGGAAGCTTCAAACGTGGCGATTTTGGCTGCGCATCATACGTCCGCACAGGCTGATCTGGCATGGAAGTCATATTGGGCTGCTCGGATGAACAAACAGGGTTCGGCGGGTATTGCGGAACAAGGGCCTCACGCGACTGCTCCAATCGGTATGACGAACAGCCAACCAAGGGTCCGACTCGGTCACTTGGGCGCTGACCAGGTCGTAACAGGCCACATGCAGGGGAAGCCCAACCGGACCATCTCGGCGCATCAAGCGACGCGCCCTCAAGCAACCCGGCACCTTAGACAAGCCGAGCAAATGCTCTTGTTCGTACCAAGCTTGAAAATCATCTTCCCCCCCCAAGGCCACATCTGTTTCGACCACGTAATGAAAAGCGGCTTGAGCCCGTGGCATGGATACACCTGGCCCCATGAGATCAGTGCCTGGGTCCAGCGCTTCCCACAACGCGCCCTCTGCTGGGTCAGGTCGCTCTTGGAGCGGACCTGTCCAGTAGTGTCGCCAGCCTTGAAGGTCACCACGCCATGCACGCCAAGATTGCAAGTCTGCCAAAGCAGGCCCATGCCAAGGGCCGTTCTGATCGCATAACCAAATTGAACTCACTTCTTCTCTCCTGTTCACGGACTGTGAAGGCCATTGGCGTTGTAAAGCGCAGGCCTTTTTCAAAACGCACAGCCCCACCAAAGCATGGCGGGGCAATGGAATCAGGAATCCAAGCGGATATTGCGTGCCTTGATCAAAGCCGCCCATTTGTTCGTGTCAGCTCTGAGCAATGCGGCCATTTCTTCAGAGGTTGTGGCTCGCGGCTCAGCGCCTGACTGCAACAAACGGTTGGCCACACCTGGATCGGCCAATGCGCGCCGCGTCGCCGCATTGAGTGCGTCCACGATGGGACGGGGGGTCTTTGAAGAGACAAAAAAGGCATACCAATTGTTGGTGTCAACCGCTGGAAAACCCATCTCCTCAAAGGTCCTGACCTCGGGCAGGCCAAGATGCCTGACGCGCGAGGCCATGCCCAAAGCCTTGAGCCGGCCAGACTTGATCTGCCCCATCACCGCAGGCACATCCGCGAACACACCGGCCACCTGCCCGCCCAGCAAATTGGTCAAGGCAGGTGCCATGCCGTTGAAGGGCACGTGCAGCAAGTCCAACTTGGTGGCATCCTGCATTTGGAGCAACGCCAAATGTGGAATGCTGCCCATGCCCGAAGACGCCATGGGAACTGGCACATTGGCCGCTCTGGCCCGTTGCACAAAATCGACGACATCAGTGGCTGGGTTTTGGGCACTGGTGACCAACACTTCCACGTTGTTGACGACCAAAGACACCGGCGTGAAATCACGCACCATGTCATAGGGCAGCTTGTCATACAAGGCAGGGTTAATGGCCGCAGCGCCCACGCTGGTGATCCACACCGTGCTGCCATCGGGTTCGCCTTTGAGGGTCTCCATCGCACCGATCGCGCCGTTGGCACCCGGTTTGTTGTCCACCAGGACTGGACGCCCCAACTCGCGCGACATGGTTTCAGCCAAAGTTCGCGCCACAAAATCCACCGGACCGCCAGGTGCAAACGCCACGATCAAGCGCACGGGTCGGCTGTTGCTCTGGGCCCATGTGACGCGACCAAGGCCGGTTGCCAAGGCACCGGCACTGGTGCGCTGCAACCACTGTCGCCTGGAAAAATGTTGGCTCATGCGTATCTCCTGTGAATGAATGGATGGGTGATCAGTTGCAGCGCACGGTCATGCCACCGTCAACCACAATTTCAGTACCTGTGATGAACCGTGCCTCATCTGAGGCCAAAAACAAGGCAGCGCTGGCACTGTCGCGCCCGTCGCCCATGAAACCCAAGGGAATCCTGGCCAAACGCTGGTTCAATAGCGCCTGTACATCCCCTCCAGAGCGTTGGCCCGCCAAGCGTGACTCAACCATGGGCGTGTGCAACTGGCCTGGCACCACGGTGTTGACCCGGATGTGGTCTGGCGCGTGCTGTACGGCCATGACCTTTGACATCTGAATCACGCCGGCTTTAGCGGCGGCGTAGGCCACTTGGGCGCTGCCTGTCCATCGGATGCCCGACGTAGAGGCCATGTTGACAATGGCCCCTCCACCTCTGGCCTTGAGCCAAGGCAATGCATGTTTACATGACAAAAAAACGCTTTTGAGGTTGAAGTTGATCTGTGCATCCCAGACTTCTTCGCTCATCTCGACAGGGCCTCCGGGTGCCGAGCCACCCACGTTGTTGATGAGGACATCAAGCCCGCCCAAACGCTCGACGCAGGCCTGCACCATGCGCTTCACACTGGTGCTGTCTGTGACATCGCATTGAAACGGGTGAATGGCCTGCGCATGCTCGCCAGCCAAAGCCAATGTCTGCGCCAAACGAGAGGGGTCAAAGTCAACAGCCCAAACCTGAGCGCCCTCTTGTGCCAGGCGCACAGCCATCGCGCGCCCATTACCCCATCCCGGCCCCACACAACCGGCCCCCGTGACCAAGGCCACCTTGTTTGCAAATCTCATGCTTGAAAATCTCGGTATTGAAGTCACCCAGTGTGCGGTTGCGGCATGCCTCTGTAAATGCTGAAATGGCTATACCAGCTATAGAATTATCAAATTTACAGATCACGCTATGGACTTACGGCAACTTGAATCCTTTGCCACGGTGGCCGACAGCGGCAGTGTGAGTCGCGCAGCCACCGCCTTGCACCTGAGTCAGCCCAGCATCAGCCGCCAGCTCAGCCTGCTCGAAGCAGACCTTGGCCAACGCCTCTTTGAGCGGCATGGTCGTGGCGTGCGGCTGACCCCTGCGGGCCAGGCTCTGCTGGTCCACGCGCGCACCTTGCTGGAAGGCGCACGCCAAGCAAGGCACCAACTGATGGACATGAACGAAGAACCCAGCGGACGGGTGGTGGTCGGCTTGCCGCACCGCGTGGCGACGGGTCTTTGTGTGCCCCTGGTGGAGCGTTTTCGGCATCAACTGCCCAACGCCATGATCAGCATCAGCGAGGGCCTGAGCCTGTCGCTGCGCGAAGACCTTCTGCAAGGCCGCATCGATTTGGCCTTGTTGTTCGATCCAGCACCCACACCCTTGATCGTCAGCGAACCCCTCATGCGTGAGCGATTGTTGCTGGTGGCACCGCAAGGCACCCGCCTCAAACCCCGTGTGTCCCTCGCAGAACTGGCGCAATTTCCGATGATTTTGCCTTCGGCTCCGAACCCGATCCGCAGTTTGGTCGATGCGGTTTTATTGCCCCGGGGAATCGGCCTGCAGATCGTGGCTGAAGTGGGCGCTGTTCACAGTGCCATCGCTTTGGTGGAGCATGGGGTGGGCTGCTCCATCTTGCCGCAAAGTGCGCTGTTGATGGCACAGCAGGCCGACCGTTTGCCCACCGCATTGATTGGGCCTCCTGCCCTTTGGAATCGGCTTGTGCTGGCCATGCCTGCAGCGCGCCCGCTTTCACGGCTGCAGCAAGCCACTGCGGCGCTGTTGCGTCAGATGGACTTTCGCGGGCCCAACTGACACGAATTCAGCGCCTCAGTCCCGCCATGTCACACGCGTTCAATGATCAGCGCAATGCCTTGGCCCACACCGATACACATCGTGCACAGCGCATAACGGCCAGCGGTTTGCTGCAGGCGGTTGATGGCCGTGGTGGCCAAGCGGGCACCGGATGCGCCCAGTGGGTGCCCCAAAGCAATCGCACCGCCCCATGCATTCACGCGGGCGTCGTCGTCTTTCAGGCCCAACATGCGCATCACGGCCAAACCTTGGGCTGCAAAGGCTTCGTTCAGCTCAATCACGTCCATGTGGTCGATGGTCAACCCGGTTTGCGCCAGCACCTTGAGCGTGGCAGGCGCAGGGCCGATACCCATAACGCGTGGCGCCACACCGGCAGTGGCCATGCCGACAATGCGGGCTTTGGGTGTCAAGCCGTTTTTAGCAGCGGTGGCTTCATCGGCCAACAACAAGGCACACGCCCCGTCGTTCACGCCCGAGGCGTTGCCCGCAGTCACCGTGCCATCGGGGCGCACCACGCCTTGGAGCTTGGCCAGGGCTTCCAGGCTGGTTTCGCGGGGGT
This sequence comes from Akkermansia muciniphila, assembly GCA_943331105.2. Lineage (GTDB taxonomy): Bacteria > Pseudomonadota > Gammaproteobacteria > Burkholderiales > Burkholderiaceae_C > Limnohabitans_A. The sequence continues at coordinate 97,259 of CALQKH020000003.1, forward strand.
GTTCGTCGGTGTCCACCAGGATGGCGTCGCCCTTTTTCTGAGGGATGCTCACGCCCACAATTTCACGGGCCAAATGCCCAGCCTTGATGGCAGCCACGGCACGCAACTGGCTGTTGAAGGCCATCAGGTCTTGCGCTTCGCGCTCGATCTTGTAATCGGTGGCCACGTTTTCGGCGGTCTCGGGCATGGAGTCCACACCGTACTGGGCTTTCATCAGCTTGTTGATGAAGCGCCAGCCAATGGTGGTGTCGTACACGGCATTGGCGCGGCTGAAAGCCGTTTCGGCCTTGGGCATCACAAACGGTGCTCGGCTCATGCTTTCCACGCCACCCGCAATCATCAAACCGGCTTCTCCCGCCTTGATGGCGCGCGCGGCGGTGCCAATCGCATCCAGGCCAGAGCCGCACAAGCGGTTGATGGTGGCGCCAGGCACGTCAATGGGCAAACCAGCCAACAAGCTGGCCATGTGCGCCACGTTGCGGTTGTCCTCTCCGGCTTGGTTGGCGCAGCCATAAAGCACATCGGTCACGGCAGCCCAATCCACGTTGGGGTTGCGAGCCATCAGTGCACGCAGTGGCACTGCGCCCAGGTCGTCGGTGCGCACGCTGGAGAGGGCACCGCCGTAACGGCCAAAAGGGGTACGGATCGCGTCGCAAATGTAGGCTTGGTTCATGTGACTGGTCTCTTTAATATGGAATTAATGCATTATATTGCATGAACAAAGGGTTTTTTACACCATTCTAGGGGCGCTTTGCGGGCTGGGGTGAGCGATTGACGACAGCACAGGAAATTGATGTCAGTTTTTGTCCGCAAGGCGAGACGGCGGCGCTGGCCGGGCTCAGAGGCGCTTCGCTTTGCCACATCGCCCCGGCCCCGCACCCCGCCCTCCCACTACCCAAAGCACCAACAACCCAACTCACTTGAGACACAATCCACCCCATGCTGATTCAACCCTCCCAAGCCGATGTCCGGCGCTTTTTTTGTGGTGTCTACGCCAAAGCCCAAACGGCCGCGCCGATGGAACCTATGGAAATGCTCGTCAGCCAATGGATCAACGAACACCCCGAATACCACGCCGAACTGGCCGACGTCGATGCGGCTCTGGCCAGCATGCTGAATGACGATCCGAACCGCACCAACCCTTTTTTGCATCTCTCGATGCACCTGTCCATCAGCGAACAATGCAGCATCGACCAGCCCCGAGGCATTCGCCAGGCGGTGGAACTGCTGACGCACCGCCTCAACTCGCTGCATGATGCGCACCACCAGGCCATGGAATGCTTGGGGCGGATGATTTTTGAGAGCCAACGTTCAGGACGCATGCCCGATGGCGAGTCCTACATTGCCTGCGTTCAACGCAACGCCACCCAAGACTGAGGCCCAAGGGGCAAGCACACGGCGAACAGACAACAAAAAACCCGCCGAGGCGGGTTTTTTGTTGTCTGAACTGAAAGCGGTCGGATCAGCGGAAACGCGACTGGGGAACCACTTTCATCTCGCCGTCCAAAGAGGCGATGTAAGCGGAGATGGCTTTCAGCTCGGCATTGGTGAATTGCTTGGCGATACCGCCCATAACGCCATTGTTGCGGCCCCAAGTGGACTGGTTCTCAACTTTGTAGGATTTGAGCGCAACAAACAAAAAGTCTTTGTGTTGGCCCGCCAGCTTGGGATAGCTGGGGTCGATCGGCTTGTTGAAGTTATCGCCGTGACATGAAATGCAAGCACCTTTTTGCAGCAAGGCCGCGACTTTGGCATCGGGGGCTTTAGGCGCTGTGGTGACGGGCTTGGTGTTGCCATGTTGCTCGTAGTAAGCACCCAGATCAGCCATATCCTGCTCGGTCAGGGTGTCGGCAATGCCGCGCATGGTGGGGTGTTTGCGTTCGCCTTTTTTATAGGCATTGAGCGAAGAAACGATGTATTTTGCGTTTTGACCCGAAATCATGGGTACGCGGTAGATCTCGGGGAAGCTGGCTTGATAGCCCTTGATGCCATGGCAACCGATACACATGGCAATTTTTTGCTCGCCGACTTTGGCATCACCCTTGATCTCTTGGGCATGGACAGAAAAGGCGGTCACTGAGGCGACAGCCAGGGCAAACATCGAGGTCAACAGCTTATTCATTTTGCTCACACAATCCAAACGATTGATAAAAATCAACTGCCGATTATATCGGGCTGGCCCTCATAATCCTGACAAACCCTTTGACCTTTTCCGAGAACTTGCTGCCATGAAATTCCAAGGAACCGAAAACTACGTTGCCACACAGGACCTGATGCTGGCGGTCAACGCTGCCATCACCCTCAAGCGCCCCTTGCTGGTCAAAGGCGAACCCGGCACTGGGAAAACCATGTTGGCCGAAGAGGTCGCCCAGTCTTTGGGGCTGCCCTTGCTGCAGTGGCACATCAAATCCACCACCAAAGCGCAGCAAGGTCTGTACGAATACGATGCCGTGAGCCGTCTGCGCGACAGCCAGTTGGGTGAGGAAAAGGTCAAGGACATCGAGAACTACATCATCAAAGGCGTGCTCTGGCAGGCGTTCACCTCAGAGACGCCTGTGGCCATCCTGATCGACGAGATCGACAAGGCCGACATCGAATTCCCAAACGACTTGCTGCGCGAAATCGATCGCATGGAGTTTTACTGCTACGAAACGCGCCAGCTGATCAAGGCCAAGACGCGCCCGCTGGTGTTCATCACATCCAACAACGAGAAAGAGCTGCCTGACGCCTTTCTGCGCCGCTGCTTTTTCCATTACATCAAGTTTCCAGAAGCGGACACGATGCGCCAGATCGTGGACGTGCACTTCCCCACCCTCAAGAAAGACCTGTTGGCATTGGCCCTCAAGACCTTCTACGATGTGCGCGGCTTGCCCGGCCTGAAGAAAAAGCCATCGACCAGCGAACTGCTGGACTGGCTGAAACTGCTGGTGGCCGAAGACATCCCGCTTGAAGCCCTCCAAAGCGCAGACCAAAAAGTCTCGGTGCCGCCCCTGGTGGGCGCTTTGCTCAAAAACGAGCAAGACGTGACCTTGTTTGAAAAGCTGGTCTTCATGAACCAGCGAAACCGCTGAAGCCATGAACGCCTTTGCCCCGCCCGTGACTCTGGCCGGCGCACACGTCCGGCTAGAACCCTTGCGGGCTGATCACCATGGCGCGCTGGTCGAGGCGGTGCAAGACGGCCAGCTGTGGCAGCTCTGGTACACCGCCATCCCCACGCCTGAAGGCATGGCGGCCGAAATCGAGCGCCGCCTGGAGTTGCAAGCCAAAGGCGCCATGTGCCCGTTTGCGGTGGTTGACCCTGCCACAGGCCAAGCTGTGGGCATGACCACTTACATGAACATCGACGCTGGCAACCGCCGGGTGGAAATCGGCTCAACTTGGTACCGCCAAAGCGTGCAGCGCACGCCGCTCAACACCGAGGCCAAACGCTTGTTGCTGGCCCACGCCTTCGAAAAATTGAATTGCATCGCGGTAGAGTTCCGTACGCACTTCTTCAACCAGCAAAGCCGCCGAGCCATCGAGCGTCTGGGGGCCAAGCTCGACGGCATTTTGCGCAACCACCAGATCAATTTCCACCCTTTGGGCGCTGGCGCACTGCGCGACACCTGCGTGTACAGCATCATCACCAGCGAATGGCCCAATGTGCGCGCCCACCTCGACTTCCAATTGAAGCGCGCCAGACCTGAGGAACCCCGGTCATGCTGATCGATTTTTTCTACACCCTGCGTGCCGCCAAGCTCCCTGTTTCGGTGCGCGAGTACCTCACGCTGCTTGAAGCCTTGCAGGCCAATGTGGTCGGCCCAGCCTCTGAGGCTTGCAGCATCGACGATTTTTATCACCTGGCCCGCACCGTGATGGTCAAGGATGAAAAGCACTTTGACAAGTTCGACAAGGCTTTCGGGGCTTACTTCAAGGGCGTGGAGATGCTGACCGACTTCACCAAGGAAGTGCCTCTGGACTGGCTGGAAAAAATCCTCCAGAAAGAACTCACGCCCGAGCAAAAAGCCGCCATCGAAAAGATGGGCTGGGACGAGTTGATGGAAACCCTCAAGAAGCGCCTTGAGGAACAAAAAGAACGCCACGAAGGCGGTAACAAGTGGATTGGCACGGGCGGCACCTCGCCTTTTGGCAACGGCGGCTACAACCCGCAGGGCATCCGCATCGGCGGCAAAGGTGGCAACAAAAGCGCCGTCAAAGTCTGGGACCAGCGGGCCTACAAGGACTACGACGACAGCCAAGAGCTGGGTACGCGCAACATCAAGGTGGCCCTGCGCCGACTGCGCCGCTTTGCGCGTGAGGGTTCGCAAGAAGAGTTGGACTTGGACGGCACCATCCGCAAAACAGCGGCCAATGCCGGCTATCTCGACATCTTGATGCGACCCGAGCGCCACAACAATGTGAAAGTGCTGCTGCTCATGGACGTGGGCGGCACCATGGACGAACACATTGCCCGCGTGGAAGAAATGTTCTCAGCTGTGAAAGCCGAGTTCAAGCACCTTGATTTTTATTACTTCCACAACTGCGTTTATGACTTCATGTGGAAGAACAACAAGCGCCGCTACGCTGAGAAGTTTCCGACTTGGGACATCCTGCGCAAATACAACAAGGACTACAAGCTGATCTTCATCGGGGATGCCACCATGAGCCCCTATGAAATTTTGCAAAAAGGCGGCAGTGTCGAATACAACAACGAAGAAGCCGGGGCAGAGTGGCTGCAGCGCCTGACCCACACCTTTCCCAAGTACGCTTGGATCAACCCCGAGCCCCAAGGCGTCTGGCAATACCGCCAAAGCATCTCTATCATTCAGCAGCTCATGAGCCAGCGCATGTTCCCCTTGACCCTGAAGGGCTTGGAAGATGCGATGCGCTTGCTGAGCAAATGAGATGCTTTAAGACCGGTCACATCTTCACAGTCCTGCTGCTGGGCCTGTTCGGTTTTTTTGCGGCTTGGAGCCCTAGCGCCCGTGCCGAGAGTGTCTCCAGCTTGGTCGGTAAATCGGCTCCAGTGCCCTTGGCTTTTAGCTGGGAGGTGAACAGCTCCGATGAGGACATCCGCGATTTGCTGTTGCAGCACATGGAACTTCAGCGCTACCAAGCCCTGAGCGATTTAGACGACACCGAATTGACGCGATTGCTGGAAGATGCCGATGAACAAGCGCGCGAACTGTTGGCCACCCAAGGATTTTTCAACCCCCAACTGGTCTGGCAACAAGACAAGACAAAAGGCCCTCATCCACTGGGTCAAGTCACCCTGTCGGTGAAGACCGGCCCGGCCGCGCGCGTTAGCCAAATGCATTGGCAGTGGCTGGGCGAACTCACACAAGCGCCAACCGGCCCTCATCAACTGGCCAACATTCAGAATCAATGGGGCTTGCCACCTGGTGCCACCTTCACACAAGCCGCTTGGAACCGTGCCAAAAACAATGCCTTGCGGCAACTCGTCTCCGAACATTACCCTTGGGGCCGCCTGGCCACCAGCGAGGCCCGGGTGGACGCCGAGAACAACCAAGTGGTTCTGAGCGTGACGATGGACTCCGGCCCCGCCGTTCGATTGGGCGATTTGAACATCACAGGCGCAAGCAAATACGGCGCCTTGCAAGTCGAGCGCCTGGCTCGTTTGTCCCCCAATCAACTCTACCGACAAAGCGATTTGCTGGAAGCCCAACAACGCTTGGTGCTCAGCGGCTTTTACGACTCGGTTTTTGTCAGCCTAGAGCCCGAAGGCAACTTGGCGCGGGCACCCGTCAACATCGAGCTCAAAGAGAGCCTGCGCCAAAGATGGCTCTTAGGCGCCGGCGTGCGCAGTGACAGCGGCCCTCGCCTGACGGCTGAACATACGCACCACAGCATCCCGGGCTTGAATTGGCGGGCCGTGAGCCGTCTGGCGATTGACAAAGATCTGCAAACCATGGGGCTCGACCTGCTGGCCCCGCCCGACAGCACTTTGTGGCGCTGGAACACCTCGGCGCAGATCAACCGCCAAGTGCGCGATAACGATGTGATCAGCAGCCAACGTTGGCGTGCAGGCCGCATCCAAACAGCCCCCAAAATTGACCGCTCTTATTACGCGCAATACGACGTGGCCTCACAGCAAAGCAATGACTTGGGCAACTTGGAATCGGTCAGTGGCAACTTCGCCTGGACATGGCGCGACTTTGACAGCCTTCCTTTTCCAAGCCGAGGCTTAGGTTTGGGCATCGAACTGGGCTCTGGGGTCATTTTGGGAGCCACATACCAGCCGTATGTGCGCTGGCTGGCCAAAGGCCTCAGCTTATGGCCATTGGGTCAAAACAGCGGCCGCCTGGCCGTGCGGGCCTCCATGGGCAGTGTGGTCAGCCAAGACACGAGAAATTTACCGACCACCCAACTGTTCCTCACTGGCGGTGACAACAGCGTTCGGGGATACGCTTTGAACAGCATCGGCGTGGACTTAGGCAACGGACAAATCGGCGCAGGCCGTTACCTGAGCACCGGCAGCGTGGAATGGCAGCGCCCATTGCGTTGGAAAGGCCAACTGACCGATTGGGAGACCGCCGTCTTTGCTGACGCAGGCGCCGTCGCCAACGAGTTGCACCTGCTGCGCACCCAATGGAGTTATGGCATGGGGGCACGCTGGCGCAGCCCGATTGGCCCAGTGCGCATCGACTTGGCGCATGCCCAGGCCTTACAAAAATGGCGTCTGCACTTGAGTGTGGGGTTCACCTTTTGAAGCATCCCAAAAACACCTGATGCCATGCACGCGCCACCTTCGCCCCCTCTGAAGCCCCGACTCCCAGCGTCGGTGCTCCGCCGCGCCTCGCTTTGGCTGGGCACATGGTCGCTGCGCAGCCTGTCGGCCTTGTTGGGCCCGATGGTCTTGGTGATCTTGGCTGCGTCATTGTGGTTTTGGACGGGCACCGAGGGTTCATTGGCCACGGCTTTGAAATGGGCTGACAAAGCACTGCCTGCAGGGCAACATTTGACCAGCAGCCATGTTCAAGGCAGTTTGCGCCAAGGTGGTCGCATCGGCCAACTGGCGTGGCGTGCACCTTTGCTCCAGGTACAAGCCCAAGATGCCGACATCGTCATCGACTGGTCGCTGCTTTGGAAGCAACCATGGCCAGTGCAAAGTCTTCACCTCAAATCGCTGCACATTCATGACCAGCGACCTACCAAACCCTTGACCCCTTTGCTGGACTTGAACTGGCCACTGCCTGTACAAATGGCCCTGAAAGTGGATCATTTCCAATGGCAAGGCGCCACGCCTGTGACGCTGACGGGTGTGCAGGCGCAATACGCCTATGACGGCCGCGACCACACCCTGAAAGTCACCGCGCTGACCTTGGCCCAAGGTCAATACAGCTTGCAAGCCCGTCTGCAAGGCACTGCGCCCATGGCTTTGACACTGGACATTGAAGGGCTGATTAAAACGCCACCCATTGGCGGCACACCCGCTTTGGCACTGCAGCTCAACGCCTCTGCTCATGGCACGCTGTCTGGGCCAGAGGCCCAACTCAACGTCACTGCAGCCATTGCGCCAGCGCCCCATCAGCCCTCTTGGCCTCAAGGCAAGTCGCCCGTTCAATTGTCTTTGCAGGCCGATGTGCGGCCGTGGCAACAACCCGCTATCGTGCAAGCCCAAGGGCAGTGGCAAGCCTTGAACTTGGCACCTTTTTGGCCACAAGCACCACAAACCCACTTGAATGGCCAGGCACAACTCAAGCCCGATGGCCCAGACTGGTCTTTGCAAGCCGAGCTTCGCAACCTGCTGCCTGGCGCATGGGACTTGCAAAGGCTACCCGTCAGTCAGTTGACACTGAACGCACGCCACCAGCAAGGCCTGTGGCAAGTCCTGCCATCCCAGGCCCAGATGGCGGGCGGACAGGTGCAGGTTCAAGCGACTCAAAGCCAGGCGGGTTGGACCGGTAGCATGGCGGTCTCTGGCATCCATCCTGATCAGCTGCACACCTCACTTGCAGGTTCGCCCATTCAGGGCCGATTGCACGCGCATGAAACAGGGACAGGCCCAATCCGCTTTGATGCCCAATTGGAGGCTCCAGCCGCAACCATCTCGCCCGTCAAAGCCCGGTCCACCCGCAACACTGCGCACGGTTTTCAGTTTGAACATCTGGAGGTGGCAGGCCAGTGGCAAGACCCCATCTGGCAGATCGACGCCCTGAAAATCAGAGCCCAACAGGTCCGCTTGGACGCAAACTTCAAACTATCGCCCGCACAAGCATCAGCAGAAGGCCAATGGGTTTTGCAATTGCCCGGATTGCGTGCCCAAGCGCAGGGACGCATCGCGCCGATGGATGGCCGGGGCCAACTCGACGTTGAGGTGCAAGATGCCTCAGTCAGTTTGGCTTGGCTCAGCAAACTGCCAGGATGGCGCGTGCGCCTAGAAGGGCTAAACGCCTCTGGCCCGGGTCAACTCAAGGCCGAATGGCAAGGCGGCTATGCGCAAGCCGACACGCCTCTCAAGCTGAACGCTCAATGGCCCCGCCTGTCTTGGCAAACTGCTCAACAAGCGCCATGGACCCTAGATCAAGGCCAGTTACAAATGGTGGGCACACCCTTGTCTTGGCAAGCGCAATGGCAAGCTGACTTGGGTCAGGGCCAGCCTTGGTCGCGCGTGCAAGCTCGGTTGAGCGCTGCACGTCCAGACTTACAAAGTCAGCAATGGAGGGGCGCGTTAGACAAGCTCGACCTGCAAACCCTCCATTCCAAGTCAGAGGTCGCGTGGCGTTTGCAACTGCCAAAAACCATGGCTTGGCAAGCCGATCTGGGGGCCTCACCCTTGGCGTTAACTTGGTCCAACGCCGACTGGCAAGTGCAAGGCCCGAGCACAGGCAGCACCCGTGTGCAGATTGAGCCAGGCCACTGGACATGGACACGCCCTGGACAAATACCACGCACCAAGTTCGCTGCCCACTGGGAAGATTTGCCACTGAACTGGTTGCCCAAAGAATGGCGCATGGGCATCCAAAACGATGTCCTGTTGAATGGGCAGCTGCAACTGACGCAGAACGAGGACACGGTTCTCACAGCAAAAATTCAGCGCAGCAGGGGCGACTTGCGCATCCAGACCGAACCTTCGCCAGGCCAACTGACTGCAGCGGGTTTGCGCGAGGCCACCTTGGTTTTGCACGTTCAAAACGAAAAACTACAAGCCGATCTGCAGTGGGACAGCCAATACATGGGCCAAGCGCAAGCACAAGTCCTGAGCACGCTGAGCCGCACAGCACAAGGATGGCAGTGGCCTGCCCAAGCACCCTTGCGCGGTACGGTCAAAGCGCGTTTGCCACAAATCGGTGCTTGGTCAGTTTTGGCACCGCCGGGTTGGCGTGTTCAGGGCACACTGGATGCCCAGTTTGATTTGGCAGGGACACGCAGCCAGCCGCAATGGCTAGGTCGCCTGCAAGCCGATCAATTGGCGGTTCGCTCAGCTGTTCAAGGCATCGCATTTGACCAAGGCCAGATGCAAGCACGATTGCAAGGCCAAGAACTGATCCTCGAGAGTTTGAGCCTGCGCGGGGCCGGGCTCCAAGGCGGTGAAATTTCTGCGCGGGGCCGAATCAAGCTTGCACCCAGCGCATCAAACATGACCCCATCGACGCCCAACCCTTTGCACGCAGCTCAGATGAGCTTGCAAATGGAAGCGAAGGCCCTTCGTGTGAGCAACCGCGCTGACCGTCGACTGGTGATATCAGGACAAGTCACGGCCCAAATGCAAACCGGGCTGATGCAAATCAGAGGACTTCTCAAGGCCGATCAAGCCTTGTTTCTTTTACCCGATGAAAGCACCCCCCAATTGGGGGACGATGTGGTGGTCGTGCGGCCCCCATCTGAATCGCGAAACGTCGCCTCAACAAGTGTCATTCAGCCAACCGAAGCGACCTGGATCGGCGTGCCTGATGTGCGCGTCACCCTTGATTTGGGGCCTGACTTTCAGCTCCAAGGCAAAGGCCTGAATACACGCCTCACTGGACAACTGGAATTGATCAGCAACGCCAGCAGCCAAGGACTGCCTCGACTCTTAGGCCAGGTGCGCACTTTGGGTGGTCGTTACAAAGCATATGGGCAGCAACTCAACATCAGCACCGGCGTTTTGCGTTTCAATGGCGCCTATGACAACCCGGGGTTAGAAATCATCGCATTGCGCCCCCATCTGTCCCAGCGCGTGGGCGTTCAGGTTTCGGGTTCCGCGTTGCTCCCTCGCATTCGCTTGTATGCCGACCCCGACATGCCCGACGCCGACAAACTGGCTTGGCTGGTTCTGGGGCGTTCGGCGGCCAGCGGTGGCGCCGAATCGGCCGTACTTCAACAAGCGGCCATGGCTTTGCTCAGTGGGAACGGCAAAACATTCAGCGGCGAGTTGGCAGGCAACCTGGGTTTGGATGAAATCAGTTTGGCCACCAGCACACGCACAGGGACCACCGCCACTGGCGCCGCCGTCACACTGGGCAAACGCTTGTCGCAAGACTTTTACATGGCCTACGAGACCAGCTTGAGTGGCACCATGGGCAGTCTGTTTATTTTTTACGACATCTCGCGCCGACTCACTCTGCGCGCGCAGGCAGCCGAGCAAAGTGCACTTGATTTAATCTTCAACATCCGAAAAGATTGACGGTGCCCCCCTTTGCATGGGCAGGCCGTTTACGACTCGCTCTGCACGGTGTTCAGGTAACCATGCACCGCCAACCCCAATTCTTGTCGCGAAGCCTGCCGCGTCCGATCACCCCTGAACACCAATATTTCTTGCGCACACCAGCCGTACGCGATGGCGTGAACCATGGCTGACATGGACGTGATTTGCGACAAAGGTACTGCAGGGTAACGAGACTTGAAGGCATCTGACCAAGTCTGTTGAATCCCCATATGAAATGCCCGAAAACCTTGCAAATCCTCCACTTGACGCTCGATCATCATCAAGGCCGCCCACTCTTTGGGTTGCTGCAAAGCCATCTCTACGCAATCGTCCAGCATGGCGTCGATCAAGGTACTGAACGAAGCGTCTGCGTGCCGAACCATGGTCTGACGCAAGGTTCTGATCAAGGCATCCCTTCGGGTTCGCATGGCCGAGGCAGCCAGAACTTGCAAATTTGGAAAGTAATCGTAAAAAGTTCCAATTCCAACACCAGCGATATCCACTACGTCGCGCACTCTGACTTTTTGAAAATCCCCAGTGAGCATCAAAACCCGAACAAAGGCTTGCTCCAACGATAGAACAGTCATCAAACCACGTTGTTGACGTGGAATCTTCCTAGGAGCGTTCTGATCAAACTTCACAATGGGTAGCGGTTAAAAAAATCCCGAACAAATATATGAACACATAAGGTAACATATAGGTCAACAAGCCCATTATGGCCGTTTTTAAAAATTGCGCTTCTAATCTTTTCACCCCATTTTGGGGAATTTCACAAATCCATGTCGATTCAGTCCATGAACAATCAGCCTTGGGGCACTGAAGACGGTGAACTGCTGCAAAACCTCAGAAAAAAAGCGGGCATCGATGCGCTCGTTTTCGCACGCGCTAACACCATCTCTGCGGTCCAACTTCAGGAATTGGAAAGTGGAGAGGGTCGGAGCTTTTACAACCCGCTGATCAAGCGGAATACCGGTATCAAGCTGCTCAAGAAACTCGGTTATGAATACCCTGTCACCGCCATGCAGGTGACAAAACCCGCCTCTGATGCCTTGATCGCAGCGCCTGCCCCTGAAGTCGATAAGGTCGTCGAGCCAATTGTTTCCTCAGCGGTCAACCCTAAATCTTTTCCAAACCCATTCGTGACGCATCCATTCCTTTTGACAGGGAGCCTGCTGTCGATTGGCTTATTGGGGTTCTTGACCCTCCAGCAGCTAGATGCGTCACCAACCGATACACCTAGACCCGCCGTGCTTCAAAGTGAGCGCATCCAACCGAATGGGTCCACATCGGCACCACAAGACACGCAAGCATTACCCAATTTGACCAGCAGCTCTGTGCCAGAAGCGATGCCAAAAACATCCAACTTTGAGCCATCTGGCGTAGCCGCAAATCCAGCAGCTGACCGGAACCAACTCGGATCGGTCAAATGCGAAGACAGACACCGAAAAAACAGCAAATCCCACACCCCTATCAACCCGCTGAAACCCGGAAATTACATCTACATCGAAGCCCGAGCAGACAGCGAGTTGTGCGTTCTGGACAGCGAAAACAAACTCTTCGTCATCAGCCTCAAAGCAGGCATGAACCAAACGGTCAATGGATTGGCCCCTTTTCTGCTGCACACCAGTAACTGGCAAGGACTTCAGGTCTTTTTCCAAGGCCGTCCTGTCCGCCCAGATCATGGTGACAGTGCTCACTTGTTACTCAAGAGCTTGCCGCTTTAAGCCAGCTTCGCTGAACGCACATTCCAGCATGGCATACATCGCCAACTAAGCCAGTGTTACTTTGCGGCCGTTACAATCTTTGGTCTGCATGCCACCGTAGTTCAATGGATAGAACTCTCCCCTCCTAAGGGAGTGATACAGGTTCGATTCCTGTCGGGGGCACCAGCCACCTCCCCCCCAACAATCCGCTCTCCTTCAACACGGTGCGGATTCTTATTTAAAACGCGATTTTTTCAGCCTCCAAGTACGCCAAGCTGATGTACTTGCCAATGTTGCCCTCAAAGCCTTCCATGGTTTTGGCACGCGAAGCCACTCGGAGGTCTTTCACCACTGCCGCCCTCGCTTCGGCCTCGGACTTGCCGTCTTCGACCGCTTTGAGGCTTGGCTCCCAGATACCTGCCATGAAGTCGCCATAGGTCTTCAGCAGATCCTGACGTGCACGGCCGTGCCCTGGCACCCAGAGTTGCTCGCCAGTGGCCGCCATCAAAGCTTTGTAATACTTGAATGTGCCGGGGTAGGAGCCATCGTCCATGTTGGCAATGCGGTTGGTCATGGCGATGTCGCCCACGGCCGTCACTTTGTCCTGCACGATTTCGACACTCAAATCAGAGGGTGTGTGGGCTGTCCCGTAGTGGTGCATGCGCAAACTCACATCGCCAAACTGGATCACTTGGCCCTGATGAACGACGGTATTGGGAATGACCACTTGCGTGCCAATGGTCGACTGATTGGTCCAACGCTCCATCAGGCTGCGCCAGAGATTGCCTTCCGCACCTTTGAGTTTTTCAATGCTGCTGGCCAACGAGTAGATGGGCAGCTTGTCTCCGTAGGTTTTCACAAAGGCATGGTTGCCCAGCCAATGGTCACCATGGTAGTGGCTGTTGAAGACGGCAACCACAGGCTTGTCGGTCACTTTGCGGATCATTCGGATGGCCATTTGGCCAATTTGCAAGGACGCGCCCGAGTCAATGACCACCACACCCACGGAGGTCACAACAAAGATGATGTTGGCCATCATGCCCCGGTTCTGAGGGGTCGGAAATCCATCGGGTGAGTAAATCATCCACACATGCTTGGACAACTGCTGCGCCGGGATATCGGCCACCGCTGGCCCCTCAATGAAACTTTGAGCTTGCTGGGCAAATAACCGGGCCTCGGGCAAAAGGGCCACACCACCCACAGCGGCACTGGCCAACAACAAATGTCTTCTTTTCATGCGAATTCCTTCAAGGGAAACAGCGCGCCGATGCGCTGCGTGCCTTAAACCACGTAACCCTTGTTGGGCAAAGCACCGATGATTTTGGGGGTGTTGAGTTGGCGTGGCTTGATGCGACCGCCTTGGGCTTTGAGCCAAGTTTCGACCACTTCCCAGACCTGCTTGTTGCCCTGGTTGCGCGCCTCTTCGGCCACAGGCGCCCAACCGGCCACCTTGTACTTTTTACCCGCTTCGATCAACTGTCCCTTCAATCGCATGTCGCTGATTCGGTTGCCCGCCGTGCCCACGGGGTTACAGCTGTATGTCAAGCCGCCCACACGCACCATGTCACCGCCTTGCTGGTAATAGGGATCGGGGTTGAACAAGTTGTCGGCCACGTCTTCGAGCACGGTTTTGATGGTCTCGCCCGTCATCTCAGTCACCGTAGCAAAAGAGTAGGTGGTGGCCGTCATGTCGAGCAACCACTCCCGCGAAATGGCTTGCCCAGGCAAAAGCGTGGTGCCCCAACGGAAACCCGGCGAAAACGCCATGTCGGCACCTTGCACGGCCATCAGGGCATCCAGCAACAGCTGGTCACCCGTGCCATTGAAGTTGCCACGGCGGTAAAGCAGACCATCGGTCACAGCCAGTTTTTCGGCCAGTTTGGACTCGTAGGGCGCACGGATCTTGTTGATCAACGCCTCCATCTCTTTGTCGGCGGGCAGCATGTTGGAAAACACCGGCAGCAGCTTGTAACGGAAGTCGCTGACTTTCTTGTCCTTGACTTCAAAGTCGAGCACACCCAAAAACTTGCCATTCGAGCCCGCGTTGGTCACCAAGGTCTTGCCACCTTTGTTGGAAACAATCGAAGCCACAGGCATGCCATCGTGCGTGTGGCCGCCCATGATGGCATCAATACCGCTCACGCGCGTGGCCATCTTGAGGTCCACGTCCATCCCGTTGTGGCTGATGACCACGACCACTTGCGCACCTTTGCCACGGGCCTCGTTCACCATGGCCTGCATGTTTGCGTCTTGAATGCCAAACGCCCAATCGGCCACCATGTAACGCGGGTTGGCAATCGGGGTGTACGGAAACGCTTGACCGATGATGGCGCAAGGCACACCGTTGATTTCGCGGATGACATAAGGCTTGAACACCGGGTCGCCAAAGTCATTGGTCTTGACGTTTTGGGCCACAAAATCGATCTTGCCTGCAAAGTCTTTTTCGATGATCTCTTTGACGCGCTCCATGCCCAGGGTGAATTCCCAGTGGCCCGTCATGACATCCACACCCAGCAATTTGCAGGCATCGACCATGTCTTGTCCGTTGGTCCAAAGGCTGGTGCCCGAGCCTTGCCAGGTGTCACCACCGTCGAGCAGCAAAGCACCTGGACGGCTGGCCTTCATGCGCTTGACGAGCGTGGCCAAGTGGGCAAAACCGCCCACTTTTCCGAAGCGCTTGGCTGCTTTTTCAAAGTCCAAAAAGGTCAGCGCATGCGCCTCTGCTGTGCCGGGTCGGATCTTGGCGACTTGCAGCAAATGCTCGCCCACCAAATGCGGCAAGTTGTTCTGCATCGAACCAATGCCGAGGTTAATGCTGGGCTCGCGGAAATAAATCGGCTTGAGCTGGGCATGGCAATCGGTCATGTGCAAAAAAGACACATTGCCAAATTTGGGAATGTCGTACAAGCCATTGGCCGCTGTGGCAGCGCTGGCTTCTGCAAAAGAGCCCATGCTCATGCCAGCCATGGTGCCAGCGCCCATGACCTGGATAAATTCGCGTTTAGAGAGATTCATATTTGTAACCACTGATATATAAAGGTCCAAAAAACCCGGACTAGCCGGGTTTCAGTGCTTATTGGTTGACGGGCGATTTGGGGTCGAGCAACAGACCCACAATGTGCCGAACCTGCGTTTCAGTCAAGATGCCCATGTGACCTGCGCGAGGCATGTTGGAACAGGCGTTGTAGGCCTTGGAGTTCCAGATCTTGCCCCAGGTGTATTCCACGATGGCTTTGCTCGCTGGGTCATCCGGATTGGACACGCCACGGATCTTGCCGTAGTTGTATAAGCTTGGACCCAGCGTACCGTAGGAAATTTCTTTCTTGTCCATCTGATGGCAGTTGTAGCAATTGCCACCGTTGACCGCTGTGGCCGAATCGGTCCAAGTCAGACCGCGACCGCTTTGGGCAATGACTTCGCCCTGCTTCCAGTCGCCAATGAACTTGCCATCCGATGGCCATTTGATGGCCTTCATATTGGCTTCTTCGATGCGCTTGGCGGTTTTATCGTCCAGTGGCTTGCCAGCCACATCGGCTTCACTGCAAGCGCGGTTGGTTTCGTCCGTGGCGGTGATGCGCTCCACCTTGACATGGCTTTGGTCACGGAACGACGCCTTGACGATCTTGTCGGTCAGGTCATTGAGTTCTGCCACAGAGGGGCCAGAAGCGCAGCCAGCTGCCACCAAAGCGGCTGCCAGACTGGCCAATACAAGTTGGGTCTTTTTGTTCATAGGTTTCTCCTGCTCTGATCAACGCTTGATGGCCGGGGCAATCGAGGCGGCGCCTTTGGCGTTCACACCGAGATATGTGGACAAAGCCACGGTGGCATCACTGCCAAAACCGGGATAAGGAAAACGCTGCTGGCGATAGCAATCGTTCAAGCGCAGCTGCATGCTCCACATCTGGCCGTTAGAGACGCGGTAGGCAGGCCAGGCCGCAAAGCCCACACCATCACCCGGGTTCTTGGTCAAAATCGGCAGGTCTTGCAAACGGATACGTTTGCCCTCTTCACCGTGGCAAGAGGCACATGAAAAATCATGGGTGCCGCCGCGTTGAAAAAACAAACGCTTGCCCACTTCATAAAAAGTTTTTTCTTGTGCGTGCGATTGCGACAAATTGAATTTAAGCCCCTTGGACTCTGCTGCGATCCAAGTGGCCAAAGCCGTCACATTGGCCATCTCACCGCGACCAAATGCGGTCTTAGAAATTTCGGCGGCGTTGAAACCTTGCAAGGTTTCCATGCACGTGACGAGGCGCGACTCCAAGTCTTGCATGCGCTGCGTGTCAGCAAAGAAGCGGGGCAACTCGACAAAAACGCCCTTCACCACCCCCGGACCCTTGCCCAGATCACACTTTTCAAGCGAAGCATTTTTGGGCCCACGGGCTTTTTTCCAAAGGTCTTCACCTTTGGCTTCATACAGGTCTGCGGGATTGCCGTCTTGCAACATGGCGCGGTATTCGTCAATGCCTTGGCTTGTCGTCTTCTGGGCCAAAGCGGGCCCAGAGAAAACCGCCAAGGCCGCCACGAAGGAAAGAGTCGTTAATTTTTTCATGGTCACCTCTTTTGTTATTGTCAAAAGCAAAAAGGGTGAAGTTGTGGCTTCACCCTTTGCCATCTCATCGTCCGATCACGACACCGTGGCTTCGTCGGTGCGTGTGGCACCTCGGTTGTCTTTCCAGGTCACGGCAATCTTGTCGCCTGCTTTGGCGCCCTTGACGGCGAACTGCATAAAAGGGTTCTTCGACACAGCTGGGCCCCACTCGGCAGTCAAAACGACTTTGCCGTTGTGGGTGGCAGTGACTTCCTGGATGAACCAGGCGGGAATGAGGTTGCCGGAAGCATCACGCCGCTGACCTGCTTCCATTTCGTGGGCCATGAGCACACGAACGGTTGCTTTGTCACCCGCTACTTGAGCACGAATGCGCATTGGATCTGCCATGTTTCTCTCCTAAATCTTTCAGTGAATCAATGTGTGGACGGTGTCTGCAAGCGTTTAACCGCCGCAACCACCCAAAGTGACTTTGACTTCTTTTTTGGCCCACAAAGCACGGCCGTCGTTCATGATGGCCACAGCGTAGACATCGGAAGACTGACCCATCTTGGCGCGGGTCGAAAAATTGGCATCCACGGCATCGGTCACATTGAACATGGCGACCAATGCAGACGGGTTCTTCTCGACCATGATCAGCAAGTGCTTGACGCCGGCCAAAGACGTGCTGGCACCCAAGGGCACCACGGCACCGTTTTCAGCGATGTCAGGACCGGTGATGGTCACGTCTTTGCTTTCAGCCATGCTTTTGGCACCCGCAGCGCGGGCGGCGTCTTGCACTGTTTTGGCATCGAATGCGGCTTTGTTGACAGCGGCTTGTGCGAACTGTGGAAAGCCAGCGGAGGCCAAGAGGCCAGCCACAACAGCGCTTTGCTTGAGTGTCTCGCGACGGTTTTGCATCTGATATCTCCTTTGATGGTTGAGTGATGCTAAAGAAACTGGTTCAGCAGTACAACGGGGAACACCCGTATTATTTGCCGGCTCCCTTGGAAATCCATTCGGCCATCTGCTTGGCGTCTGCATCAGGCAGGGTTTGTGCGGGCATAGGGATTTGACCATAAACACCCACACCGCCGGCCTTGATTTTGCTCAAAATATAGTCGGTCTTACCGGCTTGTTTTTTGGCAATTTCGTTGAACCCAGGGCCCACGATTTTCTTGTCTACACCGTGGCAAGCTGTGCAACTGTGCTTGTTGAGCAAAGCGATGACGGCCTTGGATTCATTTTTTTCTGGCTTGGCAGCCGTCACTGGTGCTGCTGCAGAGGCGCCTGGCGTACCAACTTTGGACTCTGGACGCGTTGTATCTGCACCCCGCTGTGGTCCAACGATCCGGGTTTGCTCTTGCAAGTTGCCGTGTGCGTTGCGCGCAAACTCTGGCAAAAACGAAGCCACTTTTGGCTCAGGCGTGCAGTCTTTCATGCAAATTTTGTTGTCTGTATCGGGCTTTTTGACGCCCCCAAATTCATTGCCAGGCCACATGGCATGCGCCGTGGTCATGCCATTGCGGTTGGGCATGCGGGCCTGAACTTCGGCGATGTTTTTGTCAGACAAGACAAAGTTGTCCGGCACGATGTTGCCCAGATTCAACATGAACGCTGTGACGGCATACACCTCTTCCGTGGTCAAGGTCTTGGGGTTGGTCCAAGGCATGGCACGGTTGACGTAGTCCCACAAGGTTGAAACCGTGGGCAACTTCATGAGGGTGGTGCGGCCTGGGTAGTCCGCGCGCTGCAAATTGGCCACCCGACCCGTTTTGATGTCTTGGGCTGTCGTTCCGCCCACGATGGGACTGAAGACCTCATTGGATTCGCCAAAAACGCCGTGGCAATGGGCGCATTTGGCCTCCCACACATCCTGGCCTTTGGCCACCGAACCGGAACCTGCTGGCAAGCCTTTGAAGTCGGGACGCACATCGATGTCCCACTTGGCCACTTCTTTGGCCGTGGCCTCGCGGCCCACGCCCGGAAATTTTGTGCTCTGTGCGCTGGCCAAGCCCGCAGCAACCAGACAAACAACGGCTAAAACGGCATCACGAAACTTGGACATTTTTCACCTCACCGTTTTCCTGCACCAACCAAGATTGGATGGCGTTGTTGTGATAGATGGATCGGGTTCCGCGCACAGCACGTAACTGTTGGTACGTGGGCTGGACATGACCGGTCTCATCTTGAGCGCGGCTTTGGATGATGGCCGGTTTGCCGTCCCACACCCAGTTGAGGTTGAATCGGGTCAGGGCCTTGGACAGCACCGGAGTTTCCAGCCGAGCTTGACGCCAGTTGCGTCCGCCATCGGTCGACACATCCACCCGTTTGATCTTGCCCTTGCCCGACCAAGCCAAGCCTGTGATGTTGTAAAAGCCTTTGTCCAGCAGCACCTGACCGCCAGAGGGCGTGGTGACCACGCTTTTGACTTCTTGAATGTTGGTGTACTGGCGCTGCAGACCATTGGGCATCAAATCAATGTAGTGAATGGCCTCGTCTTTGGCGGCGTAAGGCTTGTCACCCACCTCGACACGTCGCAAGTATTTGATCCAGCTCACGCCTTGCACACCCGGCACCACCAAACGCAGGGGATAACCGTTTTCGGGGCGCAACATTTCGCCGTTTTGGCCATAAGCCACGATGACTTCACCCGAGGTGATCAGGCTCATCGGAATGGTGCGGGTCATGGACGAACCATCGGCGCCCTCAGCCAAAACAAACTTACGTTTTTTCAGATCAGCACCTGCCAACTCGAGCAAGGTGATCAGCGGCACGCCCGTGAACTCGCTGCAAGAGATCATGCCGTGCGTGTACTGAACCGTGGGCACCGCCACGTTGCCCCATTCGGTCGCCGTATTGGCACCGCACTCGATGAAGGCGAAGCGCGAGACCGATGGCAAACGCATGATCTCGTCCATGGTAAAGACCATGTTTTTTTTGACCATGCCATTGATCATGAATCGGTGCTTGGAAGGGTCGATGTCCCACCAGCCTTGGTGGTGCCGCTCAAAGTGCAAACCACTCGGCGTGACGATGCCAAACAAGGACTGCAGTGGCGCGAACGACACCGAAGCTTGCGTGGTTTGCGTCAACCCAGGGCTTTGGCGGCGTTGCAAGTTGGCTTCGTACTGAGAAGGCTTGCCGTAGCCTTCTGTTGCCACACCCTGTCCCAGGCCTGTGGTGTGCTCAGGGAGATTCAAAATATGGGGATCACCCCCCTCAATCGGCACCGGATTGCCCTGCGACATGGCCATGGGCACTGCGGCACCCGCAGCAGCAGCAGCAAAAGCGTTGCGGATGAAATCACGGCGGCCCTTTTTGCCCTCGGCAAAGACTTCCTTGACGCCGCTGGGGGTCAGAAAGTGTTCGGGTGCTTTTTGCACTCTTCCTGAATTGATGGTGTCTTCGTTCACACAAACTCCTGGTTCTGGGTGGGCCATCTCGACCATTTCCAAACTGCCATTCGCTGACACAGTGAGACGAGTGGCAACAGTCAGAAACCACACGGCTCAAGCTCAAATGGTCATTAAGTCAGTATATTCGGATGTGCGAATATATACGATAAGCAATGAATCTGAATCAGGGATTACACGGAGACAACATTCGAGTCAGGACCAACCCTGATCACTTGAATTTGTAATGGTCTCGGTTGAGAACCGCAGCCACAGAAGTCACTTCTTCCGGAAACATACCCAAGTTCAGCTGGCTGTTGCATTGCTCAACCATACCTCGCAAAAAACCAGCCGTATTGATTCGTCCCTGGGGTTTGTACATGGCGCTGCCATCGCCCCCCACTTTGGACACATGGCATGCCACGCACTTGTTTTCCGCGATCAATTTCTCACCGAGCTTGTAGTCGGCTTCTTTAAAAAAAGCGTGTTGGGCCAATGCAGCACCCGTGAACGCCACTGCGGGACTCACCACCATCAGAAACTTGATGAAGTTCATAGTATTTTCCGCAAAAAAAAACCGCTCAAAGTGTGCACCTCGAGCGGCAAACAGAAGCCTCGAATACCCATCGCGCTTTTACATTGTCGATTCAAACAAACCGCGAATGGCTGTTTTACTTGGCACCCGCCAGAATCCAAGTGGCCAATGTCAGAGCATCCGCATCGCTCAAAGCGGCTTGTGCGGGCATGGGCACAGGGCCCCATTTTCCAGCACCACCAGCCTTGATGCTCTTGGCCAAATTGGCTGCTGCATCTTTCTGACCTGCATATTTTTTAGCCACATCGTTGTAGGAGGGGCCAACCATTTTTTTGTCAGCTGCGTGGCAAGCCATGCAGTTGTTTTTCTTCGCCATGTCCAAGTTGGCAAAGGCTGGGGCAGACGTCAATGCAGCCACAGCGGCCACAGCAAAAATCAATTTCATCAAAACTCCATCAAGAGGGGGGGTGAATATAACTAATCGCTAATTTAACCGAAATCAATGCGGATCAGCACAACCCAGACCCATTTCGGCGTCAGGGATTTTACTGAGTGACGGTGATTGAAAGCGCCCATGTCATTACAGAAAAGCGGCCATCAGAGTGGCCCTTGACTCTCTTCAAAGTTGTGGCGCACGAAAGGCTAAGCCTTTCATGCAGGACGCCCATCAACTGCCCGCTTGGACACCCAGTTTGCGCAAGATGGACTCCATCAGGCACCACTGCGTCAAGGCGCTTTGCAACAGGTTGGCCCCCACAAATGCCGTAAAGGCCAACCACCATTGGCTCACAAAAATGGGGCTGCCTTGAACACCCAAAGCCAAGGACAGCAAGATGAAAGTGCCTGCGACCAAACGAACGATTTGCCAAGATTTCATAATGAGTAACTCCGATGATTGAAAGAAAGGGAACATCAAGCGCCGTACTTTTTACGGTACGCCACGTAGTACAAAGTCGGGATGACGACCAACGTCAATACCGTGGACACAAAGATGCCGAAGATCAGCGAGATGGCCAGACCATTGAAAATCGGGTCGTCCACAATGAAAAACGCGCCGATCATGGCCGCAAGGCCCGTGAGCATGATGGGCTGGGCGCGCGTGATGGCCGACTGCACAATGGCCCGCTTGAAGTCCAGGCCGCTGTTCACTTGCAGGTGGATGAAGTCCACCAGCAAGATTGAGTTGCGCACGATGATGCCCGCCAGCGCGATCATGCCGATCATGCTGGTAGCGGTGTACTGTGCATTCAGCAAGGCGTGGCCCGGCATCACCCCGATGATGGTCAAAGGAATCGGCGCCATGATGATGAGCGGCGTCAGGTATGAACCAAACTGCGCCACTACCAACAAATAGATCAGGATCAGGCCCACGCCATAGGCTGCGCCCATGTCACGGAAAGTTTCGTAGGTAATTTGCGACTCGCCATCCCACTTGATGCTGTAGCCGCGCCACGCGTCTTCGGGCTGGTGGATAAAGTACTCTTCTATCCGCTCACCGTCCGGGCCTTTGATCTTCGCGATGTCGCCGCGCATCTTGAACAGGCCATACAAGGGGCTGTCCACTTTGCCGGCCATGTCGGCGTTGACAAAATTCACGGGCAGCAGGTCTTTGTGGATGATGGGTTGCTCTCGCAGCGTGTCGCTCACGGTGACCAACTCTCGCATGGCCACCACCTTGCCGGTGGCGCTTTTCACGCCCAGCTGCAGCAAGGCATCCAGATCGCCATGCAACTGCTCGGGCAGCTGAACCAAGGCGGGTACCGGGTACTTGCTGCCATCGTGCAAATAAGTCACCGACTCGCCCGCCAAACCGGCACGCAAGGTGGTCACGATGGCCTGTTGCGATACGCCCAGCACCGCAGCTTTGCGGCGGTCCACCAGCAGCAGCTTGCGAGGCGAGTCGGCAATGGAACTGTCATCGATGTCCACCACGCCATCGGTTTTTTCAAAAACGGCACGCACGGCCTTGGCCACTTGGCGACGGCCTTGGGCATCAGGCCCATAAATTTCGGCCACGATAGGCGACATCACGGGCGGGCCAGGCGGGACTTCTACCACCTTGACGTTGGCCCCATGGCGGCGACCAATCTCTTGCATTGCCGGACGCACACGCGTGGCGATCACATGACTCTTGTCGTTACGCTCGGACTTGCCCACCAAGTTCACTTGGATGTCGCCCAACTCGGCAGCCGCACGCAGGTAGTATTGGCGCACCAAACCGTTGAAGTTGATGGGTGAGGCCGTGCCCACATAGGCCTGGTAATGCATGACCTCGGGCACGGTGGCCAGATGACCGCCCAGCTCGCGCATCACAGCAGCGGTTTTCTCCAAAGGCGTGCCTGCAGGCATGTCCACCACCACCTGAAACTCCGACTTGTCATCAAAGGGCAGCATCTTGAGCATGACCAAACCCGTGGCGGGCAAAACCAAAGACAAGACAATCAGACTGGCCACACCCAGCCCCAACAGCTTGCGGTTGCGTGCACCGGTTCGCGCATCGAGCAAGGGCTTGAAGATTTTTTCGAACAGGGGTTCGAGTTTGGCGCTCAGACCGGTGTGACCGCCACCCTTTGCGCTCTCATCGTGCGCGTGGCCAGACGGCTTCATCCACATGCCCGACAACCAGGGTGTGATAACAAAGGCGATGGCCAGCGACAACAACATGCCCAAGCTGGCATTGATCGGGATCGGGCTCATGTAGGGCCCCATCAGGCCACTCACAAAAGCCATGGGCAACAAAGCGGCGATCACGGTGAACGTGGCCAAGATGGTGGGGCCGCCGACTTCGTCCACCGCGCCAGGGATGATCTCGCGGATGGTTTTGCCGGGGTAAAGCTGCTGGTGGCGGTGGATGTTCTCCACCACCACGATCGCGTCGTCCACCAAAATGCCGATGGAAAAAATCAGCGCAAACAGCGACACGCGGTTGAGCGTGAAGCCCCAGGCCCAAGAGGCGAACAAGGTTGCGGTCAGCGTCAAGATGACCGCCACACCCACGATGGCGGCCTCGCGGCGGCCCAGCGCCATGAACACCAGAGCCACCACCGACGCGGTGGCAAACAGCAATTTCTGGATCAGCTTTTGCGCCTTGTCGTTGGCGGTTTCACCGTAATTACGGGTCTCCACCACCGCTACGCCCTCAGGGATTACGGTGCCCTGAAGTAACTCGACCCGGCGCTTGACGCCATTGGCCACATCGATGGCGTTTTCGCCCGATTTTTTGGTAATGGACAGCGTCACGGCGACGAACTCTTCACCGCCATTTTTGGCGTTGTTGCCGTGCCAGACATAACGCTCGGCGGGCATGGGGCCGTCTTTCACGCTGGCCACATCTTTCATAAAGATGGGCTTGCCCTGCACCACTTGCACCACCAGATCGGCCACATCGCTGGCTTGCGCCAGGTGTGGACCTGCCTCGACGGCCACACTCTGATTGGCACCCAACAAATCCCCCACAGGCAAGCCCAGGTTGGCGGACTGCAAGGCCACGCGCAAGTCGTGCACCGTCACACCCGAGCCGTTCATGCGCTGTGGGTCAATTTGCACCAACACAGCTCGGCGCGGCCCGCCGATGGTGACCACATCGCGTGTGCCAGGCACGCGCTTGATGTCGGCTTCGATGCTGTGCGCCACACGCTCCAGATCAAAAGCGCTGACATCCGCGTTTTTACCGTGCAAAGTGAGGGACACGATGGGCACATCGTCGATGCCCTTGGGTTTGATCAGAGGCTCAGGCAAACCCAGGTTACGGGGCAACCAGTCAGAATTTTCGCGGATCGTGTCGTGCAATTTAACCAGCGCCTCGGTGCGCGGCACACCCACCTTGAACTGCACCGTCAGGATCGCCACGCCCGGGCGCGAGACCGAGTACACATGCTCCACACCGGCGATCTTGGAGAGCACCTGCTCGGCCGGGATGGCCACCATTTGCTCCACATCGCCCACCGACGCGCCCGGGAAAGGCGCAATCACGTTGGCCATGGTCACATTGATCTGCGGCTCTTCTTCGCGGGGCGTCACCATCACGGCAAATACGCCCAGCAAAAACGCCATCAGTGCCAACAAAGGCGTGATCTGCGCGCGCTGAAACATTGCCGCAATGCGTCCCGAAATGCCCATTTTTTGCTCAGTCATGGGGCTGCTTTCGGCAGTTTTTTAACCAAGCTGACGGGGTCTGTCGCCACCTGCTCACCCACGCTCACCCCAGACAACACCTCGACGGACTGGCCAGTGGTGCGGCCCAAGCGTACCTGGCGCAAACGTGGTTGGCCTTGCGCGTCCACCACGTAAACACCTGTCATTTCGGCACGGCGCACGATGGCTGTGAGCGGCAAGAAGACGCGGCCAACTTGGGCAGCATCTTTGACCCCGTTTTGAGGCACCGCACTGGCCGAGCTGCCAGGCACCCAAACTCGGGCGAACATGCCAGGCACCAAGCCATCAACACCCGTTGGCAAAGCCATGCGCAACTGCGCAGTGTGGGTCACCGGATCCACGGTGGGCAATAGTTGCACGCTGGCCGCTGCCACACTCTTTTGGCCCGCGATCTCGTAGCGAACCGATTTCATCTGGCCGCGCACGCCTTCAATCATGGACTGCGGCACTGCCGCGCTCACGCGCATTGCCGAGGGGTCGTGCAAGGTCACCAAGGGGCGGCCCGGCATGGCCATGTCACCCAAGGTGACGGGCACATCAGACACCACCCCATTGAATGGCGCGCGCACGCTGAAAAAACCTGTCTGGGTTTGTGCCGCCCGGGTTTGGGCTTGCTGGGCTTGCACCTGTGCTTGGGCGGCTTCGTACTGGGCCTGCGTGCGGTCGAGTGCGCCTTGGCTGATGTATTGCTTTTCAAACAACTGCTTTTGTCGCGCCAGATCTTGGCTGGCCACGCGCAAGCCCACTTGCGCTGCTTCAAGCTGGGCAGTGCTGCCCGCTACGTTTTGCTGAGCAGCGCTGGCGTCAATGCGCAGAAGCTCTTGCCCGGCCCGCACCCGGTCACCGGCCTTGACGTTCAAACTCACAATGGCTCCGGGCACTTGGGCAGACAAGGTGGCCTGTCGCACGGCCTCGACCACGGCATCCAGACTCACCTCCTGGGTCCCCGCCGTGCTGGCTTGGGCGGCCACACTTTTGACCGCTGTCTTCTCGGGATTGGCCCAAATCGGGATGCTGGTCAAAGCAGCAACTGCCATGGCCGATGCCCATATCCATTGTCTGTTCATTTGAGGTTTTCCAGCAAAACATCGATGTTTGCTTATTTGGTTGTTTGCGTATATTCGCAATAATACAATAAAACAAAAAGCTCTTCAACCATTCTCAAATAATTGGCATCTTTACAATGTGCCTTGGAACACCCATGAAAGACTTACCCGCCAAAGCACTCGAACAGATTGCGGCCTATTTCCAGGCGCTGTCGGAACCGACGCGCCTGAAAATCCTGAATCTGTTGCGTGACAAGGAGTACAACGTGGGCGAACTGGCGCAGCTATCGGGCTACTCAGCCGCCAATGTCTCACGCCACCTGTCTTATCTGGCGCAACACGGTATCGTGAACCGCGAAAGCCGAGGGGCCAGCGTGTTCTACAAAGTCTCCGACCCTTCCATCTATGCCATGTGCGACTTGGTCTGCGCCAATATTGCCCGGCAGTATGAGAAAAACGCCGACGACAGGTCCGTTTTCACACCGCAGTGAAGGTGGACCTCGCTCAGCGGGGCATTTCTCTCAAATCAATGCCTTCGTGCTCAGCGATTTTTTCCAGCGCGTTTTCGAACAAAGAACGCGCTGACCCTGAGATTGAGCGCAGATAGGAATGCAAGTGCGAGTCCTCGGCGTTCTTGTTCAAGCACTCTTGGCTGTATTCCTCAAAACTGGCCAACTGGGCAATCAGCTCGGCCACATGCCTCGGACATTCACACAGCACATTGGTCGAAATACCGGCTACGCGGCGCAAGGTCTGGTCTGAGTATTTGCGGCTGGCAATCACCGCACCTTGGCCACCGAACTCCTCGGCCCGACTGCGGTCCACGAACAAGATCGATTGCAACAACTCGGCCAACTCACCGTCAGAGATCGGGTCTCGCCGCACGATCATGCCCGCCCGCTTCATGCTTTGCACCACCACATCGGGAGCAAAGTTGTACAGCACGATGGTCTGGGCAAAAGCGTGGCGCTGGGTCAAAGTCTGGATGGCAGAAAAAACCGAGTCCTGCAGCGAACTGACCCGGACCAACAAGACCTGCGGCTTGTCGGACAAAGGCGCATGGCTGACCGAGGCCAAATCCTCCAACACATCGGTGACCTGAATACGGTGCTGGCTCAAGACCGAGGCAAATTTGATCGACTCGAGCCTGTTGGCCAATCCCAAACCCACCACCGCCAAGCAAACCGGCAAAGCCAACGCGGTTGCAGCAGATGGTGTGCGCACGTCTTGGCTGGACAGGCGGCGCAACTGCTCCAGATCTAGGTGGGCAATGGCCCCGATGGCGTGCCCTGCCCCAATCAACTGCTTGAGCAAAAGCGCCTTCGACACATCGGGTTCGCCAAACAGGCGTTGGTTGCCCTCGGTTTTGACGGGACTGAAAGCACCGTAACGGGTTTGCCATATGCGCAGTGTCGACACCGGAATGGCCGTGGTTTTGGAGACGGCGCCGATGCGGAACATGGGACTTGAAGATGAACGAGGGGTCAAAGCAGCGCCTATGAGCAGGTATTGCGTAGATTTTATGATGAAAAACAAAGTTTTGTTAGGTTTTTCACCATTTGCGTAGATAAATACCTCAGAATCCTACTCAAAGGAGCTGATCGCCATGATTTCAAACCGAACCATCAATGCCTTGGATGTGTGCGTGGTCATCGCCGAGCTGCAGCACAAAGGCCGGGTCTCCACCACCACCTTGTCCAACCGACTCAAGTTGTCGGTGTCCAACCTTGAGAGCATTCTCAAGCCGCTGAAAGACCACCACATCGTCAGTGCCAACAAAGGCCCGGGTGGCGGCTACAACATCCAAGGCGACATCGCCTTGGTATCCATGTGGGACATCGCCTCTGCCTTTGAGAGCACCTTGACACAGCAAGAACACGACACCGAGGGCTTGTCCGCGCCAGCTGAATTTGAGTTGGGCTTGGAACAAGTGGTGATCGACACCTTGAGTCAATTCGTATTGGCGGACTTCGTTGACCTGACCGCCGTGGAAACTCCCGAAGAAGCTCCAATCCAGAACCGCTTCAAGCTCAAGCCCCTGGCGCCCCCGTTGATCCCGAAAGCCCCCAATTCGGTGTTTCAGTTGTTCATGACCGTTTAGGACTTCATATGGCTGCGTTGAGCAGATTGAACGGCCTATATATGCTGATGTCAGCGTTGCCGCATGGCCAATACAGGCCAAGTCAGCAACGCTGCCGCCACGCCAACACCTGCGGCCATGCCCAATAGAGCGGCCCAATCAACCCAGTAAGTCATGTTGACCAAGGATGATTTGGTCATGGACGGCAAAGCCACAACGGCCACCAACGCCACCAGCACAGCTACCGAGGCCAGCGTTGCGAGCTTGACCTGCTTGAGCTTCTTGCGGTTGATCACCATCATCACGGCCCACATCAACACCAAGGGTGCCAGCGCGGGCAGCAGGCCTAAGGCCGTTTCGTAGGCGATGCTCATCGCCAGCCAGACTTCATACATGTGCGTCTCCAGATGTCTTGAGTGTGCTTCAAACCCGGCCCTTCAGCGTCGCCATGTAGGCAGGCTTGAGCATGCGGTATTTCATCAGCCAAGCAAAATAACTCGCCTGCAGTGGCTCGATCATGGGCAGCGAAGGCGTGAGCTTACCCGCGTAGTCAAACTCGATCAGCATGGCCGAGCCCTCTTTCACGATCAACGGGCACGAGGTGTAGCCATCAAACTTTTGTCCGGGTGCACGGCCCGCGATCACGTCTACCAAATGCTCTGCCACGATGGGCGCACTCTTTTTGATGGTGGCTGCCGTCTTGCCCCGCGGTGTGCCATTCACATCGCCCACACCCAACACATTGGGGTAGCGGCGGTGCTGCAGGGTGTCCTTGTCCACTTCCAGCCAGCCGCCTGCGGCATAGGGGCCCACTTTCCAGGCCAGATCGGAATTTTTGACCGCATCGGGCGCACGCATGGGCGGCACAACATGGATGAAGTCATAAGGCACCTCGGTGCTCACACCTTCGGGCGAGACAAAACGCGCCCGCTGCGCACCGATGTCGATGCCCTGCAGCTTTTGCGTGGTCTCGACCGCGATGCCCAAATCACGCCAGCGAGAAAGCACATTGTCGTTCACCACCTTGACGCCAAAAACAGTGCCCAGCGCAGAGTAAAACGTGACTTTGGATTGGTCCAGCGTGCCCGACTGCGCCAGGCGGTCGCGCAGCATGAAAGTCATCTTCAGCGGCGCACCCGCGCACTTGAGGGGTGTGGCGGGCAGGGTCAGCACCGCCTTGCCACCCTTGCGCCGAAACGCGTCCATGCTGGCCCAAGTGGCCTGAGCCGCTTCGGGGCTGGGGTACACGCTGGTCAGGCCCTTTTGGCCAATCGCGTTCACATCCATACCCTCGATCAGTGACCAATCCTGGTGCGTGCCCATGGCCACCACCAGGTAGTCGTACTTGACGCGCTGGCCCAACGCCGTGACCACCGAATTGCTGGCAGGGTCCAGCTCACTGACCATGTCCTTGATCCAGTTGAGCTGCGGCGGGTGGAAATCGGCATTGCGGTCGCGCACCTTGCTCACAGGCCACACACCCGTGGCCACCAGGGTGTAACCGGGCTGGTAGTTGTGCTCTTCCTTGCGGTCAATCAGGGTGATCTTGGCCCCGTCGAGCAAGGCATGGAGCCGGTTGGCCACGGCAATGCCGCCCAGGCCACCGCCCAAAATCACGATGTGCGCCTGCGTTTTGGTTTTGGCTGCCTGGGCGACGGGCGCAGCGCTGGCCACAACGGCAGCGCCTGCCGAGCCCAGCAACCACTGCCTGCGGTTCAGCGCTGAGTTTGGAGCCCATGTTTCGGTGGGGGTGGGGTTGGTTGGCATGGTGTCTCCTCATTCAGAGAAGGCATCTTGGCATCTTGAAATACGAACGATTTGAGACAAATCAATTGTTCTACGAGAAGCCCCATGTCCGCGCTCACAGGCAGCTGCTGTCCAGTTTGGACAGCAACGGAATCGATTCAAGGCAATTGTCCGACGGCCTCCTGGATAAATTCAGTTCCTGACAAGGCATCAAAAGTCTATCGTCTGCTTTAAGGCTCAACTGAAAATTTTCCAGCGTGGCAGCAAACCGCCTGACCGTGGTCGCCATTTAACGCTGCGCCAGACCCAAAGAAAACCCCACAGCTCATTGCGCATCTGTGGGGTATTTTTGGTGGAATAAGCGGACGGGGTCATCCAATCTTTTGACTTTCAAACAACGGCCGACCGTGTGATTGCCAACTGGATTGAGGATCGAGCCAACTCAGACAGCTGGATTGGACCGCTGCCGCAGCAGCCTGCCGGCCGCTTGAGGCTGTGATCCCAAGCGCTGACCATTGACAAAAACGGCTTCGATGCCAATGGCTTGACTGATCAAGCGGTCTTGTCCGGCAGGCAGATCGTAGACTCGCTCAAGCGGACCCGCATCGACGCGTTCAGGGTCAAAAACAACCAGATCGGCGGGCAACCCCAAAGCCACCCGCCCACGGTCATGCAATCCAAATACATCAGCCGGGTGCGAGGTCAGACGCCGCACCGCTTCTTCCAAACTCAAAGCACCGCGTTCACGAACCCAATGGCCCAGAAGATAAGTCGGATGACACGCATCGCACAACTGGCTCATGTGCGCGCCACCGTCGCCCAGCCCCAAGACCACATGGGGGTCGGCCAATATCTCGCTGACTTCAGTTTCATCAAAATTGAGCAGCGCAATTCGCCAGCGCATTTGTAAATTACTGGCAAGGGCCAGATCCAACATCAGGTCAACCGGATCGACCTGGCGCTCCTGCGCCAAATCAACCAGCCTGCGTTCGAGCAGGCTTGTATCCGTCGCCCCAGAAACGACCATCTCACGGAATGATGCCCTTCGCGTATCACCTTCCGCTTCTTTACCGGCGAACCAAGCATCGTCCGGACAGCGACCGGCAACCTGGCGCTTGAGCCGGGCGCGAAACTCCGGGTCGCTGTAAACGGCACGGCGCTGCGCCTCATCGTCCGCCTGACGAACCGCTTCGAAGGAGGCCCAAGTGTCAAACACCACGGGTGAGCGAAAGTCAAACTCAAACTGTATGGGACGACAGGCACCTTGACCATGTATGGGCAAACCCCGCAAGCGTTGCTGCGCGGCCTGCTCGAGCTGAGCACGGTGCGATCCAGGCCCAAGCGAGCCAGCCAGAAGCGAAGTCCACACAACAGGCCTGCCGCTGACTTCGTGGAGTTGCTCATACGCATGCCACAGAGGCTCACGCCCAACGTTGTAATGGATCAAGCCGTGTCCGGACTCGCCAACTGCTCGCGCAATCTCCAGCATTTCTGCGAAGTCGGCCAGACGACTGGGCACGGGTCTGCCCGCATAGCCCACATGAACCTTAGAGACCGACGTGGCAAAGCCGACGGCGCCCACGTCCATGGCCTCGCGAACCAATGCTCGCATCTGGGCCACCTCTGTTGCGGTGGCCGCACGCGTCGTCGCTTCATCACCCATGACCCACAAGCGCACCGGCGTGTGGCCCACCATCACTGCCACATTGATACCCAAAGGCGTGCGCTCAAGCAGATCCATGTATTGCGTGAAGGTCTCAAAAGGCCATGGACTGCCCAGCCCCTCCTCCAGAGCCGACAAACTCATACCCTCAACACGCTCAAGCGTGCGCAAAATCAAATCACGGTGCTCGGGTCGTGTCGGTGCCACGCCAAATCCGCAGTTGCCCAACACCGCTGTGGTCACCCCGTGCCAAGGCGAGACCGTCAGCTCGGAGTCCCACAAGACTTGGGCATCGTAATGGGTGTGGATGTCCACAAAACCCGGTGCAACCACCAAGCCCTGCGCGTCGAGCGTCTGCCGGGCAGAACCCAGCCCATCGCCGATCGCCACGACATGTCCGTCCTTCACACCCACATCGGCTTGGCGTCGCGGACTGCCCGTGCCGTCAATCAGCACCCCGCCAGTGATTTTTAGATCGAAATCCGACATGGCTTCACTCAACCTTCACACCAGTGAATTCAATCATGCGACGCCAGTAATCAAGATCGCCGCGCTGCCGCTCGGCCAAAGCGTCAGGACTGGTTCCAATAGGGTCAAAGCCCAGCGTCTTCCAACGCTCCATCGATTCTGGATGACGCAAAGCCTTGTTGATTTCCGCCGACAATCGTTCAGCAATAGGGCGTGGCGTGCGCGCCGGCGCAAACAGGCCATACCAGCCCTCGATCACAAAGTCCTTGAAGCCGGCTTCCACCATGGTTGGCAAATCGGGGGCTGCAGGCGAGCGCTTGGCGCAAGTCTGAGCCAGTGCCCGCACCCTGCCAGAGCGGGCCAAAGGCAAAGAAGAGGGCAAGTTGTCAAACATGAAACTGATGCGCCCGGCAAGCAGATCCGGCATGGCAGCACCGCTGCCTTTGTAAGGCACATGGGTCGCTTTGACATTGCTGTTTCGCAGCAGCAACTCGGCCGCCACGTGCTGGGCGCTGCCCGCTGCAGCTGTTGCGTAGCTGGCCGCACCAGCCTGCCGCGCTAACCAATCGACAAGCTCGCGGACATTGGTCGCCGGCACGCTCGGCGGCACGATCAGCGCTAGGCAGGCGGTGCCAACCAACGTCAAAGGTTGAAAGTCACGGATCGGGTCGAAGGCCATGTTGGGGAAAAAGATCAGGTTCGATGCGTGAGTACTTTGTGTACCAAAAACAATCGTGTAACCGTCGGGCGCAGCGCGAGCGACAAATTCCGAACCAATGGCACCGGAAGCCCCGGCACGGTTTTCAACCACCACGCTTTGACCCAGGGACTCAGCCATACGGGCAGACAGCACCCGCGAAATCGCATCGGTAGGCCCGCCAGGGGCAAAAGGGACTACCCACTTTAAGGGTCGATTGGGCCAATCGGACTGCGCATTGGCAACCAAAGCGGCAACCAACATGGCCGTAGCGGCAAGAACGGATCGAATGGAAAGGGACATCAATGATTTCCTTTTTGACTTGACGGGATGACAAGAAACGATTTGGTGATTAACCGTGAGAGGCATATTACTGCTTTTGTCAATTCAACCAACAAGCGCGGCCCCGCTCGGCCCCGCGCAAAAAATGTGGTGATGCCGGGTTGGTCGGGATCGCGCATTTTCAGGGCCAGGGCGGCCACGCGTTGGCGGGCAGAGCCGAAGTTCAGATCGGCCAGCCAGTCTTCGGCGTCTTTCAGGGCTTGTTGACACTTTTGCATCAGGCGTTTGTGCAGTCTTGGCGATTTGGCCGACAGGTGATGCAGCACCGACAAGGGGATGCGGCAGACTTGGGCTTCGACCAAGGCAATGGCTTCGCTGTCGTAGCGGGCGGTGGCCAGGGCTTCAAGCCCAATCACGTCGCCCGGGCGCATCACGCGCACGATGCGCTCGCGGCCGTCGGCAGTGGCTCTCAACAACTTGACCATGCCTTTACGCAGCGTGAACACGCCAACTGCCGTTTGGCCTTCGGTGAACTGGGCTGAAATGCTGACAAGGTCAAAGAGACGTCAATGCTTTGCGCCCCTGTGCCATGCGCTCTTCCAGATAAGGACCGTAAAAGTCGGGCAAATAGGCGCCTTCCATGCGCTCGGCCACTTCTTTGCCTTGGGGCCCAAAAAACAAAAGCGTTGGCGCGATGGGCACCTTCCATGCTCGGACCAGTTGGTCATGGGTCGATAGCCTGCCCCCAAAATCAACCACCGCCTGGGTGCTGCGCATATCCACCTGCACGATGACCGTGCCGGCTTTTTGCATGGGCGACAAGTGACTGTGCCGCGCTTGGCGACAAAACACACAGCCGTCCAGACTCACCATGACCACCAAGGGTTGTTTGTTTTGAATCGCTCGAGCCAATTCTTCTGGCAAAGATTGCGCGGCAGGCAATGTGGCGGCGCTGCGTTGAGCGAGCGCGGGCCCAAACCCCAAGGCCAAGCCAGCCATTAACAAACAGTCACGCCTGCGCCATGCTGGCTGGTTTGGCAAAGAGAGTACTGACGGCATGGATTTAAGAAAGTGGACAATAGCGGGTTTTGCGTTGTCCACAGGATTGGACAACTCGGCACCAATAAATATAAGAAACCAATGAATTATTGGAGAAATTCGTGAATCTCGCAAGCTTGCTCGAAACCTGGGGCGACACCCATGTATTGGCCATGGCCGGTGCCCTGGTGGGTTTCATTTTCGGTTTTGCTGCCCAGCGCAGCCGCTTTTGTGCCCGTGCGGCCGTGATTGAATGCTGCGAAGGTCAGGCGCGCGATCGGTTCAGCGTCTGGTGGCTGGCATTCGGGGCTTGCCTGGTGGGTGTTCAGGCATTGGTGTTCATGGGTGGTCTGAAACCTGCAGACGCCCGCTACATCGCCATGCCGAGCAGCATATCGGGCGCTGTTCTGGGGGGCTTGTTTTTTGGTGCCGGCATGATCTTGACTCGTGGATGCGCCAGCCGTTTGCTGATCTTGTCAGCCAACGGCAACATGCGTGCCTTGTTGGCTGGTTTGGTCTTTGCGGTCACAGTTCAAGCCAGCATTGCTGGCTGGTTGGCTCCCGCTCGCAAAGCCTTGGCAGGCTGGTGGGCTGTGGACGGTGGTCCGTCGCGGGACTTGCTCCACATCACAGGGCTTGGGGCATCGGGTGGCCTGGCTCTGGCTTTGTTGGCACTGGCCACCGGTTTTTACTTTTTTTTCAAAACACATCCCCAGCGCTGGAGCTTGGCCGCATTTGCACTGGTCACGGGATTGAGCATCGCTCTCGGTTGGGGTTTGACCCAAGCCATCGCGTCACAGTCGTTTGAAGCCATTCAAATCCAAAGCCTCAGCTTCAGCAGCGCATCGGCAGAAATGTTGATGCGGGTGTTGTCCAGCGCCACATCACCCAGCGTGGGCTTTGATGCCGGTTTATTGCCCGCCACATTTGTCGGCTCTTTGTTGGGTGCCTTGGTGGGCGGCGAGTTCAAATTTGAAGGCTTCAAAACCGAAAACAAACTCGGTCATTACCTGACAGGCGCTGTCCTCATGGGTTTTGGTGCCGTCTTGGCGGGCGGCTGCACCGTGGGCGCTGGCTTGACCGGTGGGTCCATTTTCTCGGTCACCGCTTGGCTCACGTTGATCGCCATTTGGTTGGGCGCGGGCATCTCTTGGCGCATCCATCGCAGCATGGGCTGGGCCATGTAAACAACCACCAAAAAAAACGCCACAAATCCAAAGACTGCGGCGTTTTGGGGTGAGACATCAAAGCATCAAGCCAGTGTGTCGGCCCAGATGTTTTGCGCCCAAGACAAGGCGTAGATGCCTTCCAGTTCGTTGGCCGCGCTCGAAACACCACCCGCGCCAGCCACAGCCACCATGGTCTTTCTCTCGGCATCATAACGGTGCACGCTGGCCACATGGATCACATCTTTGCTGCTCACGAAGCTGTAGCAGGTGTTGTTGTAGACCGGCATGTTGTTGACCTCTTTGCCCATCAACAACGCAATGACCGCAGCCGCACAGGTCTTGCCATGCTGGTTGGCCATGTGACCTGATTTGGGCATGCCCGGCGCAATCTGGATCGAGTCGCCCAGCACGTGCACATTCTTGGCCGCTTTGGATTCAAAGGTCAAGAAGTCCACCTCGCACCAGCGCTTGTTGGCTGTAGCCAAGCCTGCGTTGGCAGCAATGTCACCAGCGCGCATGCTGGGGATCACGTTCAAAACGCTGGCCTTGATGTCTTCGTTGAACTCAAACTTCAAGGTCTTGTTGGCCACATCCACATCGGTCACGTTGTGCTTGCCGCGGTACTCGATGATGCCTTTGTAGCGGTCTGTCCAGGCTTTCTTGAACAAAGCAGGCTTGGAGGTGACGTCGTCGTTGGCGTCCAAAATCAGCACTTTGCTCTTGGGCTTGAATTTAGTGAAGTAGTCGGCCACCTGGCAAGCGCGCTCGTAAGGGCCGGGAGGGCAGCGGTAAGGCGCCAAGGGAATGGACATGGCGAACACGCCGCCATCAGGCATGGCTTCGAGTTGCTTGCGCAGGGTCAGGGTTTGCTCGCCGGCCTTCCAGGCGTGCATCACTTGCTCTTTAGCGCCTGCGCGGTTCATGCCGGGCAAGGTTTCCCACATGAAATCCACACCAGGCGAGACGATCAGGCGGTCATAGCTCAGCTCAGTGCCGCCCGCCAGTTTGACGATGCGCTTGTCAGCGTCGATGGTGTTGACGCGGTCCTTGATGACTTTGACGCCGTGGCGCTTGGTCAGGTTGTCATAGGGGGTGGTGATGTCGGCCATCGTCTTGCTGCCGCCGAGCACCAAGTTGGAGATGGGGCAAGAGATGAAGGCATTGTTGGGCTCAACCAAGGTGACCTGGATTTTGTGGTCAGACCACATGCGCAAGTATTTGGCTGCCGTGGCACCCGAATAACCGCCACCAATGACCACCACCTTAGGTCCGCTGCCACCACCGATGGTGGCACAGCCAGAAACCATTCCCATGGCACCCAAAGCGGAGCCGGTTTGTAAAAAATGACGACGTTGCATGGCAATTTTCCTTATCGTTTTTGGGCTGCAAAATAACCGGCGATGGCTTCAATTTGCTCGTCGGTGTAGCCCTTGGCGAGCTGGTGCATGATGGTAGCGGCAGGTACGCGACCGGCCTTGTAATCTTGCATCTTCTTGATCATGTCGTTCTTGTTGGAGCCTGCCAACGAAATCATGCCGGGCTGTGCACGGCCATCGGTGCCGTGACAAGCTGCGCAAGATGCTGCCAAACTGCGGGCCTGCAGGGGATCGATCTGGGCTTGCGCCAGACCCGTCACGGCGAGCAAGCTGGCGGCCGCCAAAAGGTGTTTCATTTTCATGGGTTTTCCTCGATAAAAATCAATGCATGGCTGGTGTCACCCAGCCAACTCAGGGACGCAAATAAACAAAGCCTTGCTTGGCTTGCAATGTGGCCACTTCGGCCACGCCTGCAGGCACCACTTTGGCTTCCATCAACAACTTGTCGGTCGAAATTTTGCGCGACACCAGGGTGTTGTTGCAAACGCGAAACTCCACCCCTTTATTGGCCAAATCGCTGACGCCACCCGCAAAGGCTTGGTCCATTTGGTTGACAGCACCATCCAGCAAAAAGTCGATGCCCAAACCATGGGCCACCACCACAATCTTGACCTTGGGGTCGGCTGCCAAGTGGTTACGGATATTGCCAATCGCCCGTGAAGCCTGAGGAATGCCCTCACTCAGGTGGTACACGACCTTGATATCCGCCCAGGAAAGCGTTGTGACCAACAGACCGATCAGCAGCAACAGGTTTCTTTTCATTCGTTTCTCCTTAAGTATGGATATTAGTCGCGTCAAGGGCGAATCTTTGCCCGTGAAAACCCGACTCTAAACTGACGCCGATCTTTCAATCGGACTCGCTGGCGATCTGGACGCACACCGCCCGGCAGAGCGTGACCACCCGCTCGTTGATGATGCGGTAATAAATTTGCACGCCATCGCGGCGCTTGCCCACCACCCCAGCTTGATACAGCGTGTTCAGGTGCTGTGACATGTTGGGCTGCGTGGTGTCGATTTCGGCCAGCAACTCACCGACGTTTTTCTCAGCATTGCACAGCGCACTGATGATGCGCAGCCGCATGGGCGCAGACATCACCCGAAACACCTCTGCGGCTTTTTCAAAGACTTCTTCAGAGTCGGTCAAAACGCTGTCTTCTAATGGGGTTTTGGCGGGCATGGGTCAATTCCATTGGTAGGCTTCTCGCCCGATTGTCCAATATCCAGGCGACGGTTCTTATTTTGGGCAACTGTTACCAGCCACACAGCAACGCTCCACACGGCGATGTCGCATTGTGGCCATTTTCAAACAGACATCCAACCATTGATTTGTTCTTTGCTTATGCACAAATTCAGCTAAAGCCGCCGACCCAGCAATGTCAAACAGCGTTCAGAGGAATCTTGAGGTAAGCCACCCCATTGGCCTCGGCAGGGGGCATTTCCCCAGCCCGGATATTGATCTGGACTGCAGGCAACATCAACACCGGCATGGCCAAAGTGGCATCACGGGCACTGCGCATGCGCACAAAATCAGCTTCACCAATGCCGTCTTTGAGGTGGATGTTGGCAGCGCGCTGCTCGGCCACGGTGGTCTCAAACTGCACTGTGCGGCCCTCGGGCGGGTAATCGTGGCAAAGAAACAACCGGGTTTGCGCGGGCAGGCTCAAAATTCTTTGCACCGACGCGTAAAGCGCTTGGGCATCTCCCCCGGGGAAATCGCAGCGGGCCGAACCCACATCGGGCATGAACAAGGTGTCGCCCACAAACACCGCATCGCCCACCCGATAGGCCATGCATGCCGGGGTGTGGCCCGGCACCGACAAGGCTTGCAATGGCATATCGCCCACAGGCAAGGTTTCACCATCGGCCAACAAACGGTCAAACTGGCGACCATCCACAGCAAAATCGGGCTCCAAATTGAAAATGCCCTTGAACACTTTTTGCACCGCCGTGATGTGGGCGCCCATAGCGGTTTGACCACCCAACTGGGCTTTCAAATAGGGTGCGGCGCTCAGGTGATCAGCATGGGCGTGGGTTTCCAAAATCCAAGCCACCTGCAGGCCCTGCTCGCGCACAAAGTCAATCACCCGGTCGGCCGAAACCGTGCTGGTGCGGCCCGACTTGGGGTCATAGTCCAACACCGAGTCAATGATGGCGCAGGCCGAACCGGCCAATGCATAGACCACATAGCTCACGGTCCAAGTGCCGGGATCAAAGAAACCTTTGACTTGGGGCAAGACGGGCAACGGTGTGTCGAGGGACATAACAGCAATCCTTGGAGTGGTAAAGCGCCATGCTGGCGCTCAAAAATCAAGCCTCTTTATATCAGCCATGACCAATGTCTTGATCCAGACGGTCATTCAGGCTCGTTATCTTGTCTAAGATGCCCCTATGCACGCTAACAATCCACAACGGCAACGCCTGTTATTGATTTTGGAGCTTCAAGGGCAACAAGACAAAAGGGCAGCGGCTTTCTTCTCATGGGTGCTGACCCTGATGGTGCTCAGCAACGTGCTGGCTGTGATCATGGAATCGGTGCCTTCTATTGAGGCGCAGTACGGCCCAAGCCTGCGCCTGTTTGAAATGCTATCGGTGGCCTTCTTCAGCGTTGAATACTTGCTGCGCCTGTGGACAGCCGCCGACAGAAACCCTCTAAAGCACGCCACCATAACCCGCCGGCGCCTGGCCTACGTTTTCAGTTTTCATGGTTTGGTGGATGTGTTGGCCATCCTGCCTTTCTTTTTGCAAGCCTTGCTGCCGGGCCTTGACTTGCGCTTTTTGCGCATCATCCGTGTCATGCGCATCTTGAAGTTGTCGCATTACTCCACCGCACTCGAGGACCTGATGGCCTCGATCTATGCCGAACGAGACGCTTTTGTGTCGGCGCTCTACCTCTTGGTGTTGTCCATCTTCATCACCTCGTGCTTGATGTACTTTGCCGAGCACGCTTTACAGCCCGACAAACTGGGCACCATCCCTGACGCCATGTGGTGGTCCATCGTGACCATCACCACCGTGGGCTATGGCGATGTCACCCCCCTGTCGCCATGGGGCAAAGTGATTGGCGCATTCACCGCTTTGTCGGGGATTTTGACTGCGGCATTGCTGACAGGCATCGTGGCCTCGGCCTTTGCTGCACGGGTACGCACCCACGAACTGGAATTCACCACCGAAGTCGAGGAACTCCTCAAAGACGGCCATGTCGATGCCAAAGAGCAACGGACGATTGAACATTTGCGCCACGAATACAGCCTGACCGAGGACCACGCACGGGCCATCGTGCGGCAAATACTGGAAGAAAAGTCTTTGATGGCCCGAAGGGATTGAAGGCCACTTACCCAGCAGGTGCTAGGCCTTTTGGGTGCTCAGGCAGCTGGTTGACGCAAAGTCCGGCTGAGCAAAATCACCGGAATCAAACCCACCAACACCAAGGCCAATGAGGGCAGAGCCGCTTCACCCAAGCGCTCATCGCGCGCCAACTGGTAAGCCACCACGGCCAGGGTGTCGCTGTTGAAGGGGCGCAACACCATGGTGGCGGGCAACTCCTTCATCACATCCACAAACACCAGCAAGGCAGCGGCAATGGTGGTGCGCTGAAGCAGCGGCGCATGCACACGGCGCATCAATCCCCAACCGGTCACGCCCAGCATGCGGGCCGAATCGTCCAAACTGGCCGGAATGCGCGCATAGCCGCTTTGCACAGATTGCAAAGCTACCGCGCAAAAGCGCACCAAATACGCCCACACCAGACCCAAAGAAGTGGCCGTGATCCAAGCGCCTGCAGACGAGGCAGGCCAAATTTGCTGAATCCAGCCCAATGGCAACAGCAAACCGACCACAACGACCGCACCCGGGATGGCATAACCCAAACCCACCAGCTGGATCGCGCCTTGGCTGATGCGGTCGGCGCGGGTGCGCGCACTGAAAGCCAGGGCCAGGGCCACGCCCACAGCCAGCACAGCCGTGATGGCGCCCAGGCGCAGACTGGTCCAAGCCCAATGACCAAAACGCTCCCATGGCATTTCGCTGGTCTCACCCACAAAGGCCCGCAACATGATGAGCACGGGCAACACAAAGCCCAGCAACACAGGCAAGCTGCAGATGGTCCACGCCAGCAGGCGCCGCATGCCATGCAGCTGCACCGGCTGCGCCTCGGCAGAGCCCTGGCGCGCACCACGCCCCTGGTTAAAACGCATGCGCTTTTGGGCACGTTGCTCCAGCTGCAGCAACACCACCACCACGGCCAGCAGCACCGTGGCCAACTGGGCAGCGGCAATGCGGTTGTCCATCGACAGCCAGGCTTTGTAAATGCCGGCTGTGAAAGTCTGAATGCCAAAGTAACTGGACACGCCGAAGTCGGCCAAGGTCTCCATGAGCGCCAGCGCCACACCTGCTGCCACAGCGGGGCGGGCCAAAGGCAAGGCGATTTCGCGGATACGCCTTGACAGCGGTGCGCCCAAAAGGCGCGCCGCTTCCATCAAGCCCGAGGCCCGCTCCACCAAAGCCGTGCGGGCCAGCAAATACACATACGGGTAGAGCGACAGTGTGAACACCAGCGCCGCACCCCAGACGCTGCGCACATCGGGCCACAAGCGGCCCTGCAAACCCAGCGCCTCGCGCAGGGCCACCTGCAGCGACCCGCTGAACTGCAAAAAGTCGGTG
Organism: Akkermansia muciniphila; assembly: GCA_943331105.2. GTDB lineage: Bacteria > Pseudomonadota > Gammaproteobacteria > Burkholderiales > Burkholderiaceae_C > Limnohabitans_A. Next base: position 138,426 of record CALQKH020000003.1, read on the forward strand.
TAGGCATAAGCCACCACATAGGCCGGCATGGCGAGCGGCAAAAGCAGCAACCATTCAAAGACGCCGCGTCCTGGAAAATCAAACAGCGTGACCAGCGCCGCCGTGGCCAAGCCCAGCACCGTCACGCCCACCGCCACCATCAGGCACAGACCCAGCGTGGTCAGTGCGTAATCGGGGAGCACGGTGGCAGCCATCTCGCGCAAGATGTTGGCGCTCTCGCTGCTCCACTGCAGCCACGAGCCGAGCACGGTCAAAACCGGCAAGGCCAAAGCCAGCGCCAGCAAACCAAACAGCAAGGAAGGGAGGCCCGATAAACGGCGGGCCAAAGTGGTCAGCATAGGCTTGGATTGTAGGAGCGCAGATCAACCTGCCTACAATCCAAGTCATGTTTCTTGAACTGCGTCAACTGGACATCCGCTACCCCGGCAGCACCGCACCTGCGGTGCAAGGTGTGAACCTGAGCCTCAAGGCAGGTGACATTGGCGTTTTGATTGGACCTTCGGGCTGCGGCAAGACCAGCTTGCTGCGGGCCGTGGCCGGCCTGGAGCCACTTTCAGGCGGCCAAGTGCTGCTGTCTGACCGCGTGGTCAGTGACGCGCAACACACCGAACCCGCTGAAAGCCGCCGCATCGGCATGGTTTTCCAGGATTACGCCTTGTTCCCTCACATGGATGTGGGCCGCAATGTGGGCTTTGGCTTGGCCCACCTGTCCAAGGCCGAACGCCAACACCGCGTGGCCGAGGTGCTGGATTTGGTGGGTCTGAACGGCGCTGACAAACGTTTTGCGCACGAGTTGTCTGGCGGCCAACAGCAACGCGTGGCCTTGGCCCGTGCTTTGGCCCCTCGGCCGGACCTGCTGCTGTTGGACGAGCCATTTTCCAACCTGGACATCGACCTGCGTGAACGCTTGGCGCAAGAGGTGCGCAACATCCTCAAGGCCGCTCAAGCCACCGCTTTGCTGGTGACGCACGACCAACTTGAAGCCTTTGCCATTGGCGATGTGATCGGCGTCATGAGCGAAGGGCAACTGCACCAGTGGGACGATGCCTACAGCCTTTACCACCGCCCTGCCACCCGCTTTGTGGCCGACTTCATTGGCCACGGCGTGTTCACCCCCGCCACCTTGCGTGAAGTGGACGGGCACATCTTGGTGAGCACCCCGGTGGGCGAGCTGCGCGATGTGGCCGAATGCCCCCTGCCCTGCGCTTTTGAGGACGGGCAATGCGACGTGCTTTTGCGGGCTGATGACATCGTGCACGACGATGACGCGCCCGTGAAGGCCGAAATCATCCGCAAAGCCTTCCGTGGTTCTGAATTTTTGTACACCTTGCGCTTGGCCAGCGGTGACCTGTTGATGGCCCACGTGCCCAGCCACCACGACCACAAACTCGGCGAATGGATTGGCATCCGCGCCGAAGTGGACCATGTGGTGACCTTCAACCGCGCCTGCCCGGTCTCCGACAGAGACCTGTGCCAAATGCCTTGTGCCAAAGCCGAGGCTTGTGAGCACACCGACCCCAAGTACCAACCCGTCAAATTCGTTTGAAAGACGCCACCCAACGGCCGTTCGGGTGAGTCAAGGGCCTAGGGGGCGTCCCGCAAAAGCATGATGTCTTGGCGCAAATCCTGCGCCCAAGCGCGGCGGTCCCTGCCGTTGGCAACTTGGGGCTCGCCAAAGTGCACCACCGCCTCGATGCGGCTGGATTTCAGGGTTCGCCACATGGAGCCGATCAGGGTGTCGTCGCCGATGTAGCAAGGCGCAAAGCTCAGCTCACCGGTTTGCGCATCGATGAACTTGATAGACATGGGTTGCACTGGGGCATCGGCCTGAATGGCCGCCTGAATCAGGTTGGCATGAAAAGGCAACAACTCCCGTCCATCGCTGGTGGTGCCTTCCGGAAAGACCGCCACCACATCGCCATTCCTCATGGCATCGGCCATTTCCTTGACCATGCGCAACGCATCTTTGCGGCTGGTGCGCTCGATGTACAGCGTGCCAGCACCCGTGGCCAACATGCCCACCAAGGGCCAGTCCCGGATATCAGATTTAGAGACAAAACGGCAGTGCCTGGCCGCATGGATGACCAATATGTCCAGCCACGAAATGTGGTTGGCCACCATCAGCGTGGGGCCGTTTGCTACAGGTTGGCCCAAGACCCGCAAGTGCACGCCCCACAAGGCCAAAAACTGCAGCGCCCACGCTTGCACACGCATCTCACGTTGCTCGGGGCTGAACTGGGGAAAGCGCACGTAAATCGTCCACATGCCCCTCAGCACGTGCCACAAACCGCGCAAAAATTTCCAAACGGCGCCCAAAGAACCCATGCTGATGCTGCGCCCTGCAATCAAGCAGCTTCGAAGGCCACTTGTCCAGCCACCACCGTGGCCAACACACGTCCGGGCAATTCATAGCCCGAAAACGGTGTGCTCTTGCCTTGGCTGCGCAAGGCGGCATCGGCTACCAGCCAATGGCCTTCGGTGGACAACACGCACACATCGGCCACGCCGCCCACAGCCAAATGGCCCACCGAATCTTGCAAGCTGCCCAAAGTGGTGCCCAGCACGCGGGCCGGGTCGGCCGTGATGCGCGAGAGCACTTGCGTCACGGGCAGTTGGGCATCTTGGCCCCACTTCAGGGCCAGACTCCACAACAATTCCAAACCGGTCGCACCGGGTTCGGCTTCGGCAAAGGGCAAGGCCTTGGCGTCGGCATCGACCGGGGTGTGATCCGACACCAGCACATCGAGCGTGCCGTCGGCCAAGCCCGCACGCAGGGCGTCGCGGTCACGTTGCTGGCGCAGCACGGGCGTCAGGCGGGCTCGGCTGTCAAAGTAACCCATGTCGGCATCGGTCAGGTGCAGTGAGTTGATGCTCACATCGGCCGTTACTGGCAAACCCTCTGACTTGGCCTGGCGCACCAGGTCCACCCCTTGGGCACTGCTGATGCGGCACAGGTGCACCCGGGCACGGGTGCTGCGCACCAGCTCAAAGATGGTGTGCAAAGCGATGGTTTCGGCCGCCACCGACACGCCCGACAAACCCATGCGCGTGGCCAAAGCACCGCTGGCGGCCACGCCCTTGCCCAAATACAGCTCTTGCGGTCGCAGCCACACCGCGAAACCAAAGGTGCTGGCGTATTGCAAGGCACGTTGCAGCACTTGGGTGCTTTGAATCGGCACCTCTGCCTGAGAAAAGCCCACACATCCCGCAGCCGTGAGTTGACCCATTTCGGTCAGCACATCGCCCTTCAGTCCCACCGTGAGTGCGCCCAGCGGCAGCACACGGGCCTGGTGAAGTTTTTCGGCGCGGTAACGCAGCATCTCCACCAAACCGGGTTCGTCGAGCACGGGCTGGGTGTCAGGCGGGCAGACCAAGCTGGTCACGCCACCGGCCACGGCTGCGGCCAATTCACTCTCGAGCATCCCGGCATGTTCTTGGCCGGGCTCGCGCAGGCGTGCCGCCAAATCCACCAAGCCGGGGGCCACGATGCAGCCCCTGGCATCGATCACGCGGTTGGGCGTGAAGTCAGCAAGCGCCTGGCCCATGGCCACGATGCGCCCAGCCGCGATCGCCACATCGCCGATTTGGTCGAAGCCGCTGGAAGGGTCAATGACGCGGCCGTTTTGAATGAGGAGTTTCATCGTCTGTTTCCTTATCGGCTTTTGTTCACGCGACGTTGCCCGAGACGATGCTCATGACCGCCATGCGCACCGCGATGCCGAAAGTCACCTGCGGCAAGATCACGCTTTGCTGGCCATCGACCACCGCAGAGTCGATCTCGACCCCCCGGTTGATCGGACCGGGGTGCATGACGATGGCGTCGGGTTTGGCCAGTTGCAGTTTTTCAGGCGTCAGGCCAAAGCTTTCGAAGTACTCTTGGCTGGAGGGCAGAAGCGCACCGCTCATGCGTTCGTTTTGCAGGCGAAGCATGATCACCACGTCGCAGCCCTTGATGCCTTCTTCAAGGTTGTTAAAAACACGCACGCCCATTTGCGCCATATCGGCTGGCACCAAAGTTTTGGGGCCGACCACCCGCACTTCGGCGCAGCCTAGGGTGGTGAGCGCATGGATGTCTGAGCGCGCAACGCGCGAGTGCAGCACGTCGCCCACGATGGCCACAGTGAGGTTCGAAAAGTCTTTTTTATAGTGCCGGATGGTGTACATGTCCAGCAACGCTTGGGTCGGGTGGGCATGACGGCCGTCGCCCGCATTGACCACATGCACATGGGGCGCGACGTGCTGAGCGATCAGGTACGGGGCACCCGATTCGCTGTGGCGCACCACAAAGATGTCGGCCGCCATGGCGCTCAGGTTGGCAATGGTGTCGAGCAGTGACTCGCCCTTGCTGGCCGACGATCGGGCGATGTCGAGCGTGTACACATCGGCTGACAAACGTGTGGCCGCGATGTCAAAGGTGGTGCGGGTGCGGGTGCTGTTTTCAAAAAACAGGTTGAACACGCTTTTGCCACGCAAAAGCGGCACCTTCTTCACTTCGCGGTCACTCACGCTGACAAAGCCCTGCGCCGTATCGAGGATATGGGTCAGGATGTCTTTGGACAAGCCTTCTGTGGAGAGCAGGTGGATCAGCTCGCCATTTTTGTTCAGTTGGGGGTTGTTGCGTTTGTAAAGCATGGTGTCCTTGTCGGGTTCAGGCCTTGTTTTTGACTTCAAAACTGAATGCGCCAGCCGGGTCGCGGGCCAGCGCCAGCGATTGGGTCTCGGGCAAGGCTACACGTGCAGCGGCAAACTCAGCCTGCACGGGCAGCTGACGCCCGCCGCGATCCACCAAGACCGCCAGCTGCACGCGGGCGGGGCGACCGTAGTCAAACAGCTCATTGAGCACAGCGCGAATCGTGCGACCTGTGTAGAGCACATCGTCGAGCACCAGAATGTCGGCGCCGTCCACCTCAAAAGGCAAGTGGGTCTGGCCCCCGGCCGACAAACCGCGCTGGGCAAAGTCGTCGCGGTGCATGACCGACGACACCTGACCCGGCTCACCGGGCAAGGCCAAATCTCGGTGCAATCGCTCGGCCAGCCAAGCACCACCCGAGGTGATGCCCACCAAACGAGTGTGGGTGGTGCACAGGCTGCGCACACCGCGCAACAGCTCTAAATAAAGGGCTTCGGCATTCAGGGCGAGTGCGCTCATGGGATGCTCCTCAAAAATTGGTCCAGGATGATGGCCGCTGCAGCGGCATCGGCGTCTTTGGCGCCATAAGAATGCGCCTCGGTGGTGGTGTAACGCTCGTCCACCTCGTAGACCGCCAAACCAAACCGACCGCGCAGTTGGCGACCAAACTTGCGGGCGCGCAAGGTGTTTTCGTGCTCGCCACCATCGGGGTGGGTGGGCACGCCAATCACCAGCGCGTCTGGCTGCCAATCCTTGATGCGTTTGGCGATGTGCTCAAACCGGGCATCGCCTTCGGCGGCAATCGTGCCTTGCGGCGTGGCCGATTTCATCAACCGGTTGCCCACGGCCACGCCGGTTCGCTTGAGGCCATAGTCAAAGGCAAGAAAACTCTGGTGATGGTCGGGGACGCTGTTTTCGGGGGCGCTGCTCATGCGTGCCCCGCTTCAGGGGAAAGCATCCAGCTTTTGAGGCCAAGCAAGTCAAGGGCACGGTCATAACGCTCGGCCATGGGAACGTCAAAAATCACATCGACCGACGCGGGCACCGTGAGCCATGTGTTTTCGCCCAACTCGGACTCCAGCTGGCCCTCCCCCCAGGACGCATAACCCAGCGTGATCAAGACCCGGCGGGGCCCAGCACCAGAGGACAAGGCCTCCAGGACATCGCGGGAAGTCGTCATCTCAAGCCCCCCCGGCACGCTCAGGGTTGAGGCATAAATCGGACCGCCTTCTTGGTCGGCAGGCGACATTTGGACCGGGTCGTGCAGCACAAACCCTCGATCTGTTTGCACAGGGCCGCCTTGAAGCACCGGGTTTAGCACCAAATCTTCGCGGCGCAAAGGCAAATCCACCTTGTCAAACAAGAGGCGCATGCTGATGTCAGCGGGTTTGTTGATGATCAGGCCCATGGCCCCGCGCTCGCTGTGCTCGCACATGTAGATGACGCTGCGGGCAAATGTCTCGTCCTCCAACCCGGGCATGGCGATCAGGAAATGATGCTTGAGGTCAATAGAGGCAGAATCAGCGGTCATGTACCGATTTTAGCGGTCCCGCCCTCGCGGCTTGGGCCACAAGTGCATTCCTTGATCCAACCCGGCAAACCCTGATGGAAACCCCTTTTTCTTGTGGCCTGGTCTGGCTGCGCCGCGACTTGCGCGTGACCGACAACGCCGCCTTGTTTCATGCCCTGAAGCATTGCCAGCGGGTGCATGTGGTGTTCGTTTTTGACACCGAAATTTTGGACGTTCTGCCTCGCGCCGACCGCCGTGTCGAATTCATTCGCGAATCGCTGGTCGAGGTCGATGCCCGATTGCGTGAGATGGCGGGTCATCCTCAAGCTGGCCTGATCGTGCGCCATGGCGTGGCCAAAGACAAAATCGTCAAGCTGGCGCACCACCTGCAAGCCCAAGCCGTGTTTGCCAACCACGATGACGAGCCCCATGCGCTGGCCCGCGATATCCAGGTGCGCGGCCACTTGGCTGACCACGGCATCGTGCTGCACACCTACAAGGACCATGTGGTCATGGAACGCAACGAAGTGCTGACCCAAATGAACAAGCCCTTCAGCGTGTTCACCCCCTATAAAAATGCCTGGCTGAAGAAAGTCACGCCCGAAGACCTGCAGGCCTACGAAGTGGCATCACTGGGCCAGCGCCTAGCTCCCCGCCCCGATGATCTGGCGCAGCCGGTGCACAGCCTGCAAGACATCGGCTTTGAGCCCACCAACTTGAAGGCCCTCAAAATCCCCACGGGCGAGTCGGGTGCACAGGCTTTGCTGCAAGACTTCTTGACGCGCATTGACCAGTACGAGGACACCCGCAACTTCCCGGCTGTCAAAGGCCCCAGCTACCTGAGTGTGCATTTGCGCTTTGGCACCGTGTCCATCCGCCAACTGGCCCGCGAAGCACATCCCCGCATGCTGGCGGGCAGCGTGGGGGCCAGCGTGTGGTTGTCAGAACTGATTTGGCGCGACTTTTATGTGCAAGTGCTGCACAACTATCCGCATGTGGGTGAAGGTAAAAGCTTCAAGCCCGATTACGACGCCATCCGTTGGGAACACGGCACGCATGCCCACAAACTGTTTGATGCTTGGTGCGAAGCGCGCACCGGATACCCCCTGGTGGACGCGGCCATGCGTCAAATCAACCAAACAGGCTACATGCACAACCGCCTGCGGATGGTGGTGGCCAGCTTTTTAGTGAAGGATTTGGGCATCGACTGGCGCTGGGGCGAAAAGTACTTTGCCACTCACCTGAACGACTTCGATCTGTCAGCGAACAACGGCGGCTGGCAGTGGGCCAGCTCCAGCGGGTGTGATGCGCAGCCCTACTTTCGGATTTTTAACCCGATCAGCCAAAGCGAAAAGTTCGACCCAGAGGGCAAGTTCATTCGCCGTTACTTGCCAGAATTGGCCAGCCTGCCCACCAAAGACCTGCATGCCCCATGGCTTGCCAAACCCCTTGACTTGCAAGCGGCAGGGGTTGAGATCGGTAAAACCTACCCTGCCCCCATCGTGGACCACGCCGAAGCCCGCGAGAAAACGCTGGCCCGCTATGCGGTGGTCAAGAAAAGCGCAGACTGATCAGATCGCGACCATTTCAAAGTCTTCTTTGCGGGCCGCACATTCGGGGCAAGTCCAGTTCATGGGGACGTCTTCCCATTTGGTGCCCGGTGCAATGCCGTGCTCGGGATCACCCTCGGCCTCGTCGTAAATCCAGCCGCAAATCAAGCACATCCAAGTTTTGTGTTCCATCACCGTGTCGCAATCAGAGAGTCGAATAGAATGTTTTGATTGTATCGGCCTGCCCATCGCCCTCCTGAGAAGCCGGTCCGAAGCCCCTGAGATGCGACTTTTGCATGACCGACTCCAGCCCTGAAATTCCCGACATTGAGCAGGTACCGGCCGAAGAAGAATCGGCCTCCTTGGCATGTGTGCTCTCTTTCAACGCCAACGATCCCAGCGGGGCGGGCGGTTTGAGCTGCGACGCGGTGGCCATGGCCTCGGTTGGCGCCCATTGCATGCCCATTTGCACCGGCAGCTATGTCCGCGACACCACCAGCATCACCGATTTCTTTGCGCTCGATGACGAAGCCGTGCACGACCAAGCCCGCGCCATGGCCGAAGACGTGCCGGTTCAGGTCATCAAGGTCGGTTTCGTCGGCACCCCCGAAGCCCTGGCGGTGATCGCCGAACTGTCCGACGACTACGACGGCGTGCCTTTGGTCGCCTACATGCCCAACCTGTCTTGGTGGGAAGAAGACAAGATCGACGCCTATCTGGACGCTTTTCGCGAACTGTTGTTGCCCCAGACCAGCGTCTTGGTGGGCCACCACAGCACGCTGCGCCGCTGGCTGCTGCCCGACTGGAGCGGGGAGCGCAACCCCGGACCCCGCGACATCGCCAAAGCGGCAGCCGAGTTGGGTGTACCTTACACCCTGGTCACGGGCCTGCCCTTGCCTGACCAGCACATTGACAACGTGCTGGCTTCGCCCGAAACCGTGCTGGGCCATGAAAAATTCGAACGCATCGAAGCGGTATTTGCGGGGGCGGGCGACACACTCACCGCTGCCCTGTCCGCCTTGCTGGCCACCGGCATGGATTTGCCCGAGGCCACCAGCGAAGCCTTGCACTATCTGGACCGTTGCCTCGACGAAGGCTTTCGGCCCGGCATGGGGCAGGTCATTCCGGACCGCCTTTTTTGGGCGCTGCCCGAAGGCGAAGCAACAGACGACGAGGAAGGCCCGCAAGTTCATCCCGGCGCCGATTACTTTGAAGTACCCTTCAACGAAACCAAACACTGAGACCCGATATGACCGACCTCAACCAAACCCTCTTTGACCGCGCCGCCCAAGTGATCCCTGGTGGCGTCAACTCGCCTGTGCGCGCCTTTCGCGCCGTGGGCGGCACACCCCGATTTGTGCAACGCGCCCAAGGCGCTTATTTCTGGGACGCCAACGGCCAAAAATACATTGATTACATTGGATCATGGGGCCCCATGATCCTGGGCCACGGCCACCCCGCCGTGCTCGAAGCGGTACAAAAAGCGGCACTTGACGGCTTCTCTTACGGTGCGCCTACCGAACGCGAGATCGAGCTGGCCGAAGAAATCCTGAAACACGTGCCCTCTATGGAAATGGTGCGCCTGGTCAGCTCGGGCACCGAAGCGGGCATGAGCGCCCTGCGCTTGGCACGCGGCGCCACGGGCCGCAGCAAGTTCATCAAGTTTGAAGGCTGCTACCACGGGCATTGCGATGCGCTGCTGGTCAAGGCCGGCTCGGGCCTGGCCACCTTTGGCAACCCCACCAGCGCTGGCGTGCCACCTGAAGTCGTGCGCGACACCCTGGTGCTGGAGTACAACAACATCGCAGCCCTAGAGGAGACTTTTGCCCTGCACGGTAAAGAGTTGGCCTGCGTGATGATCGAACCCATTGCGGGCAACATGAACTTTGTGCGCGCCAGCGTGCCCTTCATGAAGCGCTGCCGCGAGTTGTGCACCGAATACGGCGCCTTGTTGGTGTTTGACGAAGTGATGTCGGGTTTCCGCGTGGCCTTGGGCAGCGCGCAAAGCGTCTATGCCAAAGCCATCCCCGGCTTCAAGCCCGACATGACAGTGCTGGGCAAAGTGATTGGTGGCGGCATGCCCTTGGCCGCCTTTGGCGGCCCGCGCGAGATCATGCGCCAGTTGGCGCCCACTGGGCCGGTATACCAAGCTGGCACCTTGAGCGGCAATCCGGTGGCCACAGCCTGTGGCCTGACCACGCTGCGCGAGATCGCCAAGCCCGGCTTTTTTGATGCCTTGGGTGCACGCACCCAAAGCCTGGTCGATGGCCTGACGGGCGCTGCCGCTGCGGCGGGCGTACCTTTTTCGGGCGATTGCCAAGGTGGCATGTTTGGCTTTTTCTTGCTGCCCGAGCTGCCCCAAAACTACGCCAAAGTCATGACCAGCGACAGCCCCAAGTTCAACAAGCTGTTCCACGGCTTGCTGGATGGCGGCGTGTACATCGCGCCCGCTTTGTACGAAGCCGGTTTTGTGAGCGCCGCCCACACCGAAGCCGACATTGCCCAGACAGTGCAAATCGCGGCTGACGTGTTCAAGTCGCTCTGAGTCATACCTTGGTCACGTCATGAAACGCCTGGCCTGCTTGTTTTGCGCCAGCATGGCGCTGACCGCCCACGCCGAGTTCGATGCCAGCCGCCTCTGGGTCAATGCCGGCTTTTACTCGGCGCACTTTGACACTGGAAAAGGCTTGCGCAACGCCAACCCCGGTGTGGGTTTGGAGTACCGATTCGACCCCACTTGGTCAGCCACCGGCGGGCGCTTTCGCAACAGCAACAATGCCGACACGAGCTATTTGGGTGTTTATGTCCAGCCTTGGACATATGCCGGCGTCAAACTGGGCGCTGTGGCCGGGGTTTTCAATGGTTACCCCAATGCCTACAACGGCGGCTGGTTTCCAGCGGTCATTCCCACCGCCACCCTGGAAAGTGGCCACTGGGGCCTGAATGTGGCGCTGGTTCCACCTCTTAAAGACCGCCTTTATGGTGCGGTGAGCTTTCAGCTCAAGTACAGGTTTCGCACCGACTGAGACGTGCAAGCCATCCCTTAGTATGAGGCCGGTGTTAGGCCGGATCGGACCCTGACGCCATCGGTACAAAGCTGGCCCGCGCTTCGGTGTTGAGTTGGGTGTTGAGCAACAACAAGAGGCCCAAGAACTGCTCGCGCTGGGCGTCGTCAAACGGGCTCAACAGTGTTTCATAAGCTTGCCGCACCGGCTGTTGCGCTTGACGAAGCAGCTTGGCGCCCTCAGGTGTCAGGCGCACGGCCATTTGCCTGCGGTTGTCGGGTGAAACGGCGCGGTGGCAAAACCCCCGGTCCTCCAGTCCCTTGATGACACGGAGCACGGTGACTTTGTCAAAAGCCAAGGCCCGCGCCAAACTCGATTGGTCAATGCCCGGGTGGTCTTGCATCACGCGCAGTACGCCGTATTGCGCTGGCGTCAAAGCCAAATCAGCACAAGCCCTCTCAAAAATCGAGGCCGAGATCTGGTGCGCTCTGCGCAGCAAAAAGCCCGGACGCTGGTAAAGATCGTGTGTGGCCATGGGTCAGGGATTCTATGGATGAGGTGCTGGGGCCGATTCGTCAATAATCGTTGGCATACTAACGCATGGAGAGCCTGCCAATGAACCCGTCACGCCGACACGTCACTGCCCTGTTGGGCGCAGGACTTTGCATGGGGGCCGCATCTCCGCTCGCCCTAGCCCAAAGCGTTGCCAACCAAGGCCCGCTCAAACTGATCGTGCCCTTCACCCCGGGCACGGGCATTGACCTGATCGCCCGCACCCTCGGCCCCAAGCTGTCGCAGCGCCTGAACCGCCCTGTCGTGGTCGAAAACCGCGTGGGCGCCTCGGGCAACATCGGCACCGAAGCGGTGGTGCGCTCTGCCCCTGATGGCTCCACCTTGTTGGTGAGCGTCAACACGCTGGTGATGAACCGTGCCCTTTACCCGGGTTTGAGTTTCGATCCTGTCAAGGACCTTGCTGCTGTGTCACAAACCAGCTGGGGACAACTCTTGCTGGTGACCCCCGCGCAATCGGGCTACAAAACCGCTGGAGAGTTTGTCGCCGCACTGCGCAAACAACCGGGTCGGCTCAATTACGCATCGCCTGGCGTGGGCACGCCCCATCACCTGTCAATGGAGTTGTTCAAAAGCACGGCCCAGGTTTTCTTGACACACATTCCCTACCGCGGCACCGGCCCGGCCGTGACCGACTTGCTCGGTGGCCAAGTCGACGCCATGTTCTTGCCTATCCATGTGGCCTTGCCGCACATTCGCTCAGGCCGACTGACGGCCTTGGCCATTGGCAGTGACAAGCGACATGCCTTGCTGCCCGATTTGCCCACCTTGGCCGAAGCCAAAGCGGGCAACGTCAACGTGGACATGTGGTTTGGCATGTTTGCCCCCAAGGGCACACCGGCCGACATCGTCAACCTCTACAACCGCGAAATCAACCTGCTGCTCAGCAGTGACGATGTCAAAAAGGCTTTTGTCTCTCAAGGCATGGACCCGAGCGGCAGCACACCTCAAGCCTTTGCGCAACTGGTCGAACGCGATGCGGAACGTTGGGCGCGCTTGATCAAAGACCAAGGCATCAAGGCCGACTGATTCGGCTGGCAACTTAGGCTGGGCTGCATCGGTCCAGCCGGTTCAACCTGCTTGGCTCATCAGGTCCACATTCATGGGGTCGTAGGGGTACAACCAATTGTTGCGTGACGCGGCAATGTTGCGGTCTTTGAAGGCTTGCTTCATTTGCTGCGCATCCGCAATGTGGTAAAGGTCGCCCATCTCAGTGGACTCTCGCACCACGCGCGCAGCGCGGGGCGCACGGTGGTTTTGAAACACCTGCAAAGCCTGCGCCATGGGCATGTCGAGCGCCAAAGCCCGGCTCAGCACCGCCGCGTCTTCGATCGCCATGGCTGCACCCTGCGCCATGTAAGGCAAGGTGGGGTGCACCGCATCGCCCAGCAAAGCGACGCGGTCTGTGCACCAGTTCATCACCGGCTTGCGGTTGTTCAGCGCCCAGCGGAAACACTGGTCACGGTCCACGTTGTCAATCGCCGCACGCACGATCGGATGCCAGCCGGCGTAATCTTGGTCCAACTCTTCCCAAGGCTGACGCGAAGTCCATGACTCTTCTTCCCAAGGCCGCTCAACGCAGCCCACAAAGTTGAGCACCTGGCCGGCACGCATGTAATACATGACGGCGTGGTTGTTGGGGCCGCACCAGATCGACGAGACCAAAGGTGGGCGAAGTTCGGGTGCAATGCGTTCGATGGGGATGGCCAGGCGCCAAGCCACCTGCCCAGTGAACACTGGGGGGTCAGCATCAACCACATGCTTGCGCACCACCGACTTGATGCCGTCCGAGCCCACCACCAAATTGGCCCGGACCTGGCGACCGTCTGCGAAAACGATGGACGCGCTGTGCTCGTCTTCTTGCACCTCGATCGCCCGGTAGCCCAGCTGCAAGGCCTGCGGGTCGAGTTGCTCGACCACTTCAAGCAAGGCAGCATGCAGGTCAACCCGATGGATTTGGTAATAAGGATGACCATGGCGCTGGGCGTGGTCCTCGCCCAGCTTGATTTCGTGCAGCAACTCGCCGGAGTCAAAGCGGCGGAACTCAAACGCAGAAGGTTTAACCGCTTGGGCCTCAAGCCTATCTTTCAGGCCCAAGTGGTAAAGCACTTTCACGGCATTGGCACTCATTTGCACCGCAGCGCCGATTTCACCCACATGGCGGGCCTGTTCGTAGATACGGACACGGTGCCCATCGCGCAACAAACAAGCCGCGGCGGTCAAGCCACCGATTCCCGCTCCGACCATTGCAATGTCCATGTTTTGACTCCTGATATGTATCGTTAGCATGCTACCAGAAGCCCAGCATCCCCGATCACTTCATGGCTTCAGACCATGGCGCCTCTTAGCTCAACACCAAACAACGCGCCAGCCCGAAACGCTCAAAGTCGCGATCGAAAGTGACCATGCACCTGCACAGAGCTGACCCAGTAAAACAGCGATAATTCGCCCCTGCATTCACGTCCGGTCCGGGCGATTGCCCCGCCAACGAGAGCCCCCATGAAAAAGAACTTCCACCTGCAAGCCGAAGGCAAGCACCCCGACCGCGTGCTGGAGTCCGTCAAGCACGACATCCGCAAATACTTCAAACGCGAGCGCAATCGGGACGTGCCCAAAGGCGTGGACTTTTGGGACTTTGACTGCAAAGTGGGTCTGAGCGCCGAAACCGCCCAGGTGGTGCGCGTCAGCGGTGTGATCGAAGCGGTAGATACCGCCGCCAAAACCGGCGCATCCTTGGTGTATGTCGAAATTTTGAGCAAGCACGGCATGCGGGTGCTCAAGGCGCAAGACTACTACAAAGAGCCTCAGAAAGACGTAAATATTGAATAAAAAGTAGTTATTTGAGGGTCTATGAAATAAATCATGGACCTCACAAATACAACAAACCCGCGCACCGAGCAATTCATCCAGCGCTGGCATCAAGCGGCTGGCAGCGAACTGGCTACCGCGCAAAGTTTCGTCATCGAACTGTGTGAGTTGTTGGGGGTCGAACGGCCCCACGCCACGGCCGATCAAGACTACATGTTTGAGCGCCCGCTCAAAGAGGGGCACAGCGACGGGAGCGAAAGTGACCGCCGCGTGGACTGCTACAAACGCGGCCACTTCATCCTCGAAGCCAAAAAAGTCAACACCGGCAGCCACACCAAAAGCTACAGCCACACCCTGATGGGCGCACACGCCCAAGCGCAAAACTACGCCCGCGCCTTGCCCGCCGCCGAAGGCCGACCGCCCATCATCATGGTGGTCGACGTGGGGCAAGTCATCCAGCTGTTTGCAGAGTTCAGCCGTACCGGCGGCAACTACATCCCGTTTCCTGATCCGCGCAGCCACCAGATCAAGCTGCAAGACCTGCGTGACGACAAGATCCGCCAGCGTCTGCGCCTCATTTGGACCGACCCCATGGCGCTGGACCCCAGCCGCGCCAACGCCCAAGTCACCCGCGAAGTGGCCAGTGTGCTGGCCAGCGTGGCCAAAAGCCTGGAAACCGATGGCCACCCGCCCCACCAAGTGGGCGCATTTCTGACGCGCTGCCTGTTCAGCATGTTTGCCGAAGACGTAGGCCTGCTGCCGGCCAGCGAAAAGGCCGCAGGCAAGAGCGAAGGCAAAGGCGCCTTCACTGAACTGCTGCAAACCCACCCCCACCACCCACCCACTTTGCAGCGCATGCTGCAAGCCCTGTGGGCCGACATGGACCATGGCGGCTTCAGTGCCGCACTGGCCCGCGAAGTGCGCAAGTTCAACGGCAAACTGCTCAAAGCCTCGCAGTCCGAAGGCTACGCCCTGTTGCTGAGCGGCAACCAAATCGATGGCCTGCTCACGGCTGCCAAAGCCAACTGGACCGAGGTGGAGCCCGCCATCTTTGGCACCCTGCTCGAACGCGCCCTGGACCCTGACGAACGCCACGCCCTAGGTGCGCACTTCACACCCCGCGCTTATGTGGACCGGCTGGTCGTTCCCACCGTCATCAACCCGCTGCGGGCCAAATGGAGCGACACACAAGCCGCCACCCTCGTCCTGATCGGCGAGCACGACGCCCTGAACGCCGAAGCCGACCAACTGGCCTGGCCCGTCACCCTACCCGAGCAAATCAAGGCCGTCGCCGACATCCTCAGCGCCGCCCCCTCAGCACTCGACCTGGAAGCCATCGCAGCCCAATTCAAAGGCAAAGGCCGCTGGCGCGAAAGCCTGCCAGTGATTTTGGAAACGCTGGTGGCGATTGGGCGCGCTCAAATTTATCGCGATGAAAAGTGGATGGGTTTGTCATGACACATCGAACAGCCGGGCCAATGCCCAAATACTCCAGCAGTTCACGCCGCAAAGTGATTTGGCCTTTGGAAGTAATTTTCAAGACGCTCATGGCTATGTCTCGTCCGATGTCAATTTGCACTGTTACATGACTGAACTTGAATCAAGCTTCTTGCTAGGGTGTTCACGATGCCGCGTGAACAGCCGCTCGATCACCCCCCGCATCCACTGCTGATCCGAGTCCTGCTCGGTGCTGCTGTGCCAGACCAGGTTGACCTCGTATACAGGCGCGTCTTCGATGGTCCACATCTGCAGCTGCACGCGCTGGCTCAGTTCGCGGGCGTACATCTCAGGCACGATGCACAGCAAATCGGTGTTTTGCGCCAGCTCGGCGATCGCGCCAAAGTGGCGGGGACGCACCAAAATTCGGTCTTGCAGTTTCATGCCCGTCAGCATTTTTTCCACGCTCCCATGGAAGGTCGCTGTGGGCGAGACCACCACAAAATTCGCTTGCGCCAATTGCGCAGGGCTGAGGGTGCGCCCACGCCCACGGGGTGTGGGTGACCAGTCTTTGAAAGAGATGGCCATGTAGCGTTCCTTGAACAGCAACTGGCTGCGTACGCCCCTGTGTTGCGGCTTGAGGATGCCGATGGCCATATCGATGTCACGCGACTCCAAGGAAGCAGCCACTTGGGATGCGTCCACCGACACATTGGACAAACTCGCGTGTGGCGATTCGTGGCGCAAAGCCGAAGTCAGGCGCGGCAAGAACAAGATCTCGCCCAAGTCGGACAAAGACAAACGCCAATGGCGGTGGCTGCTGGATGCGTCAAAGGGCTGGTGGTTGAGCACCAGGCTTTCCATGGCCAGCAACTGCGACTGCATGGCGGGTGCCAGTTGTTCACACAGCCGCGTGGGCTGCAAACCAGCGGGCGAGCGCACAAACAACTCGTCGCCAAAAAATTCGCGCAAACGAGACAAGGCGTTACTTGTGGCGGGCTGAGACAGGGCCAACGCCTTGCCCGCCGCCGTGACCGAGCGGCTGCGGTGGATCGCCACCAGCACCCGCAAGAGGTTCAGATCGAGTTGCCGGAAATTCATGCTGACCCCATGGCTCAAACAAATAAGGGTTGCTACCAATTATTCACAACATCAATGTACACCATTGGAAGAATCCATTTGCACAGCCCCTGTAGCTGGCCTACATTGAAATCCATTCAATGGGTCACTGAGGGGTTAAATACCCCGTGAAAGGTTGCGTGCATGGCTGAACGCTCATTTGTGCAAGAGGTGCAAAAGCTGCGCTTGGGCGATGGTGATGAATTCCATGGCGAAGGCATTTTGGCCGTCACCAAGGCATTGCTGCAGTCGGGTGTGTCGTATGTGGCGGGCTACCAAGGCGCACCCATCTCTCACCTGATGGATGTGCTGACCGACGCCAACGACATCCTGCAAGAATTGGGCGTGCATTTTGAGCACAGCGCCTCTGAAGCCACAGCCGCCGCCACTTTGGCCGCATCGGTCAATTACCCTCTGCGCGGCGCGGTCACCTTCAAATCCACCGTGGGCACCAACGTGGCGTCGGACGCGTTGGCCAATCTGGCTTCGGGTGGCGTTACCGGCGGCGCCATGCTGATCGTGGGCGAGGACTATGGCGAAGGTTCGAGCATCATGCAAGAGCGCTCGCACGCCTTTGCCATGAAGTCGCAGATCTGGTTGATCGACCCGCGCCCCAACCTGCCCAGCATCGTGCACGCAGTTGAAAAAGGTTTTGAGCTATCGGAAGCCAGCAACACTCCCGTCATGCTGGAGCTGCGCATCCGCGCTTGCCATGTGCATGGCCGCTTTCCAACCCGCGACAACGTGCGGCCCAGCTTCACCCTCAAAGACGCCATTGAAAACCCCAAGCGCGATGTCAACCGCATCGTGCTGCCACCTGCCAGCTATTTGCACGAGCAGGAAAAAACCCATACGCGCTGGCCCGCTGCGGTCAAGTTCATTCAGGAACACCAGCTCAACGAGTTTTTCTCCGAAGACGCGCAAGACTTTGGCATCGTCATTCAAGGTGGCCTGTACAACGGTGTGGTGCGTTCACTTCAACTGCTCGGCCTGGCCGACGACTTCGGGCAAACCGACATTCCGCTGTATGTGCTGAACATCACCTACCCACTGGTCGACGATGAATTCAAACGCTTTTGTACAGGCAAGCGCGGTTTGCTGGTGGTCGAAGAAGGCCAGCCCGACTTCATTGAGCAAAACATCCACAGCATCTTGCACAAAGCGGGTTTGAACACGCAAATCCACGGAAAAGACGTGCTGCCCATGGGCGGCGAATACACCGGTGGGGTTGTGCTGAAAGGCATCCGGGCGTTCATCGCGCAATACGCGGCGCACCTGCTGCCAGCAACGGTGCCCGCCGTGCAGGCGAGCAACCAACTGGCAATCAGCGAAGCAGTAGCCCAGGTGCACCCTCGCCCACCCTCGTTTTGCACCGGTTGCCCCGAACGGCCCATCTTCACGGCCATCAAGATGATCGAGAAAGAGCTGGGTCAGCACCATGTGAGTTGCGACATTGGTTGCCACCTGTTTTCGATCCTGCCGCCCTTCAACATCGGCGCCACCACCATGGGCTATGGCCTGGGTTGGGCGGGCGCATCGGCTTTCAACACCAGTGAGACGAGCAAGCGCACCGTCTCGATCATGGGCGACGGGGGCTTTTGGCACAACGGCCTGACCAGCGGCGTAGGTAACGCGGTGTTCAACCAGTCCGACAACTTATTGCTGGTGGTGGACAACGGTTATTCGGCCGCCACGGGCGGGCAAGACGTGCTCTCGTCTAAGGCCATCAACCCGATCCGCAACACCAACAACCCGATTGAAAAGGCCGTGCGCGGCGTGGGTGTGGAGTGGGTCAAGACGGTCACCAACACTTACAGCCTGGACCAAATGCGCCAGGCCCTGCGTGACGCCCTGACCACGAAGCAGCAAGGCCCCAAGGTCATCGTGGCGCAAAGCGAGTGCATGCTCAACCGGCAACGTCGCGTCAAGCCACTGATTCGCCAGCGCATCCAAAAAGGCGAGCGCGTGGTACGCGAACGCTTTGGCATTGACCCCGACACCTGCACCGGCGACCACTCGTGCATTCGCCTGTCGGGCTGCCCCTCGCTCAGCATCAAACCCAACCCCGACCCGCTGCGCCAAGACCCGGTGGCGGCTGTGGCCGACAGTTGCGTGGGCTGCGGCTTATGCGGCGAAGTCGCGCACGCTGCGGTGCTCTGCCCTTCGTTTTACCGGGCCGAAATCATCAACAACCCCAGCGCCTGGGACCGCTTTAAACAAGGCCTACGTGAGCGTGTGATCGGCTGGCTGCAAAACCGCATCGAGCGCCGATTGGAAGGCATCGCCGCATGAACGACACAAAGCGACCTCAAGGCATCATCAGTTTGGCCATTTTGGCCATGGGTGGTGAAGGCGGCGGCGTGCTGGCCGACTGGCTGGTCGACCTGGCCGAACACAACGGCCATTGGGCCCAGACCACCTCGGTGCCCGGCGTGGCCCAGCGCACCGGGGCCACCATCTATTACATCGAGATGTACCCCCAGTCGGCATCGCATTCGGGGCAAATGCCCGTGATGGCGCTCAGCCCGTTTCCGGGTGAAGTCGACGTCGTGCTGGCCTCCGAATTGATGGAAGCCGGTCGCGCGCTGCAACGCGGGCTGGTGGATGCAGAAAAAACCACCTTCATCGCGTCATCGCACCGCGTCTATTCCATGACCGAGCGCACCGCCATGGGCGACGGGCGTGTGGACGAGGCCAAGCTGTTGGCGGGAGCGCAGGCCGCCGCACGGCAGTTCATCAGCGCCGACTTTGCCAAACTGGCCGAGCAAACGGGCAGCTTGATTGCGCCCGCTTTGTATGGTGCGCTGGCGGCCAGCCAGCGCCTGCCGTTTTCCAGGGCGCAATTCGAAGCAACCATTGAGCGCAGCGGCGTGGGTGTCAAGACCAGCCTCAAGGCTTTTGCCGCAGGCTTTGATGCGACCATGCAGGCGCTACAGCCGGGCACGTCCAGCGTGGCCGATGCCACCCCAGTGGCTTTGCCTTTGCACCGCCAAGTCGGCCCCAAGTTGCAGGGCCTTGCACAAAGTCTGGAAGGCGCGTTTGCCCCCGCGGCGCACGAGGTCATCGCCTCGGGTTTGACGCGGCTAGCCGATTACCAGGATGTTGCTTATGCCACCCTGTATGCGCAGCGTTTGCAAGAGATGGCTGGTGCGCTGGCCTCGTCAAACACGGCCACAAGCCTGACCGAAGAGATCTTGCGCGAGGGCGCTCGGCACCTGGCCCTTTGGATGTCTTACGAAGACACGGTGCGTGTGGCCGATTTGAAAACCCGCCGCTCACGCTTTGCACGCGTCAGCCAGGAAGTGAGCCTGAACGAGAAACAGCTGATCGACATCCACGAATTCATGCACCCGCGCCTGGAAGAAATTGCCGACACCCTGCCTGCGGGCCTGGGGCGTTGGTTGCTGGGCTCCAAGACAGCCCGCGCCGTGGTCGGCCGTTTCACACAAAAAGGCCGCGTGGTGCAAACCAGCTCCTTGCGCGGTTTTCTGCTGCTTTACGGTGTGGCCAGCCTGCGCCGCATCAGGCCGGTGTCTTTGCGTTACCAAACAGAGCAACAACGCATCGAAGCCTGGTGGGCGAACGCCATGAACTTGTTACCTGGACACGCGGACCTGGCCCTGGAGGTGCTGCGCGGCCAGCAGCTTGTCAAAGGTTATGGCGATACCCATGCAAGAGGCTGGCGGCATTTTGAAAAACTCATGACCACTTTGCCACGCCTTCAACAATTGCCAGATGCGGCCAACCGTCTGAGCGCCTTGCGCAAAGCCGCCCTGGCCGACGACAGTGGGCAAGCGCTCGATCAGGCCGTGCACCAACTGGCACCTGCGTGACGCCTGCACATCGGTCAACACGACTACCCTACAAATTCCCCATCGACCCGCAACCACAAAAGGAGACAACACCATGAAACGACGTTTACTCACACAAGCCACAGCATTGGTTTTGGCGCTCGGCGCCAGTTCAGCCTCGCTGGCGCAAGAAGTCACGCTGCGCCTGATCAGCGGTTTTGCAGAAAACGGCATCTACGTGCAGCGGCTACAGCCCTGGATCAACAAGGTCAACGCCGAGGGCAAAGGGGTGTTGCAGATCAACTTCATCGGCGGGCCACGCGCCATTCCTTCGTTTGAGCTGGGTAACGCGGTCAAAACCGGCGTGGTCGACATGGCGCTCAACACCGGCGCTTTTTATACCAACGTGATGCCCGAGGCCGACTTCCTGAAGTTGACCCAGATTCCAGTGGCCGAGCAGCGCAAGAACGGCGCTTTTGATGCCATCAACAAGGTCTGGAATGAAAAAGGCAATATGCAGTACCTGGCGCGCATGGTGGAAAACCAGCCCTTCCACATTTACACCAACAAGAAGATTGACAAGCCCGATTTGACAGGTCAAAAAATCCGCATCACGCCGGTCTACCGGGACTTCTTTCAGGCTCTGAACGCCAGTGTGATCACGACGCCACCGGGGGAGGTATACACCGCCCTGGAGCGCGGTGTGGTGGACGGTTATGGCTGGCCGATTGGCGGTATCTTTGACTTCAACTGGCACGAAAAAACCAAGTTCCGTGTCGATCCTGGCTTTTACGATGCCGAGGTCTCATTGATCATGAACTTGCCCGCCTACAGAAAACTCACTGAGACGCAACGCAACTTCCTGCAAAGACAGTTGCTGGCACTGGAAGCAGAAAACACCTTCTGGGCACGTTACGGAGCTGATGAAATCGCTCGCCAGACCAAAGCGGGCATTCAAACCATCTCGTTCGATGCAGCCACCACCAAGGCCTTCCGGGACAAGGCTTACGACATTGGCTGGGCCGCTGCCACCAAGCAAAGCCCTGAAGTGGCTGCACGGTTTAAGGCCCTGTTCTCCAAATGATGCAAGCGCTGTCTGAGCGGTTTGGCCGGTGTCTGTCGGGTCTTGCCCTGTTCGGCTGCCTGCTGCTACTGGCCATGATGCTCATCATCGTGGCCGATGTGGCGCTGCGCAACCTGGCCATCCCGGGCATGCCGCTGGGGCTGTCCTGGAGCAACGAGGTGTCCGAACTCATGCTGTACCTGATCACCATGTGCGTGGCCCCCTGGCTGCTGCGTCAGGGACAGCACATCCGGGTGGACATTTTTTTGCAAGCCATTCCACCGCGCGCCGCCTGGGCGCTGGAATGGGTGGGCGATGTGCTGGGCTTGAGCTGCTGTTTGGTGCTGGCCTGGTACGGTGCGAAAGCCACTTGGGCCAGTTATGCGGCGGGGTCTTTGAGCATCAAAACCCTGGTCACGCCTGAGTGGTGGTCACTGGCGCCCTTGCCGGTGGTGTTTGTTCTGCTGTCCATAGAGATGGTGTTTCGCATGCACCGCCTGCTGCATGCCGAGCGAGGTCCGCGCCAAGATGCCGTAAGCGCAGCTTGAACGGGTTCCCAATGTTTTTATTTTTCTCGTCTGGAGTCGGCGCATGAGCAGTTGGCCAATCGCAGCCTGGTTGATGTTGGGCGGCTCCACCTTGCTGCTGTTCATGGGCATGCCCGTGGCCCTTACTTTCTTGGGTGTCAACATCATCGGGGCCGTGCTCTACATGGGTGGCGAGCCGGGTCTGGTGCAACTGGTGCGCAACAGTGTGAGTTCGGTCACGGCCTTTGCGCTCACGCCCATTCCGCTTTTTGTGCTGATGGGAGAAATTTTGTTCCACACCGGTTTGGCCGTGAAGGTGATCGACGGGGTGGAGCGTTTGATCGTTCGCGTGCCCGGACGGCTGGCGGTAGTCGCTGTGGTAGCGGGCACGGTGTTTTCAGCCATCTCGGGCTCCACGATTGCCACCACGGCCATGCTGGGGGCCCTGATGCTGCCCGTGATGCTGGCACGCGGCTACCACCCCACCATGGCCACAGGTCCGATCATGGCCATTGGCGCGGTCGACATGCTGATTCCGCCTTCGGCCCTGACGGTCTTGCTGGGCTCGCTCTCGGGGATATCGATTTCCAAGCTGCTGCTCGGCGGTGTTGTTCCCGGGCTTCTGTTGTCGGTGGCGTTTGTGGCCTGGATCATTGTGCGCGTACGCTTGAGTCCCCACCTGGCCCCATCCGACACGGATGCCGTTGAACACCAGGGCTGGGACCGCTGGCAACCGCTGTTTGCCTACGTTTTGCCCACCTTGTCGATTTTTGGTGTGGTGGTGGGCGCGCTGGCAGCGGGTTGGGCCACACCCACCGAGTGCGCGGCGCTCGGTGCATTTGCCACCATGCTTCTGGCTGCGCTTTACCGCGTCCTGCGTTGGGAATCGGTGCTCAAAGCCCTCAAGGGCACGGCAGGCATCTCCGGCATGATTTTGTTCATCATTTTGGGGGCCACCACCTTCGCTCAAATTTTGTCTTTTTCGGGTGCCAGCTCAGGTTTGGTGCAGTTGATCACTGGCCAAGGATTGACTGCCAACCAGATCCTGATCGGCATGTTGGTGTTTCTGATTTTTTTGGGCATTTTTGTGGACCAGGTCAGCATGATGATGATCACTCTGCCCATCTTCATGCCTATCGTGAATGCCCTGGGAATCGACCCAGTGTGGTTTGGCGTGTTGTTCCTCATCTGCATGCAAATGGGCCTGCTCTTGCCGCCCCATGGCCTGCTGCTCATGACCATGCGAGGTGTGGCACCACCGTCGGTCACCATGACGCACATTTTTTTGGCGGTCACGCCTTATTTGGCGATGAGCGTGTTGCTACTGGTTGCTGTCTTCATGTTGCCGGGTATCGCCACTTGGTTGCCGGGCTGGATGGGTTGATCGACTTCTTGTAGGAGTCCCATCCCGCGTGGGCGATGGTTTCAAGGGAGTGTGCTACGCCCATCGCCCACGGGGTGGGCTCCTACAAAGATAAAGACAACAGCATACTGTCTGATCAATCGTTCGATTTGAGCAGATCCGCCGCCCGCAACTTGTCTTTCTTGCTCAAGCGTGAACCTTTGATGCCCCCATTGCCGGGCGAAGGCGGTGGTGGGGTTTCGGTTTGCTCAAAGCCTGGAATTTGCTCCAAAGCGAGTTCAAGGCTTTCTCGCTTCTGAATCAGCCGCCAGTGCGCCAGCGCGGCGGCCGTGACAAAGCTCACCGCGTCGCCATGGGCACCCGCCCTGCCCGTGCGGCCGATGCGGTGTGTGTAATCGGTGGCCGAGCGCGGCAGGTCATAGTTGACCACCACGGGCAGCATGGCGATGTCGATGCCGCGTGAGGCCAGGTCGGTGGTGACCACCACGTCCCAGCGGCCGGCTTTGAATTCGCTCAAGACTTCTTGACGCGCACCTTGGCTCATCTCGCCATGGAAAGGCGTGGCAAACACGCCGGCTTTGTAGAGCTTGTTCGCCACATGCTCGCAGGCGTAGCGCGTGGCCACAAAAACCAGCACCTGCTTCCAGCCGTTTTCGGTGATCAGGTGGCGCAGCAAGGCGGTACGGCTTATCTCATCCACCCCAATCGCCCGCTGGGTGATGTCGGGCTTGTGACCCTCAAAAGCTGCCACGGTGATGCGAACCGGCTCGCGAAGCAGCTTGGCCGCCAGCGCTTCCACCTCGGTTGCAAACGTGGCCGAAAACAGCAGCGTTTGGCGCTTGGCAGGCAGCAGCGCCAGCACGCGCTGTAACTCGTCTGAAAAACCCAAGTCCAGCAGGCGGTCGGCTTCGTCCAGCACAAGGTGCTGAACATCGGCCAAACGCACGGCATTCTGGTCGATCAAATCGAGCAAGCGTCCGGGTGTGGCCACCACGATGTCGGCACCACCACGCAAAGCCATCATTTGCGGGTTGACCGACACACCGCCAAACACGGTGTTCACTTTGAGCGACTGCGGCAACTTGTCAACCAGATGGGCCAGCACATCACCGACTTGCACCGCCAGTTCGCGCGTGGGCACCAACACCAGCGTTCGCACCGGGCGACGAAAATTGGTCTGGCGCGGTGCGGCCAGCAAATGCTGCAAGAGCGGCAGCGCAAAGGCCAGTGTTTTGCCCGAACCGGTGGGCGCGGTGGCCCACACGTCGGCAGATTTCAGGACCGCTGGAATGGCCTCGGCTTGAATGGGTGTGGGGGCGTACAAGCCCATGTCGCCCACAGCGCGCAAGAGCGAAGGGGCCAGGCCGAGTTGGTCAAAGTTCAAAACAATCCTATGAATGACGCGAATCAATGGCGAAAGTGCCGCACACCCGTGAATACCATCGCCACGCCGTGCTCATTCGCTGCGTCGATGACTTCCTGGTCACGCATAGAGCCGCCGGGCTGGGCCACGCAAGTGGCGCCGGCCTCCACGACCACGTCGAGGCCATCGCGGAAGGGGAAGAAGGCGTCGCTGGCGACCACGGTATTTTGCAGGCTCAACTTAGCGGCTTCGGCCTTGATGCTGGCGATGCGGGCTGAATCGAGGCGGCTCATTTGGCCCGCGCCCACACCCATGGTCATGCCGTCTTTACAGAACACGATGGCATTGGACTTGACGAACTTGGCCACTTTCCAGGCGAACAACAGGTCATGAAGCTCAGATGGCGTGGGTTGTTTGACGGTGACGATCTTCATGTCGGCCAACGCCAACTCGTGGTTGTCGGCGCTTTGCAGCAGCAGGCCTGAACCGACGCGCTTGGTCTCTAAAAGGTTGCGCACTTGGCCGTAGTTAGCGGGCAAGGCGATTTTCATCAAACGCACATTGACTTTGCTCTTGAACACTTCGAGGGCTTCGGCGCTGAAGTCGGGAGCCATCAGCACTTCTACAAACTGTTTGCTCACCGCTTCGGCCGCGGCTTTGTCCACCGGGCGGTTGAAAGCGATGATGCCGCCAAAGGCGCTGGTGGGGTCGGTTTGGAAAGCTTTGCTGTAGGCCTCGAGTGCCGTAGCGCCCACGGCCACACCGCAGGGGTTGGCGTGTTTGACGATGACGCACGCAGAGGTCTCGAAGCTCTTGACGCACTCCCACGCCGCATCGGCATCGGCAATGTTGTTGTAGCTCAGCTCTTTGCCTTGCAGTTGCACGCCCGTGGCCAACGAACCGGCAGCGGGTGCGATGTCGCGGTACCAAGCGGCTTGCTGGTGGCTGTTTTCGCCATAACGCAAGTCTTGCACCTTGACATATTGCTCGTTGAACTGGCCTGAGAACTGAGCGCGCTCGGGCACGTAGGTTTCGCTCAGCTTCTCGGCTTCAAAGTTCACGCTCGACAAGTAGTTGCTGATCGCGCCGTCGTATTGGCTGATGCGGTTGAAAGCGGCCACCGACAGGGCAAAGCGCAGCTTGTCACTGAGTTTGCATTGACCTTGAGCATGTGTGGCCTTCAATTCGGCGATCACGTCGGCGTATTGGCTGGCGTCGGTCACGATGCCCACGTCTTTCCAGTTTTTGGCGGCAGAGCGCACCATGGCGGGGCCACCGATGTCGATGTTCTCGATCGCGTCGGCCAATGTGCAGCCGGGCTTGGCCACGGTGGCTTCAAAGGGGTAGAGGTTAACGATCAAGAGATCGATGGTGGCTATGCCATGCGCCTGCAACGCAGCCATGTGCTCGGGGGTGTCGCGTCGCGCCAGCAAGCCGCCGTGCACTTTGGGATGCAGGGTTTTGACCCGGCCATCCAGCATTTCGGGGAAGCCAGTGACCTCGGCCACTTCGGTCACAGGCAGGCCTTGGTCGGCCAGCAGTTTGGCGGTGCCGCCGGTAGAGATCAAGCCCACGCCCAAGGCGTGGAGTTCTTTGGCCAGTTCGACGATGCCGGTTTTGTCAGAGACAGAGATGAGGGCGCGCATGGGGAAACTTTCTTCAACTTTTATTTCAACAAATCGTGTTCGAGCAATTTCTTGCGCAAGGTATTGCGGTTCAGGCCCAGCCATTCAGCCGCGCGGGACTGGTTTTGACCCGACTGGCTCATCACCACATCGAGCAGCGGCTTTTCAACCAGCTTCACCAGCATGTCGTACAGGCCTGTGGGGTCGGTGCCGTCCAGGTCGCGAAAATAGGTTTCCAGATTGGCCCGGATGCAGTTTTCAATGGATTGGGGTTCGCTCATGGCGTGGTCTCTAAATCAGTGCAGGCCTCAGGACGCTGGGTCTGGCGCATAGGCAGGCGCTCCATCTGTTCGGCCAGGCCGTCCAGATAAGCCGCCACAGCGGCCAGTTGCCCGGCTGCGTTCTCCAGGGTGTTCATGTGTTCGCGAAAAGCGTCGCCACCGGGCAGCGTGCGCACATACCAACCGATGTGTTTGCGCGCCGAGCGCATGCCGGTGTATTCGCCATACAGACCATAGTGGTCTTGCAAGTGCTCCAGCAGCGCACGGCGCACTTCGGCCACCAAAGGGGA
Organism: Akkermansia muciniphila; assembly: GCA_943331105.2. Classification (GTDB taxonomy): domain Bacteria; phylum Pseudomonadota; class Gammaproteobacteria; order Burkholderiales; family Burkholderiaceae_C; genus Limnohabitans_A. The sequence continues at coordinate 165,358 of CALQKH020000003.1, forward strand.
GGCCAGGTGCTCGCCCGTGGCCAAAAAGTAGCTGATTTCGCGGAAGATCCAGGGACTGCCTTGCGCGGCGCGGCCAACCATCACGGCATCAGCCCCGGTGAACTTCAGCACATCGCGGGCTTTTTCGGGCGAATCCACATCGCCATTGGCCACCACCGGGATGCGCAAAGCGGCTTTGACGCTGGCCACAGTGTCGTATTCGGCCAAACCTTTGTAACCCTGCTCGCGGGTGCGGCCGTGCACGGTGACCATTTGCACTCCAGCGCTTTCGGCGGCGCGGGCCAAATTCAGGGCATTTTTTTCGGCATCGCACCATCCCGTGCGCATTTTCAGCGTGACGGGCACGCCATGGGGCAAAGCCGCCTCGACCACGGCGCTGATGATCTCCAGCGCCAAAGGCTCGTCTTGCATCAGGGCCGATCCAGCCCATTTGTTGCAGACCTTTTTGGCTGGGCAACCCATGTTGATGTCGATGATCTGCGCGCCCCGGTCGATGTTGTAACGGGCCGCGTCGGCCATCATCTGCGCTTCGGTGCCTGCAATTTGCACTGCAATGGGGCCAGGTTCGCCATCGTGGTTGGCGCGGCGCGAAGTTTTGAGCGAGGCCCACAAATCAGGCCGCGAGGTCACCATCTCGCTCACGGCATAGCCCGCGCCAAACTGCCTGCACAGTTGGCGAAACGGCCGGTCCGTCACCCCCGCCATGGGGGCAACGAACACGTTGTTCGGCAACAGGTAAGGGCCAATCTGCATGACGGGTAAAAGCTGTGAAATGGGGTTTGCTTAAAAAGAAGGCACGATTGTAGTTGCTTAATATTTCAGCAACTGACAATCAAATGTGCTAAGCAAAGCACCTGTTCATGGCCGCCTTCAGCCCGTCCAAAATCCACATTGATGTTGGGCAATGCCCGATGCGAGGGCCACCGCTACACTCGTTGCATGGACATTTGGCTCAACAACATCATGCAATGGCTGGCCCTGCCCCAGCACGGTCTGAGCACCGTGTTTGTGGTGGCTTTTGTGTCGGCCACTTTGCTGCCCATGGGCTCTGAGCCCGCGGTGTTTGGTTTGGTCAAACTCAACCTCGACCTTTTTTGGCCCGCCATTTTGGTGGCCACGGTGGGCAACACCTTGGGCGGCATGCTCAGCTGGTGGATGGGCTGGGGCACACGGCACGCCGTCAGCCGCTGGCGCGACTCAAGCAGTCACGCCCGGGCACTGGTTTGGTTGGAAAAACTGGGGCCCAAAGCCTGCTTGCTGAGCTGGCTGCCTGGCGTTGGTGACCCCTTGTGCGCTGTGGCCGGTTGGCTGAAACTGCCGTTTTGGCCATGCACGCTGTACATGGCCATTGGCAAATTTTTCCGTTACCTGGTGATGACAGCCTTGCTGCTGTGGGTGTTTCCCGGCCAGTTTTAAGCTTGGCCCAGAACCCCGCAGCCCAGGTCTCCCTCAGTCTTGGACGATCTTGCGCTCTTTGATGATCTGCGCAAAACGGCGAGCGTCGGCCTTGGTGAGCGCGCCAAACTCGGCAGCTGACATCGGCGTGGGTTCGGCACCAATGCCTTTGATGGCTTCAACGGCACTGGGCACCATGAGGGCACGGTTGATTTCACGGTTCATGCGCTCAACGATGGCCGCTGGCGTGCCCGCAGGCGCCCAGAAACCATGCGATGTGCCAGCGTCGAAATTCTTGAGACCCAGCTCATTGAGGGTCGGTGCATCGGGGAACATGGACAAGCGCTGGGGCGATGTGACCGCCAACAAACGCAGACGACCTGAGCGCACATGCGAGAAAGCGATGCCGGGGTCCATCAAATAATCCACATTGCCGCCCAGCAGGTCTTGCAAGGCCGCGGCAGATCCGCGGTAAGGGATGTGCAGGGTAAAAATACCTGCTTGCGACTTGAGCATTTCACCCGCGATGTGCGGGCTGGTGCCGTTGCCGGGCGAGCCGTAGCTCATCTTACCGGGGTTGCGCTTGGCGTAAGCGATGAATTCGGCATAAGTCTTGTAAGGGGCGTCGCTGCGGACCACCAAGAACAACTGCAAACGCGCACCGGAAGCGACCGGGATCAGGTCCTTGTCGTGGTCAAAAGGCATCTTGGGCGTGACATAAGGCACGATGGCCGCGCCGCTGCCCGAGCTGCACAAAAAGGTGTAACCGTCGGGCGCGCTCTTGGCAGCCAAATCGGAGCCAATGATGCCACCGGCACCACCGCGGTTGTCCACCACAATTTGTTGACCCAAGGCTTGGGACACGGTGTTGGACACGGCACGGGCCACCAAATCGGGCGATCCGCCGGCCGGGAAATTCACGATCATGCGAATGGGTTTGGCAGCGGGCCAGGCAGGGGTTTGCGCCTGTGCGGTGCCAAAGGCGCCAAGGGCAAGACCCGACACGGCGGCAAGGCCAAGCTGTCGGCGGCGTGGGTCGTGACGGTGGGTCATACAGAAATCTCCGAGTTTATGAATGGACAAATAGGCTGAATAATCGAACAAATCGATTATGGGAAGAAATCAAGTGCCACGCCACCCGGGAAAACCTTGCCCCCCAAACCGGGCGGTCTAATAGGGTTCAGCCCACCGCGTTGCGCAGAGGTTGCCCCTTGACCCAGCGGCTCAAATTGTCCAAAAACATCTTTGCCACCCGAGTTTCATTGCCATCCGAGTGGCCAGCAGCATGCGGGGTGACCATGACTTGGGGCATGGCCCACAAAGGGGAATCTTTCGGCAAGGGTTCGTGCGCAAATACATCCAAAAAGGCACCGCCCAATTGCCCGCTTTGCAATGCCGCCACCAAAGCCGGTTCGTCCACCACCTCGCCACGCGCCACGTTGACCAAGTGTGCGCCAGGGGGCATCAAGGCCAAGGCTTGGGCGTTGACCAATTGGCGGGTTTTGGAGGTCAAGGGGCAGGCCAAGACCAACCAATCGGTTTGGGGCAACACCTGCTGCCATTCCTCGAACGTGACCATTTGAAGGCTTGTGGCATCTGGTTGGGCAGTGGACTGGGCTAAGGACTTGGCCTGCGCTTGCTGACGCACGGCCACCACGTTCACCCCCAGGGCCTGGAGCAAGCTGCCCAGCTTTTGACCAATAGGGCCCCAGCCGACGATCGTGGCCGTTTGACCCGGCAAGTCGCGTGGCATGCGCTCACCCATCATGGGAATCCATTGTCGCTGTTGCTGCTCGGCCCACAACAGCGGAAAGCGCCGAGCCAAGGCCAACATGCCCGCCAAAGCCACGGTGGCCACCACTTGCGCATTGGCCCCGGATGAGGTGCAAACTTGGATGCCCTTGGCCATCAGGTCAAGGTAAATCTGGCGGTCTGCTCCCGCCGAATGGATGTGTACCCATCGCAAAGCAGGCGACTGGCGCAGCAAGGTGTAGACCTGTTGCAAAGCCGGATGGATTTCGTGCTTGGTCGAGGTGCCTGTGACCTCGCGCGAGATGAAGGCCACATCGGCATCGGTGCGCTGAGCGCCCACTGCGGTTTCTAGTGTGATCAGTGCATAGGGATGCTCACCCATCGCTGCCGAAACCGATGCGCCCAAGCGGTCCATGGACTGCTGGGACATGAGGATGCGCAAGGGCTTGCTCATGGGTGAAGCTCAATTGTGCGCTGGGTCACTCGGCTTTGGCGCCCGAGTCGCGAACAATGACGCGCCACTTGTCGTGTTCACGCTGAACAAATTGACCAAACTGGGCCGGCGTACCGCCAGCAGGGTCTGCGCCCTGGGCGATCATTTGTTGCTCGATGGCGGGCACTTGCAAGATCTCATTGACGGCTTTGTTGACCATGCTGATCACGGCCTCTGGCGTGCCCTTGGGTGCAAAAAAGCCAAACCAAGAACCGGCTTCAAACTGAGGGAAACCTTTTTCGACCACCGTGGGCACCTCGGGCATGGAGCGCGAGCGCTTGAGTGAACTGACGGCAATCGGTTTGAGCTTGCCCGCCGTGATGTGCGTCATGACCGACGGGATGGTGACAAACATGAACTGGATCCGACCGGCCAACAAGTCTTTCAGCGCATCGGCTCCTTTGTAGGGAATGTGGGTCGCCTCAAAACCCACCCGCTTGGACAGCATGAAACTGGACAAGTGGGACGAGGTCCCAATGCCGGTTGAACCGTAATTGAGCTTGCCCGGATTGGCCTTGGCATAGGCGATCAGCTCTTCCATGGTGTTGGCGGGTACCGAGGGGTGGATGACCAACACATTGGGGACATCTGCGATCTGAACAATCGGCACCAGATCGGTCAAGGGGTTGTAGGGCAGCTTGCCGTACAGCGTTGGGTTGACCGCAATGGGACCCACAGAATTGACGATCAAGGTGTACCCGTCTGGTGCAGAGCGGACCACCAACTCGGTACCCAAATTGCCACCCGCGCCGGGTTTGTTGTCGATCACAAAGGGCTGCTTGAGTTTTTCGGACAGCTGCTGCGTCACCGTGCGCGCCAAGATGTCGGTGGTGCCTCCAGCCGTGAAGGCCACCACCACTTTGACCGGTTTTTGCGGATAGGCCTGAGCTTGCGCCCAAGAGGGCATGGCCATGGTGAGCGCAGAAAGGCTGGCAGCCAGCCAAAGAGAAGGTGATTTCATGCGGGTCTTTCGGTGATGCTCAACAAGCAAGGGGTTCAGGTTTTGTAGCTGGGGTCTGTGCGATCGAGTTTGCGCAGCAAGGCTGGCCACTCCATCAAGCCGTAAGGCCTGCGGGTGCTGGGCTGGTAGTTGTTCCAAGTTTCTTCCAGCACATCGGGCGCGACTTTGACAAACGGTGTGTTGCAGGCCATGGCCGCGAGTTGGGCGTGGCACGACAGTTCCAGGCGGTGCATCCAATTGAAGGCTTCGCCCACACTCCGCCCAACGGTCAGGGCGCCATGGTTGCGCAAAATGAGTGCCTCGCCCTGCCCCAGGTCTTGCACCAGCGAGGCCTGCTCGGCCAAATCGAGCACCACGCCTTGGTAGTCGTGGTAACCGATCTTGAGAAAGCGCATCGAAGTCTGGGTGATGGGCAACAAACCGCATTCGAGCGAAGACACCGCCATGGAAGCCCAGCTGTGGGTGTGGATGACGCAGTCCACCTCGGGGCGCGCTTCATGCACCGCGCTGTGGATCACGTAACCGGCTTTGTTGATGCCGTAATTCAGGTCACCAAAATCGGGCTTGGAGAGGATGTTGCCGTCATGGTCAATTTTGATGAGGCTGGAGGCGGTGATCTCTTCGTACATCATGCCGTAGGCGTTGATGAGAAAGGCACCGTCTTCGCCGGGCACACGCGCCGAGATGTGGTTGGCCATCATGTCCGACATGCCGTAGAGGGCCACCAAGCGGTAGCAAGCGGCCAAATCCACCCGAGCTTGCCACTCTGCAGGGGTGCAGCGCGATTGCATCGATTCGATTTTCAAAAATCCATTTTCAACCATGACAACTCCTTGAGACTCAGTCGAGTTTCACGTCAGCACTCTTGACCAAATTGACCCAGAACTTCGCATCTTCGGTCAAAAACGCCGCGAATTGATCGGGCGTGGTGGAAACCGACACATCAGTCCCTTCGCGGGCCAATGCGGCTTTCACAGAGGGCTGGGCCATGGCCGATTGCGCGGCATCAAAGATGCGTTTCATGACCGCTGGCGGTGTGCCCACGGGCACAAACAAACCGTACCAAAACTCGATCGCGTACTCGGGCAGCCGGGCCTCTTGCATGCCCGGCAAACCGGGGACCAAGGCCGAGCTGTTGCGCGTGCTGACGGCCAGGCCTTTCAAGCGACCCGCTTGGATCATGGGCAAGACCGAAGGTGGGGTGCCGAAGGTCACTTGGGTGTCGCCCGCGATCACCGACTGGATGGCGGGCGCGCCACCGCGAAACGGAATGTGCACCATGTCCACACCGGTCAATTGGGTGAACAAAGCTGCGCCCAAATGGGGCGCAGAACCGTTGCCCGAGGTGGCGTAGTTGATCTTTCCCGGTGCCTGCTTGGCACGCGCGATCAGGTCTTGCACCGAGTTGACGCCAATGTTCGGGTTGACCGCAATCACCAAAGGCGATGTGGTGACCTTGGTGATGGGCACCAAGTCTTTGGGCGTGTAATTCAGCTTGGGGTTGAGGGCGGGATTGACCGAGATGCTGCTGGGGCTGGCCAGCAAAATGCTGTAGCCATCGGGCGCGGCCTTGGCCACGTTTTCGGCCGCAATGCTGGAGCCGGCACCCGCACGGTTTTCCACAATGATGCTCTGCCCAATGGCTTTGCCCATCGCGTCGCTGATGGCGCGGGCCACATAGTCGGCTGCACCGCCGGGTGCAAAACCGACCACCAGACGAATGGGTTTGTTGGGATAGGCTGCGCCTTGGGCTTGCACACCCAGGCCGAAGCAAGAAAGGACCAAAGCGGAAATCAGGTTTCTTTTGTTCATGGTGGTGTCTCCTTCGTTTTAAAAAGTCTCGGGCGATGTGAAATCGGCTCAAACAGCGCTGGCAATGCGCAGCACAATCTTGCCAGTGTGTTGGTTGCTCTCCATGTGGGTTTTGGCTTGGTCCAGTTGGTCAAAGTCAAACACCTGGTCCAACAGGGGTTGGATGCGCCCATCGGCAAACGCCGGCAAAATTTGCGCCACGAATTGCGCGATGCCGTCGGCGCGTTGGGCCGGCGTGCGGTTTTTGTTCGACACGCCATACAAACACAGGCGTTTGGCGTGCAGGGCTTCCAAGTCGATGGTGGCATTGAGCGTGTTGTCGACATAGCCCACAAAACCCAAACGCCCCTGAAAAGCCATGCAGCGCATGCTCTCGGCAAAGACGCTGCCACCCACGGTGTTCACCACCAAGTTGGCCCCTTTTTGGTCGGTGGCTTGCAGCACGGCCGGGTGGAAATCGGCCGTGCGGGTGCACAGGCCCACATCCAGCCCCAGCGGCTTCAATTGGTCCAGTTTGGCCTGTGAACCCGAAGTGCCGATGACTTGGGCACCCAACACCTTGGCCATTTGCAAACTGGCCACGCCCACGCCCGAAGACACGCCATTGATCAGCAGCCATTGATCGGCTTTCAAGTGGCCTTGCAAGACCAAAAGGTCATAGGTCACCAAAAATGTGAGTGGGATGGAGGCGGCTTGCTCCAACGACAAGTTGTCCGGCACGCGCATGATCTCGCGCACATCCATCAAGGCGTACTCAGAAAAAGCGCCCGGGCAACGGCCCATGACGCGATCGCCCAACTGCCAGGCACCGGTCTCGGTGCCCAGTTGAACGATCTGCCCAGCCCCTTCCATGCCTGCGGGCTTGCTGCCGCCTTTGCCATGCAAGCCGTGACCAATGATCAATTCGCCCCGGTTCAGAGCAGCCGCGTGCAGCTTGACCAGCACTTGGCCTGGGCCGGGCACAGGCATGTCCACCTCGCGCAGCACCATGCTGCCTTGGCCTTCGCTGATGTTCATCCAATACGATTTCATGGGGACCTCATTCGCCTTTGAAGACGGGTTTGCGTTTTTCCATGAAGGCCTTGCGGCCTTCGGCGTAGTCGGCGCTGTCAAAGCAACCTCGTATGAGTTGGGTGCACAAGTCCAGATCCATTTCGGGCGAGGGCTTGAGGATTTCGCGGGTGATGGCCTTGGCCGCCTGAATGGTCAGGGGTGCGTTGGCCGCCAGTGCAGAGGTGTATTCGGCCAGCAATTCGGGCAAGGCCTCAGGAGCACAAACCCGCGTGACCAAGCCCAGGCTTTGCGCCTCTTGCGCGTTGATTTTGCGGGCCGTAAAGAACAGATCCTTGGCCGCACCAGGGCCGATCAGGTCCACCAAGTTTTTCATGGCCGAATAACGGTAGCCCAAGCCCAAGCGGGCCGCTGGTACAGAGAACACCGCGTCGCTGGCGGCGATGCGCATGTCACAACTGATCGCCACATTGATGCCGCCACCGATGCAAAAGCCACGTATGCAAGCCAGGGTGGGTTTGGGAAAGTTGAAAATGCCCATGAGCGCGGTCTCTGCCATGTGCTCGTAGCGTGTCACCGCCTCACGCGCCGCACGCATGTCTTCAAACTGCGAAATGTCGGCGCCCGAAACAAAGGCTTTTTCACCCGCCCCGGTGAACACCACCAAGCGCACACGCGGATCGTGTTCGGCCTGGTTCAAGAGCACCGGCACGGCTTCCCACATGTCGACCGACAGCGCGTTGTGCCGCGCCACGTTGTTGAACTGGATAAACAGCGTGCTGCCGTCGAGCCAGGTATTGACCCGCTCGGTGGGCGAGGTGTAGACGATATCGGACATTCAAAACACTCCTTTGGATTTGAGTTGCTGGAGCGCAGGCGCATCGAGCCCCAACTCTCCCAAAATTTCTTCGCTGTGCTCGCCACGACGCGGTGCGGCGCGGGCAATGGTGCTGGGCGTGCGCTCCAGTTGCACCGGTTGCCCCACCAAGCGCTGGGGACCTTGGTGCACCGACACCACGTCTTTCACCATCTTCAGGTGCTGCACTTGCGGTTCGTTGAACACTTCGTCCATGCTGTTGATCAGGCCACAGGCCACCCCGCCGTCGTTCAGGCGCTCAATCCAATAGGCCCGGTCGCGGTGCGACAGGCGCTCGTTGATCTCGGCGTTCAGCGCATCGCGGTTGACCGAGCGGCTGGGTTTGTCGTGGTAACGCGGGTCGGTGACCCATTGCGGTGCTTCCAAAATGTTACAAAAACGCTCCCAGATTTTGGAGCCAAACACCGCGATGTTCATGTAGCCATCGCGCGCCTTGTAAACCCCGGTGGGGATGCTGGTGGGGTGAAAGTTGCCCGCCTGCGTGGCCACTTCTTCGTCAATCAGCCAGCGCGAGGTCTGGAAGTCCATCATGTAAACCATGGATTCGAGCAGCGAGGTGTGCAGCCATTGGCCTTGGCCAGACTTTTCACGCTCCAACAAGGCCACCAAAATGCCTTGCGCCGCAAAAATGCCGGCGCACAAGTCGGCAATGGGGATGCCCACGCGCATAGGCCCCTGCTCGGCCATGCCCGTGACCGACATCAATCCACCCATGCCCTGGGCGATCTGGTCAAAACCCGGCCGCGCGGCCAAGGGCCCTGTCTGGCCAAAACCCGAAATGCTGGCGTAAACCAGCCCTGGGTTGTCTTTCTTTAGGTTCTCGTAATCGATGCCCAAGCGGAACTTCACATCCGGACGGAAGTTTTCCACCACCACATCGGCCTTGGCAATCAACTGCTTGAGCAGGGCAATGCCTTCGGGTTCTTTGAGGTTGAGGGTGATGGAGCGCTTGTTGCGGTGGGTGTACTGGTAATCCGAGCCCTCTTGCCCGCCCAACGTGTCGTCGCCGCGCATGTGTTCGGGCATTTGCACCTGCACCACATCGGCGCCCCAGTCGGCCAATTGGCGGCAGGCTGTGGGGCCAGCGCGCACTTGGGTCAAGTCGATCACTCGAAAGCGCGACAGCGCAGCGGAAGCGGGTTGATGCGGCATGGGAAGTTCCAAACGAAAGACTCACAGGGGCCAAGTGCATGCACTTGCTGATGGTCACAAAGTGTGAACGCCGGACCCTGAAGTGTCAACACTTTGGTCAAATTGTTGACACATTCGCGACGTCAATGACCTGATTTTGGCCATCTTCAGTTAGGATGAAGCATGGGTTTGCTTTTTTTTCAACAATCCTCACCCCTGACCAGCCCAAGCTTTGTCCATGAACGCAGCCCCCGATAAGCCCGAGCAGGGTTTGCCCGTTTTTGTGGCTGACCAGCTCAAACAACTCATTTACAGCGGCGAGCTCAAGCCCGGTGAGCGGCTGAACGAAGCGGCCCTGGCCCTGCGCATGGGCACCAGCCGAGGCCCTGTGCGCGAAGCGATCCGCATGCTCACCGGTTTGGGCTTGGTGACGGCCGTGCTCAACCGCGGCGTGTTTGTGCGCCAGATGTCGGTGCGCGAAATGCTGGAGCTGTACGACCTGCGGGCCTTGGTGTTTGGCTTTGCCGCAGAGCGCGCCACCGACCATGTGGCAGAAAGCCACAAAGCGCAGTTTGAACAACTGCTGCAGGCCATGGATGTGGCTTGCGAGACCGAAAACGCCAACCTCTATTACGAGTTGAACCTGAAGTTCCATGCGCTGGTGCTGCTCTTGGCCAACAACCAGCGGGCCCAAGCTGCGTACGACGACATCATCAAGGAGATGCACCTGTTCAGGCGCGAGTACTTCAACGCACCGGGCAATATGCGCCAGTCCAACGCCGAGCACCGCACCTTGTACGAAGCCATCGTCAAGGGCTCTAAGGCCAAAGCCAAATCCACCGCTGAGCGGCATGTGCTCAAGGGGCGCGAGCGGCTGCTGAGCAACATCGGCGGAACCACCCCGCTGGCGGGGTTGTGAAGTCAACCCATTGGTCTTCACCATCAAAAAACCGCTCCGAGGAGCGGTTTTTTGATGGTGACCAGTCCAGACTCAAGAGCTGAACAAGAAATTCATCACGTCACCGTCTTTCACGACGTAATCCTTGCCTTCGGCGCGCATCTTGCCTGCGTCTTTGGCGCCTTGCTCGCCCTTGAAGGTGATGTAGTCGTCAAACGCGATGGTCTGGGCGCGGATATAGCCCTTTTCGAAATCGGTGTGGATCACGCCTGCGGCTTGTGGGCCGGTATCGCCCACGCGGATGGTCCAGGCACGCACTTCTTTCACGCCAGCGGTGAAATAAGTTTGCAGACCCAGCAAACCGTAAGCCGATCGGATCAAGCGGTTCAGGCCCGGCTCGTCCTGGCCAATTTCCTTCAAGAACTCCAGGCGGTCCGCGTCGTCCATCTCGGACAACTCGGCTTCGATCTTGGCGCAAATGGCCACTACGGGTGCGTTTTGTTTGGCGGCAAAGGCCTTGAGGCGGTCTAGGAAGGGGTTGTTCTCAAAACCGTCTTCGGACACGTTGGCCACGAACATGGCGGGCTTGGCCGTGATGAAAAAGAACTGCTTGAGTTCGGCGCGCTCTTCTTTGCTGAAATCAATGGTGCGCACCGGCTGGGTGTCATTCAGCGCGGCTTGGCACTTTTCCAAGATCGCCATTTGCTTGACGGCTTCTTTGTCGCCAGAGCGGGCGATTTTGCTCACGCGGTGGATGGCTTTTTCAACTGCGGCCAAGTCGGCCAGGCACAACTCGGTCTGAATGACCTCGATGTCGGCGATCGGGTCGACCTTGTTGGCGACGTGGATCACGTTGTCGTCTTCGAAGCAACGCACCACATTGACGATGGCGTCGGTCTCACGAATATGGGCCAAAAACTTGTTGCCCAGGCCTTCGCCGGTGCTGGCACCGGCCACCAAACCAGCAATGTCCACAAACTCGACGATGGCAGGCACGATGCGCTCGGGCTCGACGATGGCGGACAACTGCTGAAGACGCGGATCGGGCACCTCAACGACACCTGTGTTGGGCTCGATGGTACAAAAGGGGTAGTTCTCAGCGGCAATGCCAGCTTTGGTGAGGGCGTTGAAAAGGGTGGATTTGCCCACATTGGGCAGACCCACGATGCCGCATTTGAGGCTCATGGAAGGCTTTCGGTGATTCGGGGAGAGATTCGAAAATTGACCGGCGATTTTAACGGCTCGGCCCCAAGGCAGGGCAGCTGTCCCACACCCGTGACCCACACGCCTTTGAACCATCACCACCAAAGTCCCCGGCGGCCCAGCGCGTTGGGCCGCATCCTTACAATGCGCGCATGGCTTCTCCCCCTGACATTTGCATCCGTGGCGCCGGCATCGTGGGCCGCACTTTGGCCTTGTTGCTGGCCCGCGAACGGCTGAACGTGGCTTTGGTCGAATTTCCCCAGCCCAACACCGCCCCCGACGTGCGCGCCTATTCCCTCAATGGCGCAGCCAAGGCCTTGCTGCAAGACCTGCGTTGCTGGCCCGAGCCTCCCGCGGTGACGCCCGTGCACCAAATGCAGGTTTGGGGTGACCAAGGCGGGCAGCTGAGTTTTGGCGCCCAAGAACAAGGGGTGGGGCAACTCAATTGGATGGTGGACGTGCCCGCACTGGAAACGCTGTTGATGCAGGCCGTGCAGTTCCAGCCCCATATTCAAGTGGTGCAAGCCCCGGTGGCTGCACCGCTCACCGTCGTCTGCGAAGGCCGCACCAGCCAGACCCGCGCCGAACTGGGTGTGGGCTTTGACATCACCCACTACCCACAACACGCCGTGGCCACTCGTTTGCTGTGCGAACGGGCGCACGAAGGCATCGCCCGGCAATGGTTTGGCTGGTGCGCTGCACCAGGCCTGACCCAGCCACAAGCCGAAGTGTTGGCGCTGTTGCCCATGGGCGGCGAAGGCGGGCGCGAAGTCGCGCTGGTGTGGTCGGTGCACCCGCTGCGGGCCCAAGAACTGATGGCCATGTCGGCCAAAGACTTTGCGTTGACGTTGGCCACGGCATGCCAGAACAGCTTAGGAGGCATGCAACTGTCGGCCGAACGTGCCGTTTGGCCGCTGCAACTGGCACGCGCCGAACGCTGGATCGGCCCCATGCCCGGCGTGGTCAAACAATCTTTTGCATTGGCAGGCGACGCAGCCCACAGCCTGCATCCCTTGGCCGGGCAAGGCCTGAACATCGGCTTGGCCGATGTGGCCGAATTGGTCCGGGTGATCCATGCCAAAGAATTTTGGCGTCCCCTGCACGACCTGAAATTGCTGCGCCGCTACGAACGCGCACGCCAGGCAGACGTGCAAGCCATGGGCCTGGTGACCGATGGTCTTCAGCGCCTGTTTGCCCAGCCCGGCCCGGTCTGGCAGAACCTTCGCAATTGGGGCATGCGCGGCTTTGACCGCAGCGGTCCCTTGAAGCATTGGATGACGCGACGCGCGATGGGGCAAAGCGCTGACCGCGCCGACGGCTGAAGAGTCCGGTCAACCCAGTCCATTTCTTTTTTGAACCTGAAAGCCCCAGATGAAGTTTGCCCTTCCCAAGTTGGCCATGATGCTGGTCGCTGCTGCGCTGTCTTTGGGCAGCATGGCCAACGTCATGGCCCAAGAAGCCACGATTCGCAAAAACCTGAGCGAGCGCCTGTCCAATTTGCCCAAAATTGACGAGGTCAGCAAAACCCCCATGAACGGCTTGTTCGAAATCCGCATGGGCAACGAAGTGATGTACAGCGACGCCGAAGGCAACTTCCTGATCCAAGGTGCCCTGATCGACGTGCGACAACGGCGCAATTTGACCGAAGAGCGCGTAGACAAACTTTCTGCCATTGGTTTTGACCAACTGCCCCTCAAGGCCGCCATCACCCAAGTGCGTGGCAATGGCAAGCGCAAACTGGCGGTGTTTGCCGACCCCAACTGCGGCTTTTGCAAGCGCTTTGAAAAAGACTTGCAAAAACTGGACAACGTGACCATTTACCACTTTCTTTATCCCATCTTGGGCGAAGACTCGCGCACCAAATCCAACAACGTGTGGTGTGCCAAAGACAAGGCCAAGGTGTGGAATAACTGGATGATCGGCGGCACCACACCGCCCACCGCCAATTGCGACACCTCGGCCATTGACACCATCGTGGCCTTTGGCCAAAAGAACCGCATCACGGGCACGCCTTTGTTGTTGTTTGCCGATGGCACTCGGATCCCGGGCGCCGTGCCCATGGCCCAGGTCGAAAAAATTCTGAGTGACATCAAATGAACACGCCACACACCGAAGACGCCACCTGGCGATTGATCCGAAAAATGGGCTATGCCGGGCTGATCCCGTTTGTATTTTTGGGCTTGTGCCTGTGGCTGGTGGGGCCCGACTTGCACCCGTATGTGGCGCTGGCCATGCAAGGCTATGGCGCGGTGATCGTGTCATTTTTAGGCGGCATCCATTGGGGCGTGGGCTTTCGAAATGCACTGATCGTGCCCAATGCACCGCGCATCCACTTCACTTGGGGCGTTGCGCCTTCGCTGCTGGCCTGGGTGGGCGTGATGATGCCCGCCTTTGCCGGCTTGCCTCTGTTGGGTTTTGTGCTGATCGGTTGCTATGTGATGGACCGCCGCACTTGGCCTGCTGCGGGTCTGGCGCCTTGGCTGCCCATGCGCTTGCAGCTGACGACCGTGGCCTGCCTGAGTTGCTTCTTGGCAGCAGGTGCAACATGACCGCCCTCCACTACACCGTTGAAGCCGCCGACCTGCATGCGCATTTGTTCCGCATCAGCTTGACGATCGCCGAGCCACAAGCCACACAAACCGTGTCTCTGCCGGTGTGGATTCCGGGCAGTTATCTGGTGCGTGAGTTTTCTAAAAATCTGCAAAACCTGAGCGCCAAACAAGGCCGCCGTCCCGCCACCATCACCCAACGTGACAAATGCACCTGGGACATCGCCTGCAAGATAGGACAGCCTTTGGTGCTGAGTTACGAGGTGTATGCCTTTGACAATTCGGTGCGCACCGCTTGGCTGGACAGCCAGCGCGGATTTTTCAATGGCACCAGCGTGTGCCTGCGCGTGCATGGCCAAGAAGATGCGCCTCACCAACTGCTGCTGACTGCCGTCAAAAGTCAACCCGACTGGCAGGCCGCCACCGGCTTGGCAGCGGTCAAGACAGACAAAAAAGGCTTTGGTCTTTACCAAGCCCTGAACTACGACGAACTGGTCGACTGCCCGGTTGAGCTGGGTGCGTTTTGGAGCGGCAGTTTTGTGGCCTGTGGCGTGCCGCACCGCTTTGTGGTGGCTGGCGCCCTGCCCTCTTTCGACGGTGAGCGCCTGTTGGCCGACACCCAAAAAATCTGCGAAGCAGCCATCGCGTTTTGGCACGGATCGGGCAAGGCCGCGGGCAAAAAAGCACCCCATAAAAATTACCTGTTCATGCTGAACGCTGTGCATGACGGCTATGGCGGGCTGGAGCACCGCAACAGCACCGCACTGATTTGCAAACGCAGTGATTTACCCCGCCCCAACGGCCCCAAAACCAGCGAGGGCTACACCACCTTGCTGGGCCTGATCAGCCACGAGTATTTCCACACTTGGAACGTCAAGCAGCTGCGCCCCGATGCGTTTGCCCGGTACGACTACACCCAAGAAAACTTCACAAAGCTGCTGTGGTTCTTTGAGGGCTTCACCAGCTATTACGACGACATCTTGCTGCGCCGCGCGGGCCTGATCGACGACGGCACCTACCTGCAGTTGCTGGGCAAAGCCATCGCACAGGTGCAGCAAACGCCGGGCCGCCTTGTGCAAAGCGTGGCGCAAGCCAGCTTTGACGCCTGGGTCAAGTACTACCGCCAAGACGAAAACACGCCCAACGCCACAGTGAGTTACTACACCAAGGGCTCGCTGGTGGCACTGTGCCTCGATTTGACGCTGCGCCGCGAATTCAAGACCGAAGGGATCACGCTCGACACCGTGATGCGCGGTCTTTGGAAACGCTGCCAAGCTGGACCGATGCGCGAGCAAGACTTGCTGGACGAGTTGCAAGCCCTCACCGGCCGCAGCTGGCAAGCAGAAATTGAGGCTTGGGTGCACAGCACACAAGAACTGCCTTTGCGCGAGTTGCTTGAAGCGCAGGGCATCCAAATGGACGACGAGGCGGCACCCATGGCGCAGCGGCTGGGCCTGAGGGTGGGTGAAGGTGCAGGCAGCGTGCAGGTCAAAGCGGTGTTGCGCGGCAGCGCGGCCGAAACAGCAGGCCTGGCCGCTGGCGACGAATGGCTGGGCTTGGAGGTGGGTGCCAAAGGCCAAGGCGGCAGTTGGCGCCTGAGCAAACTTGATGAACTGCCCGCCTTGATGGGCCAAGAGCGCCAACTGACGGCCTGGGTCGCACGCGACAAGCGCATGCTGCGTCTGCGCTTGACGATCCCGGCGCTGCTGAGCCAATGGCGCTTGAACGTGCCCACCACCCGTGCGCCAGGCCAGTGGCCCAGTCTGTGAATCAGGCCTCAAGATCGGCCAAGCGCGCTTCAAACACCTGACTTGAGCAACACGACCAAAGCACCGGCGCCCCCCTCGGCAGGCTTGGCCTGAACAAAGGCCATGACTTGGTTTTTTTGCACCAACCAGCTGTGCACCTTGGACTTGAGCACCGGGGTTTTGCCAGGAGAGCCCAGTCCCTTGCCATGCACCACACGCAAACAGCGCAAACCCTGGCGGTGCGCCTGGCGGATGAACTCGGCCAATGCCATGCGCGCTTCATCGCTGCGTAAACCGTGCAGGTCGATCTCGCGCTGAATGGACCAGTCGCCCTTGCGCAATTTGTGGATCACGTCTCGCCCAATCCCCGGACGGCGAAAGCTCAGGGCGTCGTCGGTGTCGAGCAAGGTGCTGGCATCAAATTCGTCACTCAGGCAATCGCGCAGCACCGCTTCGTTGTCCAACTGGCGTTGGTGGGCAATGGGCGCCGGACTCGGCCCGGTCAAGCTGACTTGGTCGTGGTCAGGCAAACGTTGCACAGCGCCCACGGCACGGACAAACAAATGGCTTTCAGCCTCAAGCTGCTTGGCCGCCAGCGCACGCGCTTCGGCCAGCGCTTGCGCCTGCGCCTGGGCCTCGGCCAGTTGTTGCCGAACTTTTTTCAAGTCTTGCAGCGCATTGATTTTCACAAAAGGGCTCCGGGCTGTGCATTCAGGGGCTGGGGCAAAGCGCACTCACAGCCCGGGCGCGTCAAGCGCCTTGGTTGCGCATCCAATCGGCGGTTTTGAAAAAGCTGGCGTTCAAGCGCTCACGCAGCACGGTATCGACGTTGAGCTCGGTCATGGCCTGGTCCATGCAGGCGAGCCACTGGTCACGCTCGAGCACCCCAATGGAAAACGGCATGTGGCGCATGCGCAAACGCGGGTGGCCAAAACGCTCGGTGTAGTGCTCGGGCCCACCCAGCCAGCCGCACAAAAACCAAAACAGTTTGTCACGCGCGCCGTCCAGGGTGCTGCCATGGGCGTCACGCAGCGCTTTGAAGCCAGGCTCCATGTCCATCAGGTCATAAAAGCGATCGGCCAAGGCGCGCACAACGGCCTCGCCACCGATCCAGGCAAATGGCGTGTCGAACGGGGGCTTGTCTTCAATGTTCATAAAGCTCAATTGTGCAGTGTTGCAAAGGGCCCGGAGCCAACGGGATCACTGCGCAGCTTGGCGCAGTGTCTGAACCACTGGCTGGCGCAAAACGCCAGCCAAACTCAGGCTGCCTGCACCCCAAGCCAGCAAAGCCCCGGTCAGGCCACCCACCAGCGGAACCCACAAAGGAGCCTGCCAGGCGAACTCAAACGCATAACGCGCCAAAGCCCAGCCTACGGCCAAAGCCATGGCGCTGGCCATGAAGCCGGCCAAGCACCCAATGCCCAAGAGCTCGGTGCGCTGTACCTGGGCCAAAAGGCTGCGGCCTGCGCCCAGCGCCCGCATGATGGCGTACTCGCGCTCACGCGCTTGGCGGCTGGCACCCACGGCGGCCAAGAGCACCATCAGGCCTGCAGCCAAGGTGAAGGCAAACAAAAACTCCACCGCCCGGATGACCTGGTCCATCACCCGTTGCACCTGCGCCAGCGTGCTGCGCATGTCCACACTGGTGATGTTGGGAAACTCGTTGACCATGGCGTTTTCAAAATTAGGCACGCCTTGCGGTGACTGAAAAGCAGCCATGTAGGTCATGGGCAAATCCGGCATGCTGGAGACCGGGAACAGCATGAAGAAATTGGCCCGCATCGAGCCCCAGTCCACTTTGCGCAGCGAGGTCACGCGGGCCTCGTGGGCTTGCCCAGCGATGTCAAAACCCAAAAGATCGCCGAGCTTGACCCCCAGCGCTTTGGCGATGCCCTCTTCCACGCTCACACCACCCAACTCTTCGGATTGCCAGCGTCCTGCCACCAAGGGGTTGTGTGTGGGCAGCTCGGCGCTGTGCGAGAGGTTGATCTCGCGGTCCAAAAACCGCTTCCCGCGATCGGCTTCCAAATCATCTGGCCCCAGAACGCGGCCGTTGATGGCCACCAAACGACCCCGGATCATGGGGAACCAGTCGGGATTCTGGACGCCGGCATTTTTCAAGTGCGCCAAAAACGGCTCGGCCTGCTCAGGCTGCACGTTGATGACAAACCGGTCGGGCGCGTTCACCGGGGTGGCTTGGCGCCAACTGGCGATCAGGTCGGTGCGCAGCAGAACCAACAAAGCCAGCGCCAGCAAACCGACCGACAAAGCACTGACCTGCACCACGGCAAACACGGGCCGTGCCGCCACTTGGCGTGTGGCCAAGCGCAGCCAACGGGGGGCTGATTCGTCGGGTACCGAGCGGCGCAGCACCCACAAAGCCGCAGCAGCCAACGCGGCAAACACCACCAGCGCCAGCGCAAAACCGCCCACCGTGATCAATCCCAAGGTCAAGTTACGGCTGACCATGAGCAAAGTCATCGCAAAGCCGATCAAACCCATCGCCAAAACCAAGCCTGATTGCACCTGCACTTGGCCCAAGTCACGCCGGATCACGCGCAGCGGCGGCACCTTGGCCAACTGCAACACCGGTGGCAAGCCAAAGGCCACGAGCAAGGTCAAGCCCATGGCCAAACCCATCAGGGCGGGCTGCCAACTGGCGCTGGGCAAATTGGCCTCAACCAAGCCAGCCAACAAAAACACAAAGCCCAAATGCACGGCATAACCGGCCAACACCCCCAACACGCTGGCGACCACGCCCGCGCCCAAAAACTCCAGGCCATAACTCAAAGTAAGTGTGCGCTGGCTTTGACCCAAAACCCTCAGCAAAGCACATGCGTCGAGTTGGCGCTCGGCAAAACTGCGCGCCGCCAAAGCCACGGCCACAGCGCACAGCAAGGCCGCCAACAAAGCCACCAAATTCAAAAATTGCGAGGCACGGTCCAAGGTCTGTCGCATTTCAGGGCGACCGCTTTCAAGTGACTCGACTTTGACGCCACGCACCTCGGGCTTATCGACTTCTGCACGCGCCCAAGGCAAAAACTGACCCACAGCCGCATCACTGCCGGCCACCGCCATGCGCCAGCTCACACGGCTGGCCGGTTGCACCAAAGCGGTCGATGCCAAATCGGCCTGGTTCATCATCACGCGGGGTGCAAAAGCCATGAACCCGGCACCTCGGTCGGGCTCACGGGTGATGGTGGCGGCAATGCGCAGATTGCGGTTGCCCAGGCCCAACATGTCTCCGACCTGCACATTGAGCGCCTCGAGCAAAGCTGAGTCCACCCAGACCTCGCCCTCAATCGGAATGGTGGCCGCTGCTTGCCCTGCAATTTCTAAGCGACCGCGCAAGGGATAGCCGGACTCCACCGCTTTGAGGGCCACCAAGCGGGTGGCAGGTGGCGTGTCAGCTGAACCAAGTGTGGCCGATGCGGCAGAAGATACAGAAGGGTTGCTGGTGTTCGGCCCGCTGATGGCTCGCGCCATGGTGGGAAAGCTCACATTGGTGTTGGTTTGCAAGCCCACCGCTTGGGCTTGGCGCACAAAAGCCTCCGGGGTGCGCTGGTCGCTCACCACCACCGCATCGCCACCCAAGAGCTGCCGGGCATCGCGCCACAGACCCGACTGCATGCGATCGGCCAAAAACCCCACCGCCGTCAAAGCCGCCACGGCCAGCGCCACCGACAGCATCAACAGGCGCAACTCGCCCGCACGCAAGTCTCGCCACAGCTGACGTATACCCAGCTTCAAACCATGCGTCCAAGATTGCTTGTTCATGTATTGACCTTAACGCAGAGGGGAAGGTTTAGCAGGGCAAAGGACTTGCGCACTCATTGTGGGCAGGTGAAAGTGCGGGGGCAGAAAACCAAAAAGCCCGCAGTCGTTGAACTGCAGGCTTTGAAATTTGGTGGTGATAGGTGGATTTGAACCACCGACATCAGCATTATGAATGCTGCGCTCTAACCAACTGAGCTATATCACCGTGATTGATGGCCATGGCCATTTAGCCCGAAATTATACACGCAATCCTGTGCGCAAACCCGGCGGATGCGCTCACAATTAAGCCATGAACGATCACACCTCTTTGACCTGCGAAAAAGCTTCCGAGTCTGCACGCCAGATCTGGGCCCATTGGCAATCGGGCCAAGTGCTGAGCAGTTTGCCCGAGACCTGTCGCCCAGTCACGGTTTTGCAAGGCTATGCCGCACAAGCCCAACTGCCCGCCGTGTCTGGCCGCCAAGTGGTGGGCTGGAAAATTGCCGCCACCAGCGCCAACGGCCAAGCGCACATCAACGTGAGCGGCCCGATGGCTGGGCGCTTGTTGTCTGGCCAGGTGTTTGAAAGCGGCTCCACCGTGCCCTCTGCGGGCAACCGCATGCGAGTGGCCGAGCCGGAATTTGCCTTTGTGATGGCACGAGACCTGCCACCGCAAGCTGAACCCTATACCCAACAGCAAGTCATGGCTGCCGTAGCCCGTTTGCACCCGGCCCTGGAAGTGCCAGACTCGCGGATGAACCCGTTCACCGCCGCAGGCGAGGCACAACTGTTGGCCGACAACGCGTGTGCGCGACACTTTGTGCTGGGCCCGGCCGCGCCCAATGTGTGGCGAGATCTGGACTTGAGCACCTACCCGGTGCAGGCCCAAGTCCAACATGGCAGCCAACTGAAGTACACCCGCGACGGTACCGGCGGCAACGTGCTGGGCGACCCGCGCATCGCCCTGACCTGGCTGGCCAACCAGCTGTCGAGCCTGGGCATCACACTGCAAAAGGGTCATGTGGTGACCACTGGCACCTGCATGGTGCCACTTGAACTGCAGCCTGGCGACAGCGCCAGCGCCGACTTCGGCGTGTTGGGCCGTGTCGACATGATTTTTTCGGAGACGTGAACCATGACAAAACTTAAATTGGCTCTGATCGGCACGGGCGGCACCATCGCAGGCGCTGCCAGCGCTGCATCGGTCAGCACCGACTACAAACCCGCCAGCCTGAGCCTGGCCGCTGTCGTTGACACCGTGCCAGAACTGGGTCAACGCTATGACGTGGAGGTCTCGCAACCCCTTCAGCTGGCCAGTTATGACGTGCGGCCCGAGCATTGGCTCGATCTGCATGCGGCCGTGATGCAAGCCGTGAACAACCCCGCTGTGGCGGGCATCGTGGTCACGCACGGCACCGACACGCTGGAAGAAACCGCCACCTTTTTGCACCTGAGCGTGGACAGTGACAAACCCATCGTGGTGGTGGGGGCCATGCGCCCGGCCACCGCTTATTCGGCCGATGGTCCGGCCAATTTGCTGGACGCCTGCAGTGTGGCGGCCTGCCCCGGTGCGCGTGGGCGCGGCACCCTCGTGGTCATGAACGGGCGCATCCACTCTGGCCTGTGGGTGGGCAAACGCCATGTGAGCAGTGTGGAAGCTTTTGACAGCCCACTGGCCGGTGCGGTGGGCGAGGTGGCTGACCAGACGGTGCAATGGTTTCGCGCAGCCGGGCGTGCGCCCACAGTGGCTTGGAAAACACCATCGACATGGCAGCGTGTGGACATTGCGGTGGCTTATGCCGGCGTGGACGAGACCGCGATGCGGGCCTTTGTGGCTGCTGGAGCGCGGGGCATTGTGCATGCCGGTTTGGGCAATGCCAACACGCCCACGGCCTACCGTGCTTTCATGCAGTCTTTGCCCGCGCAAGGCGTGCTGGTGGCACGCTGCGCCCGCTTCATCACCGGCAGCGTGACACGGGCCAGCGTGTACGCCGATGCGCAGCATGGCATCTTGACCGCAGGACCCCTGCCACCGCACAAGGTGCGCATCGTCATGTTGTTGGGTCTGGCGCACGGCATGGACGGGCCCGCCATTCAAGACTGGATCGACCAGATTTTGTTGGCAGGCTAAAGGCCCGATTCAACGGGACCGCTGACTGAAGTAAAGCACCGTACCGCTCACACTGGCCATGACCATCAGGCCCACAAAGCCAGCACGGTACGTGCCAAACAAACCCGACAAAGCACCGAACATGGGCGGCCCCAACACCACGCCCAAAAATGTGAAAGCCAAGGTGCCGCCTGTGGCCATGCTGGCCATGCCGGGTGGCGCACGGCGGGCCACTTCGGCCAAATAGACGCCGTTCCAGCCAATGGCCGACGCGCCAAAGCAGACCAAAATGGCGATCACCACACCATGCGGCGTGTCGGTGGTCAAAAAGGCAGAGCCCAAAGCACAAACAGCCATCATGCTGGCCAAAAGCAGCAACATGGCCCGCGCGCCCAGCCAGCGGTCGGCCACATAACCCCAGGCCACACGACCACCAATGCCACCCAGCTGGGTCACGGACAAAGCCAAGCCGGCGGCAACCAATCCATACGACAAATCATCGTGCAGAAAGGTGACCAAATAGGTGGTGAGCGACAACTGCACCATCGAGAACATGAACGAGCAAGAGGCCATGGTGAGCAAGGCTCGGTGCGCCAACACCATGCGGATAGGGTCGATCAAACTGCCCCATCGAATGTGCAGGTCAGCTTGCCGGTCGCTGTCCAAATCGGCCCGCAAGCTCTGCGACACCAAGGCGCACGCCAAGCACAGTGCGGCCACCACCAACATGCTGAGCTGCCAATCGATCAGCAAAGCCAAGGGCGGCACGATCGCGCCCGCCAACATGCTGCCCAAAGGCACGCCGGTTTGTTTGATGGAAAACACCAAAGACATTTGCGCTTTGGGCGTGGTGCGGGCCAACAGGTGCGAGCTGGCCGGCGTGATGGGGCCATAACCCAGGCCGATGAACACGGCGCCCACAACCATGGCCGGCAACCAAGGCACAGCGCACAGGGCCAAACCCAAAGCGCAAAGCACAAGTCCCCATTGGCTCACCCGAATGGCACCCATGCGCGCCACGGTGGCGCCACCCATCAAGGTGGCCACCATGGCCCCGGCGTAAGTGACTGACACATACAAACCCACAAGTGCAGGAGACACCTGCAGATTTTGCGCGACCACCGGTGCAATCACTGGCAAAGTCAACAAGGCCATGGCCACCATGGCCTGGATGACCAGAGTCAGCAGCAAGGGCCACCAGCTTTGCATCATGAAATCTCCCGAACAGGCGAGACGCAGACCCCATGGCCCTTGCGCAGCGGGTGTATCAATTGGCTTTGACGCCAGCCTTGATCAACAAACCGCCCAGGGTGTCGATTTCGTTTTTGAGGTGGTTGCGCAAAGCTTCTGGACGCGCTTGGTCAACCGACACAGCCGAAATGCCCATGGCTTCAAGACGCTGGCGCACTTCAGGATCGGTCACCGACTTTTGCAGCGCAGAGGTCAACTGGTCGAGCACCGGTTTGGGTGTGCCCTTGGGTGCGTACAAACCAAATGAAATGTTGATGTCAAAACCCTCTACGCCGGCATCGGTGATGGCGGGCACTTCAGGCAACTGGGGCAGACGAGCCTTGCCTGCTGAGGCATAAGCCTTGATCTTGCCACCCTTGACCGAGGGCACTGTGCCAGAAGTTTGGTCGCACAAAATGTCCACTTGGCCGCCCATCAGGTCTGTCAAAGCGGGGCCTGTGCCTTTGTAGGGGATTTCATTGAGCTTGACGTTCAGGGCATTCATCATCATGAGGCCGCACAAGTGCGAAGCCGAGCCCACACCCGCGTGCGCCAAACTGACTTTGGGTCCGTTGGCTTTCACGTAGGCCACAAATTCGTTCAAATTGCGCGCCGGAAAATCATTGCGGGTGACGATGACCATGGGGCCGCTGGTGGCGCGGCCAATCGGCTCAAAATCGTCAACCGGGTGGTAAGGCAAACCTTTGTACATGGCCACGTTGGTGGCATGGCTCACATGGATCATCAACAAGGTGTAGCCATCGGGTCTGGCACGCGCCACTTTGGCTGTGCCAATGGAACCCGACGCTCCAGCGGTGTTGTCCACCACGATTTGCTGGCCCAAGTGCTTTTGCATGGCTCCGGCAAAAACCCGGGTGATGGTGTCACCCGGCCCGCCGGCGGCATAGGGCATGACCATGGTGATGGCGCGATTGGGAAAGTCTTGTGCCGATACATGCAAGGCCGTGGCTGCCAACATCAGGGCCAAAGCGCTGCGAACAAAACGGAATGTCATGGCGGTCTCCTTGGGGATTGTGAAAAACGGATCAAGCCAGCAAACGCTGGCGAATGTCTTGGGGGTCCATCACCTGCAAAGGGGCCTCGCCCCCGTCAGGAATGCCCACTTGAGTGGCATTGAGCAGCATGGAGACCATGACATAAGTGCCGGACAACACGGTGAGATCGACCACGGCTTGTTCGCCCATGGCCGCGACGGCCTCTTGCCACAAAGCATCTGGCACGCGGTGATTGAGCGACAACTGAACGCAGTAGTCGTACACCAAGCGTTCGTCGGCTTGCATGCTGGTGGGGCGCTGGCATTGCTGCAAGTCACGGATGACCGCATCGGACAAACCCGCCTTGCGTGCGATGCGCTCATGGGCCCACCACTCGAATTGCGCGTTCGAAATACGGGCCTGAATCAAAATGGCAAATTCGTTCAGGCGCTTATTGACCGAGGTGCGAAAACGCAAATAGTCTAAAAAATCAAAAGCGCGACGGGCCATGTCGGGGCTGCGCAACAGGGCGTTGTAAGGCCCACCCAAAGCAGCACTGGACACTTTGAGGATGTCATCGGCCAAGGGGCGTACTTCGGATGGCAAGTCCTCGTAAGTGATTTGCGAAAGTCTCTCGGTCATTGGAGTAGGCAAAAAGGGGGACATTAACAACAAGCCCCGCCAGCGACAGTCGCCCAAATGACTGTCTAAGCACCCCCTAGATGAACGGTTTCAGCGACACTGACGTTGGCTCTGTTATTCACCCCTCAATTGGATTGATCATGCTGAAATTTTTCTTCAATGCTGCCCCCAACCCCATGAAGATCGCCTTGCTGCTGGAAGAGCTGGGCCTGCCTTTTGAAGCCGTGCCCGTCGACACGCGCAAAGGCCAACAATTTGAGCCCGCCTTTTTGGCAGTCAACCCCAATGCCAAGGTTCCCGCCATCACCGATGGCGACACCACCGTCTTCGACAGTAATGCCATCTTGTTGTACTTGGCCGACCGCGAACAAAAGTTTGTACCCAGTGTGGCCCAAGCCCAAGGGCGAGGTGCAGCCCTGTCTTGGTTGATGTTCATCGCCAGTGGCATTGGGCCGTTTTCAGGCCAATCGGTGCACTTTCGCCATGCGGCACCAGAGCCCAAAGACTACGCGTTGAACCGCTACGACTTTGAGGCGCACCGCCACTGGACCGTGCTGGAAAAGCACCTGAGCCAACACACCTACATGCTGGGCGAGCACTACAGCATCGTGGACATGGCTTTGTGGGGCTGGGCACGTTTGTTGCCCTATGTGTTGGGCACAGGCGAGGCCACTTGGACCCAATACCCCCACATCAAGCGCCTGCTCGACTTGGTCAATGCGCGCCCAGCTGCTCAGCGTGCCGAGGCGTTTAAAGCGCAGTACACCTTCAAGACAGAAATGGACGCAGAAGCCAAGAAGTTCATGTTTCCGCAAAACGAACGTTTGCAAAAGTCATAAATTGACCGCATGAATTTGACGGGCGGTTGGCATTGGCATGTGCGTGCGTGGCGCTCTCAGGCGCGCTGGGCACCCGCTTGTACGCAGATCGCCGATTGGCTGATGGCGCAAGACATGCCTCGCCAACAATTGGTGCTGATCGGCGCGAGTGCAGCTTGGATGCTGCCCACGGCTTGGTTGGCCCAATTTGAAGAGGTCCATGCCTGGGACATCGACCCTTGGGCCAAGCCGCTTTTTTATGCGCGACATGGCCGACACCTGCGGCGCTTGGGAAGAAGATTGCACCTGCATACGGGCGATGGTTTGGCACTGCTGCCTGAACTTGTGCGCACGATGCCTGGCGCTTTTTTTTGGTTTGACAATGTGCTGGGGCAATTGCGCTTCACGGCCTTGCCTTTGCAAGAGACCACTCACCGATTGGGCCAAATACGGCATCAGATGAAGGGCGTGGCTTGGGGCAGTTTGCACGATCGCATGTCAGGACCCCGATTGCCTGACCACCCTTGGCCGCAGTCCAAAGCCGCTCTTGCAGGATGGGCGATGGAATCCAGCCAAGGCCAAGATTGGCTGCGCAGCATGGGGGCTGTGAGCCCTTGGCTCGACCACCTGACAGAGCAGGTCCTGCCGCAGGGCACACCCGTGCAATACACCGCATGGCACTTCAAAACGGGCTACGCGCATTGGCTTGAAATGGGTTGGTGTCCGCAAACCCTTTGAGGATGGCTTGCGCGCCGGTCACTTCAAGCCGGGCGGGCCCTGTTCGAAACTTTGCCCCAAATCCAACAGTTCTTGGGTTTCAATGACCGCGTTCAGACCATCGAAGTCCAGCATCTGGCCCTGCCAAGGCAGGGTCGTCTGATGCGTGTGCAAGCTGGCGTAGTAGCCTTGAAGCGTGTGCAGCACTGCCCGTGCCGTGCCGCCCGGAAAGATCACGATCTTGAATCCGCGCGCACCCAACTCGGCCGCGCTTTGCACCGGCGTCTTGCCGCCTTCCACCATGTTGGCCAAAAGCGGCACACGCTTTGCAAACTGTGCGCAGGCGCGGTTCATCTGTTCGTCCGAGCGCAGGGCTTCGATGAACAAGGCATCGACGCCGCATTCCAGATAGCGCTCGGCCCGCTCCAGCGCTGCATCCAGCCCCTCCACCGCCACCGCGTCGGTGCGCGCCAAAATCAGGGTATTGGGGTCGTGCCGTGCATCGAGTGCGGCGCGCAGCTTGCCCTGCATCTCTGCTACCGGCACCACGCCTTTGCCATCCAGGTGGCCGCAGCGTTTGGGGAAAGTCTGGTCTTCGATCTGGATCATCGCGGCCCCGGCACGTTCAAAATCGCGCACGGTGCGTTGGGTGTTGAGCGCATTCCCAAAGCCGGTGTCTGCATCCACGATCACAGGAATGTTCA
Source organism: Akkermansia muciniphila (assembly GCA_943331105.2). GTDB lineage: Bacteria > Pseudomonadota > Gammaproteobacteria > Burkholderiales > Burkholderiaceae_C > Limnohabitans_A. The sequence goes on from CALQKH020000003.1 coordinate 192,160, forward strand.
CCCGGTCGGTGATGTGGGCCAGGGTCTGCGCCACTTCGGTGGCGGTGGTCAGACCGATGTCGGAGCGGCCCAAGCGGGTGTAGGCAATGGATGCACCAGAAAGGTAAACCGCTTCGAAACCAGCCTGTTGCGCCACCAGCGCGGTGAGCGCGTCGTAAACACCGGGGGCGAGCAAGGCCTGCTCTTGTTGCAGGCGCTGGGCCAAAGTGTTGAGCTGGCTCATGGCGTGTCCTTCAAAAGTTGTTGCGCGGTATGCGCCGCAATGTGACCACCTGCGATGGCGCTGAGCAAACCGTTGCCCGATAAATAGCCCCATACCGCTTGGCCCGACACACCCCGTGCAGCGCCGCCTGCGGCCAGCAGGTTGGGCAAAGGCGTACCGTCTTGGCGCAAGACTCGGGTGTGTGCATCGATGTCCAAACCACCCTGCGTGTGAAACAAAGCGCCCGTAACCTTGATGGCATGAAAAGGGGCTTGCAAGGCGCGTTGGAAAGTTCGGCCCGTGACCGCATCGGTGCCGGGCTCCACCGCATGCAAAGTGACTCGCAAGGCTTCGGACGGGCAACCGATCAAGCGCGCCAGTTCGTTTGCGTCTTCGGCGTGTTGCACGGCACCCGCACCTTGCGCCGCCACAAAGTCCGGGAACTCTTGCGCAAAATTCAGGAGCGCATCGTCGAACACATTCCAGGCCACACCACCGGGCTGCGCCAACACATGCACCGCCGCTTCGGAATAGCCCTGGGTTTCGTCGTGAAAGCGTTGGCCTTGGGCGTTGATCTGCACACCGCCTTCCATCATCAGCGCCCATGAAATCAAAGCACCTTGTGGTACCGCCCATGAGCCGTGGCCTTGGTACGCGCCCAGGTCGGCCAGACCTGCGCCGAGTTGTTGACCCCATGCAATCGCACTGCCATCGTTGCCAACATGGCCTGCATAAGTGGCATCGGCCATCTCGGGCAGCATCTCTTGGACCATGGCCGTGGCCCCACCAAAACCGTTGCAAGCCAGCAGCACCCCATCGCAACGGATGCGCTCGATCTGACCATCGGGCCTGACAAAACCCACGCCGTGAATGCGCTGCGTGTCGTCTGCCCACAGCTCGGTCACTTGCGCTTGCGTGAGCACCACCACGCCTGCGGCGTCGGCTGCCGCTTGCAAGCGGCTCATCAGACCGGCGCCGGTTTTTTCGGGCACGGCGTGCATGCGGTGAGCGCTGTGGCCTGGGTACAAAAAGTTGTCCAGCACCTGCCAGGGCAGGCCATGGTGCGTGGCCAGCGCATCCATGGCGGGGCCGATGCTGTGGGCATAAGCTTGCACCAAATGCGGCGCAGCTTGGCCGTGGGCCTTGGCTTGAATGTCAGCCGCAAACTGCACCACGCTGTCGCTGATGCCTTGGACCTGTTGCGCCTGCGTGCCAGGTGCCGGAATGAAACCCGAAGACAAAGCCGTAGAGCCTGCTGCAAACACATCGCGCTCCAACACCACGCAGTCCACACCCAAGCGGGTCAAGGCCAGCGCGGCCGTGAGACCACAAGCGCCTGCACCCACGATCACCACCGGTGTGTGGTCCAGGGCTTGCAACTCGCTCGCAGGCAGAACTTGCGGCACTGGCGCGCTCATGGCTTCAGCCCAGTTGTTTCAAAAAAGTGGCACTGTCCATCACATCGCCCACCGAGGCCATATCGGCCAAGGACGCCTGGTGCGCGGCTTCACTGAAGGCGGCACAACCGTCTGACAAAACAATGGCGTGGTAGTCGCGCACATGGGCGTCGCGCACCGTGCTGGCCACGCCGCCGTTGGTGACGATGCCGCAAACCACCAAGGTGTCGATGCCCGATTTTTTGAGTACCCAGTCGAGCTGCGTGTTGAAGAAGGCTGAATACGCCACCTTGAACACCGACACATCGACCAGTGGCGCGAGCAGGTCCACATTGGCCTGGCCCCGGCTACCCGGCGCAAAGTCGCCCTTGCGCAAAAATGGGCGGCGCTCTTTCAGGTGCGCCGAAATCATGGGTTCGCCCTGCGCATCGGGCCACAGGGTGAACAAACTGGCTGTGACCAAACCGCCATGGGCTTTGATGGCACGCGCCACCGGGGCCATGCGCTCGGGCAGCTTCACCGCCTCAGCGCTCAAGGTGTTGCCCCGGGCATAAGCGCCGTCGGGTGCCAAAAAATCGTTTTGCAGGTCCACCATGACCATGCCAAGTTTCGCGTTCTTCAAGTTCATGCTGCGCGCTCCACCAACAAGTTGCCCAATTTGTCCACACGGCCTTCAAACCCGGGTTCGAGCCAAACAGTGGTGTCGGGCTGCTCCAAGATCGCTGGACCTTGCACCACGGTGCCCACGGGCAGGCTCAAGCGCTCATAGCGCTGCGCCGTCCACCATTGGCCCTGGTGGTAAACCTGCTGCTCACCCACCGGGGCGGTGCGGCCCTCGCCCTGCGGAGCCAGCACCGCCAAGTCAAACTTGGGACGCCGTCCGATGCGGGCATAACGCAGGTTCATCACGCGGATCACCGGGCCTTGCAGCACACGACCAAAAGCGTGTTGGTAAGCGGCCTCAAACGCGGCCAGCAAACCGGCAGCATTCAATTGCTCGCGTTTCACCGGGACTTGCAGCGTGTGCGTCTGGCCCATGTAGAGCATGTCAAAGCTGATGACTTCGTCCACCCGCACAAAGTTCACCCCGGCGGAATCGAGACGCAACTGGCAGGCCTCGGCCAGGCCATCCACGCGTTCCAACAATGAAGGCCAGGCCACATCGGCCAAAGCCACATTCAAGGTTTGCACCGCGTCGTGGCGCATGTCGGCCATCACGCAACCCAGCGCCGAGGTGACGCCCGGGTAACGCGGCACGATGCCGGTGGTCACTCCCACCTCGCGCATCATGGCGCAAACATGCAGGCCGCCGCCGCCGCCAAAAGGCATGTAGGCGAACTGGCGCGGATCGTGGCCGCGCTCGATCGACACCACGCGGATCGCGCCTGCCATGCGGGCATTGGCCACCGTCAAAACCGCTTCGGCCGCCGCCAGCGCCGTCAAACCCAAGGGCTCGGCCACATGCTGGGCAATCGCTTTTTCGGACAAGCCCGAATCGAGCTTTTGCAACAAGCCGCCGCCCAAAGGCCGGTCGGCCGCAATGCGGCCCAGCAGCACATTGGCATCGGTCACCGTGGGGCGGGTGTTGCCGCGCCCGTAACAAGCCGGGCCGGGGATGCTGCCGGCCGACTCGGGGCCCACTTGGAGCATGCCGCCCGCATCGACCGAGGCGATCGAGCCGCCACCTGCGCCGATGGTCTCGATCTGGATCATGGGCGAGCGCACCACCAGTCCGAATTCGATGGAGGTTTGCGCGGCCAGTGCCGCTTCGCCCCCGGCCACCAGCGACACGTCAAACGAGGTGCCGCCGATGTCGCCAGTAATGACGTTTTCAAAACCCGAAGCGCGGGCAATTTCGGCGCAAGCCATCACGCCCGCCGCCGGGCCGGACAGCGCGGTGCGCACCGGCACATCGCAGGCCGTCTCGCGGGACATCACGCCGCCATTGCTTTGCACAATCAGCAACTCACCGCCAAAGCCTTGGGCACGCAAGTCGCCATCGAGGCGCTGCAAATAGCTGCCCACCACGGGCTGCAAAGCGGCGTTGAGTGTGGCTGTGGAGCAGCGCTCAAACTCACGAATCTCGGGCAGCACTTCACTCGCAGCCGTCACATAGCTGTTGGGCCAGATCTCGCGGACTGCGGCCACTGCGGCTTGTTCGTTGGCCGGGTTGGCATAGGCGTGCACAAAAAAAACACACACCGCCTCGCAGCCTTCGGCCAGCAGCGCGCGGGCTTGTTCGCGCACCTGGTCCAGATTCACAGGCGTGTGCAATTGGCCATCGGCCAGCACACGCTCGTCCACCTCCAAACGCCAGGCACGGGGCACCACCGGCGTGTAACTGCCGCGCAGGCCCCAGGTTTGCGGGCGGTCGCGGCGGCGCATCTCCAAAACATCGCGAAAACCCCGTGTGGTGATGATGCCGGTGCTGGCGATCTTGCGTTCCAGCAAGGCGTTGGTACCCACGGTGGTGCCATGCACGATGGTGGCAATGTCTTTGGCACCTTCAGCCCCCGTGTTGCCAGTGACTTTGGCGATGCCGTTCATGAAACCCCGGGCTTCTTCGCCCCGGGTCGAGGGCACTTTCACGATGCGGGCCTGGCCGGTTTTTTCGTCCAGCACAAACAGGTCGGTAAACGTACCGCCCACGTCCACACCCACCACCCAATGCGGCTGATTCACTGCTGCCTCGCTCATGCTTGTTCCTTGGTGTAACCCAGTGCGCTGTCTTTGGCACGGTCTTGTGCCGAGCGCTCATCTGGCGATCCCCAGCCACCGCCACCCGGCGTTTGCAGGCGCACACGGTCGCCCTTTTTCAGATGAATGCCCAGCATCTTGGACACCATGGGTGGGGTTTTCCACTCGCCGTTTTGGCAGTACTCAAACACATTGGGCAGCGCAGGCTGGCCGCCATGAATGCCCTTGGGCGCAGACTTGCCGCGCTCGCCAAAAATGAAGGCCTCGGCGCTGTCTTCGAGCAATTCAATTTCGTAAATCGCACCCAAGCCACCCCGGTGCTGGCCATCGCCGCCCGAGCCGGGGCGCAAGGCCCACTGCGTGAAGCGCACCGGGTAGGCCGCTTCCAGAATCTCCATGGGCGGGATCGTGGCAGTCGAGATGGGCGCGTTGCCGTGTGACAGGCCGTCGCCATCCGAATGGCCGCCGTGACCACCGCCAAAAAAGCTGAACATCACCCAGCGCTGGCCTTTGCGCTTGTCGTCGGTGCGGTGGCCGGCAATCGACAAGGCGTTGATGGTGCCGTAGGCATGGGCAACCGCCCGCTGCGGGTCGGCCAGGGCCGTGGCGCTGAAAATCACATCGATCATGCGCAAAATGGTTTCGGTGTAGCCGCCCACCGGGCGCGGGCGCGAAGCGCTGATGACCAAACCATCGGGAATCACAAAATCCACTGCATCGAGGACACCCGCGTTGGCGGGCACATCGGGGAACACATGCTTCAAGGCCACATAACAAGCGGCCACCGCAGTAGCGCGTGAGATGTTCACCGGACCCGCGCATTGCGCCGAGGTGCGTGAAAAGTCCAGCGTCAACCGGTCACCGGCCACGGTCATGTCGAGTGCAATCGTCAGCAGTTCGTCTTTCACGCCGTCGTTGTCCAGCACGTCTTCAAAGCTGTAACGGCCATCGGGCAGGCTGGCGATGTGCGAACGCATCAAACGCACTGCGCGGCTGCGCAGCTCTACCAAGGCTTGTGCCACTTTGGCGTCGCCGTATTCGTCCAGCAGTCCGTCCAGGCGCCGTGCGCCCAATTCGAGCGCTGCCAACTGACCGTTCAGGTCGCCCCACAGGCTATCGGGCAATCGGGTGTTGGCCCGCAAAATGGCCAGCACATCATCGTCCAGCACACCGCCGCGCAAGATCCGCACCGGCGGAATCTGCACCGCTTCTTGCCAGCACTCGGTGGCGGCTGGGTTGTAGTTGCCGGGCACCGCGCCGCCCACGTCGTGCCAGTGCGCAGCAGACGCCAAAAAGCAATACAACTGACCATTGCGAAAGCAAGGTTTGACCAGCTTGAAGTCGTTGGCATGCGTGCCACCTTCATACGGGTCGTTGAATAACCATACATCACCCGGCTGCATGCCGCCGCGCTCAGCCGCCACACGCATGGCCGCCCGCACCGCAAAAGCCATGGCACCTACAAACACCGGCAAGCCCGATTTGCCTTGGATCAGGGTGTCGCCGGTGACGGCGTCGTACAAGCCGTGGCAAGCGTCGTGCGCCTCGGCAATGATGGGGTTGAAGGCGCTGCGGTAGAGCGTCGCGTCCATCTCGTCGGCAATTTGTTCAAGCCGGCCGCGCAACACGGCCAAAGTCACGGGGTCCATGGCTGTCGCGGCAGGAGAAAGAGAATCGATCGGGTTCATGCGGGCTTTCTTCTTCGAAGCAGGGGCAACAAGCCGCCTGCATCGACCATGTCCATTAAAAAATCAGGTATCGGCGCACAGTCCAGACGCTGACCACAGGCGCGCATCACCACAGGCCCGTCGCCATCAAATCGCACCGCAATCCGTTCGTCTGCTTGGATTTGATCGGCTTCAGGGCATGTCAAAAGCAAAAGCCCCAAATTGAAAGCATTGCGAAAATAAAGGCCGCTGTAGGAAGGCGCAATCACCGCAGCCAAGCCCAGATGGCGCAGCACGCCAGAGGCCTGCTCGCGGGAAGAACCGATGCCAAAGTTGGCTCCGGCCACGATCACATCGCCCGCCCGAACGCCGGTAGCAAAGTCGCTTCGTACCGCCTCCAGGCAGTGCTGGGCAATGACATCCAGACCGTGCTTCATGTAAGCACCAGGGGCCAAGGCATCGGTGTCCACGTCAGCACCCAGACGCCACACCTTGGCGTTGTCAAATGCGCGCTGCGTCATGCCATCACCTCGCGTGCATCGGTGATGCGTCCGCGCAAAGCAGAAGCCGCGACCGTGTAGGGCGAGGCCAAATACACATTCACACTGGCAGGACCCATGCGGCCTTTGAAGTTGCGCGCGGTGGTCGAGATCACAGTAGAGCCTTCAGGGAAAGTGGCACCGTAGCCCGCACACGCGCCACAGCTGTTGGGCAGCACCGTGGCCCCGGCGTCCAGCAAGGTTTGCATCACACCTTCTTGCGTGGCCTGCGCTTGTTCACGGGCACTGGCGGGGGCCACCATCAGCTGCACACCCTGGGCCACATGCTTGCCTTTGAGCACCGAAGCTGCGGCGCGCAGGTCATCGAGTTTGGCGCCCGTGCAGGCACCGATGTAAGCGATATTGGGCAGCACATCAGCGAATGCGCCCACATCCCTTGTGTTGGCAGGGCTGTGCGGAGCCGCCACTTGGGGACTCAGGGCCGATGCGTCAAACCTGTAATCCTCAAATTCAGCGTCATCATCCGAGCACCACTGTTCGGCATTCACCAAATCAGCATCGCTCACGCCCACGCCGCGCAGGTATTGCAAGGTGGTGGTGTCGGCCGCAATCAAACCAACTTGCGCACCCATCTCGGCGCTCATATTGGACAGCGTCATGCGCTCGGCCATGGACAGCGCCTGGACCGCAGGACCGGCAAATTCGACCGCTTGGTATTGACCGCCGTTCATGCCAAAACGCCCCACCATGTGCAGCATCATGTCTTTGGCCGACACGCCCGATTGCAATCGGCCCGACCAGTGCATGCGCAAGGTACGCGGCACTTGCAGCCAAATTTGACCCGTCGCGCACACACCCAGCATTTCGGTGGCTCCGATGCCAAACATGTAGCAGCCAAATGCACCGCCAGTGGGCGAGTGGGAATCCCCACCCACACACAACATGCCAGGCTTCAGATGACCCCGCTCGGGCAGCACCACATGGCAAATGCCCTCGCTGTCGATGACGTGCGGCAATTGCCAGGTTTTGGCGGTGTCCCGGGTGATTTGGATGATCTTTTGGGCATCCGCGTCTTGGGCGGGTACATAGTGGTCGAGCACCAAAACGACTTTGTTTTTGTCCCAGATCTCAGCGCCCAGTTCGTCCAGCATGGGCTTCAAGCGACGAGGTCCTGACGAGTCATGGAACATGGCCAGATCGACCTTGCAGGTGACCAACTCACCGACCGCCACATGGCTTCGCCCGGCTGCACGGGCGATCAGCTTTTGGGCCAATGTTTGTGCAGGGTGTTGGCTCATTCAGGCTTGGCTCCTGCATACTGAACCACAGCCCGCCAACGCACAATTTCGCTGTCAACAAAGCGGGCAAACTCTTCGGGGCTGTTGCCCACGGGCGTGGCCCCTTCGTTTTCAATGCGGCGCCTGACCTCGGGCGACTGCACAGCGGCTCGCGCTGCATCGGCCAAGCGTTTGGTCAATTCAGGGCTCATGCGGCCGGGACCGAACAGACCAAACCAAGCGCTCGACTCGTACCCGGGCAAACTTTCGCCAATGGCTTGCACCTCTGGGTAAGCTGGCAAACGTTTGGCACTGGTAACGCCCAGCGCCTTGAGCTTGCCCGCCTTGATGTGCGCTTGCACATTGCCCACGGCTGCGAACATCAAATCCACTTGACCGGCCAAGACGTCTTGGACCGCTGGGGCGGTACCGCGATAAGGGATATTGACAATGAACACGCCCGACTGCATCTTGAAAGCATCACCAGCCATGTGCAGCGACGAACCCAAAGCGCCAATCGCAAAGTTGAGTTGTCCAGGCTTGGACTTGGCCAACGCAATCAGCTCTTTGATGTTGTTCGCAGGCACTTTGGGGTGAGCCACAAGCACCGAGGGCGATGTCGACACCATGGTCAAGGGCGTGAAGTCCTTCACCGGGTCAAAGGGCAGGCTGGGGTACAAAGAGGCATTGATGGCGTGGCTGGTAAAACTCATCAGCAGCGTATTCCCGTCCGGTGCCGCTTTGGCCACGGTGTCTGCAGCCAAGTTGCCGCCTGCTCCAGGGCGATTTTCCACCACCACCGTACGGCCCAGCTGAGGACCCAACACCTGAGCCAGTGTGCGCGCCATCGTATCGGTCGTGCCGCCAGCGGGAGCACCCACCAAAATTCGGATGGGCGGTTGCGACTGGGCTTGCGCACAACCCGCAAAGGCCAAGGCCGCACCCAAGGTCAATAAACGGCGAGAAATCATGGGACTTGTTGGCATGAAAACTCCTTTGAAAAAGAGAAGATGAATGGGATTGAGGTTGAACAGCACGGGCATTCAAATGGTTTGACCATGGGTCACATGCCCAGGTAAGCCTGCCTGAGGGTGTCGCTGGCCAACAATTCGCCAGGTGTTCCACTGAAGCGAATATGTCCGTTTTCCATCACATAAGCACGGTCAGAAATGTCCAGGGATTGGCCCACGTTTTGTTCCACCAATAAAATCGACAAACCGGTGCTGCGCAGTTGAGAAATAAGGCCAAACAACTCTTCGACCAACAACGGTGACAAGCCCAGAGATGGCTCATCCAAAATCAGCAAACGCGGCTCGGCCATCAATCCTCGGCCAATGGCGAGCATTTGCTGTTCGCCACCACTCAAGGTGCCTGCCAACTGGCTGACGCGCTCTTTGAGGCGCGGAAAGGTTTCGTAAACCTTGTCCAAGTTCTGAAGGCGTCGCGCTCGTCCCCGCGTGAAGGCTCCCAGCTCCAGGTTTTCGTGAACGCTCAAGTTCGGAAACACCTTGCGGCCTTCAGGCACATGAATCAGGCCACGAACCACCACTTGGCGGGAATGCAAACCGGTGATGTCATGCCCGTCAAACTGCACCTGCCCAGCGCGCGTGGCCACCAAACCGCTCAGGGTCAAATTGAGCGTGGTCTTGCCTGCACCGTTGCTACCCAGCAGCGCCACCAATTCACCCGGCATCACATGCAAATCGACACCGCGCAAGACTTCGACCACGCCGTAGCCTGACTTGATGCCTTGGACATTCAAGAGGGCGCTCATACCGTGGACTCCTGTGCAACATGCGCTGATTGACTTTGAGCCGCGCTCTTTTGCAAACGCTCCGCCGTGCCATGGCCCAAATAGGCCTCCACAACGGCTTGGTTGCGGGTGACCTCGGCGGGAGTGCCTTGGGCAATCAGTTGTCCTTGCGCCAGCACCCAGACCTCTTGCGCCAGGCTCATCACAGCTTGCATGACGTGCTCGATCATCAGCACCGTCACGCCGCTTTGGGCAATGCCTTGCACCACTGGGATCATCTCGGCAATTTCTTGAGGGTTCAGGCCTGCCAGCACCTCGTCGAGCAGCAACAAGCGTGGACGCGTAGCCAGTGCACGCGCCAGCTCCAAGCGTTTGCGGCCAGCCACCGTCAGGTCGCTGGCCAGCTTGTCCAGCTGTGGGCTCAGGCCTACTTGTTGGGCGACCGATTCGGCAAATTCAAGCGCCTTCGCGCGGCCTGGCAAATGCAAGTGGGCTCCCACCGCGATGTTCTCACGCACGGTTTGCGCCGCAAAGGGCTGCACGATCTGGAAAGTACGTGTCAGGCCCATGCGGGCATTCAGATGCGGCGGCTGGCCCGTGATCTCTTGACCGGCAAACACCACACGACCCGTATCCGGTGTCAAAAAGCCCGACATGAGCGCGAACAAAGTCGTCTTGCCCGCGCCGTTGGGCCCAATCAAGGCGCTCAGACGCCCTTGCGTCACCGACAGGCTCACGTTTTGCACGGCCTTCAAGCCGCCAAAGGACTTGTCCACGCCCTCGATCTGCAGCAGCGTGCTCATGATTTGTCTCCATCCGACTTGCTCCCGCGCAACCATTGCAACGGCGTGATGGTGCCCAGCCCCGCAATGCCGCGCGGCAAGAACATCACGATCACGATCAGCACCACGCCATAAATGACCATGTTGATGCCCGGAAGTTGCCCAAACAAATTGCGCGTGACATCGGCCAAGATGTGCAGGCTCACCGCGCCCAAGAGCGGGCCCCACAACGTGCCCATGCCGCCCACAATCGCCCCCACCAAGGCCTCGACCGAGGTGTGCGCCCCAAAGGCGATGCCCGGGTCGATGTACTGGAACACCTGCACATAAAACGCACCGCCTGCGCCCATCAGGCCGCCGGACAACACGGTGGCGATCAGCTTGACGCTGAAAGGGTTCACGCCAATGGCGCGGGCCGCGTCTTCGTTGTCTCGCACCGCCTGCAAGTAAGCGCCAAAGCGAGAGTGACGCAGCCACGCGGTGATGCACAGCGCCAGCGTGACCAAGCCCAGCATGAGCCAGATGAAACCGGCGCGGCTGCCAAATTGCATGTTCGCAGTCGACTCTTTGAGCGGCAGCATCATGCCCACACCCGCCCCGGTAAAGGGCACCGAGGTGGCCAAAATGCGGAACACCTCAGCAAAGGCCAGCGTGACCAGCGCGAAGTATGAGCCCTTGAGGCCATAGCGGAATGAGGCCGCGCCCACAAAGGCCCCCACACCCGACGCAAACACCATGGCCAGCGGCAAAGCGACCCAGGGGCTCAGGCCCCACTGCATTTGCGCGATGGCCTGCACGTATGCGCCCGTGCCAAAAAACAGCGCATGGCCAAACGAAAACTGTCCACCAAAACCACCCAGCACGTTCCACGCCTGCGACAACAGACACGCGTACAAAGACGTCATGACGAAGTTGAGCATCACGCCCGAATCGGTGAACAAGGGCACCGCCCCCACCAGCACCACAAACAGCACGATGTTGCGAAAGTCTTTCATGCCTTCGCTCCAAAAAATCCTTGTGGCCTCAGCAAAAGCACCGCAATGAAAATCACAAAAATACCCACTTGACCCAGGGACTCACCCAGCAGCAAACCGCCCAGCGACTCGACCACACCAATGAGCAAACCACCGAGCAAAGCCCCGGTAAAACTGCCCATGCCGCCCAACACCACGATGGTGAAGGCCACCAGCACAAAGCCGTTGCCCACTTGCGGGTTCACGTAATAGGCCGGCATCAAAAAGCAGGCTGCAGCGCCCAAACTGGCCAGGCCCAAACCAAAACACATGGCATACACATGGTCCACATCGATGCCCATCAAACGTGCGCCTTGCTTTTCTTTGGAGACAGCGCGGATGGCGCGGCCTAAATCGGTTTTTTCCACAATCAGTAAGAGCACAGCCGACACCACCAGTGCGCCAGCAAAGGACACCAGTTTGGGCAGTGCAATGAAGGCCGGGCCGATCTCGACCGTGGTCAAGGTGTAAGAGGTCTCGATGGTGCGGGTGTCGGATTTGAAAAACAGCAGCGCCAGGTTTTCGAGCACGATCGAGAGGCCCAGCGTGACCAACAAAATGTTTTCGTCCTTGCCGTGGCTGGCGCGGTTGATGACACCGCGTTGCAGCGCATACCCCAGAAAAAACATGGCCGGCACCATGATGGGCAGGGCCATGTAGGGATCGACCCCGAACTGTTGCTTCAACATGTACACGCCATACAGCGCCACCATCAATGACGCGCCATGCGCAAAATTGATGATGTGCAATACGCCATAAATGAGCGTGAGGCCCAGTGCGATCAGCGCATACACGGCACCTGTGGTGATGCCGTTGAGCATCGAAGGAAACAGGATGTTGAAGTCCAGCATCGGGGTCTTTCAGGTCTGCGCAGTTCAGCCCTTGAGCGGGAAAATCGGCTCAATCTCGCGGTAGTCGCGCGGCACAATCACCTTGATGTCGCCTTTGTGGACCTGGGTCATCAAAGGCTGTGCGCCCATGTTCTGGCCATTGACAAACTGCGTGGGGCCGTAGGGCATGATGTGGTTGGCGAACTTGCTCGCAGCCAGGGCGTCGATGATGGCGGCGCGGTCGGTGGACTTGGCGCGTTCGATCGCATCGGCCAACAAGCTCATGGCGGTGTAGGTCATGAACACTTCGTAGCTGAAGAACTGACCCTGTGCTTCCACGCGTTTGCGCAACTCGGCCGAGCGTTTGTCACGTGGATTGAACCAGTGGTTGCAGTCGATGATGCCGTTGGCCGCATCAGGAAACTCCTTGACGAACTTGTAGCTAGAAGCCGCGCCGCCCAGCACCGAGTAAATGGCTTTGGGCGTGATTTTTTGCTGCTGCAAGGTGCGCACCAACAAGGCGTATTCGTTGTAGTAGTTGGCCGGGATCAGGATGTCGGGGTTGACCTGCTTGATGCGCAGCGCGATGTTGTTGAAGTCACGCGTAGGGTTGGCGTGTTTGATGATTTCTTTGACTTCGTAACCATAGCCGGGCAGCTCTTTGGCCAGCAAGTTAGCCGTGCCTGTGCCGAACAGCGACTCTTCGTGCACGATCATCACCGTACGGGCGGGCTTGCCTGCGGCCGTGTTCAAAACGTGCAGGCTGGACACGGCCACTTCGGCGCATTTTCTGTAACCGGGGCCAAAGCGGAAAGTGTTTTTCAAGCCGCGCTCGACGATTTGGTCAGCCACGCCCACATCCACCACATGGGGCAGGTTGTATTTGGCTGCGGCTTGGGTGGTGGCCAAGCAAATGGCCGAGGCAAATGCCCCCACCACAGCACTGACACCCGCTTCATTCATCTTTTCAATTTCGGCTGCACCCGCTTGGGGGTTGGACTGCGCATCTCCCAGCATGGCTTCAATCTTGGCACCGCCCAAAGACTTGATGCCGCCAGCTTTGTTGATGTCTTCAATGGCCATCATCGCGCCCAAGCGACACTGCTGGCCCGAATAAGCCAAGGCACCGGTGACGGGGTGCAGCACACCCACTTTGATGGTTTTGGGCTGAGCGCCCCCCACCAACGGAAAAGCGAGCGCCGAGGCCGCAGCAGCGGACTGGCCCATGAAAGTGCGACGTGAGGTCATGAGAACATCCTTTAAGTAGGTCAATGAAAGTTGGCGGACAGCTCTTGGCTTACCCACACCTTGGCATCGATGCTGCCAACGCGGGATAACTGCATCTGGTATTCATACCGGTCCGGTCGGTACAAGCCATGCAGCCATTGGACGGGACGTTCGTCCACGTCATAAATCAAACGCCGCACCGCCAGCAAGGCCGATCCGACGGACACATCCAGATGCTGGGCCATGCCCACATCGGCCAGACGGGCCGAAATGGTTTGCTCGGCTCGGCCCACCTTGACGCCCGACTCTTCGAGGAGCACCAAAATGGGTTTTTGCGCCAGTTCACGCTTGCCAAAACCCGAAGAAATTGAATCGGGCACCCAGGTGGTGATGTGTGACAAGGGACCTTCGGGCGTGCTGCGCACGCGCTCGGCTTTTTGCACCAGAGCCGCGCTGTGCAGCTTGAGCGCAGCGGCCACGTCCACCGGGGCCCGCATGCACTCCACGCTGAGCACCTTCACCTTGGTGCGCATACCCATGGTGACCAAGTTCTCCAGCAAACCCGTCAGGCGTGCCTGCTGGCCCGTGGCCATGGTCGAGGCTTGCATGTGCACCTCTTGCGCACGCGCCGAAACGGGCCGTGTACCGCGCCCGGGCTCGCGCTGAATCAAGCCTTCTTCGGCCAGCTGGGACAAGGCCCGCCGAACCGTGACACGCGCCACACCAAATTGACCCATCAAAGCCATCTCGCCCGGCAAGCCATGGTCAAAGCGACCTTCGCGCAATTGCTCACGCAGCACCAGATAGATCTGGTGGTACTTGGGCAAAGGCAGATGGGCATCCATGATCTTGATGATTAAACAGTCCCATTGTCCTGTCAATAGGACATTCAAGTCTTATGCATAGAACATTTAATCAGTAGTTTCCCTAGGTTCACACGCTTTGGGGCTGCTGCCCTCACGCCCAAAGCTTCAGGCATACCGCAAGCGCAAATCCCTCTTGAGCAGTTTGCCACTCGGGTTTTTGGGCAGCGTGTCGGTGAACACCACGCGCTTGGGGCACTTGAAGCCAGCCATGTGCTCTGCGCAGTGCGCGATCACCGCCGCCTCGTCCAACGTTTGCCCGACCTTGACCACCACCACCGCCGTCACGGCCTCGACCCACTTGGGGTCGGGCAAGCCGATCACCGCCACCTCGCTGACTTGCGGCAGGCGGTAGATCATTTCTTCGACCTCGCGGCTGGCCACGTTTTCGCCACCGGACTTGATCATGTCCTTCTTGCGGTCCACCACGGTGATGTAGCCCTCCTCGTCGATGAGCCCCAAATCACCGCTGTGGAACCAATCGCCCTCAAACGAAGCTTTCGTGCGCTCGTCGTCGTGGAAATAGCCCAGCATCAGGTGTGGCGAGCGGTGAACGATCTCACCCACTTCGCCCACGGCCACGTCCTCCATGGCGTCGTTCACCACGCGGGTCTCGACGTTGCGCACCGCCTTGCCGCACGAGCCGGGTTTGCGCAGCTGGTCTTCTGGGCCAAGCATGGTGGCCAATGGCGCAATTTCGGTTTGGCCGTACAGGTTCCACAAACGCACATTCGGCAGGCGTGCTGCCAGCTCTTTCAGCACCTCCACCGGCATGATGGACGCACCGTAGTAGCCTTTGGCCAGTTGGACAAGCTTGGCCGGGTCCAGTAAAGGCGAGCGCAGCAACGCGATCCAAACCGTGGGCGGCGCAAAAAAACTGGTGATGCCGAACTTTTCGAGCATCGGCAGCAGGTTGTCGGGCGTGGGCTTGGCCGTGATCACATTGGTGCTGCCCATGTAAATGGCCGGGCCAAAGAACACATCAAGCTGGGCGCAGTGGTAGAGCGGCAGCGCGTGCAGGGCCACATCGGCCTCGGCAATTTCGGCATCGATCACGCAGCTGACGTACTGCCACAGCACCGCATCGTGCGTGAGCTGTGCACCTTTGGGCGAGGACTCGGTGCCGCTGGTGTAGACAATTTGCGCCACGTCGTAGCTGCCCAATTGCACATCGGGCAGCTCTTCTTGGCAGGCGGCCAGCGTGTCAAAACTGTGCATGCCCGCCACCGGCTGGCTCGGGTCTTCGGAGGGCAGCCAGATGAACTGCTCGACTTTCGTATCCAGCTTGCTGGCGGCCTGCGCCAGCTCGGCCAGGCCGCTGTCGGTGGCCAAGGTTTTGGCACCCGCGTGCCGCAAGATGTAGGCGACTTCTTCAGACTTGAGCATGAAGTTGATCGGCACCATGACCGCGCCTCGGCGGGCCAGCGCAAATCGCAAAGCGGCAAAACCGTGCGAGTTGCGGGCCAGCACCGCCACTTTCTCACCCTCGGCCACGCCCATGCGGGCCAGGCCTGCTGCCAGGCGCGTCACCAGCGCATCGAATTCGGCATAGGTCCAGGTCGTTGCACCGCACACGATACCGGTTTTAGCAGGCAAACGGACCGCGGTGCGGCGCAAAGCATCGGCAATGGTCTGGCGGCGAACGGCGGGGTGAAGGGTGGCGGACATGCTGAGGACTCCTGGATCGATATGATCAGCAGATTGAACATCAGACCCGCGAGATTTCCATTGGCACTTCCCCCACCCTCTCCCCGCAAACTGTCACACACGCGCACCGTGGTGTACCAAGGCTATGACCGCGAAGACGGCCTGTGGGACATCGAAGCGCAGCTGACCGACGTCAAGACCTTCGGCTTCCAGGTGCCCAACGAACGGCTTTTCCCAGGGGATGAGCCGATCCATAACCTCAAAATCCGCGTCACACTCGACAACAAGATGGTCATCCAGGACATCGCGACCTCCATGGACAACATTCCCCATCCCGAATGCGTCGGCGCGCCACACGGCATGCACAAGCTCATCGGCTGCACCATGGGCCCGGGCTGGCGCAAGGTCATCAACCAGCATGTGGGCGGCACCGAGGGCTGCACCCACCTGCGAGAAATGTTGTTCAATATGGCCACCGCCGCTTACCAGACCCTGCCTTCAGGCCAATGGCAGCGCCGCGAACTGGCAGGCCAGCCCCACCCCGAAATGACCCAAGCGCCGTATTTCCTGGGTCAATGCCACAGCTGGGCCTATGACAGCCCTACGGTACAAAGGGCGTATCCGATGTTTTTCAAGCCGAAGGCGATGGAGGGCACCGGAAACTGAGCAGGAGCACGCCTGCGATAATCTGCCACCTTCAAAGCGCATCTGCGCTTTTCTTTTACACAGCCTCTGGATCTACACCATGAACCGCTGCACTTTGGCCCTATTTGGGCGTGCTTTGCTTCGCCTTGACTTCATTCCCTCCGTTAACGCCATGGAGGCCGCATGAGCAAGAAGGTCTTCATCAAAACCTTTGGCTGCCAGATGAACGAGTACGACTCGGACAAGATGGCCGATGTGCTGGGCGCAGCACAGGGTTATGAGCCCACACAAGATGTGGATGAGGCCGATTTGATCTTGTTCAACACTTGCTCGGTGCGCGAGAAGGCGCAAGAAAAAGTGTTCAGCGATCTGGGCCGGGTGCAGCACCTCAAAGCCAAGGGCGTGCTGATTGGTGTGGGCGGTTGCGTGGCCAGCCAGGAGGGTGCCGAGATCATCAAGCGTGCGCCTTATGTGGACGTGGTGTTTGGCCCGCAGACCCTGCATCGCCTGCCCGAATTGCTGAACGAACGTGAGCGCAAGCAGCGCCCGCAAGTGGACATCAGCTTCCCCGAGATTGAAAAGTTCGACCACCTGCCGCCCGCCAAGGTGGAAGGCGCCACCGCCTTTGTGTCGATCATGGAAGGTTGCAGCAAATACTGCAGCTACTGCGTGGTGCCTTACACCCGGGGCGAAGAGGTCTCTCGCCCGTTTGACGATGTGCTGGTCGAAGTGGCCGGGCTGGCCGCACAGGGCGTGAAAGAGATCACGCTGCTGGGCCAGAACGTGAACGCGTACCGAGGCAAGATGGGCAACACGGCAGACATCGCCGACTTTGCACTGCTGCTGGAGTACGTGGCCGACATGCCGGGCATCGAGCGCATCCGCTACGTGACCAGCCACCCCAACGAGTTCACACAGCGGTTGATTGACGCGTACGAGAAGATCCCCAAACTGGTGAGCCATCTGCACCTGCCGGTGCAACACGGCTCGGACCGCATCTTGATGGCCATGAAACGCGGCTACACCGCCATGGAATACAAGAGCACGATCCGCAAGCTGCGGGCGATCCGCCCCGACATGTCGCTCAGCAGCGATTTCATCGTAGGCTTCCCTGGAGAGACCGAGGACGACTTCAACAAGATGATGAAGCTGATCACCGATGTGGGTTTTGACACGAGTTTCAGCTTCATCTTCAGCCCCCGGCCCGGCACGCCTGCGGCCAACCTGCACGACGACACGCCACACGCCGAAAAGCTGCGCCGCCTGCACCACCTGCAAGCGACCATCGAAGAAAACGTGCAGCGCATTGGGGACAGCCGTGTGGGCACGGTGCAGCGCATTTTGGTGGAACGCCCTTCACGCAAGGACGCCGCCGAATTGGCCGGCCGCACCGAGTGCAACCGGGTGGTCAACTTTCCCGGCGGCCCGAACATGGACCGCCTGATCGGTCAGATGGCCGATGTGCGCATCACGCAAGGCCTGTCGCACTCCCTGCGGGGCGAGTTGGTGATCAAGGACTGATCAGCTGGGGGGTTTCAGGATTCGCGCCCGACTTCGCGGATGTAGCGGCGGTAGTCGCCATGCGGTATGGGTGTGCAGCCCTCCATCGGGCGGTTGTACACATAGGTCTGCACCGGCTGGCCTTGCAGCGGACCACTGACCACCGACACCAGCTCTCGCCAGTAGTGTGATTCGGCGCGGTCACCGGGCACCACGCCTTCCACCCCATCCAGACGAGCCAGGTGTGCGTCATTGACTTCATAGACTTCGCCCGTGACGTGGCCTTCTCCTGGCAGCAAGCCGGGGTAACGCCCAAGGTCGAACAAGCGGCCAGGCACTTGGGCAGGGCCGATGAAGCGGGCACCATGCATTTCGGCTTCCAAGCGCAAACCAGGCATCAGGGTGCCGTAAATAAAGAGGTAAGTCATCTGTAGATGGCCTGAGGTGATCAACGCGGCATGCCGGGGAAGCCCCCGCCGCCGCCCATCATGCCTTTCATGGCACCCATGCGTTTCATCATCTTCATCATGCCGCCGCCGGACATTTTTTTCATCATGTCCTGCATCTGCTCAAACTCCTTGAGCATGCGGTTGACGTCTTGCACCTGAACGCCCGCGCCCGCTGCAATCCGGCGCTTGCGGGTGGCTTTGATCAACTCAGGTTTTTTCCTCTCTTGCGGCGTCATGCTGTGGATGATGCCTTGCTTGCGACCAATGTCTTTTTCGACCTTGTCCATGTCCATGGATCCGGCCTTGGCCGTCAGCTGGCTGGGCAATTTGTCCATCAAGCTGGACAACCCGCCCATTTGTTTCATCTGTTGGATCTGCGCCAAAAAGTCGTTCAGATCAAAACTGCCACCGCTTTTGACCTTGGACGCCAGCTTTTGTGCGGCTTCCATGTCCACACCAGCCGTGACTTGTTCGACCAAGGCCACGATGTCGCCCATGCCCAGCACCCGGCCCGCGTGGCGCTCGGCGTCGAAGACTTCGAGGCCGTCAATCTTTTCGCTGGTACCGGCAAACTTGATGGGCACACCCGTGATCTGGCGCACCGACAGAGCAGCTCCACCGCGTGAGTCGCCGTCCAGCTTGGTCAGCACAATGCCGGTGAGCGGCAAGGCGTCGCTGAACGCCTTGGCAGTGTTGGCCGCGTCCTGACCTTGCATGGCATCCACCACAAACAGGGTTTCAACAGGCTTTAATTCAGCGTGCAGCGCCTTGATCTCCGCCATCAAGGCTTCGTCAATCGCCAGGCGACCGGCGGTGTCGACCAGCAACACGTCAAAAAAATGCTTGCGGGCGTAGTCAATGGCGGCGCGCGCGATATCGATTGGCTTTTGGTCAGGCGAGCTGGGGAACCACTCGGCCCCTGCTTGGGCAGTTACAGTCTTGAGCTGCTCAATCGCGGCGGGACGGTAAACGTCCCCCGAGACCGTCAACACTTTCTTTTTACGCTTTTCGATCAGGTGCTTGGCCAGCTTGGCGGTGGTGGTGGTTTTACCGGCACCTTGCAGACCGGCCATCAGAATCACGGCGGGCGGCTGTGCGGCCAGGTTGATGTCCGACACGCCCTCGCCCATGGTGGCCGCCAACTCGCGGTTGACCACCCCCACCAAGGCCTGACCGGGCTTGAGTGAGCCCATGACCTCTTGGCCCAGGGCTTTTTCCTTCACACGGGCAATGAAGTCACGCACCACCGGCAAGGCCACATCGGCCTCCAGCAGAGCCATGCGCACCTCGCGCAGCATGTCCGCCACGTTCGATTCGGTGATGCGGGCCTGTCCGCTGAGGGTCTTGACGAGGCGTGAAAGTTTGTCGGTCAGGGCGGAGGCCATGGGGGAATCCAGAAAAAACCGGTTCAGCGTGATGGCGAAGCCCCAGTGACTGCGCCCGAAAGGCTAAACTCGGCTCCATGATTTTAGCGAGTGCGCCTTTCTGGACGCTGCCCTTCTCGGCATTGGCAGCATTGACCTATGCTTTGCCCGCCCTGGTGCCCAGTCGCCTGAGCGATGTGCATGCCCGCCGCCTACTCTGGCTGGCTTGGGCAATGCATGCCGTCAGTTTGCTGGCCCTCCTGATGGGCCCCGTGCGCTTCGGTTTTGCGCCAGCTTTGTCGGTCACCGCTTGGTTGGTGGTCACGGCTTACATGATCGAGACCCAGTTTTTCCCCAAATTCAAAGCCCGTTGGGCAATGGGTTGTTTGGGTTCTGTCACCGTGGCGCTGGCTTGGTTCTTTCCGGGCACGCTGCTGACCAGCCAAGCCTCGGCTTGGCTGCCTTTGCACTTTGCTCTGGGTTTGTCGGCCTACGGCATGTTTGCGGCTGCTGTGGTGCATGCCTGGATGATGACCCGCACCGAGCAAGACATTCGCCAAGCGCACGAAGGGTCCAGCGGCTTGCCTTTGTTGACGCTGGAGCGCCTGACTTTCCGTTTTGTGACTGCTGGCTTTTTGCTGCTGACGGCAACCTTGGTCGCCGGCGCCCTGTTTGGTGAAGCCCTCTATGGCCAAGGTCATACCGAATGGCGTTGGGATCACAAACGGGTGTTCGCTTTGTTGTCATGGCTGACTTTCGCCACTTTGTTGGTGGGCCGTAGCCAATGGGGATGGCGTGGTCGACGCGCCGTGCGGGTGCTCTACATCGGCGCAGGTTTGTTGTTGCTTTCTTACGCAGGTTCGCGGTTTGTCTTGGAAGTCTTGATTGGGCGCGCTGTATGAAATACCTGATTTGGCTGCTGGTCATATTGGCCGCGATTTGGGCTTTCAAGCGCAGCCGAAGAGCCGTCAACCCACCCGCCGAAAAGGCGACGCCCCCCGCTGGCCCCGCCAACATGGTGGGCTGCGCCCATTGCGGGCTTCATTTACCGCAAGAAGAAGCTGTCACCGGGGAAAAAGGCCTGTACTGCAGCACCGAGCACCGGGCAGCTGCTCTGGACCGTAACCCTGCTTGAACCCTGTTGGTCTGCTCCTCCGTCCATGCTGCAGAATTTTTTGTCAGCGGCGTTGACCATCCTTGAACGGAGACACCATGTCTTTTCCGTCCGATGAACCCACCGCGCTCTGGCAGGATGGTTGGTATGCGCCGGCGCAGCGGATGGACTCCCCCAACTTTGGCGACAGACCCAAAGGAGCATGCATTGATTTGGTGGTGATCCACTCGATCAGTCTGCCGCCCGGCCAATATGGTGGTCAAGAGGTACAAGACCTGTTCACCAACCAACTGGACTGGGACGCTCACCCTTATTTCTCGCAAATGAGGGGCTTGCAGGTGTCCGCTCATTTCTTCATTCGAAGAGATGGCGCCTTGATCCAGTTTGTCAGCGCCAACGACCGGGCTTGGCATGCCGGACAGTCCGAGTACCGTGGACGGTCCCAATGCAACGACGACTCCATCGGCATTGAACTGGAGGGCCTGGAAGGCGATATCTTCACAGAAGCACAATATCTGCAACTGGCACGCCTTTGCCAAGACTTGCGAGGCCCTTACCCCATTGCCCATGTGGCAGGGCATGAACACGTGGCTCCTGAACGCAAGCAAGACCCCGGGCCCGGTTTTGCTTGGGAACGCTTTAAACAGCTATTGAAATTCCCGGATTCGTACTTTCCCTAGGAATTTAAAGCCACAGTTGGAAAAAAATATTTTTCAACTTTTTACATTTGTGGGGCGGCTCCATGACTTTCAATGGTCAACTTCAAAAGTCAAAACCCTTCTCTTAAAAGCGATTGAAGGACAAAGCTTGTCCAAGGCCACACCGTTATTGGCTTTGCGTCCAAAAATGCTGTTTTCAAAGCGTTTGCAGTGACTTTTTTCAGCTTATAAAAAAACTCTCAACGACCTGTTTTCCAGCCATGGCTCGCCAGCGCTCAAAAAGCATCGGTACACTACCTGTAGTGGCTTGCAAGGGTCGCAGACACCAGATATAGTGTCTGAAACAAATTTTGACAATTGAAGTTACAACCAGGCTCAAGCACTTGTTAACGCCCTAAAACAGACCACAAATTAGAAAAAAACCATGCAAACAGAACTCAACGTTTCATCTTCTGCATCTGGCCTGATGAACCAGCCCATGTCTGACCGTGCGGGCCAACCCTCCACGCAAAGCCTGAACCAATACCAAATCATTCGTCGCAACGGTGCGGTCGTTCCTTTTGAGCCCAGCAAAATTGCAGTAGCCCTGATGAAAGCCTTTTTGGCTGTGCACGGCACACAAGGTGCCGCATCGGCCAGCGTGCGAGAAGTGGTCGAAGAATTGACACAAAACGTGGTTCGCGCACTGATGCGCTCACGTCCTGGCGGCGGTACGTTTCACATCGAAGACGTGCAAGACCAAGTCGAGTTGGGCCTGATGCGCAGCAGCAACCATGAGGTAGCGCGCGCTTATGTGCTTTACCGTGAGCGCCGTACCCAAGAGCGTGCCCAGCAAACTCAACAATCCACGCAGGCCACCCAAGAACCTGCGTTACACGTCATCGACCGCGGCCAACGCGTCGTCCTTGATCTGGGTTACCTCAAATCACTCATGGTCAATGCTTGCGCTGGCTTGGGCAAAGATGTGAGCCCCGAACCCATCGTCGCCGAAACCATGCGCAACCTGTACGACGGCGTGCCCATGGAAGAGGTTTACAAGGCGTCCATTTTGGCGTCGCGCACCCTGATCGAAAAAGACCCGGATTACACCTACGTGACCGCCCGTTTGCTGATGCACACCATTGCCAAGGAGATTTTGGGCAAGGAAGTACCTCAGAGCCAGATGGCCGAGGCGTACATCAACTACTTTCCTCAGTTCATCAAAAAAGGGGTTGAAAACGACCTGCTCGATGAAAAGCTGCTGCAATTCGACCTGAAGCAATTGGCCGCAGCCCTCAAGCCCGAACGTGATTTGCAATTTGATTACCTGGGCCTGCAAACCCTGTATGACCGCTACTTCTTGCACGTGCGCAAAACACGCATCGAGATGCCGCAGGCTTTCTTCATGCGCGTCGCCATGGGCTTGTCCCTCAACGAAATCAACCGTGAAGCCCGCGCCATCGAGTTCTACGAGGTCCTGTCGTCGTTCGATTTCATGTCGTCTACGCCCACCTTGTTCAACAGCGGTACTTTGCGCTCGCAACTTTCAAGCTGCTACCTGACCACCGTGCCCGACGACTTGGGCGGCATTTATGACGCCATCAAGGAAAACGCCTTGCTGTCTAAATTTGCGGGTGGTTTGGGCAACGACTGGACACCCGTGCGTGCCATGGGCGCCCACATCAAAGGCACCAACGGCGAATCACAAGGTGTGGTGCCGTTCCTGAAGGTGGTCAACGACACCGCTGTCGCGGTCAACCAGGGCGGCAAGCGCAAGGGCGCGGTCTGCGCCTACCTTGAAACCTGGCACCTGGACATCGAAGAGTTCCTGGAGTTGCGCAAGAACACCGGCGATGACCGCCGCCGCACGCACGACATGAACTCGGCCAATTGGATTCCTGACCTGTTCATGCGCCGAGTCATGGAAAAAGGCACTTGGACCTTGTTCTCGCCTTCAGACGTACCCGATCTGCACGACCTGTTCGGCCTGGCATTCGAAAAAGCCTATGTGGCTTATGAACAAAAAGCAGAGCGCGGCGAGATCAAGCCCAGCAAAACCATCCCAGCCACCGACCTGTGGCGCAAGATGCTGTCCATGCTGTTCGAAACCGGCCACCCCTGGATCACTTTCAAGGACCCTTGCAACGTGCGCTCACCCCAGCAGCACGTTGGCGTGGTGCACTCGTCTAACTTGTGCACCGAGATCACGCTCAACACCAGCGACACCGAGACCGCCGTCTGCAACTTGGGCTCAGTGAACCTGTCGCGCCACCTCAAGGACGGCGCGAACGGCAAAGTGATCGACCACGACAAGTTGAAGAAAACCATCACGATTGCCATGCGCATGTTGGACAACGTGATTGACATCAACTACTACGCCGTCAAGAAGGCCCGTGACTCCAACATGCGCCACCGACCTGTGGGGCTCGGTTTGATGGGTTTCCAAGACGCACTGTACGAGATGCGCACACCTTATGCGTCTCAGGCTGCTGTGGAATTCGCGGACCAATCGATGGAAGCGATTTGCTACTACGCCTACTGGGCATCCACTGAGTTGGCCAAAGAGCGCGGCCAATACGCCACTTACAAAGGCTCTTTGTGGGACCAAGGCATCTTGCCTTTGGACACGCTGAAACTGTTGGAGCGTGAGCGCGGTGGTTATGTGGAGGTTGACCGTTCATCCACTCTCGACTGGGACGCCTTGCGCCAAAAAATCGCCTCCGACGGCATGCGCAATTCCAACTGTGTAGCCATTGCGCCTACGGCCACCATCTCCAACATCATCGGGGTTGACGCCTCCATCGAGCCTTGCTTTGGCAACTTGTCGGTCAAGTCCAACTTGTCGGGCGAATTCACCGTGATCAACGGCTACTTGGTGCGTGATCTCAAGCGCTTGGGCCTGTGGGACGATGTGATGGTCATGGACCTGAAACACTTTGACGGTTCACTGCGCCCGATCGACCGTGTGCCCCAAGAAATCAAGTCGCTGTACGCCACCGCCTTTGAAGTCGAAACCACTTGGTTGGTAGAAGCTGCAGCGCGTCGCCAGAAATGGATCGACCAAGCCCAGTCTCTCAACATTTACATGGCTGGCGCATCGGGTAAAAAACTTGACGATACCTACAAACTGGCTTGGCTGCGTGGTCTTAAAACCACCTATTACCTGCGCACATCCAGCGCCACGCAAGTTGAAAAATCTACGGTGAATGCGGGCTCGCACAACGCCGTGTCATCCTCAGGCATGAACGCCGCGGAATCTGCAGCAGCAGCGTCTCAAGCGTCCATGAGCACATCGCCAGCAACCGACGTCAAGTTTGTGGCCATTGACGATGTGAGCTGCGAGGCTTGTCAGTGATTTGAAACGCATCGCACTTGGCTGTGATTGGCCAAATGCGATGCAATAGCACAACACTTCTTGTGGGTTGTTCGTCATAAAACGCATCACTGCTTTGCAATTTGTTGGCAAGCTTTCATAATTTAAGAACTGGAATTTTTATGCTCTCTTGGGACGATCAAGTCAAACCTGCTTTGCAACCCGCAATGCCTCCATTTTCTGGCGCAGACGCCTCTGCTGCCATGGCATCGCCGTCCTCGACTTCTGGTTCCACAACAGCAGCGCCTCGTCGCATGAATGCAGCAGACAAGCGCATCATCAACGGCCAGACCGACGTCAACCAGTTGGTGCCGTTCAAATACAAATGGGCTTGGGAAAAATACCTGGCCACTTGCGCCAACCACTGGATGCCGCAAGAAATCAACATGACCCGCGACATCGCCTTGTGGAAAGACCCCAACGGTCTGACCGAAGACGAGCGCCGAATGGTCAAGCGCAACCTCGGTTTCTTTGTCACCGCAGACTCTTTGGCGGCCAACAACATCACATTAGGCACCTACCGCCACATCACAGCACCTGAGTGCCGCCAGTTTTTGCTGCGCCAAGCCTTCGAAGAAGCGATTCACACCCACGCGTACCAATACATCACCGAGTCATTGGGTCTGGACGAAAGCGAAATCTTCAACGCTTACAACGAAGTCAAATCCATCCGTGACAAGGACGAGTTCCTGATCCCGTTCATCAACGTGATCATGGATCCCAACTTCAAGACCGGCACACAAGAATCCGATCAGACGCTTCTCAAGTCTTTGATCGTTTTCGCTTGCCTGATGGAAGGCCTGTTCTTTTACGTGGGTTTCACGCAAATTTTGGCCTTGGGTCGCCAAAACAAGATGACGGGTGCTGCTGAGCAGTACCAGTACATTTTGCGCGACGAATCCATGCATTGCAATTTCGGCATTGACATGATCAACACCATCAAGCATGAAAATCCACAGCTGTGGACCGCCGAGTTCAAAGCTGAAATCAAAGAATTGTTCTTGCATGCGGTTGAATTGGAATACCGATATGCCGAGGACACCATGCCACGCGGCGTATTGGGCATGAACGCCTCCATGTTCAAAGGCTACTTGCGTTACATTGCCAATCGCCGCGCCACTCAGATCGGTTTGGAGGCGCTCTTCCCCAATGAAGAGAATCCATTCCCATGGATGAGCGAAATGATTGACTTGAAGAAAGAGCGAAATTTCTTCGAGACGCGAGTCATCGAGTACCAAACCGGTGGGGCTTTGTCCTGGGATTGATCTTCTGAACACCCCCTCAATGCGCCCTCTCTTCAAGCCACACACCGCATTGCCTTCGGGCCATGCGCGTTGTGGCTTTTCTGTGTTCATGGTGTTGAGTTCTTGCTCAGCGCCATGGATCGCTTTGTGCAATCCAACAAGCACCAAGCGTTCCCTTTCCGTTGAGTTCTCAACTTGATCAAGGAGAAAATCATGGCAACTGCAAAAAAAGTAGCGGCAAAAAAAGCTGCTCCCGCAAAGAAGGCCGTTTCGGCCGCGAAACCTGCCGCTAAAAAAGTAGCTGCAGCCAAGAAACCAGCCGCTAAAAAAGCTGCGCCAGCTAAAAAAGCTGCTCCTGCCAAAAAAGCAGTCGCAGCCAAAAAGCCAGCAGCTAAAAAAGCAGCGCCCGCCAAAAAAGCAGCACCTGCTAAAAAAGTAGCCGCAGCCAAAAAGCCAGCAGCTAAAAAAGCAGCGCCCGCTAAAAAAGCAGCCGCAGCCAAAAAACCAGCGGCTAAAAAAGCAGCCCCCGCCAAAAAAGCAGCCCCCGCTAAGAAAGCAGCAGCCAAAAAAACTGCAGCCAAGAAGCCAGCTGCCAAAAAAGCGGTCGTGAAAAAAGCAGCCAAAAAACCAGCAGCAAAGAAGGCATCCAAAGCACCCGCTGCCCCTACTGCCCCTGCTGCACAAACGACTTTGAATCCACAAGCTGCCTGGCCGTTCCCTTCGGCCGCCAAGCCCTGATTCAACCGTCTGGCGTTAGCCACAAAGCCCATCACTGGCAACAGTGGTGGGCTTTTTCAATGAATGATCGTCACGAGTCAGGTCGCTATAACTCAAGGATAAAAGTTCAATAACCGGTAGTGGCTGAACACCAGTGAAGGATCGACTCTGACAGTCAGGGACCCATTCCAAACTTGGCCTGGTGACAAAGTCTCCGGCGCTTGCACTTCGTCAGGCAAGAAAATGCGACGAGCCACGGGGTTATTGGACCCGTCCAGCAATGTCAACTCCAAGGACGTCGTGGCCACGGTTAAGGGACCCGTGTTGCGAAGCGACCAATTCAACACGAATGATTGACCACTTTGCGCAAAACTCGCGCCCTCAATCTCCAAGGCTTTAGCGTTCATCCAAGGCTTCAATTGGCAATGAAGTGGGCGACATAAGCTTTCCAAAACAGGCTGACTGTTGGGCCACAAAGCAGCCATGGCGTGACGCTGGAAAAAGAAAAATTGCCCCATCAACAACAAAGCCAAGGCTGCCGCTGTGGCGTACTGCAACAAACGCGTTGGCGCTGGACCTGTTTCTTCAGGCCCTCGCACGGAGGGCTCATGCGTTGGAACTTGTGGTTTGAATGTGGCCAGCGCCTCAGAAAAGTCCATCAAGTCAGCGCTGACACCAGGGTCGAGTGTTGAAGCGGGACCCGAACGGTCCTCTCTCAGCAAAAGATCATCCAACGCCACTCGGCTGACCGGCTGGGCCAAAACTGGATCGGTGGCTTGGGCACCCAATCTGTCAGAGGCATGCGCCAGCAGAACCGGAGAGGCCGGCACATCCAAACCCGTGCCATTGAAAACCTCTTGGCACTTTCCGCAGCGAAGCCAACCATGGGCGGCTTGGATTTGAGCCGCATCTAATGCGTAGACAGTAGCGCAAGAGGGGCAACGAATGATCCTGGTCATGGAACGATTGTAGTCAGCCTCAGACCGCTGTCATGCTGGGTGGGACACACCTGTCATCAATATCCAGCCGTCTTGGGTATCGCTCACTTCGAGGAGAATCCAAGGGGCATAGGCAGCCTTCAACTCGTCAGCTTGACGTTCCAGAATACCGGCCAAAACCAAGGATCCGCCGGCCGCCACATGGGCGCACAACAGAGGTGCCAGAACCCGTAGCGGTGTGGCCAAAATGTTGGCCAAGACTGTTTGGTATTGGCCCTGGGCCTTGTCCGGCAGTCCGGCTCGCAAAACCACATGGTTGGCGACTGCGTTCAAATCGGTGGCGATCACAGCTGCTTCATCGATATCAACGGCATCGATGTCGGTAGCGCCGTACTTGGCCGCACCGATCGCCAAAATACCGGAACCGCAACCGTAATCCAAAACACGTTGGTCTTGCACACCATTCTGTGCAATCCACCGCAGACACATGCGGGTGGTCGGGTGAGTGCCCGTGCCAAAAGCCAAGCCCGGGTCAAGCCGGATGATCTGACGGGCTTGCGCAGGTGGCTCATGCCAAGTTGGAACAATCCAGAAATCAGAGGTGACCTCGACCGGTGCAAACTGCGACTGCGTCAAACGCACCCAATCTTGGTCCTCGAGCGTCTGAACCCCTAGCAACTGGCAATCTTCAAAAAAATCTTGCGCTGAGAGCAAAACAGCGGCTTCTTTGGCTGCAGCTTCTTGTGCGAACAAAGCCACCATGCGGGAGCGCTGCCAACCGTCTTTGGGTGGCGGCATGCCCGGCTCGCCAAATAAAGCCTGCTCAGCGGGTGTTTGGGCGTCCGCGTCCTCAACGGAAACACTCAAGGCATCCAGCGCATCGAGCGCATCGCTCAACACATCGACCCGGTCTTCGGGACACAACAGGCTCAGTTCGTACATATGTGATCAGCGTTTGCGCTGGCTCAGCCAGTGTTCCAAATAATGGATATTGGTACCGCCTTGCATGAACTTGGCATCCACCATCAACTCTCGGTGCAGTGGAATGTTGGTGTGAATACCCTCAATCACCGTCTCGTTCAAAGCAGTTTGCATGCGGGCCAAGGCTTGTTCGCGCGTATCGCCGTGCACAATCAATTTGCCAATCATGGAGTCGTAGTTGGGTGGCACAAAATAGTTGTTGTACACATGAGAGTCCACCCGAACACCTGGCCCACCAGGCATATGCCATGAGGTGACGCGACCGGGCGAGGGTGTGAACTTAAACGGATCTTCGGCATTGATCCGACATTCGATCGCATGGCCGCGAATCTCAATTTGGCGCTGTGTGAAAGGCAGTTTTTCGCCAGCAGCCACCATGATCTGGGTCTTCACAATGTCCACGCCCGTGACCCACTCGGTCACCGGGTGCTCCACCTGCACACGGGTGTTCATCTCGATGAAATAAAACTCACCGTTCTCATAGAGGAACTCGAAGGTACCTGCGCCCCGGTAATTGATCTTCTTGCAAGCGGCAACGCAGCGGTCGCCAATCTTGTCAATCAACTTGCGGGCAATGCCAGGCGCTGGCGCTTCTTCGATCACTTTCTGGTGACGGCGCTGCATCGAGCAATCGCGCTCACCCAAGTACACCGCATTGCGGTGCTTGTCCGCGATGATTTGAATTTCAACATGACGTGGGTTTTGCAAAAACTTTTCCATGTAGACCGCAGGATTGCCAAAAGCCGCACCGGCTTCCGCTTTGGTCATCTGCACCGCATTGATCAATGCAGCCTCGGTGTGCACCACACGCATGCCGCGGCCACCGCCACCGCCTGCGGCCTTGATGATGACCGGGTAGCCCACAGACTTGGCAATGCGCCGCACCTGTACCGGGTCGTCGGGCAACTCACCCTCAGAACCAGGCACACAGGGCACGCCAGCCCGGATCATGGCCTGTTTGGCCGAGACCTTGTCGCCCATGATGCGAATGGATTCAGGTGTGGGGCCGATGAATTGGAAACCGCTCTTTTCCACCCGCTCCGCAAAATCGGCGTTTTCACTCAAAAAACCATAGCCAGGGTGGATAGCTTCTGCATCGGTCACTTCAGCTGCCGAAATGATGGCCGGCATGTTGAGGTAACTCAAAGCTGACGAGGCGGGCCCAATGCAAACCGCTTCTTCTGCCAATTTGACGTACTTGGCCTCTTTGTCGGCCTCGGAATAGACCATCACCGCCTTGACACCCAACTCGCGGCAAGCGCGTTGAATACGCAGGGCGATCTCGCCACGGTTGGCGACCAGGATTTTCTTGAACATGAAATCCCCGATGCTTTATTCGACGATGAAAAGAGGCTGACCGTATTCCACGGCTTGGCCGTTTTCACACAGGATCTGAGTGACGGTGCCGGACTTATCGGATTCGATTTCGTTGAGGATCTTCATCGCCTCGATGATGCAAAGGGTGTCGCCTTCTTTGACCACGGAGCCAATTTGAATGAAAGGTGCAGAGCCAGGGCTCGATGAACGGTAAAAAGTACCCACCATTGGCGATTTCACCGCGTGGCCAGCGGCCGCTTCGGCCACCACAGGAGTCTCTGCAACGGGAGCAGCAGCAACCGCCACGGGTGCAGCCATGACAGGCGCGGCTTGTTGGAGCACCACGGGTGCAGCGACGCCCATGCTTTTGACAATGCGTACCTTGCCTTCAGCTTCGGTGATCTCCAACTCGGAAACATTCGAGTCAGACACCAAATCAATCAGTGTTTTAAGTTTGCGCAAATCCATAAGATCCTCCGATGCCTGAAATACATGTAATGGATCGAATTTACACTAAATTTCAATAAAGCCCCGCAAAATTATCTGTTCTTCACTGTCTAAGTACCCATCAAAGGCTACAGAACCACCATTCGGTGCCGTTCATCGGAGAGGCGACGACGTCAAGGCATTCAGGCGGCAGCCGCACGCCATTGGCTGAGATCATCATCTGTGAGTTGCCCCATCTTTTGTCGCCAAATGCTGCCATCTGCCTTGAAAAATACCGTAAATGGCAAACCACCCACCGCATTACCCAAAGATTTGGCCAAGTTTGTGCCTTCCAAACCAGCCAAACCAACCGGAAATGCCAAAGGTTGTCGCTCCAGAAAGCGACGCACGGCACTGGGCTGATCGATGGCCAAAGCCACCACTTGATGACCATTCGGGTTGTTCTCGCGCCAAAAGGCATTGATCATGGGCAACTCTTCAATACAAGGCGGGCACCAAGTGGCCCAAAAATTCAAAATCAAGGGTTTACCCCTGAATTGAGCCATGCTCAAGCCCTGGCCTGCCGGGGTTTCAAACTGTTGCAGCCACAAGGGATGGCTGGCGACTTGGGCCACAGGTTCAGGCTCATAACGCCACAGGGCCAAACCAACGCCAGCCACAGCAGCAGCCGCACCAGCACCCCAAATCAAATGACGCCTGGAAGCATCTGCATTGCGATTGTTCATGGTTTGATTTTCTTTCATGCCGCCAGCAGGCGCTTTAATGCGGCCAAATTCCCCCGGGGCGAGCGGCCTTGCAGATCGGGCAGCAAAGCTCCGCGCAGATCATCCAAGTCGTAGATTCGCAGGTGCACACCCACATCTTCGTTCAAGGCTTCACAAAAACTGTGCAGGCTCAAAACCTCGACATCGTCGCCGTGAAGGCCGCGAACGGTTTGCGCTTCATAGCGCTGGTTTTGGTTGATCAAGGCGATCTCGGCCGATTTAGGATCGTCGCAAAACAAGGCCAAATCCACGTCGCACAGGCGTGTGGCCCACCCTTGCCAAACCGCCCCACCCAAGTGCGGACGGAATTCACTCAGGCGTTCCATCCAAACCTGCGCCAATTCGCGCAAAGCCAACAACTCGGTGGGCTGCGTGTCGGCGCAAAACAAGGCGATGTAGTCGCGCACCTCAGCCTCTACCACGTCATTGGTAGGCAAAGCCGTGCGCGCGGACAGGCCCAGCTCTTTCAGGGCGCGGTGCTTAGCCGGGCCAAAGGCCAAGCCTTCCTCCACCACCAGACGGGCGGCGGTAGCGGCAATTTCAAGGGCAAGATCGTTCATGCGGCAGATTGTGCCTGCCTGGATCGCCCCGAATGAAAAACGCCTTGCGGCCGCCTAAAATCAGACCATGCATATACATATCTTGGGCATTTGTGGCACCTTCATGGGGGGCCTGGCCGCGCTGGCCCGCGAGGCAGGGCATCGGGTCACCGGCTGCGACGCGGGCGTTTACCCGCCCATGAGTGACCAACTGCGGGCTTTGGGCATCGAGCTCATCGAGGGTTTTGACGCCGACCAGATGACCCTCCAACCCGACATGTACGTGGTGGGCAACGTGGTCAGCCGCGCCCGGCTGGCCGACGGCAGCCCCAAATTTCCGCTGATGGAAGCGATTCTGGAAGCCGGTGCGCCCTACACCAGCGGACCCCAGTGGCTGTCCGAACATGTGCTGCAAGGCCGCCATGTGCTGGCGGTGGCGGGCACGCACGGCAAAACCACCACCACCTCGATGCTGGCCTGGGTGCTGGAACAGGCCGGGCTGCAACCGGGCTTTCTGGTCGGTGGCGTGCCGCTCAACTTTGGCTTGTCGGCCCGGCTGGGCGGAGGTCAATATTTCGTCATCGAAGCGGACGAATACGACACCGCCTTTTTCGACAAGCGCAGCAAGTTTGTGCACTACCGCCCGCGCACCGCCATCCTGAACAACTTGGAATTCGACCACGCCGACATTTTTGACGACCTGGCCGCCATTGAGCGCCAGTTTCACCACCTGGTACGCACCGTGCCCGGCTCGGGCCGGGTGGTGGTCAACGGCCTGGAAGAAAGCCTGACCCGCGTGCTGGCGCAAGGCTGCTGGAGTGAAGTGCGCACATTTGGCAGCGCCGTCAGCGACTTTGTGGCCGAAGGCGAACCCTCCAGCTTCAAAGTGCTGCAGGCTGGCCAGCCTGTTGCCGAAGTGCAATGGGCGATAGGCGGCGTGCACAACCAGCTCAATGCACTGGCTGCCATCGCCGCTGCCGAGCATGTGGGGGTGAGTCCGGCTGTGGCGGCGCAAGCGCTGGCCAGCTTTGAAAACGTCAAACGCCGCATGGAAGTGCGCGGCAAAGTGAACGGCATCACCGTTTACGACGACTTCGCCCACCACCCCACGGCCATTCGCACCACCGTCAACGGGCTACGCCGTCAGGTGGGTGATGCACGCATCCTGGCCATCTTCGAGCCGCGCAGCAACACCATGAAGCTCGGCACCATGAAAGCCCAGCTGCCCTGGAGTCTGGAAGAAGCCGATCTGGCGTTTTGTCACTCGGGCGGTTTGGGTTGGGACGCCCAAGCCACGCTAGGGCCTATGGGTGATACAGCGCAAGTGGGCGCCAACATCGACGAAGTGATTGCCCAAGTGCTGGCTCAAGTGCAGCCCGGCGACCACCTGCTGTGCATGAGCAATGGGGGCTTTGGTGGCATTCACGCCAAGCTGCTCACGGCCCTCAACGGCTGAGTGAACGACGCGCCTTCACCGCATCCGACAGCACCTGCAAAACGCCTTCGCTGTCGTCCCAGCCAATGCAGGCGTCTGTGATGCTCTGACCGTAAGTCAGCTTGGAGACCTCGTGCTGACCGGGTGTGAATTTCTGGGCACCATCTTTCAGGTGGCTTTCAACCATGACGCCAAACACTTGGCGTGATCCACCGTTGATTTGCGCGGCGATGTCTTTGGCCACATCGATCTGCCGCTCGTGCTTTTTACTGCTGTTGGCGTGGCTGCAATCGACCATCAAGCTGGCGGGAAGTTTGGCGGCCTCCAATTCCTTGCAGGCAGCGGCCACA
The DNA here is from genome assembly GCA_943331105.2 of Akkermansia muciniphila. Lineage (GTDB taxonomy): Bacteria > Pseudomonadota > Gammaproteobacteria > Burkholderiales > Burkholderiaceae_C > Limnohabitans_A. The sequence continues at coordinate 225,830 of CALQKH020000003.1, forward strand.
CTTTCGGCGTCGTAGTTGGGCGCTTTGCCACCGCGCAAGATCACATGGCAGTCTTGGTTGCCTTGGGTCTGCACGATGGCGACCTGACCGTTCTTGTGCACCGACAAAAAATGGTGACCACGGGCAGCGGCCTGGATCGCGTCGGTCGCGATTTTGATGTTGCCGTCGGTACCGTTCTTGAAGCCAATGGGGGCTGACAAGCCCGAAGCCAACTCGCGGTGCACCTGGCTTTCGGTCGTGCGGGCACCGATGGCACCCCAGCTGATGAGGTCACCAATGTACTGGGGCGAGATCACGTCCAAGAACTCGCTGCCAGCAGGCAGGCCTTGGCGGTTGATCTCGATCAACAACTGGCGTGCGATGCGCAGGCCTTCGTCGATCCGATAGCTCTCGTCCAAATAGGGGTCGTTGATCAGGCCCTTCCAGCCCACAGTGGTGCGCGGTTTTTCGAAGTACACGCGCATCACGATCTCCAAAGAGTCCGCGTATTTGTCACGCAGCGGCTTCAAGCGGCGAGCGTAGTCTAAGGCCGCTGCCGGGTCGTGGATAGAGCAAGGACCCATGATGACCAACAAGCGGTCGTCTTGGCCATGCACGATCTTCTGAATGGCTTTGCGGGTTTGGGAAATAAGGGTCTCGGTGGCCGTGCCAGCAATCGGGAAAAACCGAATCAAATGTTCTGGCGGTGGGAGCACGGTGATGTCCTTGATGCGTTCGTCGTCGGTCTGACCTTTGCGGTCGGCGGCATTCGGATACCAGCTCTCGGGGGCTGCGGTTTTGGCGTTCATCGTGAAGTCCTCAATTGAAAAACAGGTGAAAAAAAACCGCCGGGCTTTGGGGCTCCGGCGGTGTGTATCGAGATATTCGGGTGCTTATGCGCTCGCCTCTCGTCCGCCGGGGACTGAGAACCAAAAGTAAAAAAAGTAAAAAGCAAAGCGGGAAGTCATGGGATTCAATGTAGCACAGCTTGATGACGGTTCATGACAGAGGCATCCGGGGACAAACCCGAAGCCCCATTTTCAGAATCAGGCCGTGCCCCCAACCGTGAGTCCATCGATGCGCAAGGTGGGTTGGCCCACACCCACTGGCACGCTCTGGCCCTCCTTGCCGCAGGTGCCCACCCCCGAGTCGAGCTTCATGTCGTTGCCGATCATGCTGATCTTTTTGAGCGACTCAGGGCCGCTGCCAATCAGCGTCGCGCCTTTGACAGGGTATTGAATTTTGCCGTTTTCCACCCAATAGGCTTGGCTGGCCGAGAACACAAATTTGCCGCTGGTGATGTCTACCTGCCCACCTGCGAAGTTGGTGGCATACAGGCCTTTTTTGATGCTGGCCACAATTTCTTCGGGGCTCTTGTCGCCGCCCAGCATGTAAGTGTTGGTCATGCGCGGCATGGGCACATGGGCATAGCTTTCGCGGCGGCCGTTGCCCGTGGGCTTGACACCCATCAAGCGGGCGTTCATCGAATCTTGGATGTAGCCACGCAAGATGCCGTCTTCAATCAACACGTTCTTTTGGCTGGCATGGCCTTCGTCGTCCACATTGAGCGAGCCACGGCGGTCGGCCATGGTGCCGTCGTCCAGTACTGTGACGCCTTTGGCTGCTACGCGCTGACCGATGCGGCCGCTGAAGGCACTCGAGCCCTTGCGGTTGAAATCCCCCTCCAAGCCATGGCCCACAGCTTCGTGCAACAGCACACCGGGCCAGCCATTGCCCAGCACCACCGTCATCTCGCCTGCAGGCGCAGGGCGGGCTTCGAGGTTGATGAGCGCGGCTGAGACGGCTTCTTGCACATAGGTCTCGACCATGCCGTCGTCAAAGTAGGCCAGGCCAAAGCGGCCACCGCCGCCTGCGCTGCCCACTTCACGGCGGCCGTTTTGCTCGGCAATCACCGTCACCGACAGACGGATCAAGGGGCGCACATCCGCAGCCAAGGTGCCGTCGGCGCGGGCCACCATGACCACGTCGTACTCGGTCGCCAAACCGGCCATCACCTGCACCACTCGCGGGTCTTTGGCCCGGGCGATTTTCTCAACACGGCCGAGCAAGTTCACCTTGGCGGTGCTGTCCAAAGTGGACATCGGATCGAGCGAGGGATAGAGCGAACGGCTGGCCGAAATTTTGCGCGTGGGCACCTTGATGCGTTTGTTTTGCGTGGCCTGCCCGATGGTGCGGACCGTCATGGCCGCGTCCATCAAAGAGGCCACGGAGATATCGTCTGAGTAAGCAAAGGCTGTTTTTTCACCAGACACCGCACGCACACCGACACCTTGGTCAATGCTGAAGCTGCCGGTCTTGACAATGCCCTCCTCCAAGCTCCAACCCTCAGAGCGGGTGTACTGAAAATACAAGTCGGCGTCATCAACTTGGTGCGCCTGGATGGCGGATAGCGCTCGACTCAGGTGGCTTTCATCCAAGCCAAAGGGTTCAAGCAAGAGGGACCGGGCCGTGGCCAAGCGTTCGATGGTGGGTTCGCGTGAAATCATGGAACACATTGTAGGCAGGCTTCAAGACCCTTGCCCAAGCAGGTGGGGCCACTTTGGGTTCGCATGGCTTGGCAGCCTAAGGGACGCATTGCCCAAGTCTCAGCGCTGGCGCATCAGTTGAATGAGTGCCGCATCGTCCAACTGGTCCCAGCCCTGAGCCATCGCCTGTGCAAACAGGTCCCGCGCCAAACGGCCCAGTGGTGGGTCGTACGCCACTTCATCAGCAGCAGAAACGGCCAAACCCGTGTCCTTGGCCAGCAAACTGACGTGCGCTCGGGGTTCAAAGTCTCCGGCCAAAGCCCGTCGCATGCGGTCAGTACCTATCCAACTTTGACCACTGGAAGCCTCAATGACCGACATGGTCACAGCCGGGTCCAGCCCCAAACGCTCTGCTAAAGCCAAAGCCTCGGCTGCCCCTGCCAAGTTGACGGCGGCCAGCAGGTTGTTGACCAATTTGGTGCGCGCGCCATCCCCCGCCCGAACGCCCACGCGAAACACCTGCTGACTCAAAGCCTGGAGCAAATTCTGGCTCCGCTGCCAGACGGGCTCAGAACAGGCCACCATCAGGCTCATGGACCCTTGTCTGGCCCGCAACGGGCCACCCGACATGGGCGCGTCAATGCAATCTACGCCACGTTGTGCCAAACGTTCGGCTTGGTCTTGCACGGTCTTGGGTCCCAAAGTGGGGCACAACATGACCGTTTGACCTGGCTTGAGGTCAAAACCCGCGCCATCAGCACCCCATAAAACAGCTTCGGTTTGGGCCGCATCCACCACGGCAATCAACATCACTCCGTCAGGTGCCAAACTGCGGACAGCTTGCACAGGCGACGCAAATGACAACGCACCCTCAGCCACAGCCTTGGCTTGGGCCTGCACATCCGTGTCATGAACACCCACCGACCAAGCCAATTCGCGCAGCCGGGCCAACATGGCACCGCCCATATTGCCTGCACCAACGACCACCACAGATAATGAATTGCTCATGTTTGTACCAGTTGTTTCGATTTGGCAATCGACATCAAAATGCCCAAGGCCAAGCCCAAAGTGACCATGGCTGTTCCACCGTAACTGATGAAGGGCAAAGGCACACCGACCACCGGCAAAATGCCGCTGACCATGCCCATATTGACGAACGCGTAAGTGAAAAATATGGTGGCCATGCTGCCGGCCAGCAAGCGGCTAAACAATGTGGGCGCCTGCATCGCAATGACCAAGGCGCGGTAGATCAAAAAGAAAAAACACGTCAGCAGGACCAAGCCCCCAAGCAGTCCAAACTCTTCACCCAAGGCCGCAAAAATGAAGTCAGTGGTGCGCTCTGGAATGAACTCCAAGTGGGTTTGCGTTCCCTGCATGAAACCCTTGCCCCACAGACCTCCTGAACCAATCGCGATCATGCCCTGAATGATGTGGAAACCTTTGCCCAATGGATCTCGCCCGGGATCCAGCAAGGTACAAACCCTTTGCCGTTGGTACTCGTGCAACACATGCCAATCAACGCCCGGCTTGCACAAGCTGGGCTCCATGATCACCAAAACAACAATACCGACAACGCCCGAAAAAACAGGCGGCAAAATCCAACGCCAATTCAAACCTGCGAAAAAAATCACCGCCAAACCAGCAGCCAGCACCAGCAAAGAGGTTCCCAAATCGGGTTGTTTCATGATCAAGCCAACAGGGACCAGCAAAATCAGCAGCGCGATAGCGAAATCAGACATCCGCAGCTGTCCTTCGCGCTTTTGAAACCATGCGGCCAACATCAGCGGTAAAGCAATTTTCAGAATCTCGCTGGGCTGAATCACCACCCCCAAATTGATCCAACGGGTTGAGCCTTTCTTGGTGATGCCAAAAAGCGCCACAGCCACCAGCAACAGCACGCCAACCGCATAAATAGGCAAGGCCCAAGCCATCATTTTGGAGGGTGGAATTTGCGCCACCACCATCAAGATCACACCTGCTATCAGCATGTTGCGGCCATGGTCAACAAAACGGGTACCGTGGTCAAAACCGGCTGAGTACATCACCAAAAGACCCAAGCCCACCAACAAACCCACAGCCATGGCCAGTGGGCCATCAAAGCCCTCAAACAAGCGCCAAACTTGCTGGAGCAACGTAGGCTTTTGAAAAACAGAACCCTTGGCCAAGGGTGGTTGTCGGGCAATCATAAAGAGCAATGATTCAGGCGAACTCGCCTTTGGGGTCACGGCCCATCAAGGCCTGCACCGCCTCTTGCGGGCTGCACGCCCCATCCAGCAAGGCCACCACTGCAGCGGTGATCGGCATGTCAACGTCCAGCAACTGGGCCCTTTGCATCACTGTGCGGGCACTGTAGACGCCTTCCGCTACGTGCCCCAAAGAGGACACGGCTTGCGCCAAAGTTTGTCCTTGCGCCAAGAGCAAGCCAACTTTTCGGTTGCGGCTCAAATCACCCGTGGCTGTCAACACCAAATCACCCAAACCGGACAAGCCCATAAAAGTGTCGGCCTGCGCCCCAAGGGCTATGCCCAAACGGGTCATCTCTGCCAATCCCCGGGTGATCAGGGCAGCCCTTGCGTTGAGGCCTAAATTCAAACCATCGCACAGGCCGGTGGCAATGGCCAAAACATTCTTCACCGCACCACCCACCTCCACACCCACCATGTCTTGGTTGGCATAAACGCGCAAGGAAGGGCCATGGAATGCGTTCACCATCGCATCGCGCACGCCGGCATGGGGGCTGGCGGCGACCAACGCTGTTGGTTGTTGGCGGGCCACTTCCAGCGCAAAACTGGGGCCACTCAAAGCCCCCGCTTGGAGCTTGGGCGCCACTTGCGCTTGAACCTCGTGCGGCATCAGACCCGTACCCGACTCAAAACCCTTGCACAGCCAAGCGACTGGCGCATCCGCACCAGCCAAAGACGTCAAGACGTCCCTCAAACCAGCCATCGGTGTGGCCACCACCACCAAACGAGGCGCATTGCCAAGCCATCCAGTGCTGGCGAGTGGCTCAGATGAAATCCGAACAGACTCCGGCAAACGAACACCGGGTAGATAGCGGTTGTTTTCACGGGACTGCTGCATGGCGAGCGCCTGCGCCTCATCCCGAACATGCAGAACCACCTGATGACCTGCTGGGTGGCGGTTGGCCGCCAAGGCCATGGCGGTGCCCCAAGCGCCGGCACCAATCACGCTGATGTGCATCACGGGGTGTCCGGCTAAATCATCTCTTTATTGGGGCAAAGAACCGGCTTGCTCTGCCTGTTGCAATTGCTGCTGCTCGTACATGGCTTGGAAGTTGATTTCGGCCAGATGCACGGGCGGAAAACCTGCACGAGTGATCAAGTCGGCCACGTTGCCACGCAGATACGGGTAAACGATTTGTGGGCAGGCGATGCCCATGACAGGACCCATTTGCTCTTCGGGGAGATGGCGAATTTCGAAAATACCACCCTGTTTGCACTCCACCAAAAACACCGTCTTATCATCGATTTTGGTGTGCACAGTGGCCATGACACAGACTTCAAAAACACCATCAGCCACGGGTGTGGCTTCAACGCCCAACTGAATGTCCACGCTGGGTTGTTGTTGATCGAGCAAGATGGCCGGTGAGTTGGGCTGCTCCAATGAAGCCTCTTTCAAGTAGACACGCTGGATCTGAAAAACAGGCGCTTGAACTTCGGTGTTGGAGGTGGCTGCGGTATCGGTCATGGTATTTCTTTGAAAAAAAGCCTCGGGAAGATCCCGGACAAATAAAAATGGAGATTATGAGGGAAGCACGGTGGGCACAGCGTCCAAAAACGCGGCCCCATACAAAGCGATAAGCCTGAAGTCAGGCCGCTTGCAACAAGGCTTGGAGGCCACCTTTGGCATCCAGCGCCATCAGATCATCACAGCCGCCCACATGGGTGGCACCAATGAAAATTTGGGGCACTGTGCGGCGACCTGTGGTTTGCATCATGAAATCGCGTTGCACCGGATCGGTGTCGATGCGAATTTCTTCGATTTGCTCAACGCCTTTGGCCTTGAGGATTTGCTTGGCACGTGTGCAATAAGGGCAGACGGCTGTGGTGTACATCTTGACGGCTTGCATATCGGAACCTTGGGTTATGGGTCAATATAAATTGAGGGGAAAATCAGGCTTTTTCGGTGGGCATGCTGGCCGCCACCCAAGCACGAAGGCCACCAGACAAGGATTGGACATTGTCATAGCCCAACTTGCGCGCTGCCGCAGCGGCCCGAGATGAACGCGCACCCACTTGACACACCATGATCACATGGGTGGACTTGTTCTTGACCAACTGGGCCAATTTTTCGTCGACCTGGGCCAAAGGCAAATTTTTGGCACCGATGACATGGCCACGCGCGAACTCATCGGGCTCACACACATCGATCACCACCGCCTTTTCGCGGTTCATCAGTTGCACCATGGCTTGGGGATCCAAGCCACTGCCTTTGGTCAACGCAGGCAACATCAAAGCGACGCCCGAGGCCACAGCCACCAACAACAACATCCAGTTTTCGAGGAGAAAGTTCACAAATCAGACCTTTTGGGGCAAAAAAAACAAAGGCCTGTCAGTAGGCCGCCAGCCCGGATTCTAAAATGGACAGCTTAAACCTTGTCTTCACACCCTAAAGCGCCCTTTATCACCATGTACAAAATTGTTCTCATTCGCCATGGCGAGTCCACTTGGAACCTGGAAAACCGATTCACGGGCTGGACCGATGTGGACCTGACCCCTACCGGGGTGAGCCAAGCCATGTCGGCAGGCCAACTGCTCAAAGCCGAAGGGTGGGACTTTGATGTCTGCTTCACATCGGTGCTCAAACGGGCCATTCACACACTGTGGTTCGCTCTGGACGAAATGGACCGCACTTGGCTGCCCGTGGTCAAGGATTACCGCCTGAACGAGCGCCATTACGGCGCTTTGCAAGGCCTCAACAAAGCCGACATGGCCAAAAAATTTGGCGAAGACCAAGTCTTGGCTTGGCGACGCAGCTACGACACACCGCCCCCCGCTCTGGAGGCCAGTGACCCCCGTTGCGAACGGGGTGACCGCCGTTATGCCCATGTTGAACCCCATAAACTGCCCCTGACCGAATGCCTCAAAGACACCGTGGCCAGGGTGCTGCCCTGCTGGAATGACACCATTGCCCCTCGCATTCGGAATGGCGAACGCATCCTGATTGCAGCGCATGGCAACTCGATCCGGGCTTTGATCAAATACCTCGACAACGTCTCAGAACAAGACATCGTGGGGCTCAATATCCCCAACGGGATCCCCTTAGTGTACGAATTGGATGCCGAGCTCAAGCCAATTGGTCACTACTACTTGGGAGACGCGCAAGCTGCTGCCCACGCCGCCGCCGCGGTGGCCAGCCAAGCTAAAGGTTGAGCTTTCGGGGTCTTTACAGGAAATTACAGGCCACGCCCGTCGCTTCAGGGCTTGCGGGTGTATATTGATTTGACCTTCACCGAACACGCACACGCACCATGGGATACAAACTCAAGATCGCCGGATGGCTCAGCATTGGCGCCTTGGCGGGCGCGCTGACCACTGTTTCATTGCAAACCGTGGCGCGTGGCAACATGGCTCCGCTGCCCTTAGAAGAGCTGCAGCAATTGGCAGCCGTTTTCGGCATGGTCAAAAGCGATTACGTAGAGCCAGTCGACGAGCGCAAACTCATCACCGAAGCCATCTCCGGCATGGTGGCCAGCCTGGACCCCCACTCGCAGTATTTCGACAAAAAAAGTTTCAAAGAGTTTTCTGAAGGCACGTCCGGAAAATTTGTGGGTGTGGGCATCGAGATCAGCCAAGAAGACGGTGTCGTCAAAATCGTCTCTCCGATCGAAGGCTCGCCGGCTGACCGAGCAGGCCTCAAAACCAACGACCTGATCACCAAAGTCGATGACACGCCCCTCAAGGGCTTGCCTTTGAGTGAAGCGGTCAAACGCATGCGTGGCGAACCCAAAACCAAGGTGGTTCTGACGGTTTTCCGCAAGTCCGAAAACCGCACCTTTCCGGTCACCATCATCCGTGAAGAGATCAAGACCCAATCGGTCAAGTCCAAGCTGATCGAGCCGGGCTATGGCTGGATCAGGGTTTCTCAGTTCCAGGAACGCACCGTGGAGGACTTCGCTCGCAAGATCGAAGAAATGTACAAACAAGACCCCTTGATCAAAGGCATGGTGCTTGATTTGCGCAACGATCCGGGCGGTCTGCTGGACGCGGCGGTGGCCCTGTCTGCAGCCTTTTTGCCAGACAACGTCACTGTGGTCACCACCAACGGACAGCTTGAAGAGAGCAAGTTCACCTACAAGGCGTCCCCCCAGTTTTGGCGGCGCAACAGCACCAATGACCCGATCACCCGCATGACCCAAGCCACCAACGGTGCCTTGAAAAAAGTACCCTTGGTGGTGCTGGTCAACGAAGGCTCTGCATCGGCCAGCGAAATCGTGGCGGGTGCCTTGCAAGACTACAAGCGGGCCACCCTGATGGGCAGCCAGACCTTTGGCAAAGGTTCGGTGCAAACCGTGCGCCAACTCGGCCCCGATACGGCACTGAAAATCACGACGGCCCGCTACTACACCCCCAGTGGTCGAGCCATTCAAGCCAAAGGCATCGTGCCTGACGTGATGCTCGATGAAACCGAAACGGGCAATGTGTTTGCGGCCCTGCGCACCCGCGAAGCCGACTTGCAAAAGCACTTGTCCAATGGCCGGGAAGCGGAAGAAAAGAAAGACCCTGCCCGCGAGCAAGCCCGCGAAGAAGCCATGAAAAAACTGGAAGAAGAGTCGCGCAAACCCTTGGCAGAGCGTCGCTTGCCCGAGTTCGGCTCTGACAAAGACTTTCAGTTGGCTCAAGCCATAAGGCAACTCAAGGGCCAGCCGGTCAAGGCCAGTACAACCTTAGCAGAGCGCAAAGTCGAGAAAAAAGACTGATCCGTTGCCTCGGATGGATACCCTGAATGGATGACACCCAACTGCTGCGTTACTCGCGGCACATTTTGCTCAACGAATTGGGCATTGACGGTCAGGAGCAACTCCTGGCCTCTCATGCTTTGGTCATCGGAGCGGGTGGCTTGGGTTCACCAGTTGCCTTGTATTTGGGCAGTGCTGGGGTGGGGCGCATCACGGTGGTGGACCACGACGAAGTGGACGCCACCAACTTGCAACGACAAATTGCCCATACGCTGGACCGCGTGGGTCAATTCAAGGCCGAATCCGTGCGCACTGCCATCGCACAGATCAACCCGGACGTCACCGTCAATGCGGTCACCCAACGGGCCGACCAGGCCCTGTTGAACACCTTGGTGCCGCAAGCCGATGTGGTGATCGACTGCTGCGACAACTTTGAAACGCGTCAGGCTGTCAACATGGCCTGCGTGGTCCACCGCAAACCCTTGGTCTCTGGGGCGGCTATCCGAATGGACGGCCAAGTGTCTGTGTATGACAGCACCCAAACCGATGCACCTTGCTACGCCTGCATTTTCCCGCCCGAAGAAACACCCGAAGAAACCCGGTGCGCCACCATGGGCGTGTTCGCGCCGTTGGTGGGCATCATCGGCACCGTACAGGCCGCAGAAGCCCTCAAGATCTTGAGCGGCATGGGCAGCCACATGGCTGGGCGCTTGCTCATGCTCGATGGGCGTGAACTGTCTTGGACCGATATCCGCATGCAACGCAACCCGGATTGCACAGTGTGCGCCTCTGCCAGAGCCTGAAGACTATTGGCCCGGATTGCCTTGGCACGGGCCGTGAAAACGTCTGAAGACTGGGGGGGACATCGCAGCTTCAGATGCTGCAAACACCCCTTTTTTCTCTTTTTGGGCTGCGCGTTGCAAGGCCGCATAAGGGCCACGACCTGTTTTAAAACGGTAAGCCCAAGCCATGCCAGACCGCGCCATCTCCGCGCCGACATCGACCCCGACCACCGTCAAGCGCCCCACTTGACGACCGTAGTTGTCGAAACCCAGATCCGTGACCTGAACCGACTTGCGCAGGGTCAGGCGAATCATCGCGTCTCGTGAGGCCATGCCACCGGGCTGGCAGATCTCCGGAGCATCGATGCCATCGATGCGCAATATGACCGGCTCTGTTTGCCCGGACCGCACCAACAAAACCGTATCGCCGTCCATCACCCAACTCACCCAAGCAGGCCAGATCTCGGCGGCATGCAGCCCACTGACGCTGGACAAACACCAAACGATCCAAAAAGCGCGCATGCTTTTCATCAACGGGGCTTGGCACGCTGGCCTAGGCTTTGAAGGTCTTTAGGCCCATACGGACTCAGGCTACCCCAAAGCGCATGCGTTTGGATCTGCAAAGGAGCCAAAGCTTGGTACAGGTCGTCGATGAAAAACAGACCTTGCGAAGGTATCAGGGGCATCAGGGTTTTCAGGGATGATGGTTGAGGAGAACAACGGTTCAAAACAGGATTACATTTTGGCTTGATTTACCCATTCTTTCGACCCCTTGGGGCCCCACATATTCAGGAGACTTTGATGCCTATTTTTCAACGCTCGCCACGCCTGGGATGGCTCTTGGCCCTGGCCGCCTTGTCCATGTCTGTGCTGACCCCTGGGGTTGGGGCTCAAGACAAACCACCCCTGAAAATATTGGTCGGTTTTCCGCCTGGTGGTTCTGCCGATGTGTTGGCCCGCATGGTGGCCGATGCGCTGAAAGACGACTTTGGCCCCATCGTGGTAGACAACAAACCGGGCGCAGGCGGGCGCATCGCCTTGAACATGGTGAAGGCCGCCAAACCCGATGGCCAGACCGTGATCATCTTGCCCAGCGGCCCCATGGTCTTGTTTCCCCACGTCTACAAAAAGCTCGATTACGACGCCGTGAAAGACTTCACACCCATTTCTCAAATCGCCAGATTTCAGTTTGGTGTGGTCTCTGGCCCCGCCAGCAACGTGAAAACCGTGGCCGAGATGGTGGCCAAAGCCAAATCAGACCCCAACTCTGCCAGCTATGGCACACCGGGCGCGGGCACCCTGCCCCACTTCATGGGCGTGTTGATGGAGCAATCGGCGGGCGTCAACCTCAACCACATCCCTTTCCAAGGCGGTGCACCGGCCAACACCGCTTTGTTGGGGGGGCACATCGGTTACAAATTTGACGTGGTGTCTGAAACTGCGGAAATGCACAGGGCAGGCAAAGTCCGCATCATCGCCGTGACCGGTAACCAACGCGACCCCCAGGTACCGGAAGTGCCCACCCTCAGGGAGTCGGGCGTCAACATGGACGCCACGGCCTGGTTTGCGATGTACGGCCCAGCGGGTCTCAGGGGTGAAACCCTGGCCCGATTGGAAAAATCCATGATGAAAATCGCGCGCGATCCCGCCACGAAAGACAAGATGGTCAAACTTGGCTATGAGGTCATTGGCTCCAAATCCAGTGATTTGGCAGCAGCACAGCGCGCGGACTTGGCCCGCTGGGAAAAACCCATCAAAGCCACAGGCGTGCAACTGGACTGAACACATGACAACCACGAGCACCCCACGCCCCAACATCATCTTCATCGTGGCCGATGACCTCGGCTTTGCCGATCTGGGCTGCTATGGCGGCCGCGACGCACAGTTCGGCAAGGTCTCGCCCGTGCTCGACCAGTTGGCTGCAGGCGGCCTCAAGTTCACACAAGGTTACGCCAACTCGCCCGTGTGCTCGCCCACCCGCTTTGCACTGATGACTGCGCGATACCAGTACCGCCTGCGCGGGGGGGCTGACGAGCCGATCAACAGCAAAAGCAAGGGCAGCAAAGTGCTGGGCCTGCCGCCAGAGCACCCCACACTGCCCTCGCTGCTCAAGGCCAGCGGGTACCGCACCGCCCTGATTGGCAAATGGCACTTGGGCTATCCACCCCACTTCAGCCCGATCAAATCGGGCTATGAAGAATTTTTTGGCCCCATGTCGGGCGGGGTTGACTACTTCACCCACGCCAGCAACAACGGCACGCACGACCTCTACACCAACGAAGAAGAAAAGCACGAAGACGGCTACCTGACCGACCTGATCTCGCACAAGGCGGTGGACTTTGTTCACCGCATGGCCCCCGGTGCCGCGCAGGGTACGCCCTTCTTTTTGAGCCTGCACTACACCGCGCCACACTGGCCCTGGGAAACGCGTGAAGACCATGCGCTGGCGCAAGAGGTCAAGGACAACCTGTTCCACCTGCACGGCGGCAACATCCACACCTACCACCGCATGATCCACCACATGGACGAAGGCATTGGTTGGTTGGTGGACGCGCTCAAAAAGACGGGCCAGCTCGACAACACCCTGATCGTTTTCACCAGCGACAACGGCGGCGAGCGCTTTTCCGACAACTGGCCCTTGGTGGGCGGCAAGATGGACCTGACGGAAGGCGGCATCCGCGTGCCGTGGATTGCACATTGGCCCGCTGTCATCGCTCCCGGAGGCACCTCCACCCAACACTGCATGACCATGGACTGGTCGGCCACCATGGTGGAGCTGGCAGGCGCAAAGCCCGATGCAGACCACCCGTTTGACGGCGTGTCGCTCGCGCCCGTGCTGCGCGATGCCCAGCACCAGTTTGAGCGACCGCTTTACTGGCGCATGAACCACCGGGGCCAACGCGCCCTGCGCATGGGCGACTACAAATACCTGCGGGTGGACGGCAACGAATACCTCTTCAACATTCCGGCCGACGAGCGCGAGCGCGCCAACCTAGGCAAGCACCAGCCTGAGACACTGAAAAGGCTGCGCGAGGCTTGGGAAGCGTGGGACGCCACCGTGCCGGTCATCCCCGAAGACGCCACCGTCAGTTTGGGCTACTCGGTCAAAGACATGCCGCAGCGCTGAAGCGGCGGCTAAGATCGGGCATGCCTGACCTGGAACGCTATTTAACTTTTCGCCAGTGGCCCCGTCTGACTGGTCCTTTGGCCCGCACCGAGGTGCTGGCCGGGCTGACCGTGGCACTGGTCATGATTCCCCAAGCGGTGGCCTATGCAGGTCTGGCGGGCATGCCCTTGGTCACGGGGCTCTACACCTGTCTGATTCCCGCTTTGCTGGCCGTGCTGTTTGGCAGTGCCAACCGCTTATCAGTGGGCCCTGCTGCACTCACTTGCGTGTTGATTGGGGCTTCGCTGACTGGCATGGCCGAGCCCGGCTCACCCGAATGGGTGGCGCTGGCGGTATGGTTGTCGCTGCTATCGGGGGCCATTCAGTTGTTACTGGGTCTGGGGCATTACGGCTGGTTGATCAACCTGGTCAGCGCCCCGGTGATGATGGGCTTCACCCAAGCCGCGTCTTTGCTGATCATGGCCTCGCAGGTCCCCGGACTGCTGGGCGTCAAAGCCTGGAGCTGGGATGTGCAGACCTGGCCTGTATGGCTCAGCGGCTGGCCTGCGTGGTTTGGGCTGGGCAGTTTGGCCGTGCTCTTGCTGCTGCGGCATTTCAAGCCACGCTGGCCTGGCATCATGATCGTCATGGGTGTGGCATCGGCCATCGCCTATGCCACCGATTACCAAGACCACGGCACCGTGGTGGGCTTGTTGCCTTCGGGCCTGCCCGACTTTTACTGGCCAGCTTGGCCGGGACTGGACACCCTTAACCAGCTTTGGGTTCCCGCCATGGTGATCGCCCTGGTGAGCTTTCTGGAGACGGCATCGAGCGCCCGCATCGAATGCCGGCGCGATGGCAAGCGCTGGGACGACAGCACCGAACTCTTCAGCCAAGGCCTGGCCAAAATTGCTTCGGCGTTTTCAGGCAGTTTTGCCACCAGCACCTCGTTTTCGCGCTCCGCCCTCATGCTCTATGCCGGAGCGCGCTCGGGCTGGGCGGTGGTGGCCTCAGTGGGCTTTGTGCTGCTGGCTTTGCTCTTGCTCATGCCCGCGCTGCAGTTCGTGCCGCGCTCGGTCATGTCGGCGGCGGTGATTGTGGCGGTGCTGAACTTGTTCCAGCCCCGACAGTTTTTAAGTCTCTGGCGCGTGGGCCGCATCGAGACCATGACAGCGGGCATCACTTTTGCCATGACCTTGTTGACGGCACCACGCATTTACTGGGGCGTGATGACCGGCGTGCTGGTGGGGCTGAGTCACTTTTTGCACACCCGCTTGCACCCGCGCATCATCGAAGTGGGCCTGCACCCCGACGGCAGCCTGCGCGATCGGCATCTGTGGAAACTACCGCCACTCGCGCCGCATCTGTATGCGCTTCGCATGGACGCCGAACTGGACTTTGCCGCAGCCAACGAATTTGACCGCGCCATCACCGACCACTTGGCCCAGCACACCGATGTGAAACATGTGGCCCTGTTTGCACAACCCATCAACCGCATCGATGTGACCGGTGTGGAAACCTTTGGCCAGTTGCACCGCCAACTGGCCAGCCGGGGCATCACGCTGCACATCAGCGGCATCAAGCTGCCGGTTGAGACCACCTTACGCCGTGCTGGTGAACTGACTGAAAACCAGCACCTCAAGCTCTACCGCACCGATGCCGAAGCCTTGCAGGCGCTCAAAGAGCTGGACCCGCTGCCAGCCGACATCAGCGCTGCTGCCATCTGAAGCGCATCAACCAGGAATTTCGGCCTCGACCAAAAAAGCCAGCAATTGCAAGGACTCCTGCCAGCCCAAACAACAAGCCTCGGGAGGAATCGGATCGGGAATACCCGTCTGCTCGATGTTCACCTCGGTGCCCACCGAGACCGTTTGAAAGCGGATGGTGGTGACCATCTGGCCCGACAAATCGGCAGCATCAAAGCGGTCGGTGTGGCTGAGTAATTCAGCGGGGCGAAACTCCAGAAACTTTCCACCAAAGCTGTGCGATTGGCCATTGCTCAAGTTGGTGAATGACATCCGGTAAACACCACCAACACGGGCATCCATCTCATGCACGCGGCCCGTGAATCCATGGGGCGGCAACCACTTGGCCATCGCATCAGGATCGATGAAGGCGCGAAAAACGCGCTGTGCAGGCGCACGAAAAACACGTTGAAATTTGACGGTATGGGGCACGGTTTTTCCTAAGGATCGGCATTTTGCCAAGGATCAGGCCAACGCCTTTTCAAACTCAGACAAGCGCTTGTAAATCGAGCGCAGCTCGGTGATGTCGGTCCAGCGCTCGATGAGGTAAGAAAAGGCGTCGTTCACTTTGTTGAAGGCATTGCTCACCTGCTGGATGACCCCCAAAGTGATCAAGCCTGTGAAGAGCGATGGCCCCATCAAGAGGAAAGGAAAGATCACCATCATCTGGCTGTACAAATTGCTCCACAGGTGAAAGTAAGCGTAATGGTTGAACAGCCGGAAATTGTTCAGCCGCACCCCCATGAACAACTCCAGCACGGTGGGCAAATGCATGCGGCTGCGCTCGTCTTCGGCGAACACCAAATCCTTGCGCAAGGCGGCTTCGGTTTTCTGGTTGTTGTACTCCAGCCCAGGCAGGCGAATGCCCACAAACCACGAAATGACTGTGCCGCCCAGGGCCGTGACCAGTGCCACCCAAAACAGCGAGCCCTCAAACTGCAACCAGGCAATGGCCATGCCCGCGGACAAAGCCCACAAAATCGGAATGAAGGACACCAGCGTGAGCAGCGCACGCACCAAGCCCAGACCTAAGTTTTCGGTCTGGCGGGCAAAGCGCATGCAATCTTCCTGAATGCGCTGCGAAGCCCCCTCCACCGTCGCCTCAGTGCGTTGCCAGCGCGGCAGGTAGGACTCGGTCATGGCCTGACGCCAGCGAAAAGCGAAGTGAGAGGCCAGATACGTCTCGAGGCTGCGCAGCAGCATGAAGGGAAACGCAATCCACGCGAACTGCAGCATGAAGCCCCAGAACTTCTCCAGCCCGCCAGCTTGTTCTGGCTTTTGCAGCAGGTCATAAAACTCGCCGTACCAAGCGTTGAGCTTGACCGTCTGCTGCACGGTGATGAACACCAGTGCCACCAAGACCAACAAACCACCCCAGGCCCACAAAGCCCAGCGGCGTGAGAGAAAAAAACTTCGGAACATGGGGTCTACTTATTCAGGGGTTGACGCTGTCCACCGTCTCGGTCTTGAAGTCGGCGGGCAGGACGACTTCGAGCAACTCCAGATCCTCGCTGTGGCCCAGTTCACGGTGGCGAATGCCTGGCGGCTGGTGCACACAAGAGCCGGCCTCCAGCCGAACGGCACCCTGGCCCTCGTATTCAAACTCGATCCAGCCTTTGAGCACATAGACCAGCTGGAACTCGGTGTGGTGCAAATGCGGCTGGCTGGAAAAATCATGTCCCCCTGCGGCGCGGATCACACTGGCCGTGACACGGCCCTGGGTGGCCTCCTTGAGCCCCAAATCACGGTACTCAAAAAACGAGCGCAGACCACGCTCGAACTGCGCATCTTTGGCGTGCGTCACCACAAAACCTTGCGTTGTCATCGGCATCTCCTGGGTCACTGAATTCATTTGCAAACAGTCAAGCATCCTAAGGCCAGTCAAGTGGAAAGGCTGTCACCCTGAAACATCGCCATTGAATCAACAGCAGCAAGCACTTGCGTCTTCTAGCCAACCCCGTCCATCAATCCTCGCAAATTCAACACCTCGATCCAGCCGCGCCCCAGTTTCAAAACGCCATCGCCTTCCAGCGCTTTAAGAGCAATGGAGGCCTTCGGACGACTGATACCGCAGCTGGCAGCTATTTGGTCATGCGTAGCGACGACGACGGCACGACCGTCGGAGCGGCTGGGCAAATCAGCCGCCATGCGCGCCAAGCCAGCACAAAGCCGGGTTTGCACGCCTCTTGCAGCCCAACTGCGCTCCCGTGCTTGAACCTCTCGCAGTCGCTGACCGAGAAAACGCACCAGCATCAGCAGCAAGCCCTGATCGTTCAGCAAACAAGCCTCAATGTCTTTCAATGGCAGCCATTGAATGGTGCTGGGCTCTCCCACCACCAAGTCGCTGCCGCTGGGCAGCTGGTTGAACATGTAAGACAGAAAAGCCATTTCACCCGCGCGAAACGAGATCGGAACGATTTGGCCACCTTGAACGCCCGGCACGTGAACCACGGCATCGAGCCGACCGCTCATGACGAAGGGCAATTGCGCCACGCGATCCCCCGCTTTGAACAAGCTGACGCCAGCTTCAAAGCGGTGCAGCGGTCTGCTCTTGAGGGCCATTGGTTGCGCCAGAGCGTTCACAAACTTGCGGCCCAATTGACGGCTTTGCAAAAGTTCTGCAGCGATGCGATCACTGGAATGCAGTTGATTAAGGGTCATCCCTGTATTGTTCCCGAAGATACTGAAGCGTGCTCCAGACCGGCACATGATCGTTTTATTCGCAAATGGCCTTCAACGCGAATACGCCCACATCCAATGCTGACTGCAGCATCCTTGAAAGGATCATCATGTTGAATCGTCGCCACTGCTTGACCTACATCGGAATCAGCGCTGTCGCAGGCCTCTCGCACAGCCTGGCCTTCGCGCAAGGCAAACCCCTGAAAATCCTCGTGGGTTACCCCGCCGGGGGGGCTGTGGATGTGGTGGCTCGCCAAGTCGGTGAGGAGCTTCGTGCCGCAGGCTACAACGCGATCATAGAAAACCGCACGGGTGCCGCTGGACAACTGGCCACCGAGGCCATGCTGGCCGCACCCGCCGACGGCAGCACGATTGTGATGATGCCAGGGGGCAATGCGACGATCTTCCCGCATGTCTATCCCAAACTGCGTTATGCGATGAGCGATCTCGCACCGCTGGCAGGTGTTTGCTCTTTCCAGTTTGCTTTGGGTGTCGGGCCGGGCACACCCGCCAAAACACTCAAGGAATTTGTCGATTGGGCCAAGGCCAACCCTGGCAAAGCCAGCTACGGCACGCCAGGCGCTGGCACGGCCATGCACTTCATGGGTGTGATGTTTGGGCGCAAGGCTGGCATCGATTTTCAGCATGTGCCCTATCGCGGCGGTGCAGCGGCGATGACGGATATTTTGGGCGGAACGATTCCCGCCCTTTCCACGACGCTGCCCAACCTGGTGACGCATCACAAGTCCGGCAAACTTCGCATTCTTGCCTTCAGCGGCGACAAGGCTTTGCCGGGCCTGCCGGGTGTACCCACCTTCAAAGAGCAGGGCTACCCTGAATTACAACTCACCGAAGTGTTTGCGTTTTTTGCATCGAGCAAAACATCCAAAGCGGTCCAACTTGAACTGGAAGCAGCGATATCAGCTGCGGCGCGCAGCCCACGCTTGGTCGCTGCCATTGAAAAGCTGGAGTTTGATTCTGACGTCAGGTCTTCTGCTGATTTGGCGCGCCATCTCAAAGAAGATTTTGAACGCTGGGGCCCTGTCATCAAAGCCACGGGGTACACCGCAGACAACTGATGCACATCCATTCGCTAACCTGGGTGACACGATTTGAAACGACCTAATATTTTGCTGATCATGAGCGATCAGCACCGCGCTGATTGCTTCGGATTCGAAGGGCGCCGGGTACAGACACCGCATCTTGATTTGCTGGCTCGGCAAGGCACGCGATTCACCCAATGCATCACACCCAATGTGGTGTGCATGCCCTCAAGAAGCGCCATCTTGACCGGTATGCTGCCACTGACCAGTGGAGTGCACGACAACGGCATCGACCTGGACGAGTCCATCGCGGCGGGAGGCTTTGCGGGATCACTGAGCAAAGCGGGCTACAACACCCGATTCATCGGCAAGGCGCATTTTTCAAGCAACCATTCCTACGCCAACCGTCCAACCGGTCGCTGCGAGAACATTCCCAGTTCGCATCTGTTTGCAGACGATTGGCGAGGCCCTTACATGGGCTTTCAGCAAGTCGAGTTGATGCAGTTGGGACACAACTACTGGCTTCCTGAGGCCAGTCCCGGCGGCTTGCACTATGAGCGTTGGTACCACCGCGATGGCTTGGGTGCCATGAAAAACGCCCTGTACAGCCAGCGTCTTGACCCGCAACCGCAGGCTGCACAAACGCACAACAGCGCCCTGCCCACGGTTTGGCACAACAGCACTTGGGTGGGAGACCGCACGGTCGATTACATCGCTGAACAAGGGCGTCTTCAACGACAAGCCGCCGATGCACAAGCGACAGCACAACCGTTCTGCGCGTGGGTGTCGATGGCAGACCCGCATCACCCTTTTGATGCACCTGCGCCCTGGTGTTGGATGCATCGGCCAGATGAGGTGGATCTGCCACCGCATCGGCTTCGAGATTTGGACAAACGCCCTTGGTGGCACAGAGCCGCACTGGAAAACACGCCCGGTGGCACACCAGAAAGCCGAAAAGTACGCGAGGAATACTCGCGGATGCCACCGCAAACCGACGCTCCGTTGCGAGAAATCATTGCCAATTACTACGGCATGATTTCTTTGGTGGACCACCAAGTGGGGCGAATCTTGTCTGCGCTGGACGATGCTGGCTTGGCTGACAACACGCTCGTGGTGTTCACTTCTGACCACGGGGAATTTCTGGGCGATCATGGCCTCATGCTCAAAGGCCCGATGCATTACGAAGGCCTGCTGCGCGTCGGATTGATCATGCGCGGCCCCGGTATCGCCGCCGATCAAAAGAACGACCAACCCGTATCCACTTTGGATCTGGCAGCGACCTTTGGTGACTATGCAGCCACACCTGTACCTTCTGCCGTGCACAGCCAGAGCCTGCGTCCGCTGCTCACCGGCTTGGGGCCTGCAGAGCGCGATCACGCTTTCAACGAATGGCGATTGGGCCCATCGCGATGTGGTGTCGCCTTGGACTTGCGCACAGTGCGCACCCGCAGCGCCAAGCTGACGTTTGAATTGGCCAGTGGGGTCGGTGAAATGTATGACCTGAGCAACGACCCCCATGAATGCGTCAACCTGTTTGACGCTCCGAAGCATCGCGGCTTGCGTGAGGAGTTGATGCAACGGCTCATGAGCCGACCGGACGATATCCGCAACCCACTGCCAGACCCCGTTGGCCCTGCCTAAGGGCATTGCATGATGCCTTTCAACACGCTGCTTCTTTTGACCGACGAGCAAGATGCGCATGCCTTGGGCTGCGCTGGGCACCCTTTCATCAAGACCCCGCATCTGGATGCCCTGGCTGCCCGTGGCACGCGATTCACCCAAGCCCTCACCCCTTCACCCATCTGCGTCCCCGCACGGGCCGCGCTGGCCACAGGACGCTGGGTGCATGACATCGCCTATTGGGACAACGCCATGGGCTACGACGGGCGTATCCCAGGTTGGGGGCACGCTCTGCAAACTGCTGGCCACTGCGTCGAGTCGATGGGCAAATTGCACTATGTCAACGCCACTGCACCCACTGGCTTTACCAAGCAGCACGATCCTTTGCATCTGGCCGATGGCATCGGTCAGGTCTGGGGCTCGGTCCGAAACCCCTTGCCCAGCACGCCCCGCCCATCGCGGCTGTTCACCGAACTCGGTGCTGGGGAGTCCAGCTACAACCGGTACGACATCTCGTCGGCAGAGCACGCAGCGCAGTGGCTGCAAGCCAAGGCCGCCGAAAAAGATGCCGCGCCGTGGACCTTGTTCGTCGGTTTCGTCGCGCCACATTTTCCATTGGTCGTGCCCCAGCGCTTCCTAGATGCCATCGACATCGATGCCATTGCCGAACCACGGTTGCATCCGCTGAGCGGCTACCAGCGACACCCGTGGGTGCAGCGGCATGCGGATTTTTCAAATGCAGACGACGAGTTGGGCACGCCTGAGCGCCGCCGCTTGGCTTTGGCTTGTTATTACGCATTGACATGCTTCATGGACGAGCAAATCGGCAAAGTTCTGCAAGCGCTTGGGCAAACCGGTTTGCAAGCATCCACCCGCGTGATCATGAGCAGCGATCATGGCGACAACCAAGGTGCGCGCGGAATGTGGAACAAATCGACGCTCTACCGCGAAGCCACTCATATTCCTTTGATCTTGGCTGGGCCGGGAATCCCGAAGGGCAAAGTCTGCGCAACCCAAGTCAACCTGGTCGATATCGCCCCGACCGTACTCGACAACGCGAACCTGCCCGCAGACCCCACGCTGCCGGGCCGATCGCTGGTGGCGATCGCCAACGAGACAGATGATCCAGAGCGCATCGGCTTCAGCGAATACCACGCTGTGGGCTCGCCCAGCGCAGCCTATCTGTTGCGACAAGGCCAGTGGGCGTATCACCACTACGTGGGCTACGAACCAGAATTGTTTGACATCGCGGCCGACCCGGGCCAAAGCGTGAACCTGGCTGCGCACGAAGGCTATCGGTCGATACGTGAACACATGGCATCGCTCCTGCATCAAATGCTCGACCCAGGGGCCACCGACCAGCGCGCCAAGGCCGATCAAGACGCACTGGTCGCCCGATTCGGCGGCCGCGAAGCCGCTTTGGGCAAAGGCCCCATGGGCGCAAGCCCGGTACCGTCGCGCTGACGGCCAACCAGCACAACACGCTCCGGCGAGCGGCTTCTTGGACGGGTTCATTCAAAAGGGTCATCGGCACAACTCTTGGTCATATGAGACGCGCCGGGCAACCGTATTTCAAGCAACCCAGCAATTCTGGCCCTATCGTATACCCAGCACTCAATATGAGCTATAAAGAAAACAATAGTCATGAAGTGTTCACTCATCCAGAGTGATTATTCCAATTTGCGATGGTTGACTTCAAAATTTTCGTTACTACAATAAATGAACCGAAATGCACATACTTTGGGATCCCGAAAAACGGCAAACCAATTTGGACAAGCACGGTTTGGACTTCATTGATGCGGTGATGGTGCTGGACAGCAAGTATCGACTGGACGTGAAGAGTGTTCGAAACCTTGAACTGCGGACCCAAGCCTTTGCCTATTTGTTTGATGTGCTGGCTGTTCTGACGGTGGTGTATGTCTCGCGACAAAGGGCGATGCGGATCATCAGCTTCAGGCTCGCCAGTGAAGAAGAAAGGACCGCATACCATGACTGGCTCAAAAACGACTTCAACGACCCTCGATGAATTGCGCGCAGCCTCGGCCCAAGGCAAAAGCAAAACGCAGAAAAGCCAAGTTCAGGCCTCAGCGCCCTATGTATGGGACGGCCAAAATGAAAATGAGCGCCCACTGGCGCGTGAAGAAATGCAGGTCGGCATTGAGACCTACCGCCGCCAAAGAGGACGCCCCACCGGCAGCGATAAGGAATCCACCACCATCCGGATAGATCGCGATGTGCTGGCCGCCTTTCGCGCTGGCGGCCCTGGCTGGCAAACCCGCATGAACACCGCGCTGCGCGATTGGCTCAAGATGCAATCGCCAATTTGAGACTCAGACCTTCTAAAACAGTTTTCAACTTGTTGACGTCAACCGAATACTGGTTCCCACAGAGTCCGTATTGGATCTGCATCAACAGGTAACGATCCACCCCTCCAGCGGGTCGCAGTCGGGCAAGCCATATTGCGGGTGCCCGGCTTCGTGCTGCAGCTGCGCCCAGGCCGCTTGCATCAGGCACAGGGTGGCGTCCAGCGCATCTCCGCTGGCATCATCGGCCAAGCGGCCCAGCAAGGCGTTGCTGGCCACCAGGCGCAGGCCCAGGCGGGTTTGGCCGCGCTCCAGGGCGCTCAGCAGTTCACGCCGGGCCAACAGACGCTCAGGCGTTTGTTTGGCTTTGTCGTCGCTTTTGTAGCTGGTGTTGCCCAAAACCTCTCGGGCCAGCAGGCCGGGGTAGGCTTCCAGCGCCACACGGCGGGCATCGCCCACGCACAGGCCAGGCAGGTGCACGCCTGCTTGGCGCAACAGGGGCACGCCCGCGTGCAGCATGTAGGCCACGGGTGGGTTGACCCATTTCATGGAGGGGCTGGAGCCTGCGGGTCGGTCGGCGGCGCGGTGCGCAAACTTGCCGCCTGCGGGGCGGGCGTTGCAAAACGCCGCAAACTGTTCGCGAATCTGGGCACGCTCCAGTGCGCAGTAATTGTCCATGCAGGCAGCCCAGTCGGTGGGCCAGCCGAGCGTTTCGACCAGCTCGCGTGGCAGGCCAAAAGGCAGGTCAAAGCCGCCCACCCAGTCGGCAGGCTGCGCCAGCCATGTGCCAAAGGCCGTCAGGGTGTCAAAGGTGAGCAGGGCTTGCAGCTGCACCCTGCCCTGGCGGGCCTGGCCCTGCGCCAGCACGATGGGCTTGCGTTTGGAGGGGCTGCTGGAGAAGTCGCAGCCAATGAGCTGCATGTTGTCAGGCGCGGCCGATGATGGACGCGGTGGCCATCAGCTCTTCAAGTAAGGCCAGTGAGACTTTGCCCGAGACGTTGTACGGGTCCAGCTCGGCCCGTTCGGAGTATTTGAGCAAGATGTTGGTGTTGACGCGTGATGCGTCCACCTGGCCCATGGTCCAGCCGCCAAAACGACGCTCTGAAATTTCTTCGTAATGCAGCAAAACCACATCTTTGTGACGCGCATCTTTTTGGATGTGGCCATACAACTCGCTCACAGCGCTGCGTCCGCCTTCGATGGCTTGCAAAAAGATACCGCCGCCATAACAAAGGATGCCAGTGATGCCGGTGCTGGGGTTGAACTGGCGCGAGCGCGCCAAAATGGCTTCGATGGTTTCAGGACGTTCATCCACCACACGGCTGGCGTAAAGCAGGCGTACCAACATGGTCAATCCTTTTTGGGAATCAATGACAAAAATTCGCGGCGCAGGTTCGGGTCTTTGAGAAAGGCACCGCGCATGACCGAGTTGATCATCTTGCTGTCCATGTCTTTCACGCCGCGCCAGCCCATGCAGTAATGGCTAGCTTCCATGACGATGGCTAAACCATCGGGCTGGGTTTTGCGCTGGATCAAGTCGGCCAGCTGCACCACCGCTTCTTCTTGGATCTGGGGGCGGCCCATGATCCATTCGGCCAAACGGGCGTATTTGGACAGGCCAATCACGTTGGTGTGTTCGTTGGGCAACACGCCAATCCAGATCTTGCCGATCACCGGGCAAAAGTGGTGGCTGCAAGCGCTGCGCACGGTGATGGGGCCAACGATCATCAGCTCGTTCAGGTGCTCGGCATTGGGGAATTCGGTGATCTCGGGGGCTTCGACATAGCGGCCCTTGAACACTTCTTTCAGGTACATCTTGGCCACACGGCGGGCGGTGTCGCCGGTGTTGTGGTCGTTGACAGTGTCGATCACCAGGCTGTCCAAAACACCGGCCATTTTGGTGGTCACCTCATCCAACAGTTTTTCCAATTCACCCGGCTCGATGAACTCGGCGATGTTGTCGTTGGCGTGAAAGCGCTTGCGGGCAGCGTGGATGCGCTCGCGGATTTTGACGGATACGGGTACGCCTTCGTCTTCGGGCGTGGCAGCAGAAGCAGTCATGGCGTCTGGAGATTTCATTAACATGCGCAAGATCGTAACAGCGATTGATCAGCGCACAGCGATCAGGGGTTTGCTTTTTGAGCCGCTCAATAACGGTGACCGGTGATGAAAAGCGCCAAGCGCATGAGACCAAAAGCCACGCGGTCTCGCCAACGCTGGTGCCAATAACGGCGCTTGAAAGACTCGGCCACGGGTGTGCTTTGGGTGGCGATCACGTCGCTCAAACGCTGGTGCAAACTTTGGGCGAACACGCGATCCGCCACCGCCACATTGGCTTCACGCGCCAACAAGAGGCTGAGCGGGTCCAGATTGGACGAGCCCACCGTGGCCCAGGGACGCTCATGGTGGGCATCGACCACCGCCACTTTGGCGTGCAAAAAACTGGCGTCGTACTGGTAAATCTCAACACCCGCCGCCAACAAAATACCGTACACGGGACGGGCCGCATGGTATTGCATGAAGTACTCGTAGCGCCCTTGCACCAGCAATCGAACACGCACACCACGCGTGGCAGCATGGACCAAAGCTTGGCGCAGCCTGCGGCCTGGCAAAAAATAGGCGTTGGCGATGAGCACCTCGTGACGCGCCAGACCGATGGCTTTGAGGTAAGCCCGCTCAATTTGATTGCGGTGCAGCACGTTGTCACGCAACAGCAAAGCCGCCCGGATGGAGGGCAAAGACCCATCCGGCAAGGGCGGCGACTGTTTCCATGGCAGGGGCAAACCCGCCGCTTTGAACGAACGCCAAGCTTGTGGAATTCGGCGATCGCGCGCGTGCTGTGCGCCCTGCAAACGCCACCAAAGCTGCGTCATGCTGTCCTGGATGAGGCCGACCAACTCGCCTTGCGCGCGGACCGCAAAATCAAGCCGAGGTCGGGCCAAGGTTCCGTGGTGCGGGTCGTACCAATCGTCCAAAATATTGATGCCCCCGCAATAAGCAGTGTGACCGTCAATCACACACAGCTTGCGGTGCAGCCGACGCCAACGGCTGGGAATGAGCAAACCCAAAGTGCCCAAGGGTGAGTAGATGCGGCATTCCACGCCCGCTTGCGTAAAGCGCGTGCGCCAGTCATCGGGAAGCTGGGGTGTGCCCACACCATCCACCACCAACCACACCCGCACGCCGCGCAAGGCCGCACGCTCCAGCGCCTCGGCCACCCTAACGGCTGCCCCATGCACATCAAAAATGTAGGTTTCCAAGAGCACATGCGATTGCGCTTGGTCCAAGGCCTGCGTCAAGCTTTCGAATAATGCTTGTCCACCTTCGATCAATTGAATATGGTGGCCGTCGCGCAAGGCAGGGTTGTGCCGCATGCTCAATCGTTCCAAGCAAATTCAGCCACCAAGGGCAAGTGGTCCGACATGCGTTGCCAAATCCGGCCCGAGGGCACCATGGCGTTGACCGGCGTGAGGCCACGGGCATACACATGGTCCAGTTGGTTCAAGGGCAGACGCGAGGGGTAAGTGGGTGTGGGCTTTTCGCGCCATTCACGAAATCCGGCTTGCGCCATGCGCTTTCCCAGGCCCGTGCCCCAGTCGTTGAAGTCACCCGCCACCAAAACCGGTTCATGCACTGGGATGTCTTGCTCAATGTGTGCCAGCAGCATCATCACCTGACGCACGCGGCTGGCGGGCACCAGCCCCAAATGCACCACCAGCACATGCACCACACGGTCAACGACCTCGACCTGGGTGTGCAAAAAACCCCGCTGTTCAAATCGGTGGTCTGACATGTCGCGGTGTTGGTGCGTCAACACAGGCCAGCGCGAGAGCATGGCATTGCCGTGCTCGCCGTGGCGTGTGATGGCATTGGTGCGGTAAATGGCCTCGTAACCTTCGGGCGCCAAGTAGTCGGCTTGGGGCATGCTGGGCCAATGGGCAAAAAATCGCTCCTCACGGCGATGAATGCTGCGCACCTCTTGCAAACAAACAATGTCCGCATCCAACTGCTCTACAGCATGACCCAAATTGTGGATTTCCAGACGCCGCGTGGGTCCCAAGCCTTGTACGCCCTTGTGGATGTTGTAGGTCGCCACCCGCAACACCGGGTGTTCGTGTCGCTCTGGCTTCATGGGGTCGCTTCCGCCAGGTAGCGCGGCAACATCAATATGGCTTCTGCATTGGAGGCCGAAAAACAATGGTCGGCAGCAGCCTGCCAATCGAGCCATTGCCATTCGGTGTGCTCTGTGGGACTCAATGTGATCGGCATTTTTTGGGACACACGCAAACCAAACACGCGCTCGGTGTTGCGGCTGACTTCAGGGTGGTAGCGCCAGCGCCAAGCCGGGTAGATGTCGTACACGTTCTCAAGTTGCCAATCTTGCAAGAGGCAGTGAGGGTGCCGTGCATCGAGGCCGGTTTCCTCTTGAACCTCGCGAATGGCCGTTTCGGACCAGGTTTCGGCCCCGTGGTCTTTGCTGCCCGTGACCGACTGCCAAGTGCCTGAATCAGCACGGCGGATCAGCAAAACCTCGCGCCGGGGGGTGTAGATCACCACCAACACAGATTCGGGGATTTTGTAAATGGTTTCGTTCACAGGCACATTCTAGGCAGCACGGGCCTTGGTAGGATCGCACCATGTCAACGACAAGCCAAGCTGATCCTTTGCCCCCGCTGCTTTGCAGCCACAACTTGAGCGGTGGCCCCTCGGGTGAAACCGTCATTCATGACCTGACTTTCGCATGGTGGCCTGGTTTGCATTGGGTATGCGGTGACGAGGGCAGCGGCAAAACCAGCCTTTTGCGTTTGCTGGCGGGCGACTTGCCTGCGCTCCAAGGGACTGTAGACAGGCCATCGGATGGGGTATTTTGGGCTGATTTGAAAGGCAGCGAGCACGACCAAACCACCGTGCAGGCTTGCTGGGGCGCCTTACAAGCGATCTATCCCAAATGGCAGCACACGCTTGAAAAAGACCTGATCGAAGCCCTCGACATGGAGCGGCACCGGCACAAGCCCTTGTTCATGCTGTCCACAGGCAGCCGTCGCAAAGTCATGCTGGTGGCCGCCTTGGCCTCTGGTGCGAGCGTGACCTTGCTGGACCAACCCTTTGTGTCTTTGGACCAAGTCTCTGTTCGGGTGATCAAAGACTTTTTGTCTGAAGCCGCTGAACACCCCAGCCGCGCTTGGATCGTGGCCGATTACGAAGTGCCACAAGACTTGTCGCCCATCAGCGTGCTGGATTTGAGCCGACAAAAGCCCTGACAGCATCAGCGGTCTGGCAGGGCTTGCAGGATCAGAATCGGTCTGCGTTCATGACCTGTGTCCAAGCTGCCACGAAGTCCCGCGCAAATTTCTCTTGGTTGTCGTCTTGGGCATAGACCTCGGCATAAGAGCGCAAGATCGAGTGAGACCCAAAAACCAGATCCACCCGCGACGCCGTCCATTTGACTTGACCCGTTTTGCGGTCACAAATGTCATAGGAATTGCAGCCTGTCGGTTGCCATACGAAGGCCATGTCGGTCAGCGCCACAAAGAAGTCGTTGCTCAGCACGCCCACACAGTCGGTGAAGACGCCGTGTGGCGAGCCGCCGTGGTTGGTTCCCAACACGCGCATCCCGCCCACCAACGCGGTCATTTGGTGCGCCGTGAGACCCATGAGCTGCGCACGGTCAAGCAACATTTCTTCCGGGCTGACAACGTAGTGTTTTTTCACCCAGTTGCGAAAACCATCGTGCAAGGGTTCAAGCACGGCAAACGACTCCACGTCTGTCATGTCTTGTGCCGCATCGCCACGCCCCGGCAGGAAAGGCACGGGAATGTTGAAGCCTGCCGCTTTAATGGCCTGCTCCACACCCACATTGCCGGCCAAAACAATCACATCGGCCACACTGGCACCGCTGTCTTTGGCAATGTCTTCAAGCACCGCCAAGACTTTGGCCAAACGAACAGGCTCGTTGCCTTCCCAGTCTTTTTGCGGTGCCAAGCGAATGCGTGCGCCGTTCGCTCCGCCGCGCTTGTCCGAATGACGGAAAGTGCGGGCACTGTCCCAAGCGGTGCTCACCATCTCACTCACGCTCAGACCGCTTGCCGCAATTTGAGCTTTGACTGCGGCCACGTCGTAATGGGCTTTGCCAACAGGCACCGGGTCTTGCCAAATCAAATCCTCTTGAGGCACTTCAGGGCCGATGTAACGGGCCTTGGGCCCAAGATCGCGATGGGTCAGCTTGAACCACGCACGGGCAAATATCTTGGTGAACTGTTCGGGGTCTTTGTAGAAACGCTCTGAAATCACGCGGTAAGCCGGGTCCATCTTCATGGCCATGTCGGCATCGGTCATCATGGGCTGCAGTCGGATGGACGGATCTTCCACGTCCACAGGCATGTCTTCGGGCTGGATGCCGATGGGCTGCCACTGGTTCGCGCCTGCGGGGCTCTTGGTCAGTTCCCACTCGTAATTGAGCAACAAGTGGAAGTAGCCGTTGTCCCATTGCGTGGGGTGGGTGGTCCAAGCGCCCTCGATGCCGCTGGTCACGGTGTCGCGGCCCACGCTGCGCGTGCTGTGGTTCATCCAACCCAAACCTTGCTCATTGACTTCTGCACCTTCGGGCGCTGGCCCCAGGTTTTGCGCCTGACCATTCCCGTGCGCTTTGCCCACGGTGTGGCCACCCGCCGTCAAGGCCACGGTTTCTTCATCGTCCATCGCCATGCGGGCGAAGGTCAGGCGCACGTCTTGCGCGGTGCGCAGCGGATCGGGCTGACCATTGACGCCCTCGGGGTTCACATAGATCAAGCCCATCTGCACAGCAGCCAAAGGGTTCTCAAGCGATTGGCGGTCTCCACCGTCGTAACGCGCCGAACCCAACCATTCTTTTTCTGCACCCCAATAGATATCTTGCTCGGGATGCCAAATGTCTTCTCGGCCAAAGGCAAAGCCATAGGTTTTGAGACCCATAGATTCATAAGCCACATTGCCCGCCAAAACGATCAAGTCGGCCCAACTGAGGCAGTTGCCGTACTTCTTTTTGATGGGCCAAAGCAGGCGACGGGCTTTGTCAAGATTGGCGTTGTCAGGCCACGAATTGAGCGGAGCAAAGCGCTGGTTGCCCGTGCCCGCCCCACCCCGGCCATCGGCAATGCGGTAAGTGCCTGCCGCATGCCAAGCCATGCGGATCATCAAACCACCGTAATGCCCCCAATCGGCTGGCCACCAATCTTGGCTGTCGGTCATGAGCGCAGTCAGGTCCTTTTTAAGAGCGGGCACATCCAGCTTTTTCACTTCTTCCCGGTAATTGAAGTCAGCGCCCAAAGGGTTGGTCTTGGTGTCGTGCTGGTGCAGGATGTCCAAATTGAGCGCGTTGGGCCACCAAGCTTTGGCCGCGTTGGCCGTAGCGGTGTGGGTGTTGGCGCCGTGCATCACGGGGCATTGGCCTTGGACGGTGTGGGGTTGATTCATGAAAATCTCTTTCGGTGGGGTGGTTTCGAAACTCGGCGACCGCCCTGACTGCCCGGTTAAGCCTTCAGGCAAGGCGACCTGCATGAAGGTCACTTGTTGTTGACGACCGATGGGACAGCTTACGCTGATAGGCACCTTCACAAAGTTGTATTTGGCTATGGCCGTCACCCTTGCTTTGCACAAGTGTTCGCCAAGTCACAAAGAACGAGACCTCTTTGAGAAATCGCTCGGGCACTGAATCAAGCCCTGCACAGACCCCTTTGAAAAGAGAGGTCATATCCATTGGATCGAATAAGTTCTAGGGCCTTTCCAAGCTATGCCCCATAATGCGTGCGTGTACGTCATAAAACACGGCACAAGTCAGGTGATCGGTCAGTTTCGCGCGCTACGGCGGCAGTTTTCAGTTTGTTGTGCTTTCGGGACCCCATCGCTTTGTTTTTTTGTATTTCTGAGGAGTCCCCCATGGGCAATAAACTTTACGTCGGCAACTTGCCGTACACCGTTCGTGACGAAGACCTGCAACAGGCATTCGGCGAATTCGGCGCCATCACCAGCGCCAAAGTCATGATGGAACGCGACACAGGTCGCTCCAAAGGTTTCGGTTTTGTGGAAATGGGCAGCGATGCCGAAGCCCAAGCCGCGATCAACGGCATGAATGGCCAATCTTTGGGTGGCCGCAGCATCACCGTGAACGAAGCCCGTCCGATGGAGGCACGTCCTCCCCGTACCGGCGGCTTCGGTGGTGGTGGCGGTTACGGCGGTGGCGGTGACCGTTCCGGCGGTGGCGGCTACGGTGGTGGCGGTCGCTCCGGCGGCGGCGGCTACGGCGGTGGCGGCGATCGCTCCGGCGGTGGCGGCTACGGCGGTGGTGGTGGCGGCCGCGGCGGCTACTAAGCCCTGCAAACCCCGCCAACGGCAGCAATGCCGTTGCAAAACTTCGGGTTCAGCCTCACGGCTTAACCCCAACATCAAAGGCTTCAAGACTTCGGTTTTGAAGCCTTTTTTGTTTCAAAATCCACCTTCTCTGACCAGAACCGACATGACTTGTCTTAGATAACGCGCCAACGGACTGGCCCAATCGGCATGAATCATCAACTTGCCGCGCCATGACAAGTCCTGCATGTCCTCTGGCATGTCTTGCAACTCCAGCGTGACGCGGTAGACAGCACGTTCGGGCACCAACACCCCATTTTTTTCGCGGGTGACCACGTGCCCGCCCAGTACACTGGCCAGCTCTCGCCGAGGCAAAGTTCGCGCAGCGTCTTGATCGATGGCCACCACCTTGAGGTGCAGCATCTTGCCCGTCACGCTGTCCACCCAAAAAGTAGCCCGCTGTCCCACTTGCACCCGGTCCGCGTCGTCTTCTTCCAACCAGGTTTCAACCCGCCAGCTTGTGCCTTGTTTGACCAACACCCCCAGCTGCTCTTTCTTGCTCACCCATTGGCCTGCAGCCAAGTCAGGG
This sequence comes from Akkermansia muciniphila, assembly GCA_943331105.2. GTDB lineage: Bacteria > Pseudomonadota > Gammaproteobacteria > Burkholderiales > Burkholderiaceae_C > Limnohabitans_A. Next base: position 257,406 of record CALQKH020000003.1, read on the forward strand.
TCGCTCATGAAAAAGTGGCCCGCATAAGGCGCGCGCGGTTGAAACTGACTGCGCTCAGCCTGCGCGCCTTGCCACTCGGCTTGGGTGGTGGCCAGTGTCTGCTCGGTCACACGCCAGCGTTTGCGCATCTCTTCGTCAAAACCTGCAATGGCCGCTTGTTGCCGCTGCTGATCCAGGCGCACCGACAACACGTTTTCACGCCCCACCAAGTCCGGCACTTGCAAAGTGACCAAGGAGCTGCCTGCTGGGGCCAAGGCCCCATGAGCCCAATGCAAGGCTTCCACGCGCGCGCCCACAGGCGCATGGATTGGCCAGGTATCCACCGGCCTGAGCACCGCACTGGCCGTGATGCGTCCAGGCCAGGGCAAGGCCAATAACAAGATCAGCAGCAACAAAGCCAAAACACTGTGACGGGTGCGCCGCTGCATGCGAATGCGTGGCCACAACTGTTGCCACACGCGCAGCTCCGAACGGATAGGCCAAAGGATGAACCAGGCAATCTCGACTGCAAACAACAGCAAGCCCAAGACTTTGAAAAAGAACACATACACCAGCACGGCAATGCCCAAAAACAGCACCAGCCGGTAAATCCAAGTCGCCCAAGCAAACGCGATCATGGTGCGTGCCGCCGATGGCGCAAAGTGTTCAGGGGGCGCATCGCCCAGGCCAAACAGCCACTCTCGCAATTTCCAGCGGGCCAGGGCAAAACTGCGGCCATGCAGATTGGGCATGTCCAGTGCGTCCATCACAATGAAGTAGCCGTCAAAACGCATGAACGGGCTGGCGTTGATGGCCAACGTGGCCACCCAACTGGTGGTTGACAACACAAACGCCGCCGATTGCAAGCCCCCCTCGGGCAACAGCGCCCAAGCCAGGGTGGCCCAGACCGCCACCACCAACTCGGTGGCAATGCCGGCACTGGCCACACGCAGTCGGTCAAATCGGTTGGTCAAGCGCCAAGTCTCGTTGGTATCGGTGTAAGCCACAGGCCACATCACCAAAAATGCCACGCCCATGGCCGGCACCCGACACCCATAGTGCTTGGCCGTGAAAGCATGGCCCAACTCATGCAAAAACTTCACGCAAAACAGCGCCACCCCATAGGCCATCAAACCTTCCAGGTTGAAGGTATCGACCAACGAAGCCGTGAACACATCCCAGCGCCGCACCACCTGAGTAAGTCCGGCCAACAAAGCCACCACCGTCAACCATGCAAAGCTGGACGACCCAAACCAACGCGCCAGCGGCAACCAGTGCGACAACCAGGCATCGGGCTGGATGAGCGGCACCCTGAAAAACAAATAGTGATGCAACAACCACTTCAAGGGCGTGCCCTGCACACGGGCCAACTGCTCGGCCATTTTGCGCGGCCCATCGGGACCAACACTGCGCACCAAATGGTGCTGCACCAAAAACTGCACCACCTGCAATACATCGTCAGAGGTCAAGGCCAAAGTGGTTTTGGCCGAGACATCCGCCGCGATCTGGGTCGGATCGTCCATGAACCAGCGTTGCATGATTTGCAAGGTCGGCCAATCGATCCGAAAGAACTGGTTGCGCACCGGGTCGTGCAGCGTCCAGCTCGGTTGGCCATCGGGCAAGCTGGGGCCCGGTATCAAGTCCAGTTCTTCGCGCAGACGCGGCAGGGCCATGGCTCAAAGCCCCAAGTAAGCGCGCACCGTGGCCCAAGGGCGCCGGAACATCCAATACGCCAGCGGCACCCACCCCCCCTGAAGCTTGGCCGTGCCCTTCAGACCCACGCGGTGTGCGGTCTTGCCCGACAGCGCCGCACGCACGCGGTAGGCATACGCCCCATCGGGGCGCTGCACCGCTTCGTGCGCCATGTAGCGCAAGGTCGCTGTCACTGGCGACAGAGGGCTGGCACTCAGGTACAAGCTCACCTCATCGCCCACCTCCAGACGCACCGCATCGGCCATCGGGACCCAAGCCTCCACCTCCACATCGTCCAAAATGGCGATCCGCAAAATGCGCTCTCCCGTGGCCACGGGTTTACCGATCCACTCCGACGGATCGTCCATCAACACCACCCCTGCTTGCGGCGCCAACACACGGGCGCGCGTCAGCTGCTCTTGCAGATAGTCAATCTCGGCCCGGCGCTCCTCAATCTTGCCCAGCAGCAAACCCAACTGGGGTTTGGCGCGCGCATCGCTCAGCGCCATCTGGCTGGTCTGGCGGTAATCGGTCTGGGCTGTGGCCAACGCTTGCACCGCCACATCCCGCCGCGACTGGATGACCATTTCGTCAAAGCTGAACAGCGGTTGTTGGGCTTGAACCGGCTGATTGGGCTGGATGTGAAACACATCAATCACCCCGTCCAGTGGCGCGCGAATGACCAAGGGACTGGAGGGCACCAACTCACCCGGCGCCAACACCGTCAAACGCACAGGCCAGCCCATCACGGCCAACAACAGCAACACCACCAGCAAACGCCGCTGCCGCCACCAAGGGCGGTCCGCCTGCCAAGCCAAAGCTTTGGACAAGCGACCCCGCCAACCCCGCAAACGGGCCATGCGCGGCCGGTGCATCGCCGCAAAGGCGTGCCACCAAACCTCAGACCATTCGTGCATGGCCTCTGTGGCCACTTGCGACCAAGACTCGTCGGACACAAAAACCGCACCACCCGTCACACCCGGTGCGCTCGAAGCCAGCCACAGCCCGTTTTCTGGCCACCACTGCGCCCACTGATCGGCCAACTCTGGGGGCAAATCCAGTGCACTGAACAATCGCGGGCCATCGCTGCCCATGGTCTGCAGATGGCGGGCCACCGCGTCCAACCACTGCGCATAGGGCACATTGGCATCCACCTGCACCACGCCCGACAGACTCCACACGCCCTCATCGGCCAACCAAAGCGCCGCCTGGCGGTAGTGCGCCAGATCGAGCGTGTCGTTGACCAACAAAAACCCGAGTTCGCGGTCAGACCCGGCCTGCCGTGATCGGCGAGCCAGCTCAGACAAAGCGCCCATCATCCGGCGCGCACCCGCACGGGCGCAGACTCACGCACAGCTGCAGCCTCACGGGCTGGAGCAGCCTCACGCACAGGCGCCTTGTGCGCCCCATCGGCCACACGCACCAAAGTGATCTGACGCTTGCCCGCCATCTTCAGCTTCTCGGAGAAACTGTCGCGGCTTTGCGCTTGCGGCGCCGTTTGCTCACCAATGAACATCTGGAACATCGCCACCGCTTCGCGGCCATCGTCGTCACGCGCCAAAACCTTCAAATCCAGCTTGCCCTTAAAGCCCGCAGGTGGCGTGACGATGAAGACACCGGTGGCCGGTTCAAACTGCACCCAACTGGGCAAATTGCTGTCGTCCGATTGCTTGGCTTGGAGCCTGATCACGGCATCCTTGCTCGAATGGATGAATGCGTCAAAAGGCAGGCTGATCCGGGTCGTGACGTTGGTGGACTGAATGAACTGATCCGTCACGCCCTGGAAAAGATTCAACCCCACTGGCGCTGTCTCGCTCACAGGAATCTGGTAACCAGAGCCACTGGTCACCGCATCGGGCATGGACATGGGAGGATCGGCACGACCCAAAGTCTGAGCCAAAGGCGTCAGCGCCGAAGCGAAAGACTGCGCAGGCACGACCACCGGGAGTGGCGCGACCAGCGCAGCAGGCGGTGCTGCGGGCACAGAGGGTGCCGGTGGCGTGGGTGGCAAGGCAGCGGGCTTGAGGCCGTCATCGTCACCTGGCCCAGAAGGGTTGGCCCCCAAAAGGTCATAGATGCGGCCATTGCCATCATCCAAGATGGTACTGGTGTCGCTGCCGCTCTTGCCACCGGTGACCGTCGCCGTCAAGCGGAAGTCCTCTGGCCCTTCAAAGTTGCTATCAGACACGGTAGGCACCCTGACAAAGAAGGACGTGATACCCGCGGGCAACATGATCTTGCCGTTGACCACGGGCAGATCAACCACTGAACCATTGTTCAGGTAATAGGCCGTGATGGCTGTGCTGTAGTCATTGTCTGTGGCGCGCTCATTGCTCAACACCAGACTGATCTCGGTGGGGCCGTTTTTGGCCGCTTCCAGTTCGATTTTGAATACCGCGTTGGAGCCCTCGCTCACATCATCGAGGCCGGAAACAGTGATGGCACGGTCGTCGTCAAACCCCGCACCTGGGCCGGTGCCCTCGTTGGCATCGGTGATGTCACCATCGCCGTTGCGGTCCATGCGGCCCGTGCCGTCATCGGTGATCGTGTCGGCCGCTGTGCTTGTGGTGGCACTGTTGGTGGCGTAGCTCGCTGTGAGCGTGAAGGTCTCTGCTCCTTCAAACGGGCTGTCTTGCTCGCTGGCGATGTTCACCCGCACCAAGATCGTCCCTGAAACCGGTACCGTCGGGCGGTCACCACCCGAGCCATTCCAGCTGTAGGTCGTCCAGCTCGTTCCACCATTGGTGGAGTACTCAAAACTGAACCCGCTGATCGTGGCGTTGGCCGTGCTCGCATCGCTGTCATTGCCCAGCGCCAAATTCACAGCGTACCCGACCACACCCGTCACCGTGAACGTTGCATACGGTGAGGCTTCGTTGAACACCACCCCACCGACCACACTCAGCGTGCGGTCGTCGTCATAAGCACCACTTGTCGCATCGCCAGGAATCAGCAACGAACCATCGTCGTAGATCGTCCCTGAGGCTATCGAGGTGGTCACCGTCAACGCCACGCTCGTGTTGGTGGTTGCAGCCGTGATGGTTGCCACCACCGTCTCCGCGCCCTCAAAAACCGTGTCTCCAACCGGGTCCACCGTGAAAAAGCTGGATATTTGACCGGCAGCAATGCTCAACACGAAATCGCCAGAGCCATTAGGGCTGATCAGCGCTCCTGCAGCATCCTTCAACAAGTAATCACTTGGGTTTGCGGCTCCGCTCAAACGGATCGTGACCGAGGAAGCTGTTGGCAATGCATCACCGATCAGGTTGACCCTGAAGATCATGGCCGTTGTTTCGCTGCCATCGCCCTCGGATATGCCCGCAGGACTGACTTCAATCGCCACTGTGGGCAGCAAAGTGACGCCCGTGATGGTGAAAGTGAGGTCACTGGTGCTGGTACCACCGTTGCCATCGCTGATGGTGTACGACACCGTTTGTGTGGCCGACTCTCCTTGGTTGAGGTAATCAAAAGCCCCGTTGGCATTGAAAGTGAAAGCACCCGCGGCGTTGATTGAGACCGTGGCACCTGAAGCCAGCGTCAACAGCGTATTGCCAGTTGCAGCAACGCCTTGGCCGCCAATGCCGATGACTGTGAGCGCATGGCCGTCTGGGTCTGTATCGGCATCCGGATTAGTGATTGAATTGCCTGCGATAGGGGTCGATTCATTGGCCGTGTAGGCATTGGGGCGAGCCACGGGCGCATTGTTCGCTACAGTGGCGGGTACCCTGATGTCGTCGTTGCTGCTGTCACTGCCGTCATTCGGGTCGGTGTAGGACGCCAGCAAAACCGCGCCAGCTGCCAGACTGTTGAATGGCGAGGGCAATGCCGCTTGAAAGACACCCGTGTTGGCACCCGTTTGCGTCAACGTCACGGTGGCACCGTTGACAGTGGCCGTCACGGTTTTGCCTGCAACAGAACTGGCTTCGTCCAGGTCGGTCACCCGCAGGTGAGCAGGGGCACCGGCGCTGTAGTTGGCCCCAGCATCCGCGCCAGCAGACGTGATGAACTGGGTGATGGAGGGCGTACCCAAGTCCCGTGCCGTCACGATGAAACTGCCAGTGGCCACATCGCTGATGGTGTTTTCGTAGCCTTCGGCCGCTGTGGCCGTGATGGTGTACTCACCGATCTGGTTCAGAGTCTGCCAAACATATTCGAAAATTTTGTAGGTATCGCCTGCAGCTGGACTCCCCACGACGCTCGCAGAAACAGGCGTCACCATGCCCAGGTCACCGGTCACACCCGGGCCATCGATCGACAATTTCAAGCTGGTGATGTCGTAGGCACCAAAAGGATCCATGACCTTGACGCGAAGGTAAACCGTGCCACCGGCGTCTATGCTGCCAGTGCTAATCTGGTTGCCACCCACCGAGAAAGGTCGGTCAAAGAAACCGATTTCCTGCACACCCGCAACCACGCCATTATTTTCTGTGACGCCATCGTTATCGCTGTCTACGCCATCCACATCGACCACCTGGATGACATTGGTCACCGGCAAATCGATCCGAGAAGGGGTCGTGCTGCTGTCGTAGTCGATTTGGAAGCTGGAACTGGCCACATTGTTGGTGATGACCAATTTGACGCTGGCCCCCTTGGGAATCGTCAAACCAGAACTGAGTTCGCCACTCCACGTCAAGGTGCCAACGCCGGATGTGGAAGTGGTTTCGCTGTAGGTGGCAGAGCCCAAAGAGGCTATCGTTACCTCTGACCCACTGGCTGAATAAGTCAATGCCGCAGTGATGCCCGCATAGGTACCGCTGGTCAGACCCGTTTCGGCGCGCACGAAGGTGGTGACATTCACCAACCCGGACGCAGGAAGACCGATGGCAGTGGCCATCGGGATGGCTTGGGTGAAAGTGCCCGGTGCAGCAACACCGCCGGAGGCAGGCGAAATAGAAATGTTGTCAATATAGACATCATCAGAGTTGCGGGAAGATGCCAAAGTGAAGCGAATAAAACGTGTCCCAACAGGCAAGGTGCTCTGAGAAACGGCCACAACGCCGTTCTGGTTCCCAGAGATGGCTGAATTACTGGGGTAGCTCGTGAAATCACTCTCAGTGCCGCCTGAGTTGCGAAAGCCCTTCACCGTACCCGCGAGCACCCAACTGCTGCCGTTGGCCGAATACTCCACCCGCAAGCCTGTATCTCCGCTGTCCAAGCCACGCAATTGGTAATCAAAATCAATGCTCGATGCTGCCGTCAAGGCTGCAAACTCGCGCGTCAGGGATCTGGGGGAACCACTCGAGCCTCCGCCATTGAGCTGCAAAGCAAAATTACCTGTGGTGGTGATGTTGGGCAAGATCCGCACGTTATCTGACGTTGCATCTTGCGTGCTGTCTGACTCGATCCAACTGCCTATCCAACCTGTACCGCCATTCAGCGCAGCGGAAGAAAAACTTTCTTCGCTGGAAGACGTGCTGGCAGACACAACAATGGCCGCAGTCCTGTCGGTATCTGTGTCCGAATGACTGGCATCACCTGGTGCATGCCGATCTAGATCGCCCGTACGATCACCACTGACCGCATCGGCTGACAAATACAAACTCTTGATGAAAGTGACCGTTGCGGTGTCGCGGTTTGGCAGGGTCCCCGGAGTGGTCGGGTTGTCGGTCGATGTACCGGTGACCGGGTCGGTGTAGTCGACCTGCAGAACATGGCCCAAAGCCGTTCTCAATTTACCTGAGTTGTTCGCTGCATCCGTGGCCAATGTGGTGGTGAGCAAGGTGCCTTGAAAAACACCGTTGACGCTGTCCGTTCTGGTCAGCGTGACTACTTCGCGCTCATTGGTGGTGGTGTTGATCACGGTCACCTGCAAGCTGGTGCGTGAAGCTTGATCGGCATCCGTGACCCGAATCCCCAGCGTGCTGCCCTCAGTGAAGTTCACACGTGTGCTGTCAAAGGTCGAATTGAAAAAATCCACCCTGCCATCGGTTGGCGTTGGCGGCGGTGCTGCTACGCCAACCGCAGTTTTCAAATTGGTGTTGGTACCCGATGTGTAGGTGGTTGGCGTGATGCCCCAATTGATGGCGTTGTCAATGCCCAGTGCACTGCCCGTTTGACCTGAGGTCGGATCACTGTAGGTGACTTGAATGGTTTCACCACTCAACAGTTTCAATGTGCCGTTGTTATTGGTGGTGTCCGTGCCGTTGGTGAGCAATGTGTTTTGAAAAATGCCCGTGTTGGCGCCTGTTTCAGTCAAGGTCACTGACTCAGTTTCACTTGAATTGGTTTTCGCCACCGTGACCGTCACTGTTTCAGCGGCAGCAGCGTTTTTGTTTTGATCGCCATCCACCACCCGCAAACCCAGGGTGTTGCCGCTCTCGAAACTGGCCGCTGTGGCCGAAAAATCAGACCGCATGAAGAAAACTTCACCATCTGTCACATTGACGTTAAGTGGTATTACATTTTCCTTGGACTTGGAAACCCCTGTTCCCGTCATGTTCACGCTGTTGGTGATGGTGTAATCCGAGTCCGACAAAGCTTTGTTGATGGAGCTGCGCACGGTCACGCGGTAAGTGATTTCAACCGCAGCGCCCCGCTGAAGACCATCGTTCGTGCCGGCGGTGCGGGGATCAAAGTCACTGATGCTGTAACCCACGCTGGTGAACAACGATGGCGTGCCTGTCAGCGAGGTATTGGCCGTCGTGCCGTCAATACCCGTGCCATCGCCTGCATAAATGGTCTGCAAGCCCCCTTCAATCTTCCACGCCCTGGTGCCATCGGGCCTGAAAACGGTCAACACCATGCTGTCCTGAACATAGGTGGCACTGTCGGTCGGCGTGACCGCGTCTTTGAGGACCACATTGAACAAGTCAATCACGGCTCGGTTGGTCAAGCGCACGGTGTACTTGACCTCTTCACCCAACTCTACGGTGGTGTTGGTATCGGCAGGGTTGTTCTCAACCGACTCTTTGCTGAGCACGTAATCAGGGAAGGGGGTCACCGTGGTGCCCATGTCCAAGTAGGGTGTACCCGGTCCAGCAATGGAGGGGTCTTCACCCCAAGCGGCTGTTAACAGCGTGCCGTCCAAGGTGTAAACAGTCAAGCCTGTTTGGTCTTTGTCTGAAGTGTCGAAAAGCCGGTAAGACTGTAATTTGTTAACCGCAAAACGGGTGCGCGCCGGGTCATTCGCAGTTGCAGCAGTGACGGTGCCAGAGATCAAATTACCCGCACCATCTCTGAGCTGAACCGTCGTGCTGTCCACATAGATCCAAGCATTGTTAACAGGCGTCAACCAAACAGGGCTGGCGTTCAGGTCACCCGAAGCCAATGTGCGCGTGACGTTGTCTGCACCTGGGCCCCACGCCACCACAAATTTATCGGTGAGGTAGGACTCTGGCACCAAGGAATAAGACCAATCGTGCGTGGCATTGTCTATGGCGTCCGCATCGATCACACTGACGGCATAAAACCTTTTGAGGGCGCCACCGGGAGAGACGGTATCGGTGGTGAAAAAACGCGCAGCAGACGCAGGCATCAAAAAGTAAGACGACTTGGTTGTGCTGTTCGACGCCCAAGTGGTGCCGCTGGAGCCTGTGGTCGCGATCGTGCCGCTGCCAAAGGCTGTCTCGTACTGAATGTTGGCGCCCTCGGGGTTGTAAATGACCACATAAGCTGGGTTGGCCGTGAGGGTGGTGCCCACAGGGGCGTAATAACTGCTGGCCCACTGCTCGTCAGCCGTCAGTGCAAACCATCGGTTTTCATAAGAAGAAGCCACATCGCCGGCGATGAGGTAGACACCGACGCCTTTGTCTGCTGTGACTTTGGCGCCTGCATTCAAACCGCCATTGACAAAGTAGCTTTGGCCTTCATTGAGGATGACCGTGATGTCGGTCGAGCCATTGCCGTCTTTGTCTATGTTGACGACGGTGTTGTCTTGGGTGGCCATGATGTGGGCCGAGGTGTATTCAAACAGCTTGTTGGTGCCCACGGCGACGGTTTCGATGTTTTGCCCCACTGGCAAGGTGTAGACCTTGCCGGCGTTGCCCGAATCGATGACGTTCACCGCACCCGCCAAAACAGTGCCCGGTGTGGACGACCATCCTGCGCGAGTCACAGAGATGGCTTTGGTCGATCCCACTTTGTCACGACCATCAAAATCCACCGTTGCAGGCGTTGTGGGATTGACTGCGTTGCTCAAAATGATGCTCTGGCCAGTGACACGGATACCCGTTCCGCTGACAGCGGCCTCAGTGTTGTTTTGGATGCCATCGCGGCTGGTGTCCACAAACCAACCATTGTTGTAAGTCCATACCCGGGTGGTCGCTTGGGTGGGGTTGCTGATGCTGGTTTCGTAACCATCCTCCCACTGGTCATACACCACCACGGTGCCGTTGCTGGTGGCCGTGATCGCAATGACCGTTTGAATATTGCCTGTGACCTGGGTGTTGATCGCCTTCAAGGCCGTTTGAATATTGGCTTCAGCCAAAGGCACATAGTGGGTTTGCGAAATCGCATACGGCACGGAGGCCTCGCCCCAAACAGTCTGCCCATTCACCTGAAGGGCCAAGCGGTCATCTTCGCTGCCAGCGGTCACGGCGTTGCCTGCCGGGTTCACCACCAGCGATGCAAACGCGTGGCCCTCGTCGCCTGTGCTGTCTTGCCCGGGGTTCAGCCAGGTGTCCATGGCGTGGCCCAATTCTTCGATCAACACCAAGCCAATGGTTTGGCTGTTGGCTTCTTTCGCCACCCAGTCGGCATTCAAATAAATCACTTGCTTGCCCGACAAGCCTTGGTCTGCAAATGCACCGGCAATGCCCTGCATTTGCGACGCACTGAGCAACTCCACCGGAAGGCTGATTTCACCGCTTTGAATGGCTACAACCATGGCGTCATAAGCCGAAGACCACTGGTCACTGGGCACGGCATCTTGGCGACCACAGTCAAAAATAGCAAACAGTTGCTGCTTGGCCTCGGGTCGGGCTAAAAAGTCGACCACCATTTTTTGAGCGTCAGCTTGGGCTTGGGCCAAGGCAACCGGTGCGGCCGGTGCCAACAAGTCAAACAACTTGGCGGTCGCTGCATCGGATTCGCGACTGGTTTCAATGACCGCATCCACCACCTGCAACGCATCCGCCACCGCCGCCCCGTCAAACATGAAGCGCTGCTCCAGCGCCATCAAGCCGCTGGCGCGGCGGGTCAGTCCAAGGTTCTTACTTTTTGACATATCACTTTCCTTCGGGCGGGTTGAGCAGCGCCTTGCCACTCATGCCGGCCATCAATTCGGGGTGGCGGCCACTGATGGTGGCGGCCACTTTCACCGTCTGGCTGACCGGGTCCACACGCGCTGCAATGCGCGTAAAACGGGCCGGATAGCTCTTGCGGGTTTCATCGATTTGCACTTGAAATGCTCTGCCCACCCGCAGCCACTGCAGCCAAACGGAGGGCACCAAAAATTCCAGCTCCAGCACGCTGTCGTCCAAGATGTCCAGCATGGCCTGGCCCGGCTGCACATATTGCTGCTCGCGCACCCTTTGTTCGGCCACACGGCCCGCAAACGGTGCGCTCACTTGGCACTTGTCCAGCACCGCTTGGTGCGCACCCAGTTCGGCTTTGGCTTTGTTGGCCGCCGACTTGGACAGATCCAGCTCCAACTGGCCCACCACGTTGAGTTGCTCCAGCCGCAAGTTCGCTTGCAAGGTCTGCGCAGCCCCCTCCAGCTCCGCTTGGGCTTTGTCCAATTGGGCTTTTTGCAATGAGCAGTCAAACTCCACCAGCATCTGCCCAGCCTTGAACACGCCACCCTCGGAAACCCCAATGGCCGATACCTTGGCACCGATTTCGGCAGCGATGGTCGTGTAACGGCGCGGCATCAATTGCGCGCGGATCTCCTGGCGAACCACGAGCGGGGCCGTCACCGGGGCCGCGGCCCGAGCCGCAAGCGCAGTGGCAGGCGCCGGGGGGGGCGCCACTTGGGCATGCGCCCAAGCCAAACTCAAGCCCAGCAGGCCCACTGCAGCTGAGCGCATCACTTGCCCGCCTTGGTGCCTTGGGCGATTTGCTGCCATGGCGCCTTGGAACGCGTGATCTGCTCGGTCAGCTCATTCAGGGGCAATTCATGCGTGCTGCCAATTTGGGGCTCCAGACCCAAGGTGGCCAGCATGCGGTTTTCTGCCACTTGCACCTGAGCCAATGCCTGGTAGCGGCGCAACAGGCTCAAGATGGACGCGGTCTCGGTGGTGACCACATCCAACTTGCTTTGGGCCTGCACCGACTGGCGTGTGCGCATGATTTGGGCAATTTTGTTGTCGGTGTCATAGATGGCATCGGCCCGATCAAACTGGCTGCGCGCATTGATCACCTGCAAGCGCGACAAGTGCACCTGGGTCAACACGGCCGCCTGGGTGGCCACACGGCGTTGGTCGGCCAGGGCCACACCGGCTTCGGACAGCTTCATCTGCGTGCCGGCCGTCAACAGGTTCATCAAGTTGAAGGACAACTGCACACCGGCTTCGTTCCAGTTGTTGCTCATCAGGTAGCTGTCGGTGTTGTACTTGGCGCCGTAGTTGAAGCTCAAGTTGGGGAACATGCGCAAGATGGTGCGGCGTGTTTCTTCTCGGGCAATGCGGCTGTTGTAGTGTTGCTCGCGCAAATCGGGGTTGTTGAGCAGGGCCACTTCTTCCAGCTTGTCCACCGCCACTTTGGTCACTTCGTCATCGATGTTTTTCAGGTCGGTGGTGGCAATCTGAATGCCCTGACCCGCAGGGGCATTGATGAGCGCGGCCAAGTCCACTTGCGCAGACGACAACTCTTGGTTGATGTTTTCCAGCAAGCGCAGGTTTTCCAGCAACTGGCGCTGGTAGCGTAGGGGCTCCAGCGGGTTGCGCACGCGCTCACCCGAGGCTTTGCGCGAATCGGTCAGGGCTTCTTCGGCCAAGGCGATGGTTTTTTGCACATCGGCTTTGAGCAACTGGGCGCTGGCGGCACGCCAGTAGGCGGTGCGCACGTCTTGCATCAGCAAGTGCATGGCTTTACGGCGCTTTTCGCCGGCAATCAAAAACCGGTCGGCCTGCTGCTTGGCGCCGTAATAACCCAGGCCCAGGTCCAACATGCTCCAGGTCAAACCCAGGTCATTGGTCGAAAAGCTGCGTGCCGAGGTGGTCGCCGGAGCACGTGAGCGGTCAGGTGTTTCTGATGGGAATGTGCTGCTGTAAGTGAAGCGGGCACTGTCACGCTCGGTGTAACCCGCCTGGGCCATGATTTTGGGCAGCATGTCGAACTTGCTGACATCCATCTGCCCCCGGGCCAAGGCCTCTTCCATCATGCGCGAGCGGCGGTCCAGGTTGTATTTCAGGGCACGCGCCAAAGCCTCTTCCAGGGTCAAAGGGCCATTCAACGGCGCCACATCTTTGCGAATGCTTTCCCCGTCTTTTTGGATTTGCGAGGCCATTTCTTGGGGTGCCACGGCCACAGGCTGCACGCTGGCACAGCCCACTGCCGCCGCGCAGGCCAATGCAAGCAGGCTCAGGCGAAGTGGACGGTGGAATTGGGGGGTAAGGGTGGGCGTGTGCATGGGGATTTTTCCTATTTTTGTGGACTGGTTCAGGCTTTTTACCTTCGCAGTAACTCACATGGTAAATTTGATAAAAGTACGATAAAACATTTAACTGTAGCTAATCTAAATAAATCCAAACAAATTCAATAAAAACAAAACTCGAATTTATCTCTGTGCCCATTCATGGTTAACCCAACACCCCCAGCTGATCTCAAAAAAAATGCGTTCATTAATTTTGTTTTTCGCTGGATATTGAGTTTTTTTTGCTTATTCATGCTGTCGGGCCATGTGCTGGCCAGAGACCACGTCAGTCAGCGGGCCTGGCTGGACGATCCCAGCGCGCAGCTGAGCTGGGAAGAGGTACAAACGCTTCCACTTGAGCCTTTCAGCGGCATGCTCAGCCGAGGTTTTGGTCACTCGGCCATTTGGCTCAAGCTGCGCATTGACCCTTTCAAAACTTCGCCTTCTCAACAAGACCCCGATCGTCTGGTGATGCGCATCCGCCCGGTGTATTTGGATGACATACAGGTTTATGACCCCCTGGCACCGAACGGTTTGGCGGGCCAAATCGGCGACTTGCAGCACCCAGGCCATCAAACTTTTCGGGGCTTGGACATGATGCTGCCCATTGCCCGTGGCGAGCAATCTCGTGACATTTGGTTGAGATTGGCCTCGACCAGCACACGGCAAATCGAAGTCGGTGTGTTCAACGTCGAGGACCTGTCGGGGCGCATCCTGAAGCAATCGCTGGTCTTTGCGGGTTATTTGGGTTTGGTGGCCCTGCTGGCGGTCTGGGGGCTGGTCTATTGGGTTTTCGGTCGCGAGGCCTTGATCGGTGCTTTTGGCCTCAAACAAGTGTTTGCTTTGCTCTTTGCCACCGCCTCACTGGGGCACCTGCGGGCCTTTTGGCCAGACCCATGGCCGGCTTCGCTGCTCAACCAGCTGACCAGCATTTTCAGCATCATGGCCGTGAGCACCGCCGTTTTTTTCCATGTGCTGCTGATCCGGGATTTCAAGCCACCTGTCTGGCTTAGGCGATTGCTCTGGGCATTGTTGGCCCTGCTCCCGGTCAAGCTGCTCATCTTGGCCCTGGGCTGGCCCACCTTGGCGCTGCAGATCAACATGCACGAAGTCTTGTTGACCCCCCTGTTTTTTTTGCTCTCCGTTTTGCTGTGCAAGGGCTGGGATCAAGCCACCCCCGAACACCCGGCGCTGTCCAAACCGGTGGTCGTTGGGTTTTACATCACCATGACCAGCTTTTTATTGGTCGCCGCTTTGCCCGCCCTGGGCTGGGTCTCGGGCACCGAAATCGGGCTTTACATTGTGCAGGCGCACGGCTTGCTGACTGCCTTTTTGATCCTGCTGATGCTGCAGTACCGTGCCCATGTCATCAAACGCAATCAGAGCCAAACCGCCCTTGCATTTGAGCGTTCATTGCTGCAATCGCAGCAAGACAGGCGAATGCTGGAGGAACAAGAAAAGTTGCTCACCATGCTGGCCCATGAGCTCAAAACTCCGCTGGCGACCATGACCATGAGGCTGGATGCCAGTGCCAGCGGCAGCCCCCAAATCAGGCAAGCCATCCGTGAAATGAACAACGTGATCGAACGTTGTTTACAAATTACACAATTTGGCGACCGCAGGTTGGTGGCCCGAACTGCGCCTTTGGACTTGGTCAACACCTTGGACCAGGCCATCGCAGCCTGCACGCAAGCCCAACGCATCGAGCTGCAAGCCCATGGCCCCATCAAGGCAGATTCAGATTCCCAACTGGTTTTCATCATCCTGCACAACTTGATTGAAAACGCCTGCAAATACGGCGCCCCCAACGAAGCCATCAGGGTGACAGCGCATGTCCCGCCAACCGCCATACCGCCCATTGCGCTCATAGAAGTCATCAACCCGCCGGGCCCTTCGGGCTGGCCCGAAGCCGACAAACTGTTTGAAAAGTATTACCGAAGCCCCCACGCGCGTCGTCAAGCCGGAACGGGACTCGGCTTGTTTTTGGAGCGCCAACTTGCCCAGGTCCTGGGTGGCCATGTCGACTACGAGCCCCAAGACGGGTGCATCCGTTTTGTTGTTCGCATCCCTTTAGAAGCAATCAACGCCACGCCCGTCAGTCCTGAATCCCATTTGGGTTGATTTGTAAAACCGGACGTTTGAATTTTTATGATCTATCGGTTTTATCAATTTATCAAATGCTCCACACCATGACGCCATCGCCTTTGCTTCAAATAATGGTGGTCGAAGACAACGACAGTTTGCGAGAGGCCACCGTTGACTTCTTGATTCAGCAAGGCCACCAGGTCACCGGGGTGGTTTGTGCAGAAGATGTGGACGACACCCCTACACGCGACCTGCCTGATTTGTACCTGATTGACGTCAACCTGCCAGGCGAGGACGGTTTCAGCTTGTCCGCCCGCATTCGAAAAAGCCAACCTAGAACCGGCATCGTGATGCTGACCGCTCGCTCCCAGCTCAGTGACCGGTTAACTGGCTGGGATTGCGGTGCCGACAATTACCTGATCAAACCCGTCGAAAAATCTGAACTATTGGCTTGTTTGAATAACCTGGGGCGACGCCTGAAACAAGCTGCACCCGCACGCCAAACTGGCTTGGTACTTGACCGTCAAACCCTCTCCCTGACGGGGCCGCAGGGACGGGTATCACTGACCTTTGCTGAAACCCAGCTCCTGGCAGCGCTGAGCAGGGCCGCTGGACAAAAACTGGAGCGCTGGCAAGCCATGCAACTGGTGGACAGCAAGGACAAAGGCCTGTTACCCGCCAATTTGGAAATGCGCATCAGCGCACTGCGCAAAAAACTCACCGCATGCGGTGCCCCTGCAAACGCGATCCAGACCTTGCGCTCGTTTGGGTACAGCCTCAGCTGCGAAATCCAGCTGACCTGAGACTTCGCAGCCGGCCGTGACACCTTGCGGCGTCACGGCCATCGGGTTCACTCTGTTCTCTCGGAGATCACCACCAGCACACGTTGAGGCCCCAGCACCATCACCACTTGCATGGGGAATGCACCATCAGGCACAGCCGAAGCGTCAAAGCGCAAAGCAGCGACATCGAGCTTCAACCATGTGGGCAGTGGCGATCCGTCCGGCAAACTGGCCAGCACTTCAGGCGCTTGCTGGGCCATTTCGCGAACAGACGCTGGCAACTCGAAGCTAAAGCCCGTCCCCGCCGTGGCCATGCCCCGAGGCAAGGTGACCGCCGCGATCAATGAGGATGCTGTGGTGGCCGAGCTGTTCACATCGACCATCACCCCCGCACTGGTGCCCCCACCCACTGATGCAGAGCCCCCCGCAGAAGTGGAGGACGAGGATGAATCAGTAACAGCAGCTGCAGGAGCTGCAGGAGCTGCAGCCACCGATGTACCGCCCACACCAAAGGCCACCACTGCCGAGGTCACCACCAAGGGCACAGGGGTATTGGCATTGCTCAGTGCGGTGCCAGGTGATGGCACTGCGGTTGATCCACCCGAAGACTTGGTTGACAACACCATGGCTTCTTTGACCGCATCGCCTTCAATGACGTAACGGCTGGCCAGCACCGTCGTGCCCATGAACATCCTGTTATCCGGGTGGGTCAAAATGACCTCGCCGTCACCGGCCGTCAAGTTGGCAACACCCTTGACCAGCAATGAACCGCTTTGGGTGATGTTCCCGCCCCCACTTTGGGCATCCAAGACGCCAGCAACTTGGGTATTGCCCAAGTTCAAATGACCCGTACTGGCCAAAGCCAAATTGCCTTGGGCCGTGACAGTTCCCAAGCTCAGTGCATTGCTGTCCTTGATCGAGACGTTTTGCGCTTGCGCATTCACCAAGCCCATGAAGTCGTTACCTGCACTGGCCAGTTGAATGTCAGCGCCTGCACCGAGGTTGGTCAAGCCAGAGACCGTCAGGGCGCCACCGCTTTGCAGGATCGCGCCATCCGTGGCCTCCAGGGTCAAATTGGCAACGCTTACCGTGCCGGTCAGCGTGATGCCGCTGTCCGCTGTCGCGTCCAGGTTACCCGTGGTCGTCACATTGCCCAGCGTTAAGTTGTTCGTGTCGTTCAGTGTGACGTCGTTGGCGCCCAGCACGTTGACCGTGCCCGCAAAGTCGTTGGCCGCGCCGCCGAGCGTGATGTTGGCCGGTGTCACCACACCGTTGACCACATCGCTGGCGCTCAGCGTCGTCGCACCGTCCACCGTGATGGTGGTATTGGCCGCTTGCGTGATGTTGCCATCGGTGCTGCTGGCGTTGAGCGTGCCGCTGGCATCAATGTTGCCCAGCGTCAAACCGCCCACACCGTCCACCAGCGTGATGTTGCCACCCGTGGCGTTGACCGTGCCCGCAAAGTCGTTGCCCGACGCATCCAGCTGGATGTCGTCGCTGGCCATGAGGTCAGTCGGCCCGGCAGTCACCGTCAGTGCACCACCTGTTTGCGTGATGCTTCCAGACACGGCCTTCAGGCTCAGGCTGGAGACCTGAATGTTGCCGCTGAGGAACAGGTTCTGGTCAGACTTGGCATCGAGTTTGCCTGTGGCCGTGACATCACCAAGGTTGAGGTTGCTGACCGTGACCAAATTCAGGTTGCGCCAAGAGCCGCTGTTCATGCCCGTGAAGCTGGTCACACCGCCCCAGGTGTTGGTGCCAACCAGGTTGGCATCCTGGTTTTGCACGTTATCCGCACGCCACGACAAGTTACCGTCGACGCGCAACTGCCCCGCCGTTTGTGATACACCTGCCTGAGTGCTCACCGTCAGGTCGCCGTTCACACGCAGAGAACCGCCTGTTTGCTGATAGCCTCGAAGTGCGCCGTTGCCGGTGAGGGTGAGCAAGCCTTTGGTCATTTGCAGACCACCGCCGCCCTGCAGGGACGCTACGGTGACAGGATCGGTCAGTGCGCTGCCCGTGGCGCGGCCGGTGTCAAAGTTCACGGTCGAGCCCGTCGGCAGCACCACGGCCGCCACGTTGGCTCTGTCCGGAATAGCCCCTGTCTGGCTCTGGCCAGTAGCCACCCAGTTGACCGGGTTGAACCAATCGCCGCTTGCGCCTCCCACCCAGGTGGCCGAAGGCAGCTGGGTCACCGTGCCGGTGGTCGCAGACGTGAAGGTATTGAGCACGTAGTTGGCGGCCGAGGTGCCGGTCAGGCTCACGCTGTTGACGGTCACGGCTTTACCCGTGCCCACGTTCTTGCTGTCCAACACAGCATTGACCTGCACCCGCATGTCGTCGGCGACGGGGTTGACATAGCTCACAGCCACAGCGGCCGTAGCGCTGCCGTCATACACCCTGCTGGCACCGGCAATGGTCAAGTCCAGGTAACGCGGCGTGATGGTCAAGGTGCCATTGACGCCCGAGAAGCTGTACTTGGTCGATGTCAAACCGCCCGTGTTGGCGGTGATGACGTAGCTTCCCACACCCGTGAGGTTGTTGGTCGTGCTGATGCCCAGGCCCAGCGTGCCAGTGACGGCGTTGCTCAAGCTGTCCCCGGTCAGGAAGCCCGTGACCTCTTGCGTGAACACCGGGTTGGCAGTGCCGTAGACGCGGGTGCGGTTGACCGGTGCGACCACCAAAATCGACTGCGAGACCGCCAGCGTGCCGTTGGCGTAAGACAGGGTGTAGTTGCCCAGGCCCGAGCCCAACGCAGCCGTTGGGACGATGGCGTAGGAGCCTGGCGCCTTGGTAGCTGGAACGGTGGCATTGCCGTCCACCTGCAAGGTCACGCCCGTCACCGCGTCAGTGCCCAACAGCCCAGTGGCTGTGAACGCACTGGTTCCCAGTTGCAAGACCGAGCCAAAGTCCATGCTCTGGTTGCTGGCCGTGAGGGTCAACGCGACAGGGTCGATTCTTCCGTTGCTGGCACTCACGCTGGTGGATCCACCGCTGATGACATAGTTGCCGGCCTGCGCGCCAGTCAAACGCAGGTTGCTCAATGTGTAGTTCACATTGGACAGCACATTGCCGCTGCCATCGCGACTCACGTTGGAAGAGCCAAAAGCACCCACGCCACTGACCGACAAGTCACCGCTGTTGACGATCCCACTGGTGACGTGCGCGGCAATGACGCCGGTGTTGGCCGCTGCACCGCCCTGACCGTCAATCGACATGCCCAGCGACACATTGTTCATGGACGTTGTGCCGTCGTAGTTCTTGTTCACACCGCCTGCAGCCGACACAGTCACGGGACGCTGCGTGATAGTAGCTGTGGTCGTGGGCTGGTAAGTGATGTTGTAGTTACCGGCATCCGCACCTGTGAATGCAGCGGAGATATTGACTGTCTTCCCCAAGCCCGCATTGGCATCCGCAAAGGTCGCACTGGAGGTGTTGAAGCTGACTTGATCAGCCGTGCCACCATTCGACAACAAGCCCATCGCCGCACCGATGGTGGGCCGTGTCAAGGTTGCGGCATTGCTGCCGTTGTAGACCTTGTCGCTGGCGGTAAAGCCTGAAATATGCAGCGGCGCTGGTGTGATGTTGGCCACCGTGGCGGTGCCGGTGCTGGCGACGCTGTAGTTGGCCGCGTCGGTCCCGGTCAATGAAACACTGGTGACATCAATGCTCTTGCCAGTGCCAACGTTTTTATCGTTCACACTGGTGCCAGAAGCGTTGTTCTGGAAATGCGCAGTGCGAGAAATACCCAGGTTATCACCCGCGATGCGATCATCGGAAGTTGTCACCGTGGCCTCAGACGACGCGTTGTAGGTCTTGCTCACACCGGTATAGGTGACACCCAAGGCTCGCGGTGTGATCTGACCATCGCTGCCCGAGACCGTATTGGAGGTCAGGTAGTAGTTACCCACATCTGTGCCGCTGAGCGCGATACCGCTGATGGTATAGCTCTTGTTGGCGGTAACGGTGGCATTTTTGTCGACAAAAGCACCGCTGCCACTGATGGTGAGGATGTCGCTCACGGGCGGTGATGCGCTTGAAGACACCACTCCGCTGGAAGTCAGGCTCAGACCCGTCATCGAAGTGTTGCCATCGTAGACTTTGGTCTTGGCTCCGGTATTGACATCAGCCGCTGTCAAAGTGAGCGCCTTTTGAGAGACCGTCAATGCACCCACCAAATTCAAGGCATTGAAGTTGGTGCCGGTACGGCTGAAGTTCACCCCGCCGAGTTGATAGGCCCCGACCTTGGTCGCACCTGCAGTGCTCACCTGAGGTCGGCTAAAAGACAGCGCAGTGCCTGCAGCAATGTTGCTGTTAAAAGCGCTGTCCAAAGTCAGGCTTGTATCGCTAGCGATAGCGGCGACGGATCGGTATTCAGACCCCACTTTGATCACATCACCCACACGCAACTGAGAGCTGAAGCTGCTCCCCACACCTGCCAGCGTTGTGCTGCTGGTGCCGATGGTTCCTGTTCCAGCATTGAGGTTGAGTGGTGACAGTGAGAAACTGGCCGTGGTGCCGGCACCGTCGTTCATGCTGACGGAGCCACTGGCGATCGCCAAATTCGGCGCGATAGCGAACGAAACACCCGACACGTTAGATGCAAGCGCTGCGTTCAAAGTTAGTCTAGTGCCGTCTGTGATCGCGGCTACAGAACGGTACTCAGCGCCAACTTTGATCACATCGCCCACGCGGAACTGCGTGTTAAAACTGGTGCCGGTACCGGTCACGTCGACGCCCGAGGTGCTGATGGTGCCACTGGCACTTGTTGCACTGCGGCTGAAGGTGTAATTGGCACCCGTCACGTTGCTGGTCAAAGCGCTGTCCAGTGTCAAAGTCGTGGAACTGCCGATGGCTGAGACGGTTCGGTATTCCGATCCCACCTTGATCAAGTCACCCACACGCAAGTCGTTCGTGAAACTCGTGCCTGTTCCCGTGATGCTGGTGGTGGTGCTGCTGATTGAGCCCGCACCGGTTGCGGTCAAAATACGCTCACGACTGAAGTCAAAGGCTGTTGCAGAAGCAGTCAGCGCTGAACCCAAAGTAAGAGTTGTGTTGTCTGTGATGCTGGCAACGCTGCGGTATTCCGATCCGACTTTGATCACGTCACCCACCTGCAATTGGGTGGTGAAACTGGTACCCGTGCCCTTGAGGGTTGTCCCGCTGGCTGTCACGGTACCCGTGCCTACTGCCGACAACAGGTACTTTGCGCTGGAGACGTTGTATCCCGCCGCTGCGCCATAGGTGGCGCTTGTGGGCGCAACTTTCACCAACAACTGATCGGCAGGCACGATGGTGAAATCGCCCGCCACTCGGGTGATGGTGTAGTTGTTGGCTGTACCACCAGTGACGGTCAGGCCACCAGCGTAAGACCCTGCGTTCTCGCCGGTACCCGTACGTGAAACCGTCGCAGCGGTAGCCAATGCGCTGGTCGACTCACCGTTCACAAAGCCGCTGTAGCTCATGGTGAAAGTTGGATCAGATGCGATCACGAACTTGGCATCGTCGTTGGCACGAATCGTCAAACTGGCAGGGTTGATCGTGCCGCCACCAGCGGTCCAGGTGAGGCTGTAGTTGCCTGCGTCGGCACCGGCCAAAAGGACGGTACCTTGGTTGATATCTTGCGCGGTGACAGCACCACTCACCACATTGCCCACGCGGGCCACGTTGGCGCTGGCAAACACGGGGGTGCCGGCAACGGTCACCGTGTCCGTGCCCAATATGCCACCCAGACTGCCGAAACCGGCGCTGCCTGTGGGCAAGCTGGTGTTGCCATCGTATGTTTTGGTGATGCCGCTGGCACCTGCCAAGGTCAAGGGCGCCGGTGTGATGTTGGCCGTGCTTGTACCTTGCGGGGTGATGGTGTAGTTGCCTGCATCCGTGCCGCTGATGGTTTCGGTCAGCGTCACGATTTTTCCGGAGCCCACGTTCTTGGTGTCAAACAGACCAGTGGCGCTCACAGTGATCACATCGCCAGAAATCATGCCACCGCTTTGAAGTGCGCTGCTCACGCCAGCCACACTGATGGTGGTCGCTCTTGTCGCGTCGTACACCTTGTTGCTGACCGTGATGCCCGAGATGGTCAACGCCTTGGGCGTGATCGTAGCGGTAGTGGTCAAGGTGCCGGACACGCCCAAGCTGTAGTTGCTGGCCAAGCCTGTGCCGTTGGTCAAGCCCAAACCGGTGATGTTCACCGTTTTGTTCAAGCCCGCGTGCTTGTCAGAAAAACTGGGGGTCGCAGAGCCGCCCAAGGTCAGGGTTTCAGTACCTACCAGGCCCGACAAGGTGCCGCTGCTGGCAAGGGTGGCGGCCGTTGTGCCGTCATAAACCTTGTCACTCACCACCAAGCCCGTCAAGCTCAGCACCTTGGCGGTGATGGCTGCGGTGCTGGTGCCCGTGGCCACGGTCACGTTGGGCAAGCTGTAGTTGGTGGCTTTGCCTCCTTCGGTGCCGTCGGCCAGTTGGTAGCTGACGGTGTAAGCCTTGTTGCTGCCCGCATTGGCATTCGAGAACTGAGCTACGGGTGTGACGCTCAGGGTCTGGGTGCCCAAGTAGCCGGTCACAGTGCCAGCCGAGTTGATGGCGGCGATGGTGTTGCCGTCATAGACCTTGTTGTTCACCGTGGTGGGTGACGAAAGCGTCAGCGTGATCGGGTTGAGCGTGCCACTGCCGTTGGTCCAGCTGAGGCTGTAGTTGCTGGCCCGCGTGCCCGACAGGGCCAGGGTGCCCTGCTGGATGGCCTGCGACTGCACCACACCAGAGGCATCGCGCAGCACGTTGGCGCTGGCAAAGGCCACACCGCCGGCGAGGGTCACATTGGCCGCGTCGGCCGCGATCACGCCGGAAAGGGGGGTGCCGGTGTAGCCGAGCACGCCAGAAGCCATGCCGCTGCTGGCATCATAGGTTTTGCTGATGCCCGTGGCACCGGTGACGGTCAAGGCTTTTTGCTGCACCGTCACGCCAAAGGTGCCGTTCAGCGGCAGGTCGTAGTTGCTGAAGTCGGCGCCATTGACGGGCAAGGTGTAGGTGTAGCTCAGGGCCGCCGTGCGCGAGCCGGCGTCGGCGCTGCTGAGAACGCCGGTGCCGCCCACCGTGAAGTTTTGCGTGCCGACCATGCCGTTCAAGGTGGCAGAGTTGACGGTCACTGCCGTGGTGCCGTCATAGGTCTTGCTGGCAATCACAGGAGTGACCGTCACGAACTTGGGCGTGATGCTGGCGCTGGCGCGTGCCTGCAAGGTGTAGTTGCCGGCATCGACTCCGGCCAAAGACAAACCACTGAAGGTGACGAAGCTCGCACCCACCACATTGGCGCTGTTGAACACCCCCGATGTGATGCTGCCATCCAGGGTCACGGTGTCACCGGTGTAAACCTTGCCGTCGTTGGCGGTGTTGGCACCTGCAGCCACGGGCGGCAGCAGGGCTGCCGTGCCTGAATAGGCGGCGGTGGTGGTGGCGTCATAGGCCTTGTTGGTCACGGTCATGCCCGTGATGCCAATGGTCTTGGCGTCGATGATGCCGTTGATGCCACTGATGCTGTCGCCACTGGCCAATTGGTAATTGCCCGCGTCGGCGCCGCCCAGGCTCAGGCCTGTCAGGGTGTAGCTCTTGCCTGTGCCCGCGTTCTTGTCGTCAAAACCGCCACCTCCGGCGCTCACGGTGACCACATCGCCCGTGATCAGTCCAGTCCCGGCAATCACGGCGTTGGCGTCGTCGCGCACTTGTCCCAAACTGACGTTCAGGTTGTTGAAGCCGGTGGTGGTGTCGTACACCTTGCGCACGCCGGCGTTCACGTCCACGGCGACTTGTCGTTGGGTGATACCGCCCGCCAAGTTGAGGGTGGTCGCGCTCAGTGCGTAGTCGCTGGCCACCGAGCCCTTGTTGCCGGTCACCGATGTCAAGGAGATGCCTGAAATCGTGAAAGTCGAGGCGCCTGCCACTGTGGCCGAGTTGAATTGACGTCCGGTCTGCGTCACTGCGGCGGCTGTGTCACCGTCCACAAAGCCGTCCAGCACATAAGCGGGTGTGAAGCTGTTGTGCGTGGCCAGGCCGTCGTAGACCTTGCTCACCGAGGTGTCTGTCAGGCTAACCGTCAAGGGCGCTGGCGTGATGGTGACGGTGTTGTTGGCATTTGCGCTCAAGCTGCGGGCCGAGCCCGAAGTGACCGCGGTGTTGCTGCCTGGCAAGCTGTAGTTGCTGGTTTTGTACACCACGGTGCTGCCATCGAGCACATTGCTCAGCGTGATGGTGGCCACGTGTTTGTTGCCCGCCACGCGTGCAGAACTGCTGGTGAGCGCGCTGAAATTGAGGTACTCGCCCTGGACCAGATTGCCAAGCGCCACATCGGTCAGACCGGTGGTGCCGTCATACACCTTGGTGGCAGAGATCGTCAGCGGACGGGGCGTGATGGTGCCGTCGTTGCCGCTGATGGTGCCAGTGGCCAACGCGTAGTTGGCGCTGTCAGCGCCCGTCAGGCTGACTTCAGCCAGGGTGTAAGTACGTCCGGTGCCAGCATCCGCGCTGGAGAAGTTGCCACCAACACCCATAATGCCCACATCGTCACTGCCCACTTTGCCTGTGGTGGCAGTGGATGCGGCCAATGCGATAGACGCGCCAGAAACACTGGTGGTGCCATCGTAAACCTTGGTCGGCGCTGCGCTGGAGGCAGCACTGACGGTGCGGGGCGTGATTCTGCCGCTGACGAACGCCGAAGTGATGTCCAGCGCATAGTCTGACGCTTGCGACCCGGAAGTCCCACCGCTGATCGTGCCCAAGCTGACGCCACTGAGCGAAATTTGATTGGCATCCACGACATTTTTGCTGTTGTAAGCAGCCGATGAAAATGTCACTGCAGCCGATTCACTGGTCAACAAGCCATCGGTTGCAAATGTGGCGCTGAAGTTGCCTGCTGCAGCCGTGTCACCGTTGTAAACCTTGGTGGTGTTGAGCGATCCTGTCACTGAAACGGTCACGGACTTTGGCGTGATGGTCACGGTGTTGCCATCCGAACTGGAAGCCGTGCTCGGCAAGCTGTAATTGCTGAGCAAACCCGCATTGTTGGCACCGTCAGCCAAGACCAAGGTGCTCAGGAATTTGCTGGCGGTGGCCACGCGCGCGTTGTTGGCCGTCGCGCTGACCACCGTCAATCCTTCGCCTGCGACCAAGTTGCCCAAAACCACGTTGCTGGCCGCAATGGCCGTGGTGCCGTCGTACACCTTGCTGGCAGAAGCCGTCAAGGAACGGGCCGTGATGTCAAATTGGTTGTCGGCGCTGCGAACCAACAAATCCGGTGCTTGGTAATTGGCAGCGGCAGCGCCGCCCAATGTCAAGGTGTCCACAAATTTGTTGGCGGTGCTCACGTTGGCATCGTTCACGTTGGCCGAGGCCACGGTCACGACATCACTGCCCACCTTGTTGCCCAAGACCAATTGGTCTTTGATTTGCGTCGTGCCGTCGTAGACTTTGGTGCCCGACAAGGTCAAGGTGCGCTGCGCAATGTTGACAGATCCGGTCACCAAGACCTTGTTCAGCGAACTGGCGCCGACCAATGTGTTGGAACCCAACACACCGTCAATGCCACGGACACCCGCATTGGTGTTGTTGGCCTTGGGGTTCAAAGTGAAGCCAATGTTCTTGGTGGCATCGGCAATCGAGTTCCATGACAACTCAGAAGCGCCCTGCACCAGTTGCGTCACACCGGATTGACCTGTCACCAAATAACTGACTTGCGTGACGTCGTAAACAGGCGCATTGCCGTAGACACCACTGGCACTGCCCACCTTCACCAGCAGGGTGCTGTCGTCCACGATGAAATAGTTGCCCTTGGCATAGGTGATGCTGTAGTTGGCCGCTGTCACGCCCGAGGCGGTCAAAGCCTCGGTGTACACACCCAACGATTGGGGGTCTGTGCCGGTGGCCCCGTCAGGGCCGTTGGTGCTGCGTGCAATCGACAAGCTGCCGCCCAAGACCCCCGCTGTGGTCGCCGTTTCACCGCGTGCAAAACCACTGTAGCTGGCACCGGCATAGCCCGTGGCATCGGCCTGACCCAGGAATTTGCCATCTTGGTTGGCGGTGACTGTGAGCGCACGCGGCGTCACGGTGGCTTGCGAAGTTTGGCCATAGGCGATGGCATAACCCAAACCACTGGTGGCGTTGGTGTCCATCTCCATGGTGTAGGTGCCCACATTGAAGTGGCCGGTGGCATTGCGCGCCACCACAGAGCCCCCTTGTTTGAGGGTGATGGAGGGCGCATTGGAAACAGCCAACGCACGGGTGTCACCGTTCATCAGGTTGGTCGCACTCAGGTCGAGTACAAAAGCCTCGCCATAGGTTTGGCTCTCGGCTGTGCCACTCAAGGTGATGGTTGGGCGTTCGCGGTAAATGGCGTGCAAGCCTGTGCCCAAGGGCGTCAGGTAGCCGGTGGTCACTTCATCGCTGGCATAGCGGAATCGCCCGCTGCCGCTGCCAACCAGGGCCGTCAGCCCTGTGCTGCCCGAGACGCTGCCGGTGTACAAGGTGGCGCGTCCCCCTGTGCCAACCGCAATCGTTTTGCCTGTGGCCAGTGTGATGTTGCCGCCACTGCCGTCGTAAAAGGCTGCGCCTTCGGCCACCGCTTTGCCTTTGCCGGCGTTCAGCGTGACCGCATCGATGGCGGTGCT
Source organism: Akkermansia muciniphila (assembly GCA_943331105.2). GTDB lineage: Bacteria > Pseudomonadota > Gammaproteobacteria > Burkholderiales > Burkholderiaceae_C > Limnohabitans_A. The sequence continues at coordinate 284,111 of CALQKH020000003.1, forward strand.
GGTGGTGTCGATGTTTTCACTGAGGGTGATGTCGCCGGTGACGGTCTCGATCAGGATGCGGCCCGAGGCGTTGACGCCGGTCGGGTTGACCGTGCCGATGGTGACGCCATTGGCGTCCACATAGCTCAAGCTGCGCACGCGGGTGTCCGCAGTGCCTGCGGCCAGCACGGCCACATTGTTGTTGGCATTGGTCAGTGTGAAGCGACCCGTGCCCAACAGGCCCAGGCCATTGGCCACCAATTCGCCATCGGCACTTTGGGTCACCTCGCCCGTGGCGGTGACCACGATGCGGTTGTTGGCGACCGTGGCGTTGCCTGCTGCGGTCAGGGATTCGTTGATGGCAACAGCATGCCCCATCAAGGCGATCGTCCCTTTGACCGTGGTGGGCGCAAAGATACCGATGTTGCTGGTGTTGCCCGCCTTGCCCAGCGTCAGACCACCCAAATTGGCCACGTTGTTGACGGTGATGTTGGCCATGCTTTGCAGGCCCACCAAGTGGTTGCCCGTCAGGGCACCATCCCAGTTGAAGTTGCCGGCAAACCGGCTGCCGCTTGGTTCGATGGTCAACGTGCCTGTGGTGTTCAGGGTCAAAGGACGTGTGTGAATGAACTCCAGCGCATCCGCGCGCAAGGTGATGCCAGAGCCTGCACCCGCCGTGATGGTGGTGGCCGGCGAGGCCGAGCCTGTGTTGCCGTCGCTGCTGCCAATGGTGCCGCCGTCCAGCGCTTGCAAGGTAATGGCCGAGTTGCCGCTGGTGCCGGTGGTGGAGATGCTCGAGCCCGGGAAAATCACCATGGCCCGTGTCGCACTCGCACCCGCTTTAGCCGTCATGGTCAGGGCGCCACCGGCGCGCAGCACGGCGTTGTTGCCCACAAACAAGCCAAACAAATTGCCCGAATTGATGGTGGTCAGGTTGCGACCGTCCAGCGACATGGAGCGCCCGGCGATCAGGCTGTTGCCGCCTGTGATTTGAATGCCGAGGTTGCCGTTGGTTTGTGCCCAACCTTGCACCACCACGTCGCCGCCCGCATTGATGCCCGCTGCCGAGCCCGACAGCAAAATGCCATCGTTGACGTTCGATCCCACCGTGGGTTTGGAGCCGCCTCGCGCCAGCAAGGTCACATTGCCTTTGCCTGTCGCTGTGGACGAGGCATTCAAGCCGCTGGTCCACAAGATGCCCGCGCCGTCAAAGTTGAGACCGCGGTCCAGGTCCGCGTCCAGCAACAAGTTACCGGTCGTGGTGGTCAGGCTGGCGTTGTTTTGGTTACGGATTTGTCCACCGTAAATGCTGATGTCGCCCGCCATGCTCATGCCGCTGTTGACCGAGACCAAACTGGTGTTGGTGTCCTTACCGATCACCAGGCCACCCAGGTTGGCCACGTTCTGGAGGATCAGGTTGCGCGAACCGGTCACACCGGCTGTGCTGGCACCCACCCAATGGGCGCCGCTCATGGCGCCTTGCAGGTTGAAGGTGTAGCCAAAGCTGTCGTCAAACGGCCGCGCGGTGAACACCCCCGTGGTGTTCACCGTGGTGGTGGTGCCGGGGGTGTAAACACCACCAAAGTCGATGCGGTTGCCCACAAAGGTCACGTTGCCGCTGCCGGCATTTACGGCAATGGAGCCGCCGGTGGCGTTGATGTCCCAGCTGGCGTTGCTCACGACATAGGTCTTGCCCGCGGCATAAAAGTCACCGCCGCCGGTATTGAACGTGCCTTGCAGGTCCATGCCGTTCCAGTTGGCGCTGTAAGAGCCCACCGAGGCACCGGCACCCACCGTCAAGCCGTTCCAGGTGGTGCTGGCATTGGCCGCTGCGCCACCGTTGCCGCCCATCCAGATGTGACCGCCTTTGGTGGTCATGGTGGGGTTGTTGAAGAAGCTCACGCCACCGTTGCGGGTGCCATCGGCGTCCGACCAGAAGACCATGTTGAGCTTGCCGGTGTTGGCACCACTGGCCGTGATGTTGGCGATGGTGGTCAGCCGATTGTTGGACTTGAGCGTGAGTGTGGCATCGCCGCCGCCGGTTTTGCTGATGGGCGAATTGATGTTGATGCCATCCGCCCCGTTGCTGAAGCCCTGCATGAAGATGTCGCCACTGCCCGTGACGGTCAGGGGCTGGCTGACGTTGACCGAGCTGCCGTAAGCCGTGATGGGGCCGGCCACGTTCATGTTGATGCCGACCACGTTGGCGTTGCCGTCCAGGTTGACCGCTGCCCCTGTGTTGCTGGGTTTGCCGATCGTCAGGCTGGCCATGGTCTTGCCGTTTTGGTTCCAGTTGAACCACTGGGTGAACACGTTTTGACCAAACGAATTGGAGAACGGCACCCACAGCACATCGCCACTGGTGGCGATCTTGGGGTTGACGCCCCCAAAGTTGTACGTATCAAAACGAATGGTCAGGTCGGTGTCGGCCGAAAGACCGGTGTAAGTTGGGGAACTGCCCCACCACTGGAAATGAGACTGGCGCAAGAACAATCGGGCACCCTCTCCCCCTTGTCTGGTGGAGCCCAGCAGGTTCAAAGGCCCGCCGTTGGTGATGAGGTCCGTGCCGTTGCGGATCAGCACCGCCCACTCGTTGCCGTAACCATCGAGCGTGATGCCGCCACCCGCACCACTGGCGATGAGCTTTTGATAGCCGTTCCAGCTGCCGCCATCTGTGGTACCGCCCAGGTCGATGCCATGGTTCCACCCACCGCCGGTGGTGGTGTTGCTGCCTTTGATGGTGATGGCGTCTGCACCGGCAAAGGCCGAACGGATGTCCACCGCATTGTTGGTCATGACGCCCGCTTTGATCGAGCCAGAGCCTGTGTCTCGGGAAATGCCCTCGATGTAAATTTTGCCCACACCCGCGTCGGCGGTGAATGGACCTTCCCAAATGCCCACGCCCCAGGCGCCCATGCCATTGGCTGAAGCACCGGCCCAACTGCGGCCTTTGAGGGAGATGTCTTTACCGCCCGAATACAAGGTCAGGCCTTGGTCCACACGAATGCCTTCGGCCCGACCGCTGCCCACACCCGATGCGTAGCCCGTGCCGGCGGAATTACCCCCACCCATGGTGATCTTGGCGCCGCCGGTCATGGTGTTGTTGCTGGTGCCCGTGAACACCTGCCGGGGGATATTGGCAGCGGTGGAGGCCCACTCGAGCTTGGCCGCTGCCCAGCCACCACCTTCGCTGACATCAAGGCGGAGATCGTAGCTTTGGCCTGCGGTCAAGTTAACCGTGCCCGTTCGGGAGGCGTTGTTGCCGGCCAAATCATTGATGCCGGTGACCGGCGCGCCATTGATGGTCAAGCGGGCGCCATCGTCGGTGGTGCTGTAGAAAGTGTAGGCACCGGTGGTGGGTGCCACGAAGGTGTGGCTGTAGGTCACGGTGAAGTTGTCCACGCCGATGGCTGCCTCATAAGGGCTGCCTCCCTTCCAGTCAGCATCGATGGCCGCAGCCGTGGTCACGAATTTGAGGTTACCCGCCGCCGTGGTGGTGCGACCGGCGTAACCGCTGACACTGAAAATGTGCCGGCGTGTATCGATCTTCAAGCCCTGGTAAATGTCGATGCCACCAAAGCCATTGCCGTCGCTGTCGGCGGCCAGAGTCACCTCGCCTGCGTTGGTGCTGATGGTCTTGGGGCGTGTGTCACCGTAGATGGAGCCGCGTGCGATCAGCGAGATGGGCGCGTTGAGCAGTGTGCTGGTCAGGTCGCGGCGCAAGGTGATGTCGCCGCCATAAACGGTGATGGGACCGGCCGCAAACAGGTCGGCCTCCAGAATGATGTTTTTGGTTTCGGTCAGCTTGCCGATGCTGATGCTGCTGTGCTGGGTGCCCAGGTCCCACATGTTGCCCAGCGTGAAGTTCTTGGTCGAAGTGGCGCTGCTGGAGCTGAAACTCACGGCATTGGTGCCATAGGCCTTGACGGCACCCGTCACACCGGCGTCGGCGTTCAGGATGGAGTCGCCCTCCACAGTGATGCGACCGGTGTAGCTGGCAGCATTGTCGGTGGCTGCGCCGATGCGGATGCTGCCCGAAGACGCGCCTGGGCCAAAACGGATGGCGTTGTTGTAGGTGGCGGTGCTGCGTGCCTGCTGGAAGGCCTGCATGTAAATGTCGCCGCTGGTGGACAGGAAGCTGAACCCCGAGCTGGCGCTTTCGATCTGCATCACCAAGCCGGTGGAATCGTCCTTGGGGGTGTTGGCGTCGCCTTTGATCGTGATGTTGCCGGTGTTGGTCTTGATCAGGCTGCGGTCGGAAGCTCGTGAGAGGAAAACCACCGCGTGCGTCCAGCCATCGCTGCGTGTGGCCGAGACACGGCCGTCGAGCAAGACCGAGCCACTGTCGCTGACGATGGCCGAGCTGAAGCCATTGGCCACACTGGCGGAATTGCTGACATTGCCATCCGTAGAGTGGGCATTGGTGCCGAACCACAGACCTGTGCTTAACCAAGCGTTGGCGGTGCTGACACCATAAATGTTGATGGCGCCACTGGTGCTGTGGACCAACGACTGGTCGTGGATGTAGGTGCCAAATACGCGCTGGCTGCCATCGAGCCCCACCGGGTCGGTCGACGTGACCTCGCCGCGCAGGGTGATGGCGCCAGTGGTGCTGACCAGTTGGCCCCCGCTCAGGTCCAGGCCATAGCCGCCGTTGTAGTTCTTGCCCCAGACCTTGCCGGTCAGGTCGATCTTGCCCGCGCCGGTGGTGATGGTCGACTTGTCGAGTTTGATGCCCCCGCTGTAGGCCACCCAGCTGCCGCCGGTGTGCCAGCCCAAGCCGCTGAGGGACACATTGCCGCCGCCGGTGCTGATGTTGGTGTTGGCCACATGCAGCGCGATGGTGTTGCCCGACCAGGTGGCCGCATCGCCCTGGCCGACGGTCAAGCCGTTCCAGGTGCTGGCGGCCTGGTTGCCGCCGCCCATCCAGACATGACCGCCGTTGGTGGTGATGGCGGCATCGTTGATGGCGATCGTGCCAGCCTGGGTCTGGCTGTTGAAGCGCGTCCAGAGCACCATGTTGAGCTTGCCGCTGCCGGCCAGGAACTGGCTGCGGTTGGAGGTGCTGGGCGCATCGATGACGATGTTGCCACCGGACGCAGTGCGCAGCAGCACGTTGGCGGTGCCAGTGCCGGTGTAATTCAGGCTGGCGCTGGCGGTGCTGCTGCCCCAATTGATGTTGCCGCCGTTTTGGGCAATCACCGTCACATCGCCCGGGGTGGTGATGTTGCCGCCCACGGTGATGCTGCCACCGTACAGGGCCAAAGACTGGTTGGTGACCACTGGACCCAACAAAGTCAGATTCGCGGTGTTGGTGTTTTTGCCAAGGGTCAGGGTGTTGGGCGCCACGGTGATGCCGGGCAAGCTGGTGGCCGCATTGAAGCTGTTGGCGACCGAGGTCAGCGAGACATCGCCTGTGGCACGGATCGCCGAACCCGCGCCAAAGTTGATGGAATCGGACAACACCGAGACATTGGCGGTGCTGCTGGTCACGCCCACGGCCACGCCGTTGACCGAAGGGGTGCCCGCGCCGCCAAAACTTCCGATGTGGGTGGTGCCCACAAAAACGACATCTCTGCCTGTCGAGCTTCCACCATCACCAGAGATTGAAATGTTGCCGGCCCTAGAAAGGACATAAGCCGTGCTGTTGGTCGTGACCACGCCTTGTCCATTGACGGTAGCGGCTGTGCCAGAGAGTGTGACACCGCCGCCGCTGGCGCCCAAAGACTGGATCAGCACATTGCCATTATCTTGCGCATCCAGGATCAAGCCGGCATAGCCCGCGGAGGTGGTGCCGGTGATGTTGATCGCAGGTCTGGTGGTGCTGGTGCTGGACGAGGTGATGGCGTAGTTGGCAGGGACGCCCCAGGCGAACTCGATACCGTGCGAGGAGTTGCTTTCGCCCACAATTTCGACCGTACCGGTGCCGCTGTTGATGGCAAAACGCCCTTGACTCAGGATGCCCGAATAATTGGTGCCAGATGCCAGCCATGTGCGACCACGCATGAGGATGTCACCGCCACCCGAAGACAGGGTGATGCCCAAAGTACCTGCCAAACCGCCAGTACCGATCGAAATGCCGCCCATCTGGTTGGCGTCGACCACGCCCCGGTAGGCATAACCGTCGGGAATGCCGTCGCTGTTGGTGTCCAGACCACCGGCCAGCACAATGCGCCCGCCGTTGGTGGTGATGCTCACGCCGTCGCGCAGGCCAATCTCGTTGTTGATCGCCGTATTGGTCCGGTCGGTGGTGTTGGACCACACAATGACATTGCCGCCGTTGGTGGTGACATCGGCAGTGGCGTCGTTGAGCCAGACGAAACCCGAGCTCTTGAGCAGGACATGCGCATTGGCCGCGGTGGTGCTCAGGGCCCTGTTGACCCAGAGCTCTTTGCCATAAATGGCAATGGGACCTGCAATGCCAATGGCGCTGTTGATGGTGACACCGGCATCACTGGTGCCATCTGAACCGGTGGCGCTTTTGCCAATCGTCAGCCCGGTCTCGTTGCCAGAAAAAGTGACGTTTTGCAGCGTGAAGATCGACGTGAAGTCGTTGCCAGAAGGCGCGATGGTGACCGTGCCGGCAGTGCTGAGGGTCGTGGCTGCGGCCAGATTGACCGAGTTGCCGGTGAGGGTGATGTTGCTGGTGCTGCCGGTGATGCCACCGCCATTGCCCAGGGCGCCGCTGAGGTTCAGGCCCCCGCTGGCATTGTTGGCGTTCACGCCGGTCAAGCTGATTGCGCCACTGGCAGCAAAAGCTTTGAAGTTGCCAGCGTTGAAACCGAAGTAACCAGATGCTGCGGAGGTACCGCTGACGCTGATGCCGCCCGTGCCAGTGGCAACCAGCGTGGCGGTGCCTTGGTAGCCGGCAGCCGGAGACGTGAAGGTGGTCACGCCCGTGATCGAGATGGCGGTCGTGGCATTGCTGCTCGACTGCAACACGGGACTGACTGTCGACCCGTAGTAGTTCAGTTCAATGCCGTGGCTGGTGGAACTTTGTCCGTCCAGCGTGATGACACCGGAACCTGCGTTGATGACCTGGCTGCCAGATGCACCGGAGTACCAGGAAATGCCTGGCGCAGTATTGGCCGTTTTGCCTTTGATGGTGATGTCACCGCCGCCGCTGTACATCTTGATGTCGTTGGCATAAGTGGTGTTGTTGGCGTTCCAGACCCACGCACCCAACTGCACGCCGCTGGGCGCGAGCGTGCCCCAGGCCGCAGTGCGGTTGGAGAAGGCATAGCCCGTGGGCAAGCCGCCACTGCTGGCAGTACCGCCAGCCAGGGTGATGGTGCCGCCGCCGGTGCTCTGGTTGGTCAGGCCATTGGCCGAATTGAGCACCACGCCCGACTGGAGGCCGATGTAGTCACCGTTGGCACTGGCCGCCCCGTCCGAATCCGTCCAGAAGGTGATATTGCCGTTGTGGGTCTGAAAAGTCAGCGAGGCGTCGGTTTCGATGCGGCCCGTCGCCTTGAAGAGCAAGGCCGCATTGGCCGCCGTCACGGTGACACCTCTGCTCAACCAGATATTGCCACCATAGAAGCTGACTGGGCCTGCCACAGTCAGCGCATTGCCCAAGGACAAGTCGAGGTTGTTGGTGCTCTTACCGAGGGCAAATCCACTGAGCGTGGTGCCAAAGTTCCAGTCGTCGTCAAAGCTCAAGGTTCCGCTGTCACCCGCGCGCAGATGGGTGAAGCTGCTGCCGGCCGATTGGATGGTCAGGGTGCCGTTGGACTGGATGCGGATGCCGCCTGAGGTGCTCAGGTTGCTGCGCTGAAGGATCGAGTTGCCTTCAATGAGGATGTTGCCGCTGTAGGCGTTGGTGCCGTCAAAGCCGATGCGGATGCTGTTGGCCACGTTGCCCGGCGTGAAGCGGAGGGCGTTGTTGTATTGCCCATTGGCCGCATTGCTGGTGACGCCCTGCAGGCTGATGGCCCCGGACTGCGACACCACCTGAAGGCTGTTGGTGGTGTTGTTGTTCTGGAACTGCAGACCGCTGACGTCGTTGTTACTGAAGTTGAAGGCCGCGCTGCCATACAGTGAGATCGCTCCCGAATTGCTCTTGATGGTCACGTCACCATTGGCAGCAGTCCCGCCGACCAAGAGGCCAAGGCGCCAACCGGTGGAGGTCCCCGCGGCACTGTCGTCACCGGTGCCGGTGATGTTCATGGCACCACTGCCCGTCTGCAGGGTCACGTTGCCGGCAGTGGACGTGTTGCCGATCAAGGCGCCAATGCCAAGGACATATTTCCCCTTGAGGGCGCCCCCGATCGTCAGGCTGCCGGTGGTGGTTTGCAGACTGCTGCCCCGGTCGACCCAAACGCCGAAGTTGGTGGTGCCATTGCCGACACCGGTGTCAAAGCTCAGGCCGCCCATCTTGATGCTGCCCGCGCCGGTGCTGATGCTGGTGTTGCCGATGTAGATGCCCTGAACGTTGGCGCTCCAGGTGGCCGCTGTATCGCGGCCGACGGTCAAGCCATTCCAGGCAGAGGTGTCGGCGTTGCCGCCACCCATCCAGACGTGGCCGCCGTTGGTGTTGATGGTGCCGCCGGTGATGCTGATCGCGCCGGCATTGCCTTCGGTGTTGTAACGGGTCCACAGCACCAGGTTCAAGGCGCCTGAACTGGAGGTGATGGTGGGACTGTTGAGGGTGATGTTGCTATTGGTGATGTGCCCCGTTCGCAAGGTCAGTGTGGCATCGCCACCGGCGGTCTTGTTCAGTGTGACACCCGCGTTCCAGGTGATGGTGCCGGTGACCTCATTGAGCACATCGGTGCCGGTGTTGAGCGTGGTGCGGTAGCTGTCGGCCACGGCCTGGGTGATGGTGCTGTCTGTGGGGTCCAGGTACCACAAACCGCTGCGGCCTTGGTTGGCACCGGCATTGACCGATCCACCTTCCACCATCAATTGGTAGCCCGAGGTCTCGACCTGGCCACCGGCGCCGCCCAGGTCGCCGCCACGCGCGGTGATCGTCCCGGCAAAGCGGGTCACGGTGCCCTGGCGGTGTGCATCGCTCCAGAGCACCACCTTGCCGCCGTCGCCCTGCTGTGTGGCGCTGGCGTCGATGCTGGCGCCTTCGGTCATGGTGACGGTGGTGGCTTGGTAAACGCCGTTGCGCCCTTGCCAATCGCCGCCCACCAGCACCGTGCCGCCGCCGGTGACGCCCGAGGCGACAATTTTGCTTTGGTCCAGCAACTCGAGGTGGTCGCCCAACACGTGCGCCGTACCGCCTTGGCTTTGGCGGCCGCGCACGCTCAGGGTGCTGTTGCCCATCATGGCCAAACGACCTTGGCCTGGCGCATCGGGCAAAGGCTGGGGTTGGGGTTGGTCCGGCTGAACGTCAGCCGCTGCACGCAAAGCGATGCGGCCACCCTGGCCGCCACTGGCATCCAGGCTGGCGTTGTTCAACTCGATGTCACCACCGGCTTGCACATCGATGTCACCGCCTTGGGTGGGCACAGCCACCGGGGCTGGGCTGGTGGCAGGGCTGGCACTGGCGGCAGGCGCAGGTGCTTCGGCCTTGGCCGAGACGTCAATCTGCCCTTGCAACTGAACCTTGCCTGTGGCCTTGATGTTCAGCTGGCCGCCTTTTTGCGTGCCGCTCAGATCGATGCGGCCGGTGTCGGTTTGCGTGAATTGGGTGGCTTGAATTTGGATGCTGCCTGCACTGAGGGCTGCTTCGGACGTGGCTGTGCCGCTGTTGGCAGTTGAACTGTTGCTTGTGGTACCAGACGTGCTGGACGTGCTGGACGTGCTGGACGTGCTGACGGCACTGGCGCTCAAGGTGCCGCTGTTGATGACTTCGGGGGCTGTGATCTCGATGCTGCCTGCAGGGCCGGATTCGGCAGCGGTCGCGCCCACTGAGGCGTTGGCTTGCACCGCACCGGTGTTGTCGACTTTTTTGCTGGCGGACAAAACGATCCGGCCGCCTTGCTTTTGCAGACCACTGGCTTCGACGGTGCCGCTGTTTTTGACCACGCCGCCAATCAGGCGGTCCATGGATTGCGCGCTCAAAATGATCAGGCCGCCCGGGGCCTTCACGGCCCGCTGGTTGTCGACCAAGGCCTGGATTTGGCTGGGCTCCACACGGATGCTGGTCAGGCGGTTGTTGCTGTCAAAGTGCAGGTCAATCGCTTCGCCTGCGGCCAAGGCCACCGTGCCCATTTGGGCAATGATGGCGCCTTGGTTGCGCACTTCGGGCGCGAGCAAGGCGATGTAGCCCCCCAAGGCGGCTTTGATTTCGCCTTCGTTGACGACACTGCCTTTGCTGCCGTTGCGTTCATACCGGTTTTTACCGGCCATGAAGTCGGCGTTGCTGATGCCGTGCGTGGTGGCCACGATACCGCCCACATCGACCCGGGCATCTTTGCCAAAGTAAACCCCGGCAGGGTTGGTCAAGATGACCTGGCCGTTGGCCGAGATGCGGCCAAAAATTTGACTCGGGTCGTTGGCCATGACACGGTTGAGCGTGACGCTGCTGGCCCCGGGTTGCTGAAACTGAACGTGCGCGTCTTTGCCCACGTTGAAAGTTTGCCAATTGATCGCCGCGCGGTCCGTGCCTTGCTGGATGACCATGTGGGCACCCGAGGTGTGGATGTTGGCTTGGCCGGCGCTCAGTTGTCCGCCGGTGGGCAGGGCTGTGGGCACAGGCTGCGCCGCCGCCCAACCGCCCGTGGTCAGCAGTGCGGTGGTCATCAACGCGCGGGGGCCGTCGATGTCGCTCAGGTTGTGCAGCGCCGCCATGGGGCTGAACGGTGTGGGCACGGCCTCTTGCAGGCGCGCCACGGGTACCAAGCGGATGTGGTCGCCTTGCCACAGGGCCTTGGTGTTTTCTGATGCCACAGCCTCGGTCGGTGCACCTGCACGCTGGGTGCGACGGGCACTGGAGCGCTCCTTGCCTTGTCCGCTGACCGCTTCGCTCACGGCCACCCAAGTCAGGCGCACTTTGCACCAAATGACACGGAAAAAACGGTTGAGACAGGTATTCATGGCGAACTCATCATTTGAATTGAACAGGCTGCATAAAGCCTTGAAGGCCTTTTGCCAAAACCTGTTCGGTACTGCTTGAATCGGTGACTGACACAGCCAAATCGGCAGTGGCGTTCACAAAAGGGGGCGTGAAACCCACCGGCGAAATGACGACCGAGGGCGTTGTGACACGCGCCACACCCTGTTCACCCACCTCACCCGCTTCGGCAGAGGTCATGGGCGGTGGTTCGGATGCTGCCGGCTCTGACGAAGCCAAGGGCTGCGTGGCAACACTGGCCAATGCAGCCTTGTTTTGCATGGTTACAGGCAGAGTGGCAGTTGGCTGTGAATCACGCGGCTGCGTGGTGCTGGGCTGGACCCGCTCACTCGACAGCGCACGTGGCGAGCGCAGACGCCACAACATCAGCAACATCAATCCCCCCAGACCGGCCAATCCCCAAAGCACCTTGACCAGTTGCTGGTGGTGCAGACGGTGATCGGCTTGATTTTGTTCGTGGTGGGTTTGCAGGGTTTGCAAGCGTTCGATCAAATCAGCTTGCTTGCGTTCCAGTTGCTCAATTTGCTGCTGCACCCCTCGCACCTGCACCGACAGCTTGAGGTCGGCTTGGGTGCTGTTTTGGCGCAGGCGAGCCAACTGGCCACCGAGCTTTTGAAGCTGCAAACGGATTTCTTGTGCTTGCGCCAAAGAGCGTTGTGAAGCTTCGTCCTGCGACCAAACGCCACCACTCAACAGGCTCAGCGCCACAACCAGAAAGCTGAGGCGCAACCAGGGCATGAGACGCAAAAAACGCATCATGGGGCGTCAGGCGGAATTTTGAAGGTTTGGTTTTCTGAACCCGCTTGCACACGGATCGACAGGCTTTGTCCGGCTTCGGTGAGTTCTTTCAACTGGGTTTTGCCGAGCACCAGAGAGGCCAATTTGAGGTCCACTTGAATCCAAGCCGGCAGGGCATCGCCATTGACCAAACTGACCACAAGATCGTTGGGGTTTCTGCGCAGTTGCTGCAGGATGTTGACGGGCAGATGCAGCTGAACCGTTTCTGGCGCAGGCGTCTGTACCGAGGGTTTGCGCCTTTCTTTGCGCTGGATCTGACCGCTGACGTCGCTGCCGCGCTCCATCGATAAATTGCCATAAATCAATTGACCGTCGACGGTGCCGCCGCCACGGACCACCACGTCGTCGGCCTCTATGTGACCTTGTACATGCCCGTCCACGTCCATTTGCGCCACATGCAACTGGCCGCTGAAGAGGCCCGTCGTTTCAACTTTGAGTTGCTGCAGGCGCAGCAATCCTGAAATTTCGCCAGCCAGCAAGACGGTGCGGCGGCTGACCGATTCGGTCGTGGCGTGCACCGAGCCTGGCGCCCGCACCACCACATCGTCGGCGCTGAAACCACCTTCGAGGTGACCCGCCACATCGAGTTGCCGACACTGCACATGGCCCATCACTTTGGCGCCTTCGCTCAGCTTGACGGTGTCGGCGGTGACATCGCCCTGAACAGAGCCCTTGATCAGCAAGGCGCCCTGCCCAGAAACATGGCCTTCCACGTGGAATCCGACGCCGACCACCATCACGTTGTCTTGGGCGGGTGAGTTGGCAGCGCTATCGGCGGTGTTTGCAGTGGTCATGTCAGTGTCTCAGTTCAAGGCGGTTTACAAATCACTTCTTGCGGAGGGCTTGTTTTTTGTCGTTGTCAACCGACTCGTCGGTCTTCACGCGCTCCAACAACGGCAACAAATTGCGCAACGACAGCATTTGAGCGTTCATGGCGGTCAGCTCACCGCCTTTGAACCAAGACAAGATCTTGTCGTCGGGCAGTTCCCGCATTTTTTTCTCGTCAATGATCCACACGCCTTCCACCACCGCGTTGCGGCCATCACCCAAACGCACTTCCAGGTTTTGCTGCATCAGCAAACCCGCTTCTTCGAATTTCTGGACAACGGCTTCCGTCAGTTTGGCTTGCCCTTGGAATTCGGCCAGAAGGTTCATCACGCCCTTGATCACTTCGGTCGGTTGTCCTTTGTCGTCAAACAAGGCATCACCTTCTTTGCCCAGTTGTGGCGCTGACAAATCGGCCGCCAAGCTCAACTCTTTGTTGTTACCCTCGGCCAAAATGAACGGGTAACGCCGAACACTGGCCGGAACGTAGCGCGCGTTCCAAACCCCTTTGGCATCGACAAAAGCGTTCAGGTTTTGGGTCAGGCCGGTCATGGCCAAAGCCAGCCACTGCCCGCCGTTGCCTTTGGAAAAAACAATGGGGTACTCGAGACAAGCTTCTGGAAACTCTGTCACCAGCAAGGGCACGGCCTGTGTGTTTTTTGCAAACATGGCATCGCCCGGTTTGATGCGCAGGTCTTTGTGCGTGTCACGGTCTAAAACCACAGGTTGTTTGTAAAAAAAGGCGGTGACTTGCTGTTCGTTGCTCATGGGACGGGTTCTTTGTGTATTTGAGGAAGCACTGGGGGACTGAGACCAACTTGCGCTGCTGAGCAGCATCACCGTAGACAGGAAAAATGAAGATCTTTTGAAATTCATGGAGGGTTTCAGAAAGACTTGGTTGCGCTCACCCAGAAGCGGTCAACTTTGAGCGTGCCATCGCTGTCATTGCCCGTATTGATGTTGGCCTGCGGGTTCCGGCCATTGCGTCTTGACCACGTCAATTTGGTCACAATGCCCATAGGCGCTTGCCAATCGGCACTGAGGCCGTGGCCATAAAGATCCATGGTGGTTTTTTGATCACTGCTCGTCAGAGGCAGTTGCACCACACGGCTTTGGTCAACAAAAGCGGTGAGTACCAAAGCACGGTCCAGGCGCCAACGCCACTCGGTGCTCATCATCTGACCGCGGTCACCGCCCATTTCGCTCGGGCCGTAAGCACGAACACTTTGAGCACCACCGACAAAGAATCGCTCAGAACTGTCCAAAACTTGGGTCGCGTGTTGGGTCTGCATCGAGACCAAAAGCGAGTGGCTTGGGGCCAGCGTTTGCTGTCGGCTCAGACTGAAGTTGAGCTTTTGAAATGATGGGTTGATGGTGCTGAGAGCGCTGTGCTGACGCATGTCTGCCAACTTGCCCCAAAGCATTTGTACTGAAGCACTGTTGGCACCGCCACCGCCCAAATCGTCGAAACGGTTGCCTGAGAAGCCTGTGCGAAGGGCATAACTGGCGTAATCAGACCTGACCACCGAGTCCTCGGTGAAAAAGGTTTTGTTGTCCAACCCCATGGTCCAGTAAACGTTTTGCATGCGGCTGCGCAGCACGGGGTAACTGAGGTCAAGTCCCATGGTGACGGATGAGCCTTTTACTTGGGCGTTGGCCACCGACGTCTGACGAACTTTAAAATTCATCGAGGACAAACTGGCGCCCAGACGCAAGCCATCGTGTCGATCAGGGACAGTCAACGACACCCTGCCAAAGTTGATGCCTTCGGTCACCATGGCGCTCACGTTGAACAATTCACCCCGGCCACCCGGGCTGTTGACGTTCAGGTTGGCTGTGACGCGGTTGGTGCCTGTCGACAAGGATCCCGCATTGTCCAGGCCCACGCTGCCGTAGATGAAGGGCTCATCTGTAGTCTGCAAGACCAGCAAGGTTTCGCCGTCGGATTGACCAGGAGCCAAAGTGCCTGCAACACTCACCCCCGGCAAATCGTCCAGCAACAACAGTGCACGGTCCATGGCGTCTGCACGCAATATTTTTCCGGCTGCTTGCGCTGAATTGATGAAGGCCTCGATTTCTTTGCGGTCGACCAGTTTGGAAGGTTCACCTTCGATGCGAACACCGGCAAAACGTGCCTCAATGATCTGGATTTTCACAACTTGCTCAGTGATGTCTTGTTCGGGCAAGTAGGCCCGCACGACATAGCCAGCTTGTCGGTAAGCGGCACCCACAGCGTCCGTGGCCGATTGCAAACCCTCGAAGCTCAACTCACGGTTGACAAAGTCTGAAAGCGCAGCCGCCAAAACATCTGACGAAAGCAGCGTATTGCCTTGAAACCTGAACTCGCGCACTTTGATGGTGGCACCGTCTTTGGATTTTTGAAGTGGCGGCGCCAAAGCAGGCTGAGGTCGCACAGCTTGCGGCAAACTGAACTCTCGCGTCTGTTCAATTTGTTGCCTCAAACTACCCGCGTCCACTGGAATGGCCGTGTTTTGAGCATTAGCACCCATGGCCGAAACCATCAAAGGCAACAACAAATAAGAGGAATATGTCTTGCAGGTCATATAAAAAAGAAAAAGTCGTTTTCTCTTTTTTAACTTAAAGACGTTTTCAGAGCCAAAAAATCCCAAATAAACAAAAATTGATATTTTTGTTAAACATAAGGATTCAAGTCCTGCGCCCATTTGCAGGGCACAAACACCAACGCCACCCGAAGGTGGCGCTGGCATGGGGTTGGTTAGAACTCGGCTTATGCGGTGGTTTTGGCTGCGTCCATGTTGCGCAGCTTGATGTGCAATTCGCGCAGTTGCTTCTCGTCCACAGGGCTCGGCGCTTGGGTGAGCAAACACTGAGCGCGCTGGGTCTTGGGGAAGGCGATCACGTCACGGATGGATTCGGCACCGGTCATGAGCGTGACGATGCGGTCCAAACCAAAAGCCAGGCCACCGTGCGGTGGCGCGCCGT
The DNA here is from genome assembly GCA_943331105.2 of Akkermansia muciniphila. GTDB lineage: Bacteria > Pseudomonadota > Gammaproteobacteria > Burkholderiales > Burkholderiaceae_C > Limnohabitans_A. The sequence goes on from CALQKH020000003.1 coordinate 299,703, forward strand.
ATTGCAGGGCGTCGAGCAAGAAACCGAATTTGAGTTGGGCTTCTTCGGGCGTGATCTTCAGGGCATCAAACACTTTTTGCTGCACATCGGCGCGGTGGATACGCACCGAGCCGCCGCCCATTTCCCATCCGTTCAAGACCATGTCGTAGCCTTTGGAGATGCACTTTTCAGGTGCAGTGACCATCCAGTCCTCGTGGCCGTCTTTGGGCGCGGTGAAGGGGTGGTGAACAGCGGCCCAGCGGTCGTTCTCTTCGTCGTGCTCGAACATGGGGAAGTCGACCACCCACATCGGCGCCCAGCGGTTCTCGAACAAACCGTTTTTCTTGCCAAACTCGCTGTGACCGATCTTGATGCGCAAGGCGCCGATGGCGTCATTGACGATTTTTTCTTTGTCAGCACCGAAGAAGATCAGGTCGCCGTTTTGCGCGCCCGAGCGCTGCAACACCGCATTCAATGCCGCGTCATGGATGTTCTTGACGATGGGCGACTGCAAGCCATCACGGCCTTTGGACAGGTCGTTGACACGGATGTAAGCCAAGCCCTTGGCGCCGTAGATCTTGACGAACTCGGTGTAAGCGTCGATCTCACCGCGGCTGATGCCACCGCCTTCGACCGAGCCACCCGGCACGCGCAGCGCGACCACACGGCCACCCTTCATGTTGGCCGCACCTGAGAAAACTTTGAAGTCCACATCGCCCATGACATCGGTCACTTCGGTGAACTGCAGCTTGACGCGCAGATCAGGCTTGTCGGAGCCGTAGATGTGCATCGCGTCCTGGTAGGTCATGACCGGGAATTCGCCCAAGTCCACGCCAATGGTTTTGAGGAACACACGTTTGATCATGCCCTGGAACATGTCGCGGATTTCTTCTTCGGTCAGGAAAGAAGTTTCGATATCGATCTGCGTGAATTCGGGTTGGCGGTCGGCGCGCAAGTCTTCGTCGCGGAAGCACTTGGTGATTTGGTAGTAACGGTCGTAACCGGCCACCATCAAAAGCTGCTTGAACAGCTGGGGCGACTGGGGCAGCGCGAAAAACTGACCATCGTGTACACGGCTGGGCACCAGATAATCGCGTGCACCTTCGGGTGTGCTCTTGGTCAACATGGGGGTTTCGATGTCCACGAAGCCGTTTTCGTCCAAGTACTTGCGCACCTCCATCGCCACTTTGTAGCGCAGCATCAGGTTGTTTTGCATGTAGGGGCGGCGCAGGTCCAGCACGCGGTGCGTGAGGCGTGTTGTCTCTGACAGGTTGTCGTCGTCGATCTGGAAGGGCGGCGTCACCGATTCGTTCAACACGATCAGCTCGTGGCACAACACCTCGATCTTGCCGCTTTTGAGGCCTTCGTTGGTGGTGCCATCGGGGCGAGCGCGCACAGTCCCTTTGATTTGGACGCAGTACTCATTGCGCACGTCTTCGGCCACCTTGAACATATCAGGACGATCAGGGTCACACACCACCTGCACATAACCTTCGCGGTCGCGAAGGTCGATGAAGATCACGCCGCCATGGTCACGGCGGCGATTCACCCAGCCACACAGGCTCACGCTTTGATCGGTCAAGGCTTCGGTCACTTGACCGCAGTAATGGGAGCGCATGGACATGTTGTACTTTCTGAAATCGCAAAAACAGTTCGGTGAAAAAGGGGTTAGGCAGCAGGAGGCTTCAAGGCGTCTGCGCTTGGCTTGGGGCCACGGATAGGGGGCACCATGACGCCCATGGAAATGATGTACTTGAGGGCATCATCCACGGTCATATCGAGTTCGACCACGTCGGCTTTGGGCATCATCAAAAAGAACCCCGATGTCGGGTTGGGCGTGGTCGGCACATACACACTGACCATGGGCTGGTTCATGTGGGTGGCAACCTCACCGCCTGGGGTGCCCGTTAAGAAGGCCACGGTCCATGAGCCTTGTCGGGGGTATTGGACCAACAGCGCCTTGGAAAAGGCATGGCCGCTGCCCGAAAACAAGGTGTCGGCCACCTGTTTGACGCTGGTGTAGATGCTGCGAACCACGGGGATGCGGTTCATCATGCCGTGCCATTTGCGCAACCACCATTGGCCAAACATATTGGCCACAAACACACCCGTGGCAAAAATGAAGACGGCCACAATCGCCACACCCAAACCGGGCACACCACGCAGGTATTCGGCATTGGCATGAATTCCTGGAATCAGGGTGTCTGCTGCATGCAACACGGCCAAGAAAATGGCGTCCAGCATGCCCACCAGCCACATGATGACCCAGACGGTGATGCCCATGGGCAGCCACACCAGCAAGCCGGTGATGAAGTATTGTTTGAAGCTGCGGTTTTTCATGTGGGCGATCGGTGGGGCAAGGATCAATGAATTTCAGGCAACGTCAATGACAGGCACAAGAAGCAGCGCAGGCCCCTGCACTGCTGGAGCTTGTCGAAGAACCGGAAGTGTCACCACCCGAGGGGGCAGCAGTTGCGGGCGCGGCCACAGCATCGGCTGTGGTTGCAGCGGCGGGCACCGCAGTGGCCGCCGAACCACCGCCCTTGAAGTCGGTGGCGTACCAACCCGTGCCTTTGAGTTGAAAACCAGGGGCTGTGAGTTGTTTGTTGAATTTGGGCGCACCGCAAACCGGGCAATCGGTCAGGGAATCGTCGCTCATTTTTTGCAGGACATCCTTGGCATGGCCGCAGGCGTCGCATTTGTAAGCGTAAATGGGCATTGAAAAAGCCTTTGAAGGTGATGCAAGAAAACCTTCAATTATAGGCTCGACCGAGCCATCATGGCCCGGTCACCGCCGGTTTAACGGCCCGCTCGGGCCAATGGGTCAACGACCCGTCGGCTCTTGGACAGCATGGCCCAAAGCACTGGCTATCGATTGACCCCGATTAGGGAAAATCGCCGGTAACAAAGAACCCAGCAACATGCCCACGATGGAAGCCATCAATCCCAGCAAGTTGGCAGGTATCAGGGTATCGGGTATCCAAAAGTTGAACACCAGCCAAGTGCCCACGCCCAACACCACCGAGAACAAAGCGCCTTGGGTGTTGGCACGACGCCAGAAAGCCCCGGCTATCAAGGGCACAAATGCGCCGGTCAAGGTCACGTTGTAAGCGTTTTGCACCATTTCATACATGGTGCTCGTGCTGTTCATGGCAAACAACAAGGCACAGGCTGTGAAGCTGACCAATGTCACCCGCAACAGCAGCAAAAACTGACGATCGCTCATGTGGGGCACAAAAGGCTTGAGCACGTTTTCGGTGAAGGTGGCTGTTGGGGCCAACAAAGCGCCGCTGGCGGTGGACAAAATGGCCGAGAGCAAAGCGCCAAAGAACAGGATTTGCGCCCACATGGGCATTTGCCCCAAAACCAAATCGGGCAGGATGCGCTGAATGGCCCGAGCGTCTTCCGAATCAAACAAGCTTTTCAGTTCAGGGTGAGCGATCAGGGCAGCGTAGGCGATGTACAAGGGAATAAAGGCCATCACGAAGTACATCAGGGAACCGATAAGGGTGCCGCGAACTGCGGTTTTTTCGTCTTTGGCACTGGTCATGCGCTGAAACACGTCTTGCTGTGGGATAGAGCCAAATGCAAAGGCAAAGAAGGCTCCCGCCATGGCCCACCAAGCCGCAGCGTCCATGTCCGACGGGAACATGTCGAACTTGCCGTCGGCTGCTGCTTGCGCAATGACTTTGTCAAAGCCACCGGCGTTGTCTCCTACCAACAAGGCCACCGCCATCAGCCCCACCACGATCACCACCGTCTGAAACAAGTCGGTGAAAGCCACCGACCACATGCCGCCAAACACGGTGTAGACCAGCACGACGGCAGCGCCCATCATGATGGCGTGGTTCAGGTCAATGGCACCCGACGACAAGACATGAATGACCAATCCCAGCGCCGTCAGTTGCGCCGAAGTCCAGCCCAAATAAGACACCACAATCGCCACACTGGTCAAAACCTCCACCGACTTGCCGTACCGGACCTTGTAAAAGTCACCAATGGTCAATAGGTTCAATCTGTAAAACAGCTTGGCAAACAACAAAGCGGCCAACACCAGGCAAACAGAGGCGCCAAAAGGGTCACCCGGAATGCCATTCAAGCCGTCTTTGGCGAATGTGGCCGACACGGACAACACCGTTTCAGCACCAAACCAGGTGGCAAACACCGTGGCCACATTCATGTAAAGCGGCAAGCTTCTGCCTGCCACCAGATAGTCCTTGGCCCCATGGACCCTGCGTGCTGCAAACAGACCAATGCCAATGGTCACTGTCAAATAAGCGATCACAAAAGTCAGCAACACCTTCGTACCCTCCAGATTTCAAAAATCACATGAACAGTTGCAAATGCATGGCAAGTTGCAAAACCGCCAAGGAAACCACAAAACCAAGCCCAGCGTAAATCAGGGTTTGCAGCAGTTTGTTGGTTCTGCGCTGCTCTGCCAACAAGTGCTCGATCTGCGTTGCATCGTTCGAACGCGGTTGCTTGAGGTAATCGCTCAGCAAACGCGGCAACTGAGGCAATAACTTGGCGTAATGCGGGGCCTGGGCTTTGAGCTCCTCCCAGAGCTTTTTGGGTCCGATTTGCTCCAACATCCAAGTTTCCAGAAAGGGCTTGGCCGTGCTCCACAGATCAAGCTCAGGGTCCAGATCGCGACCCAAGCCTTCGATGTTGAGCAAGGTTTTTTGCAACAACACCAACTGCGGCTGGATTTCAACTTGGAAACGGCGTGAAGTCTGAAACAGGCGCATCAACACCATGCCCAAAGAAATTTCCTTGAGCGGGCGATCAAAGTAAGGCTCGCAGACAGCGCGAATGGCCGACTCCAGCTCATCGACCCGCGTCTCGGCGGGCACCCAGCCCGACTCGATGTGAAGCTCGGCCACGCGCTTGTAGTCACGGCGGAAAAAAGCCGTGAAGTTTTGCGCCAGGTACTCCTTGTCGTACTCGGTGAGCGTGCCCACAATGCCAAAGTCAAGTGATATGTAACGGCCAAAGGTCTCGGGGGCCAGGCTGACCTGGATGTTGCCCGGGTGCATGTCGGCATGGAAGAAGCCGTCGCGGAACACTTGTGTGAAAAACAGCGTCACGCCATCGCGGGCCAGCTTAGGGATATCCACACCCGCTTCACGCAAGCGGTCAACCTGGCTGATGGGCACACCGTGCATGCGCTGCATGACGATGACCTCGGGGTGGCAAAAGTCCCAGATCATCTCGGGGATCAACACCAAATCCAAGCCTTGCATGTTGCGCCGCAACTGCGCGGCGTTGGCCGCTTCTCGCACCAGATCCAGCTCGTCGTGCAGGTATTTATCAAATTCGGCCACCACCTCACGGGGTTTGAGGCGCTTGCCATCGGTGCTCAAGCTTTCGACCCAACCCGCCATCATGCGCATCAGGCCCAAGTCTTTGTCGATGACGGGCAACATCCCCGGTCGCAAAACTTTGACCGCCACCTCGCGTACTTCGCCCGATTTGCCGCGCAAGGTGGCGAAGTGCACCTGCGCGATCGATGCGCTGGCCACCGGTTCACGCTCAAAGGTTTCAAAAATATCATCAACCGGGCGGCCAAATGCTCGCTCAATCGAGTCCACAGCAATCGCCGAGCTGAAAGGTGGCACACGGTCTTGCAGCTTAGCCAGCTCTTCAGCGATGTCGGGGGCCAGCAAATCGCGTCGGGTGGACAGCACTTGGCCAAATTTCACAAAAATTGGGCCCAAACGTTCCAAGGCTTCACGCAAACGCACGGCACGGGGCGAACGCAAGTCACGTCCGACCGAAAGCACACGGGCCAGCAGCCGAATCCAGGGTTTTTGAAAGCTCGACAACACCAACTCGTCCAGGCCGTAGCGCAAGACGATGAAAACGATGAAGGCACCGCGCCCGAAACGGCCCCAGCGCATCATGCTGCGCTGCCCGTGCGCAGCCCGGTGCCAGGGCGCTGGGCGACAAAACTGCGCAAGGCCGTCATGGCCTGACGGGCAGCTTGTGCCAAGGTGTGAGCAGGGGCATCCCCGATCAGGCGCGCCAGATCCTCCTCGGCGTCCCAACGCACATGGTCGATCAACCAGTTGATCTCAGCAGCCAGTTGAACATCGCCTTCGATCCGCACTTTGGGTTTGTCACCCCGTGCCAGGGCCGAAGCCAAAGAAACAGGCGACTCTTCGGTCACCGTCAGGCGCAGGTCAAAACCCTCAAAGTGCCCCCGCGCAAGCAAGCCCGCGGGGGTTGGTGTCAGCTGCAGCTGCACACGCTCCCAAACCAGCTCGATGCGCTGGCCTTTTTGACGGGCCAAACGGGCCATGGCTTCAGGCTCACTCATCAAGACATGGTTAAGAAAAAGCACCATGCGGTTGACCGCTTCGTCAACCACCCATTCAGGCGGCTGAAAAGAGGTGTTGAATTTGTGGGCCATTTGGGCGGCCAGGTCGGGTAACGCCTGAGCGGCCCATGAAAAAGGGGACTGTGTTGCCATAGTCCCCGATTATTCCCGAAAGTGCTGGCCCACAAAGGGGCCCGGGCTTTATTGAAGCGCTTGCACGCCTGCGACCAACCAACCACCGCCCTGCTTGGATTTGGTCATGTTCCAAACTTCACGGAATGGACTGGGTCCCGATGACGCGTCTTCACGGATCATGCCGTTGAACTCGACGCTGGCCATGTAGTCGTCGGCCTGCTCTTCAATGCCCAAAAGCTGGGCGTCCAACATGACCACTTCGGTTTTGTTGGGTTGTCCAGGGAACTGGGCTTCACGCTCAGACAATTGGTTGCGGATCTCAACCACCATGGCGTCGGTCATCATGGAACGCAGGGCGCTGATGTCCGAACGGTCCCAAGCATCTTGCAAGGTCACAAAGTTGCGCTTAGCGGCAGTGATGAAGCTCTCGACATCAAAGCCTGCAGGGATGCCCCAGGTTTGTGAACCGCTCAGACTGTCACTGGCGCTGGCATTCAGGCCAGAACCAATGCCCGAGCCGATCATGGAGCCGGTAGATTGTGATGCGGCTGAACTGTCAAAACGGGTGTTTTGCGCTTCCCAAGGACGCGCCGACGAGTCGTTACCAACGTTGTTGGGGCTGTACTGCTTGTAAGTTGAAGGGTTGTCGGCCGAGGCTCCAGCACCTTGGTAAGCCAAGCCACCCGACTGAGCACCGCCCCCGCGGCGAGCTCGAAGGATCATACCGATCACGGCAACGACGGCCACACCGATCAACAAAGCCATCAAGATGTTGCCAAAGGCTTCACCCATGCCGAGGGAGCTGGCCAACCAGGCCAAGCCCAAGCCCGCGGCCAAACCACCCAGCATGGCACCCCAAGGCTTCTTGGGCGCGGCGGCAGCAGGTGCTGCAGCGGGTTTGGCTGCGTTGGTGGGTGCAGCATTTTGAGCCGGAGCAGCCGGTGTTTGCGGTGCGGCGTCGCGCTTGGTCACTTGGTTGGATTGCTGTCCAACAGACTTGCCGCCACCCATGCGGCGTGCGGCCTCTGCGTTCAGACTACCCAAGGCCATCACGCCAGCGAGCATCAGGGTTACAAGTTTGCTATTCATGGTGTCTCCAACTCAGGAAATACAGTTTTTGGACGTCAACATTTAATGCCCATATGTAAGGCTACCACCCCAGCGGACAAATTGTGAAAATCAACATGACCAAATCCGGCATTTTTCATAAGGTTTTTCAAATCCTCTTGACTGGGGTGCATGCGGATCGACTCAGCCAAGTAGCGGTAGCTGTCAGCATCACCCGCCACCATCTTGCCCAATTGAGGCAAGATCTTGAAGCTGTACCAGTCATAAGCTTTCTCCAAAGGCTTTGCCACTTTGGAAAATTCAAGGACCAGCAATTTGCCGCCCGGCTTGAGCACACGGCACATTTCCCTCAAGGCCACATCCTTGTGCGTCATGTTGCGCAGGCCAAAAGCGACACTGACAACGTTGAAGTGGCCATCCGGAAAAGGCAGTTTTTCGGCATCGCACACCAATGTCGGTAAGACCAGGCCGTGATCGACCAGGCGATCGCGCCCAGTCGACAGCATGGCTTCGTTGATGTCGGTGTGCACCACGCGGCCTGAAGCGCCGACTTTTTTAGCGAAAGCCATCGACAAGTCGCCCGTGCCGCCAGCGATGTCCAGCACCTGATCGCCTTCTTTGAGGTTGGCCACCTGCACGGTGTAGGCCTTCCAAACGCGGTGCAGGCCCATGGACATCAGGTCGTTCATCACGTCGTACTTGGAAGCGACCGAGTCGAACACGCCACGCACATGCTTGGCTTTCTCTTTTTCGTCAACGGTTTTGAAACCGAAGTGGGTGCTGCTCATGCCTGCCCCCTCAATGCTTGTGACCGCAGCTGCCACCTGCTGCGGCTTCGATCATGGGCGCATCACGGCTCATGCCGGCGGCTTGCAGGCGGTCTTCGTATTGCTTCCAGAGCGCCGCTTCTTGGTCACCCAAAAAGTACAGGTATTCCCAAGTGAACAGGCCCGATTCGTGCCCGTCGGTGAAGGTGGGTTTCACGGCGTAATTGCCCACAGGCTCGATTTCGGCAATACCGACTTCGCGCTTGCCGGTTTGCAGCACTTCTTGCCCAGGGCCGTGGCCTTGCACTTCGGCCGAAGGCGAGTACACGCGCATCAGCTCAAAAGGGATGCGGAACTGCGCCCCGTCTGAAAACCCGATTTCCAGCACCCGGGTCTGACCGTGCAAGGTCAGCGACTCGGGGTGGGGCATGTCTTTTTTCAATCCGGCCATCTTGTTCTTTCAGAGGGTTACACCAACACGCGCTCGATGCCGCCTGCATTGGCAGCGCTCACGTACTCGGGCATCCATTCTTCGCCCAGGATGTGCTTGGCCATCTCGACCACAATGTAGTCGGCTTCGAGCAGGCCGTTTTTCATGTCGTCGCCAAAGCGCGACAAACCTTGCAGGCAGCTGGGGCAGCTGGTCAGGATTTTCACATTGGCCTGAGGCGCCAAGGCACCGCTGCTACGAAGAGCAGCTTCGCCCTTGAGCAACTCCTCTTCCTTGCGAAAGCGCACTTGCGTCGAAATGTCGGGGCGCGTCACACCCAAAGTGCCCGACTCGCCGCAGCAGCGTTTGCTCTCAATCACGTTGTCCCCCATCAAAGCCTTGACGGTCTTCATGGGCTCTTGCTGCTTCATGGGGCTGTGGCAGGGGTCGTGGTACAGATAAGCGCCCCCCTCGCCCAGCTTCATGCCTTTTTCCAGCAAGAACTCGTGGATGTCGATGATGCGGCAGCCGGGGAAGATCTTGTCGAACTGGTAGCCCTGGAGCTGGTCGTAACAGGTGCCGCAGCTCACCACCACGGTCTTGATGTCCAGGTAGTTGAGCGTGTTGGCCACGCGGTGGAACAGCACCCGGTTGTCGGTGATGATCTTCTCGGCCTTGTCAAACTGGCCAGAGCCTTTTTGCGGGTAGCCGCAGCACAAGTAGCCCGGTGGCAACACGGTCTGCACACCCACATGCCAGAGCATGGCCTGGGTGGCCAGGCCCACTTGGCTGAACAAGCGCTCAGAGCCACAACCCGGAAAATAAAACACCGCTTCTGATTCAGACGTGGTGGCCTTCGGGTTGCGAATGATGGGCACGTAATCGTTGTCTTCGATGTCCAGCAAAGCCCGCGCCGTCTTTTTGGGCAGGTTGCCCGGCATCTTTTTGTTGATGAAGTGGATCACCTGCTCTTTGATCGGCGCAGTCCCCACGCTGGCTGGCGGTGCACTGGTCTGCTTGCGGGCCACGCCCTTGAGCAAACCGGCCACAAAACGCTGCGCCTTCATGCCCACGCCCACCATAGCGGCACGCGCCAGCTTGATGGTTTCGGGGTTGGTGGCGTTGAGCATGAACATGGCCGCTGCGTTGCCGGGACGGAAGCTCTTTTGGCCCATCTTGCGCAGCAGGTTGCGCATGTTCATGGACACATCGCCAAAGTCGATGTTCACCGGGCACGGCGTCAAACACTTGTGGCACACGGTGCAGTGGTCGGCCACGTCTTCAAACTCTTGCCAATGCTTGATCGAGATGCCGCGGCGGGTTTGCTCTTCGTACAAAAAGGCTTCAACCAACAAGGATGTGGCCAGAATTTTGTTGCGCGGGCTGTAGAGCAAATTAGCGCGCGGGACATGGGTGGCGCACACGGGTTTGCACTTGCCGCAGCGCAAGCAGTCTTTCACGCTGGCAGCAATCGCACCGATGTCGGACTGCTGCATGATCAGCGACTCGTGGCCCATCAGGCCAAAGCTGGGGGTGTAGGCGTGCGTCAGGTCGGCGGCGTGCACATCGTCGCCCAAACCGGCCAGGGCCGCACCGCGCAGCAGCTTGCCTTTGTTGAAGCGTCCTTCAGGGTCCACTTTGGCTTTGTAAGCGGTGAAGTTGGCCAACTCGGCGTCGGTCAAAAACTCCAGCTTGGTGATGCCAATGCCGTGCTCACCCGAGATCACGCCGTCCAGGCTGCGGGCCAGCACCATGATGCGGGCCACTGCCTCGTGGGCGGTCTGCAGCATTTCGTAGTTGTCTGAGTTGACCGGGATGTTGGTGTGCACATTGCCGTCACCCGCGTGCATGTGCAGCGCCACCCACACGCGGCCTTTGAGCACGCGCTGATGGATGGCCATGACCTCGTTCAGGATCGGCAAAAAGGCTGAGCCCGAGAAGATATTCTGGAAAGCCGGGCGAATTTGCGTCTTCCAGCTGGCGCGCAGGCTGTGTTCTTGCAGCTGAGGAAACAGCGCGTCGACATCGGTCAACCAGCCTTGCCACTGCGCACGCACATCGCGCACCACCGCCAGGGCTTGCGCCACACGGTCTTCCAGCAACTCGGCAGAAGGGATGTCGCCGGCGTCGTCTTGTTTGCCCAAAGGCAAATGACCACGCTCCAAGAAGGCTTCGATCTCGCGGCACAGCTTGAGCTTGTTGCGCAGGCTCAGTTCGATGTTGATGCGCTCAATGCCATCGGTGTATTCGGCCATGCGCGGCAGCGGAATGACCACGTCTTCGTTGACCTTGAAGGCATTGGTGTGGCGCGATATGGCTGCGGTCTTTTTACGGTCGAGCCAGAATTTCTTGCGGGCCTCTGGGCTGATGGCGATGAAGCCTTCGCCGCTGCGCGAGTTGGCAATGCGCACGATCTCGCTGGTTGCCTTGGCCACGTCGTCGGCGTTGTCGCCCGCGATGTCACCGATCAGCACCATTTTGGGAAAGCCGCCACGCTTGCTCTTGGTGGAATAACCTACGGCCCGCAAATAGCGGTCGTCCAAGTGCTCCAGACCGGCCATCACGGTGCCGGTGCGCTTTTGCTCGGCAAACATGAAGTCCTTGATCTCGACGATGCTGGGCACCGCTTCACGGGCGTGGCCGAAAAACTCCATGCACACCGTGCGGGTGTGGGTGGGCATGCGGTGCACCACCCAGCGGGCGCTGGTGATCAAACCGTCGCAGCCTTCTTTTTGCACGCCGGGCAGGCCGCTCAAGAACTTATCGGTCACGTCCTTGCCCAAGCCTTCCTTGCGGAAGGTTTTGCCCGGAATCACCAAAGTTTCAGTGCGGATCGGGGTCTTGCCGTCGGCCTTGAAGTAACGCAACTCGAACGTGGCGACCTCGGCGTCGTGGATCTTGCCCATGTTGTGGTCCATGCGCACCACATCCAGCCATTCGGCGTCAGGCGTCACCATGCGCCAGCTGGCCAGGTTGTCGAGGGCTGTGCCCCACAAAACCGCCTTTTTGCCACCCGCGTTCATGGCGATGTTGCCGCCAATGCAGCTGGCTTCGGCCGAAGTGGGGTCCACGGCGAACACAAAACCACCGCGCTCGGCCGCATCGGCCACGCGCTGGGTGACCACACCGGCCTCGGTGTAGATGGTGGGAATCGGGTGCGCAATGCCTGGCAGGTCGACCATCTCGACCTCGGTCATGGCTTCGAGCTTCTCGGTGTTGATGACTGCACTCTTCCAAGTCAGAGGGATCGCGCCCCCCGTGTAGCCTGTGCCACCGCCCCGTGGCACGATGGTCAAACCCAAATCGATACAACCTTTGACCAAACCAGCCATCTCGACTTCTGAGTCTGGCGTCAACACCACAAAGGGGTATTCCACGCGCCAGTCGGTCGCGTCGGTCACATGGCTCACGCGGGACAGACCGTCAAACTTGATGTTGTCCTTGGCCGTCAGGCGTCCCAGGGTCTTCTGCACTTGGCTGCGCAGCTTCGCCATGCGGGTAAAGCGGTCGCTGAACTGGGTCACTGCCTGAGTGGCCATGGTCAATAATTGGCCCACCAAGGCGTCACGTGCAGCATCGGCCTCGGGTGTACGGCGTTTTTGCACTTCGCCCAAACGGTGCTGCAGGGCTTCCACCAGCAATTTGCGGCGGGCAGGGTTGTCGAGCAGGTCGTCTTGCAAATAAGGATTGCGCTCAACCACCCAAATGTCGCCCAACACTTCGTACAACATGCGAGCAGATCGACCCGTACCGCGCTCTTGGCGCAACTGGTTCAGCAAGTCCCAAGCCGACTCGCCCAGCAAACGCAGCACGATTTCGCGGTCTGAGAAGCTGGTGTAGTTGTAAGGGATCTCACGCAAGCGCGGCGCATCGGCGTCAGCTTGCATCAAAAGTTGGAGCGTATTGGGTGCATTCATGGGTTTGGCGCAATCAAATGCGTCGCTGAAGACGCTGTCAGCCAGACCCGGAAAAGTGTCAAACCGGCTGAAGTTGGATGTTACCGCAGTGCAACAATCACGCGCAGAGGGTGGGGGCACCTGTCACCCAAGCGTCTAAAATCATGGAAAGTCCGTGTTGTCACAAAATTTTCATTCGACTTTAATGATTTAGCAACACTTATCAGCGCCAATGCATGTCATTGCATCCATCGTTTTGATTTTTGGTTTTACCCTCAGGAGCTCATATGAAACTCAAACTGACCCTCACTGCCCTCACCCTTGGTTTGTCCGGCTTGACTGCCCAAGCCCAAGTTGAAATCCAATGGTGGCACTCCATGGGCGGCGCCTTGGGCGAATGGGTCAACGACCATGCCAAAGACTTCAATGCCAGCCAGACACAGTACAAAGTCGTGCCTACATTCAAGGGCAGCTACGACGAATCGATGACGGCGGCCATTGCGGCGTTTCGATCGGGCAACGCCCCGCACATTTTGCAAGTCTTTGAAGTGGGTACCGCCACCATGATGGCCAGCAAAGGGGCCATCGTGCCTGTGGGCAAAATCATGGCGGATGCGGGCGTCAAGTTCGACCCCAAAAATTATGTGCAGGCGGTCGCGGGTTACTACACGGCACCCAATGGCCAGATGTTGAGCTTTCCATTTAACAGCTCAACCACCGTCTTCCACTACAACAAAGATGCCTTCAAAGCCGCTGGCCTTGACACTGAAAAACCACCTAAAACCTGGCCAGAAGTGGCTCTGGCGGCTGCCAAGCTCAAAGCATCAGGCCACAAGTGCCCCTTCACCACCAGCTGGGTGAGCTGGACCCAGCTCGAGAGCTTCTCAGCTTGGCACAACACCGAATTTGCCTCCAAGGGCAACGGCATGCGCGGCATCGACGCACGCTTGACCTTCAACAGCCCCTTGCATGTGCGCCACATCGAGAACCTGGCCAACATGGCCAAAACAGGCTTGTTTGTCTACAAGGGTCGGGGCAACGCGGCTGACGCCACCTTTGTATCGGGCGAATGCGCCATGACCACGGGAAGCTCAGCGCTGTACGGCAACATCAAGCGCAACGCCAAGTTCGCCAG